>NZ_JBEYTO010000007.1:0-435465 GCF_040643095.1 Micromonospora sp. NPDC047467 | reverse complement strand
ACCTCGTCGGCCAGTACTGGAACAGCTGACCCCCGGCACCACGAGAGAACCGCTGGCCGGCACCCCGAACGCGGGGGGCCGGCCAGCGGCATGTCCGGGGTCTGGAGGCCAGGGCGTCGGCTTGGTGTGGGTCGGGTTGGCGCGCGACGCGTCGTTGGCTGGCGCGGGGTAGGTGGTTGGCCTTGCCGCGTCTGGTGCTGGCCACGAGATCTTGGACAGTTCCGTTTAGCAGGGCGGGCCCAGCTAACGGAAACTGTCCAAGATCGGCGTGGCGGCGTGGCGGCGTGGCGGCGTGGCGGCGTGGCGGCGTGGCGACCTGCACACCGACACCGGCGCCGCCCCCGACCCACTCCGGTCGGGGGCGGCGCTGTCTGTGCCCCGTGGCGGCGCCACGACGCCCCGGGAGCCCACGGCAGCACGGTGGCCGGGAGCCGATAGCGGCATGACGCCGGGGAGTCAGTGCGGCACGGTGGTCGGAGTTGATAGCGGCACGACGCCTGGCCCTGTTTGCGGCACAATGCTCGGGTGACTGTCGCTCAGCCCTGGTCTGAGCAGCCAGGTGTGCTCGTACTGCCCAGCGGGGCGCCGGTGCGCGGACGCCGCATCGCCGCGACCGCCTCGCCCGCCGACTTCGCCCTGTTGTTGGCGCCCGGCCCGGAGCCGGCCTGGCCGCACCGGCGGATCCGATGGCCGGACTTCTGGATACCGCTCGACCGGGCGGACGCGCTCGACGCCCTGCGGGACGTCCTGCGGCGGGCGCACGACGGTGAGCGCGTCGAGGTGGCCTGTCGGGGTGGGGTGGGCCGCACCGGTACGGCATTGGCCGCCTTGGCGATCCTTGACGGCCTGCCGGCCGAGCGGGTGGTGCCGTGGGTCCGGGCGGGCTACCACCCGAAGGCCGTGGAGGCCCCCTGGCAGCGGCGCTGGCTGCGCCGCGTCACCTGACCCACAGCCGCCAAACGCGCCGGACCGCCGCGCTAAAGCCGTCGTGCCGCCACCACCACCCGACGCCGTCGTGCGCCGGCCCGCGTCCCCGGGCCACCGCCGTCGTGCGTCGGCACCCGTCACCGCCGCCATCGTGCGGCGGCATCCGGTCCCGCCGGGCGATCTTGTTGACTAGGGTCGGGCACATGAGAGCTGCGCTGTTGGCGGCCACGGCGACCGTCGTCCTGCTCGCTCCCGCGCCGGTCACCGTCGCATCGGCCGCGCCCGCATCGACCGCGCCGGCAACGCAGGCCGCGCCGGCAACGCAGGCCGCGCCGGCAACGCAGGCCGCGCCGGCAACGCAGGCCGCGCCGGCAACGCGGGCCGCGCCGGCAACGCGGGCCGCATCGGCCGCGCCGGTGGCCGCTGCCGCCACGGAGACCGCCGCCGTGCGGTGCCCGCGGGTGCCGGCGCCGGCGGTGTCCCGGCCGCCCCGGCCCACGCCCCCGCCCGACGTGCCCGAGCAGCGGACCGTCGGCGGCGCCGGGCTGGCCACCAGCGGCCTGGTCGTGCCGGCCGGCGTGGGCGCCCCGCCGGCGATCACGGCCACGTCGTGGCTGGTCGCCGACCTGGACACCGGGCAGGTGCTCGGGGGCTGCGGCCCGCACGAGTACGGCACCCCGGCCAGCGTGCAGAAGCTGCTGCTGGCGGCGACCATGATGCCCCGGCTCGACCCGAAGCAGATGGTCACCGTCACCGCGGCGGACATGAACATCGAGCCGGGTTCCTCCGCCGTCGGCCTGGTCGAGGGCGGCCGGTACACCATCGAGACCATCTGGCTGGGGCTGCTGCTCAACTCGGGCAACGAGGCGGCGAACGCGCTGGCCCGGCTGGGCGGCGGGTCCGACGGGGCGGCCGGCGGCGTCCGCGCCATGAACGAGCAGGCACACCGGCTCGGAGCGCTCCAGACGCACGCGGTCACCCCGTCCGGCCTGGACGGCAAGGGCCAGTTCACCAGCGCGTACGACCTGGCGCTGATCGCCCGGGCCTGCTTCGCGCAGCCGACCTTCCGGCGGTACGCGCTCACCGACCAGGCGACCATCCCGGCCCAGCCGGCGCAGCGCACCAAGGGTTTCCAGATCCAGAACGAGAACCAGCTCATCTACCGGTTCCCGGGTGCGCTGGGCGGCAAGACCGGCTTCACCGACCTGGCCCGGCACACGTACGTGGGTGCTGCGGAGCGCGACGGGCGGCGGCTCGTGGCGACGCTGCTGGGTGCCGAGCCGGCGCCGATGCGCGGCTGGGAGCAGGGCGCGGCCCTGCTGGACTGGGGTTTCTCGGTGCCCCGCGACGCCGCCGTGGGCCGGTTGGTCGAGCCGGGCGAGTTGACCGCCACGCCGTCGGCCCTGCCGTCCGCGCTGGCCGCACCCGGTGCGCCCAGACCGGCCGCGGCCAGTGGCCCGCACCCCGGCTCGGGATGGCTGTGGCTGGTGACCGCGGTGAGCGCTGCGGCGGTGCTGGTGCTGCTGGGCGGGCTGCTGTGGCGTCGCCGCCAACTGCCCTGACGGATCGACAACCGGCTCTGGGATCCATAGACTCCGGTCGTTTCAGTACCACGAGTCCAGGAGGATCCCTGTGTCGAGTGAACTCGAACCGCCCTCCGGCGCGGCGGCACCCCGCCGGCCGGTGCGCGTGCTCACCCGCCTCGCGGGCGTGACGGCGCTCGCCGGGGCGCTGGTCGTCGGCGCGTCCGCCGCCGCCGTGGCCACGCCGGGCGGGTCCGTCGACGCGGTCACCGCGTCCGCCGCGTCGTCTGTCGCCGCCGCTGCCGCTGTCCGGCCGCCGCGCACCACGCACGGCCCGTGCGCGTACACCGAGACGCCTGACGAGCCGGCCGCCCGCCCGGTGCCGCTGCCGCCGGACCCCCGCCGGACCCCGGGCCGGGGCAGCGTCCGGGTGACGCTCTCCACCAACCATGGGCCGATCGGGCTGACCCTGGACCGGGAGGCCGCGCCGTGCACGGTGCAGAGCTTCCTGCACCTGGTCGGCAAGCGCTTCTACGACCGCACCTCGTGCCACCGCCTCACCGCCTACCCCACGCTGAGCGTCCTGCAGTGCGGTGACCCGTCCGGCACCGGCGAGGGCGGCCCGGGCTACCGGTACCGCGACGAGTTGCCGACCGATCTGCCGCCGGCGCCGACCGACCCGACCGGGGAGCGCCGGCTCTACGCACGGGGCGTGCTGGCCATGGCGAACGCCGGGCCGGACACCAACGGCAGTCAGTTCTTCCTGGTGTACGCCAACTCGGCGCTGCGCCCCAACTACACGATCTTCGGCGAGGTCGACCCCGCTGGCCTTGCCACCCTGGACCGGATTGCCGCCGGGGGAGTGGCGCCGACCGCCGAGGATCCGGCACCGGTCGACGGCGCGCCCGCGCTGCCGGTCAGCATCCGTCGGGCTGTCCGCGCACACCACCACCACTGACGCGTACGGCGCGGTGAGCGGCTCGGGTCGCTCACCGCGCCGGCACGTCGACGGCCGCCGCTGGACGTGCCGGCCGTCGCCCGACCTGCGGCGGGACCGGGTCGAACCGGAAATTTCGGCTGCCGGACCGGAACGGGCGGACCCGCTTCCGGAACGGCTCGGACCCTCACGACGAGTGCGCTGACCCGTTCGGCGGCGCGGTGGTGCTGTCCCGTACGACCAGCTCGGTGGCGAGTTCCACCCGGGGCGAGTCGATGCTCTCGCCCTGGGCCAGCCGCAGCACTGTCCGCGCCGCGAGCCGGCCCATCTCGACCAGCGGCTGACGCACGGTGGTCAGTGGCGGTGAGGCCCAGCGCGCCTCGGGCAGGTCGTCGAAACCCACCACGCTGACGTCGTCGGGGACTCGCAGCCCGCGGCGCCGGATGGCCTCGTAGACACCGAAGGCCATCTGGTCGCTGGCCGCGAAGATGCCGGTCGGCGGGTCGTCCAGTTCGAGCAGCGCCGTGCCGCCAGCGAAGCCGGAGGCGTGGTAGAAGTCGCCCGGGTAGATCAGCGCGTCGTCCACCGGGACGCCGGCGGCCTCCAGCCCGGCCCGGTAGCCGTCGAGGCGGGCGCGGCTGCACAGCAGGTGCGTCGGCCCGGCCACGAACCCGATCCGCCGGTGCCCGACCGCCAGCAGGTGCTCGGTCGCGGCGAGCCCGCCGGCCCAGTTGGTGGCGCCGATCGTCGGCACGTCCATCGCCGGCACGCCGGCCGGGTCGACGACGACCACCGGCACGTTGAGGCGGCGGAGCTGCGCGTGCAGGGGTGGGCTCAGGTGCGACGTCACGAAGATGACGCCGTCGGTGGCCCGGGTACGCAGGTTCTGCAACCACTGCCGGGCGGCCGTGGGCTGGCGGTGGATCGCGGAGACCACGGTGCCGACGCCGGCGCCGTGCCCGACGTCCTCCACACCGCGGATGATTTCCACGGCCCACGGGCTGTCCAGGTCGTTGAAGACCAGGTCGACGAGGCCGGCACGTCGCACGCTGCGGCTGCTGCGGCGCCGGTAGCCGTGGTGGCGCAGCAGTTCCTCGACCCGTTCCCGGGTGTCGGGGGCCACATCGGACCGACCGTTGAGCACCCGCGACACGGTCGGCACCGAAACCCCGGCCTCCCGCGCGATCGCGGTGATGGTCACCCTGCGTCCGTCGTCCGCGCCCATCCGCGTCTCCTTCACCGGTCCGCAAGAGCGACCGCAAGCCGTCGCCATGCCATTGTCCCGGAACGGCATTCCCGCTCCTCCGCGTCATCTTGCCCCACGGACGGGGGTTGACGACATGGCAGGTCGGTTCTAGCGTTCGGCACAGTTGCGGAAAGGTTCCGGTAACTTATCGGACACCTTCCGGTGTGCTGCCCGACGCCCGCGCCGTCGCCCCCGGCGACCGCCCCCTGCATCAGTGTCAATCCGACGGACCGAGGACGCCATGTACACCGACCTGTCCGAGGAGCAGCTACGCGACCACCGCGGCGTGGTGACCGACCCCGCGGACTTCGACGAGTTCTGGGACGGCACGCTGGCCGAGGCCCGGGCCGCCGGATGGCCGATCCGGGTCGAGCCGGTGGCGACCGCTCTGACCAGCATCGACGTGTTCGACGTGACGTTCGCGGGCTTCGCCGGTCAGCCCGTACGGGCCTGGCTGCGGGTGCCCCGCGGGGCCGACGCGGCGCTGCCGACCCTCGTGCAGTACGTCGGCTACGGCGGCGGGCGGGGGCACCCGCTGGAGAACCTGCTGTGGGCGTCGGCCGGGTTCGCCCACCTGCAGATGGACACCCGAGGGCAGGGCTCGGGCTGGAGTCGGGGTGTCACCCCGGATCCGGGCACGTCCGGTCCGGAGGCGCCGGGCGTGGCGACCCGGGGCATCGCCGACCCCCGGACGTACTACTACCGGCGGCTGATCACCGACGCGGTCCGGGCGGTGGATGCCGTCCGCACCCTGCCGATGGTCGACCCGACCCGGGTGGCGGTGCTCGGGCACAGCCAGGGCGGCGGGCTGGCCCTCGCGGCCGGCGCGCTGGCACCCGGTGTGCGGGCGGTGGTCGCCCTCGTGCCGTTCCTCTGCGACATCCCGCGCGCGGTGGTGGTCACCGACGCCCGCCCGTACCGGGAGATCCGCGACTACCTGGCGATCCACCGGGACGCCGAGGAGCGGGTGCTGACGACCCTGTCGTACGTCGACGGGGTCAACTTCGCGCGGCGCTGCCGCCGGCCCGCCCGGTACTCGGTGGCGCTGATGGACGACATCGTGCCGCCGTCGGGGGTCTACGCGGCTGTGAACGCCCACGCGGGGCCGACCGAGTTGGCGGTGTGGCGCTACAACGGCCACGAGGGCGGCGGGATCGACGACGACGAGGCGGCGCTGCGGTTCCTGCGCGGGCACCTGGTCGACGACACCGACTCGGTGCGGCCGGCGGCGGGGGAAGATCCGGGCGCCGCGGGTTGATCCGGCGCGGACCCCTCGCCCAGGCTGATAGACAGGACGGGTGCGCAGGTCAGGCCGGGTGGGCAACGCCGCCGTGCTCGCGGTCGTCGCGGTGCTCGGTGGCTGCTCGCACCCGCCCGCCGGCCAGCAGCCGTCGGTCCCGGCGACGACGTCGGTGAGCCCGGGGCCGGCGAGCGCTGAGCCCTCCGCCACGGGCCGGTTGCCGGGGTTCGTGGTGCTGTCCGACGTCGATCCGCGCATCCACTCCGACATCCGGTACGCCACGGCGCACAACTTCGTCGGCCGGCCGGTCACCGCCTACCGCGAGCCCCTGTGCCTGCTCACCCGACAGGCGGCCGAGGCGCTGCGCCGGGTGCAGGACGCCGCGCTGGCCGGCGGACACAGCCTCAAGGTGTACGACTGCTACCGCCCGCAGCCCGCGGTGGACGACTTCGTCGCCTGGTCGAAGAGCCCGCTCGAACAGCAGACCAAGGCCGAGTTCTATCCGGATCTGGCCAAGGACCGGCTCTTCGCCGACGGCTACATCGGCGCCCCCACCGCGCACAGTCGGGGCAGCACGCTTGACCTGACGCTGGTCGACGAGCCCGCCGCCACCCAACCCCCGTTCGTGCCGGGGCAGCCGCTTGTCGCCTGCACGGCCCCGGTCGGCCAACGGTTCGCCGACAACAGCATCGACATGGGCACCGGCTTCGATTGCTTCGACGCCCGGGCGCACACCGCGGACCCCCGCATCACCGGCACGGCCCGGGAGAACCGGCAGTTGCTGCGGCGGCTGATGACCGACGCCGGCTTCGTCAACTACGACCGCGAGTGGTGGCACTACCGCTATCGCGACGAGCCCTACCCGGACACCTACTTCGCCCTGCCGGTGGCCCGGTCCTCGGTCGGCTGACCTCGGCTGACCTCGACGGTCGCCTCGTCGACCTGGTGGCCACCGAGGTGATGGGCCGGCGCGATTGACGCCCTCGCGGTGGGGCGCATAATCTTCGTCTATCTGTAAAGGTTGTGAACTGATAGTTCACGCTGACGCGGCGGCGCGCGTCCCGGGCCACACCGAAGGGGCGATCACGTGATCACACAGCTCTCCACCCGTACCAGAAGGATCTTGTCGGTGTTCGTCGCGCTCCTCGTCGCGGTGAGCGCCGGCCTCGTGGGCGGCGCCTCGCGGGGCGCGCAGGCCGCGCCGACGTTCAAGGTCCTGGCCTTCTACAACGGCACCTGGGACGCCGCGCACATCGACTTCGTCCGTGACGCCCGCGCCTGGTTCCCGCGGGCCGCGGCACAGTACGGCTTCTCCTGGGAGGCGACCACCAACTGGAGCCTGCTGAACACCGCGAACCTGGCCCAGTACAAGGTCATCATGTTCCTCGACGACGCCCCGCCCACCGCGCAGCGCGCCGCGTTCCAGCAGTACATGCAGAACGGCGGTGGCTGGCTGGGCTTCCACGTCAGCGCGTGGACCGACAACCCGTCGAGCTGGAGTTGGTACTACAACACCTTCCTCGGCACCGGCGCGTTCCAGTCGAACACCTGGGGGCCGACCCGGGTCACGCTGCGCGCCGACAACCGCACCCACGCGGCCACCCGGAACCTCCCGGCGACGTTCTCCTCGTCGATCAGCGAGTGGTACTCCTGGAGCAACGACCTGCGGCAGAACCCCAACATCGACATCCTGGCCTCGATCGACCCGTCCAGCTTCCCGGTCGGCACCGACCCCACCCAGACCTGGTACAGCGGCTACTACCCGCTGGTGTGGAGCAACAGGAACTACAAGATGCTGTACGCCAACTTCGGCCACAACGCGATGAACTACAGCACCAACACCGGGCTGTCCTCCACCTTCGACAGCGAGCCGCAGAACCGGCTGCTGATCGACGGGCTGCACTGGCTCGCGGGCGTCGCCACCGGGCCCACCCCGACGCCCACGCCGACCGGCCCGATCTCGCCGACCGCCTGGCACACCGTGGTCAACCGGGGCAGCGGCAAGTGCGTGGACGCGCGGGCCGCCGCCAGCGCCAACGGCACCGCCATCCAGCAGTACACCTGCAACAACAGCGCCGCCCAGCAGTACCAGTTCGCGCCGACCAGCGGCGGCTACCTGCGGGTCAACAACCGCACCAACAGCGCCCAGGTGCTCGACGTGACGAACGTGTCGACCGCCGACTCGGCGCCGATCCAACTCTGGTCCTACAGCGGCGGCACCAACCAGCAGTGGCGGGCCGAGTCGGAGGGTGGTGGCTACTACCGCCTGGTCAACCGTCTCAGCGGCAAGTGTCTCGACGTGCCGGGGGCGTCCACGGCGAACAGCGTCCAGCTCATCCAGTACACCTGCAACGGCACCGCGGCGCAGTCCTTCCGGCTGGTGCCGCAGCCGTAACCGAGCCGGCGCGGCCGGGCCGCTCGCAATATCCATTGCGGACGCGGCTCGGCCCGCCTAGCGTCACTGGAGCAAGGTCAACCGCGCAGACCCCGGGAGTACGCCGTGTCGCAACGCCAACCCACCGACGCCACCTGGCGCACGCCAGGTGCCGGTGCCGCGTTGCCGTCCGGCGCGGGGTGCCGGTGTCTCGGCCAGCCCGAACAGACCCGGCACTCGGGGCGACGCCACCGCTGACGACAGCGCGTCCGGCGCCGCCCACCCCGCTGAGGGTCGGGCGGCCTTTCGTATCCGACCAGCCTCTCCGCGCCCGGCCGATCCGTTGGCGCGATCATTTCCGGTCACCCCTGCGACGATGGTGCCGGTACGACACAAGGAGACCACGATGGGATTCACGCCCCTCGCCGGTACCCGGGCGCCGGTCCGGGTCTGGACCGACCCGTACGCCATCGAGCCGCAGGCCGCCCGGCAGCTGCGCAACATCGGCGCGCTGCCCTGGGTGCAGGGCGTCGCCGTGATGCCGGACGTGCACTTCGGCAAGGGCGCCACGGTCGGGTCGGTGATCGCCATGCGGCAGGCCGTCTCGCCCGCCGCCGTCGGCGTCGACATCGGCTGCGGCATGTCGGCGGTGCGTACCTCGCTGACCGCCGCTGACCTGCCGGACGACCTGGCCGGCCTGCGGTCCGCGATCGAGGCCACCATCCCGGTCGGCTTCGCCCAGCGGGACCGGGCCGTCGACCCGCGCCGGGTTCGGGGCCTGGAGCAGGCCGGGTGGGACGACTTCTGGGGCCGGTTCGCCGGGCTGGACCGTCGGGTGGCGCAGCTGGAGACCCGGGCTCAGCGGCAGCTCGGCACGCTCGGCGGCGGCAACCACTTCATCGAGGTCTGCCTGGAGCAGGGTGGCGCCGACGAGGGCCGGGTGTGGGTGATGCTGCACTCCGGGTCCCGCAACATCGGCAAGGAGTTGGCCGAGCGGCACATCGGGGTGGCCCGCGGGCTGCCGCACAACGTCGACCTGCCCGACCGGGACCTGGCGGTGTTCCTCGCCGGCACGCCGGAGATGGACGCCTACCGGCGGGACCTGTGGTGGGCGCAGGAGTACGCGCGGCGCAACCGGGCGGTCATGCTGGCGCTGCTCTGCGGCGTGGTGCGGGAGCACTTCCCGCAGGTGGGCTTCGACGAGCCGATCTCGTGTCACCACAACTACGTCGCCGAGGAGAGCTACGACGGGGTGGACGTGCTGGTCACCCGTAAGGGCGCGATCCGGGCCGGGCGGGGCGACCTGGGCATCATTCCCGGGTCGATGGGCACCGGGTCGTACATCGTGCGGGGTCGGGGCAACCCGCACGCGTACTGCTCGGCCTCGCACGGGGCCGGGCGGCGGATGTCGCGGGCGCAGGCCAAGCGGACCTTCAGCACGGACGACCTGGCCGCGCAGACCGCCGGGGTCGAGTGCCGCAAGGACGCCGGGGTGGTCGACGAGATCCCCGGCGCCTACAAGGACATCACCGAGGTGATGGCCCAGCAGGAGGACCTGGTGGAGGTGGTGGCGCACCTCAAGCAGGTGGTCTGCGTGAAGGGGTGACGAGCCGCGCGGGCCGGGAGGACCGGCCCGCGCGGTACGCGTCAGAAGCCGACGAAGACCCGGCGCAGGTCGTCCAGGGTCACTGGGCCGGTCACCCGCACCCCGTCGGGGGTGTGCGTGGGCCCGAGCCGGCCGACGGCGAGTCGCAGCCACGCCTCGGCCGGAGCGGTCAGCTCGCCGTCGGGCTGTTCCGGCGCGTCGACCAGCTCGATCTTCTCGCCCAGCCGCAGCCCGTACGTCCGCTCCGGCTGGTGCAGCCGCAGCAGCAGGGTGGCCTCCCGGCCGGCCAGCTCCTGTGGCCGGCTGGTCCAGCCCAGCATGCCGCCGACGTGGTCGAGCAGCAGCGTCACCGCCTGCGGCGTCACCGACGCGAACGGGTTGAACGCCACCTCGACGTCCCACTGGTGCAGGGCGAACTCGCTGAGCCGGAACCGGCCCGCGGTGGCGACGTTCACCGGCTCGGGCAGGAAACCCATGTCGATGCGCAGCGTGGCGCGGGTGTCGGCGTCGAGCGCCTCGTACGCCTCGACCAGCTCTTCGTTGGCGGCCAGGAACCCGGCGGCGTGCTCGGCCGGGGACATCGCGTCCCAGCGCTTCCAGACGCCGCGGTTGAAGTCGCCGTCCAAGCCGGGAGCGCCGGTGCGGGCGGCGGTCAGGGTGGCGAGGCCGATCTCGGCGCCGCTGCCCAGGTGGCTGAGCACCTGGGACACCTGCCACTCGCTGGCCCCCGACGGTCGGACCAGGTCGTCCTCCTTGAGGTCCCGGACGAGTGCGGCCAGCTCCTCGTGGCCCGCGCGCAGAGCGGCGATGATCTCATCGGCAGGGGTGGGCATGTGTCTCCTCAACGGGTTGTCGACGCTGCCCAGAACGCTATCCGACGCCGGCCGGCGTCCGTCGGTCCGCTCAACCCATGTGCACGGGGCCGCCGGTCCGGATGTCCCCCTTACGCACCTTGATCAGGAACAGGGTGATCAGGCCGGCGAGCACGATCAGGGCCGCGCCCCAGGCGAACGCCACGCTGTAGCCGTGCACCAGCGCCTTGACCTGGGTGGCCGGGCTCGGTGCCCGGCCCACCAGGTACGCGGTGACCGCGCTGGTGTACATGGTGTTCAGCAGGGCGGTGCCCAACGAGCCGCCAATCTGCTGGGTGGCGTTGAGCGTCGCGCTGGCCGCGCCGGCGTCGTGCTCCGGCACCCCGAACAGCGCCAGGCTGGACAGCGGCACGAAGGTGAAACCGAGGCCCAGGCCGAGGATGACCTGGGCGGGCAGCAGGAGGGTGAGGAACGAGGTGTCCACGTCGATCTGGGTGAGCAGCAGCATACCGACGGCGGCGAGCGCGGCGCCGCCGACCATCAGCGGCTTGGCACCCAGCCGGGGCAACAGTTGGCTGGCGCCGGCGGCGGCGATCAGCACGCCCGCGGTGACCGGCAGCGACGCGAGCCCGGCTTCGAGCGGCGTGTACTGAAGCACCACCTGGAAGTAGAAGGTCAGGAAGAGGAACGCGCCGAACAGGCCGGCGCCGATCAGCGTCGAGGTGAGGTACGCCGCGCCCCGGTTGCGGTCCAGGATGATCCGCAGCGGCAGCAGCGGGTGGTTGGAGCGCAGCTCGATCACCACGAAGACGGCGAGCAGCACCACACCGGCGGCGATGAACCCGAGCGTCGCGGCGGCCTCCCAGCCGTCCTCGGCGGCCTTGGTGAAGCCGTACACGAGGGAGACCAGGCCGGCGGTGACGACGACCGCTCCCGGTACGTCGTAGCGGGTGTTCCCGTGCGCCCGGCTCTCCGGCACCAGCGGGAGGGCGAGGGCGATCGCCACGGCGGCGACGGGGATGTTGACCAGCAGGCACCAGCGCCAGTTGGCGTACTCGGTGAGCACCCCACCGAGCAGCAGGCCGACCGCCGACCCGCCGCCGGCGATGCCGCCGTACACGGCGAACGCCTTGGCGCGCTCGGTCGTCTCGGTGAACAGGACGGTGAGCAGGGCCAGCGCGGCCGGGGCGAGCAGCGCGCCGAAGACGCCCTGCAACGCCCGGGCGGCGAAGAGCATCTCGCCGGTGGTCGCCAGACCGCCCAGCGCGGAGGCCAGCGCGAAGCCGATCATGCCGACGATGAACGCGCGCTTGCGACCCCAGTAGTCGGCGATCCGGCCGCCGAGCAGCAGCAGGCCACCGAAGGCCAGCGTGTAGGCGGTGACCACCCACTGTCGGTTCGCGTCGTTGATCCCCAGGTCCGCCTGGGCCTGGGGGAGCGCGATGTTCACGATGGTGGCGTCCAGGACCACCATCAGCTGCGCGAGGGCGATGACCACCAGCGCGAGCCAACGCCGCGGGTACGGCGTGCCGGTCGACGCCCCGGCGCCAGGTGCGCCAGGTGCGCCGGGTGCGGTCGAGGCGGTTCCGGGCATGGTGCAGCCTTTCGGGTGGCGAGCGACGATGGATCAGGCGCTGGGTCCGGCAGCGGTGCACCGGGCGGCCGGAACCCCGCAACCCGGGCCCACCCGCTGACCGCCGAGCGTTCCGACCTCCCGAACGAGGTCGTACTGACGGTAGGTCGCGGTCAGATGATCGTGGGTCTCTTTGCGAATTACGTCGCATTCGGTCGGGAGGGCGGCTACCTTCCCGCCCTCCGCGCTCAGGCGGGCGCGAGGAGCACCGGCACGGCCACCGTGTTGATCCGCGCGCCGTCGTGCGGGGACACCTCGTACACCTCGATGGTGCCGCGCTGCTCCCGGGTCGTGCGCCAGCCGACCACCACGCGGTACGCGCCCCGGCAGCCGCTGCCGCAGCTGGCGGTACCGAAGCCGGTGGCCACCTCCCGGCCGGCGGCGTCCAGGACCCGGACGCTGACCGTGGCCTCGAACGCGTCGGCGGTGCCGGTGACGGTGAGCGGGGCGGTGACCCGCTCACCGACGCTCGGGCCGGTGACCACGATCGGCGGCAGCAGCCCCGGATAGTCGGTCCGGTCGACCGGGGAGCCGTCGCCGAAGCGGACCTGCCGCACGGTGGGGAACTGGGTGAGCGTCCACACCACCTGTGCCTCGCGCAGCCGCCGGCGCGCCGGGTCGTCGGCGGACGGAAGGGGCCGCAACGTCGCCACGCCGTCGGTGATCCGGGTGACCTCGACGCCGGCCGGGAGCAGGGTGGTCAGCCCGGTGGCGGCCTCCGCCGGGGTGGGCCCGGCGGCCAGTTCGGTAAGCGCCAGCCGGGACGTCGCGATGGTCGCCGGCCGGGTCCGCCGGGTCGGTACGAGCTGCCCGGACCGGACGTACCACAGCTCGATGGTCACCGTCGCCTGCTGGCGCGGGCCGGTGGTGGCCGGCGTCGGCGGACGCGGCGGAGTGCCGCTGGCCGACGGTGACGGTGTCGGCGCGGCCGGCGGGGTGGGGGTGGGGCGTTCGGTGGGTGCGGCGCTCGACGGCGACGTGGTCGGCGCCGGGCCGAGGGCACCGGAGCGCGGGGTGGCGCAGCCGCCGAGGATAAGCACGGCGACAAGCACCGCGACGCCCGTCGCGGACCGCCCGCCGCGCCGGTTCATCCCGCACCACCGGTTGGGCTGGTGGTGTCCACGTCGACGTGCCCGGCCGGGCGTGGCACGCCGCCGGGCGGCCCGTCGGGACCGTGCGCGGGCAGTTCCAGCCGGAACCGGGTGCCGGCGCCCGGGTCGCTGCGGACGCTCAGCACCCCGCCGAGCAGAGCGGCGTGTTCCCGGGCGATGGCCAACCCCAGGCCGCTGCCGGAAGCGGAGCGCGCCGGGTCGACCTTGTAGAACCTGTCGAACAGGCGGGGCAGGTGCTCGGCCGGGATGCCCGGCCCCTGGTCGGTGACCTCGACGACGACAAGCGGACCCACCCCGGCCACGGTCGCCCGGATCTCGCCGCCGCCGTGCTCGACCGCGTTGGTCACCAGGTTGGCCAGCACCCGCTCCAGCCGGCGTGGGTCCGTGCGCAGCGCCACCGGTTCGCCACTGATCACCACCCGTGCCGACCAGCCGCGCGCCGCGACGATCCTGTGCAGCAGCGCCGACGTGTCCACCAGCTCAATGCTCGGGCGCTCCCGCCCGGTGTCCAGCCGGGAGATCTCCATCAGGTCCTCGACCAGCCGGCGCAGCCGGACCACGTCGCCGACCAGCAGCCGCGCGGCCGGCCGGGCGTCGTCGGGCAGCTGGTCGAGGTGCTCGCGCAGCAGCGAGGCCGCGGCGACCAGGGCGGTCACCGGGGTACGCAGCTCGTGCGCGACGTCGGCGGTGAACCGCCGTTCCCGGGCCTGCGCCGCCGAGAGCGCGGCGATCTTCGACTCCAACGCCTCGGCCATCTCGTTGAACGACGCCGCCCAGTCGCTGAACTCGTCGCGTCCGCGCACCGGCAGCCGGGTGGCGAGCAGCCCTTCGGTCAGCGCCCGGGCGGCCCGGCTGGCCCGGCCCACCGGCTCCAGCGTGCGGCGGGCCAACGCGTGCCCCACCCCGGCGGCGAGCAGCACCACGAGCACCCAGCCGGCCAGCAGCGCGTTGCGCAGTTGATCCACGTCGGCCGCGATGCCGTCCTCCTCGGTGATCACGTACAGCTCGGCGGACGAGCCGGGGATGCGCCCGCCGACCACCAGGAGTCGAGGGCGCATCCCCGGCGCGGACCGCTGGTAGCCGAGCTGTCCCTCGGCCACGGTGGCCCGCAGCCGACCGCCGAGCGTCGGGGCGTACGCCGGGTGCGAGGGTCGGGCCGGTCCGTCGACGAGCACCACGTGCCGGCCGCTGCCCTCGAAGCTGGTGAGCAGATCGGTGCCGCGCTGCTCGGTCAGCGGCAGGAACTGCCCGGCGAGGACGAGTTGGTAGCGGGCGTCGGCGGCGGCCTGGTGCAGCGAGGCGTCCAACCAGGACTGCCGCAGCAGCAGCCCGGTGCCGCCGGCCAGCAGACCGGCGGACACTCCGGCGACCAGCACGAACGCGATCGTCAGCCGGCGCCGCAGGCGGCCCGGTGCCACCGCGCGACCGGCCATCGCCGACCCTCCGTCTCAGCCCGTGGACAACTTGTAGCCGGCGCCGCGCACGGTGCGGACCAGCCGTGGGTGCGCCGGGTCGTCCTCGACCTTGGCGCGCAGCCGCTGCACCGCCACGTCGACCAGGCGCGAGTCACCGAGGAAGCTGTGGTTCCAGACCAGGTCCAGCAGCAGTTCCCGGGTGAAGACCTGGCCGGGGCGGCGGGCCAACTCCAGCAGGAGGCGGAACTCCGTGGCGGTCAGGGCGACCTCCCGGCCGTCCCGGCGTACCACGAAGCTGCCCGGGTCGATCTCCAGACCGCCGACCTCGATGGTGCTCGACGCCACCGGAGCGCTGGCCCGGCGCAGCACCGAGCGGACCCGGGCCACCAACTCGGGCAGGTCGAAGGGTTTACGCAGGTAGTCGTCCGCGCCGCACTCCAGGCCGACCACCACGTCGAGCGTGTCGGTGCGGGCGGTCAGCATCAGGATCGGCACCTGGCTGGTCCGCCGGATCTCCCGGCAGACCTCCAGGCCGTCCAGGCCGGGCAGCATGACGTCGAGCACGATCACGTCGACCGGGTGGGCCCGCCACGCCACCAGGGCCTGCCGCCCGTCGACGGCGGTGTCGACCCGGAAGCCGGCGCGGCGCAGACCGAGGGCGGTGACCTCCCGGATGGAGGCGTCGTCCTCGACCACCAGCACGCGGCCCTCCATCACCTGAGGGTAGACCCGCCCGCACGGTGCGCGACCTGGCGAAACGGTCGGTGTCGGCGGCCCGGCCGGCTCGCCGGCCGGGCCTGCCCAGCGTCGCCCCGTCACTCCTGCCACTGGTGGGCCACGTCGAGCACCACTCGGCTGTGCGTGCCGGGGCCGGCCAGCACGAGCACGCGGAACGGCAACCGAGCCCGTACGCCGACCGCGAAGGTGCTGTAGCCCTCGAAGCTGCCGCCGAAGACGACGTCGCGCAGCGTCGAGTAGCGCAGCAGGTTCGCGGTGTGCTCGCCGACGGCGTACGGGACCGTGCCGGAGTGGGCGGCGTCGTACGCGGGTGCCCGCAGCGAGACCCGCAGCAGCGCGCCTCCGGCGGTGTACGGCGACAGCGCCAGCCCCTCGCCCTCGGTCCACGTCTCGCCGTAGCCGACCGCGTAACCGTCGACCGGGCCGGCGAACTCGAACACCACCCGGTCGTAGCAGTCGTGTCGACCGGTGCGTACGTCGACCAGCGGGGCGTCGCTGAGCGTGCCGGCCGTCTTCTCCGTGCTGCCCCAGGTGATCCCGCAGTACGCCGACCCGGTCGTCGCCGTGGTGCCCGCCGTGGCGCTGCTGCCCGCGCCGGCGACCAGCCCGGCGAGGACGACCGCCAGCGCCGTCAGTGCGCTCCTGATCCTCATCGTGGTGCCTCCGTCCGATGTTCGGGGTCACGTCGCGGCGGCGGTGCCGGTGACCCTCTGCGCTGACCGTCGTCCTGCCGGGGCACGGTCAGTTCGCTGCGGCGTAACCGCTGGGTAACAGCCGCGGTATGACACTTCCGCTATGTCGAGCGGCGGTCGCTGTCACTTAATATTTACGTACATCAATGATCGGCGACTGATGGTCGCCGGCGACCAGGGGAGTGCGTGATGTTCCGACGACAATTGAGACGTGCGGTGCAGGTCGCGCTGGTGGCCGTGCTGGCGGCCGCCGGGGTGCAGCTCGCCACCGGCGCACCGGCCGCGGCCGTGCGGACCGTCTACTACGACGCGAGCCGGACCGGCGAGTTCCGCACCAACTTCGACCAGGCGGCGCAGATCTGGAACAGCCGGGTCAGCAACGTCCGACTCCTGGCCGGCACCCCGGCCAGCATCACCATCACCGTCGACGACGGCTGGCCCCGGGCGCAGCCGACCGGGCTCGGCTCGGGACGGATCTGGATGGGCCGCACCGCCGTCAACCAGGGGTACGACCGTAACCGGATCGCCGCCCACGAACTCGGCCACATCCTCGGTCTGCCGGACCGGCGCACCGGCCTCTGCACCGACCTGATGTCCGGCAGCAGCGCCCCGGTCTCCTGTCGCAACGCGAACCCCAGCTCGGCCGAGGCGTCACGGGTGAACTCGCTCTTCGCCGGCAGCCTGGCCGCGCCGGCCAGCACGACGTACACCTGGAACGGCGACTCGGACATCAGCCCGCTGGTGGTCGGCGGCCGGCCGGCCACCGAGAGCTACCCGTTCATGGTGTACGTCTCCGGCTGCACCGGCACCCTGATCAAGGCCAACTGGGCGGTCACCGCCAAGCACTGCTCGACGCCGTCGTCGGTGCGGGTCGGCAGCGTCAACCGCAGCAGCGGTGGCACCGTGGTCCGGGTGACCCGCGCGGTCAACCACCCGAGCGTCGACGTCAAGCTGCTGCAACTGGCAAGCTCGGTCACGTACGCCCCGGCGCCGATCCCGAGCACCTCCGGCGCGGTCGGCACCGCCACCCGGATCATCGGCTGGGGCCAGACCTGCGCGCCCCGGGGCTGCGGTTCCGCCCCCACGGTCGCCAACGAGCTGGACACGTCCATCGTGGCCGACAGCCGGTGCTCCGGCATCAACGGCCCGTACGAGATCTGCACCAACAACACCAACGGCAACTCCGGCGCCTGCTACGGCGACTCGGGCGGCCCGCAGGTGCGTCGGGTCAACGGTGTGTGGAACCTGATCGGCGCGACCAGTCGGGCCGGCAACAACAACTCCACCTGCGCCACCGGCCCGTCCATCTACGTGGACCTGCCGTCGATCCGTTCCTGGATCTCCACCCAGGTCGGCGGTCTGCCCGCCTGATCTCGTCGATGTGCCGGGCGGGGGCGCCACGCGCGTCCCCGCCCGGTGTTGCCTGTTCACTCGGGCCGCCGAGCTGCGGTACGGTGCCTGGCACATCGACGCATCCGAGGTGGACCCATGCCTGCCATCGTCGCGCTCTCGCTGGTCCTCGCGCTGACGCCCGCTCCTGCTCCCACTCCCACCCCGTCGCCGTCGGCCACGTCGGGCCTGGTCGGTGGCCTGCTGGGCGGCGTCGGTCAGATCGTCGACGGCCTGCTCGGCGGCGGCAGCGCCTCCGGCTCACCCGTGGCGCCCAGTCCGACCCCGACCGACGGCTCCGCACCGAGCCCGCCACCGGCGGTGGTCCCACCACCGGGTGCCTCCGCCGCCCCGCCCGCCGGGTCCGGCTCGGCGTCACCGCCCCCGCCAGCCGTGGCTCCGGGCACGCTGAACCCCGCCGGCCCGGGGCAGGGCGCCCGCGACGGGGTCGAGCCCGTGCCGCACGGTGATGCCTCGGACTCGCTCGACTCGCCGGCGCTCGGCGCCCCGGAACGCAGCGGCTGGCCACTGCGCCCCGGTTACTACCTGCCGGTCGCGGGTGTGCTCGCGCTGCTGGCGCTGCTGCTTGTGCGCCGCACCCGGTCCGCCCGGGTGGCTGGCTCGGCTCCCGCGACGGCTCCGGCCCCTGCCCCTGCCCCTGCCCTGGATCCGGATCCGGATTCCGGCCCGGTGCCGGACAACGTGAGTCGCCTGCCGACCAACCTCAACGCCATCTACGAACTGGGCCGGCTCGACGAGCGACTCGAACAGGAGCGCCGCTCGAAATCGTGAGCGCCCGCTCAGTGCGCCGGCCGTGCGCCCTCGCGCGGCGGAATCTCGTCGCGGTACGCCCCGACCGGCCCGGCGTAGCGGTCCGGGCCATCCGGGTACGGCCAGGCGTTGGCCGTGCAGCCGTGCAGCCCCAGCGTCTGCTGCTGCATCACCGGCGCCGGCCGTGCCCGCCCCGGGCAGCGCTCGTGGCCCAGGCCGAGCCGGTGCCCGACCTCGTGATTGACCATGTACTGGCGGTAGGTGGCCAGGCTCGCGCCGTAGCCCGGCACCGCCTCGACCCAGCGCGCCACGTTGAGCACCACGCGACCGCCGTTGCGGCACGAGGTGTAGCCGTCCGGGACGTCCTGGCACAGGTCGTCGCGGGTGCCGGGGGTCGCCAGATAGATGGTGAAGTCAGCCGTGGCGTCGGCGCCCACCCGGCGCAACCGCCACGTGCCGCCGGCCGTCCACCCACGCGGGTCGTTCAACGTCGCGGAGATCGCCGTGGCGACGTCGGCCACCGGCAGGCCGCGGATGTCGCGCTCGACGGCGACCCGGTAGCGCAGCAACCGCCCGCTGGTGCCGTGCCCGGTGGTGGATTCGGCCGCCGCCACCGACCAACCGCCCCGGCCGGTGGCGGGATAGCTGATGGCGACGGGCGCGGCACTGGCGCTCGCGGCGGCGACCGGTGGCCGGCCGGTCGTGCCCTGCCCGGCCGGCGGCGGGCCACCGATGGTCGGCGCGGTCCCGGCCGGTTCGGCCGCGGGCTGCCCGGCCGCCGGCAGTCCACAGCCGGTCAGCAACGCCACGACCAGCAGCGCCACCGCTGAGGCGGCCCGCACCCGGCGGGTAGCCTTCGTCGACATGTCTCTCCCCTCGCACGCCGCTCTGGCGTCACGCGGGAGATAAGACGAGTGGACCCCCTCGAAAAGTTGATCTCGCGCAGACGCAACTTTTTGCCGGCCCCGTCCGTCGGTAACGGTGTGGCACGGGGGAGGGGTCGGCGTGGCCCGGGGTGACGCGGAGTTCGTCGAGTTCGCGCGAGCGGCGTCCGCGCGGCTGGTGCACGCCGCGTTCCTGCTGACCGGCGACCACCACCAGGCCGAGGACGCCGCGCAGACCGCGCTCGTCCGCACGTACGCGTCCTGGTCGCGGATCCGCGCCGACGACGCCTACGGGTACGCCCGCCGCACCCTGCTCAACCATCTGGTGGACGGGTGGCGGCGTCCCCTGCGGGAGTACCCGACCGAGGAGGTCCCCGAGCAGCGGCGGGCCGACGTGGCCGACGAGGTGGCGACCCGGCGCTGGCTGACGGCCATCCTCGGCGCGCTCAGCCCCCGGGAGCGGGCGATCATCGTGCTGCGCTACTACTTCGACCTTCCGGAGGCGCAGGTGGCCCAGGAACTGGACATCTCGGTGGGCACGGTGAAGAGCACCAGTTCACGGGCCCTGGAGAAGCTGCGCGCGACCCAGTCGCGGGCGGCCGACAACGAGACGGCGTGCCGATGAGCGAGGTCGACCGGCTGCGCGACGCCATGCGGGCGACCGAGCGCCCCGACGCCCACCTCGACCTGACGGTCATCATGCGCGAGGGACGGCGGTTGCGGACCCGCCGCCGGGTCGCCGGAGCCGGGGCGGCGACGCTGGCGGCCGGGCTGGTCGCCGTGATCGCCGCGGTGGCGGTCGGCATCCGGCCGGGCGACCCGCCGACGGTCGAGCGACCGCCGCCGGTCGCGGTCGCTCCGCTGCCGGTCGGCGTCTCGCCGACCGTGTCGACCTCGCCCGAGCCACCGCCGCCGACGACGATGGCCAGCGACACCCCGAAGCCGCTGGGACTCCTCGTCGACAGCGGGATCCGACACGGCACCGAGCAGCGGGTCTACTACGTCGTCACGGTGAGCGTGCCCGGCCAGCCCCGGGTGAGCATCGGGCTGGCCGCCGGCCGGCGCGCTCCGGACGGCACAGTGACCACGGACATCCTGGTCAACGACGTCGAGGGCGACGACCGTCGCCCCGGGTTCCACCAGATCGGGTACGACGAGCGCGGCGCGGACGCGCCGGTGCCCACCTTCGGCTACTTCGTCGGCCCGGCGCACCACGTCGTCGGCACCGTGGACGGCCGGCAGGTCAGCGCCCGGCTGGCCCACTGGAGCGTCGACAAGCAGGTGGTGATCTTCTGGTTCGACCCGGCGGAGCTGACACCGGGGGACCGGCTGGACGGCATCATCGCCCGCGACGCCAAGAACCGGCGGCTGTGACGCGCCGACCGTCGAGCGGTGGACCCGGCCCTCAGGCCTGGGCATCCAGCCGGCGCTCGATCGTCACCGTCGTGCCCTCGCCGGTGGAGACCATCCGCACGTCGCCGTAGGCGTTCATCAGCAGCGCGCCGCGGCCCCGGTCCATGGCCGGGCGGCGGTCCCGCCAGGTGCCGAAGTCGCGTACCGAGATGCGGACCAGGCCGTCGCCCACCCGGAGCCGGACCCGCACCTCGGGGCGGCTGGGCCGCTGCGCGTGCTCGACGGCGTTGTTCATCGCCTCCGACGCGGCGAGCAGCAGGTCCGCGAGCACGTCCGGGTCGACGTCCAGGTCACCCAACACCTGCCGGACGTCACGGCGCATCGCCGACGCCGAGGTGGGCGCCGACGGGTACGCCCACCGGACGTCGACCGTGCCACCGAGCCCGGACCGGTCGGCCTCCGGGACCACGGACGCGGCGTCGTTCAGCCCACCGGCGGCGACGCCGGCCGGGTTGGCAGCCGGTGCGGTCGGGGTGGGCTCCGCGAGCGCCGGTGCCGGCGCGACGGGGGCGTCCCCGAGTGGCGCCGATGCCGGGCCGCCGGCCGGGTCGCGGTGGGCGCGGGCGCGTCGGATGGCGGCCCGGACCCGGGCGATCAGCTCCGCCGCGGCGAACGGCTTCACCAGGTAGTCGTCGGCGCCGAGGTTCAGACCCGCCGCGCTGGCCTCCTCGCCGGCCCGCGCCGAGAGCACCAGCACCGGCAGCGCCCTGGTCGCCTCGTCCGCGCGCAGCCGGCGGACCAGGTCGAAGCCGTCCAGCACCGGCATCATCACGTCGGTGAGCACCAGGTCGGGCGGCTCGCGGTGGATCGCGTCGAGGGCCTGCTGCCCGTCGGTGACCGACCGCACCCGCCAGCCCTGGCCGGTGAGCAGCCGACTCAGGTACGCCCGCATGTCGCTGTTGTCGTCGGCCACCAGAATCCGCGCCCCGGCCAGTTCGTCGGTCTCCGGCCCGGACACCGCGGCGGGTTCCGCGACGCCGCCGTCCGGGTCGGTGAGCCAGCTCGTCGCGTCGTGGACGGCGGCGTGTGCCGCGGCGCCCTGCCCGTTGGGCGCCGGCCCGGTCATGGCCGTGGGCCGTGCCGCCGCCCAGGGCAGGGCGACGGTGAAGGTGGTGCCGACACCCACCCGGCTGGTCACCCGGATCTCGCCGCCCTCCAACCGGGCCAGCTCCTGGACCAGGGCCAGGCCGATGCCGGTGCCCTCGTAGCTGCGCGAGCGGGCGCCCTGCACCCGGCGGAAGCGCTCGAAGAGCTTCGGTAGGTCGTGGTCGGCGATCCCGATGCCGCTGTCGGCGACGGTGAGGCGTACCTCGTCGTCGTCGGCGTCCACGGCGACCCGGATCCGCCCGATGAACGTGTACTTCAGGGCGTTGGACAGCAGGTTGGTGACGATGCGCTCCCAGTTGACCGGGTCCACCGTCACCGGCCGGGGCAGCGGCGGGCAGTCGACGTCGAGCGTCAGGCCGGCCCGCTCCACGGCCGCCCGGAACACGCCGGCCAGCTCGGCGGTGAGCGCGGCGAGATCGACCATGCGGGCCTCGCTGCGTGCCCGTCCGGCCTCCAGGCTGGAGAAGGTGAGCAGGCTGTTGACCAGTGTCAACAGCCGGGTGGCGTTGCGCCATGCGGTCTCCACCCGCTCCCGCTGCACGGGGGCCAGCGGCGCGGCGGAGTCGCTGAGGGCGTCGGCGAGGGGGCCGAGCATGAGGGTCAGCGGGGTACGGAACTCGTGGCTGACGTTGGTGAAGAAATCCGTCTTCACCCGGTCCAGTTCGGCCAGCGCCTCGGCCCGACGTCGCTCCTGCTCGTACTCCCGCGCGTTGCGCACCGCCACCGAGACCTGCTGGGCCAGCAGTTGGTAGAAGGAGCGGTACGCCTCGTCCAGCTTGCGGTTGGGGCTGACGCCGGCGAGCAGGACGCCGAGCGGCTCGCCCTCGGCGGCTGAGGGCAGCGGCAGCGCCAGCGCGGTGCGGACCGGGTCGCCCCACGGGCCGGCGGGCAGGGGCAGGCGGTCCGCGATTCCGGCCACCTCGGTAGGCCGACCTCTGGCGGCGTCCGGCAGGCCCCAGACGCGGACGGCCGGGCCGGGGTCGGCAAGCTCCACGGCGTCCGGCAGCACCTTCGGCACCGTGGAGTGACCCGGCTCGCCGCCGACGCAGGCGATCCGTCGCAGCACCGCCCCGTCGCGCAGGTAGATCGCGGCGAACGGCACGTCCAGTGGGTGGCCGCCGATCGCGTCGATCAGCCGGGCGCAGGTGGCGTCCACGTCGACGGTGCGCCCGTCGCCGCCCAGGGACAGGTCGCGCAGCAGGCGCAGCCGCCGTTCGCCGACGACCTGCTCGGTGACCTCGCTGCACACGGTCAGCACGCCGACCGTACGGCCGTCGTCGTCGCGGGCCGGGGCGTGCGAGACGCTGAAGTGCGCCTCCTCGCGGTAGCCGGCGCGTTCCAGCAGCACCCGCAGGGCGGGCACCCAGCTCGCCACCCCGGTCGCCATGGCCTGGTGGACCAGTGGGCCGAGGACGTCCCAGCCCTCGGCGAGGGTCACCCGAACGTCGTCGCCGAGCGCGGCGGGGTGCTTGTCGCCGATCAGCGCCGCGTACGCGTCGTTGTAGAGCTCGGTGAAGCTTTCACCCCAGAGCAGCAGCATGGGGTAGCGGGAGGAGAGCACCATCCGGACGGCGGCCCGCAGGCTCTGCGACCAGCCGGCCACCGGGCCCAGCGGGGTGGCGGCCCAGTCCAGCTCCGCCATGAGCCGGCCGGTGTCACCACCGTCGGTGAACAGGTCCCTGCTGGGTCGTTTCACGCTCGACCCGGCCTCATCGCAAGCCCCCGTTCCGGGCCTGATGACCCCTGCTGGTGGTACGTACCCATCCTGGCACCTCCCCTCACCTGTGCCGACGTCGGCACCCGCCTGTCCCACTGCCGGGCGGGTGTGGGCTCGCGGGTGCTCGGCCCGGGGGAGGAGGCGCGAGTTGGTGATACCGGCGGGCGGCTGCGTGGTGGTATGTCCGGCGTCGAGCCGGTGGGGTTGGGACGAACGACCGATGCCTACGGAATAGATATCTGTAATTGTCTCGGTATCTCTCCAACCCCCGAGGAGCCCCTATGAGAGGCAGAACGCTGAGCGCGGCAATCGCGCTCACCGTGTTCGCCGGGACGGTGACGCTGGCCGCCCAGCCGGCAACCGCGTCACCCACCACCGGAACGGCAGCGGCCCGGCCGATCGCCGCGTCAGCAGCCGTCCTGGCAGCGCCGGACATCTCCATCACCAACGTCCAGGCGCACCTGACCCAGTTCGGCTCCATCGCCAGCAGCAACGGCGGCCACCGGCGGGCCGGCTCGGCCGGCTACACGGCCTCGCTCAACTATGTGAAGAACAAGCTCCAGACGGCCGGCTACACCGTCACCGAGCAGTACTGCTCCAGCTGCACGTACCCCTCGAACAACCTCATCGCGGAGTGGCCCGGCGGCCCGACCGACCAGGTGGTCATGTTCGGCGCCCACCTGGACGGCGTCTCGGCCGGCCCGGGCATCAACGACAACGCCACCGGCTCGTCCGCCCTGCTGGAGAACGCCCTGGTCCTGGCCGCGCAGAACCCGACCATGACGAAGAAGGTCCGGTTCGCCTGGTGGACCGACGAGGAGCAGGGGCTCAACGGCTCCCGGTTCTACGTCAACTCGCTCAACACCACCCAGCGCGGCTACATCAAGGGCTACTACAACTTCGACATGGTCGGGTCGACCAACGGCGGCTACTTCATCAACCGGGTCACGTCCACCACGGCCGCGCCGCTGAAGGCGTACTGGGACTCGCTGGGGTTGCAGCCGGAGGAGAACGTCGAGGGCCAGGGCCGCTCCGACGACTACTACTTCCAGCAGGCCGGCATCCCCACCTCGGGCTACGCGGCGGGCGCCAGCGCCCGCAAGACCAGCGCCCAGGCGGCCAAGTGGGGTGGCACCGCCAACTCCGCGTACGACCCCTGCTACCACCGTGCCTGTGACACCACCGCGAACGTCAGCGCCACGGTGCTGAACCGGGCGGCCGACGGCGTCGCGTACGCGCTGTGGGAGCTGGCTGTGGGCGGGGGCACGCCGACCAACGACTTCTCCGTCGCGGTCAGCCCCACCACCCGTACCGTGGCCCGGGGCGCCAGCACCACCGCCACGGTGACCACCGCCACGACCTCCGGGTCGGCGCAGTCGGTGAGCCTGTCCGCCTCCGGGGCGCCCAGCGGGGTGAGCGTCTCCTTCAGCCCGTCCTCGGTGACCTCCGGCGGCTCGTCGACGATGACCCTGACCGCGTCGGCCAGCGCGGCGACCGGCACCTTCACCATCACGGTCACCGGCACCGGCTCGGTCACCCGCACCGCCAGCCTCACCCTGACGGTGACCGGCACCGGCGGCTGCGCCGGTGGTCAGGTGATCGGCAACGGCGGCTTCGAGAGTGGCACCACGCCGTGGACCGCGTCCTCCGGGGTGATCACCAACTCCAGTAGCAAGCCGGCCCGGACCGGGTCGTACAAGGCGTGGCTCAACGGGTACGGCAGCACCCGCACCGAGACCCTGTCCCAGTCGGTGACCGTGCCGGCCGGGTGCGCCAGCTACACGCTGTCGTTCTGGACGCGCATCGACACCGCCGAGACCACCAGCTCCACGGCGTACGACAAGCTGACCGTGCGGATGGGCTCGACCACGCTGGCGACGTACTCGAACCTCAACGCCTCCAGCAGTTACGTCCAGCGCACGCTCAACGTGGCCGCGTACGCTGGGCAGACGGTGACGCTGACGTTCACCGGCACCGAGGACTCGTCCCTGCAGACCAGCTTCGTGATCGACGACGTGACGCTGCAGGCGAGCTGACCGCGTACCCCGTCAAACGGGCCGTCGCCGGTGTTCCCGGCGGCGGCCCGTCGCCGTCACGGGTCAGGGCAGTTGCGGGTAGAGCGCGCCCACCCCGCCGGCGAGCCCGGCCTGGACCTGCCGACTGATGTCGTCGGCGACGATCTCGTACGCGTCGGACTCGATGCCGTCCACCCCGATCCGGGCGATGACCGCCGGGTCGGACTTCGGCTGGGTGACGGCGGCGGCCATGTCGGTGTCCATGTAACCGACGTGCAGGCCGGCGACCCGGACGCCCCGCTCGGCGAGCTGGGCGCGCAGCGCGTTGGTCATCGCCCACTCGGCCGACTTCGCGGCGCCGTAGGCCGCGTGCCTTGGGAAATTCACCCAGGACAGCACCGAGAGCACGTTGAGGATCGTCCCGCCGCCGTTGCCGACGATGACCGGCTCGAACGTCCGGATCATCGACAGGGTGCCCAGGTAGTGGGTCTCCAGTTCGAGTCGGACGAGGTCCAGGTCGCCGTCGAGCAGGTTGGTTCCGGAGTCGATGCCGGCGTTGTTGATCAGGAGGTTCACGTCGCCGGCGAGCTGGGCGGCGGCGGTGACCGAGGCGGGGTCGGTGATGTCGAGGCGCACCGGCGTCACGCCGGGCAGGTCGACGGTGTCCGGGTTGCGGGCGCCGGCGTAGACGGTCGCGCCGCGGGCGACGAGTTCGGCGGCCAGGTGCCGGCCGAAGCCGCGGTTGGCGCCGGTGACGAGGGCGGTGCTTCCAGCGATTTTCATGGGCGTCACGCTAGCCGACCTGACTTCTGTTGGGCAAAGTCAGGTAGGTCACGAGAGTCGCCCTCCTGGATCGGGAATATGACCCGGACGCGGGCACGACCCAACCGGTGACGACTCGTATCCTGTGCGCGAACCTCCGCACGAGCCGAGAAGGGAGACGGTGTGAGCAACCAGGCCGAGACGTTGGAGTTCCAGGCCGAGGCGCGTCAGCTCCTGCAGTTGGTGGTCCACTCGATCTATTCGAACAAGGACGTCTTCCTGCGGGAACTCATCTCGAACGCGTCCGACGCACTGGACAAACTGCGACTGGCCACGATGGTCGACAAGGACCTCGTCGCCGACACCGACGACCTGCACGTGACCATCGAGGTCGACCGGGACGCCCGCACCCTGACCGTCCGGGACAACGGCATCGGGATGACCCGCGACGAGGTCGTCCAGCTGATCGGCACGATCGCCAAGTCCGGCACCGCCGAGTTGCTGCGCCAACTGCGGGAGTCCGCCGACGCTCGCGCCTCGCAGGACCTGATCGGGCAGTTCGGCGTCGGCTTCTACGCCGCGTTCATGGTCGCCGACCGGGTCACCCTGCTGACCCGCAAGGCCGGCGAGACCGGCGGCACCCGCTGGGAGTCCACCGGCGAGGGGACGTACTCGATCGAGACGGTCGACGAGGCGCCGCAGGGCACCACGGTGACGCTGCACCTCAAGCCGGCCGACACCGAGGACAACCTGCACGACTACACCGCCGAGTGGACCATCCGGGAGATCGTCAAGCGATACTCCGACTTCATCGCCTGGCCGATCCGGATGACCGTCGAGCGCCCCGGCGCCGACGGCGCGGACGCCACCAGCGAGGTGCAGACCCTCAACTCGATGAAGGCGCTCTGGGCGCGGCCCCGCGACGAGGTCGACGCCGCCGAGTACAACGAGTTCTACAAGCACGTCAGCCACGACTGGGCCGACCCGCTCGAGGTCGTGCACATGAAGGGCGAGGGCACCTTCGAGTACGAGGCGCTGCTGTTCCTGCCCAGCCACGCCCCACTGGACCTGTTCTCCCCGCAGGGCCGCCGAGGCGTCCAGCTCTACGTCAAGCGCGTGTTCATCATGGACGACTGCGAGGCGCTCGTCCCGACCTACCTGCGCTTCGTCAAGGGTGTGGTCGACGCGCACGACCTGTCGCTGAACATCTCCCGGGAGATCCTCCAGCAGGACCGGCAGATCCAGATCGTCCGCCGCCGCCTGGTGAAGAAGGTCCTCGCCGCGGTCAAGGACCTCAAGGCCAACCACGCCGAGCGCTACCGGACCTTCTGGACCGAGTTCGGCGCGGTGGTCAAGGAAGGCCTGATCGACGACACCGACAACCGCGACACCCTGCTGGACATCCTGTCGGTGGCCTCCACCCACGACCCGGCGGAGCCCACCGACCTGGCCGGTTACGTGTCCCGGATGAAGGACGGCCAGAGCGACATCTGGTACGCCACCGGCGACTCCCGGGCCACCATCGAGAACTCCCCGCACCTGGAGGCGTTCCGGGCCAAGGGCCACGAGGTGCTGCTGCTCACCGATCAGGTCGACGAGGTGTGGGTCGAGCGGGTCGGCGCGTACGACGGCCGGCCGTTGCGGTCGATCGCCAAGGGTGAGGTCGACCTGGACACCGACGAGGAGAAGCAGCAGGCCGAGGCCGAGCGCGAGCAGCAGCGGCAGGAGTTCGCGGCGCTGGTGGACTGGCTGGGCACCACCCTGGCCGACAGCGTCCGGGAGGTCCGCCTGTCGTCGCGGCTCACCACCTCACCGGCCTGTGTGGTGGGTGACGCGCACGACCTCACGCCGACCCTGGAGAAGATGTACCGGGCGATGGGGCACGAGATCCCATCGACGAAGCGCATCCTGGAGATCAATCCCGGTCATCCTCTGGTCGCCGCGCTCCGTAAGGCCCACGAGCAGGGCGATTCCGCCGAAACCCTCACCGAAACCGCCGAGCTGCTGTACGGCCTGGCGGTGCTCGCCGAGGGCGGCGACCTGGCCGACCCGGCCCGCTTCACCCGGACGCTCGCCGATCGGCTGGCCCGTACCCTGTAGACCGTTTTCCCCGGCCGGCGGCCGCCCGAACAGTCGGGCGCCGCCGGCCGCTTCAGTCGACCTGATCGGAAACGGTCCATCGTGGTCACTTCACAGGTCAGCGGGGTTCGCAACCGCTGAGCGGGCCGCTCAGCGTGGCCCGGTGAAGAACTTCACAGCGGTTGGGCGATCGTCATCGACCGTGCCTAACGTCGGTCGGGTTCGCCACAGCGGACACCACGGCCGGCAACGCCAAATCCTGCCCCCGGTCGTCGGAACCCAGTCACCCGGGCAGGAGCGGGGGACCCAACGTTCCTCGGTGCATCGTCACCTCGGGGTGAAGCCGCCACCGCGCGGCCGGGCTCCTCGGCCCGAACCCGACAGCTCACCTCGCCGGCGTGGAGGAAGCTCACCATGACGTCTGTCTACACCCCCCGTCATCGACGGGTCACCACCCGCCGCCTCGCCGTCGGCACCCTGGCCGTCGGCGCGGTCACCGGCGCCGTCGCGCTCTTCGGGCCGGCGGCCCCGGCGCAGGCCGCGGTCAACTGGGACGCGATCGCCAAGTGCGAGTCCGGTGGCAACTGGAAGATCAACACCGGTAACGGCTACTACGGCGGTCTGCAGTTCGCGCAGAGCACCTGGGCCGGTTACGGCGGCAAGAAGTACGCCGCCCGCGCCGACCTGGCCAGCCGCGGCGAGCAGATCGCCATCGCCGAGAAGGTGCTCAAGGGGCAGGGCATCGGCGCGTGGCCGACCTGCGGCAAGAAGGGCGGCTCGTCGAGCGGCTCCGCCACGAAGTCGACGAAGTCCACCTCGAAGTCGTCGAAGTCCGACAAGACCACCAAGCCAAAGGAGCGGTCGTCGCGCGGCGAGCAGCCGGCGACCCGCAACCACGAGCGCACCACCCCGGCGGCCAGTGGCGACACGTACGTGGTGAAGCCGGGCGACACGCTGTCCGAGATCGCGCAGAGCCACCGGCAGGCCGGCGGCTGGCAGGCCCTGTACGAGCGCAATCGGCAGCTGGTCGGTGCCGACCCGGGTCTGATCTTCCCGGGTCAGCGGCTCAGCCTCTGACGGTTGACACACACGAACGCTCGGCCGGGTCACCGGCCGAGCGTTCGTGTGTGTCGTGCTGTCAGCCCGGATGCCCGTGCGGGCCGCCGTCACGCCGCCGAGACGGACGCCTTCGGCCCTCGCTGCGACGCCGCCGGGCCGGCGTTCCAGCCCCAGCGGGGGGCGGGCACGGCGGTCTCCCCGGGACGGTCCGCGCCGCCGTCGATGGGAGCCTCGGCCGAGTCGTGGTTGCTACGGGACAGGCGCAGCGACTGCTCGGCGCCGTTGCGGGCCGCGCACGGCCAGGACTGCCCGGCGCACTGGAGGTTGCGGCAGAGACCCTCGTCGTCCGGCTCGTGGGCGCTGAGCACATCCACCGCCAACTGCCAGAGCAGAGGGTCGGTCACGTCGTGCGGGCGTTCGGTGCGACGGCTCGGTCGGTTGCTGGTGTCGTCGGACATCGTGTGGGTCCCCCCTTGTCAGGCTGTACCCCCCAAGGGTCACCTGTCAGCCGCTGGCTAAACCGCCGACCTGCTGTGATGTGTCTCCGATCGCAGCTTGAGCAGGTGGAAAAGCACGCGGACCGGTCAATCTGGCAGCCGCGGCATCTCGACGCCCGGGTCCCGGCCGAGCAGCACCGCGCGGGTGAGCGCCGTCGACCCGAACCGGTCACGGACCGCGTCGACCGCGGCGTCCAGGTCGGCTCCGGGGGTGGCGTCGAACGGCAGCTCCGGTTGAACAGGGTTGTCGTCGAGGTTGCCCACCGACACGCCGATCAGCGTGACGCCCCGCCGGCCGACCTCCGGCAGCGCCGTCCGCAGCAGCGCCCGCGCGGCGGCCAGCAGGGGTGTCGTGTCCGCGGTCGCCTTGCCCAGGGTGTGCGAGCGGGTGGCCCGGGTGTAGTCACCGAAGCGCAGCCGCAGCATCACCGTGCGCCCGGATCGACCGGCCGCCCGCATCCGCCGGGTGACCCGGTCCACCAGGCCCGCCAGGATGGCGTCCAACTCCGCGGGCGCGTGCGGGGTACGACTCAACGCGTGCTGCGCGCCCATCGAGCCGCGCCGTCGGCCGACCTGCACCGCCCGCGGGTCGCGATTGTGGGCCAGGGCGTGCAGGTGCCGGCCGGCGCCCGCGCCGAGCAGGGACACCAGCGCCGCCTCGCCGAGGCGGGCCACCTCCCCGACGGTACGGATCCGCCGCTCGCGCAACTTGGCGGCGGTGACCGGGCCGACGCCCCAGAGCCGTTCCACCGGCAGCGGGTGCAGGAACGCCAACTCGGCGTCCGGCGCGACGACCAGCAGCCCGTCCGGCTTCGCCACCCCGCTGGCCACCTTCGCCAGGAACTTCGTCCGGGCCACACCCACCGTGATCGGCAGGTGGACCTGGTCGCGGACCTCCCGGCGCAGCCGCTCGGCGATGTCGGCCGGCGCCCCGGCCAGCCGGCGCAGGCCGCCCACATCGAGGAACGCCTCGTCGATGGAGAGCCCCTCGACCAGCGGTGTGGTCTGCCGGAAGATCTCGAACACCGCCCGGCTGGCCCGCGTGTACGCCGACATCCGGGGCGGCACCACTATCGCGTCCGGGCACAGACGACGCGCCTGCTGGCCGCCCATCGCGCTGCGGACGCCCCGTGCCTTCGCCTCGTAGCTGGCCGCGAGCACCACGCCGCCGCCGACGATCACCGGCCGCCCGCGCAGGCGTGGGTCGTCACGCTGCTCGACGGACGCGTAGAAGGCGTCCAGGTCGGCGTGCAGGATGCTGGCCCCGGGTGACACGTACATATGTTCGCATGGCGTCCGGCCGTCATGGCAGTGAGCTGGGCGAACGCCCGGTCAGTCGAGGCAGAATTCGTTGCCCTCGGGGTCGGCCATGATGATGTGGCCGGCGCCCAGCGGGGGAGCGGGTTCGTGGCGACTGAGCCGTGTGGCGCCGTGCGAGACGAGTCGCTCGGCCTCCGCCTCCAGGGCCCCCATCCGCTCGTCACCCTCAAGCCCGGGAGCAGCCCGCACGTCGATGTGGACGCGGTTCTTCACCTGCTTGTGCTCCGGAACCCGTTGGAAGAACAGACGCGGCCCCGAGCCGTCGGGATCGACCACCGCCGAGGCGTCGTTACGGTTCTCCGGGGGCACTCCCATCGCCTCCAGCGCCTGCTCCCATGACGCGAAGTCTCCGGGCGGGCCCTGCACCTGGTAGCCGAGCGCCTCGGTCCAGAATGTCGCCAAGCCGGCCGGGTCGGCGCAGTCGAACGTGATCTGCATGTCGCGGGCCATGGCAGCTCCCTGTTTCCTGGTCTGGTCGGTCATGATCCCAGCCTCCCCCGGATCGCGGACAGGATCGTTCCGCAATGTGTGCAACCATCGGCGGGTGACCGTCGAGGGGACGACCGAGCGGGTGCTGCGGTTGCTGGGGCTGCTGCAGCGGCGGCTGTCCTGGACGGCCGCCGAGCTCGCCACCGAGCTGGGGGTCACCGGCCGCTGCGTACGCCGCGACGTGCAGCGACTGCGGGCGCTCGGCTATCCCGTGCACGCGGCCCCCGGTGTCGGCGGCGGCTATCAGCTCGGCGCGGGCACCCGGCTGCCGCCGCTGCTCCTCGACGACGAGGAGGCGATCGCGACGGCGGTCTCCCTGCGGCTCGCCTCGGGCGGCACGGTGGCCGGGGCGGGTGAGGCAGCCCTACGGGCACTGGCGAAGCTCGACCAGGTGATGCCGTCGCGGCTGCGGGCCGAGGTGCGGGCGGTGCACAACTCCACGGAGACGCTCATCGGCCCGGTGCCCGAGATCGACGCGGAACTGCTGGTGACGCTCGCGCGAGCCTGTCGCGACGCCGTGCGGGTGCGGTTCACCTACGCCGGACGGGCCGGTGGGGAGCGGGAACGCACGGTCGAGCCGATCCGGATGGTCACGACCGGCCGCCGCTGGTACCTGATGGCCCGGGACGTCGACCGCGACGACTGGCGCACGTTCCGCCTGGATCGGATGCGGACCGCGGTGGCGACGACCTGGCGCTTCCGGGCGGGCGAGCATCCGGACCCGGTCGCCTTCGTGCAACGGTCGGTGACCGAGGCGCCGTACCGGTATCTCGCCCGGCTCCGGGTGCACGCCCCGCCCGACCGGGTGCGGGAGTTGGTGCCGCCCCAGGTGGGCCGCGTCGAGGACGACCGCGACGGGTGGTGTGTGCTGGTCGTCGGCGGGGAGAGCCTGGACTGGATCGCCGCGCACGTCGCCCGCCTGAACTACGAGGTCGAGGTGCTGGAGCCTCCCGAGCTGCGCGAGGCCGCGGGGCTGCTCGCCCGTCGCCTCGCGGCGCTGGCCAGTCCGACGTCGGAGCCCGGCGCGCGGTGACGCAGCGTGTAGTGGCGCAGCGACACCGGGCCGCCGTCAGGAGCGGTCCATGGTGCCGTGCTGGTGCTGACACACCGCCATCCTGCGCGCTCGTACAGCGCAGCGGCCGCGGTGTCACCGGAGGCCACCTCCAGCACCAGGTCCGTTGCGCGTTTGTCCGCCCACTGGCGGGCCCGGTCCAGCAGCGCGCTGCCCAGCGCCAACCCCCGGGCTTTTGGCACTACGAAGAGACGAGCCACCTCGGCCGTCGGCTGGGCCAGCGGCCCGCCCGCCGGGTCGGGCACCCGATGCACGGCGATGTGGCCCACGACGGCAGCGTCATCATCGACGGCGACCCAGGCCCGCGCCGGGTGCGGCTCGCGGAGCCAGCGGTGCGGGTCGGCGGGCCAGTTCAGCGGGTACCTGTCGACCCGGTGAACCTCGGCGAGCGCCGCGACGCAGCCGTCCAGGTCGGTGGCGCGCCGCCGCCGGATGCGCGGTGGGTTCACAGGTCGTCGAACGGGCTGGCGTAACGGAACTCGCCCCGGATCGACTCGTTCCACGCGTGCAGCGGTCGAGCCATGAAGTACTGCGGCCCCCACGGCTGCGGTGGGGTGACGCCCAACTCGACGGCGGGTCGGAACCCGAAACGCGGGTAGTAGTCGGGGTGCCCGAGCAGCACCACCAGCGGCTCGTCCCGCGCGTCGGCCGCGCCGAGCACCGCGTGCATCAACGCGCTACCGACCCCGCGCCGCTGCCACCCGGGCAGCACACCGACCGGTCCCAGCCCGAGCGCCACCGGCTGGCCGGCCACCCGACCCCGGGTGGCCACCACGTGCCCCACCACCTGGCCGTCCGAATCGGTCGCCACCAGGGAGTACGCGGGCAGCCAGCCCTCGTCGGCGCGCAGCGCGTCGACCAGCGTCGCCTCGACCGGTACCCCGTCACCGTCGGCCTTGGCGAAGGCAGCGGAGTGCACCGCCCGAATGGCGTCGACGTCGGCGGGTGTCTCGCGTCTGATCAGCACCGCGCCACCATAGGCACCCTGTGTCGACGGCTCCACGTGTTTATCGGGCGTCATCGTGTGGGCGGCCGTGCACCCGGGCGGCTGCCTGGAGCCGAGCCCGGCTGGGTGGGGGAGGTACCGCTAAAACGGCTGATGTCTCTGAGGCATCAAAATGTCTCAGAGACATCAAGCTCACGGGGGGAACCCCGCCCCCGCTCCCGGCCTCACCCCCGGCCCCGGCCCCGGCCACGCCTACGCCTTCGGCCGCGCCCTCGGCCACGGCTTCGCCCGCGCCCACGGTCGCCGATCAGCACCACGAGGGGCCGGTCCGGGTGGGAGAAACTTCGCGCGCCAGGCCCGCGCCTACGGCCAGGCCCACGGCTTCGGCTCCGGGCATCGAGTGAGGTCAGGCTGGGGCTGCGCCAGGGGAGGCCAGCCCGGGACCTCAGCCGACGGCGGTGGCTGACGGCGGGGCACTACCGCCCTGGGGCGCCTCCGGGACCATCAGCCGGATGATCTCCGCCTGATCGGCGGGGGAGGGCAGGCCCCAGTCCGGCTGGTAGCCGTACACCTCGTGCAGTGGGGTGGAGCCGGTGCGGCCGTCCAGGATCTCCACGGCGTCCGTACCGATCAGGCCGGGGTGTTCCACACCGCACGCCTCGGCGACCGTCGTCAGGTCCCGGCGCAGCGTCCGCAGGTAGTTGGCCGCCCGGTGCGACTTCGACGCCGGGTCCAGGCCCCGGGCCAGCCATGCGTTCTGCGTCGCTACGCCGGTGGGGCAGGTGTCGGTGTGGCACTTCTGCGCCTGGATGCAGCCGATCGACAGCATCGCCTCCCGGCCGACGTTGACCAGGTCGCAGCCGAGCGCGAACGCCACGATCGCGTTGTCCGGCAGGCCGAGCTTGCCGCCGCCGACGAACACCACCCGCTCGTGCAGGTCGTGCTCGGCGAAGACCTTGTAGACCCGGGAGAAGCCCTGCTGGAACGGCAGCGACACCGAGTCGGTGAAGATCAGCGGTGCGGCGCCGGTGCCGCCCTCGCCGCCGTCGATCGTCACGAAGTCGACGCCCCGGCCGGTGTCCCGCATCAGGGTGGCCAGTTGCTCCCAGAAGCCCAGGTCGCCGACCGCCGACTTGATGCCGACCGGCAGGCCCGTCTCGGCGGCCAGCAGTTCCACCCAGTCGAGCAGGCTGTCGCAGTCGGAGAACTCGGCGTGCCGGGACGGGCTGACGCAGTCCTGCCTGGCCGGGATGCCCCGGGTGGCGGCGATCTCGGCGGACACCTTCGCACCAGGCAGCAGCCCGCCGAGGCTGGGCTTAGCGCCCTGGCTCAGCTTGATCTCCAACGCCTTGACCGGAGCGCCGACGACCAGGTCCTTCAGCCGGTCGAGGCTGAAGCGGCCGTGCTCGTCGCGGCAGCCGAAGTACGCCGTGCCGAGCTGGAAGACCAGGTCGCCGCCGTTGCGGTGGTACGGCGACAGGCCGCCCTCGCCGGTGTTCTGGAGGCATCCGGCGAGCGCCGCACCCTTGTTCAACGCGGCGATGGCGTTGCCGGAGAGCGAGCCGAAGCTCATCCCGGAGATGTTGACCACCGACTCCGGCCGGAACGCGCGGGCGCGTCCCCGGGCCGCGCCGAGCACCTTGGCGCAGGGCAGCCGCACGTCGTGCCCGGCGGTGGGAGTGGACGGTGGCACGGCCCGGCCGAACGTGCGGTGCTTGATGATCGGGTAGCCGGGGGTGTACTCGATGTCGTTGTCCGTGCCGAAGCCGAAGTAGTTGTTCTGCTGTTTCGCCGACGCGTACACCCAGCGGCGCTGGTCGCGGGTGAACGGCCGCTCCTCGTTGTTGCCGGCCACGATGTACTGCCGAAGTTCCGGCCCGATCGCCTCCAGCAGGTACCGGGCGCGGCCGAGCACCGGGAAGTTGCGCAGCAGCGCGTGGTCGCGCTGGATCAGGTCGCGTGCGGCGAGCGCGGCGACGGCGGCGGTGACGACAGGTACGGCTCGACGGGCCCATCTCATGCCGGCACTCTTTCCGTCTGCGCCTCCGGCCAAACCGGCGCGACGGCGAGAGCGCCCTGCTCAGGCCGCTGACACGCTCGGCCGAGGCCGAGGCCGAGGGCGGCGCGGGTTCGCGCCGCCCTCGCGCGGATCAGCGGTGCTGGAACGACTGGCGGACCGTCCCGCCGACGACCGTGCACCACGTGCTGGTGCTGAGCTTGCCGTTGCGGGGCAGCCCGTGCAGCCCCTGGAGGTCCTGCACGGCACGGCGGGTGGCGTGGTCGTACGCCCCGGTGACGGTGACCGCGTACCCCTTGGTGGCGAGGATTTCCTGCACGGCGGTGACCGGCGGGCCGGCGGCGTGCTGGTCCAGCTCCGGCACCAGGGTCTCCCAGGTGGGCGCGGTGAGGGTGGCGTCGACGTCCACCGGGAGGCCGTTGCGGGCCTGCCAGTCCTGCACGGCGGCCACGGTCGCGGCGTCGAACGTGCCGCTGACCGTCACCGGGTAGCCGCGGAACGCGAGCAGGTGTTGCACCACGCGGACCGACGGGGAGTTGACGAAGCGCCACAGGTCCGGCCAGCGGCGTGCCGGCACGTCCCCCAGCCGAGTGCCGAGGGCGGCGAACACCCGTCGGCGCAGCGCCGGGAACTCCCGGTAGAAGGCGGCTCCCGGGCACTCGGTGGTGCGGAAGTCCCAGTGGCCGAAGATGTCGTGCGCGTGCAGACCGTACTGCCGGCAGACGGCGACGCAGAGCTTGACCAGTGAGTCGGTCAGGGCCTGCGGCGGAGTCTCGGTGACGTAGGTGCCCTCGTTCTCGATCCCGATAGCCCGACCGTTCTCGCCCGGGCAGTGCGCCGAGATCATCTGCCGGTCGCCGGCCTCGAGGCGTTCCAGGCTGCCCCGGCGGCCCTCCAGTACGTAACCGCCCCGGCTGACCGTGAAGTGTTGGCCGGTGTCCGACCATCCGTTGCCGTCCATGTGCAGGTCCTGGCAGTCGTGTGCCAGCTTCACGGCCTGCTCGCGGGAGTAGTCGGTGACATTCGGAAATGCCATGTGGTGCACGATGATCTTGTTGGTGGCGATGGCGCTGACCGACAGCGGGTCCTTCGGCGGGCGGGCGTCCCACTCGTCGCAGCTGATGATCCAGTCCAGGTCGGCGCCGGGGCTGGCCTGCGCGGCGCTCGGGAACGCGAGTTCGCTCCCGACCACGGCGACCGTGGCGGCGCCGAGACCGGCCCGCAGTAGCGTCCGGCGGTCCACTTCGGAATGGTCGACGTGCATGACATCTCCTCCTGCGGCTGCGGCGGGGATGAAAACTAGCTCCAGTGGCCGCACTCGCCACGGAGGATATTGCCAAGGCGTGGCCGTGCGCTAGAGCCCGCGCACTCCTCGATCACATCGCTGGGTGGTGGCGTTTCCGAATGTGACGGTGGGGGTAGGTCGGGGGCCGACCGTCCGGCTGCCACGCGTGGAGGAGACCCGATGAGAGACAACGTCAGCGATGCGGTGGGTGACGCCCTGCGCTCGGTGATGCTTTTCCTGCCCAAGGCCGTCGCCTTCGTGGCGATCCTGGTGGCCGGATGGCTGATCGCCAAGGCCGTGCGCAAGATCGTGGACAAGGTCCTGGAGCGGGTGGGCTTCGACCGCGCCGTCGAGCGCGGCGGCATCCGCCGGGCGCTGAGCCGCTCCCGGTACGACGCCAGCGACCTCGTCGCCAAGCTCGTCTACTACGGGCTGCTGCTGGTCACCCTCCAGATCGCCTTCGGCATCTGGGGACCGAACCCGGTCTCCGACCTGATCGCCGGCGTCATCTCCTGGCTGCCCCGGGCATTCGTCGCGATCGTCATCGTGGTGGTCGCGGCAGCCATCGCCAACGCCGTCAAGGATCTCATCGGCGGCGCGCTCGGCGGCCTGTCGTACGGTCGGGTGCTGGCCACCATCGCGTCGGTGTTCATCCTCGGCCTGGGCGTCATCGCCGCGCTGAACCAGATCGGTGTGGCGACCGCGGTCACCACGCCCGTACTGATCGCCGTGCTGGCCACGGTGGGCGGCATCCTCGTCGTCGGGGTCGGCGGTGGGCTGATCCGGCCGATGCAGGGCCGCTGGGAGTCCTGGCTGACCCGCGCCGAGCAGGAGTCGCAGCAGATCGCCGCGCACGCCCGTGCCTACCGGGCCGGTCGCCGTGACGCCGAGGCCGAGTTGGCACGGCCGAGGGCCGCCGCCTCCGACCCGGAGTCCACCCAGGTGGTGACCCTCCCGGCCGACCCGGAGTCCACCCAGATCGTGACCCGGCCGACCGACCCGGAAGCGACCCAGGTGGTCGCCCGGCCGACCGACCCGGACGCCACACAGGTGGTGCGCCCATCGACGGACGCCGACACGACCCAGGTGGTGCGCCCGTCCACCGACGGCGACACGACCCAGGTCGTCAGCGGCGCGGTGCCCGGGCAGCGCACCAGTGACGACGCCGAGACCACCACGGTTCTCCCGCCGGTGGACCCGAAGCGACGCTGACCGGCAGCCGGACGGCGGGGCGGGATCCGTGCGGATCCCGCCCCTTCTCGTCGCCTCCGGCATGCCGAAAGCGCTGGCCGGCGTGGCCCGGCCGGTCTAGCATCGCCGACATGACCTGGCGACATTGATCCAGTGCCGTAGGCCGATCCCGTGGGCCGCCACGGGCACCGCACGTCCGGTGTCCGTGTCCACTCCCACGGGAAGGCCCCATGACTCACCTCGCCTCGCGCGTGCCCGACCCGGCGGTCCGCCGCCTGACGGTCACCCTCTACGGGTACGCGTTCCTCAGTGACCTCGTCCTGCTCTACCCGCTGTACGTGGTGCTCTTCGCCGACACCGGCCTGTCGGTGGGGCAGGTCTCGTCGCTCTTCGTCATCTGGTCGGCCGCCGGCATCGTGTTCGAGGTGCCGTCGGGCGCCTGGGCCGACGTGGTGTCCCGCCGGCTGCTGCTGTGTCTCGCCCCGCTGGTCACCGCCGCCGGGTACGCGCTCTGGGTGCTGGTCCCGTCGTACCCGGCGTTCGCGGTCGGGTTCCTGCTCTGGGGCGCCGGGGCGGCGCTGGTCTCCGGCGCCCTGGAGGCGCTGGTCTTCACCGAGTTGGACCGGCTCGGCGCGGCCGGCCGGTACGCCCGGGTGCTCGGTCGGGCGCGGACGGCCGGCGTGCTGGGCGTGGTGGTGACCGGGGTGCTCGCCGGCCCGGTGCTCGCCGCTGGCGGCTACCCGGCGGTCGGCGCGGCCAGCGTGCTCGCCTGTCTGCTCGCCAGCGCGGTCGCCCTACGGTTTCCCGAGCACCGCCCGCACCCGTCCGGCCCGTCGCCGTCCGGCCTGTCGCCGTCCACCCCGGACTGCGACGAGGGCGACCTGGGTTGGTGGGGCACGGTGCGGGCGGGCGTGACGCAGGTCCGCACACGTCCACCGGTGCGGGCCGCCGTGCTGCTGGTCGCCGTGGTGGCCGCCGACTGGGGTGCGCTGGACGAGTACACCCCGTTGCTGGCACTGGACACCGGCGTCGGGGCGCCGACCGTGCCGCTGTTGCTCCTGCTGCTCTGGGCCGGGGTGACCATCGGCGGGCTGCTCGCCCCGGCGGGGGAGCGGCTGGGCGTCCGGGGCTACGCCGCGCTGCTCGGCCTGGTCGGCGTCACGTTGGCCGGCGGCGCCCTGACCGGGCACCCGGCCGGGTTCGTGCTGCTCGCGGTGGCGTTCGGGGCCGCGCAACTGGCCACCGTGCTCGCCGACGCGCGATTGCAGGCCAGCATCACCGGCAGCAGTCGGGCCACGGTCACCTCGCTGGCCGGGATGGCCACCGACGTGCTGATCATCGTGACGTACGCCGGTTACGGCCTCGTCGCCACGGCGGCCGGTAACGCGGTGGCGTTCGCGGTGGTGGCTGGGGCGTACCTCGTGATGGCTCTGGTGCTGGTTCGCCGCCGCCGCCGAGCGGCCGTGCCCACCGGCGTCGTCGCGGCCGGGGCGCGCGGCCCGGACTGACCGGTCGGGCGACGTTCGCTCAGCTCGCCAGGTGCAGGAACGACCACTGGTGGCCGTCGAGGTCCCGGAAGCCGCGCATGTACATCGGCCCGCTGTCCGTCCCCGAGCCGAGCGGCTCGCCGCCGGCCACCACCGCCCGGTCAACCAGTTCGTCGACCCGTTCCCGGCTCGCGACGGAGATCCCCACGACGACCTCCCGGCTGCTCTCCGTGTCCGTGGCCGCGACCCCCGTGTACCTCTCGAAGGCCGACCGGACGTGCAGCATCAGCCGGGTGCTGTCGGTGACGGTGAGCGCCATGCTGTCCCCCTCCGGCCCGGCCTGGTCGCTGCTGAAACCGAGCGCCCGGTAGAACTCGGCGGCGGTGGTCAGTTCGCGCACCGGCAGGTTGATGAACGTCAGGGTCATCGGTGGTCTCCGTTCGACTCCAGTGGTGCCTTCCAGCGTCAGGGCTGATCGCCGTCGAGGTAGACCCAACGGCCGTCTTCGCGGACGAACCGGCTGCGTTCGATCATCGTGCCGGGCTGGCCGGCGGCCCGGTAGTGAGCGTGGAACGTCACCGTGCCGGTGGCGTCGAGCAGGCCGCCCCGCTCGGTCTCGACGATCTCCAGCCGGGTCCACCGCTGCCCCGGGTCCAGTTCCAGCCGGGCCGGCCGGGTCGAGGAGTGCCAGCTGCGCAGCAGGTAGCCGCTGTCACCGAGGGCGAAGGCGCTGAACCGGGAGCGCATCAGCGCCTCGGCGGTGGGCGCCTGCGCGCCGCCGCCGTGCACCGGCGAACAACAATCGGCGTACGCCCGGCCAGATCCGCACGGACACCCCTGTCCCACTGTCGCGCCCGCCCGGCGGCGCCCCGCACCCTTGCCCACACCGCCATCCTGCCGCACCTCCGACCGCAGGCGCTGGTCAGGCCGTGCGGGTGGCGAAGACGACGACGTTGTCCACATAGTTGCCGGTCGTGGCATCGAACCGGCCACCGCAGGTGATCAGGCGCAGCCCGGCGGCGTCCGCCGGGCCGTAGACCAGGCCGCTGGGAAAGCGGTCCTTGGGGTACGCCTGGACGCCGTCCACGGTGAACGTGGTGACCCGGGCGTCGGCCCGGGTGACCTGGATCTCCTGGCCGGCGCGGAGCAGGCCGAGGTCGAAGAAGACCGCCGGACCGGCCGGGGAGTCGACGTGTCCCACCAGGACGGCGTTGCCGGTCTCGCCGGGGCTGGCCCCGTGCCGGTACCAGCCGGCGACGGTGGGCCGGTCCAGTGGCGGCACCTCCAGCACCCCGGCGGCGTCCACGCCGACCGGGACGATCTCGGCCTGGACGTCGATGGCGGGGATCCGCACCCGTACCGGCGCGGCGCGGTTCAGTGGCGCCAGGTCCGGTGCGGGGTGGGTGCGCCTCGGCGCGTCGGCCGACGGTCGCGGTGGCCGTGCCGGGCCGCCGGTGAGACCGACGGTGACCAGTCCCACGCCGGACAGGCCGACCACGGCGACCACAGCCGGTAGGGTCCGCCGCCACCACACGTGCTGACCTCCGGATCGTCGGGGTGCCCGTGCCGGTGTCACCGGCACGGGCACCCGTCTCAGGGATGGAGCGGGCCGCCGGTCAGGCGACAGTGGGCACCGGGCGGCGCCGGCGGTACAGGATCAGCGCCCCGCCAGCGGCGGCGCCGAGCAGCGTGCCTCCGGCGGCCAGGGCGCCGGTGTCGCGGCTGTCGCCGCCGGAGCCGGCCGGAGCGCCGCCGATCGGGGTGACGGTGAACGTCGCGCTGCCCGCCGAGCTGCCGTCGCCACAGGTCGCGGCCACCGTGTAGGTGCCCAGGGTGAATCCGGCGGTGAAGAGTTCGGCGCTCAGCCCGCCGCCGGCGGCGGCCGTGGTGGATCGGACGTTCTGGTCGCGGTTGGGCCCGGTGACGCGGAAGATGGCGTCACCCGACTTCGGGTTGCAGGTCGTCGCGGTGAGCACGACAGTCCCCCCGACCGGGGTGGTGGCCGGTGACACGACAGTGTCGGCCAGTGCGGCGCCCGGCAGCAGAAGCGTGCCGAGGCCCACGCCGAGCGCCGCCGAACAGAGTGCTGTTGAGACCTTCATACGCGTCTTCCCTCACTTTTCGTCCGCTGACTGCGTGGGACGTCGTTCGGGTGGCCAACTCCGTGACGAGCACCGGTGTGCCCAACCCTAGGTGGGTTGGGTCCTCGATCCGGTGAAAATGAGAATTCTTCGTTGCCGTCACGTGTCCACCCGAAACCACCCGCACCGGTGCCCTGAGCGCCGGATGGCGACGCGCGACCGGGCGGGACGGTGTGGCAGCGTGGGGCGGTGACCGATTCCGCGCCGCTCGACGTCGACCTCGCCCTGCTCGGCGGCGGCGGCGCCGCGTCCCTGCTGCTCGCCGCACTGGACCGGCACGGCGTGCGCGACCTGCGGATCGCCATCGTCGACCCGGTGCGCCGACGCGGCCAGGACCGCACCTGGGCGTTCTGGGGTCACCCCGACAGCGACCTGGACCCGATGCTCAGCGCGAGCTGGCAGCAGGTCGAGGTCGCCACCCCGGCGCGGCGTCGCGTCCTTGACCTGGCCCCCCTGCGGTACGCGATGCTGCGCTCCGGCCCGGTCTACGACGCCGCTGCCGAGGCCGAGCGCCGCCTGGACGCCACCCGGATCGTCGCTCCCGCCGAGACGGTGACCGACGACGGCACGGGTGTGCTGGTGCGTACCGGCGGCGGGCAGACCGTCCGCGCCGGCTGGGTGCTCGACTCCCGCCCCCGCCCACCGGCGAGACCCGGGCGGACCACCTGGTTGCAGCACTTCCGCGGTTGGTGGCTGGAGGCCGACCGGCCGGTGTTCGACCCGCGGCGGGCGGTGCTCATGGACTTCCGCACCCCGCAGCCGCCCCGGGGCGTCTCCTTCGGGTACGTGCTGCCGGTGAGCGACCGCTACGCCCTGGTCGAGTACACCGAGTTCTCGCCGGACCTGCTCACCGACACCGGGTACGACACGGCGCTGGCCGCGTACCGGGACCTGCTCGGGCTGGACGCGGCCGGGCTGCGGGTGCGCGAGGTGGAGAACGGGGTGATCCCGATGACCGACGCGCCGTTCCCGGCCCGACCGACACGCCGCGTCGTACGCCTCGGAACGGCCGGCGGCGCCACCCGTCCCTCCACCGGCTTCACCTTCTCGGCTATGTACCGCCAGGCCGACCAGGTGGCCCGCGCGCTCGCCGCCGGCCGTGCGCCGGTGCCCGCCCCGGCCTACCCCCGCCGGCACCGCTGGATGGACGCGGTGGCGCTGCGGGCCCTGGATCGGGGCGGGGTCGGCGGCCCCGACTTCTTCGACCGGCTCTTCGACCGCAACCCGGCCGAGCGGGTGCTGCGCTTCCTCGACGGCGTGACCACTCCCGCCGAGGAGATCGCGATCATGAATTCCACCCGGTTGCTGCCGATGATCGCCGCCACCGTCGGCGACGCGGCGCAGCGCGTCCGAGACCGGCTGCGGCCCGCCCGGCCCGCGCCGTCCATCCCGGCGGCCGTGGTGGGTGCCGCGCCGGACGATGTCGCCGCCGGGTAGGTTGCCGGGCATGGTGGACGCGGCGGCCGGCAGGGGCGTGCAGATCTGGACCGACGGGGCGTGCAGTGGCAACCCCGGGCCGGGCGGGTGGGGTGCGCTGCTGCGCTACGGCGACCACGAGCGGGAGCTCTGCGGCGGCGAGGCCACCCCGACCACCAACAACCGGATGGAGCTGATGGCCGCCATCCAGGCGTTGGAGAGCCTGAACCGGCCGGTCACCGTGGAGTTGCACACCGACAGCACCTACGTGCGCAACGGCATCACCAGTTGGCTGGCGTCGTGGAAGCGCAACGGTTGGCTGACCGCCGCGAAGCAGCCGGTGAAGAACGCCGACCTGTGGCAGCGGCTGGAGGCGGCCTGCGAGCGGCACCAGGTGACCTGGCTGTGGGTCAAGGGGCACAACGGGCATCCGGAGAACGAGCGGGCCGACGGGCTCGCCAACAAGGGCATGACCGAGGCGCGGGAGGCCGCGCTGACCAGCCGCTGACCGGGCGTCAGCGAGCCGCGTCCGGATGGCCGGGCATGCTCGACCCGCCGCCACTGCTGCCGGACGACCCGCCCGTCATGCCTGAGCTGTTGTCCTCGGTCACGATGTCCGGGCGTACGTCGGTGTCGTCCGGGGGTGGGACCTCGGTGTCCGCCTCGACCTGCACCAACGGCACCTGACCGGCCTCGTCCTCGCTGTGCTGCGGGTCGCCCGGCAGCTCACCGTCACGCTTTCGGAAACCCACGCCGTTGCCCCCCGTCGGTGCCGTTGCGCGTCGGCGGTTGGCTACCCGGGTCGTCGCGGCCGAAACCTGGGCCGGCCGCGACCGTCAGCGGCGTCGACCCCGACGCGCGGTGGCAGGTACCGGGGTGAGCGGCAGGGCCGTCCAGTGCGCCGGCCGGGTCAGCGTCGCCGGCAGTCCGGTGCGCGCGTCACCCCGGGCGGCGTCCAGTTGGGCCTGGTGCAGGAAGAGGGTGCCGCGCAGGTCCGCGCCGCGCAGGTCGGCCCCGCGCAGGTCCGCGCCGGTGACGTCGGCCCGGCCCAGGTCGACGCCGCGCAGGTCGGCGCCGATGAGCAGCGCCCCGCGCAGGTTGGCCCGCCGCAGGTCCACCCGGCGTAGGTCCGCCCCGAGCAGCCGGGCACCGCGATGATCGGCGCCCCCTGGAGACCGCGCCGCGTCGCCGGCCCGGGACAGCAGCGGGTTGACGCGGTCGCGGTGCGCGGCGACGTCCACCGTGCGCAGCCGCGCCGGGTCGGCCGCGGTGAGCGCCGCCGTGTCGGCGCGGGCACGCTCCAGCTCGGCGCGCAGCCCGGCCGGCGGGCGCAGCGCCAGCGCCTCGGTGAGATACCAGAGCAGCTCGTGCAGGGGACGCAGCACGGTGAACGCCTCGGCCATCGCCGGCAGCGTCTCCGGCGCGTCCCGCCAGTCCCGCCCGCCGAAGGCGACCTGGGCGACCTGCTGCCCGGCGCCGAAGCAGTCGAACACCGTGCAGCCCGGGAACCCCCGCTCGCGGAGCTGCGTATGGATCCCGCAGCGGTGGTCCGGGCGCAGGTTGGGGCAGGGCCGCCCGGCCGGCTTGTCGATCGCGAAGTCCGCCGACGCGGCGAAGGCGGGCACCACGCAGCACAGCCCGAAGCAGCGCCCGCAGTCGGCGCGCAACTGCGCCGAGCCGGGCGGCGGTGCGGGGTCGGGCGACAGGGGAACGGCCCTCCGGGTGATCGGGTGCGGCGGCGCGCCGAGGCCACCATTGTCCCGCGCCTCGCCCCACCGGACCGGCCGGGGGTCACCGTCCGTGCGCGTCGCCGGCCGCCGCGGAACGGGGTGCCGGGGTACGCGGGCCGCCCGGCGTTGGCACCAGCCGACGGATCGCCCGCTGCCCGTCGCCGTGCCCGTACTTCTGGTCGAAGTGCCGTTTCACGGTGGCGGCCGGCGTACGGTCGGTGTCGGTGGGCTCGGCCAGCCCGAACACCCCCGGGGCCGCGCCCGGCGCGCGGGGCGGCAGCACGGCCCGCACGGTCAGCGGCCCGGTCACCCGGAACCCCTGGCAGTCGACGTAGTGCTGCCCCTCCACGGTCACGTAGGGCACCTGCACCTCGACCACGTCGGAGTCGTCGTGGCGCAGCGTGACGGTGACCGACCAGTAGCGCTCCAGGTTCACGGTGGCCTGCTCGTGCTCCCACAGCTCCTCGAACCGGGCGTGCACGAACCCACCCCACGGGCTGTCCATGTCCACCTCGAGTTGGGGCACGTTGAACGACAGCTTCCCGATCGGGAAGAACGAGATCAGCGCACGCCCGTCCCACTGGTAGAGCTGGATCGACGGCGACGCGTCGTAGAGCCGGACCTGAAGCCGGTGCCGCAGCGCGGGGTCGAGGGCGTTCTGGAAGGCCGTCAGGTGGCGCAGGTTGGTGCGGATCTGCCGTGGCACGTCCACCCGCTGCCGCTCCAACTCCTCGGAGCGCTGCTGCGCGGCGGTGCAGTCCGGGTCGAGCAGCAGCAACTGCACCTGCGCGCCGTTGCCGAGCGCGGCACGGACCGCCCCCAGGGTCTCCTCGCGGTGCGTGCGTTCCAGCAGGATCGTCCAGGTGTCGAGGATCCGCACCCGGCGGCCGGATCGGTGCAGCCGCGTCACGAACGCGCGCTGGTCGAAGCTCAGGTGTTCCTGCACCCGCGCCCTGCGGGCCTCTTCGAACAGGGGGTCGAAGATGACGTACGAGATGGCCGCGAGCACCACACTGGAGCCGAGGTTGAGCAGCAGGTCGCTGAGGAAGCCGGTGCTGCGCCAGGCGGCGAGCAGCATCACGGCGGCGATTCCCAGCAGCGTCCCGCCGACGACGAAGGCACGTCGTTGCCGGCCGCCCCGCTCCGCCCAGCCGGGCATCCGGTCCCCCTCCGTCGTGGCCCACCGATCACCGGAATGCGGAGGATACGTGCCGGCTTTGCCGCTCGCTGTCCCGTTCGCGACCGTCGGTTTCCTCCTGAGGTGACGGTAACGGTCCCGGGCGACTGCGGAGCGTGTCGGGCGGCGTGTTCTGTGGTGGGCGGGCTGCGCCGCAGCCGGGCGGTCGACCCCGGTCAGCCCAGGAACAGTTGGACGAGCACCAGCACGGCCAGCAGCGCGGGCCCGCGCGAGCCCTGGCGCAGCAGGTCGACCGGGACCATCCCGAACGGTGTGTTGACCGTCGCGCCGCCGTAGTTGATCGGCGGACGGGTGCCGGCCCGCCAGGCGGCGGCCACCACCCCGAGCGCCAGCGTCGGCGCCAGCCAGGGCGGCCCGAGCTCGACGGTGGGCAGGGTCAGCAGCCACCACAGGCCCGCGCCGATCGCCGGCACCACCACGTGGATCCCGCGCAGCAGGTTGTCGCTGCCGCCGAGCGCCCGGCGCAACCCCGGTGACCGGCTGATCGACCGCAGGCCGCCGGTGAGCCGGTCGGTGGCGAGGTAGGCGAACACGACCTGCGCGGCGCCCGCCAGCCCGGGCAGGGCGAGCGCGGCAGCGTACTGGACACCGATGAGCGCCGCCCAGATCAGCAGGGCGCTGGGGTGGCGGCGCAGCCGGCGTACGTCGGCCTGCAACAGCGCCCACCAGTTCGGCCCGGGCAGGATCCGGCTGCTGCGGACCCGGCCGATGCGGCGCCACCGCCTGCTCTCCACCAGGCTGGTGAGCAGGCTCGGGTCGAGCAGGATCGTCGCCGTGGCGGCCGCGTTGGCGAACTGCGCGCCGGTGGTCAGCGTGGCCCGGTCCACCCGGGGCAGCGCGCGGACCGCGAAGACCGTGCCGACGACCGCGAGCGGCACCCCCACGGCGACCAGCGGTCGTCGGCAGCGCCGCCGGCCGGGGCAGCCCGTCCCCGAGTCGACCGGCGAGCACCACCACGGCCGTGACGACGCCGGCCGTCACCATCGGCACCGCACCGACCAGCGTCGGCCACCGCCGGCCCGTCCGGCTGCCCTGCGCGACGACGCTCAGCGCCAGCGCGGCGGCGCCCCACCCGGCGCCGGCGCCCGCCGCCCAGCCCAGGGCACCCATGTCGGTGACGCCGCCCAGCACCGCCACGGCCACGCCGAGCAGCGCCGTGCCGGCCGCCGCGCCCGTCAGCAGGACACCGAGGCGTGGCGCCAGCCAGGCCCGCCGGTCGACCGGCGCGCTGGTCACCCAGCTCTGCGTGGCCGGGGTGACAAGCAACGGGCCGAGTGCCCGCAGGCCCCGCCAGGCGAGCCCGGCGCCGGCCAGCAGCGCCGCCACCGCCAGCCACCATCGCACCCCCGGGTCGGCGCGGCCGATGGTCGGGGAGGCCAACATGTCGCGGCTGGCGCTGATCGCGAACCAGCCGTACATGCCCACGAAAAGGACCATGACGTACGCGTCGCCCAGCACGTCTCCGAGGGAGTGCTCGTGGTGGCGGCGGCGGGCCTGGCGCAGGCGCGTCCGCACCTGCCGGGCGGTGGGCAGCCCGGCCGGCGCGTCAGCGATCGTGGCCGGTGGGGCGGTCACCGGCCGATCTCGATCCGCTCGTCGACCACCGCGTCGATCAACTCCGGGTCGTGCGAGGCCAGCAGCACGGCGGTGCCGGCGTCCCGCTCCCGGCGCAGCCGGTCGGCCAGCCACTGCCGGCCACGCACATCCAGCCGCTGCTCCGGCTCGTCCAGGATCAGCACCCGGCGAGGGCGTACGAAGCAGGACGCCAGCGCCAGCCTGCGGCGCTGACCGCTGGACAGGGTCACCGGCAGTTGGTCACGGGCCGGCTCCAGGCCCAACTCGGCGAGGACCTCCTCGACCGGGTCGGCGGTGCCCCCGTGGGCGTACGCGACCAGCTCCAGGTGCTCGACCACGGACAGGTCGGGAAAGAAGTCGATGTCGTCCAGGGCGGCGGCCACCAGCGCCCGTACCTGGGGATCGGTCTCGTCGGCCCGGCGGCCCTGCACGAACACCTCACCCGCGTCCGGCCGGTCGGCGCCGACTACGCAGCGCAGCAGGGTGGTCTTGCCGCTGCCGTTGGGGCCGAGCACCACCGCGATCCGGCCCGCCGCGAGCGTGAAGCTCACGTCGTCGAGCACGACCAGGTTGCCGAAGTTGCGACTGAGTCCCCGCACCGAGAGCGCATCCACGGTCACACACTCTCGCAGACGCTCACCAGCGGTTGGCAGCCCGCCGGTCGCGTACGGGTCACTTGTCGCCCGGCGACACAGCGGAGTCGTCCAGCCGGTCGTCGGCGGCTGCCAGCACCGGGGCGTCGTCGACCTCCTCCGCCACCGACGCCGCGTCCGCCCAGTGCCGCCGCGCGTCGGCCCGGTCGCCCAGCGCGGCGGCGGCGTCGCCCAGGTAGAGCAGGGTGCGGGCCAGCCCCGGGGTGGCCCGGGTCTCCTCGCGCAGCCGCCGGCTCTCGGCCAGCAGCTCGTAGGCCGCTCGCGCCTGCCCCGGGGCGCTGGTCAACAGCGTCGCGCCGGCGTTGAGCAGCGCCGCCGCCCGGCTGGTCGGGTCGTTGACCGACTCGTACTCGCGCAGCGCGGCCCGCCACGCCTGCGCGGCGTCGAGGTGCTCGCCGAGGGTGGCGTGCACCAGCACCAGGTTGGTCAGCGCCGCCGCGTAGCCGCGCGCGTCACCCACCGACCGGAACGTGTTCGCCGCCCGCACCAGGTGATGGTGTGCGGTGTCCAGCTCACCCCGGGCCAGCTGGGCCGCGCCGAGACCCAGGTCGGTGAGGGCGAGCCCGGCCCGGTCCGCCGCGGAGCGGTGCCGGCGGGACAGCTCCAGGTGCTCCACGGCGTCGTCGAGCTGCCCCAGGTCGAGCAGGGCCAGGCCGAGGTTCATCCGGGCCTGGGCGGTGCCGCGCCGGCCGCGTTCGGCCACCGCGAGGGTGAGCGCGGCGGCGGCGCCCTGCGGGTCGTGTCGGCGTCGGCGCAGCACGCCCAGCTCGTTGTGCGCCCACCCGGCGATCTCTGGCCGGTCGTCGGCGGTCGGGGTGGCCAGCACGGTGCGGCAGACCTGCTCCCACTCGTCGAGCCGCTCCACGTGCGCGAGCCACCCGCACAGCGCCACGGCCAGCCGGAACCACCACCGGCGTACCCGTCGGGGCAGCGTCTCGGCCGCCCCGGCCGGCACCCGGACCACCGCCAGCAGCAGCTCCTGGTGCAGGTCGAACCAGCCGTACGGGTCGTCGTCCAGCGGCAGCGACCACTCCCGGTCCGGTGGGGAGCCGAGCACGGCCAGGTTGGTCGCGTGCCGTTCGGCGCGGCGGGCCAGGTGCCGGGTCAGCCGGGCCTGCGCGGCGACCCGGGTTCGGGCGGGCTCGGCGTCGCGCAGGTGCAGGCGGGCGTTCGCGGCGAGTAGCGGCCGGATCTCGTACCGGTCGCCGGGTGCGCCGACCACGAACGCGGCGGCGGCCAGCTGGTCGAGCAGCGCGGTCACCCGCTCGGGGTGCCGCGCGGCCAGCGCGGCGATTGTCGGCCGGTCCACCGGTGCGGGGGTCAGGGACATCAGCCGGTAGAGCCGGCGGGCCTCGCGGGTCAACGCCCGGTACGCGGTGTCCCGCTCGGTGACCAGCCGGGCCGCGGGCGAGAGGGCGACGCGCTGGTGCGGTGGGGTGTGCACGGCGCGGCGCAGCGCGTCCAGCACGTCGGCGTGCCGCCAGCCGTGCTGGGCGGTGCGGTAGCCGAGCGCCCGGACCGTGCGGGGCTGCCGACCGCACAGGTCGGCGATCTCGCGTACCGCCGGGTCGGTGCGAGGGTCGGCGCGGCGGACCCGGGCGGCGGGTGCCGCGCCGCCCGCCGCCGCGAACAGTTCGACCGCCTCGTCGGGGCCGGGCTCGGAGATCCAGTGCGTCACCACCCCGTTGAGCCCGCTGAGCGCGGGGCCCCCGGCCAACAGAAGCCGGCAGGTGCGGGCGGTGGGCGGCAGCAGCGGCCGGACCTGCTCGGGACGGTCGACGTTGTCCAGCACCAGCAGGACCTTGCGGCCGTCGAGCTTGCGGCGCAGCGCGGCGGCGGCGGTCGCGAGGGCGTCCGGTCGGCCCGAGGTGGGCGGTGCGGTGCCCAGGACACCTGCCAGGGCGGTGAGCACCTGCCGGGCGGAGCGGGGGCGACCGCCTCGGCGCAGGTCGAGATGGTACTGCCCGTCCGGGTAGTCGTCCCGGCACAGGTTCGCCACGTGGACGGCGCAGGCGGAGGTGCCCACCGCCCGCCGACCCAGCACCGCCACCGCGTGCTCGCGAGCGAGCAGGTCGAGCACCGCCTGGACGTGCTCGTCGCGACCGGTGAACCCGGCGGTGTACGGCAGCGTCGGCACGTCGGTGACCGGTGTGGTGACGACGTCGGTGGGCTCCGCGCCGGCCCCGCGGACGGCCCGGCGTCGGCGCATCTCGAACACCACGAAGCCGATGGCGCCACTGACCGCCAGCGCGATGCTCGCCGGGCCGAGCACACTGGCCGCCAGCTCGGAGAGCAGGTTGCTGGCCAGGTTGCCGAGGACCCCGCTGACCAGCGTGCCGACCGCGATGAGCACCGGCCAGCGTGGCCCCCGGCCGGTGCCGGTGGGGCTGGTCACCGGACACCTCCGGCGACCAGACCGGCGACGAGCTGCCGCCGGGCGAGCACGATCAGCACCACCGGTAGCACCGAGGCGAGCACCGACCCGGCGGCCAGGACCCCGCTGTTGGACACGAAGCCCCGGCTCTGCCCGGCCAGGAACAGCCCGAGCGGCGTCGCCTCCGGCCCGCTGAACAGCAGGCCCACCACCAGGTCGTTCCACACCTGGACGAACTCCAGCACGGAGACCGCGACCACGGCGGGCAGGTTGTGCCGGCCCAGCCGGCGCAGCGTGCCCCACCAGCGGCGCCCGCCCAGCCGCGCGCCGCGCACCTGCTCGGCGGGCAGGTCGGCGAACGCGTTGCGCAGCACCAGCACCGCGAACGGCACACCCAGCGCCACGTGCACCAGGGCCAGCCCTCGGGCGGTGCCGGAGGAGAGCACCACGCCCAGCACCTCGTTGACTGGCCCGGCGATCACCTGCACCGGGACGATGGTGGCGGCCATCAGCAGCAGGCCGGTCGCCTGCGCGGCCGGCCCGGTCAGCCAGGCCAGCGGGTACGCGGCCAGCAGCGCGATGACGAGCACCGTGGCGGTCACCACGGTGGCCAGCAGGAGGGTGAAGCCCAGCGCCCGCCACAGCTCCCCGCCGGTCAGCAGGGCCCGGTAGGAGCCGGCCCCGGGCGGGGCGGACCACCAGCCGCGTGCGGCCGCGTCCACCTGCCCGTGCGCCGACGTGGCGACGAGCACCACGAGCGGTATCAGCCAGGCCACCGCGGCAGCCGCGGCGAGCAGCCGGAACAGGCGTCGTGGCGGTGCCGGCGGGGTGGGCTTCGAACCGGCCTCGGCGCGCGGAGGCGGCCACGCCTGGCGGACGAAGAGCGCGGCCACCAACATGCCGGCGACCACCGCCACCAGCCAGACGACACCGAGCGCGGCACCCGGCCCGGTGGTGGTGCCGCCCGAGGTCTGCCAGACCCGCAGCGCCAGCACCGCCGCGTCGTCGCGCACCGACCCGGGCGTCATGACCAGGATCAGGTCGAAGGTCCGGCTGGTGCCGAGCGCCACCAGCGCGAAGACCACCGCGACGGTACGCAGCAGCAGCGGCCGCCACTGCGCGTCCCACAGGACGTGCCGGCGACCGCCGCCGTAGGCGCGTACCGCGTCGGCCAGGCTCGGCGGCACCCGGTCCAGCGCGGCCCGGAAGACCAGCACGGCCAACCCCACCCACGCCCAGACGAACGCCGACATCAGCGCCACCGTGACCAGGCCCGGCCCGAGCAACTGCGGGGCGTCCTCGGCGGACCGGCCGGTCAGTCGCGCCGCGACCAGGGTGGCCAGGCCACGGCTCGGATCGGGGTCGTACATCAGCCGGAAGGTCACGCCGGTGACGACCAGCGGCAGCGCCACGGGCACCAGCAGGATCAGGCGGACGAGACCACCCTCCTGGGAACGGCGCGACGCGACGGCGAGCAGGTAACCCAGCGCCGTCACCACCGCCGGCACCAGCAGCGCCCACAGCACCGTCCGGCCGACCACGGCGCCGGTGCCCGGGGCGGCGAGGGCGGTGCGGAAGTGCTCCGCGCCGACCCAGCGGCCGTCGGTGGTGACGCTGGCGTGCAGGGTACGCAGCACCGGCCACAGCACCAGCCCGCCGAGCAGCACCGCGGCGGGCAGCAGCAGCGCGGACGTCGCCCCGGCCGCCGGGTAGGCGCGGCCACGGCGGGGCGGGCCGACGTCGTCGAGCACCGCCAACTCGCCGAGCACCCGGGTTTCGCTCATCGGCCACCGCCCGCGCTGCGGGCCGCCTCGGCGAGTTGCCCGGTGGCCCGGCGGACCGCCTCGGCGGCGGAGACACCGCCGGTGACGTCGGCGAAGAAGTCCTGCATGATCCGCCAGATGCCCACACCGTCGGAGCCGGTGAACGCCCCGGGCAACTGGTCGGAGAGGTCGAAGCGCAGGGTGGTGCCCGGGCCGCGCATCTCGCCTGCCAGCCGGCGGCGGACCGGGTCGACGTAGTCGGTCAGCGGGATCGTCGTGTTCGGGGACAGGTAGCCGCCGGCGTGCAACCAGGGCCGGAACGAGTCCGCCCTGGTCAGCCACTCGACCAGCTCGACACCGCCCCGGGCGTCGGCGAACACGACCGCCGCGTCCCCGCCGACGATCAGCGGACCGCCGCCCGTGCCCGCGCTGGGGAACCGGAAGGTGACCGGCGCCTCGGTGCCACTGCGGAACCTGCCGACCACCTCGGCGGTGAAGTCGGCCTCGAAGACCATCACCGCCCGTCGGGAGCGCACCACCTGGATCACCGACTCCTCGTACTGGGTGAGCAGGGCGCGACGGCCACCGCCGGGGAACGCGCCGTCGATGCTCCACAGCTCGGCGAGCCGGTCCAGGGTGTCGCGCACCGGTCGGCTCTGCCAGTCGGCGTCCGGCCCGGCCAGGGCGTCGTACGCGGCGGGCGCCAGGTCGGCCAGCACGTTCTCGAACCAGTCGGTGAGCACCCAGCCGTCCGCCGCGCCGATCGCCAGTGGCGCCGGGCCGGCCCGGCGCCGGGCGAGCGCGCCGAGGTGGCGGGTCAGCGTGACCAGCTCGTCCCAACTGGCCGGCGGCTCGGGCAGCACCGAGGGCAGGTGCCAGACGAGCGATTTGTGCGCCGCCTTCACCCACACGCCGTAGTGCTGCCCGCCGGTCATCAGCAGGTCGCTCAGCCCGGTGGGCACCGCGTACTCGCTGGACGGGCGCACCGGGTTCAGCCAGCCCCGCGCGGCGTACTCGGTGACCAGGCTGGGACGCGACAGGATCGCCACGTCCGGTGCGGTGCCGGCGAGGTGCCGGGCACGCAGGAACGCGTCGATGTCGTTACCGGCGCTGACCACGTGCACGGAAGGGCCGTAGCCGGCCACGACCTGCCGGAAGCGGTCCAACTCGCTGCCGCTCCACACCACCGCCACCTGCACCGAACGGCTCCCGCCGGTGCAGCCGGCGACGGTCGCCGCCGCGCCGGCCGCGGCGGCGCGCAGCAGGGTACGTCGGGTGGCCCGCCCACCCGGCGTCACGGCAGCGCTCCGTCGGGCTCGGTGACCAGCTCGTGCCGGCGGGGGATTTCGGCCAGGGTGGCCGGGTCCGCGGTGCACACCAGCACGGCCACCCCGGGCGCGGCCGGCGGGGACAGTCGGGGCAGCAGGTCAGCGAGGCGGCTGCCGCCGGCCGGGTCGGCGGGCAGGTCGACCACGAGCACCTCGGGCAGGCAGACCGCCGCCCGGGCCAGCGCCACCCGGAACCGTTGGGCGTCGGAGAGCAGGTGCGGCAGCAGACCCAGCGTCGGGGCCAACTCCAGCCGGTCCACCACCGTGGACGTCCAGTCGTCGGCCACCTCGTGCACCCGCTCGCGTTTGCGCTGGCCGTACTCGATGTTGCGGCGCACGGTGAGTTGTGGCAGCAGCGCGCCGCCGGCGGGCACGTAGCCGATCTGCCGACGCGCGGGAGGCAGGGCCGTGACGTCCCGAACGCCGACCATGATTCGCCCGGTGACCGGGGCGGCGAGCCCGACCAGCACCCGGGCCACGGCCGTGCCGACCCCCGGCGGCACCACCAGGGCCGCTGTCGTGCCGGCGGGGACGTCGAGGGTCACCGGGCCGGTGCCAGGGACGGCGACCAGTGCGACTAGCCGTAGCGTGGCTCTCACCTCCGGTGACCGCTGGTGACCGTCCCAGGGTGGCACATCCTGCCGACAGTCGATGTCCCGCCGGCCCTCCACTGTGGAAGAGCGGCTATCGGGCCGACTGGTCGGTGGTGGCGTAGAGGGCGGCCAGTCCGGCCGCCGTGGCGGCCAGGCGTTCGCGCAGCGCGAGCGGGGTCAGCACCTCCACGTCGGCACCGAGGCGCAGCAGGTCACCATGGGCGTGGGTGAGCGACTCGATCGGCAGCACGGCGGTCACCCACCCCCGCGCGTCGGGTGGCCCGGCGCTGGCGTCCACGGCGGCCACCACCGGATCGCTGCCGATTTCCCGCAGCCGCTCCCGGCCGGCGGGGGAGAGCCGGACGGTGGCCTCGTCGCGGTGCAGCCGGGCCCGGAACCCCACCACGTGCGCCCGCCACCAGGTCGGCAGGTCGAAGTCGGCCGGCCGCTCGAACGACTGCGCCAGCGGGGTCAGGGCGAGGATCTGGTTGACCCGGTAGGTCGCCGGTTCACCTCGGCCGGGCTGGGTGGCCACCACGTACCACCGGCCGCCCTTGAGCACCAGCCCGTACGGCTCCAGCACCCGGGTCACCTCGCCCTTCCAGCCGCGGTAGCGCACCTCGACGCGGTGCTGCCGCCAGACCGCCTCGGCGGTGCGGGCCAGCTCCGGGGACGCGTCGCCGTCGGCGTACCAGCCGGGGGTGTCCAGGTGGAAGCGCTGCTGGAGCTGGGCGGCCCGGTCGCGCAGCGGCTCCGGCAGCGCGGCGTGCAGCTTGAGTTGCAGCGCGGCCACCACGTCGCCGTAACCCAGCTCGTCGGCGGGGCCGGGCAGCCCGGCCAGGAAGAGCCGGTCGGCCTCCTCGGCGGTCAGGCCGGTCAGCCGGGTGCGCCAACCGTCGACGAGTTGGTAGCCGCCGGCGTGCCCGGCCTCCCCGTACAGCGGGATGCCGGCGGCGTGCAGCGACTCCACGTCCCGGTAGATGGTGCGCGGGGAGACGGCCAGCCGCTCGGCGAGCTGGGCCGCGGTCAGCCGACCGTGCGACTGGAGCAGCAGCAGGACGGAGAGAAGTCGACTGGCCCGCACTTCACTGACACTAGCTGTCAGGGGAGCGGTCGTACCGTCCCGGCATGGCTTTTCGCGACAAGGATCTGACAACGCCGGGACCGGTCATGGTGGACGGTCGCCAGCTCAAGCGCTACCACATCGACCAGCCGGAGCGGCCGATCGAACCGGAGGTGGAGAAGGCCGCCTACGACCTGCTGCCGGCGCTCCTGGCCGACGTCCCCCGCGACGGCACTCCGGCCGCCGGGTGGGTGGTGCTGCACCGGGGCGCGGACACCGGCGCCTACCTGCTGGCGTACACCTGGGTGTGGGACAACGCGCTGGAGGTTCGCGTCGCGGTGGCGGGGCAGCCCGCGCTGAACTGCCCGGACCAGGACCCCGCACGCTTCGTCGAGCTGCGCCGCCCCGCCGTGGGCTGTGTGTGGGAGATGGCGGTGCTGGAGCACGAGCGGGCCGCCTGGGTCCGGCACATGCTCGCGCCAGCGAGCCCCGACCTGACCGGCTACCTGCGGGACACGCGAGCGGAAGGGCCGGTGGGCCGCTGATGGGCGACTTCGACTTCTTCGTGGGCACCTGGAACGTCGTGAACCGGCGGCTGCGCGAGCGGCTGGTGGGCTCCGACGAGTGGGAGGAGTTTCCCGGGGTGTCGGTCGCGCACGGCTTCTTCGCCGGCGGCGGCCACTTCGACGAGATCACGTTCCCGACCAAGGGTTCCTCCGGCGCGACCCTGCGGATCTTCGACCCGGCGACCGAACAGTGGTCGATCTACTGGATGAGCAGCGGCGGCGGTGTGCTGGAGCAGCCGCCGATGGTGGGCCGCTTCGTCGACGGGGTGGGTCGCTTCTACGCCGACGACCAGCACGAGGGACGGCCGGTCCGGTGCCGGTTCATCTGGTCGGACATCAGCGCGACCACGGCCCGCTGGGAGCAGGCGTTCTCCACCGACGGCGAGCGCACCTGGGAGACCAACTGGATCATGACCTTCAGCCGGGCATCCGGCCGGTGACTGGGCGGCCCGTCACGGGGCGGTGCCGCCCCGCTTCTCCTCCTGCGCCACCACCGCCTCGCGGTGCTCCGGCTCGTCGCGGCGGGCCAGTTCCGCGGCGAGCCGCGGGTCGGTCACCAGCCGCTCCCGGTTGCGGTGCAGGAAACTCTCGAAACCCCCGGTGTACGGGCAGGCCAGATCGCCCAGCGCCCGCTCCGGCACGTACCGGCAGCCGCCGCAGTAGTCGCTGATCTCGTCGATGTCGGTGCCGTCCACCGCGTACGGGCGGGTGTCCACCCTGGACAGATCGGCGTACTGGCTCATGCCGATCACCGTCGCGTTCATCACCCAGTCGGTGCCGTCGACGAAGCAGCGCTCGAACCAGTCCGCCACCTCGGCCGGACGCCAGCCACGCTGCAACGCGTAGTTGCCCAGCACCAGCAGCCGAGGCGTCTGGTGCGTCCACGCCCGGTCCCGGACGGCGGCGAGCACGTCCGCCAGGCAGCGCGCCTCCACCGCGTCGGCGTCCAGGTCGGCGAACCAGTCCGGGATCGGTTCGGTGGCGGCCAGCCAGTTCGTGCCCCGGAACCGGGGCTCGAAATACCAGTACAGCTGCCAGAGGAACTCCCGCCAGCCGAGCAGCCCGCGGATGAACGGCTCGACCGCGGTACGCGGGGCCGTGCCGGCCCGCCACGCCTGCTCGGCGGCGCGCACGGCCGGCTCCGGGTGCAGCAGCCCGAGGTTGAAGGAGGACGAGAGCGCGGAGTGCGCGAACAGCGGGTCGTCGGCGCTCATCACGTCGGCATAGCGGCCGTACTCGGGCAGCCGATGGGTCAGGAAGTGCTCCAGCCGGGCCTGCGCCTCGGCGTGCGTGGCGGGGTGCTGCCGGGGGCCGTCCCGGCCGACGAACCGCACCCCGTCGGCCGCCCACCGGTCCAGGTCGCGGCGGACCTGCGCGTCGATGTCGTCCTCGACGATCGGCGGCGGTGGCGGTGGTGTCGCCGGCACGGTCTGGCCCTCCGCGCGCGGTCGGCGTGCCGGCCCGGCGGCGCTTACCGGCCCGGTCAGCACGATGTGCCGACGGCGGATGTGGCGGTAGTGGTCGGCCATCCGCAGCGGGCCGCGCCGGCTGCGGTCCGCCCAGGCGGCGAAGTCGGCCTGGTCGGTGATGAAGCCGCGTGCCGGCAGCACCATCAACCCGGGCACCGAGCGGGCGAAGCGCAGGGCCGCCCAGGAGTGTGGATGGCTCACCTCGACCGGCTCGGCGACCTGTGCCAGCGCCTCGCGGAACGTGCCGGTGCGCAGCAGCAGCGCCCGATCACCCAACTCGGCGGCGCGGTGCCGCACGGCCGAGAGGATCAGGTGTGCCTTCTGCCGATGCATCGGTCGACGGCGGAACAACTCCTGGATCTCCACCAGCAGCACCGGCTGGTCGGGGTCGTCGAGGAAGTGCGGCCCGAGTTGGTCGGCCAACAGCCATCGGCGGCGAAGCATGCCGCAATTCTGCCGACTTCCGGCCCGCCACGCCCAAACGGCGGGCCGCATATTCGGGTCCTATCGCCGCACTATGCCCGCGCGGAGGTCAGGCCCGGTCCGCCTCGGCTCGCGTCGGCGCGGCACCGTCGTCACGCCGACGCAGCAGGACGGTGAGCGCCGCCAGGGTGACCAGCAGCAGCGCGAGCACCTGCACCCGGGCCGGCCCCAGCGGCGCGAGCAGCGCCAGCCCGGCGACGACCGGGTAGGCCACGACCACCGCGCCGTGCTGCTGGCGGCGGACGTGCAGCACCCACACGGTCAGCAGGAAGACAGCGATCGGGATGGCCACCGCGTAGCCGGCGGTGGTGCCGGAGACGTGCGCGAGGTGCCGCTCGTGGTCCACCACCACGGCCAGCCCGGCCCCCACGGCGGCGATCGCCGCGAAGATCAGATAGTGGCCGTAGCCCCAGATCAGTGAGTACGGCAGCCGGCTCGGAGCCTCGACCGGCCGGTCGAAGTAGAGCCACCAGAGCGCGAAGACGATGACCGCTCCGGCCGCCGCGAGCGACCAGAGCCCATGGTGGCCGGCGTCGAGGCCGGTCTGGATCGCCACCGAGATCGCCAGCACCGCCTCGCCGAGCACGATCAGGGTGAACAGTCCGTACCGCTCGCTGATGTGCCCGGGGTGCCACGGTGTCATGCCGGGACGCTCGGCCACCGCCGGCACCAGCAGGTCGGCCAGCCCCAACACCACGAACGTCGCGATGCCCCACTCGTCGGGCAGCGCCAGCCGCAGCAACCAGCCGAGCTGCACCACGGTCACGCCGATCGCGTACCGGCGTGCCGCCGCACGGTGCGCCGGGTCCCCGGCGGCGGCCCGGGTCCACTGCGTGACGGCGGCCAGCCGCATCACCACGTACCCGTAGGTGATGACGGCGAAGTCGCCGTCGGCGAAGGCGCGGGGCACCCCGGCGGCCAGGATCAACGCGCCGGAGATCTGCACGAGCGTGGTGATCCGGTAGACGTCGTCGTCGGTGTCGTACGCCGAGGCGAACCAGGTGAAGTTCATCCACGACCACCAGATCGCGAAGAACACCATCGCGTAGCTGGTCACCGCGTGGCCGAGGTGACCTTCGGCGACGTCGTGGTGCAGGCTGCCGGCGGCCTGTGCCACGGCCACCACGAAACACAGGTCGAAGAGGAGTTCCAGCGGGGTGGCCGCGCGGTGGGGCTCGTCGCGGCGGTGGGGCCGCATCGGTCGGTAGAACGGCCGCACCGAACGCGAACGGGTCACCGCCCGAGGTCAGTGGCGCCGCCGCCCGTGGGTCAGCCCCTCCAACACCAGGGTCAGCCCGGCGCCGACCAACCAGACGTCCTTGGCCAGCCCGGTGCCCTGCTGTGTCGGCCGGACGCTGCCTGGCTCCCGCATCCCCGGTGTCTTCAGGTACAGCTGCACCAGACCCGCGCCGAACGCCGTCAGGCCCAACCCGGCCAGCGGCGCCGGGACGAACGGCGCGAGCAGCGCGGCCCCCAGCGCTATCTCCGAGTACGACAGCAGCTTGGCGAACCGCGCCGGCTCGAACTGCTTGACCTGTGGCATCGCCGCCACCGCCATCCCGTGCATGGCCTCCGCGGCGCCGCCCTCCAGGTTCCGCTTGCCCAGACCAGAGTTGAGGACGTACGCGCCGATGCTGACCCGCAGCGGCAGATGCGCGAGCTTCATGATCACTCCTGGTGGCCGTGGTCGGAATTGTGGCCCGCGTACCCCACGTGACCCGCGATAACCCGCCGCCCGGCCGACTGGGCCGGCCGTGGTGGGCGCGGTAGGTTCGGCAGGGGCCCACCGCCGAGCCCGGTTCACACCTGCCGGCATCCGGTCCCCGCCGCAGACCACCAGCAGGAGGCGAAGTGAGCCAGCAAGTCCGGGGAGTCATCTCCCGCAGCAAGGGAGCACCGGTCGAGGTCACCACGATCGTGGTGCCCGATCCGGGCCCCGGTGAGGCGATCGTCCGGATCCAGTCCTGCGGGGTCTGTCACACCGACCTGCATTACCGCGAGGGCGGCATCAACGACGAGTACCCGTTCCTGCTCGGCCACGAGGCCGCCGGCATCGTCGAGCAGGTGGGGGAGGGCGTCACCGACGTCGCTCCGGGTGACTTCGTGGTGCTCAACTGGCGGGCGGTCTGCGGGGACTGCCGGGCCTGTCGCCGGGGCCGGCCGTGGTACTGCTTCAACACCCACAACGCCACGCAGCGGATGACCCTCACCGACGGCACCGAACTGGCCCCGGCGCTGGGCATCGGCGCGTTCGCCGAGAAGACGCTGGTGCATGCCGGCCAGTGCACGAAGGTCGACCCGGCCGCCCGACCCGCCGCGGTGGGCCTGCTCGGCTGCGGGGTGATGGCCGGGCTGGGCGCGGCCATGAACACCGGCAACGTCACCCGGGGCGACTCGGTCGCGGTGATCGGCTGCGGCGGCGTCGGCGACGCGGCGGTGGCCGGCGCGGCGCTGGCCGGCGCGACGACGATCATCGCGGTGGACACCGACACCCGCAAGCTGGACTGGGCCCGCAAGTTCGGCGCCACGCACACCGTGAACGCCTCCGAGACCGACCCGACCGAGGCGATCCGCGCCGCCACCGGCGGGTTCGGCGCCGACGTGGTGATCGACGCGGTGGGCCGTCCGGAGACGTGGAAGCAGGCCTTCTACGCCCGGGACCTGGCCGGCACCGTCGTGCTGGTCGGCGTGCCGACCCCGCAGATGCAGATCGAGCTGCCGCTGCTGGACGTCTTCGGGCGCGGTGGTGCCCTCAAGTCCAGCTGGTACGGCGACTGCCTGCCCAGCCGCGACTTCCCGATGCTCACCGAGCTGTACCTGCAGGGCCGCCTCGACCTGGACGCCTTCGTCACCGAGGAAATCGCGCTCGACCAGGTCGAGAACGCGTTCGAGCGGATGCACCACGGCGATGTGCTCCGTTCGGTGGTGGTGTTCTGATGACCGCCCGGGTCGACCACGCGATCACCGCCGGCACGTTCTCCCTCGACGGGCAGACGTTCGACGTCGACAACAACGTCTGGGTCATCGGCGACGACAGCGAGTGCGTGATCCTCGACGCGCCACACGACGTGCCGGCGATCCTCGCGCTGGTCGGCGACCGGCGGGTCCGGGCGATCCTCGCCACCCACGCCCACGACGACCACGTCCGGGTGGCGCCCGAGCTGGCCGAGGCCACCGGCGCTCCGGTGCTGCTGCATGCCGCCGACCGGGTCCTCTGGGACCTGGTCCACCCCCACCTGCCGCCGCACGGCGAACTGCACGACGGGCAGGACATCGAGGTGGCCGGCACCACGCTGCGGGTGCTGCACACCCCCGGGCACAGCCCCGGCGCGTGCAGCTTCCACGCCCCGGACCTGGGTGCGGTGTTCACCGGCGACACGCTCTTCGCCGGCGGGCCGGGTGCCACCGGTCGCTCCTACAGCGACTTCGACACCATCGTCCAGTCGATCCGCACCCGCCTGCTCACCCTGCCGGCGGAGACGATCGTGCACACCGGGCACGGCGACGACACCACCATCGGCGCGGAGACACCCCACCTACAGGAGTGGATCGCCCGAGGCCACTGAGATCGCTGGTTCGTCGGCCCGGTGGGTGGGCCGGTCGGCGAGCCGCCGGCTGTCCGGCGGTTCAACGCTCGTCGGCCGCGCCCAACACCGGCTTGACGTCCAGCACAGGTGTGCCGTCCAGAGCCTCCAGGTCGGCGACCCGCAGGCGCAGCCCGTCCACGGCCAGCACCCGTACGCGGTGCAGGCCGATCGGGTTGGGACGGTGCGGGGAGCGGGTGCTGAACACGCCGGTCTCCGGTCGGGTCTCGTCGCCGCGCGGGTGCACCGCCAGCACGTCGCGCCGGGCGCGGTCCAACCAGGTCAGCACCAGCAGCTCCGCGCCGACCGACAGGTCGCGTACGGCCCGCTCGACCTGTGGGTCGAAGACCAGCCACGCTGCTGGCGCGCCCTCGTCGCCCTGCCGGGGCGCGCTCGCCGCGTCGGTCAACGGTGACACGACCCGGCCGACCGGGCGCAGCGCGTACGTGTCGTCTGTGTCGGCCATCCTCGTCCCCTTCCGGACTGCCCGAATCTACCGCCGCTGACCGACGTTACGATCTGCGGTCATGACCGCCGAACAGCCCACGCCCGTCGTCCGTCAGCTTCGCCTCGTGGTGGAGGCAGAGGACCACGAGGCCGCTGTCGCGTTCTTCCGGGACGCGCTCGGCCTGCCGGAGGAGGCGGCGTTCAGCGGCGACGGGGACGCCCGCGTGGTGATCCTGGACGCCGGCCGGGCCACGCTGGAGATCGCCAATCCGGCGCAGAAGCGCATGATCGACGAGGTCGAGGTGGGCCGGCAGGTCGCGCCCCGCATCCGGGTGGCCTTCGAGGTGGACGACGCCAGAACGACCACCGCCCGACTGGTCGCCGCCGGGGCGAACGAGATCGCGCCGCCCACGCTCACCCCGTGGCAGTCGCTGAACTCCCGCCTCGACGCGCCCGCCGACCTGCAGATCACCGTCTTCGAGGAACTGCGTACGCCGGAGGAGCGCGCCGGGCTGGACGGCTTCGGGACCGGACGTGACGACGACTGAGTCGGCCGGGCCCACCGCCGGGACGCTCACCGTGGCGCAGGCCGCGGCGCTGGCGTACGTCCGCGGCACCGCTGGCGCCGAGCGCCCCGCCGCGCTGGCCGCCCTCGCCCGGGATCTCGCCGCCGCCGGCATCGGGCACGGGCCGCAGCGGCTGCTCGCCGCGGTCGACTCCGTTGGCCGGCTCACCGTCAACTTCCATCCGGATCGGCTGTGCGCCGACGGGCGGGCCGTCGCCACCGCACTGGCCGAGGACGGGGTGTACCGCAGCCAGTTCGTCACCGGGATCTCCAACGGCGGGCTCACCGCGTACCCCGGCGGTGATCGGGACCGCTGGGAGCGGCGGATGTTCGACGGCGCGTACCACCGGCCCGGGGTGACCCCGGAGCAGCGGCCCACCTACGGCGGCCTCAACCTGCTCGACCACGCGGACGGCGCCTGCCCCCGCTTCGGCTCCTGCCACCTGCGGCTACGCCCGGCGGTGCTGACCCGGGCGACCTTCTGCCTCGGCGACAGCCACCTTGGCCCGCGTACGGCGGGCACCGCCGATGCCTTCGAGGCGGTGCTCGCCGGGCTCGTGACCGGCACCGCCGCCACCGGTGAGTGCCTGGGCCGCACCGGCACGGACGTCGCGGCGCTGGTCCGGACACTGCTCGACGGGCCGAGCACCGCGCCCACCGTCGGTCGCGCGCTGGACGACTACGTGGAGGCCCAGATCCACGGCGTCCTCGACCTGGCCCAGGACGTCGAGGAACTGGTGGCCGACCCGTCCTTCGCCGGCACCGAGACCGGCGCGACGCTGGTGTCGCTCGCTCGGCGCTACGGCCTCCCGCTGCGGTGGCACCCCGGCTTCACGCTGGCCGTCGACCGGGTCGACCCGGATTTCCGCGGCCCAGCGATCCCGGTGCTGGCGGAGCGTCTGCACCGGGAGTTCGCCCGGCCGGGCGATCCGGTGGACGCCGCCCTGATCGGTCGGGGCGCGGTGTCGGTGGTCACCGAGCCGGCCCGCTGGGCGGACCGGGGATCGGCCGTGGAAACCCTGCAGCACCTCAAGCAGCTCTGGCACGTCCTCGTCCGGTACGGCACACCAGCTGCCACCTGAGGGCAGATTGCCGCCGATTGTCCAGTTCCGGCTCGACGGGCCGGGCGTGATCCACTCCATATCCCCGACATGGGGGCATCGGAATGCCGGGACACCCCAGATCGCCGGCCTGGTGTGGGTCACGCCCGTCCGCCCGCGAAACTCGTCGACCCGAGGGCGCGGCTGAGTCGACTGTCCGATTCCCGGAGGTGACCGGGACCGCACCTCGTCCCAGGCTCGGCATATCCGGAATGACCGACAGGTCAGCCTGGTTGTGTCCCCCGTACCGCCGGAGCTAAAACCCGTCCCGCGGTCATCTCCCGAGGAGTGTTCACCCCGGAGCGCTCCGCACGATCGAAAGGGCAACCATCGTGAAGGCCGACTTCACTCGATGGCTCCCGGCCATCGCTAAGGACTCGTACCGCAAGACCGCGCTGAGTGTTCTCGGCGTGGCCGCACTGGGCGGCCTCGCATTCGGGCCGACCGCCGTCGCCGCCCCGGTCACCTCCGGGCCGCACGAGGGTGCGGTCGCCGCCATCGACCTCGCCACCGGCAAGGCCGCCACGTCGGCGCGCCAGGACGACCAGCCCGTCGAGTCGGGGCTGACCACCGGCTCCCCGACCAGCAAGCCGCCAGCCGGCAAGCCCAGCCGCGACGAGTTGATCCCGCACGGCGTCGAGGGCGCACAGTCGCGCGTCCCGCTCGACGACGCGCAGATCGACAACGCGCGGGCGATCATCGACGTGGCCAACAAGACCGGCGTCGGCGACCGGGGCGCGGTGATCGGCATCGCCACCTCGTTGCAGGAGTCGAAGCTGTACAACCTCGGCCACCTCGGCGCGTACAACGACCACGACTCGCAGGGCCTGTTCCAGCAGCGCCCGTCGTCGGGTTGGGGCACGCCCGAGCAGATCACCGACCCGGAGTACTCCGCCACGGCGTTCTTCACCGCCCTGAAGAACGTGGGCGGCTGGCAGGACCTGCCGCTGACCACCGCGGCGCAGACCGTCCAGGTCTCCGCCTACCCGTACGCGTACGCGCAGTGGGAGGAGCAGGCGGCGGACCTCGTCCAGCAGCTCTCGTAACACACCGCACGCACACGCCGGCCGGCCCCGATACGGGGGCCGGCCGGCGTCGTCGTGTCCGCGTACCGCTCAGCAGGCGGGGTAGAGGCGGCGGGTGCCGACACCGGCGGCGTACGCAGCCCGGTCACTGAACCGGCAGCCGTAGTCGGCGCGGGCCACCACCGCCGGGTCGACCACCGTGTCGCCGGCCGGTCGCTTGCCGGTGCGTACCCAGGACACCAGGTCGTCCCACGCGGCGCCGGCCTCGGCCGGGCTGAACTCGCAGTGCTGCGTGGTCCGGATGGCACGCTGCACCACCAGCCGGCTGCGACCGTGCCGCGCCACATCGGTGGCGTACGCCTGCTCCATGCTGAACGGCACGAACAGGTCACCCAGGCCGTGCAGGCTGACCACCGGCGCGGTCGGGCGGCCGGCGATCCGCGGCACCTCGGTCAACGTCGGCAGGAGCCGCTGCACGACGTTCTCCGGGGCGACCCGCCGCACCGCCGAGTTGACGTCGACGGGACTGTTCGGGCTGTAGCGGGTCAGCAGGTTGGTGGAGATCTGACCGGGCCGCTGGGCGGGGGAGGTGCCGCCCTCGGTCACCGAGATCGAGAAGAGGAAGTCCTTCCAGACCGCGAAGGCGGCATCAGCGCCGGGGCGTGGCCCGCCCGAGCGGTTCACCGTGATGGCCCGCAACTGCTTGCCCCGCTCACTGGTGGTGTCCGGCCCGGTGGGGGTGAGCCCCGCCAGGCCGAGCGCCACCTGGATGCGGGGCACGGCGTTGGTCAGGTAGTCGGCCGGCGTGGGATAGGCCGGCACCCCGGCGAGAGCCTGCGCGACCAGGTTGTAGTCGAGGAAGAAGTCGAGCAGCGTCTGGTCGCCGAGCACCCCGCACATCGGCAGCCCGCCGTCGTAGAAGCCGGGGTACTGCTCCAGCGAGCGACCGATGACGTACCCGCCCATCGACACCCCGGCGAGGTAGGTGCGGTGCGGTTTGCGCACCGTCCGTCCGAAGTGGTCGGCGAGAGCCTTCGTGCTCAGCACACCGGAGCGGATGTCGAAGCCGTTGCGGTCGTACGACGACGACGCCCACGCGTACCCCTGCGCCAGCACCCGCTGACGCAGGTCGTAGCTCGGCGGCTCCGGCGACAGCACCGTGCCCTGGCCCCGGTAGCCGTGCGCCCACAGCACCAGGTCACCGTTCCACCGGGCGGGAACCTCGATGATGTACGCGGCATGACGGTGCACGCCCTGGCGTACCGTCGTCGGTTTGCCGGCCACCACCAGCGGCGCCAGCGGAGGATTCTCGACCGTGTAGCCCGGCAGCGGCTGGCCGCCCCGGGGGTCGCGGTCGGCGGCGCTGGCCGGCGCGGCGCCAGCGAGACCGACCGCCAGGGTCAGCGCCGCGGTGGCCGCGAGCAGACGGCGCAGGGTGCGAACGGGTACGGACAGCATCGATGCTCCCCATCGGACGGATGTCGCCCGGGGGCGACCAGGCGGGACGGTTGCCTACCGGCCGGTAGCGCCCTGAACCTAGAACCGCCTTCGATCACTGTCAATGGCGCTACTGACCGCCCGATCAGGGACCGGCCCGGTCGCGAGGGCCGCGGGGGCGGTCGGGTTGACTGGTCGACGTGAACGAGTCGATCTGGGATGCGGCGCGCGCCTCGCGCAGATGGTTGGACGCGGCGAACGGCACCGGTCAGACGGAACTGACGTGTCGCATCCTCAAACTGACCGAGGAGGCGGGCGAGGCGTCGGCCGCCTGGATCGGCCTTCTCGGGCAGAACCCTCGCAAGGGCGTCACCCACACCCGCGAGGACGTGGCGGCGGAGCTGGCCGACGTCGCCTTCACGGCCCTGGTGGCCATCGAGAGCCTGGGCCTGGACGCGCAGACGGTGCTGGACAACTGCGCCACAAAGGTCCGCTCCCGCCTAACCGCCTAACCCGTGCCCGGATGGGCGACGGGTACGGGCCGCCCCGGGTCATTTGGGGCTTTTGTGCGGTTCATGGAGACTCCGGGGCGGCCAGCGGCGGCAAGGTGGGTTGATCGACTCGACATCGCCGATATCGCGGATCCCAGTGCCGTTGATACCCCGATATCGGCGATGTCGAGTGGATCATCTCCGAGCGGCCGGTCTGGTCGGTCGAGCCATGCCAGCCTGGGTGAAATGTCGCTCGTGGGTGGTTTCTGGGTGTGACCGGCGGCATCCTGGGGCCGGAATGGTGGCGGCCCCGGACGGGTTACATATCCTGACGATCGCAGTACCACCGGCCGCCGGCCCGCCCCCCACCCGGGGTTGGAATGCCAGGCCCGGCCCGGTCGTTACAACCCCCACGACCGACCGCACTGGCTCGACGGGCCCCGGAATGACTTCGGCCCTCGGGTCGTTGCATCCCCCACGATCGAGGTTCGACGTGTGGATGGGCCGCCCCCGGAATGACCCCGGCCCGCCGGTCGTTACACATGGACCCGGCGCCACGAGCCCCCGCCCGTAGGCCGCCGAACCCCAAGACTTTCCCCCTTGTATGTGCAGCGCCGGACGAGGTGCTCACACCCGCGCCACCGTCCCCTGGTGGGTGGGTGTCCTTACCCCCGAAGGAGCTAACCCTCATGAACACGATTATTCGTAAGAGTGTGCTGTCTGTTGCTGGTCTCGCGTTCGCCGGTGGTGTGTTCGCCGGTCCGATCGCCGCCCACGCCGCCGCGCCGGCTGTGGATGCCAAGCCTGTCGCCGTGGCCGTGCAGTCGGTCAAGCCGCAGGGCGAGCAGTCCCGGATTCCCCTGAACGATGAGCAGACCTCGAACGTGAAGGCGATCATCGCCGCGACGAAGAAGGCCGGCCTGCCCGAGCGCGCCGCGGTGATCTCGATCGCGACGAGCCTGCAGGAGTCGAAGCTGGAGAACCTGGGCCACCTCGGTGACCGTAACGACCACGACTCGCTGGGCCTGTTCCAGCAGCGCCCGTCCAGTGGTTGGGGTACGCCGGAGCAGATCACCGACCCCGACTACTCCACCACCGCCTTCCTCAAGGGCCTCAAGCAGGTTGATGGTTGGCAGGACATGCCGTTGACCGACGCCGCGCAGACCGTGCAGGTCTCGGCGTACCCGGACGCCTACGCCCAGTGGGAGCAGCAGGCCGCTGATCTGGTCGGCCAGTACTGGAACAGCTGACCCCCGTATGACACCGACCGCTGGCCGGCACCCCCACCACGGGGTGCCGGCCAGCGGCATGTCCGGGGTCTGGAGGCCAGGGCGTCGGCTTGGTGTGGGTCGGGTTGGCGCGCGACGCGTCGCTGGCTGGTGCGAGGTAGGTGGATGGCCTTGCCTCTCGTGGCGACGTGGCGACGTGGCGACGTGGCGACGTGGCGACGCGGCGACGCGGCGACGCGGGGCTTGGGCGATGAGGGGCAGCAGCACGGTGCGGTAGGCGGGGTGGGGAACAAGGTGGGGCGCTGGCTGGTTGTGACCGGTGTCGGTGTGACTCAGTGTCCCCGGGCCTCACCTAATATCGCCGTCGCGGAATACCGTCAGGCTGGAGCCGCGTCGCGCCACTCGCCGAGAGGCGACCTGCACACCGACACCAGCGCCGCCCCCGACCCACCCGGTCAGGGGCGGCGCTGTCTGTGTGCCCAACGGCTGACCGGGAGCCCCGACGTCATTGGTGCCGGCAGCGGAACACCTGGCCCCGGAGATTGGGGTCCGGTCACCCGAGCGCCGGTCGCGCGGCGAGTGACTGTCGGCCAACGACCTTGTCCGATAGGCGGCGGCCGGCGACAGAGGGGAGTGGCATGGTCGGCGCGGAGTGATCCGATCTGCCGGTGGGTACGTATCCACTGCCGGGGACCGGCGGAGGGACGCAGACATGACCGCAGTGGGGAACGGAACAGACCGTCAGGTGGAGTCGGATCCGGAGCCGCCGGGTGAGGGCGGGCGGCGGCAGAGGTGGTCCGTCGGTGCTCGCCTGCTGTTGGCGGCCACGACCGTCGTGCTGGTCCTGGGGGCCGCCGCCGTGGTCGTGATCATCGCTGATCCGTATCACCTCGGCATGACCTACTCCAGCACGCCCGACAGCAGCCAGAACGACGGCAGACAGAACGACGGCAGACAGAACGACGGCAGACAGAACGACGGCGGCCAGAACGACGGCACTCGCCCCGACGGCACTCGGCCGGGCGGCGAGGGCGCGTCGGCGGTTGCCGAGCAGGCGGTGACGGCGCCGGTGGCGGGGCGTACGGAGGCAACCTTCGTGCTCGTGGACGGCCTGGCCTCTTTCGATCTGCGCGTGGCTGACCTGGGTGACGACCTCTACCGGATCAGCAGCCCGGCCGGGTCGAGTGTCGCCGTGCGGCCGGCGGTGCAGGGTGAGACCGTCCGGCTGGGCCTGGCGGATAGCGGCGCGTCCGGGGAGCGGGCCGCGCGGGTACTGCTCAACGAGCGGGTCGCCTGGCGTCTGCACCTCGTCGGTGGGGTGAGCGAGCAGGTGCTGGATCTGGCCCGGGCCCGGCTGCTGGGCGTGGAACTCGAGGGCGGGTCGGCTCGCAGCGAGCTCATCCTGCCGCCGGTGCGCGGCGGCACGATGACCGTGCGGTTGACCGGTGGGACCAGTCAGCTCGACGTCCGGGTGCCGGGTGGGCCGCCGGTGCGGGTACGGGCGAGAGTAGGTGCCGGTTCCGTCGCGGTGTTCGACGAGCGCTGGGCCGGGGTGGCCGCTGGAGCGTTGTTGAGTACGCCGGGGTGGGACCGGTCGACGGAGCGGCTCTTCCTGGACCTGGTGGCGGGCGCCAACATCGTCACGGTGAACGCCGCGCGGTGACCGTCCGGGCTCGCGGTTGACGGGGGAAGCGCGTCAGGTGGGAGCGTACAGTCGGGCGGTGGAGCGTACTGAATCGATGCTGGCAGAGACCCGACCGCCTGGCGTGGCCGACGTCGATCCGGGCAGTGTGTTGCTGCCTGGCCACGACGTGCCGCTGGGCCGTTACACGACGGTCCGTCGGCTGTTGCCGCAGCGTCCCCGCCGGATGGTCGGCGCCTGGTGTTTCGTGGATCATTTCGGCCCGGACGACGTGGAGCAGCGGCCCGGCATGGAGGTGCCGCCGCACCCGCACACCGGCCTGCAGACGGTGACCTGGCTGCTCGACGGCGAGATCATCCACCGGGACAGCCTCGGTAACGTCCAGCCGATCCGGCCGGGTCAGCTGAATGTGATGACCTCCGGGCACGGCATCTCCCATTCCGAGCGGTCGCCGGTCACGCACCCGCCGGTCATGCACGGCGTGCAGTTGTGGGTGGCGCTGCCGGATCCGGCGCGGGCGGGTGCCGCGGATTTCGCCCACCACGCGGACCTGCCGCGCTGGCGCGACGGCGAGGTGGACTTCACCCTGCTGGTCGGCGACTTCGACGGGCGGCAGTCCCCGGCCGTGGTGCACACCCCGCTGGTGGGCGTGCAACTGGAGCTGAGCGGTACGGCGCCGACGACGCTGTCGTTGCGGCCCGATTTCGAGTACGCCGTGCTGGCGATGTCCGGGTCCGCCGAGGCGGCCGGGGTCGGGTTCGAGCCGGGGGCGCTGCTCTACCTGGGTACGGGCCGTGCGGAGCTGACCGTTCGCGGCGGGTCGGGGGCGCGGTTGCTGCTGCTGGGCGGTGCGCCGTTCGAGGAGCCGCTGGTGATGTGGTGGAACTTCGTGGGCCGCTCGCACGAGGAGGTCGCCGCCGCTCGGGAGGCCTGGATGGCCGGGGACCAGCGCTTCGGCGTGGTGGCCGACGATCCGGCGCCGCCGCTGCCGGCGCCCGCCCTGCCCACCACCCGACTCAAGGCCCGCGACCGCACCGGCAGCCTGCACGGCTGACCCGGCCGGACGCCCGACGCCCGGCACCGGACAACGGCCCGACGCCCGAACGCCGAAACGCCCGGCGCCGGACAACGGCGTGCGACTGACGACGGCGTGCGACTGACGACGGCGCGCGACTGACGACGGCGTGCGCCCGCGGCGCGGCGTGTGACCGACGACGGCGCGGGTAGTCGCCGGCATGGCGACCACTCTGATCACACCCGTGGAGGACCGGAAGCGCCTGGCCCGCCGGCTCGCCGGCAGTGGGCGGGGCTTCGCCGAGCAGTACGGCTTCCGGGTCACCAACAACCCGGCGAGCCTGTTCCAGGTGCTCTACCTGGCGGTGCTGCTGGCCCGGCGTGGTGACTTCCGTCGGGCGGTGGACGGCGCGCGGGCGTTGCGCGACGAGGGGTGGGACAGCGCGGCCCGGCTGGCCCGTTCACTGCACGAGGACCGGGTGCGGGTGCTGCGCGACAGCGGTCAGCGTGGCGACGTCGACGCGCTGGCCGACGTGCTCGGTGACCTGGCCCGCACGGTCGTCGACCGGTACAGGGGTGACCTGCGCCGGTTGCGTGCTCTCGCGCACCACGACCCGACCCGGGAGCGGCGTCTCCTGGCGGAGTTGCCCGGCGTGGACGACCAGGTGGTCGACTTGTTTCTGCGCGAGGCGCAGGCGTTGTGGCGGGAGGTGGCTCCGGTGGCCGACCGACGGGCCTTGGCGGCGGCCCGCCGGCTCGGGTTGGGCCGGTCGACGGACGACCTGGCCGGCCTGGCGAGCGGCGAGTCGGAGCGGCTCGCGTGGCTGGTGGGGGCGCTGGCCCGGGTTGATCTGGAGCACCGGTACGCGGAGGTGACCGGCCGTCCCTGACGTGCGTTGGCCCACAGTTCGGCGAAAACTGACCGTACGGAGGATGGTCTGTCGTATGGTTGGACCCGGCAGTGCTGGCCGCTCGGTTCGAGCAGGCCTCCACCGCCGGGTGGACGCGAACCGGTTCGGGCGCGATTCACCGCCTGGGCAGGTTTGCGTGGCGCCCCTGGTCGCGGTTCGTGGCCTCGGGGCGCCCGCCTGTCCCGGCGCTCCCGACCCGCGGTGACGCGGGCTCGGTCGAGCGCCCCGCATCCTCACCGGGCCAGGCCGGCCAGCAGGTTAACCGTGACGGCGATGATGAACGCGCCGAACAGGTACGACAGCATCGAGTGCCGCAGCACGGTCCGACGCATCTCGTTGCTGGTGAGGTTGGTGTCGGAGACCTGGAACGTCGTCCCAATGGTGAACGCCACGTACGCGAAGTCCGAGTAGCGGGGCGGTTCGGCCTGGTTGAAGTTCACCCCGCCGTCCGGGCCGGTGTAGTAGATCCGGGCGTAGCGGGCGGCGAACACGGTGTGCACGACCAGCCAAGAGAGCAGCACGCTGAGCACGCCCAACCCGCCGTACAGGTCGCGGACCAGGCCGGGTGGCGCCGCGTGCGCGCTGGCCACGACCAGTCCCACGGCGAGCAGACTGGCCAGGCAGGCGATCAGCAGGACCACGTCGCGGATGGCCCGGTTGGGATCCTCGTAGACGGCGAGCCGGGCGGTCCGGGTGGCGTCCAGCGGCCAGATCTTGCGCCACACCACCACCAACCAGCTGAGCGCGGCGGCATCCCAGCCGGCCAGCGGGGCGAGCGACGGCGACAGCGCGACGGCGAAGACGCCGCCGGCGACGATCCCGACGACGGCCACCACGACGAGCTGCACCGAGGCCGGGGTGTGTCCGTCCGGGCTGCGGGACAGCGGATGTCTGCCGGTCATCCGCGCGGCCCGGCCGGATCTGTCACCGCCGGGTCAGATGCCGCGCAGATGTTGCGACACCCGGTTGTGCGTCTTGTCCCGGGCCTGTGCGGCCCGCTGTGCCGGGCCCACCTCGGGTGCGGCGTCGATGCCGGCCGAACGGGCCACCTCGTTGCCGTTGGCGTAGTCCACCGCCGGCGGTAGGGCGCGCAGCGCCTTCAACACGTCTGGCGGTGCGCCCTCCCGCTCGGCCTCGCGGACCACGTCGTCCTTCTCGGCCGGGTAGTCCAGGCTCGACAGGTACTGCAGGACGTCGGCGTAGCTCGCCATGGCAGCGGCTCCTCGGGGCATCGATGTGGTCACGACCGGCGGCGGTTACCCGCCCGACACCCGCTCACGCCGGGTCGGCGAAGGAAAATCCGGTGCCGTTTCCATCGCGCCGCCGCGGGTACCCGCAGGCGCGCCGTCGACAAGCCCGAGGGGGTACGCGATGAACTACGACACCTTCATCGACCAGGTTTCCCAGCGCACCCGGACGTCGTCCGAGCAGGCGGTCGAGCTGACCCGTGCGGTGCTGGAGACGTTCGCCGAGCGGCTGACCGGCGGCGAGGTGCTGGATCTGGCCGCGCAGTTGCCGAAGCCGTTGCAGGTGGTGGTGAAGCCGAGCCCGAACACCGAGCAGGCTGACCGGTTCGGGGCGGCCGAGTTCGTCGCCCGGGTGGCGTTGCGTGCGGATGTGCGGGAGCCAGCCGCCCGCGATGCCGTCCGGGCGGTTTTCACCACGCTGCGCGAGGCGATCACCGGAGGAGAGTTCGACGACGTGGCGACGCAGCTTCCCCGTGACTATCGCGACCTCGTTGAGCAGGCGATGGCCCCGGGCGCGACGTTGCGCCGCGCCTGAGAATGACCCCGCGACCATGTATGTACAGCGGTTGGTCAGGGCAACCATCGGTGTCCCGCTTGGCGCGACGATTCAGGCTGGCCTAACCTGGTGGCGCGAGGGGAGTACTTCCTACGAACCATACCGGTCAGTACGGCGCGCCCGGCGTGCCTCGGGTGGTTGCCCATCTCCGATGGGTGAAGGAGACCTCGAACATGACACGGTGTTCGAGGAGACCTCATGACCGAATTGTCACCCCTGTCCGCCGCGAGTTCGCTGTCGTCGGTGGGCACGCCCACCCTCTGGGCGGTGACGATCGTCGGCGTACTGGTGCTGCTCGTCCTGGACTTCCTGGTGACCCGCCGCCCGCACGAGGTGTCCATGCGGGAGGCGATCGGCTGGTCGGCGTTCTACATCGCGCTGCCGCTCGCGTTCGGCGGCTGGGTCTGGGCCCGCTACGGCTCCCAGCAGGGCGTGGAGTACCTGACCGGTTACCTGGTCGAGAAGTCCCTCTCGGTCGACAACCTCTTCGTCTTCATGTTGCTGCTGGCCGCGTTCGCGGTGCCGTCCGTGCTCGCCCAGCGGGTGCTGCTCTACGGCATCGCCGGTGCGCTGGTCCTGCGGGGTGTCTTCATCGCCCTGGGCGCGGCGGCGCTGCAGACCCTCGACTTCGCGTTCCTGCTCTTCGCGATCATCCTCATCGCCACCGCCGCGAAGCTGCTGCGTGACGCCCTCTCCGGGCACCAGCAGGAAGTCGACATCAACAAGATGCGCTCGGTGAGGCTGCTGCGCAAGATCATGCCGGTGGTCAAGGAGTACCACGGCACCAAGATGACCGTCCGGCAGGGCGCGCGGCGGGCCCTCACCCCATTCGCCCTGGTGGTGGTGGCGGTGCTGGCCACCGACATCGTCTTCGCAGTCGACTCGGTGCCGGCGGTCTACGGCATCACCGAGGACCCGTACCTGGTCTTCGCCACCAACGCCTTCGCCCTGCTCGGCCTGCGGGCGCTCTACTTCGTCCTGCACGCCGCGTTGAGCCGGCTCGTCCACCTCAGCTACGGCCTGGCGATCATCCTGGCGTTCATCGGTCTCAAGCTGGGCCTGCACTGGGCGCACGGCATCTGGGACGGCGTTCCGGAGATCCCCACCCTGGCCTCGCTCGGCGTGATCATCGGTGTGTTGGTGGTGGTCACCCTGACCAGCCTGCGCGCCACCCGGGGCCAACAACCCGACCGGCGCGAGGTCGTCTCCGAGCGGCACTGACCCCGGCACGCCGGGGCGACGAGGGGGTACGCGGGAAAGCTCCCGCCCCGGCCAACGCGGGTGGTACGACTGTGCAATGGGAATCGTCTCACCGGGCTTCCAGGGTCGGCCCCGATCACAGGAGCCGACCCTGCCACCTGGGCAGTACCTGACCGAGGACTTCCCGGTGCTCTCCGCCGGCCCGACGCCCCGGGTGTCACTGGACACCTGGGAGTTCGTCATCTCCGCCGAGAACGGCACCGAGCGCCGGTGGTCGTGGCAGGAGTTGATGGCGCTGCCGCAGGAGACGCCGACGGTGGACATCCACTGCGTCACCCGCTGGTCGAAGCTCGGCACCACCTGGCAGGGCGTCTCACTGGACACCCTGCTCGACGGTGTGGACACTGGCGCGCACTTCGCGCTGGCACACTCGTACGGCGGCTACACCACCAACCTGCCGCTGGACGACCTGCGCGGCGGCCGGGCCTGGGTGGCGCACACCTTCGACGGCGCGCCGCTGCCACCCGAGCACGGCGGGCCGGCGCGGCTGCTGGTGCCACACCTGTACTTCTGGAAGTCCGCCAAGTGGGTGCGCGGCATCCGACTCAAGACCATGGACCAGCCGGGCTTCTGGGAGACCGCCGGCTACCACGACTACGGCGACCCCTGGCGCGAACAGCGGTACCAGGGTGACTGAGCGCGCGGTCGCGACGGGCACCGAACGCCCGGCGCCGAACCGGTGGCAGGTCGGCCGGCTGGTGGAGCGCCGGGTGGAGACGCGGACCGCGCAGACCCTGGTGCTGGAGGTGCCGGACTGGCCGGGGCACCTGCCCGGGCAGCACGTCGACCTGCGGCTGACCGCGCCGGACGGCTACCAGGCCGCCCGGTCGTACTCGATCGCCGGGCCGCCGGTGGACGGCCCCGGCGGGCCGCGCATCGAGGTGACTGTGCAGCGGGTGCCCGACGGCGAGGTGTCGCCGTACCTCATCGATGTCTTTGGGACGGGCGACCCGGTGGAGGTGCGCGGACCGCTCGGCGGCTGGTTCATCTGGCGGCCGGAGGAGACCGCGCCGGTGCAGTTGCTCGGCGGCGGCTCCGGTGTGGTGCCGTTGATGGCGATGATCCGCGCCCGGCGGGCGGCGGGCAGCAAGGTGCCGTTCCGGCTGCTGTACTCGGTGCGTACACCCGGGGATCTGATCTACGGCGACGAACTGCGCCGCCGGGCCCGCGACGACTTCGGGCTCGACGTGGCGTACGTCTACACCCGCGAAGCGCCCGAGGGATGGCGCGGCGAACCACACCGGATCGGGTTGGCCGACGTCAACACCCACGGCTGGCCGCCGGATCTGGAACCGCTCACCTACGTCTGCGGCCCGACCGGGTTCGTGGAGACCGTGGCCGACCTGCTGGTGGGGTTGGGCCACCCGGCGCGGCGGGTCAAGACCGAACGCTTCGGCCCGACCGGTTGACCGCCCCTTTTCCCGCCCCGCCGCATCGTCGAGGAGACCCGATGACCGAGATGTCGTACCTGGACGGCAACATGCTCGACGGCCCGCTGCGCGAGCTGTTCACCGTCGACCTGAGCACCACGACGGGCCGCTGCGAGAACTGCGGGATGACCGGCTCGATGGCCAGCCTGCACGTCTTCTCCAACGCCCCGGGCCTGGTCGCCCGCTGCCCGTCCTGCGAGGAGGTGATGCTGCGGCTGGTCCGAGGGCCCGACCGGGCCTGGCTGGACATGCGCGGCACCACCTTCCTCCAGGTCCCGATGCCGATGGAGCAGCCGCGCCCGGCGTGAACGTCGAGCGGTGCGGGCGAAGCGTCCGTCGGCTACGCCCGCGCGGCTGTGCCGCTCGGCTGCGCCAGCGGCGCCAGACCACACGACGCGGCGAGCCCCTCGGCCTCAATGCCGAACGCGACGTTGAATCGCGCGAACTGGTTGGTCAGGGCCACCCACGCGGTCAGCTCCACCAGCGCCGGCGCCCCGAGCTGTGTGAGTAACCGGGCGGACAATTCGTCGGTGACGGTCGGCGGCGTCTGCGTCATCGCCTCGGCGTACTCCAGGACGTCGCGCTCCAGCGGCGTGAAGACGTCCGACTCGCGCCAGCGTGGCACCTCGCGGGCCTTGGTGATGTTGAGGCCCTCGTTGTGCGCCTGGAAGTAGCCCAGGTCCAGGCAGAACGAACAGCCGATCAGCGATGCCACCGCCATGTGGGCGTACGACTTCAGGTTCTTGTCGCACTCGTTCCACTTGCTGGCTCGGCGACCGAGGCCGAGGTTGAACTTCAGTACCGGCCGGTTGTGCCACATCACGCCGAGCCCGTCCGGCACCCGGCCGAGCATCTTCCTGCTGAACCTCTTCAGGACGGCGCCGTAGAGGCCGGTGATCTCGGCCGGGGGAATCCTGGTGTCGCCGGTCATGGCTCCTCCTCGTCGGTGGTCTCGGCATTGAGACACCGGCGGGGGTCGACCTGTGACAGCGCGGCGGCTGGGGGTCATCGCAGCGCGGCGGCGATGTCGGCGGCGTTCTCGAACGCGGGTGCCGCCCGCTCGGCCTCATCCCCGGTCAGCACGACACGGTCGACGCGGGCCAGCATCTCGGCTGCGGTCTCCTGGTCGTGCAGCACCATCGCCAACTCGGCGCGGTAGGCCAGGGCCTCCACCTGCGCCACCGGGTCGTCGTCGGCCTCCGGGCGGGCCAATGCGCTGTCGAGGATCCGCACGGCCTGTCGGATGTCACCCCTGGAATCGGCCTGCACGACCGCGTTCGACAGGGCCTTGGCCAGTCGGCCGGCAGGCGCCGTCGCTGGCAGGGGAGCGGCGGCGGCGTTGTGAACGACGCGGATCCAGTTGCCGCCCGGGTCGATGACGCTGAACCCACCCAACCCGTCCTGGTTCTTGCGAGCCCGGGGCCGGGTCATCCGAGGCGTACCGGAGATCAGCACCTTGCCGTAGGCGGCGCGCATGCCGGCGGCGAACGACCGGTGCAGTCCCTCGAGGTCCGAGGTGAGGACGAGGCACGAGCCGTAGGACTGCTCCGGGTCGAACCCGGCGATCTCGAAGAAGTGCAGATTCAGGTCCTCTCGCTGCAATGCCACATACGGGTTGGGTTTGCGCTGCTTGTACGTCGTGCCGAAGCCGAGAACCTCGTAGAACGACACGATGTCGTCGATGGACGCGCACGGGAGCAGGGGGACAGTCACCTCGTTGGCCATGCCTCAGTTGTAGGCGTCGCGCAGCGCCCACCGCACATGGAAACAGCCGATCAGCCCTCCCCGGCCATCCGATCGGCCGATCGGTTGCCGTCACTGTCGATCACGGATGGGCGGAGATCGGCTCGTCGCTCTGCTTGTCGATGTCACGCACCGCGAAGCGGAGATGCTCCCACTCCTCGTCGAAGATCACGTGAAGGCAGTGCAGGACCGGTTCCTGATGGTCGGGTGACCATGGGGTGGGCCGAGGCTCGGCGAGCAGGTCGGGCGTGACGGTGGCGAGGAAGTCCCGCACCATGGCCTGCCGCTCGCCGCGCAACTGGAGGACCTCGGCGAAGGCTGGCTGCTCGGCGACGAACACCGACGTGTCGAAGCCGTCGGTTTCGTACTCGACGTGTGGCTGGCCGAGCGGGTGGAACGGCTGCGGCAGGCGCAGGATCGCCCTGCCCAGCCAGGCGTCGGTGGCGAAGGCGAGGTGCCGCAGCGTCTGCGCGAACGACCACTCGCCGTCGATCGACACGTGGACAGCGCTCTCGGGCATGGACGTGACCCGGTCGGTCGCCGCCGCCCAGGCCTGCTCGATCGCCGCCCACGCCGTGCGTAGGGCGGCTGGTTGCGTCGCCTGCTTCAACTCGCGCCCCGGGAACCGCCGGTTCAGCTCAGCCTCCACGAGGGGCACGACATCGACACCGTTGACCAGGAGTGCGCCGTCAGCCAGCCACGGTGCGTCGATGTCGAGCCCTCGTACGTCGACGCCGCGCATCACCGCCCCGGCCAACGTCGACCTGTTGAATCTCGCACCCCGCAGGTCCCTGTCGACGAACGTCGCGTAGTCGTCCTCGGCCATCGTGCCCTCCCCGTTGACTGTCAGGCCGATGCTAGGGGCCCGGACCGACAGTCCGAGGGCAACGCCGTCAGCGGGTTTGGCAGATCATGGCGGCATGACCGGCATCGTCGAGATCCACATTCCACTGACAGCGGCTCCGGACGGTGCGCCAGGCGCCTACGCGTACCCCTGGATCGACCGGGTTGAGGATTTCCTCGTCGAGTTGGAGGACGAGGGCGCGGTCGAGGTGTACGACGACGGCGAGGAACACGGTGACGCGTACATCTTCTTCATCAGCGGTGCGGACGAGGCCGGCCTGCTGGCCGCCGCGTCCCGGGTCGCGACTCTCGACGGGGTGCCGACCGGCGCGTTCGCCATGGTCACCGACGAGGCGGCACCAGAGTTCGGCATGGGACGAAGAGTCGCCTTGCCGGTGTCATGACCGTACGGCCGCGGTGGCCCTGCCTGGCTGGTGGCCTTGCCTGGCTGGTGGCTCCCGACTGCCGGGCCGGCAGCTTGCCTGGCCGGGCCGCCGGCCAGTCCTCCTGGCCGGCGGCCCGCCGCCGAATACTCGGCTGCGGGAGATGCGTCTCACCCCTAGGCTTTCGCTCCAAGAGCAGACCGGGCGCCTCGGGGTGGAGTCCCTCGGTCAGCGGATCGGAGATGGGTAGTGCGATGACCAGCCAATTCTTCGCGGTGTGCTTCGACGCGAGCCAACCCGTTCGGGTCGCACAGTTCTGGTCCGCGCTCCTCGGTCGGGAGATGGTCGACGATCCACGTGACGGCGTCCTGGTCCTGCCCGATGACGACATCGGGTTCCGACTCCGATTTGTTCCGACGTCCGAGCCGAAGGTCGTCCAGAATCGGATGCATTTCGATCTGACGAGCGCATCCGCTGAGGCCCAGCAGGAGACGGTGGCCAGAGCGTTGGCACTCGGCGCGCGACACATCGACGTCGGCCAGCGCCCGGAAGAGGGCCATGTGGTGCTCGCCGACCCCGAGGGCAACGAGTTCTGCGTCGTCGAGGCGGGCAACAACTTCCTCGCCGGTTGCGGGTTCGTCGGCGCGGTGTCCTGCGATGGGACACAGGCCGTCGGGTACTTCTGGAGCGAGGCGCTCGGGTGGCCCTTGGTCTGGGACCAGGACCAGGAGACCGCGATCCAGTCGTCGCGCGGTGGCCCGAAGATCACCTGGGGTGGTCCACCGCTGGCGCCGAACGGCGGCCGGGACCGGGTGCGTTACGACCTCACCCCCGACGGTGATCAGCAGGCGGAGATCGACCGCCTGCTGTCCCTCGGCGCAACGCGAATCAGCACGAGCCAGGATGCGGCCGGCCGGGTGACGATGGCCGACCCCGACGGCACCGAGTTCTGCGTGCTGACACCCCGGTAACACGCCAGCCAGCCCCGCACGCGACGCCCACGCGCCGTGTGCCACGCCCGCGCCGTGCGCCCCATGCCCGTGCGCGCGTGCCTGTGCGCCGTGCCCGCATGATCGCGCCCGCGCCCCGCATGATCGTGCTCGATCAAGGATGTAGTGGTCACCCAAGCAGCCGGATACCACTGCATCCTTGATCGAGCACGATCAAGGATGCAGACGAGCGGGATCATGCAAGCAGGCGGTCGCGATCGAGCACGCGGTTGCGAACAGGTGGCGGGTCGACGCGATCGTGACCGGGTGCGCCGAGGGCGGTTGGACAACGGGCGTGCTGGTCGGTCAGAGTGGTCCGCCGTGAGATACCTGCGTACCGGTGGTCCTGTCGCGATCCGGCGGCCCCGGCCCACCGACGTCGACGAGTTCGTGGCGGCCGCGCGGCGTAGTCGGGACCTGCACCACCCGTGGCTTGTCGCGCCGAGCAGCCCCGAGGAGTACGACCGGTACCTACGCAAGATCCGCCGCCGGGACGGCTCCGGTTACCTGATCTGTGACCGGGCCAATGGCGACATCGCGGGCTACGCCACCATCAGCGGCATCGTGCTGGGCGCGCTGCGCGGCGGCTACCTGGGGTACGCGGCGTTCCAGCCGTACAGCGGGACCGGGCACGCCTCGGCGGGCGTCGCGCTGGTGATCGACCACGCGTTCACCGCGGGCGGGTTGCACCGGTTGGAGGCCAATATCCAGCCGGACAACGAGCCGTCGCGGCGGGTGGCCCGCAAGCTGGGTTTCCGGCTGGAGGGTTTCTCCCCGGACTACCTGTTCATCGACGGCGCGTGGCGCGACCACGAGCGGTGGGCGATCACCGCGCCGACCCCCGCCTGATCGTCGGCCCGCCCGCGCCGCCCCCAAGGCGTAACGCCCCCCAAGATCCGCGCAAGATCGGGGAAAGTGCTGCCTCACGAGCGGGTGAGGCAGCACTTTCCCCGACGTTGCGCGGATCTTGGCAGCCGGTGCTACGGGATCACTGGGGGAGCGGGCCGGTCTCCGGGGGCGTGGTGGGCGAGTCCAGCCACGCGTCGATCAGCGCGGTGAAGTCGTGGCCGGTCTTGGCGTTGACGTACGCGGTGAACGACGCCCGGGTCTGCTGGGTGTGCGTGTTCTCCTTCGCCCAACCGCGCGCCAGGTCGAAGAAGCGCTTGTCGCCCAGGGCCTGGTGCAGTTGGCGGAGCATCCCGGCGGCGCAGGTGTAGACGTTCGTGGCACCGAACTCGGCGGCGTCCGGCTTGCTCGGCGGGCCGTACTCCTTGCGCAGTCCCCCGTCGCGTTGCCGATTGGACTGGATCAGTTCGGCGGTGTTGAGCCCGTACTTGTCCTTCTCGTAGAGCTTCTGCGCGTACAGCGCCCAGCCTTCGTTGAGCCACATGTCGCGCCAGTCGGTGAGCGTGACGGCGTCGCCGAACCACTGGTGGGCGTACTCGTGCAGGGTGGTGAGGTCGAACATCTGGTCGCCGCGCATCAGGTGGGCCTCACCGAGGGTGACCATCTGCTGGGTCTCCATCGCCGAGCCCGACTCGACCATGACGAGGCCGGCGGAGTCGAACGGGTACGTGCCGAACCGCTCCTCGAGCCACCTCAGGAGCTGCGGTGACCGCTTGAGCGTCGACAGGTACCGCGCGTCCTCGGCCCGGTACCAGGTGGTGACCGGGACACCGCCCGGCCCGGTGGCGGTCAGCTTCTTGTACCTGCCGACGGCGAGCGTCGTCGCGTACGACGCCACGGGCGCGGTGCTGCGGTAGCGGAACGTGTTGCCGCTCTGCCCGACCGGGGTGCCGCTGGCGACGCCCGTCCAGCCCTTCGGCGCCGTCACGGCGATGTCGTAGAGGGCCTCGTCGGAGGGGTGGTCGTTGGCCGGGTACCAGGTGAAGGCCCCGAACGGCTCCTGCATCGTCCAGACGCCGCCGGCGCTGTCCACGGTCAGCCCGAGCGGGTGGGCGTCACCCCGCTTGGACGGCATCGGGGTCGTCGACGGCTTGCCGTGGTAGGCGACGACCAGCGTGATCGGGACGTCCGCGCGGACCGGGGTGTCTACCACCAGCTTCTCGCGGGTCACCGCGCCTTTGGCCTTCCGGCCGTCGACGGTCACCGTGTCGATGGTGTACGGCTTGAAGTCCAGGCTCACCGAGGGCGCGTCCCGGGTGGGCCGCAGGTACCGGCGTGGAGAGTCCCGCCTTCCACGTCGCGTACTGGCCGGACAGCGTGGGGACAGCGGGAGTGGACGCGGAAGGGCTGGCCGACGAGGGCGCTGACGCCGCCGGTGGGCCGGCCGTGCAACCGGCGAGCACGGTGATCTTGTGAATTCCCTGAACTCCACCCGCCCGCGTCCCATCGACCCCACCCGCCTCCAGGGTGCGGGTTGCACGTTTGTCCGGGGCTCCGACGGGAAACGGCCCGCAATGACGAAACCTCGTGTGGTGATCGTGGGGGCCGGGTTCGCCGGTTACCACGCGGCGAAGACGTTGAGCCGGATCGCCCGGGACCGGGCCGAGATCGTGGTGCTGAACTCCACCGACTACTTCCTCTACCTGCCGCTGCTGCCGGAGGTGGCCGCCGGGGTGGTCGAGCCCAAGCGGATCGCGGTGCCGCTGACCGGGACGCTCAAGGGCGTCCGGGTGGTCATCGGCGAGGCGGACCACGTCGACCTGCAGAACCGCTGGGTCGGCTTCACCCAGGCCGAGGGCGACAAGAACCGGCTGGCGTACGACCGCCTGGTTCTCGCCGTGGGCAGCGTCAACAAGCTGCTGCCCATCCCGGGTGTCACCGAGTACGCGCACGGCTTCCGCGGCCTGCCCGAGGCCGTGTACCTGCACGATCACGTCGTCCGACAGATCGAGCTGGCCGAGCAGGCCGAGGACCCGGCAGAGCAGCAGGCCAGGGCCACCTTCGTGGTGGTCGGCGCGGGTTACACCGGCACCGAGGTCGCCGCGCACGGGCAGTTGTTCACCGACCGGCTGCACGCCCAGCGACCCCGGCTCACCGTCCGCCCCCGGTGGATGCTGCTCGACGTCGCGCCCCGGGTGCTGCCCGAGTTGGACAAGCGGATGTCGCAGACCGCCCACCGGGTGCTCGACCGGCGTGGCGTGGACGTCCGGATGGGCACCTCGGTGGCCGAGGCGACCGCCGACGGGGTGAAGCTCACCGACGGCGAGTACGTGCCCACCTGCTCGTTGGTCTGGTGTGTGGGGGTGCGCCCCGACCCGTTCGTCAGCGAGCTGGGCCTGCGCACCGAGAGGGGCCGGCTGGTGGTCGACGAGTTCCTCAACGTCCCCGGCTACCCCGAGGTGTACGCCTGCGGCGACGCCTCCGCCGTGCCCGACCTGGCCCGGCCGGGGGAGATCTGCACGATGACCGCCCAGCACGCCCAGCGGCAGGGCAAGCTCGCGGCGCACAACATTGCCGCGTCGTACGGCTTCGGCCGGCGTAAGCCGTACAAGCACCACGACCTGGGTTGGGTGGTCGACCTGGGTGGCAAGGACGCGGCGGCGAACCCGTTGCAGGTGCCGTTGGCGGGGTTGCCGGCGAAGGCGGTCACCCGGGCGTACCACCTGATGGCGATGCCGGGAAACCGCACGCGCGTCGGGGCCGACTGGGCGTTGGACGCCGCGTTGACCCGGCCGGCGGTCCAGCTGGGTCTGGTCCCGGCGAACGCGGTGCCGTTGGAGAGCACCTCGCCCGAGGTCGCGGCCCGCAGCCGCTGAGCCGGACTCGACGACCCGGCCGGTCTCAGCCCTGCGGGGCCGGACCGGCCGGTCCGCGTCGTGGCTCCTTGGAGGGCTCGGCGGAATCAGCCGGCTCGCTGGGCTCGGCCGGATCGGCGGGGGGAGCGGGGCGGAACCGGCTCGGGCCGTACTCGCGCAGCAGGGTCTGCACGATGCCGGCCGCCGGGATGGCCAGCAACGCGCCGAGCAGCCCGGCCAACTGCACCGCGAGCAGCACGCTGACCAGCACGGTCAGCGGGTTGAGCCGGACCGCGCGGGACAGGATGAGCGGCTGGAGCAGATGGTTCTCCACCTGCTGGTAGACGACGAAGAAGACGATCACGATCACCCCGGCGGTGGGGGAGTGCAGGAAACCGGCACCGATGGCGATCACCGCGCCGAGCGTCGCGCCGACCAGCGGTATCAGGTCGGTCACCGCCACCAGCAGGGCGATGACACCGGCGAACGGCACCCCGGTGAGGGTCAGCACCACGAAGGTCAACGCCCCACAGATCACACTGATCAACAGGTTGCCGGTGAGGTAACCGGTAACGGTCCGCGACACCTGCCGGCCCACGCGGCGTAACCGCGCACGCTGACCGTCCCCGGCCGCCGCGAGCACGCTGGCGGTGATCCGTGGCGCTTCCAACACCATGAGGTACGCCAACACGACGACCGTGACCAGCCCCGCGACCGTCTCCACGATGCCGCGCAGCACGACCACAGCCGGTTGCCGCAGCCCGGTGCCGACGTCACGCAGCTCCCCGGAGTGGTCGGCGAGGAAGCGTCGGGCGCCGGTGCGTTCCAGCAGGTGCCCCAGTGGGCCGCGCCCGGCGCGGGCGTCGCGCAGCATCTCCGGCGCCCGATCGGCGAACCGGGCCAGGTCGTCCAGCAGCGGCACCAGGATGACCGTGGCCACGACGGCCAGGACCACGAACGCGGCGAGGAACACCAGCAGCGTGGCGACCGCTCGCCGCCGGACGAAGCGGCTCTGCAGCCGGTCCACGGCCGGTTTGAGCGCGATCGCGAAGAAGGCGGCCACCACGATCCAGATCAGCACCCGGTGGGTCGCGTACACGAAGGCCAGCGCGAGTGCGGTCGCCAGCACCAGGCCGATCACGATCAGGGCGCGGCGGGCGGTCGCCCGATCGTCGGCGTTGCTCACCCGTCGCGCCTTCCCCGCGCTCGGCGTCGGAAACCCGGCATCCCGGCCGGGACCGGCCCTTCCGGGTCGAGCTGCCGCTTCGCCCGGTGCCGGGTGGCGGTTGCGTCGGCGCCGGGGTGGCGTGCGGCGGGTCACGGGCGCCTGTCTGCGCCGGGGTGGCGTGCGGCGGTCAGCCGGCGGTGTCGTCGGTGCGGGGCTGGGCGCCGGCGACGAACGTGTCGAGCGCGGCGGCGTGCAGCAGCCCACCGGGCACCCGGGTCGCGCAGGGCGGCGACGGCCAGCCGGCCGACCGGTAACCCGCCTGGTCGGGCCGTCGCGGCGAGCACCAGGTTGCCGTAGCGCCGCCCGCGCAGCATCCGCCGGTCGCCGAACACGCAGACGTCCCCGAAGACCGCCCGCAGCGTCGCCACCTGGACCCGGGTGCCGACCAGCGGCGGCAGGTCGGTGACGTTGACCAGGTACAGGCCGTCGGGGCGCAGGGTCCGGGCCACCTTGGCCGCGAACTCCACGGTGCGTACGTGTCGGGGCATCTGAGCCGCCCGGTAGATGTCGGCGATCACCAGGTCGCAGCTGCCGGCCGGGGTGTCGGTGAGCGCGTCCCGGGCGTCGGCGACCTCCACCCGCACCTCCTCGGGCAGCGGTGGCAGCTCCCGGGCGACCAGGTCGACGACCGCCCGGTCGCGTTCGACGACCCGCTGTCGGGAGCCCGGCCGGGTGGCGGCCAGCCAGCGTGGCAGGGTCAACGCCCCGCCGCCGAGGTGCAGCACGTCCAGCGGGACGCCCGCCGGGGCGGCCAGCTCCACCGCCGAGGCGATCCGCCGGACGTACTCGAAATGCAGGTGCAGTGGATCCTCGACGTCCACGTACGACTGCTCGACACCGGCGGAGAGCAGCGTACGTCCGGTCCGGCGGACCGGATCGGCGACCAACTCCAACCGGTCGGCAGCGCGATTCATGTCCGGCACGCTAACCGAGCCACCCCCGGACACGGCCGACGGGCCGGCGGCGCGGGGCGTACCCCGCGTCCGCCGGCCCGCGTGCGCCGGTGCTACCGGTCAACCGCCGGCCATCCCGGCGCCCACCTCGTCGATCGCGTCGTCGATCGAGTGGGCGAGGTCCACGTCGAGGGCGGTCACCCCGCCGGCCTGGGTGGTACGCACGGTCAGCACGGCTGCCGTGCCGCCGGGGCGTCCGATGCTCGGGCCGCGCCCGGTCTCCCGGCGCAGTCGGTCGAGCCGGTCGAGCACCCGGTCCAGGTTGTCCGGCGGCAGCGCGACCACGCGGTACAGGCCGTCGCTGTCGCCCGCCCAGTAGGGCAGGTTGTCCAGCGCCGCCCGCAGTTGGGCGTCGTCCAGCGTGGGCGTGGTCGTGGAGGCGCCGACGATGCCGCCGCCGGCAGCCGGCGCGTTCAGCAGTTCCCGCAGGCCATCGGGTACGTGCAGCGACTCGACCAGGTCGCCGTCGTGGTCGGCGAGCGCGGCGAGCGTCGCCTCCGCCTGATAGCGGGCCTGCTCGGGCGTACGCCCGCTGATCCGGCCCACCTCGGCCAGGAAGCCGGGCAGGTCCTGGTGCCGCTCGATGCCGTCGACGGGTACGACGTCGTGCAGTGAGTTCGGCACCGCCGCGAGCAGCCGCTGCCGTTCGGCGGCGCCCAGGGCGAAGGCCAGGACCAGGACGGTCGCCTCGGCACCCACCTTGGCCGTCTTGAAGTCGACGCCGGCCCGACGCCGGACGTCGTCGACCAGGTCGTGGTAGCCCAGACTGGTCACCTCGGCCGCACCGGACCCTGGGGGCGGTTGCGGACGTGGATTGTCCGGGGTACCGACGGGCGGCGGAGCCGGTCCACCGCGCGTGCTGTCCGACTTGTGCCGTCCGGCCGGCTGTGGGCCGGCTCGCTTACCCTGGTCAAGGCTGGTGAGCTGCTTGGAGGCGCTCAGGCTGGCGCCGAACTGACTGGGCTGGCTGCCCTGCTCGCGGGCCTGCCGGGCCAGTGCCCGGCGGCGTTGGTTGTCGCCCTCCATCTGCTTGCGCATGTGACACCCCTTCCGCTGGGGATCGATCCTGCGCCCGTCGCCTTCCCGCCGCCCCGGGAGCCGAAACGGACGCCGCCGGCCGGGTAGGACCGGGCGCGGCCGGGCTTCATCCGGCGCGGGTGAGGGGTGCTCACCCACGCGTCCGCCAGGATCAGCTCAGGACCGCAGTTCTTCCGAGGCACGCGGAAGGAAGGTCGTCATGAAACGGATCGTCGAGATCGTCCCCGCCCGACCCGGCTGGTACGCCCGCTGGCAGCTCACGCCCGACGCCACCCGCTGCTATCCGGTGAGCCTGTGGGCGCTGCTGGAGGAGGCCGACGGCACCGGCCGGGAAGTGGTCGGCATGGACTGCATCGGCCAGTGGCCCGGTGGGGACGACAACGAGATGGGTGGGGAGTTCGTCCGCTATCTGTATCACACGCCCGATTCGGGACAACCCGAGGACGTCGAACCCCCGCCCACCGGCGAGCTTCGCGACAGCGGCCCCCGGCTCCAGCCGGTGACCGCGCCCTAGACCTTCCTCCGGCCCCCGACCCCAGGTCCCAGGGTCGGGGGCCACCCCCCTTTTCCCGCTCGTCGTCGCCAGCCGGAGCGACGTGACGCGGCAGTGCCACGCGCGGCAGTCTCCGCGACGTGACGCGGCAGTGCCACGCGCGGCAGTCTCCGCGACGTGACGCGGCAGTGCCACGCGCGGCAGTCTCGCGCGTGCTGTGGTGGTCGTCGCGCGTCGCTATCCCGCGCGTGGCGCGTCGCGATCCGTCGCGTCGCGTTGTCGCTGGCGCGGCGTGGCCGCATAGCCCTTGACGCGTGGCTGTCAGCCGATGGCGCGGAGGTTGTCCCCGTCGGCGGCGCTGGTCTGCACGGCGAGCAGCTCGGTGAGACCGGTGCGGTCTAGCATCTGCTGGACCTGCGCACTGACCCCGGTCAGTCGTACCGACCCGGCGGCGCGGTGTGCCATCAGCAGGGCACTGAGCCCGGAGGAGTCGCAGAGGCTGACCCCGGTCAGGTCGATGGTCAACTGCTGGTGGCCCTCGCCCGGCAGCTCGGCCACCGCGGTGACCAGCTCGGGAGCGGTGTCGTAGTCGAGCTCGCCACTCAGCCGCAACCGGATGTGCCCGCCGTCGAGCCGGGTCACCTCAATGGTCAACAGCTGGTGGGACATTCCACCATGGTCTCAGCCCTTGTGCGGAACGCCAACCCGGGGCGGCGACCCTGCCCGGCGCGCGGTCGCCGTGGGCGGGGACGGTCCCTCCCCGACGGGCTCGTCGACCCCGACCTCACGCGGTGGCGGCGGGTCGCTCGTGGTGGTCGAGTGAGCATCCCGGAGCAGGCCGGGCAGCTGTCACGGTCCGGGGGGTCGCCCGCAGGGGCCGACCGAGCAGCCCGGCCACGCCGGTGATGTCCAGGATGACCGCCAGGAAGCGGGGGACCGCCCGCAGTCGCAGCGTCGTGCCTGCCTGCCTGCTGCCCCGCCCGCCAGGCGTGCACGATCACGGCGAGCCCGGTGCTGTCGATGAAGTGCAGGTCGGCGAAGTCCAGTACGACGGTGTGCGGCGCGTCGGCGAGCACCCGGTCGACCTCGACGCGCAGCGGCGCGGCGGTCGCGTACGCCAACTCACCGCCGACCCGGATCAGGGAAACGTCGGGGTCGCTCTGGTCGACGAACACGCGCAGTGGTGTCGCGTCGGGTCGCAGCCCTGGGGATAGCACGATCACGCCCTTCCGGATGCCTCCGGCCCGGCCGGTTGAAGGGGATCGTAACAACGGTCGACCGGCCCCGCCCGGTACGCGACCGGAGGCCCGCGAGCTGCCGTGAGGTGCCGCAGGTGGCGGATCGGCGTAGGGTTGGCCGAACAGATTTGACCACAGACGCCGGTTCCGGGACGGGTTCGGGTGGACGACAAGGAGTGAGGCTCAGCTGGTGACTGCATCCGACGTCAGGGACTGGGACCCGGGCGACGGACGGATCTCCACGCCGAGCACCACACGGCCGCAGGCGTGGTCCGCCGACGCCCAGTCCTGGTCCACCGCCGCGCTGCCGGCGCTGGCCCCCGACCGCGATCAGGGCACACCGGCCTGGTCCGAGGTCGTCGAGCACTTCCGCGAGGGCCTGGTCGTCTGCGACGCCGATGGTGTCGTACGTCATGTCAGCCCGGTCGCCGAACGACTGCTGCCCGAGGTGACGCCCGGCGAGCCGCTCGCCTCGGCCGCCATACCCGGTCTGGGTGAGCAGGGCGCGGAGGGCTTCCACCATCGCGGTCGCCGGCTCAGCGCCCGACAGGTGCCACTGTCCGCCGGCCGGTGCTGCTGGTACGTCGAGGACGTCACCGAGAGCGTCAGCCGCGCCGACGCCCTGCTCGCCGAGCGTGCCCGCTCTGCCTTCCTGGCGGTGGTGGGCGACAAACTGGGCAATCCGCTGCACCCCGATCGGGCCGCCGCCGCGGTCGTACGACTCGCCGTGCCGACCCTGGCCGAGGTGTCCGTGCTGGTGTTGGCGCCGCGCGCCGGGCGAGCCCGCTGGTGGCGGGCCTCCCGGGCCGACGACGAGGCGCCGATGGTCGACAGCGGTGTGTTGGCCGAGAGTGACCTGCCGACCGCCATCGCCGACGGGTTGACCGGGGTCGAGCCGCACGCCGTCGACTGGTTGGTGGAGCAGGCCGTCGACGCCGGATGGTTGCCCGGTCTGGCGGGTGTGGCCAGCGCTGCCCGGGTCGTTCCGGTGCCCGGCCGGGACGCCCCGGCGGGGGTGCTGCTGGTCGCCCGCCGAGCCAGCCGTTGGTATGACGAGGACGATGTCCACCTGCTGCGCGCGTTCGCGGCCCGTTCCGGCGCGGCGTTGACCACCGCGCTGCTCTACCGCGACCAGGCGGAGGTGGCCGACACCCTGCAGGCCAGCCTGCTGCCCGTGGAGCCAGCCGAGACGGCCGGCGTGCAGTGGGGCACCGCCTACCGGCCGGCGCAGGCGGGGCTGCGCATCGGCGGCGACTTCTATGGTTCGCACCGGCTCGCCGACGGCGGTTCGGTGTTCTTCCTCGGCGACGTGTCCGGCAAGGGTGTCGAGGCGGCCGTCTTCACCGGTCAGCTCCGTCAGTGCCTGCAGGCGCTGCACCGGGTGGAGTCGCATCCGGGGCGGCTGTTGCGGCTGCTCAACGACGCGCTGCTGGAGACGACCCAGGCCCACGGCCAGGGCCGTTTCGCCACCATCGTGCTGGGGGTGGCGCGTCCGCAGCGCGACGGGAGCATCACCCTCACCATGGCGGGGGGTGGGCACCTGCCGCCGCTGGTGCTGCGCGGCTCCGGCGAGGTCGAGTCGGTGCCACTGCGCGGCATGTTGATCGGGGTGGTGCCCGATCCCCGTGTCGGTGAGGTGACCGTCCGGCTGGCGCCGGGCGAGACGTGCCTGCTCTACAGCGACGGGGTGACCGAGGCCCGTGGTGGCCGGCGAGGCGACGAGCAGTTCGGCACGGAGCGGCTGACCGCCGCCGTGACCGGGTGCCAGCGGATGCCGGCGCCCGCCCTGGCCGAGCGCGTCGAGCAGGTCACCTGTGACTGGTTGGCGCACGGCGACCACGACGACATCGCGGTCCTGGCGCTGCGCGCGGTCGGCCCGAGTTCGCGCGCCGCACGGCACCTGCACTCGGTGCCGACGCCCGACGAGCAGCCCGCCGGTGCCGAGGAGCAGCCCGCCGGGCCCGACGAGCAGAGGGAGAGCCCTGCGTGACCGCCCCCGCCGCCACCACCGACCCGACCGACGCCTACCCGGGCTATCTGGGCTGCCTCGCCGACGCCGACGAGCACGCCGCGATCGACGTTGCGCTCGGCCTGCTCGACGCGGGTCTGCCGCCCGAGCGGGTGCTACTCGATCTGGTGGCGCCGGCTCAGTCCGAGGTGGGTGAGCGGTGGGCGCGCAACGAGTGGAGCGTGGCCCAGGAGCACGCGGCGACCCACATCAGCGAGCGGGTCGTGGCGGCGGTGGCCGCGCACGCCAACGCCCGTCCGACCGGTGGGCGGGTCGTGGTGGCCTGCATGGACGGCGAGTGGCACGCGTTGCCGCCCCGGCTGGTGGCCGAGGTGCTGCGGCTGCGCGGCTGGCAGGTGACGTTCCTGGGTGCCAGCGTGCCGGCGGCGCACCTGGTGTCGTATCTGCACCGGCACGACGCGCAGGCGGTGGCGCTGGCCTGCGCGCTGCCGATGCGGCTGCCGCACGCGCATCGGATGATCGAGGCGTGTCGGCGGTCGGACGTGCCGGTGGTGGTCGGTGGGCGAGGGTTCGGCGTGGACGGCCGGTGGGCGGCTCGGCTCGGTGCGGCCTGGGCGCCCGACGCGCCCTCGGCGTCCGAGTTGATCGGCGACGAGCGGGCGCTGCGGCGGGTCCCGGCGGCACAGTTGGCGCACCTGGCCGACGACGAGTACGCGAGCCTGGTCCGCCGTCGGGGGGAGCTGATCGACAGCGCGCTCACCGACCTGCGCGAGCGGGTGCCGGCGGCACGGTCGTACACGGCCGCCCAGCTCGACGCGACGGTGAGCGACCTGGGGCACATCGTGGACTCCCTGGCCGCCGCGCTGTACGTCGACGACGCCTCGCTGTTCACCGAGTTCGTCCAGTGGCTGGTGGGGATCCTGGCCAGTCGGGGAGTGCCCGCCAGCGCGGTGGGCCTGACCCTGGGGCACTACGCCACCGTGCTGCGCGACTTTCCCCGGGCGGCGCACACGTTGGCCCTGAGCCGCGCCGGGCTGCCCAGCGCCGGCCCCGGAGCCGCGCGTTGACCGCCCGTCCGACGGCAATCCGGTTGATCACCGCGCCGTCCGGCGGGCTGCCCTCCTCTGCGTATACTTGCCGCACTGCAAACGTCCCACCAGCGGTGGAGCGAGGGGGAGCACGGTGACGTTCAGCGTCAGCTACGCCGGGCGTGACGGCGGTAGCGTCTGCCTGCGGCTCGCCGGTGAGCTGGACATGAGCACCGCCCCCGAGTTGACCGCGGCGATCGATCGGCTGACCGCAGCCGGTGAGCGCCGGATGGTGCTCGACCTCTCCGACCTGACCTTCTGCGACTCCACCGGGATGGCCGTGTTCGTCCGAGGTGACAACCGGGCCGCGGCGGACGGGGGGTGGCTGCGCCTCACCGGCGCCGTCGGCCGGGTCGACCGGGTGCTGCGGGTCACGGGTCTGGCCGAGGTGCTGCGGTACCAGCCCGACAGCATCGACCCGGCCTCCCGCAGCGCGTCCTGATGGGCTAGATTTCCCCGCCGACGTGTTGAACGTTTTGGTCCCGTTCCGCCCGACCCGAGGCAGGTAGTGATGGGCGACAGCCCGAAGCCGGTACGCATCCTGGTCGTCGACGACGACCCGGGTGACGTGCTGATGATCGAGGAAGCGTTGGCCGACTCCGACGTTGACAAGGTCATCGACGTGGTCAGCGACGGCGAGGAGGCGATGGAGTTCCTCCGGGCCGAGGGCCGGCACAGCGACGCCCGCCGACCGGACGTCATCCTGCTGGATCTGAACATGCCCCGGATGGACGGGCGTCAGGTGCTCGGCGCGGTCAAGCAGGACGAGGATCTGCGGACGATCCCGGTCGTTGTGCTGACCACCTCCAACGCGGACACCGACATCGTCGGCAGCTACACGTTGCAGGCCAACGCGTACGTCACCAAGCCCATCGACCTGGACGACTTCAACGACGTGGTGCGCCGCATCGACGAGTTCTTCGGCCGGGTCGTCGTGCTGCCCAAGCGCGGCTGACCCGCCCGGTCAACCCACGGCATGTCGCCCAGATCGACATGCCTCGGCCGGGTCGGACCGGACGCTTAGGTGATGATCCACTCCACATCGTCGACGTGGGGGTATCCACGGCACCGGGATACCCCAGATCGGCGATGTGGAGTGGATCAACCCACCCCCGCCGCTCGCATGCTGAACAATTTTCCCGAACCCCCTCGGCCGCTGCCCTCGCGGTCGAGGATCCAGGTGGGGGAAGTGACAGCAGATGCCTGGGGGGGCGACAGCATGAGGTTCACCGTCGTGAGGACCGGTTACGACCAGCGGCAGGTGGATTCCTGCCTGGATGAGCTGGGGATCCGGTTGTCCCGGCTCGCGGCCCGCGCGGAGGGTGCCGCCGGCGCGACCCGGGAGTGGGACGAGATCCGCCAGGAGGCCGCCTGGCTCAGCGGCCTGCTCCAGCGGCTGGACCTCGACGACGCCGGCACCACTCGCCGGGCTGGTGACGCCGTGCGGCAGGAGGCGGCCGAGATCCTGGCCCAGGCCCGTTTCGAGCTGGACGAGGCCCGCGAGGAGGCTCGACGGGTACGCGAGCAGGCGTACGCGGACGCCGTGCAGGCCCGGCGCGACTTCGAGGCGGCCCTGTACGCGCGCCGGCGACGCGAGGCGCTGGTGGACGAGGTCCTCAGCGGGGTGACCGTCGAGCCGGTGCCCGCCGACACCGCGACCGCTGCGGCGGGCACGGGCGTACCGGCGACCCGGGCGGCGGCCGGCGGCCGGGACGCGGGGCCACCGACCGGCCGCGCGACCCGGTGAGGGCAGGCGTGCGTGTCGGTGCTCAGGCGGTGAGTGCCGCCGCGACGACGCTGGCGCGGTCCTCGTGCTGGGCGTACGCGTCGGGGTAGGCGGAGATCTGCACGGCCTGGGCAGCGCTGGTGACGCTCATGTCCTGCCAGCCCGGGATCTCGTTGAGCGCGGTGTAGAAGGCCCGGGCGGCGTACGACGGGCGCATCAGCTCAGCCACCGTGCCCCAGCCGCTGCTGGGCCGCTGCTGGAAGAGGCCGACCGAGTCGTGGTCGGAGCCGCTGCCCTGGTGCGGATAGCGCGTGGATTCCGGCAGCACGTCGCTGGCCAGGTTGTAGAGGTTGCTCTCCTGCATGGCGGTCGCCAGCGCCACCACCAGGGCGCGGCGCGGCATCTTCAGCTCCAGCCCGACGTCCACGATGATTTTCGCGTTGTCCATCTGCGCCTGGTCGAGCCCGGCGACCGGTCGGGGTCGGCGGGGCTTGACGGGCTTCTTGGGCGCCTTGCGGGTGGCGGTGGGGGTGGGCGTCGGCGACGCCGTCGGGGTGGGGACGACCCGCGCCGGGGCGACGTCGCGGTCCAGCGACCGGGAGGCGCGTCCGTCGGCGATGGCGGCGCGGTCGGCGACCGCCTCGGCCAGCGGCTCCACGGGGCGGGGGGTGTCCTCGACGCCGCGGGCGGTGGCGACGGCGGCGAGTCCGAGGCAGCAGGTGACGCCGGTGGCCAGGGCGACCCGGATCGGGGTGGAGCCGAGCAGGGCGCGGCGGGGCGGGTCGGGGGCCCGGTGACGGCCGATCGTCCGTTCGGTTGAGGTGGCGTCGCCTGAGCGGGTGGTCGGGCGCGCGACGGTCAGCTTCTGGTCGGAGGGGTCGTCGGGATGCACCTGCCGAGGCTAGAGAGTCGGCGGCGCGATGCGATCGGCCCCTACGGTGGCATGCGCCACAATTTGCCCCGATCTCGTGGGGCAGAGCGGGCGGCAAGCCATTAAAGCGGCGCAACATCGCCGATCAGACGAGAACGGTATTCCCGATTCGCCGGGACGAGCTGGTCACGGCTGCGCGTCGGCGTACCGGCGCGAATCCACCGGTTCTGGTCACCCGTTCGCCGGGTGCCAGGCGGCCCGAACGGGCGGCGGAGACGCCGACCGTTCGGCGGAACGGCCCGCCGCGACGCCGAACGGTTCAGTGCCGGCCGTTCTCCGCCGGGGTGACGGTCAGCCGGTGCCGACTGTTGTCGCCGCTGGAGAAGGGCCAGAGCCGGTCGGCGTACTCGACCAGGTCGGCCAGTTGCGCCCGGCTCAGGCCGGCGGACGAGATCGAGGCGTGCACGTCAGCCCGGTATCGGCCGTCGTCGTCGCGCCCCAGCTTCGCCTCCGCCCGCACCTGGACCGTGTGCGCCTCGTCGGTGATCTCCCCGGCCGCCTCCACCGCCGCGTGGTGCAGGCAGGACGCGAAGGCGGCGGCCAACAACTGCTCCGGCCGCAGCCCGGTGCAGTGCGCCGCCAGTGGCGAGGCCAGCGCGGTGGAGAGCCCGCCATCGTCGGTGCGTACGTGGCCGCCCTCGGCGGTCGCGGTGGCCTCATGCAGCCAGGAACTCGGATCCGGCATGGCGTTCCTCCCGTTGCTCACCGCCCGGCTACCCGGCCGTGGGTCGGCGAAACGCCGTGGACCTGCGCCGTCAGCCCTCGCCCGGCCCGTCGACCAGCGACATCGCCTCGGTGGCGTCCGTGGCGGCCCGCTCGGTCCACGGTGACGTCGGAGCGGGTCGGCGTGGCGTGGGCAGCGCCATCGGCACGTACACCCGGGCGTCCACGGCCTCGGCCAGCAGCAGCGCGGCGACCAGGCTGGTCGGGCGGCGTGCCGGGTCGTCGGCCAGGCAGGAGCGGCACAGCTCGGCCACCTCCGGCGGGAGCCCGTCGATCTCGGGCAGCGGCTCCGGTGGCCGGGACCGACGCGCGCCCAGCAGCTCGACGGGGCTGCCTGCCCGGTACGGCAGCCGACTGGTGAGGCAGTAGTAGAGCAGCACGCCGAGGGCGTACATGTCGGCGGCGGGGGTGGCCGGCGCACCGTCGAGCTGCTCCGGTGCCAGGTATGCCGGGGTGCCCACCACCATCCCGTCCGGCATCGGATCCCGCGCGCCGGTCGGTGTGGCGATGCCGAAGTCGAGCACCTTCACGCCGGCCGGGGTGAGCATGACGTTGGCCGGCTTCACGTCGCGGTGCACGATGCCGCTGGTGTGGGCCGCGGCCAGCGCGGCGGCGACCTCCGCGCAGACGCGTACCGAGATGCGCCAGTCCAGCGGGCCGGACCGCAGGTGCACGGCGAGCGTCTCACCCTCGGCCAACTCCATCACGATGTAGGGCAGCCGGTGACCGGGCAGCGTCGAGCAGGTGCCGAAGTCGTGCACGCTCGCCACGTTCGGGTGCACCAGTCGGGCGGCGTTGCGGGCCTCGGTGCGGATCCGGTCCACCGTGTCGTGCTGGCCGTCCGGACCAGGGGAGATCAGCTTCACCGCGACCGGCCGGTCCAGCACGCGGTCGTGGGCCCGCCACACCTCGGACATCCCGCCCACCCCGATGCGCTGTTCGAGCTGGTACCGCCCGTCCAGCGTGCGCATCGACCACTCCTCACCCTCGTCCCGCCGGCGGCGGGTGCCTCCGGTTGCGGTACCCGGGGTCCGAGCTGGGCAAACCGTCGACGGAGTCGCGGGCGCCCGATCCCGCCCTGGGCCGTGGGTAGGTGCGGTAGCTTGCGAGCCAGGGGCCGGCGTCACCCAGCGTGCCGGCATGGTCACCAAGGGGCGGCGTGATGGGTGAGGTCACCGTACGCTTCGTCGGCGGGCCCGGGGACGGCCTGGTCCGGCAGTTGCCCGCCGACCCGGGCGGCGCTCCGCCGCAGCGGTGGATCATGCGGCACCCGGACGGCACCGGCCCGACGCAGCCCGGCCCCGACCACCTCTACGAGCGCGACCGGCCGGACGGCCTGGGCGGCTGGAGCATGCGGTACGTGCGGACCGACGCGTTCGGGGTGTCCGAGTGACCACGCGCCGGTGACGGTATCGGCCCACCCTCGGTACGGCCGCACAGCTGGCGCACAGCTGAGGCATGGGCGTGCCACAGGCGACATGCCCACGATGGGGGGCATGGTCATGGACGGGCAGGTCGCGCCGACCCGGATCGAGTTGCGCCGCCCCGACGGCGAACCGGTGCGGGTGCTGGTGGTCGACGACGAGGCGACGCTGACGGATCTGCTGTCGATGGCGCTGCGCTACGAGGGCTGGCAGGTGCGTACGGCCGGCAACGGCATGGCGGCGCTGAGCGCGGCGCGGCAGTTCCAGCCGGACGCCGTGGTGCTCGACGTGATGCTGCCCGACCTGGACGGCTTCCAGGTGCTGCGCCGGCTGCGCGAGCACGCCCCCACCGTCCCGGTGCTCTTCCTGACCGCCCGTGACGCGGTCGAGGAACGCATCGCCGGGTTGACCGTGGGCGGCGACGACTACGTCACCAAGCCGTTCAGCCTGGAGGAGGTGATCGCCCGGCTGCGTGCGCTGCTGCGCCGCTCCGGCTTCGCGGTCGCCGCCCGGGAGGAGGCGGTGCTGACCGTCGGCGACCTCAGCCTCGACGAGGACAGCCACGAGGTCCGTCGCGACGGCCAGTTGATCACCCTCACCGCCACCGAGTTCGAGCTGCTGCGCTATCTGATGCGCAACCCGCGTCGGGTGCTCAGCAAGGCGCAGATCCTCGACCGGGTGTGGAACTACGACTTCGGCGGTCAGGCCAACGTGGTGGAGCTGTACATCTCGTACCTGCGCAAGAAGATCGACGCCGGGCGTCCGCCGATGATCCACACCTTGCGCGGCGCGGGCTATGTCCTCAAACCCGCCGAGTGACCGCCGGCCCCTGCGGGCCGTCCGCCGCTGGCTGGCCGGCCGGTCGCTGCGGACCCGGCTGGTCCTCGCCCTGCTCGCGCTCTTCGCCCTGGTCAGCGTCGCCATCGGCGGCCTGACCACGATCGCGCTGCGGCACTTCCTGATCGAGCGGCTCGACGCCCAACTGGTCCCCGCCACGGCCATGCGGGACGACCACCCCGGCCGCCCCACCTTCCCGGGGCGAGGACCGGCCGTCCCGCCCGGCTCGCCGCCCGGCTCGGTGGTCGCCGAGATCAGCGACGGTCGGGTGACGGGCGCGTCGGCCCTGACCAACAGCCCCTCCACCGAGCAGCCCTTTCCCAACGAGCAGGCCGTCGCGGTCGACCAGGTCGCCGTGCTGGCCGACCTGCCGGTCGGCGCCGCGCCGCGCACCGTCGACCTCGGCGAGCGGGGCGACTACCGGGCCGTGGCCCGGCAGTTCCGCGACGGCCGGGTACGCGTCGTCGCCATCCCGCTCTCCGGCGTCCAGGAGACCGTCTGGTGGATGGTCGCCGCGCAGGCCGGAGTGGCCGCCGTCGGGCTGCTCATCGCCGGTGCCGCCGGCGCGTTGATCGTGCGGGCCGCGCTGCGACCGCTGAACCGGGTGGCCGCCACCGCCACCCGGGTCACCGAGCTGCCGCTGGACCGCGGCGAGGTCGCGCTCGCCGTCCGGGTCCCGGCCGGCGACACCGACCCGCGCACCGAGGTCGGCCAGGTCGGCGCGGCGCTCAACCGGATGCTCGGCCACGTCGCCGACGCGCTGGCCGCACGGCAGGCCAGCGAGACCCGGGTACGCCAGTTCGTCGCCGACGCCAGCCACGAGCTGCGTACCCCCCTCGCGGCGATCCGGGGGTACGCCGAGGTGGCCCGGCGTGGCCGCGACCAGGTCCCCGCCGACGTGGCGCACGCCCTGCGCCGCGTCGAGTCGGAGAGCACCCGGATGACCACCCTCGTCGACGACCTGCTGCTGCTGGCCCGACTCGACACCGGTCGGCCGCTCGCGGTCGGACCGGTCGACCTGTCCGTCCTGGTGGTCGACGCGGTCAGCGACGCGCACGTGGCCGGTCCGGAGCACCGCTGGCAGCTCGACCTGCCGGAGGTGGAGATCACCGTCCCCGGCGACGCCGCCCGCCTGCACCAGGTGGTGGCGAACCTGCTGGCCAACGCCCGCGTGCACACCCCGCCCGGCACGACTGTCACCACCACGCTGACCGTCGAGGGGGACAGCGCCGTGCTCACCGTCGCCGACGACGGGCCGGGGGTGCCGGCGGAGCTGCGACCGGAGATGTTCGAACGGTTCGCCCGTGGCGACAGCTCCCGGTCCCGCGAGCACGGCAGCACCGGACTCGGCCTGGCGATCGTGGCGGCCGTGGTGGAGGCCCACCACGGCGCCGTGTCGGTCGAGAGTCGACCCGGCCGGACCGTGTTCACCGTCCGCCTGCCGAATCCCACAGCCGGCGCATAGGCGGCGCACGGGGTCACGCCAGGCCAGCGCTCAACGCTGGTGGGCATGGACAGATCCGACACCATGCCGACCACGCCCGCCGAGCCGGGCCCGCCGCCGACGGCCACCCGCGCCGACGAGGCCCCGCCGCCGCGGGAGGGCCGTCCCGCGGCCTGGACGCGGCCCGCGCTGGTGATCCTGCTCCTGGCCACCGGCCTGCTCTACGTCTGGGGTCTGAGCGCCTCCGGCTGGGCCAACTCGTTCTACGCGGCGGCCGTGCAGGCCGGCTCGGTGAGCTGGAAGGCGTTCTTCTACGGCTCCTCGGACGCGGCCAATTCGATCACCGTGGACAAGACGCCCGCGTCGCTGTGGCTGATGGCCCTGTCGGTACGGGTCTTCGGGCTGAACAGTTGGGCGATGCTCATCCCGCAGGCGCTCTGCGGGGTCGCCTCCGTCGGCGTGCTCCACGCGACAGTGAAGCGCTGGTACGGGCCGGTCGCCGGCCTGATCGCCGGCACCGTCCTCGCGCTCACTCCGGTGGCGGCGCTGATGTTCCGGTTCAACAACCCCGACGCGCTGCTCGTCCTGCTGCTGGTCGGCGGCGCGTACGCCACCGTCCGCGCGCTGGAGACGGCCAGCACCCGGTGGATCATGCTGGCCGGCGCGCTGGTCGGTTTCGGATTCCTGACCAAGATGCTCCAGGCGTTCCTGGTCGTGCCGGTCTTCGCCGGGGTGTACCTGCTGGCCGCGCCGACCGGGCTGTGGCGGCGGGTCCGGCAACTGCTGCTGGCCGGCCTCGCGGTGGTGGTCTCCGCCGGCTGGTGGGTGGCGATCGTCGAGCTGACCCCGGCCAGCGCCCGGCCCTACATAGGCGGGTCGCAGAACAACAGCATCCTGGAGCTGACCCTCGGCTACAACGGCCTCGGCCGGATCACCGGCGACGAGGTGGGCAGCGTCGGCGGCGGCCGGATGGGCGGCGGCGGTGGTGGCCCGTTCTCGGGTCAGACCGGCCTGCTGCGGATGTTCGACAGCGAGATCGGCGGTCAGATCTCCTGGCTGCTGCCGGCCGCGCTGATCCTGCTGGTCGCCGGGCTGCTGGTCGCCGGGCGGGCGGGGCGGACTGACCGCACCCGGGCCGGGCTGCTGCTCTGGGGCGGGTGGCTGCTGGTCACCGGCCTGATCTTCAGCTTCATGTCCGGGATCTTCCACGCGTACTACACCGTGGCGCTCGCCCCGGCCGTCGGCGCGCTGGTCGGCATCGGCGTCACCCTGCTCTGGCGGCAGCGCCACCCGCTGCCCGCGCCGGGCAACGATCGGCCGGGCCCGACCGGGCAGCCGTCGTCCGGCTCGCTGTCCGCGCCCGACGACGAACCGGCGGCCGGGGCGCGGTGGCAGCGGTGGCGTCCCCTGGCCGCCACGGTCACGCTCGCCGGCACCCTCGCGGTCACCGTCTGGTGGGCGTGGGTGCTGCTCGGCCGCAGCCCCGACTGGTACCCGTGGCTGCGTACCGCCCTGCTGGTCGTCGGACTGGCCGGCGCGGCCGGAATCCTGCTGGCTGCCCGGCTGCCCCGCTGGCTGGTGCCGGTGGTGCTGGGCGTCGGCGCGGCGGCGGCTCTGGCGGGCCCGGCGGCGTACGCGGCGCAGACCGCCGCGACCCCGCACACCGGCTCGATCCCGAGCGCCGGCCCGTCCGTGGCGGGCGGCTTCGGTCGCGGCGGCTTCCCCGGCGGGCAACCGCCGGGCGGTATGCAGCGCCCCGACGGCGGTCAGATGCCCGGCGGTCAAAACCAGAACGGCGGCCAGGTGCCGAGCTTCCCCGGTGGCGGTACGCCCGGCGGCCAGGCTCCGGGTGCGCCCGGTGGTCAGGCTCCGGGTGGTCAGGCCCCCGGCGGTCAGGCCCCCGGCGGTCAGGCCCCCGGTGGTCAGGCACCCGGTTTCCCGGGCGGTGGGCGCAACGGTGGTCAGATGCCTGGTGGTGGGCAGGGTCGCGGGGACGGCGGCGGGATGGGCGGGCTGCTCGACTCCCGCGAGCCCAGCGCCGCGTTGCGCGAGCTGCTGGAGCGCGACAGCGCGTCGTACACCTGGGTGGCGGCCACCATCGGCTCCAACAACGCCTCCGGCTACCAGTTGGCCACCGGCGATCCGGTGATGGCGATCGGCGGGTTCAACGGCAGTGACCCGTCGCCGACGCTGGCGCAGTTCCAGCGGTACGTCGCCGACGGAAAGATCCACTACTTCGTGGGTGGCAGTGGCTTCCGGGCCAACGGCGGCAGCTCCGCCTCACAGGAGATCGCCGCGTGGGTCGCGGAGAGCTTCTCGGCGCAGACCGTGGACGGGGTCACCGTCTACGACCTGAGCAGCGGTAAGGCGGCGTCGTGAGCGCGCTCGGCGGCCCCCGTGCCGCCGTTCGGACGCGGTCGAGCACCAGTGCGGCGGTGTTGGACGTGGTGATCCCGGTCTACAACGAGGAGACCGACCTCGGGCCGTGCGTACGGAGGTTGCACGCGCACCTGAGCGAGCACTTCCCGTACCCGTTCCAGATCACCATCGCCGACAACGCCAGTGTGGACGACACCCTGAAGGTCGCTCACGGTCTCGCTGGTGAGCTGCCCGGTGTCGAGGTGCTGCACCTGGACGCCAAGGGGCGGGGCCGGGCGCTCTCCACCGCCTGGTCGGCGTCGTCCGCGCCGGTGCTGGCGTACATGGATGTGGACCTGTCCACCGACCTGGCGGCGCTGTTGCCGCTTGTCGCGCCGCTCATCTCCGGCCACTCGGACCTGGCCATCGGCACGCGGCTGGCACGGACCTCCCGGGTGGTCCGTGGCGCCAAGCGGGAGATCATCTCGCGGGCCTACAACCTGCTGCTGCGCGGGGCGCTGTTCGCGCGGTTCTCCGACGCGCAGTGCGGGTTCAAGGCGATCCGCGCGGATGTGGCCGCCGAGCTGCTCCCGCTGGTGCGCGACACCGGGTGGTTCTTCGACACCGAGTTGCTGGTGCTCGCCCAGCGGGCCGGGCTGCGCATCCACGAGGTGCCGGTGGACTGGGTCGACGACCCGGACAGCCGCGTCGACATCGTCACCACCGCCATGGCCGACCTGCGGGGGATTGGTCGGCTGGGGCGGGCGCTGCTGACCGGCGCGCTGCCGCTGGCCGAGCTACGCGCGCAGCTCGGTCGGGCTCCGCTGACCGCGCCGCCGGCGCGGGTGCCGGTCGGGCTGCCCCGCCAGTTGGTCCGGTTCGCCGCCGTCGGAGTGGCCAGCACGCTGGCGTACCTGCTGCTGTTCGTCGCCACCCGGGGCGCGCTCGGCGCGCAGCCGGCGAACCTGCTGGCGTTGCTGGTGACCGCGGTGGCGAACACGGCCGCGAACCGGCGGCTGACGTTCGGCATCACCGGCCGGCGGCACGCCGGCCGGCACCACGCGCAGGGGCTGCTGGCGTTCGCGCTCGGCCTGGCGCTGACCAGCGGCGCGCTGGCGGTGCTGCACACGGCCGTGGCCGTACCCGCCCGGTCGGTGGAGCTGGCCGTGCTGGTGGCCGCGAACCTGGCCGCCACCGTGTTGCGCTTCGTGCTGCTGCGTCTCGGCATGCACCACCGGCGGACCTGATCCCCGATCTCATCCTGTAGAGAGGCTGAGAGTAGCTGGATGTGGCCGATACGACGGTGATGAGCGGCGTACGGTGGCAGACAAGTCCGGCTTTCTGGGTGAAAAAGCCTCGCCGCTGCACGCCCGGGACGCCGGTGTCGAGACGGGCGAGGGGAAGGAGCGGTCGGTGAACCATCTGGCCTACCTGGACGCGGGATCCGGCAGCCTGATCGTGCAGGCCGTCGTGGGCGGGGTGGCCGGCGTCGCGGTCGCCGCCAAGCTCTACTGGCGGCGGCTGGTCGGCCGGTTCCGCCGGCAGCCCACCGACCAGCGCTGAACCGGTCGGGGAGACGATGACGACCTCACCCATCGGGGTACGCCCCGAACCGGCCTCCTTCCGCGACCCCGCCAACCGGGTCTTCCACGTCGGAGACGAGGTGCTGCGCGGGCTGGACGCACAGGCCGCCGAGCACTGGCGGACCCTGGCGGCCAGCCCGTTCTTCCCCACCCTGGTCGCCGCCGGCAAGCTCTGCGCCACCGAGGACGCCCCGCCGAGCCTCGTGCCCGCCGCGGCCGGGAAACCGTGGGCGGCGGTGCTGCGCCACGAGCGCATCCCGTTCGTCTCCCACCCGTACGAGTGGTCCTTCGGCATGCTGCGCGACGCCGCGCTGCTGCACCTGGAGATCCTGCGCACCGCCCTCGCCGACGGCTTCACCACCAAGGACGGCTCGGCGTACAACCTCCAGTGGCGTGGCGCGAAGCCGGTCTTCATCGACATCGGCTCCTTCGAGCCGGTCCGCGACGGCGAACCGTGGGCCGGTTACCGGCAGTTCTGTCAGACCGCGCTCTATCCGCTGCTGCTCACCGCCCACCTCGGCGTGGACTTCCAGCCCTGGCTGCGCGCCCAGGTCGACGGCATCGAGGCCGACCAGCTCCGTCCGCTCTTCGGCGGGGCCCGTCGGCTGCGCCCCGGCGTCCTGACCCACGTGCACCTGCACGGTGCCATGCAGCAGCGCAACGCCGCCGCCAGCACCAGCGACGTCCGCGCCCAACTGCGGGCCGCCGGCTACTCCCGCGAACTACAGGCGGCCACCGTACGCGGCATCGAGAAGCTCGTGCGCCGGCTGGAGCACCGCCCGTCGGGCAGCCACTGGACGGACTACCGGAGCACCTGCGGCTACTCCGCGTCCGACCGGGTCGCCAAGGAACAGTTCGTGGTCGCCGCGGTGGCCGCCACCCGCCCGCGCCTCGTGCTCGACCTGGGCGCCAACGACGGCCGGTACTCCCGGTTGGCCGCCGGGCACGCCGACTACGTGGTCGCCGTGGAGCAGGACCCGGCCGTGGTCGACGAGTTGTACCGGGCGCTGCGCTCCGAGGGGCAACGCCGGATCCTGCCGCTGGTGGTGGACCTGGCCGACCCGTCGCCCGGCGGCGGCTGGAGGGGCGTCGAGCGCGCCGGTTTCGCCGACCGGGCGTCGGCGGGCGTCGTCCTCGCCCTGGCCCTGGTGCACCACCTGGCGATCGGGCGCAACGTGCCGCTGCCCGAGGTCGTCGACTGGCTGGCCGGGCTGACCGCACCCGGGGGCGCGGTAGTGGTCGAGTTCGTCCACCCGGAGGACCCGATGGCCCGCCGACTGCTGGCCAACAAGCCCGAGGGCCTGTTCCCGGACTACCGGCGCGACACCTTCGAACGGCTCCTCGCCGCCCGGGGCCGCATCACCGAACGGCTGGAACTGCCCTCGGGCTCCCGCACGCTCTACCGGACGGTGATGGGTGGCTGACCCGGCCGCCGCCACCCCACCGGCGGAGCCGGCCCCAGACGCGCAGCTACCGGACCCGGACGCGCAGCCGCTGCCGTCGGACGCGCAGCCGCCGGACCTGGACGCGCAGACGTCGGCGCTGGGACGGTGGGACCAGGGCTGGCGCGGCGAGCTGGGCCGACTGCTGGAGGTGGTCGCGCTGGTCGGACTGGTCGTCACCCAGCCGCTGCTGGACGTGCTCGGCCGCAGCCCCGACTTCTTCCTCTTCCACCGCGCCGACCCCGGCCAGATCATGCTGCTGGTCGCCCTGGTGGCGGTCGTGCCCACCGTGCCCGTGGCGGCGCTCGGCGCGCTCAGTCGACTCGCCGGCCGGACCGCCCGCGCGCTCACCCACACCGTGCTGGTGGGGCTGCTGCTCGCCGCCCTCGCCGTGCAGGTGGGCCGGCACACGACGCCGCTTCGGGGCGTACCCCTGCTGCTGGTCGCCGCTCTGGCCGGCGCTGCCGGCGCGGCCGCGCACCGACGGTGGCGGGCGCCGGGCCGGGTGCTGCGACTGGCCGCCGCCGGGCCGGCGGCCTTCGTGGTGCTGTTCCTGCTCGTCTCACCCACCTCGGCGGTGGTGCTGCCGCGCGGCGACGGCGGCGCGGCCGGCACCGCGCAGGGCGCGGCCGTGCACCCGCCGGTGGTCATGCTGATCCTCGACGAGCTGCCGCTGGTCAGCCTGCTCGGCGCCGACGGCCGGATCGACGCGCAGCGGTTCCCGCACTTCGCCGAGTTGGCCGACGACTCGACCTGGTACCGCAACGCCACCGGGGTCAGCGGCTGGACCCCCAACGCGCTGCCCGCCATGCTGACCGGCCGCTACCCGGAGCGGGCCGTCGCGCCGCACTACACGCAGTACCCCGACAACATCTTCACCGCCTTCGGCGGCCTCTACGACGTCCAGGCCCAGGAGAGCATCACCCGGCTCTGCCCACCCAGCCGCTGCGAACAGCCGGTCACCCCCGAACAGGGGCTGGGCGTGCTGGTCCGCGAGACCGGCACGCTGCTTCGCCAGATCGCCGGGCCGACGCCCGCCCGGGTCGACCCGGAGGACTCCTACCGGGAGCAGACCCGGGCCGAGGCCGGCCTGGACGCCGCCGAGCCGGTGCCGGACGACCCGAAGTTCCGCTGGGACAGCCTCGACGACAACCAGCCGGCCCGGTTCACCAGCTTCCTCGCCGGGCTGAAACCCGAGCCCCGGCCCACCCTGCACTTCCTGCACCTGCTGATGCCGCACTCACCGTGGGCGTACCTGCCGTCCGGCGCCCGTTACGACGCCCCGGAGGACCTGCCCAACGACGGCGCGGGCTGGGTCGACCTGGCCCGGCAGCGGCACCTCGCCCAGCTCGGCTACACCGACCGGCTGATCGGCGAGACACTGCGGACGCTGCGCGCCAGCGGCCTCTACGACCAGGCCCTCGTCGTGGTCACCGCCGACCACGGGGTGAGCTTCCGCCCGGGCGCGCAGGGCCGCGGCATGGACGCCATCAAGGCCGCCGCCGGCGAGGTCGCCTGGGTGCCGATGTTCCTGAAGGAACCCCGGCAGCAGACCGGCCGCGTGGACGACCGCAACTGGGAGCACGTCGACCTGCTGCCCACCGTCGCCGACGAGGCCGGCATCCGACTGCCCGGACGCGTCGACGGCCGCTCCGCCCGGCAGGCACCGCGCCCGGACGCCACGAAACACTTCTACGACCGCCCCGGTGAACCGATCACCTTCCCCGGCGGGGTGCCCGCCCCGCCGCCGCTGCCGACACCGCACCCGCTGGTGGGCACCGAGGTCCAGGCCGGCCCGACCGGAGGCAGCGCCCGGGTGGCCGACCTGGCCGCGTTCCGGGCCACCGATCCGGACACCGGCGCCCTACCGGCGCTGGTCTGGGGTGACGTGCCGGACGCGATCCCCGACGGCACGCAGCTCGCGGTCGCGGTCAACGGCCGCGTCGGGGCGGTGGTCCCGGTGGTGCCGGCCGACCCCGGCGGGCGCCGATTCGCCGCGCTGCTCACCGACGACCGGCTGTTCCGGGCCGGGGCGAACCAGCTCGACGTCTACCAGGTCGCGGCGGACGGCACGCTGCGACGCCTCGCGCTGTCCTAGCACCGGTCGACGGCCAGTTCGGGTCGTTCCTGGGCGTCCCGGACAGCGGGATGGCGGGTTTCCCGGCTGGCGGGTCGGGAATCGGGTGACGCATACCTCACCGCCGAACCACGGCGGGCAGTGTCACCCCGACCGCAATTACGGTAGAAGCGAAGGCAATTCAACGTAGATCTGCCGGCGAAGCGAGGAACCACATGACGGAAGTCAAGCTCGATCACCCCGGTGGGCAGCTGTCGATGCCGGTACACCCTGCGGTCGAGGGCCCCGCCGGTGTCGGGGTGAGCAAGCTTTTGAAAGAAACCGGGATGACAACGTACGACCCCGGTTTCGTGAACACCGCCGCTGCCTCATCCGCGATCACCTACATCGACGGCGACGCGGGCATCCTGCGTTACCGGGGATACCCGATCGAGCAGCTGGCCGAGAAGTCCTCCTTCCTGGAGGTCTCGTACCTGCTCATCTACGGCGAGCTGCCGACCGAGCAGCAGCTGACCGAGTTCACCGAGTGGATTCGGCGGCACTCGCTGCTGCACGAGGAGATGCGCCGCTTCTTCGACGGCTTCCCCCGGGACGCCCACCCGATGGCAGTGCTCTCGTCCGCGGTGAGCGCCCTGTCGACCTTCTACCAGGACAGCCTGGACCCGTTCGACTCCGAGCACGTGGAGATCTCGACGGTCCGGCTGATGGCGAAGGTGCCCACCATCGCCTCGTACGCCTACAAGAAGTCCATCGGGCAGCCGCTGCTCTACCCGGACAACTCGCTGGGGTACGTCGACAACCTGCTGCGGATGACGTTCGGCGTGCCGGCGGAGCCGTACGAGGTCGACCCGGTGATGTCGAAGGTGCTGGACATGCTCTTCGTCCTGCACGCCGACCACGAGCAGAACTGCTCCACGTCGACCGTTCGGCTGGTCGGCTCCAGCAACGCCAACCTGTTCGCCTCGGTCTCGGCCGGCGTGAACGCGCTGTTCGGCCCGCTGCACGGCGGCGCCAACCAGGCGGTGCTGGAGATGCTCCAGAAGATCAACGCTGATGGTGGCGACGTCCGTTCCTTCGTCCGCAAGGTCAAGGACAAGGAGGACGGCGTCAAGCTGATGGGCTTCGGCCACCGGGTCTACAAGAACTACGACCCGCGGGCGGCGATCGTCAAGAAGGCCGCGCAGGACGTGCTGGGCCGGATGGCCAAGCCGGACCCGCTGCTGGACATCGCCATGGAGCTGGAGGAGATCGCGCTCGACGACGACTTCTTCGTCTCCCGTCGGCTCTACCCGAACGTGGACTTCTACACCGGCCTGATCTACAAGGCCATGGGCTTCCCGACCAAGATGTTCACGGTGCTCTTCGCGCTCGGCCGGCTCCCCGGCTGGATCGCCCAGTGGCGCGAGATGATCAACGACCCGGAGACCAAGATCGGCCGTCCGCGGCAGGTCTACGTGGGCGCCCCCGAGCGGAACTACGTACCCTTCGCCGAGCGCTGACCCTCCGCCTCTCGCACCACTTGTTGCACCACTTTTTGCACCATCGGCAGGCCGTCGACCCCATCCGGGTCGGCGGCCTGCGGCCTGTCCGGTCCGTGAGCCTGAGGCCTGTCTGGTCCGGGGGCCTGCGGTCTGTCTGGCCCGCGAGCCTGTGGCCTGTCCGGTCCGCGAGCGGCGGTCTTCCCGGCCTGCGAGCCTGTGGCCGGTCCGGTCCGGTCCGGTCCGGTCCGCGAGCCTGTGGCCTGTCCGGTCCGCGTGCGGCGGTCTTTCCGGCCCGTGTTGCCTGCGGCCTGTCTGGCCCCGCGCGCGTGCGGCTTTCCCGGCCCGCGTGCCTGTGGCTTTCCCGGTCTGTGTGCGTGCGGCTGCTCCGGTCCGAGCGCCTGCCCGCGTCTGGAGGCGGGTTCCGCGATGATCGACTCCATGTCGCCGATGTGGGGGTGTCCCTTGGCGGGGATACCGCGATGTCGGCGACATGGAGTCGATCAAGCGGTGCGGGCCGTGCCGGGTTGCGACGCATCCGCACATCCGGGCAGGCGCGGCAGTCCGTGCGGGCCTCGCGCCCTACCCCGCGGGGATCCGGTCGACGCCGGCCCGACGGAGCAGGCCGGCCGCCGACTTCTCAGGGCAGCGGGACGACGTACGAGTCGACGCGGGCGATCAGCCCGTCGCGGAACGTGAAAAGGTCATTGAAGGCGAACCGGAACGCGCCGTGGTCCACGCTGACGCCGCGACCCTCGCCGGTGGTGACGACGACCGGGCCGTCCTCGTGGACCCGATGAACGTCCAACTGAGGGCTGCCGGTGAACCCCGGGTTCTCGATCTCGCCGTCGAACTCCGCCTTGCCGCAGGTGGTGCGGTGACCGTGGATGACCCACTCGACGTCGTCGGTGAGGGTCGCGAGGATGCGCGGGTGGTCGCTGGTCCGAAAGCCGGCGAAGTATTCCGCGACGAGGTCACGTTGGGTCGTCTGTGTCATGTCGTGCTCCGTCCTGGTGTGGGCTCGTCGTGCTCGAGGTGAGTGGCGAGGGCGTCGAGGATCGAGGCGAGCCCGTTGGCGGCCTGGGTGCTGCGCAGCTCGGGGGGAAGCCGTCGCTGGTGGACGGTGAGATCGGTGCCGTCAGCGGCGGGCTGGACGGTGACGGTCGTGCGGAGGCCGGTGACCGGCTCGTCGAACACCAGCTCGTGCGGGGCGGTGATGCTCACGTAGACGAACCGGAGCCGGCGGGACGCACCGTTGGGCGCACGGGTGTCGAGCGCGAACTCGCCGCCGGGGCGCAGGTCCACGGTCACGGACTCCGGGGGCACCGTGGCGTGCGAGCCGCCCCAGAACGCGGCGATGCCGCCCGGTGAGGTGAACGCGGTCCAGACACGGTCGGGCGCCGCCCGGAGATGACGCCGGGCGATCAGTTCGTCGTCCCGGAGTTCCGCGCGGGCGGTCAACGGGCCACCCCGTCGCTTGGCAGCACTGCCCGGTGGTCAACCTCTTCTCGCTGGGCGCCTTCGACGTGAGCCCGGACGGCCGCTGACTGCTCCGTGGCCCGGCAGCTCCGCGCGGCGGTCAACGGACCGCTCCCTCGTCGCCGAGGTGCCGCTCAAGGGCATCGAGTCGGTCGTCCCATGCGCGGCGCTGCTCGTCGATCCACCCGCCGAGCAGCGACAGTTGGTCGGCCCTCAGTCGGCAGGGGCGTCTGGTGCCCTCGCGTCGCTGCTCGACCAGGCCACACCGGCGGAGGACTCCGACGTGGTGGGAGATCGCCTGTGGAGTGAGGTCGAACGGTTCGGCAAGCTCGCCCACCGTGGCGTCGCCCCGGGCGAGACGCGTCACCAGAGCGCGACGGACGGGGTCGCCGAGGGCAGCGAAGGCCGAGTCGAGATCGGGGCCGGGTGCCGCGAGTGAGGTGGACATGGCCCCACCCTAATGCAAACAACCCTTTGTGCAAGCCACTGTTTGCAAAGGCGTGGCGCAATGACGCCGATATGGCGGTATCCCGGCGCGGGGACACCGCCATATCGGCGACCTGGAGTCGATCAGCGCGGCGCGACGGACCCCGGGTCAGTGCCCGGTGCGACGGACCGGCTCAGCGGCGTGACGGGCCTGGGCCAGCGCGTGGCGCGATGTCGCCGATATGGCGGTATCGCGGCGCGGGGATACCGCCATGTCGGCGATATGGAGTCGATCAGCGGCGCGGCGCGGCGCACCCGGGGTCAGCGGTGCGGCGCGACGGACCCGGGGTCAGCGGCGCGGTGCGACGGACGGGGTCAGCGGCGCGGTGCGAGGGAGCCTGGGTCAGCGTGCGACGCAATGTCGCCGACATGGCGGTATCCCGGCGCGGGGACACCGCCATGTCGGCGATATGGAGTCGGTCAACGCGCGGCGCGATGGACCCGGTCAACGCGCGGCGCGACGGACCCGGGCCAGCGGCGCGACGGAGCCCGGGTCAGCGTGCGAGGCGGCGGACCCGGGTCAGCGGCGGGGCGGGGCCTGGGTCAGCGGTGTGCGGTGGAGGTGGACTGCGAGGGGAGCCGGCTGCGGGGCTGGGGTTACCGCAGTCCGGCGGCGGCGAGCAGGTTGCCCTCGGGCAGCGCCGGGAGCGCGCGGCCCTGGGACATGCGCTGCTCGGCGCGCTGGGCGGTGCACGCGGCGTCGGTGGCGATGGCGGCGGCGTAGCTGGCGGCGGTGCGCTGGGCGATGGCGGACCAGCCGTACTGGTCGTGGACCATCCGACGGGCGCGTCGGGCCATGGCGCGGGCACGGTCGCGGTCCGACAGCAGGGCGTCCACGGCGTCGGCGAGGCCGTCCGGGTCGTGCGGGCGGAAGGTCATCCCGGTCACCCCCGGCTCGACGATTTCGGCGAGGCCCCCGGTGGCGGCGACGGCCAGGGGTGCTCCTGCGGCGGCGCCCTCCAGGGCCACCATGCCGAACGGCTCGTAGATGCTGGGCACCGCGAAGCAGTCGGACGCGGCCATCAGGGCCGGCAGGTCGGTGCCGCCGAGGAAGCCCGGCATCGTGACCATGCCACCGAGGCCGCGGCGGTGCACCTCGGCCTCCAGTTCGGCGCGGTACGGGCCGTCGCCGGCGATCACGGCTCGCAGCCCGGGGTGGCGGTCCCGCAGCCGGGGCAGCGCGGCGATCAGGTGCTGTACGCCCTTCTCGTACACGAGTCGGCCGGCGAAGGTGACCAGCGGGCCGTCCCCGGCGAACCGGGCGCGTGCGGCGGCCACCGCGCGCGCCGGCACCTTCCAGCGGTGCGGCTCCACGCCGTTGGCGACCACGTCGACCCGTCCGGCCGGTACGCCGAAGAGCGCGTTCACCTCGTCCCGCATGTACGCGGAGCAGACGATCACCCGGCCGGACTCGCTGCTGAGCCACTGCTCGACACCGTGGATGGTGCGGTTCATCTCGTCGGGCAGCCAACCCTGGTGCCGACCGGCTTCGGTGGCGTGGATGGTGGTGACCAGCGGGATGTCCAGGTGGTCGCGCAACGTCATCGCGGTGTGGGCGACGAGCCAGTCGTGGGCGTGGATGACGTCGTAGGTGCCAGCCTCGGTGGCGCGCAGGGCGGTGCGGGTGAGGGTGTGGTTGAACGCCATCGTCCAGGCCAGCAGGGAGTCGGTGGCCAGGGGGAAGGTCACCGGGTCCTCGGGGGCGCGCAGGATGCGGACGCCGTCGGCGTACTCCTCAAGGGGTGCGCCTTCGGTGTGGCGGGTGACGACTGTGACGTCGTGGCCGGCGGCGGCCAGTGCCACCGACAGGGCGTGGACGTGGCGGCCGAGGCCGCCGACGAGCACCGGCGGGTACTCCCAGGACAGCATCAGGATGCGGCGGGTCTGCGGGGGCACCCCCGAGCCGCGCTGCGTTGGCACGGTGGCGCCGGGCTGCGCGGGAGGGCCTGCCTGCGCGGCGGGGCCGGGCTGCGGGGGAAGACCGGGCTGGGTCGGGAGCTGAGGCCGGGAGGTCAGGGTGGGCCGGTGGGTCCGGTCCACGGTGGTAGCGAGCTGCTCGTCGACCCGCAGGGTCGTCACAGTCAATCTCCGTCCATGCATGGTGGTGCGCGCCGGCGTCAGTGGCGGCGGAGCGAGAGGTGTAAGGGGTGGCGTAGGGCCGAGTGGGGGTACGCGCGGGCGTATATCCCCGGACAAGCAAAGGGCATCGAGCGCGATACCGCACCTTCAAAGGCGTGATGGTGATGGAGGACACCCGAGGGTGTAGCGCGCATCAGACAGGTGGAATCCGGTCACCGGCTGCAAGGATGGATTGGCGCGCCAGGGCGGGGGGCACTTACCGCGTGCGCGCGGGCGGGGTCTCCGCTGGCGCGCTCGTGGCGCGGCGCGCACACGACCATGGTGTGAAGGAGCGACATGCAGGTCTGGCCGGGCGAGCGGTATCCCCTGGGCGCCACCTACGACGGGATGGGCACCAACTTCGCCATCTTCTCCGAGGTGGCCGAGCGGATCGAGCTGTGCCTCTTCGACGAGTGGGACACCGGCGCCGAGCGCCGGGTCGAGCTGCGCGAGGTGGACGCCTACGTCTGGCACGCGTACCTGCCGGGCATCGAGCCGGGGCAGCGTTACGGCTACCGGGTGTACGGCCCGTACGACCCGGCGAACGGGCTGCGCTGTAACCCGCACAAGCTGCTGCTCGACCCGTACGCGAAGGCCATCGACGGTGACGTGACGTGGGACCCGGCGGTCTACGACTACGACATGGCGGAGCCGGAGCGGATGTCGGAGACCGACTCGGCGCCGTTCATGCCGAAGTCGGTGGTGGTCAACCCGTACTTCGACTGGGGCAACGACAAGCCGCCGCGCACCCCTTACCACCACTCGGTGATCTACGAGGCGCACGTACGTGGGTTGACCATGCGCCACCCGGACATCCCGGAGGAGTTGCGCGGCACGTACGCGGGCATCGCCTCCCCGCCGATGATCGACTATCTGACCCGGCTCGGGGTGACGGCGATCGAGTTGATGCCGGTGCACCAGTTCATCCACGACCACCGCCTGAACGACCTGGGGCTGCGTAACTACTGGGGTTACAACACGATCGGCTTCTTCGCCCCACACCACGGCTATTCGGCGCTGGGCCGGACCGGTCAGCAGGTGCAGGAGTTCCGGGGCATGGTCAAGGCGCTGCACGCGGCCGGCATCGAGGTCATCCTCGACGTGGTCTACAACCACACGGCCGAGGGCAACCACCTCGGGCCGACGCTGAGCTTCAAGGGCGTGGACGCGCCCAGCTACTACCGGCTCAGTGAGGAGGACCGCCGGTACTTCGTCGACTACACGGGCACCGGCAACAGCCTCAACGTGCGCAGCCCGCACTCCCTGCAACTGATCATGGATTCGTTGCGCTACTGGGTGACCGAGATGCACGTCGACGGTTTCCGCTTCGACCTGGCGGCCACGCTGGCCCGGGAGTTCTACGAGGTGGACCGGCTCTCCACCTTCTTCGAGGTGGTGCAGCAGGACCCGGTGGTCAGCCAGGTCAAGCTGATCGCCGAACCGTGGGACGTCGGCCCCGGCGGCTACCAGGTGGGCAACTTCCCGCCGTTGTGGACGGAGTGGAACGGCAAGTACCGCGACACGGTGCGGGACTTCTGGCGCGGCGAGCCGGCCACCCTCGCCGAGTTCGCGTCGCGGATCTCCGGCTCCGCCGACCTCTACCAGGACGACGGGCGGCGGCCGTTCCACAGCATCAACTTCGTCACCGTCCACGACGGGTTCACCCTCAACGACCTGGTGTCGTACAACGACAAGCACAACGAGGCCAACGGTGAGGAGAACCGGGACGGCGAGAGCCACAACCGCTCCTGGAACTGCGGTGTGGAGGGCGACACCGACGACGAGGGCGTGCTCGCCCTGCGGGCCAAGCAGCGGCGCAACTTCCTGGCCACGCTGATGCTGTCGCAGGGCGTGCCGATGATCGGCCACGGCGACGAGTTGGGTCGCACCCAGCGGGGCAACAACAACGCGTACTGCCAGGACAGCGAGCTGGCCTGGGTCGACTGGGACAACGCCGACGAGCAGTTGCTGGAGTTCGTCCGTACGCTCACCGACTTCCGCAAACGGCACCAGGTGTTCCGCCGCCGCCGGTTCTTCACCGGCCTGCCGGTGGGCGGGCGCGGCAGCGACGAGCCGCTGCCCGACCTGGCCTGGTACACGCCGGACGGGCGGGAGATGACCGGCGAGGACTGGGGCAACGACTTCGGCCGCTCGGTGGCGCTGTTCGTCAACGGGGAGGGCATCCGGGAGCGCGGCCAGTACGGCCAGCGCCACCACGACGCCTCGTTCCTGCTCTGCTTCAACGCCCACGACGCGCCGCTGGACTTCACGATGCCCGGCAGCGAGTACGGGCAGAAGTGGGAACGGGTCATCAGCACCGCCGACCCCGAGCCCGGCGACGTCACGGTGATCAGCGCGGGCGGCACCATCCGGGTGCCGGACCGCTCTTTGGTGGTGTTGGAGAGGACGATCTGACATGGCCGTGCAGTCCACGTACCGAATCCAGGTCCGTCCCGGCTTCGACCTGGACGCCACCGCCGCGATCCTCGACTACCTCGCCGACCTGGGCGTCAGTCACCTCTACAGCGCCCCGCTGCTGACCGCCACCCCCGGTTCGGCGCACGGCTACGACGTGGTCGACCACCGGGCGGTCAACCCGGAGCTGGGCGGCGAGGCCGCTCGGCAGCGGCTGCTGCGCGCACTGCGTGACAAGCAGCTCGGCCTGGTCGTCGACATCGTGCCCAACCACGCCGGGGTGGCCGTGCCGCCCGCCAACCCAGCCTGGTGGGACGTGCTGCGCCGGGGGCGCGCTTCGGCGTACGCCGACTGGTTCGACATCGACTGGGACCGGGGCCGGCTGCTGCTGCCGGTGCTGGCCGACGACCCGGCCGCCCTGGACGATCTCAAGCTGGTCGAGGGGGAGTTGCGCTACCACGAGCACCGCTTCCCAGTGGCCGACGGCACCGGCGACGGCAGCGCTCGGGAGGTGCACGACCGGCAGCACTACGAGCTGGTGTCCTGGCGTCGCGGCGACGCCGAGCTGACGTACCGCCGGTTCTTCGCCGTTTCCGGCCTGGCCGGTCTGCGGGTGGAGGACCCGGCGGTGTTCGCCGCCACCCACGAGCTGATCCTGCGCTGGGCGGCGGCGGGCGAGGTCGACGGCATCCGCGTCGACCACCCCGACGGCCTGCGCGACCCGGCCGGCTACCTGACCCGGCTGCGGGAGGCCGCGCCGGACGCCTGGCTCGTGGTGGAGAAGATCCTGGAGTACGGCGAGGAGCTGCCGGACTGGCCGGTGGACGGCACCACCGGCTACGACGCGCTTGCCGCCGTCAACGGCCTGTTCGTCGACACGGACACCGAGGGTGACTTCACGGCGCTGGACACCCGACTGACCGGGCACCACACCTCGTGGGAGGACCTGACCCACGACACGAAGCTGACCGCCGCCACCCGGCTGCTCGCCGCCGAGCTGACCCGGCTGGCCGCGCTCGCCCCCGACGTGCCGGCCGAGCAGGCACGCGCGGCGCTCGCCGAGTTGGCCGCCGCGTTCGCGGTCTACCGGGGCTACCCGCCGCACGGCGCCCGGCATCTCGCCGCCGCCCGCTCCGAGGCCGGCCGCCGTCGCCCCGACCTGGCCGGCGCCCTGGACGCGGTCACCCGCCGACTGCGCGACCCCGACGACGAGTTGGCCCGCCGGTTCCCGCAGTTCACCGGCGCGGTGATGGCCAAGGGCGTCGAGGACACCGCGTTCTACCGCTGGACCCGGTTCGTGGCGCTCAACGAGGTCGGCGGCAGCCCCGCCCACTTCGGGGTGCCGCCAGCGGAGTTCCACCGCTTCGCCGCCGCCCGCCAGGTCCGCTGGCCAGCCAGCATGACGACCGTCTCCACGCACGACACCAAACGCGGCGAGGACGTCCGCGCCCGCCTCGCCGTGCTCAGCGAGCTGCCGGGCCGCTGGGCCGAGCAGGTCAGTGCCTGGATGGAGTACGCCCCGCTGCCCGACCCGGCCTTCGCCCACCTGCTGTGGCAGACCGCCGTCGGCGCGTGGCCGATCGAGCGGGAGCGACTGCACGCGTACGCCGAGAAGGCCGCCCGGGAGGCCGCGGCCTCGACCAGTTGGGCGGACCCCGACCCGGTGTTCGAGCAGGCCCTGCACGCGGTGATCGACATGATGTACGACGACCCGAGCCTCCACGACGAGCTGACCGAACTCGCGGCGGCGATCGCCCCGGCCGGCTGGTGCAACTCGCTGGGGCAGAAGCTCATCCAGCTCACCATGCCCGGCGTCCCCGACACCTACCAGGGCACCGAGCTGTGGGACAACTCCCTCGTCGACCCGGACAATCGCCGGCCGGTCGACTTCGACGTGCGCCGAGAGATGCTGGCACGCCTCGACGGCGGCTGGCGTCCCCCGGTCGACACCGACGGCGCGGCGAAGCTGCTCGTCGTGTCGCGGACCCTGCGCCTGCGGCGGGCGCACCCGGAGCTGTTCACCGGCTACCGGCCGGTGCCGGCGCACGGGCCGGTGGGCCGGCACGTGGTGGCGTTCGACCGGGGCGGCGTGATCGCCGTGGCGACCCGGCTGCCGCTCGGCCTGGCGCGTGCCGGTGGGTGGTGTGACACAGCCCTGTCGCTTGGTGTTCACGAGGTGAAGGACCTGTTCACCGGGCGGGTCTACAGTGGCGGAGAGACGCCTCTGGACAACCTCCTGGCCGACTATCCCGTCGCACTGCTGGCTCCTCCCACCGCTTCCGTGGAGGCTGCTTCATGACCGAATTCTCCGTCTGGGCACCGGACGCCAGCCGGGTCCGGCTGCACCTGCCCGGCGCCGCCGACCGCGAGATGCGCGCCGCCGCCGACGGCTGGTGGCGGGTCGAGGTGCCCGACGCCGGCCTCGACTACTCCTTTCTGCTGAACGACGACGAAACCCCACTGCCCGACCCCCGCTCTCCGTGGCAGCCTGAGGGTGTGCACGGGCCGAGCCGCCGCTACGACCACTCCGCGTTCGAGTGGTCCGACGGCTCGTGGACGGGCCGGCAACTGCCCGGCAGCATCCTCTACGAGCTGCACATCGGCACCTTCACCCCGGAGGGCACCTTCGACGCGGCCATCGACCGCCTCGACCACCTGGTGAACCTCGGTGTCGACCTGATCGAACTGCTCCCGGTCAACGCCTTCAACGGCGAACACAACTGGGGGTACGACGGCGTCTGCTGGTATGCCCCCCACGAGCCCTACGGCGGCCCCGACGGCCTGAAACGGTTCGTCGACGCCGCCCACGCTCGCGGGTTGGGGGTGATCCTCGACGTTGTCTACAACCATTTCGGGCCCTCCGGGGCCTACGCGCCGCGGTTCGGGCCCTACCTCGCCGAGCAGAGCAACAGTTGGGGCCGCTCGATCAACCTGGACGGCCCGCACTCCGACGAGGTACGCCGCTACATCATCGACAGCGTGCTCATGTGGCTGCGCGACTACCACGTCGACGGGCTGCGTCTGGACGCCGTGCACGCGCTGCCCGACTCGCGGGCTGTGCCGCTCTTGGAGGAGCTGGCCGTCTCCGTCGAGTCGCTGTCGACGCACCTGGGGCGGCCGTTGTCGCTGATCGCCGAATCGGACCTCAACGATCCACGGCTCATCACGCCCAGGGAGGCGGGTGGGCTCGGGCTGCACGCCCAGTGGAACGACGACGCCCACCATGCCCTGCACACGCTGCTGACGGGGGAGCGGCAGGGGTATTACGGGGACTTCGGGTCGCTGGAGACTCTGTCGGACGTGCTGACGGGCGGGTTCTTCCACGCGGGGACCTGGTCGAGCTTCCGCAACCGTCACCATGGGCGGCCTCTGGATTCCCGTGTCCCTGGTCATCGGCTGGTCGCTTACTTGCAGAACCACGACCAGATTGGGAACCGGGCTACCGGGGATCGGATCTCTGCGTCTCTGTCGCCTTCGCTGCTCCGCGTTGGGGCTACGTTGCTGCTGACGGCGCCGTTTACGCCGATGCTGTTCATGGGGGAGGAGTGGGCGGCTTCCACGCCTTGGCAGTTCTTCACCTCGCATCCGGAGCCGGAGTTGGCTACTGCGGTGGCTCTTGGGCGGCGGCGGGAGTTCGCGTCGCACGGGTGGGCTGAGGGGGACGTGCCTGATCCGCAGGACCCGGAAACGTTCGTGCGGTCGCGGTTGGACTGGGCGGAGCTGGACAAGCCTGAGCATGCCTCGATGTTGGCTTTTTACCAGCGGTTGATTGCGTTGCGTCGGTCGGTGCCTGACCTGTCGGACCCTCGGATGCACGCGGTGTCTGTGCAGCACGGGGACCAGTTTTTGCTGATGCGGCGGGGGGAGACGCTTGTTGTCGCCAACTTCGCTGGGCGGGGGCAGGGGGTGTCGCTGCCTGGGGTGGCGCGGCGGGTGCTGCTGGCCACGGGGGAGGGGGTCACGGTAATGCGTGACCGGATCGAGTTGCCGGCTGAGACTGCGGCGATCGTGGCGCTCTAGCCAAACGGCAGCGTTGCACAGGCCTGCGGTCGGTTTCTGGCTAAGCTGTGACGTGCGTCGGTGACCCTGGAGGGGCAACCCGGTCTGGCTGTTATCCGCGCCCGCACGCGCAACTCGCCTGTTCGCGCCGGCTTCACTGCGCGCTTCAGTTCTGTCAGACCCCCTCCGTACCATCGGGCTCGTGGCGTCGAAGCAGGTCCGGAACACCTCGGTCAAGCGGGGAGACATCAAGGACACAGTCCGACTCGCCGTCTGGGCGAGGGCCGCCGGTTGTTGTGTCATGTGCTCCACGACGCTGCTTGGCAGCCGGTCCTACCTGCACAGCGTGCTCGTAGGCGAATTAGCCCACAACGTTGGCGCCACCGCCACTCCGGGCTCGCCGCGCGGCCTCGTCGAGGACATCGCGGATCGGGAAGCCGAAGAGAACCTCCTGCTGCTTTGCCACGCTTGCCACCGGCTGATTGACAACGAAGACCACGCGCCGTACTTCACGACGGAGCGGCTTCAGACGCTGAAGAAGGAGCACGAGGGCCGCATTCGGGTAGTCGCAACGAGTGGCGGGATGCGGCGTACCGCCGCGCTGCGCGTCGGCGGCTTGGTTCGCGGAGCCACGGCCCTGGCCTCGCAGCGGCAGACGGCCGACGCGCTCCTCGCCGACGGATACCTTGGCCTTGTCGATAGCCGATGGCAGGGCGATTTCCTGTGCAAGATCGCCGGTGATCCGAACCGTTCGACCTACTGGCTTGCGGCCCAGGAAGAGATAGATGCCACGCTCGGCCTCATCGAGCAGTCGATCGCCAGCGGCGAGGTCGAGCACCTGTCGATCTTCGCCATCGCCCCGATCCCGCTGCTCGTCTATCTGGGCTCTCGCCTGGACGACAAGACCGACACCCGGCTCTACCAGAAACAGCGCGACGGTGACCAGGGCTGGCGCTGGGACGCCACCGCCTCAATCCACGACTTTTCCACTAGGGCGACCGTCGGCGCCACGCCCGCCATGGAGGTCGTGCTCGCCGCCTCACTCACTGCCGAAATCCAGCAGGCCAGCCTCCCAGACACACTGGAAGGGCTGCCGTATTTTGAGATCCGGCCCGATGTTGATCGCTTCGGTCCCAGCCTCTTCTCGCATTCGGACACGCTGCGGAACTTCGCGGATCGCTGGCGAACACTGCTCGCCGAGGTCGAGAAAACCTGCCCCCGAGCAACCAAGTGGCATCTCGTCGCCGCTGCACCGTTGACTCCGGCTATCGAGATGGGGCGTGCCTTCATGCGCGGCGCACAGCCACCCACCGTGGTGTACGACCGGCAGAACGGCACCTACACGCCCGTCGTCCAGGTCAACACGTGACCGTCACCGCCTCGAACTCACCGCCCGTACCCGGCCGAAACAGCCATGCCGGTCGCCGCTTCACCAACGTTCGCCATGGGGATGCCCGATGAAGCACACGGATTACTTCAGCAACTTCCTGAAGAACACGGTCAACCTCGGCCAGTTCAACCTGGACGTGCTCTCCGACCGGGCTGACGCGATCTACGCGGCCCTTAAGGCGGACCCAGAGCTCGGTCCGCGGATCGTCAGGAAGATCCCGCAGGGCTCCTGGCAACAGGAGACGATCATCAGCCCGCAGAACGGCAAGCCCTTCGACGCGGACTTCCTTCTTCAGATGAAGGAGGAACCCGACTGGGCAGAGGACGTGCAGGAGTACATCAACGTCGTCTACAAGGTCATCCACCACCACTCGATCTACGGCAAAATGCCGCACAACCGCAAGTGCCGCTGCGTCTACGTCGAGTACGCGAACAATCAAATGCACGTCGACATCGTTCCGTACGTCGTTCTCGGCGACGGCCGCCAGGTGATCATCAACCGCGACGACGAGCAGTTCGAGACGACCAACCCGTCCGGCTTCACCAAGTGGATGAAGGACAAGGACAAGATCGCCAACCGCAATCTGCGCAGGGTGATCCGCTTGCTGAAGTTTCTGCGCGATCACAAGAACTCGTTCACCGGAACCAAGTCGATCCTCATCACCACTCTCCTCGGCGAGCGGGTCTCCGAGTGGAAAAAGATCAGCGACCCGGGCTACTACAGTGACCTGCCCACCGCCCTGCTGCACATGGTCAGCGACCTTGACCAGTGGCTCCAACAGAACTGGATCAAGCCGTCCATCGCCGACCCGTCCAACCCGTCGGTCACCTTCGACCACCGCTGGAGCCAGGAAACCTACTCCTACTTCCGCGACCGAATCCACGCCCACGCGGCCCAGATCCACGACGCTTACCACGAGAGCGACGAAGTGAAGAGCATCAAGATGTGGCAAGGACTCTTCGGCGACAAGTTCCAGGCGCCGGAGGTTTCGTCGTCAAGCACTAAGTTCGGGGATGCCGGAGCAGCGGGCGGGGTCATCGGCGGGAACGATCCGACCGGCACCTCCTCGTCTGGTCGCGCCGGTCGAGCCGGATAACGAGTTGCACCGTCGGTGACCAAGCGGAAGCGCAACCGTTTCACGGACTGGCAGGAGACCGCCGTCCGTGAACTTCGCGCGGTCGCATCCGCCCTACCGGACGACTTCCAGCTCCTCGACCGGCCCCGGCTCGTAAGCCTCGGGCTCGTTCAAGCGCGCATCCGGCTACGGACTAGCGACCTGGCTCGCGCGCCCCACGGTCTCCCGCTGCAACCGCAGGAGGAGTTCCTGCTGTGGATCGGCCCCAACCGCCTGTCGCCACCACTCGTCGAAGTCGATCACGACCGGTTCCTCGGCTACCCGCACGTGCTGCAAGGACGGCGGTTGTGCACCTACCTCGATCCCGCACGAGAGTGGAACCCGCAGCGAGGGTTCGCCAGTGCGATTGACCGGCTACACGAGTGGCTGGCAGACGCCGCAGCGGCCCGGTTCGACCCCGACACGGCCCTGTTCCATGCTGTCGGCGGCATCCTCCACCACACACCCGGCACCCCCACCATCGTTGTTCGCGAGTCCGGCAAGCACGTAAAGGCACAGCCTGCCTTTCTCACTGCGCGATCGGCTCACCGCCAAGACCTCCTCTACGGCGGTGGTCACCCCGACCAACGCCGGACCGTGGTCTTCCAGGTATCGGACCCGCTGCCTCTCGGAGCGGGCACCCGACTGCATGACCTGCTGATGCTGCTCGACACCACGATCGCGCCCGGCGCTTTCGCCACAACGCCACCCCTGCCTCAAGCAGCGGCCTTCCTCACGGCACTCGCAGCCGCCGCGAGCCGGAACCCCGCGAGCACACCTCAAGCGTTCATCCTCGAGATCCCGCACCCCACCGGTGGGCCCCCACATCTCCTCGCAGGCCGAGTGCCCGCTGCGGCAGCCGATGAGCTCCGCCGAAGCGTCCGAAGCCGACGCGACCCCATCATTAACATCAACGTCGAGACGCTCGACAAGCAGACACCCGTGGAGTGGTGCACAGTGTCCGACGAACGGGACAGCGTCACAACCCGACGCGATGCCAACCGTCCCACCAACGCCTACCGAGGCAAGACGATCCACATCTGGGGCTGTGGTGGCCTCGGGTCCTGGATCGCCGAGTTCATTGCGCGCGCGGGTGCCAGACGCCTCATCCTCTGCGACCCCGGCACCGTTACCGGAGGACTCCTCGTTCGTCAGGACTTCACCGAAGACAACATCGGCGAATCGAAGGCCGAAGCGCTGCGCCAGCGCCTCGCGGCCATCCGCGACGACATCGTGGTGGAGGCACACACCAGCGTCATCCCGGACGACCTGGCCACGCTCCTGGGCGACACCGACCTGATCATCGACACCACCATCTCCCGCGCGATCGGCCAACTACTCGACGAACTTGCCACAGCCGCAGGCCGCCCGTTACTCGCCCAGACCGCAACGGATGCAGGGACCAGTACTCTCGGGCTGCTCACCGTCAGTGCTAGTAACAACCCCTCGGGGCCGAACACCATCGACCAGCAGGCCGGCAAGACCGTCACGGCAGACGGCGGACTGGAGCCCTTCCATACCCTCTGGAAGGACGTGTCCGCTCAAGACGAACTCATCCCAACCCGAGGCTGCTCCGTCCCCACCTTCCACGGCTCCGCCGCCGACATCGCCGCTGTCGCCGCCAGCCTGACCTCTTTGCTCGGCAGTCACCTCGCCAGCATCGAGCCGGTGTCCGGCACCCACCTGATCGGACTGCCGCACTCACCCGCAGGCCCCTTCCGCCGCTTCATTCCAGCGGTGTGATGCCGCGCTGGGCAGGCGTGGCCATCAGTGGAGGTAATACTGGGGTTGTGAGCGCGCCGTCGTCGGCACGAGCGATAAGCGGCATGAGAGAGTGGGGCGTTTACCTTAGAAAATCCAGCGCGATCTTGCGTCCCAGTCGAATTGCCATGTCACCACTCGTCGGACCAACTTTGAACGCAGCGCCATGGAAAAGTACGCCAAAATTGCTTTCAAGCACCTTCCTATGCCTCAGGAACTCTTCATATCGGGCAGTCTGCCTTGAAGTGAAGGAGTGGCCGTTGTGGGCAATTGCATTGCGTAGCTCTATTAACGCGAGCAGATCCTGATGGGATGAATCATCCAGCTGCATTGAAAATCCTACGGATAGCCACTTGAGGCGACTGTGCCATGATTTATTCAGGTCCGATTTCTGGGCAGTAATCAACTCTGCTTCGAATTTGTCGGCGCTAGCCAAATGATTCTTAATGAGTTCTTCAAGCATCTCTGAGCAGTAGGTCTCCAGCGTAGTGCAAACGCTGATCACAACCCACTCGGGAGAGACCGTCCCGCGGCTTAGCGCATCACGGATCGCCAATAATCGCCCTAGCGCCCTCTCTTGCCGATCAGTCACACGAACAGGCCAGTTAGACATGCGTTTTCGCCCAAGCTGCCGCCATCTCGCTCAGGGGTTGCTTAGCGATGATGGCGGACGCTAGCTGCTTCAGCTTCCGGCTCTCGTCCCCGTCAGCTCGCATAGCCGCAAGAGTTGCCGCAGCAGAAACGGCTGGAAGTGTTAGATAGCTTGCATGTAGGTGCAGGTCCTGAATATTGCCCAATCGAAGGGAGTGGAATCGAGCAAGAAACCATGCGGACTGCGCGCGCACCACTTCTTTGTCGTCCTTCAGGCCTCTTATCGCTGCTGCTTTAGCGTCTACGCTTTTCGACATTCTGCCCGTCCGCAATAAGGTGCTGGCACCTTCCAGTAGCCACAGCATATTCCAAGAGGTTGGACGGCTCTGCTCCAGAATCTTGCTAAATGCCTCTCCTGCCAGGGCGTCATTTTCGTCAGAGGCAGAGACCAGCCGAGCGAGTATGCCTACGACATACTCGAGATGGGGCGGGTAGGCGAAAACGAGGTCTGCCAACAGGTCGGCTGTGACGTCCTCGGCTGAACTGAGGCGCCGTATCTCCCGAGTTGGAGGAGGATCAGGAACGTTCATGACACCGGTGCGCGTGCGTTCACGCCAATACTCGTGCCATTCCATGAGAGCTTCGATTGGAGATGTTTCCTCGTCTTCGTCCTCTACCTCCGCGTCCGTCTCCGGCGAACTGCTCGATCGGGCTTTAGCCTTTACTCCAGCCCGCACGATGCGAGTCTTCTCGGCGGAAAGTATCAACCCCACATTGCGAACCTCCCTATCGAGCAACTCAAGCGCCCCAGCAGTTTCGTCCCAGGAAGGCACGACTACCTTGTAGTCGTCGGCCGTTCGCATCCATCGCAGCCCGGATCTCTCAAGGGATCGGTCGATCCTACTCAAGTACAGATCGGCAAGCCGATCGCTAGGCTGAAGCATCTGGGGAATGCCGCGTTCTAGAGTGGTCAAATGTTGCAGTAGGTCGAGAAGGTGCCTTACGAGTTCGAAATCATCCGACCGCATGAATAGCTCGTCTGAAAGAATTGCTGGTGCTATGTACTCATAACACGATGCAATATCAGAGAGGATCACATAGCCTGGCTTTGACTCATCGGTGCCGAGGTTCCGAAACTCCCAGCGGTTCGCCTCGGACCGCGAGGGGGGATCTAGAACCGGCAGCGCGGCCTCGACAAGTGCTGCATAGGCTATGCGAGTTGTGGTATCTGCATACACGACAGGCCTGTAACCGTCTAGACCCCGGGGCATCGGAATTATTTCGTGACTCGGAACGTGGCCTCGCCGAAGGGATGCCTCAACATGCTTGACCACTCCTTCCGTTTGCCCTTGGAGGCATTCGTCAGTTAGCAGTGGAGGAAAGTGTTCGAGCAGATAAGACGACGGATTTTCGATCGTGCTCGATAAATGGATTCGCTCGAGGATATCAGAACCCCACTGCAGCACGGCGTCTCCCGTCTCGCGCGAGTCCACCTAGTGGTAGACACATTGTTAAATCAGCATACAACCCGATGGTGTAGGAAGTGAGGGTCGTGGGGCGCGGATTTAGCGGATGCTCGGAGCGCGGGATCCGTGTGAGGTCGCCGACGAAGCACGGAGTTGGACTTTGCCACCGGCCCACCCAGCGGTTCCCTAAAGATCGCCTCGATTACGGTAGAGCTGTCCCCTCCTCTTACTCCTGCCGCAGAGCCACTCTCCTCAGCAGATCCAGAAGCTGTTCAGGCGCCGCATCCAGGCCCTCCATGCGGCTCGACCAGGTCATCATGCGACCGCAATCAGCTCCGACGCTTCGGGGCGCCATGTGCGATTGCGTGGGGCGACGCTTCCCGGGCACGGAGCGCCATCGCTTGGACGCTCTGTCGGTGTACCGTCCAGACGTGCGGAGATAGCTGAGCGTGGCGGCTGTTCCGGTCCTCTACCTGGGAGTTGGCGAAGGCATGGTGACAAGGCCGGACACCATCGGTGCCAGGATTCGATACTGGCGGATGCGGCGTGGCGGCATGACTCAGGCCGTCCTCGCGGGGCTCGCTGGTGTCACCCAGTCGTACGTGTCGCAGGTCGAGTCAGGGCGAAAGACCATTGACCGACGGTCCACCCTGGTCGCTCTTGCTGCTGCCCTCCAGGTCACGGTGGCCGACCTGCTCGGCCAGGGCACCGAATCCGGCGATCCGGCCCGCGAGAGCGCCGCCGAGTGCGTGCCGGCGATCTGGTCTGCCCTAATCGAGATCGAGGACGGCGAGCGCCGCCTGTCGAGCTACACCAAGGACCAACTGGCCGCCGAAATCGCCCGCGCCGAGCAGCTCCGCACCTCCTGCAACTACCCTGCAATGGCGCGTTTGCTCCCCAGCCTCCTGCTCGAAGCCGCCGCCGTGGGCGGCACCGTGCTCGTCCAGGTGGCCTACCAAGCCTCCACCTGCCTGCGGAACCTCGGATACCGCCACCTGGCCCTCAACGCTGCCCGGCTCTCCGGGACGGTCGCCGAGCACGCTGGGGACCCAGCATGGATCGCGGCATCCCGTTTCGCCTACGCGCAGAGCCTGCCGATCGAGTCCGCCACCGTCGCGGCCCGCGCTGCTGACCGGTCTCTGACCGAGCTTCAAGCCGACGCTGCCGACGAGCGTGTGCGACAAATGCTCGGCCAGCTCCACCTCTCCGCTGCGCTGACCTCGGCGGTGAGCGGTCGTCTGGATGTCACCCGCGACCACCTCGCGGAGGCGACCCGCGAGGCGGCGACCCTCGGGGATCCGGCCGACGGCGCAGGCTTCAACGGCTGTGGGTTCGGACCAACCAACGTCGGGCTGTGGGAGATGTCCATTGCGGCCGAGCAGGGTGAGTCTGGCCGAGTCATTGAGCTGTCCCGGACGGTCCGACCGCAGGTCCTCGCAGCGTCGATCCGCCAACAGTCCTACTGGCTCGACCTCGGCCGTGCGCTGGCGGACGGCGGTCGCCGTGACGTTGAGGCACTAGCCGCATTTGTTCAGGCCGAGCGGGCAGCACCGATCCCGTTCGCCATCAACCCCCTCGCCCGCGACGCCGTGGTGACTCTGGCGCAGCGCACCCAGCGCCGAGCGATCCCCGACGAGCTGCGCCTGCTCGCCGGCCGCATCGGCATCAACCTGGCCGCATAACTGCCAGTAATCACGACATTACCAATCTGCCCTAGTGTCCGGTTTGGGACGTGAGCGCGTCCCGATGACCTAGCGCGGCGGTGGTCGATCCCGAGCCCAGCTGCGCCCTTACCGGATGAGGCGGGGATGAGCGGTCAGGACGACAACGCTCCGGAGAACAACGGTGAGGCGGCCGAGCGGGAGGCTGCCAAGCAGCGCCTCCTCGCTCAGGCCGAGGCAGACCGCGTACCCGTGGACGACACGACCCGCGCGGTCCCGGACCGGCGGTGGAAGCGTGACCAGCGATGACCTCCCGATCGGTCGCCGGGTTGCCCGCTGGCGGGTGCGGCGGCAGATGACGCAGCAGATGCTTGCCGACCGGCTGCGCAGGTCGAAGAGCTGGGTGGACAAGATCGAGCGGGGTGCCCGCACCCTGGACCGGTACTCGGTGATCCAGGAGCTGGCCCACGTCCTGCGCGTCGACCCGGAGGTGCTGCTCGGGCAGCCGCAGGGCACCCCGGCGAGCACGCCGGACGGGGTGGACGACATCCGGGCCGCTCTCGCCCGCTACGACACTTCGCAGGCTCCACCGCCGACGGACGAACTGAGAAGGCAGGTCGGGCACGCCTGGTTGACCTACCAGCACGCGCACTACGGGCAGTTGGTGCGGCTGCTGCCGGGTCTGCTCGACGCCGCCCAGGGCGCGCGGTCGGCGGAGTTGCTGGTGCAGGCGTACCGGATCACCTCGTCTCTGCTGGTCAAGCTCGGCGAGGCCGACCTCGCCTGGCTGGCCGCCGACCGCGCGATGTCCGCCGCCTGCGACGATCCGCTGCTCGCGGCGACAGCGACCATCTCGGTGGGCCAGGCCCTCCGCGCGCAAAACCGCGACCGCCTGGCCCTAGCCGCGCTGCTCCCCGCAGCCAACCGCGTCCTCCCACCCCCATCCCGCTCCGGTGATCAAGAGGTTTGCGGCGCTTTTGGAGATCAAACCGCCCGCAAACCTCTTGATCACGAGGGCGAGGGCGATCACGGAAGCGAGGGCGATCACGAAGGTCAGGGCGAGCACCGGGGGAGGGCGGTGGGCGGGACGTTGCTGGTGCAGGCCGCGCTTGCTGCCGCCGGTTGCGGCGAGCACCGCCGCGCTGATGAGCTGACCGACCGGGCCGCGGGCGTCGCCGCAAACCTTCGGAGGTACGACGACACGTACCGCACCAGCTTCGGGCCGGTCGCCGTCGAGCTGGCTCGGGTGCTGGTGGTTGCCTCGCGGGGTGATGCCGCCGAGGCAGTGCGGCGGCACGCGATCGTGGTTCGGCGGGAGGGGTGGCGGCGGTTGCCGGCCGAGTATCGGGGCGCGTACCTGATCGATGTCGCGCGGGCGTACCTCCAGGTGGGTGACCTGCGCGGGGCGGCGCGGGCGCTGGTGGACGCGGACAGTGTCGCGCCGGGTGAGGTTCGGTGCCGGCCGTTGGCGCGTACCGTCATCGCCGATGTTGCCCGCGCGCAGCCGGCGCCGGCCGGTGTGGCGCGACTGGCGACGCTGGTCGGCCTGACCCGCTGACCGGCGCTGCGGCGGCGTCAGGGGTGCAGCGCTAGGGCCCGCACGGCGATGTCGGCCGAGGTATGCAGGCGCGTTGTGAGCGAAGCCGCTACTCGCGTCCGAGCCAGGTGGCGATGCATGCCTCGTTGCCCTCGGCGTCGGCCAGAACCCACCACATCGGCGCGTGCGCGTCGGAAATGACACGTCCCCCAGCGGCCAGGGCGGCTGCGATGCGGTCCTCGGCCTGATCGTGCGGGACGGCGATATCAAGGTGCATACGATTGCGTTGTGGTCGCGCCGCCTCCATGGATTGCAACCCGAACCCGGGGCCGCGTCGCGCCGGGTCGGCCAGATAGTCGTCACCGATCAGTTGATAGCCGAGCAGTGCCTGCCAGAAAGGCAGCACGTCGGTGCTCAGGGCGTCCAGGGTGATGTTGATGAGCTGTACGGCCGTGGGGTCGGCGGGGATGCCAAGCGCTCGGGCAGCGGCTGAAATCCGTCGGGCCAGTGATATGTCGCGCCGGGACAACGACACGGTCACGCCGGCATGGCGCAGGTCCACGTTGAGATACTCGCGTTCGTTGCCGACGGCGAGCCGACCCATCTCATCGACGAGTGCGATGCCCGCTGACAGCGAGCCGGTCGGGAAATAAGCCGAGACTAGGTGGTAGAGACAACGCCAGTCCTCGACACCGTCAGCCGCATGGAAACGCCCAGCGGTGATCTGCACTGTCATGCCGGCGAACCTAACATCGACAACGGTGCCCATGCGCTTCAGCTCGCCACCCGCGTCGGCGTGGGAACGGTTGGCGGCGCTTCGTCCAGTGCCTGCCGGCGCACGCCGCGAACGAGCAGGTAGCCGACCATCCAGAGCTCGCCTACGGACGCGGGATACGTAAGTGCCTCGGCCACGACTTGTGCGTCGGGGGCGAGGTATCTGATGAACGCGCTGAGCACGTACGCGACGCCGCCGCCGACGAGGATCCAGCCCAGGACGCGGGGCATCCAGCCTGAGCGCAGCACGCACCAGCCCATGGGGATAAGCCACAGGCCGAAGAACAGTGCTCCCACGCCCCACAGGTCGTCGCTGACCAGGTACAGAACCTGGACGTTGGCCGCCGCGTCGCCGACCGGGTCGACCGATACCTCGACCGCCGTGGCCAACATTGCCGCGCTCACGAGGCCCACGATCGCGCTGACCAGGCCGAAGGCGGCGATCCCGCTCGCGGCAAAGGAGTCTACGGTGCGGAACAGGCGATAGAACCAGGCGGCGGCAAGGGTCTGGGTGACGACCATGCCCAGCGCCAAGGCAACGCCAGCGCGGGCGAGCGACTCGTGCGTAACCAGGTTGGCCAGCGTCGCATTGGGATCGTCGGCTGCGAAGAGCTGCGGGCGGACAATAAGGAGCCCGGGTACGGCGGTGATGACATTGCCGAGGTAGAACAGCCCGGTGACGCGGGCGGTACGTGTCAGCGCGTGCATCGTGGCTCCTTCTCGATCCGGGTGAGGCGTTGAGGGGTTTGCATGATCTCTCCTTGATTTCGGGTGCGTGGAACCGGACCGCGAGGCGGTTGCCTCGCGCGCCGTGTCAAGTTGTGGGGTCCACTCGTGGGTGTCGGGGTATCCGAAGACGTCGTCGAGCGGCACACGGAATACCTGCGATCGCGCTCGTCGGTCCTGTCCGGGTGAGCATCGGCCCCACGTAGGCGCTCCTCGCCGCGTCCGTACCCGGCACCTTGGACAGGACGGCCGCCAGGTAGGCGACCGGGACGGCGACGCCGACCAGGGCGGAGATCCAGGTGTGCTTCTCCTCAGAGGACATGTCCCGCCCCCATGTACGAAAAACTTGACATACCGAAGGTAAAGAAGTCCTGACACGATGTCAATAATCTTTAACCTGGACAGGCCTGACCACCGGCGTGCGCAATGCGGCGGATCCGGATGCCTCTGGGCAGCTACGACAAGGCTCCTGGGATCATGCGAGGCGTGGCCGGATTCAGTTACAAGACGTCGTGGCTGGCTGTCCCAAACCGGACCCCAGACGAGGTAGCCGATGCCCTTGGCCTATGCGACCGGGAAGTCCTCGACTGGGCCACCGGCACCGACCGGGCCTACCAGCACGGCGTGTACGTGACTGCGCCGGTGCCAGGCTGGACCTTCGCCCACGGCCGGCTGCATATGCCGCCGGGTTTCGACGCGACCGAGCCGCCCTTTCCCGATTGGCTCAGGATGCTGAGTCAGCAGCTGGGTGAAGCGCAGTTCTTCGCCAACGAACGGGTCCCGGATTACCATGCCTGGGCTCGGGCCCTGGACGGTGAGCTGCTACGCGCCTACTGCTTCAACGGCGAGCGAGGCGAGGTGCCGCTGTTCGTCGGTGCCCCGACAGCCGACGAAATCGCTCTGGGCGTCGGTCTCCGCGGTGCGGAGCCTGGGTGCGAACACTGGTCCGACGCTGAGTGGACAGCCTGGTACGACACGACGCCGTCGGAGTCCGATGTGATGGCGATGGCCGGTCGCTGGAGCGTCGACCCGAGCGCGATCGACGACGCCACCGTGACCGCAACCGGCATCTACGGGCTACCGCCATCAGTCGTCGACGCGTCCCGCAATGACAATCCGGCTTGAAGACCCTCCGGTCCCCTTTGCGCACGCTCGTCGGCACGTGCGCGCGTCGCCACTCGCCAGTCGGCTGCGCTCACGATGCACGGCCTGCGGCAGATGAGGTAGGTGCGCCTGCGGTGGCGATGTCTAGAGTCTGCGTCGTGACAGACACTGGAGCCGGCGTCGACAAGGGCGTTACCGAGGCGTGGACGCGGATCGAGGCTGGCCTGAGTCGCGTCCTGCCGGCTTCCGTACGGCAGCTCAAGGCACCGGCCCCGGTACAGGCAGTCGATGCGTTGGAGGCCGCGTTGGCCGTGCCACTGCCGCGGGATTTCCGCGCCAGCCTGCGCATCCACAACGGAACCAAGTGGGGGTACGACTCGGGTCAGCTCCAGCCCAGCCCGGTACCGCTGGATTACCTCTACGACACCAACGAGATCATCGAGATGACCCGGATGTGGCGCGACAACTATCATCCGGAGCCGGAATGGGACGATCCTCAGGTCTGGGCATACCTGGTCGACCAAGGCGAACATCTCTGCCTGAACGGACCGGTGCGACCGATCATCGGTTCGCCGGGCGCAGTGGTCGTGGGCGACATGAATGGCGACGTGCAGTGGCTGCTCGACTTTGATCCGGCACCGGGGGGAACGCCCGGACAGGTGGTTCGGGTTGATGTCGAATGCGCCACGTGGGACGTGCTGGCTCCGTCCTGGACGCAACTGCTTGTCCGCTACGCCGAGGATCTGGAACTGTTCGCCGCTGATCCTGACAACTCTCCTCTAGAGATCGATCGCTTCGCGGGGCCAGCGTGCGAATGGGGCAGCACGCCGTCGGACTCTTGGGGGGTGCGTCCGGCATGGCTGCAGAACGTTCAAGCTCGCAGTCCATACCCGTGATGACGGCACCCCTGCGTGGACGCGGACAATGTCGCGCCGGGTGAGGTTCGGTGCTGGCCGTTGGCGCGTACCGTCATCGCCGACGTTGCCCGCGCGCAGCCGGCGCCGGCCGGGGTGGCGCAACTGGCGACGCTGGTCGGCCTCACCCGATCACCACACGCTATGCCGGCAGGCGGCGGAGCGCCGCGGCGAACTCCCGGCGGCGTCTTCAGATGGCGGGAACGGGGGGCAGGTCGAGCAGGGTGCGGTCACCGTCGGTGCCCTGATCCAGTGCGGCCGCGACGTCCTCGTGCGGGGCTCCGGGCCGGAGGGCGCTGACCTCGTCCAAGCGCTGGTAGTGCTGGTCGCTGAGGTCGAGGTCGAGAGACTTCAGGTATTCGTCCAACTGGGTCAGGGTGCGCGGGCCGACGATCGGGACCAGGGCCGTGGTGGCCAGTGCGGCCCGGCGACGCAGCCAGGCCAGGGAGACCTGGGCCGCGCTCACACCGAGGTCCTCGGCAATCGCCAGTACGGCGTCGACGACGGCGGTGCGCTGATGGACGAAAAGATTCAGTTCACGTGAACTGATCGGGGCCGGGGTGCGTTTGTAATAGGGGCCGAAAATGCCGGCGGCGGCATATCGGCGATGATCGCGGCGGCCGCATTGACATTCACTTCGTTGAGGCGTCAAATGTTTAGTCAGTTGGCTGTGAGGGGCGACAGTTCCTTCAGCGCCAACTTACCGGCACCTGTATCCACAGGAGGATTGCATGCGCCCATCAACGTCCGCCCGAGCCGCGGTGCTCGCGACCATCAGCGCCGCGGCACTCGCGGTGACCGCCACGCCCGCGGTCGCGGCTGAGCCCAACGACAGTTGCACCTACGCCGACGGCGCCGTGTGTCTGCACGTGTCGAAGTGGTTCAACGACGCCACGATGGAATACACGGTGCCGCTCAGCACCGAGTGCGTCACCACCCCAATCGGCTTCCTGGGTTGGGTGAACCTCACCGACGACACCCTGAAGGTGTTCTCGGGCGCCGGCTGCACGGGCGTCTCCTACCTCGTCCCGACCGGCGATCTCCACAACGTCCAGTCGCCCCTGCACAGTTTCAAGGTCGTCTGACCTCAGGACCCGGCAGAGCCGATCGTGAATCGTATTACTTGAGGTGTTGGCGGCGGGCGTGACTGATTCGGATGGTCGCGGGCAACCATTGTGCTTCGTTATCCGCGCCGAATCGGCCATGCCCGCCACGCCAATCAAGAACGCAGAAACAGTCGGAATGCTCGGTCAGAAGACGGTGACGGGGCGGCCCCGGACTCCTCCCGCCTCGATGAATGCATGTGCCTGCGCGACTTCCTCGAAGGCAAAGGTGGCTGCGACGCGGAGTGTCAGAACCCCTGACTCCACATGATCGCCCAGCGTGGCCAGGACGTTGGTGTCGCCCGAGTGCTCGATGACCTGGTAACCGGCCGCTGGCCGGCGCGATCCTGGTGAGCTTCCTGCTGGCCGGTGGACTGTTCTCGTCAGCCAGCTAACCAGGACGCCGACCCCGCTGGCTTACGTCAGGGCCGCACCCGATGACCCGCGTCGATCATGGAGTTATGGTGCCCGCTAGGAGATGAGGCGCGGCTTTTGTGCACCACCACAACTCCATGATCGACCCGCAAGGGCTCTGGGCGACTCACGTGGTGCGGTCGGGTACGGCGCACCCGTCCGGAGCGCACACGCCCTCGGCGTCGGCGATCACCGGCAGCGGCTGCGGCGTGGGATGGCTCTCGTCCCAGGCCTTGGTGATGACGGCGAGCAGGTCGTCGAGGCCGATCGCCCCGGGTACGGCGACGCGGCCGTCGAACACGAGGAACGGCGCGCCGCGTGCCCCGAGGCGCTGTGCCTCGCGCTGGTCAGCCGCTACGCGGGCACGGTAGCGGCGGGTACGCAGAGCCTCGGCGGCGCCAGCGCGGTCCAGGCCCACCTCGGCGGCGAAGTCGAGGACCTCCCCGGCAGTCCAGAGCTTGCGGGCCTGCCCGAAGTGCGCGCGGAACATCGCCGACCAGATCTCGTTGCCGCGGCCCTGGTCGGTCGCGTAGGCGAGTAGTTCGTGGGCGAAATCCGTCGGGCCGAGGGTGCGGTCGACCGCGCGGTAGGGCGTCAGGCCCTCCGCCTCGGCGGCCCGCTCGATCGGCCGCAGGACCCGATCCACGGTCGTCGCGGGAGCCCCGGCCATTTTGATCAAGTCCCGTTGACTGACACCCTCGCGCGGCAGGTCGGGGTGTAGCTGGAACGACCGGTGGATCACCCGCACCTGGTCGCCGTACGGGAGTCGATCCAGGGCCTGGTGGAGCCGGTGATCCATCAGCCCGCAGTACGGGCAGACGATGTCCGACCAAAACTCGATCTTCATGGCACCTCTCCTTGATTCTCACTACTTGTTCGTAGCAACATCATGCATGAGAATTGGAGGGCCACAAAAGGTACATTCATGTGCGTAGCGGAGGGCTGGCGGAGAGGGGGCCGGGATGAGTGCAGAGGATCTTCGGCGGAGGCGGACCAACGTCCGGGCGAACGTCCGGGCCGCGCCAGGCCCCTGCGCGCACTGGAACGACGAGGACGCCGACTTCATCCGCGAGGTCCTGGACCTCGTCGGCGACAAGTGGAGCGTGTTGATCATCGGTACGCTCGCCGACGGCCCCGTCCGCTACTCGAACCTGGGCGACGCGATCCCCGGCATCTCTCAGCGCATGCTCACGCTGACCCTGAAGCACCTGCGGCGCACCGGCCTCGTCACCCGGACCTCCTACCCCGAGGTCCCGCCCCGCGTCGAGTACGCCCTCACCGACCTGGGCACGTCACTGCTCTCCACGGTCCTGGCCCTGGCCGCCTGGTCGGCCGACCACCACGCCGAGATCCGCCGCCATCAGACGGAGTACGACAACGCCACCTAGGCTCGCGTCGCCGTCCGCTCCGTTCACAGTTGGGCGACGACAACCCTGGTGGCCTGGGCGATGAAGGCGTCGTCGTGGGTGGCGTCCTTCTCGTCGCGGCTGGACAGCACGGCGAGGATGATCGGAGCACGATCGGGCGGCCAGATCACGGCGATGTCGTTGCGGGTGCCGTACCCTCCGGTTCCGGTCTTGTCCCCGACGACCCAGCCGTCGGGCACCCCGGCGCGGATCAGCGCCCCACCGGTGGTGTTGCCCCGCAGCCAGCCGCGCAGGACGTCACGGTCCGCCGGGTCCAGAGCATCCCCCACGGTGTACGCCCTGAGGTCCTCCGCCAGGGCCCGCGCGCTGCTGGTGTCCCGCCTGTCGCCCGGTTTCGCCTCGTTGAGGTCGGTCTCGTAACGGGAGGAGTCGGTGACCGTGTCACCGATCTCCCGCAACTGCTTCTCGAACCCCTGCGGCCCTCCGAGGTGCTTCAGCAGCAGGTTGCCGGCCGTGTTGTCGCTGTAGCGCACGGCGGCGTCGGCGAGGGCACGCAGGCTCATGCCCTCGGTGACGTGCTTCTCGGTGATCGGCGAGTGCGTCACCAGGTCGTCCGTCGAATACCGCACCACACGATCCAGTTCGGCATCCGTGGTGTCGTCCAGCACCTCGGCGGCACCCAACGCCTTCCAGGTCGAGGCGTACGCGAACCGCTCGTCGGCCCGGTGCTCCACGGTGCGGCCAGTGCCCGTGTCGACGGCATAGATTCCCAGTCGCGCGTCGAACGTCTCCTCCAGCCGTTGCAACTCCCGCGGGTCGGCCGGCGACGGGGTGGGGGAGACCTGCGGGCTCGGCGTCGTCGGCACCCGGGCTGTGTCACCGGCGCTGCAGGCTCCCAACGAGACCAGGGCCGAGGTCGCGGCCACCGCGGTCAGCAGACGTCGTGCGGAAACAGTCATCTGTCTTCCCCTCGTCGGCGTGACCCGCACCGTAACCCGACCCGCCGATGGGACCGCCCTGACCCCGGACCTGTGGACCAGGGCGGGCCGTTCGCGGGTAATGGGCTCAGTCGAGCACCGACTCGCCGCCCGGGTAGGCGAACGACGCACGCGGTGAGTAGAAGCCCCAGACGATGTTCAGTGGATCGGCCGGACGCAGGGCGTGCACCGGGTGGTCAGGTTCGAGGAATTCCAGCGACTCGACCTCGAACGGGTCGACCGGCTCCGCCACGAACGGGTAGTTGCCGCTGTGCAGCCTGCCGTCCAGCCGGGTGAGGTAGCGCAGTTGGCCCTGGTTGACGGCGTCGCCGGTGCGCCCGACGCGGGCCGTCGTCCTGATCACGGGTACGCCGTCCGCCTCGGTGGTCGCGATCAGCCGACGCCCGCGTACCTCGATGGTGGTCCTTCCCGGGGTCGCCGGCACGCCCCGGGCGGTGGCATACGCCCGGACGACCGGACTGGAATTGAAGTAATGGGTCCACCAACGACCGGGCGTGACACCGTCGGGAGCGTCGACCCCGGAGAGGTCCGGCCCGATGTACGTCAGGGAGTACGCGCCGAAGCCGGAGGTCTGCCCGGCGTCGTCGACGACGTACTGGTTCACGAAGACCTGGTGGTTCGGTGCCGGCGTGAGCCCGTCGGGCACCAGGGCGGCCACCGCGTCGGGGTCGGCCGGCAGCCAACCGAAGTAGAGCATTCTGCTGTTCACGACGAGCTGCGGAGCGACGAGTTCGGTCACGAGGGCTCCTTCCGCTGGGCATCGCTAGGTAGCCGCGACGCTACGGAGTAGCCCGACGCCCGGACAACGACGGATTGCCGACATGCACACCCCAGTACCCGCTGACAGCAGGGGGGCGCGGCAGGGTCGCGTGGTGATGAGTTGTCGCGCCCACACCCGTCACACCTCCGACAGGACACGACGAGGCGGAAGGATGACGTGATGAGTGCGGACACACGGCTGACGGAACTGGGCGTGAGTGATCTGGGCGAGGTCGACGAGCCGGCGTTCACAGGGCTGGCGAATCGGCACCGGCGGGAGCTGCACGTGCACTGCTACCGGATGCTCGGGTCCTTCGAGGACGCCGAGGACACCGTGCAGGAGACGTTCCTGCGGGCCTGGCGGCGGCGCGAGACCTTCGAGGGGCGGTCGACGTTCCGGGCCTGGCTGTACCGGATCGCCACCAACGCCTGCCTGGACCTGCTCGCCAAGCGCCGCCCGAAGCCCGCGACCGGCGGCGAGGTGCGGTGGTTGCAGCCCTACCCGGACCGGCTGCTCGACGAACTGCCGGCCGGCGACGCGGACGAGCCGGAGGCCGTCGCCGTCGCGCGGGAGACGATCGAGCTGGCGTACCTGGTCGCCGTCCAGCACCTCGCGCCGCGCCCCCGGGCCGTGTTGATCCTGCGGGACGTGCTCGGCTGGCCGGCGAAGGACGTCGCGGAGCTGCTCGGGGACTCCGTCAACTCGGTGAACAGCGCGTTGCAGCGGGCCCGCGCCGGCATGCGGGAGCACCTGCCCGCCGAGCGGCAGGACTGGACCGGCGGCGAGGAGGACACCAGGACACGCGAGCTGGTACGCCGCTACACCGAGGCCAGCGTGGCCACGAACGTCCCGGCGCTCGCCGCGATGCTGCGCGAGGACGTCCGGTCCTCGATGCCGCCCACCCCCGGGGTGTACGTCGGGCGTGACACGGTCGTGAACGACTGGATCGAGGGCGGTTTCGAGGGCATGACGGGCCTGCGCGGTGTCCCCACCGCCGTGAACCGGCAGCCCGCCGTCGCCTTCTACCACTGGCGGGAGGGGGAGGGCGCGTACCTGCCGCTGACGATCGACGTCCTGCGCGTCACCGGCGGGGCGATCACCGAGATCACCACCTTCCACGACGACCAGTTCGCGCGGCTCGGGCTCCCGGAGCGCCTGCCGGCGGACGGCACGGAGTAGCCCCGGTGTACGCCAGTCACTCGACGATGGAGGAACGACATGAGCAGCACCAATGACACCGGGGTCGTCGCGGACCCTCACCGACGAGTCCGGCACGTTGAGCTGGTGGGCGGCGTCCGCTCGTCGCCACCGAGCGGACGCGGCAGGAGGCCACCGCTCAGGCATACTGGCTGACGTCCGGTAGACGGTCGCGCGTCGGCGCCTCACGGGGGAGAAGCGTTGCCGAATGATCATGTCCCCCACCGGCAACCCGGGTGATGCGAAAGGTCGGCGACCGGCCGTCAGTCGTCGTCGCCTCCTCACCGGCGGTTCCCTCGTCGCCGCGTCGCTGCTGGGCCAGGGCCTCGTCAGCAGCTCCGCACCGGCGGCGGCGGGCACCGAACTGTCGGTCGGGAAGGTCGACATCACCCCGGCGGCCGGCACCTACCTGGCCGGTTACGTCGCGGACGCGCCACGCCGGTCGGCCGGGGCCGCCGCCGCGCTGTTCGCACGGTGCACCATCTGGTGGTACGCGGGAGAGCCGCATGTCCTCGTCAGCGCCGACGTCCTCGGCTTCGCGCGCGGCCTGCACAGGTCGATCCGCAGCCAGGTGCTCGGCCTCGGCCTGACCTCGGAGAACTTCGCGCTGACCGCCACCCACACGCACAACGGCCCCGTGCTCAGCGACAAGCCGGATCCGTTCATCGCCTACGGGATGGACGCCGACCAACAGGCACAGGTGCATGCCTACAGCGACCGGTTGGCCGCCCAGATCGTGCGACTGGTCCGCGACACGCTCCGTGGCCCGCGGGTGACCTGCACCCTCGACTACCAGGTCGTCGCCCAGCACTTCTCCTACAACCGGGAAGGGCTGTCGCACGTGGAGTCGGACGTCCCCATCCTGACCGCCCGCACTCCGGGCGGCGAGCCCCTGGCCGTGCTGTTCGGCTACGGCTGCCATCCGGTGACGGCCGGGCCCCAGACCATGTTCGATCCGGACTACCCGGGCTACGCGGTCTCCCGGATCGAGGAGACAACCGGCGCGTTCGCCCAGTTCCTCCTCGGGCCGGCCGGCGACCAGGACCCCATCGGCGCGCGGAGTTGGGACCAGCGGAGCCGGCGGGGCGGTGAAATCGCACAGGCCGTCACGGACGCGATGACGCGACCGGGCCGGTCGGTCGTCGGTCCGACGGCGACCCACTACCGCGAGGTGGACCTGCCGCTGGACGTGACACTGACCGAGGACAACCTTCGGCAGATGTCGGTGGCCCACACCACGCGCTTGACCAACGCTGGCCTACGTGGCAATTACCGTCGGCACGCGCAACAGATGATGACCCAGGCAGAGACCGGCACGTTCGCGACGTCGATCCCCCTGCCCGTTCAGTCCTGGAGATTCACCGGCAGCCCCGACCTCCGGGTGCTGCTGGCCGGCGGCGAGATCGTGTCCGGCTACGCCGTCGACTTCCGGGAGCGATACGGCACGTCGAGCCAGTTGCTGTTCGCCGGCTACGCCAACGAGGTGCCCGCGTACGTGCCCACCGACGAGGTGCTCCGCAAACCGTCGACGTATGCCGGCGGCATCGACCACGACTTGCCGGGGATCGCCGGCGGCTCGATGACGGTCTACGGCTGGCCGGGGCACCTCAGGGGGAAGCCAACCACGGAGTCTCCCGACGGAGTGGAGCAGATCCTCAGCGCCGCGCTCGCCGCGGCACTGAAGGCTGCGTAGCCAACCCTGTCAGCGACATGCCGGGCGATGAGGGCCGTCCCTGGTGGACTTGGGCATACTCGGTATGCTCTGCCGTCATGCGACCTGGTGATCGGACGGTGGCGCTCGCCTCCGTGGTGGGCGGCTTCCTGCTCGGCTTCCTCGACTTCTGCTGGATCAAGTGGCTGCCGTTCCCGGTCGCCGAGCTCGGCAACTCCACCGCGACCTGGGCGGTTGCCGCCTTCTTCTTCGGCTGGTGGGTGCGGTCCGGGCGGCTACGGGCCGCACTCGGTGCCACCGTCCTGCTCGTCGTCGCGGTGCCCAGCTACTACCTCGCGGCGGCCCTCCTGCAGGGCGACGACCTCGCGGTGCTCTGGTCGCCGACGTCGCTGGTCTGGATGTTCTTCGGGGTGCTCGCCGGGGTGGTCTTCGGCACCGCGGGGACCTGGGCGCGGGGCGCCGGGTGGCGGCAGGTCGTCGGGGTCGCGCTGCCGGCAGCCGTGTTCTTCGAGGAGGCGGCCCGGTTCGCCGGCAAGGCGAACGACCCCAACTACTCCTCCGGCGCGTGGTGGAACGTCGCCATCGACCTCGCGCTGGGCCTGTTGATCGTGCTGCTGACCGGTAGGTCACACCGTCAGCGGGCGCTCGCCGTCGCGGTGGCCGTGCCGCTGGCCGGCGCGATCCTGGTGAGCTTCGCGGTGGCCGGCGCGACCCTCTCGTAGACCAGTGCCTCACCCTCGTCGGCGTCAACCCCGCCCTCGACCAGTTCACCGACCTGGCCGAGCGCATCAGGGCCGACGCCGAGGGCCAGGCGCGCGAGTGCGGCCGGAGCCTCGCGACCCGCGCTCGGCCCGGGAACGAATAGTCATCTGGCCAGGCCCCGGAAGACGAATTGATCACCTCCGGGACATCGGCTAACGTGCGCGTCCGTGAAGTCGACTCGTTTTGCCTCTGCCCTGTTGATTCTTGCCGTCGCGACGGCTCTCGCCGCCTGTGGTGACGGAGATGCGGCGTCGACCGCCGGTTCCACGACACCTGCCCCCACGTCCGCCGCGCCATCGTCGGCAGCCGCCTCCGCGCCGGCTTCGTCGCCCGCGGCCGCCTCCATGAGCGACAAGGACCTCTGCGAGTCGGCGAAGAAGGCCAGCGACGAGATGAAGGCGGAGCTGGTGAAGGTCGCCACGGCTGGTGAGCCGTCGGCGGCCGATTTTAAGAAGATCCTCCTGGAGTTGGAGCAGAAGGTGACCACGGTTGCCACGGCCGGCGGTGACAGCAAGCTGGCCGCTGCCCTGCGGCAGTTCGGCGCCGAGGCGTCCAAGGCCGCAGCGGCGGCGGACCCGGCGGAAGCTGCCGACAACCCGGCCTTCGAGAAGGCCGGAAAGGGCATCACCGACGCGTGCAAGGCCGCCGGGGTCAGCGTGATTCTCTGACCATCGTGGCTCAACTGACGCCGGCCGTCGTGGCGCACCTGGCCACGCCGGCCGGCGTCAGTCGTTGCTGGTCCCGTCCTTCACGGTGCCGCTCTTTCACGGTGCCGCCTCGGCCAGGGACCGATGGTCTGACGCCGACGCGGCGTGGCGCGCGGGGCGGGGGACTGAGGGGTTGGCGTCCTTTGGAGCTGATGTCGTAGACGATTCAGCCGCGCTGGCGGGGTTTCCGGTCCGGGAGGCGCACCGTCCTCGCCCGAGCGGTGATGTCGCAAACGATTCAGCTCCAAAGGCAGCGACCGGCACACCACCCACCACCCATCACCCCACCACCCCCCACCGCTCCGCGCCGCGCCGCGTGGATCCGGATCGCCGTCGCCCCGGTCGGGAGAGTGGACCCCGTGGGCGCCGGGCGGCTCAACGCCGCGACGGGGAGCGCAGAGCGTCGCGTGCCCACTCCTCGAACGTCGTGAGGGGAATGCCGAGGGCTCGCGCGTACTCCGGGCGGGCAGGTTGCCCGGCCACGTCCATGTGCGCGTGCGCGGTGCCGGCATACGCCGGCATTCCCGCCGCGATCGCCTCCTGCTCGGTCATGTCAGGGGCCATCAGTTCGGTGCCGAGCGCGTCGGAGAGGACCTTGGCGATCTCCGCCATCGTCAGGTAGTCGCTCGCCAACTCCAGCTCGACCCCGTGGAACCGAGCGGGTTCGGCGATGGCCGCAGCGGCTGCCCGGCCGATGTCGTCGACCGCGACGAGGGAGAGCGACGTCTGGGGCTTCAGGACAGTCGCCAGGCCGTTGGCAACACCACGAGGGATGAGGTACGCCGCCGACGGCAGGAAGTTCTCCATGAAAGTGCCCGGCTTGATGAGCGTCCAGTGCGTGAACCCCGCCTCGCGTACCCGATCCTGGATCCCGGCCTTGGTGCGGTAGTAGGGCTCCAGGGCTGCCCAGCGGCCCTCGGCCCAGCCGGGGGTTTCGGTGTGCTGCCCAGCGCCGGTGACGGATGTGTGAACGAACTGCGGCACCTGCGCGGCCAGCGCACCCTCGATCAGGTTGACGGCCTGGGCCAACTCGCCGTCGAAGTCGATCGTGTTTCCGTTCATCGCGGGCATCTGCACCGAGAAGACGGCGCGGGCTCCTCGCGCGGCAGTGACCAGCGAGTCGCGATCATTGAGGTCGCCGGTGACCAGCTCGGCGCCGAGCGCCTCGACTGCCCGCGCCCGGTCGGTTGCCGGGTCGCGGACCAGTGCCCGCACGGGTACGCCGGCCGCGAGCAGGGCGCGGACGGTGGCACCACCCTGGTTTCCGGTGGCGCCGGTGACCAGGACGGGTGCGGAATCGGTGGGCATGAGGAGTCTCCTGTCGCGAGCAGCATTAAACGGCGGGGCCCGCCGTTTCTGCTTCCGATAAGATACGGCGGACCCCGCCACTTAGCAACCGAGAGGTGCCGCCATGTCCACCCAGCGAGCGGACGCCCGGCGCAACTACGCGCGACTGCTCGCCGTGGCCGAGCAGGAGATCGCCGCACACGGCGCCGACGCGTCCCTGGAGCAGATCGCCCGCATCGCGGGAGTCGGCTCGGCCACCGTGCGCCGGCACTTTCCCAGCCGCCACGCCCTGCTGGACGCGGTCTTCCGCGGAGTGATCGAGACGCTGTGCGCCCGTGCCCGCGACCTGTCCGACGCGGCCGACGCGCGGGCCGCGCTGCTGGAGTGGCTGACCGCCGTCAACGGGTACGTCACCACCATCAAGGGACTGGCCATCGCGCTGACCCGCGACTGCGCCGTCGAGGCGCACGAGCACTGCGCCTCGATGCAGCTCACCGAGGCCGGCGATCCACTGGTACGTCGGGCCGCGCGGGCCGGTGCCGTGGCACCAGGTGTCACCGTCACCGACCTGCTCGCGCTGGTCACCGGCATCGCCCTGGCCACGGAGCACCACCCGGACCCCGCCGCCGACGCGAACCGGCTCCTCGACCTGGCGGTAGCGGGAGTCAGCCCCCTGCGGGAGTGATCGGCCTGAACCCAGCCATAGTTCGCGGGTCGGGGACGGACTTCTGACGCTGATCTCCGGCTGGTTCTCCGATGGGCCAACCTTGGAGCCGGCTCACCGCTGGGGATGGACCGAGCAGATCATCCCCGCGCCGTCAGGGTGCCCCACTGATCATCCGGTCGGTGGGGCACGCCTCGACCACGATGTGTGCGGACAGCGCGTCGAGGAAGTCCGGCGCGTCGAAGATCGCGCCGGCGGAGGCGACGCCGCTCGTCCTCGTCTCACCGGCAAGAATCCGCCGGACCGCCTCGACGGCCAACGGTGCGCTGATCGCGTAGATGTCCTGGCCGCTGACGACGACACGTCGTCGCCTGTCGCCGGAGCAGACGACCGCGTCGACGACGAACCTCTGCGCGGACCGGCCAAGCACGTCGACCGCGACCGGTGCCGGTGTGCCCGCGGCGGCCAGGTCGGTGGCCGCGTCGGTGGTCATGTAGCTGCGGACCTCGGGGATGCTCAGGTGACTGGGGACGGTGACGACATCCGCCATGCTGAACCCGTCGAGGACGCTGCGGCGGCCCAGCGGAGCGGGAAAGTCCCAGTCGATCCTCGGCAGTTCACGGTCGGCGACGTGGTACTCCAGCCGGCCGCCGGTGAAGCGGACCCGGCGGCCGTCGCGCCGATCGCGGGAGACCACCCCGGAGGCGACGGTCCCGGCCGTGGGGTGCCAGCTGCTCAAGCCGTACGCGACGTGCGCCTCGTCGGCCCGCGTCCAGTCGCCCATCGCCGTGGTGACCAGAAGGTCGCCGAACCCGCCGAAGAACGCCATCGCCGGGACCACCGCGACGCCCGCGGTCCGCGCGCGGGCACTGAATCTGGTGTACGTGTCGACGACGGCCTCGATCTCGGCCGCCACATCCACGTACGGGATTCCGGCGCGCAGGGCGGCCTCGATCAGCGGGGCTGCGGTGAAGGCGAACGGGCCGGCGCAGTTGATGACCGCCGCCGCGCCCGTCAACGCCCGGTCGAGCGAGGTCGGATCGTCGACCGACGCCACCCGATGGTCGAACCCCGACGCCGCCAGCGCCTGGAGCTTGCCCTCGTCACGGCCGAGCAGCAGCGGCGTGAACCCGCGTTCGCGCAACTCCGTCACCACGAACCGTCCGGTGTGCCCGTACGCCCCGAACACCGCCACGTTCTGACTCATCTGAAGCTCCCTCGACAGATCGACTACGGGAAGCCTCGCAACAGCGGCCGGCAGCAACCAGTGTCGGGAACGCCATGTCCCGTACAGTTTCGGACATGACCACTGTCGCGCTCGTCGCCACCGACGGGATGCTGCACTTCGAGCTGGCCATGGTCTGCGAGGTCTTCGTCCACGACCCGACCGGCCTGGCCGACCCGTGGTACGACCTCGCGGTCTGCGGCCCGAGCACAGTGCGGGTCGGCCGGTTCCAGATGGAGCCGGACGGTGGCCTGGACCGGCTCGCCCGCGCCGACACCGTGATCATCCCTGCCGTGGAGGACATCGACGCGGACGTGCCACCCGACCTGCTCGACGCCGTCCGCGCGGCCCACCAGGCCGGCGCCCGGATGGTCTCGCTGTGCACCGGCGCGTTCGTGCTGGCCGCCGCCGGGGTGCTCGACGGGCTGCGCGCCACCACCCACTGGGCCCACACCGACGCGCTGGCCGCCCGCTACCCCCGCGTGCGGGTCGACCCGGACGTGCTCTACGTCGACAACGGCACCGTGCTCGCCTCCGCGGGCAAAGCCGCCGCGATCGACCTGTGTCTGCACCTGATCCGTCGCGACCACGGCTCGACCGTCGCCAACGCGGTCGCCCGCCGCCTGGTCGTGCCTCCGCACCGTGCCGGCGGCCAGGCCCAGTACGTCACCACCCCGGTGCCCGCCCGCGACGACCACCCGCTCGGCGACCTGCTGCCCTGGGTGATGCGACGCCTGAACCGGCCGTTGACCGTCGAGGACCTGGCCCGCGAGGCGAACATGAGCTCCCGCAACCTGGCCCGCCACTTCAGGTCGGCCACCGGCACCACCCCGTTGCGGTGGTTGTCGACGCAGCGGATCCGCCGCGCCCAGGAGTTGCTGGAGATGACCGACGACAGCATCGACGTCATCGCCGAGGCGGCCGGCATGGGCACCGCCACCACGCTGCGCCGACACTTCCACCGCACCGTCGGCGTGCCCCCGGACGCCTACCGCCGCACCTTCCGCAGCGCCGGGCCCTCAGCCTGACCGTTGAGTGTCGGGGCGCTGGCGGGCGAAGGCGTCCACCCGCCCCCAGCGGCCCGGGATGTCCAGCAGCGCGATCCGACCGAAGGCGGACGGCAACGCCGGATCCACGGCGAGGTGGTCCTCGTGCGGCGAGATGCCGAGCATCGTGCGGATGAGCAGCATGGATGCGCCACTGGACCAGGCCTGCGGGCTGCCGGCCGTCGGGTACCGCACCGGGTACCGGGTGGTGTGGCGGTCGTACCCACCGAACGCCTCCGGCAGCCGCCCCTGAAAGTAGGTGGCGGCGGAGAAGATCCCCTCCGCGATGCGACCCGCCTCGGCGCTGAACCCGTACCGGCGCAGGCCCCACGCGATGAACGAGTTGTCGAACGGCCACACCGTGCCGTTGTGGTAGCCGAGCGGGTTGTAGCGGCCCTGCCTCTCGGCGAGGGTGCGTACCCCCCAGCCGGAGAACAGCGCCGGACCCATCAGGTGCTCGACGACCCTCGGTGCTCGCTCCGGCGGCACGATGCCACTCCACAGGAGGTGCCCGATGTTCGAGGACAGGCTGTCCACGGGAGTCCCGTCGCCGTCGAGCGCCAGTGCGTAGTAGCCCCGGTCGTCGAGCCAGAAATCCCGGTTGAAGCGGTCGTACAGGGCCGCCGCCTCGCGTTCCAACCGGTCGGCGTAGTCGGGGTCACCCCAGACGGTACGGGCGAGGCGCGCTCCTCGGATCTTGGCGTCGTAGGCGTACCCCTGGGTTTCGCAGGTGGCCCTCGGGAAGCCCGGAAGCCTCCCGTCGGCGTACGAGATGCTGTCCCAGGAGTCCTTCCAGCACTGGTTCTCCAGGCCGGTGGCGCGGTTGCGCCGCTCGTACCAGATGTAGCCGGTCCCCGTCAGGTCCGCGTACCTGTCGATCCACTCCAGGGCCGCGCGGGCCTCCTGCTCCAACTCGACCACCAGCGCCGTGTCGCCGCTCCACCGCTCGTACTCGTCGAGCAGCACCACGAACAGCGGTGAGGCGTCCACCGTGCCGTAATAGGGGGAGTGTGGCTGCTCCTCGAACGCCGCCGACTCCCCGTAGCGCAGCTCGTGCAGGATCCGACCGGGATCCTCCTCCAGCACGTCGTCTCTGCGGGCGCCCTGGAGCGAGGCGAGGATCCGCAGCGTCGGCGGGGTCAGCGACGGTGTGACGGCCAGGGTCTGTAGGCAGGTCAGCAGGCTGTCGCGGCCGAACAGGGTCATGAACCAGGGCAGCCCGGCCGCGGGTACGGTGGCGCCGCCGAGCGAGAGCGGAGCGAAACGTAGCGCCGCCAGGTCCACCAGGCTGCGCTCGTACACCTGCTGGAGCGGGACGCTGTCGGTGTCCAGTTCCGGGGCCTGCGCGACCCACTCCCGCACGCTCTCGGGCAGGGTGGAGTCGCTCGGCCGCTGCGCCCGCAGGGCCAACCGGAGATCGACATCGTCCGGGCGCAGTGCCCGCATGACCACGTGCAACCGAGTCGACCACTGCTCCCCGGGCCGCAGCCGCAACGCGAACCGCAGGCCCTGCGGGCCGAAGGTGGCCGGCTCACTCGCCGTCACGGAAACCTCGCGGCGGAACGTGCCGCGGCGGTAGCCCAGGCGCAACTCGGTCGGCTCGATCTCGGTGTAGTGACAGCCGACCTTGTCGTGGAGGTCGAACTTGATCTCGAAGATGTCGGCGAAGTCGGCTGCCACCTCAAGCCGTACATCAAGGTCGAGGTCCTTGTCACCGTAATTGAAGATCGTCAGCGACTCGGTGAGGTCCGGGCCGATCCGTCGCCGCCGGATCGCCGACACGTCGGCCTGCACGTAGTCGACCGCCCCGCCCGGCACGACGAAGAACGTGACCTCGTAGTACTTGCTGTCGTCCACCGACAGCGCGGTCAACCGTTCCCCGTTGATGGTGAGCACCCAGCGGGACAGAAAACGTGTGTCGGCGGCGAACAGCCCCACCGGCGCGCTGCTCGACGACTCCACGTCACCGCTGGCGTCCGACACGATGAAGGTGTTGCCGTCGAGGCACGACACGGTGCCCGGGACGTCTCTCACGAGGTGTTCTTCGTCGTCGGCGGGCCACCCGGGTCGGACGCCGACGGGAACAGCCGGCCGACCCGCAACGCCAGGGCGAGGTCACCGTCGACCAGGATCTCGCCGCGGGTGATCGCCGCCAGACCGTTCACCTCACCCCGCGCCATACCGTCGGCGACCTGCGCGGACACCCGGATGACCGTTCCGGCGGGATCGGCGGCCCGCCGCACGCGCAGATCGCCGTGGTCGATGGTCAGCAGCCACTGCTCCACCCGATCACCATCCCGGATGTCGAACCGGACACTGCCCCGAACCTTGTTGAATCGAGGATCGGGGCCGCCCGCCGTCAACCGCTCGAAGAAGGCACTGGTCGCCGTCATCCGACCTCCGCAGGCGCTGGTAGGAGAGCAGATCGGCTACCCGCTGTGCGTGGCCGCTAACCTGGGGTATTCACGACGAAGACTCCGCCGGCCGTGTCCGTGACCCAGGTCGAGGCGGTGGCCGCATCGCCCACGGCTCACGGCGCGAGCGTGACGCGCGACCAAGTGATCCCGTCGGTGGTGACCAGGGCGTGGTCAGGCTCTCCAGTCGACCCGTCGTCGCGCCCGAAAAGCCAGGCGTAGCCGGGCGCGACGCTGACCGAGCCGACGAACCGGCCGTACTCCCGCGCGACCGTGAAATGCCGCCCGCTGTCCCGGCTGACCAGGAGCTTCGCGCGCCGTTCAGGCTCGGTACCCCCGCCCGGGGTGAGCACCAGTAGGGATCCGTCCGACCCGACAGTGAGGTCGTAGTATGTCTCCGCCGGCAGGTCGGCGCCGGTGTCCGTCCACGTCTTCGCACCGTCCGTGGTCCTCAGGAGCTTCACCCCACCGGTCGTCTCCCGCGGGGCGACCAGCAGGTACCCCTCCCGGTCATTGAGCCCGACCACCGACACAGCGCTCGCGTCGTCTCCCACCTCCCAGGTGGTCCAGGTAGCGCCCCGGTCGACGCTGCGGGCCACCGTCGATCCCGAGGCGCCTCCCATTCGGTAGATCGCCCAGATGCTGCCGTCCGCTGCCGGGTAGAGGCTGAACAGTGGACGCCAGGAGGGCGCCTTGGCGGTGAGCCGATACACCGTTCCACTCGACGGGTCCACCGCCAGCGGCTGCGCCAACGGTCCACAGTCGAACCCGCAGAGGACGGGTCGGGCCGTCGCCGGGAACGCGGGTACGGCGACGATCGCGGAGTTTCCGTCCCGCCAGGTACGGCCGTAGTCGGTGGAGAGGCGGGGCAGCCCTGAGTCCGTGACCAGGTAGGACCGCTCACCGAGTACGGAGAAGTCAACGCTGCTGCCCGGCGTCAGGGTGGTGGAACCGGCCGTACATCTCGTGCCCTCGAAGCGCGCCGCGTCCCAGTCCGACCAGCTCCGGCCGGCGTCGCCGGTGTACGTGAAGTGCAGGACGCAACCGTCCTGCCGCACGTCGACCCCGGAATCGGGCCCGGTCAGTGTGAGTTCCCTGAACTGCGCGGGCGACGGTTTCGCCGGGTCGACTGGGGCGGCCCGGTCTGGCTCGCCCACCAGCGGTACGACAGCGAGACCGGACAGCGCGACAAGGGCGACCGCTACCATCGCGATCGACCGGTGTCGGCGGGACCGGGCCGCGGATCGCAGCTCTTCGACGGGCGGCTGCCGGACGGCCTCGGCGACAACGTCCACGTCGAATCCGGAGAACTCACGACCGGACATCGATCCTCCCGGTTTCCGTGGTGTCGGTGTCGGCAGTTTTCTCGGGTTCGGCTCTCTCGGGTTCGGCGAGCAGCGCCGCCAGGGCGTTCCGTCCCCGGGACAGCCGGGACTTCACCGTTCCGGACGAGACGCCCAACGTGGCGGCGACCTCGTCCACCGGCAGGTCGACCAGGTAATGCAGCGCCAGGGCGTGCCGCTGCCCCTCGGGCAGTACGCGCAGGGCGGCGAGCAGGGCGAGGTGGTCCGGGGAGTGGTCGGCGACGGCCGGCGGCGGGCCAATGCGGCGCAGCAGGCCGTCGAGTACGCGGCGGCGGCGGTACCGGCTGCGGGCCCAGTTCACCGCGACCCTGCGCAGCCACGCCTCCGGGTTCTCCAGCCCGGCGAACCGCCGTGGCGACACCAGTGCCCGGGTGAACGCTTCCTGGACCGCCTCCTGCGCCTCGTTCAGGTCACCGGTCACCGCGTACAACTGGACCACCAGCCGTCGGAAACAGCCGGCGTAAAGCTCGGAGATCAGATCGCCGTCCGACACCGTCACCTCCCTTCTCCACCACTCCCACCAACGGGCTGGGAAGAAGGTTCCAGTGGCCGGTCAGGATATGACGACGCGCGCTCGGCCGCCGGATCTTTCCGATCAGCCCAGGTCGAAGTCGACCACGACGGGGGCCCGTCCGACAGGCACGGGGGTCGCGGCGTCGAAGCTGGCGGTGTCGCGGTGCCACTCCGGCAGCCGGTACGAGCAGTCGCACCGCAGCTCACCCGCTGCCCCGGAAGCAGACGCAGCGTGTACGCGTCAGCGTCCGCCACGCCGACCAGGTCACCGGTGACCGTGTTGAAGGCCACCACCTGGGCGTAGGTGGCCAGTGTCGGACGGCCGGACCAGGAGGCGGTAGCGGCCGGGCGTCACCCCGTTGACGCTCAGGCTGCCCTGCTCGTCGGTGCAGCCGGCATGGCGACCGGACTGCTCCTCGCCGAGCAGGACCGAGGTCAGCGCCACCCGGTCGACGGGAACGAGTGCGGCACAGGCCCGGGGCGGCAGCCCGACCGTAGCGCCCCGAACACGATCGGTGCGGATCGTGTCGCCAAGGTGATGTCGAGAGGCGTGCGCCGCGTTTGTGCCCAGAGCGTCTCCGCGCCAGGGCCGAGAGACGTTCTGGGCAGAAACGGACACCGGAGGCGGGACTACGGCATAGCGTCACGGTGGCGGATCCACCGCCCGAGCCGCCGCGACGACGGCGGTCCGCCGAGCGGAAGGGACCGGACATGGACCGTGTCGACGGGGTGCGCCTGCCGGAACTGGAGAGGGCGGAGCCGGGTAAGGCGCTGCCGCGGGCGCTGGGCGGGCTGAGCCTCGCGCTCGGCGTCGGCGCGCTGGTCGAGCCCGCGCCGGTGGCCCGGCTCATCGGGGTCGACGACTCCCCAACGGCGGTGGCGGTCGTCCGGGGCGTCGGCGCGCGGGAACTGTCGCACGGCGCCGCCCTGCTCGCCGGCCGTCACCCCGGCGGCTGGGTGTGGACCCGGGTGGCCGGCGACGCCATGGACCTGACGCTGCTCGGTCGGGCACTGGCAGACCGGCGCGGTGAGCGCCGCCGACGGCTCGCGCTGACCACCGCCGTGATCGCCGGCATCACCGCCGTCGACCTGGCCGTCGCCATCGCCGCGACCCGCGCCCGCCGAGCCCGCGACCGCATGATCCGGATCAGTCTCGGCGTCACCGTCAACCGCTCGCCCGCCGAGGCGTACCGGTTCTGGCGGGATCTGGAGAATCTGCCCCGGTTCATGGCGCACCTGGAGTCGGTGCGCGCCGACGACCTGCGCCGCTCGCACTGGATCGCCCGCGGCCCCGCCGGCCGGCACATCGAGTGGGACGCCGAGATCGTCGACGACCAGCCGAACCGGTCCATCGCCTGGCGGTCGCTGCCCGGCGCCCGAGTGCCCAACGCCGGTCGCGTCCGCTTCCTGCCCGCGCCGGGCGACCGGGGCACCGAGGTACGCGTCCAGCTCGGCTACGCGCCGCCCGCCGGATCGCTCGGCCGCGCCGTGGCCAAGCTCTTCGGCGAGGAACCCGAGCAGCAGGTCCGCGACGACCTGCGCCGGTTCAAGCAGATGCTGGAGGCGGGCGAGGTGGTCCGCTCCGATGGCAGCCCCAACGGCATCTCCGTGCGCCAGCAGGTCATGCAGCGCCCGGCCCAACCGCTGCCCGACACCCGCCGCTGATCGCGACCCACCACAGAGGACTCCGCATGAAGGCCACCGCCTGGATGGGCACCGACCGCGTCAAGGTCGTCGACGTACCCGAACCGAAGATCATGAACGCGCGGGACGCGATCGTGAAGATCAGCACCACCGCGATCTGCGGCTCCGACCTGCACCTCTACCACGGCTACATACCCGCGATGCGCAAGGGCGACATCCTCGGCCACGAGTTCATGGGCGAGGTCGTCGAGGTCGGTCCGCAGGTTCGCAACCTCGTCCCCGGCGACCGGGTGGTGGTGCCCTTCCCGATCGCCTGCGGCCACTGCTCCTCCTGCCAGCGCGGCCTCTACTCGGTCTGCGAGAACTCCAACCCCAACGCCGGCGTCGCCGAAAAGGTCATGGGCCACTCGCCGGCCGGCATCTTCGGCTACTCCCACCTACTCGGCGGGTACGCGGGAGGCCAGGCCGAGTACGCCCGCGTGCCGTTCGCCGACGTCGGCCCACTCAAGGTGCCCGACGAGGTCCCCGACGACCAGGCGGTCATGCTCGCCGACGTGTTCCCGACCGGCTACATGGGCGCCGAGATGTGCGACATCAAACCCGGGCAGGTCATCGCGGTCTGGGGCGCGGGGCCGGTCGGGCTGCTCGCGGCGGCCAGCGCCCGGCTGCTCGGCGCCGAACAGGTGATCGTCATCGACCGGCTCCCGTACCGGCTGCGGCTCGCCGAGCAGCACGCCGGCGCCGAGACGATCAACTACGAGAACGCCGACGTGCTGGACACCCTCAACGAGATGACCGCCGGTCGAGGGCCCGACGCGTGCATCGACGCCGTCGGCCTGGAGGGCCACCACGGAAACGCCGCCATCTACGCGTACGACCGGGCGAAGCAGGCCACCCGGACCGAGACGGAACGGCCGTTCGCGCTGCGCGAGGCGATCCTCGCCTGCCGCTCCGGCGGGGTGGTGTCGGTCATCGGCGCGTACGGGGGCGTCGTCGACAAGTTCCCGATGGGCGCGTTCATGAACCGGTCGCTGACCATGCGTACGGGCCAGTGTCACGTCCAGCGCTACACCCGGCCCCTGCTGGAGCGCATCCGGCGCGGCGAGATCGACCCGAGTTTCGTCGTCAGCCACCGGATGCCGCTGCGCGATGCCCCGAAGGGCTACAAGATCTTCCAGAAGAAGCAGGACGACTGTACGAAGGTGCTGCTCAAGGTCTGAGTGCGTGCAGCCCCCCAGCATCCGGACAATTCTTCCCGCCTGTCGGGACGCCAGCGATGATCGACTCCATGTCGGCGACATCGCGGTATCCGGGTCGATGGGACACCGCGATATCGCCGATCCCGTGTGGATCTCAGCTGGCGGGCGGCGGGTCGCCCGTGCTGGGTTCGCGGACGGTCGGGTCAGTCGCGTGGGCAGGGGTGGCGCGTTGGCTGGAGCCGGCGGGCGGGCAGTCGCGGGGGCAGGGCTGGTGCGCTTGCTGGAGCCCGCGGGTTTGCCGCGTAGGGAGGTGTGGCGGGCCGTCTGGGTCGGCGGGTCTGCGGGGTGGGGAGGTGTGGTGCGCTGCCTTTGGAGCTGATGTCGTCAGCGATTCAGCCCGGCTGTCTGACTGTCGTTCCGTGGTCGCACAGACCATCCAGCGCCCGCCTCGGCCGGGGTCCGCTCCGGCCGGGGTCCGCTCCGGCCGGGGTCCGGTCTGGCCAGCGCCGCCGGGAGCCGCGCAGTGGAGGTTGCGGCGCCCATCCGCTGCTCGCATCCACGTGTGCCCGCCGCCGGGTGCTGATGACGCAAACGATTCAGCTCCAAAGGGGCCGAGCAGCCCACACCCGCCGCGCCTCGCCCGCGCCGGCGCAGCGTGCCGTGCGTCGTCCGTGCCGCGCGTCGTCTGTGCCGCGCGTTGCCCGGGCCGCGCGTCGCCCGGGCCTGCGCGACCCTCGCCCGGGCCTGCGCGACCCTCGCCCGGGCCTGCGCGACCCTCGCGCGTGCTGCGCCGGGCTCGCGCGTGCTGCGCCGGGCTTGCGCGTGCTGCGCCGGGCTTGCGCGTGCTGCGCCGGGCTTGCGCGTGCTGCGCCGGGCTTGCGCGTGCTGGGCCGGGCTCGCCTGGGGCTGTCGGGGGAGTGATGCCGGGTTAGGGGATCGGCCACTCGTGGACCGGGCGGTTGCTGTGCATCAGCGTCACGTAGTGCCGGACCACCTCGCGCAGCGCCTCGGGTCGGTCCAGGTGGTCGGCGGACTCCAGCCGGTGCAGTGTCTCCACCTGCCAGCTCGCTCCGTTGCGACCGGTCAGGCAGCGCTGCTCGATGATGCCCAGCAGTCGGTCGCGCTCGACCGGGTCGAGCCCCCAGCGGTCCAGGCCGTGGTGCGCCATCGGCAGCAGTCGGCGCAGCACCAGCTCGGTGACCGGAAGGTAGCCCAGACCCGGCCAGAAGACCTGCGCGTCGATGCCGTACCGGGCGCAGCTGGTGAAGTTCTCCTCGGCGGCGCTGAACGACATCTGTGACCACAGCGGCCGGTCCGATTCGGCCAGGGCTCGGACCAGCCCGAAGTAGAAGGCGCCGTTGGCGATGGTGTCGAGGACGGTCGGCCCGGCGGGCAGGACCCGGTTTTCCACCCGCAGGTGCGGTCGGCCGCGCGACACGTCGTACACCGGGCGGTTCCACCGGTAGACCGTGCCGTTGTGCAGCCGCAGCTCGGCGAGGTTGGGCACCTCGCCGGCAGCGAGGGTCTGCGCCGGGTCCTGTGGGTCGCAGACCGGCAGCAGCGCCGGGAAGTAGCGCACGTTCTCCTCGAACAGGTCGAACACGTTGGTGATCCAACGTTCGCCGAACCAGACTCGGGGTCGTACCCCCTGGGCTTTGATCTCTTCCGGCCGGGTGTCGGTGGCCTGCTGGAACAGGGGGATGCGGGTCTCGCGCCACAGCTCCCGGCCGAAGAGCAGCGGCGCGTTCGCGCCGAGCGCCACCTGGATGCCGGCGACGGCCTGCGCGGCGTTCCAGTAGTCGGCGAACTGCGCCGGGCTGACCTGGAGGTGGAACTGGGTGCTGGTGCAGGCCGCCTCCGGGGTGATCGTGTCGGCGGTGACCGCCAGCCGCTCCACCCCGCTGATGGCGATCGGCAGGTCCTCGCCCCGGGCGGCGAAGATCTGCTCGTTGAGCAGCTTGTAGCGGGGGTTGGCCGAGAGCGTCTCGGCGGTCAGGTGCTCGGGCCGCAACGTCGGCAGAATGCCGATCATGACCATGTGCGCGCCGATCGCCCGCGCCTTCTCCTCCGCGGCGTTGAGGCTGGCCCGCACGTGCTCCTCGAAATCGGCGGTGCCGGTGCCGGTGAGCCGGCGCGGCGGCACGTTGATCTCGATGTTGAACTGGCCCAGCTCCGTCTGGAAGTGCGGGTCGGCGATGGCCGCCAGCACGTCGGCGTTGCGCATCGCCGGGTTCGAATCCTGGTCGACGAGGTTCAGCTCGATCTCCAGCCCGGTCATCGGCCGGTCGATGTCGAACCGCGACTCGCGCAGCATCTCGGCGAACACGTCCAGGCAGTTGCGGACCTTTTCGCGATAGCGGGCCCGGTCCTCACGACTGAAGGTCCGTACGCCGACATCTTCGCCCATGGTCACCACCCTGTCACCGCTGGTTCCCCTAACCTCGCACGGCTACGGCGGGCGGGGGAAGACCCGACACACCTTTCGTACCCAGTGGCGGGCCGGGTGATCCCTGTCGCGTCCGCGTGGTCCGTGAGGGAGTGACCAACCCGCACCGCTAGCATTGCCGCCCGAGAGGTGGTGGCGTGGGGATGCGCGAAAAGGTGACCCGGTTGTTCGTCGCGGCGGCGATCGCCGAGGCGTGTTCCTGGTTGGCTCTGCTGATCGGGATGGCCGTCAAGTACGGTCCGCCGGACAACGAGCTGGGCGTCAAGATCTTCGGCCCGCTGCATGGCGGCCTGTTCGTCGCGTACGGGCTGCTGGTGCTCGTCGTGGCCCGCCTGCACCGCTGGAGCCTGCTGTCCACCGTCGTCGCGTTGGCCTGCGCGGTGCCGCCGTTCGCCACCCTGATCTTCGAGCGGTGGGCACGCCGCCGGGGCATGCTCGACACCGCCAGCCGGCCGACCCGCGAGCCCGCCCCGGTCGGCTGAGCCGGGCCGACCCGCCGGCCGCTCAGTCCGTCAGGAAGTCGACGAGCAGGGCGGCGAGGGCCTCCGGCGCCTCCTCGGCCATGTGGTGGCCCGAGTCGACCGACGCGACCCGCACGTCGTCGGCCCACTCCCGCCAGATCGCCGCCGGGTCGCCGTGCAACTCCACCATGTCGTCGCGCTCGGACCACACGAACAGCACGGGGCAGCCGATCCTTCGTCCGGCGGCCCGGTCCGCGTCGTCGGCGGCGCGGTCCGGCCCGAGGCCCGCCCGGTAGTCCTCGCACATCGCGTGCACGGTCGCCGGGTCGTGGATCGCCCGGTGATAGTCCGCGTACGCCTCCTCGCCCATCTCGGCGGGGGAACCCCCGTACCAGGCGTCCGGGTCGGCGTTAATCACCCGTTCCGCCGGCTTGTCGGTCTGGGCGAGGAAGAACCAGTGCCACCAGCGGGCGGCGAACCGGGCATCGCAGGTGCGCAGAGCTTCGCCGATCGGCACCCCGTCCAGCACGCCGAGGCGACTGACCCGGTCCGGGTGGTCCAGGGCGGTGCGCATGGCCGCGTACGAGCCGCGGTCGTGGCCGACCACGGCGGCGCGCTCGTGGCCGAGCGCGTCGAGCAGCGCGACCACGTCGCGGGCCATCGCCCTCTTGGAGTACGCGGCGTGGTCGGAGGTCTTGGCCGGCTTCGTCGAACCGCCGTAGCCCCGCAGGTCCGGGCAGATCACCGTGTGCCGCTCGGCGAGCAGTGGTGCCACCCGGTGCCAGGTCGCATGGGTACGGGGGTGCCCGTGCAACAGCACCACGGGCGAGCCGGAGCCGCCGTGGCGCACCCGCAGGCGTACCGGGCCGACGTCGATCTCGTCGAGGGTGAATCCGGGAAACATGCCGACGTCGGTGCCCGCCGCGCCCTCTCCGGAAACCGTCGGGGTTGGTCGGTCAGGTCAGGGCGGAGCAGGCCACCACGCCGGCGAGCAGCAGCGTGCCCACCACGGCCTGCAACAGCAGCGGCGGGCCCAGGTGCGACCAGAGCGTCGCGGTACGTGGGGTGAGCAACTGCCCGGTGGTGAGGTTCACGATCCGCTCGATGCGGGGTGGCAGCTCGGGGTCGCGTTGCGGGCGCAGGGTGAGCTGGACCTGGTCGGCCGGGTGCAGGGCGCTCTGCGGCAGGTGCCCGTGCAGCTCCACCTCGCAGAGCTGGCCCGCGGTGTTGCGTAGCCGTACCGGGGTGACCAGGTATTCCGGGCCCTGCTTCAGCTGCTTCCAGCGGCGACGGGTGCCGCCACCGCCGAAGGAGAAGAGCGAGCGCAGCAGCAGGGCGGGAAGCCGGGCGAACGCCGCCGCCGTGAGCACCGCGACCAGCACCGGTTGACCGATGCGTACCTCACGGGTGTAGCCGTCGAGGAGGCGGACCAACCGCCCGGTGACGATTCGCTCCGTTGGGTGCACGATCCGACGGGTATCGAGGCCGCTGTCCATTTCCACCACCGAGAGTCCGCGTGTGTTCACTGATCGTATCGACATCCTCGGTTGAACGACGTGAATGAAACCTGGTCACGGGCTCACGGCTGCGAGGTGACATCCCGGGCGACCCGGGTAAGCGGGGGGTCGAGCTGGAAAGGGGTCGAGCATGCAGCTGTCCTTCCTGCGCCCGCTCTACGACCGACCCGGGCCGTGGTGCTCGGTGTACCTGGACGCCTCCGCGGACACGGAGGACGCCCACCCGGCGCTGGACCTGCGCTGGCGTGCCCTGCAGAGCCGCCTGGCCGAACAGGGGGCGGACGAGGCGAGCATCGCCGCGTTGGACCGGGTGATCCGGGGTCACGACCCGCTGGCCGGGGACTACGGCCTGGCGGTCTTCGCCAGCCACGGTCGGGTGGTGCTCTCCGAGTACCTCTCCGCGCCACCGCTGCGCGACCTGGCCAGTTTCGGGCCGTTGCCGCACGTGATGCCACTGCTCGCCCAGCGGGGCGAACAGGTGGCCTGGGTACGGGTGCTGGCCGACCGTACCGGCGCGGACGCGATCGCGATCAGCGCCGGCGGGGTACCCCGGCGGGCACAGATCGCCGGGCGGGATTCCTTCCCGCTGCGTCGGGTGCACCCGGGTGGTTGGTCCCAGTCGCACTACCAGCGGGCCGCCATGGAGGCGTGGCACCACAACGCGGGCGACGTCACGGCGGCGACCGTGGAACTCGCCGAGAAGGTCGGCGCGGAGGTGGTGGTCGTCGCCGGTGACATCCGGGCAACCGGGATGATCGCCGCCCAGATGCCCGAGCGCTGGCAGGACCTCATGGTGCGTACCGACGCGGGCTCGCGGGCCGGCGGGGCGGACCAGACCCTGCTGGACGACCTCACGGTGCAGACCATCGCGGAGGTCGCCGACCAGCGGATCACCGCCGCGCTGGACAAGTTCGGCGTCCAGGAGGATGTGGGCGCTGGCCTCGACGCGGTCGTCTCGGCGCTGCAACGCAACCAGGTCGACATGATGCTGATCGTGGACGACCCGTCGGCCAACGGTGAGCTGTGGATCGGCCAGGAGCCGACCGAGATCGCCGTCGACCCGGGCCAGCTCGCCGCCATGTCGGTGGACGACCCGCAACGGGTACGCGCCGACGCGGCGCTGGTGCGGGCACTGGTCGGCACCGACGCGGCGCTGACCGTGCTCGGCCCGGACGAGGCGCCCGACCTCACCGACGGTGTCGGCGCGGTGTTGCGCTACGTCGACGCGAGCACGCCGGGGCGTGGCAATGGCTGAGCGTCGGGTCGCCGACCTCGTGGTGGAGCGCCTTCGCGCCTGGCGGGTGCCGCGTGTCTTCGGCTACCCCGGTGCGGCGATCGCCCCGCTGCTCGACGCGCTGGACGGCGCTCGGGGCGACCCGGCGTTCATTCCGGCGCGACACGAGGAGACGGCCTCGTTCATGGCGACCGGGCACGCCAAGTTCACCGGCGGCATCGGGGTCTGCCTGGCCACCCAGGGGCCGAGCGCGGTGCAGCTGCTCAACGGCCTCTACGACGCCAAACTGGACAGCAAGCCGGTCGTGGCGATCGTCGGCGAGGACATCACCGGACCGCTGGGCGGCGCCCACCAGCAGATCGGGTTGAGTCGGCTCTTCGGTGACGTGTGCAACCAGTTCGTCCAGTATGGTCGCTCTCCGGAATCGGTGGCGGCCCTGCTGGACCAGGCGTTCCGCACGGCGGCGGCGACCCGCAGCCCGACCTGTGTGGTGCTGCCCCGGCATCTGCAGGAGGCCGTGGTGCCCCACCTGCAGTCGCACGCGGCAGGGGTGATCACCGCCACGCCGGGTGAGCCACTGGCCCGGGTGCTGCCGCACGAGGTGGACCTCGACGCCGCCGCGCAGCTGCTCGGCAACGGTCAGCGCACCGCCATTCTGGTGGGTCAGGGCGGCCGGGGTGCGGCCGAGGAGATCATCGAGCTGGCCGACCGGCTGGGCGCCGGGGTGGCCACGTCGCTGCTGGGAAAGCCGGTCCTCGACGAGCGGCTGCCCTTCCACACCGGGGTGCTCGGTGAGGTCGGCACCCCGGCCGCGGCGGAGCTGATGGGTGGCTGCGACACGCTGCTGCTGGTCGGGACGAACGACCCGTGGACCGACTACTTCCCGATGCCCGACCAGGTCCGCGCGGTGCAGATCGACATCGACGGCACCCGGATCGGCAGCCGGTACCCGGCGGACGTGCCGCTGGTCGGCGACGCCGCCGAGACGTTGCGGGCGTTGCTGGCCCGGGTGCGGGCCCGGCCCAACCAGCAGTGGCGGGCGACGGTGGAGGGCGCGGTCGACCGCTGGCGGGCCGACGCGGCCGACCGGGCCGCCGCGCCCGCCGAACCGATCAACCCGCAGTTGGTGCTCCAGGAGCTGTCTGCCCGGCTCCCGCAGGACGGTTCGGTCGCGGTCGACGTCGGCTCGGTTCTCTTCTGGTACGCCCGGCACCTCGTCCTGCCGCCCGGGGTGAACGCGCAGCTCTGTGGCACGCTCGGCTCGATGGGCTGCGCCCTGCCGTACGCGGTGGCCGCCAAACTCGCCGCGCCGGACCAGCCGGTGATCGCGCTGGTCGGCGACGGTGCCATGCAGCTCAACGGCCTCGCCGAGCTGATCACGGTGTCGCACCACTGGCAGAAGTGGGCCGACCCACGGCTCGTGGTGCTGGTGCTCAACAACCGTGACCAGTCCGGCATGGGCGGCGGTCGGCCGGTGGCACCCGACCCGACCGACCGCCGCCCCGACGTGCCGTACGCCGGCTGGGCCCGGTTGTTGGGGTTGCACGGTGTCCGGGTGGACCGGCCGGAGTTGGTCGGTGCGGCCTGGGACGAGGCGCTGGCCGCGGACCGCCCCTGCGTGCTGGAGGCGGTGGTCGACGCCACCGTGTCGCTGGCTCCGCCGGAGCCGGCCTTCGCCGACCTGCGTGGCCTGTACGCCGAGGGGGAGCCGGCCCGGCGGATCCGGGAGCAGGTGGAGCAGGCCGTGGCCGTGCAGGATGTCGTTTAGGCGCACCCCGGCAGGGCATCAGTAGCGGTCCTGATGATGTTGGAGGCCCCCATGTCGGAGCCCGTCGACCGCCGCTACGGTCCCGCGCCCCTGCCGCAGCCGCGCGGTCCGCTCTCCGTCGCGGTGACCACCGCGCTGCGGCGCCCGCCGCACGACCTGCCGCCCGGCCTCGGTGACGACCTCGACCCGGTCGACGCGCTGACCGACGAGGACCTGCAACTGACCCTGTTCCTCTGCTACGAGCTGCATTACCGGGGCTGGCGTGGGGTGGACGAGGGCTGGGAGTGGCAGCCGACTCTGCTGGCTCTGCGGGCCCGGGCCGAGCGTCCCTTCGAGGCGGCGCTGCGGCGGCTGGCCGGTTCCCCGCCGGTGCCGCCCGACGGGGTGGCCTCCGGGCTCGCCGAGATCGTCGAGGCCGACGACGGACCACCGTTGGCCCGTACCCTCCAGCGGCGCGCCGATCTGGCCCAGTTCCGCGAGTTCGCCGCCCACCGCTCCGTGTACCACCTGCGCGAGGCGGACCCGCACAGTTGGGCGCTGCCCCGCCTGGGCGGGCCGGCCAAGGCCGCACTCGTTGAGATCCAGACCGACGAGTACGGCAACGGCCGGCTGGACCGGATGCACGCCGAGCTGTTCCGGCGCACCCTCGACCGGTTGGGCATGGACACCGGCTACGGCGCGCACCTGGACGCGGTGCCCGCCGTGACCCTGGCGACGAACAACCTGATGTCGCTGTTCGGGCTGCACCGACGGCTGCGCGGCGCGCTGCTCGGGCACCTGGCGGCTTTCGAGATGACGTCGTCGCTGCCGAACCGCCGGTACGGCAACGGGCTGCGCCGCCTCGGCCTGGACGAGGTGGCCACCCGCTTCTACGACGAACACGTGGAGGCCGACGCGGTGCACGAGCAGATCGCCGCGCACGACCTGTGCGGCGGTCTGGTCCGGGTCGAACCGGCGCTGGCCCCCGATGTGCTCTTCGGCGCTGCGGCGGCGCTCGCCGTGGACCGGCTGTTCGCGGCGCACCTGCTGGACAGTTGGGCCGCCGGCCGCAGTTCGCTGCGCTCACCCGCGCCGACGCCCGCCGCGCTGGCCGCGCCGACGCTCGGCGGGCTGGCCGCGCCGACGCTCGGCGGGCTGGCCGCGCCGACGCTCGGCGGGCTGGCCGCGCCGACGCCGGGCGCTTTGGCCGCGCCGGCATCCACCGCGCCGGACGCGCCGGACGCGCCGACGTCCATCCCGCTGGCCGCGGCGGACGTCGCCCCGCTGGCACTGCCCGCCGAGCCCGCCGCCGCCTGACAGGTCGAATCGTGCCCACCGCTCGCGTCGCGCACGGCGTGTCGCGGGTCGCCGGCCGCACCCCTTAACGTCCTTTGCTCTGCTTACACCCACGCACCAGGGCGGGGGCGAGAGTGTTGCGTGGGTGTAAGCAGAGCAAAGGACGCGCAGGTTGCCCCCGGTGGTCGGCGGCGAGAGTGCTTGATCGGCACTCGGGCTCGGCATGGTCAACGCAAGGTCGGCGATGTCGGGGGGTCCTGCCGGGCCGGATACCGCCATATCGGTGATCTGGAGTGGATCACCACGGTGAGCCGGTTGGACGGTCAGTGTTCCCGGTCGGTGCCCGCCCGGAAGTTGATCATCTTGTGGGTGCCGTCGCAGAACGGCTTGAGCGCCGAATTGCCGCACCGGCACAGCGCCACCGTGCCCCGGCGCGCGTCGATCCGCTCGCCGTCCGGGGTGACCAGGGCGAAGTCGCCGCGGACCAGCAGCGGTCCATCCTGGTACGGGGTGATCGTGGCGGCTGGTGGTTCGTTGGCGTCGTCGGTGCCCATGGGCCCGGAAGTGCCCGCCCCGGCCGCGCCGAAACCCGTGCGGCCGTCCACCGGACGCCTCGGGCCCGATGGACCCCGCCGGCCCGCTCCCGCCGGGCAGGGGTGATCGTCGCCGAACGCCGCAGATGAGTGGCGCACCCCGGCGACCTGCGGATTGGTGCCGCCGGGTGAGGGATGTGCCGTTTGAACCCCATCGGGACGGGAAGCCGGGCTGCGTGGTGAGCGAACGAGGCAAGGTGGAGCCGGTGCACAAGGTGCGCAAGGGGCTCACGGCTGATGGCGCCGGTCTGGCCGGCGACCGGATCGTGGCCCTGGGCAGCGCCGCCCGGGTGCTGGTCGCCGCCACCGCCCGGGCGCTGCGCGGCGTGGACTGCGCCGACCTCGGGCACACCGGGCCGATGTCGCGATTCCCCGGCGCCCCCGAGCCGGTACGCCGCGCGGCGGTCAACCGGGCCGCCGGGCGGGTCGTGCTCACCGCCGGCCAGGTCGACGAGGTCGACGGGGGGCGGGTGGCGCGCTGGTTCGTCGACCAGTACCCCCGGCGGCAGTACCCCGGGGTGCTCATCGGCGCGCCACACGGCGCGGCGGCGCACCTCGCGGTGGCCCTCGGTGTGCCGTGGTTGCCAGCCGGCTTCGAGATGACCGCGCAGTGGAACGACGGCGCCGTGGACCGCCCGGGGGAGGCCCTGGAGCACGGCGGTGCGCTCGCCGCCCGGCTGGTCGCCGGCAACCCGGACCTGCACCTGCGCCAGGTGCACTGCCCAGCCAGCCGGGGGTCGCTGACCGGGGTGTCGGTGTCGCTGGCGGCACGGTGGCGGGCGCTGCCGGCGGCGTACGCGCAGTTCCTGACGGACCGGTTGAGCGCGGGAGCCCCGGTGCTGCTGGTGCGCGACGCGCGGAGCTGGCCGGTGCTGGAGCGCGGCCCCGGCCACAGCTTCCAGGTCGGTTGCCCGGCCAGCGGCCTGGACCCGGTGGACTTCCACCCGGACAGTCACGCCCTGCGGCAGGTGTTGCGCTCCGCGGGCGGCGATGCCGCCCGGTGGGAGCCGCCGCAGGTGTCCGTACCGTCCGGCGACGCCGAGCACGGCATGGACTCGGGCTTCGAGCTGGCCGCCCGGGACTGGGCCGCCCGCCGCCAGCACCCGCTGCACCGGGTGCTGGTGCCACGGCCAGCAGCGCTCAGCGCGGCGGTGGCCGACCTGTACCGGCGGTGGCTGCGCGGCGCCGGCAAGACCGGTGACCGGCTGGTGGTGGAGTGCGGCCGGTTGCTCGATCCGTGGCAGGTGGTGCGGGCGGGGCTGGTGCCGTACTGGTGCGAGAACGCCACCCGGCGCGCCGTCGACGAGGCCGAGTGGTGGTTGGCCGGCAGCGAGGCGTTCAGCTCGGTGGACGTGCTGCCCGAGCCGCCCGGGGTCCGCTCGCCCGCCCTGGCCGGGCTGCCGCAGTGGCTGGCGGTGGCCGGCTTCGGCCGGCGGCGTCGTGCGCTGGACCGGACCTCCGCCCGGGGGTACCCGGTGACCTCGGTGCCCACCCGCCGGGCGACCGAGGTCCTGCGCGCCCAGCCGTACGACCTGCCCGTTCCGCCCCCGCTGGGGGCCGCTGAGGCCCTCGCCGTGCTCCGCGACAGCGGGGGTCACCAGGGGTTACTCGTCTCCTGAGGCGAGCACGCCGAAACTTCCTCGCGAACCCGGGGTCCCGTGATTGAGTACCTACGGAGCGGGAACATCGCTGACTGCGACGGCCTGATTGCGCTGTGCAGAGGCGTTGTCGCCCGCTGGCATCCCAGTCACTGACCCACTTTCCGGCCCGGTGCGTGGCTCGACCACGCGCACGACCGGTTTCCCGATCCGGGCGGGGGACCTTCCTGAGGGAGGCGCGGATGTTCGGACAGACGAGCACGACCACGACCACACCACCACCCACCGAGCGTGGTCTGGAGGATCTCGACGCGGCGGCACTGGCGTACGCGGCCCGGATCGAGGGGCTGCCGCCGGAGCGGCGGCAGGAGGCACGGGACGACCTGGTCCGCTTCGCGCTGCCGTTCGCCGGTCGGCTGGCCCGCCGCTACCGGGGACGGGGAGAGCCGCTGGAGGACCTGGAGCAGGTGGCCCGCCTGGGGCTGGTCAACGCCGTCGACCGGTATGACCCGGAACGGGGCTCGTTCACCGCGTACGCGGCGATCACCATCGTCGGCGAGATCAAACGGCACTTCCGGGACCGCACCTGGGGCGTGCACGTGCCCCGCCGGTTGCGCGACCTGATCCTGGAGGTGGGGCAGGCCACCGCCGCCCTGACCAGTGAACTGTCCCGGGCGCCGTCGGTGGCCGAACTGTCGGCCCGGTTGGAGACGCCGGAGGCGGAGATCCTCGCCGCGCTGGAGTCCGCGGCCGGCTACAGCCCGGCGTCGCTCAACGCGCCGGTGGGCGGGGAGAGCTCCGCGGAGTTCGGTGACCTGGTCGGCGAGTCGGACAACGCGCTGGAATCGGTCGACGACCGGGTGACCGTCAGTGGTCTGCTGCACCGGCTGCCCTGGCGGGAGCGCCGCATCCTGGCGATGCGCTTCTACGGCAACCAGACCCAGGCTGAGATCGCCGCCCGGTTCGGCATCTCGCAGATGCACGTCTCCCGGCTGCTGTCGCGGGCGTTGACCTGGCTTCGGCAGGCGATGCTCGCCGACTCCCCGCCGCCGTGGCAGAACGGCGCCGCCGAGCCGGACCCGGGCAAGACCCGCATCTCGGTGAAGCAGAACGGCGACCGGGTGGTCGTCGAGGTCGGCGGCGAGGTCGACCGGGACGGCGCCGACAAGCTGCGCCGGGCGATGCTGGAGGCGGTCACCGGCCAGCCGAGCGAGGTCGTCGTCGACCTGGTCGGCGCGGGTGGGTTCGACGCCGGCGGGATCGCCGCGCTGATGGCCGGTCGGGACGCGGCGGAGCGCACCGGTGTGCCGCTGCGACTGACCCGGGTGCAGCCGGCGGTACGCCGCTCGCTCACCGCCGCCGGCATGGCGCCCGTCCGGGACTGACTGGCCGCCGGTATGGCGCCCGCCCGGGACTGACCGGCAGGCGGCGGGGTGCCCGTCCGGGACTGACCGGCAGCGCGTACGCACACGTTGAGGGCCGACACCGCAGGTGGTGTCGGCCCTCTGACGCGTACTCCCGATGGTCAGCGTTCGTCGGTCTTGCCGTCGCTGTGCGGGTGCCGCCACCGCTCGTGCGGCTTCGGCGCCTCGTCGGCGTCCTGCGGCGCGTCGCTCTGCTCGAAGCTCGGGCGGCGGACGTCCTCGGGCTCCGGCACATCCACCGGCCGGGCACCGGACTCCGGCGCGGGCTGGTACTCGGCTGCGTCGGTGGCACCGTGCGCGCCTTCGGCGGCGGGCGACTCCGGGACGTGGTGCTCCATGCGCAACTCGTCGGCGAAGTCCTGCGGCGGCTTGGTGGTGCGCTGGGGCAGGTCGCGGCCCAGGTCGGCGACGAGTGGGCCGTACTTCAGGTCGAACGCCGGACGCTCGGAGCGGATCCGGGGCATCCGGTCGAAGTTGCGCAGCGGCGGCGGGCAGGTGGTGGCCCACTCCAGGGAGTTGCCGAACCCCCACGGGTCGTCCACCGTCACGATCGCCCCGTAGCGCCAGGACTTCCACGCGTTGTAGATGAAGAACAGGGTGGACAGGCCGAGGATGAAGGCGAAGATGCTGGAGATCGTGTTGAGCGTGGTGAAGCCGTCGGTGGGCAGGTAGTCGGCGTAGCGGCGGGGCATCCCCTCGTTGCCCAGCCAGTGCTGCACCAGGAAGGTGCCGTGGAAGCCGATGAACATGGTCCAGAAGTGCGCCTTGCCGAGTCGATCGTCGAGCAGCCGCCCGGTCATCTTCGGCCACCAGAAGTAGTAGCCGCCGAACAGCGCGAAGACCACGGTGCCGAAGAGCACGTAGTGGAAGTGCGCCACCACGAAGTAGCTGTCGTGGGTGTGCCAGTCGGCCGGCGGACTGGCCAGCAGCACCCCGGTGAGCCCGCCGAGCAGGAACGTGACCAGGAAGCCGACGGCGAACAGCATCGGTGTCTCGAAGGTGAGCTGGCCCTTCCACATGGTGCCGATCCAGTTGAAGAACTTCACGCCGGTGGGCACCGCGATCAGATAGCTGAGGATGCTGAAGAACGGCAGCAGCACCTGGCCGGTGGCGAACATGTGGTGCGCCCACACCGTCATGGACAGCACGGTGATCGCGGCGGTCGCCAGCACCAGCCCGGTGTAGCCGAAGATCGGCTTGCGCGAGAACACCGGGATGATCTCGGTGATGATGCCGAAGAACGGCAGCGCGATGATGTAGACCTCGGGATGGCCGAAGAACCAGAACAGGTGTTGCCAGAGCATCGGGCCGCCGGTGGCCGCGTCGTAGACGTGCGCGTTGAGCAGCCGGTCGGCCGAGAGCGCCAGCAGCGCGGCGGCCAGCAGGGGGAAGACCAGGATCACCAGCAGGCTGGTGAACAGCATGTTCCAGGTGAAGATCGGCATCCGGAACATCGTCATCCCGGGTGCGCGCAGGGTAAGGATCGTGGTGATCAGGTTGACCGCGCCGAGGATGGTGCCCAGGCCGGAGACGACCAGGCCGAGGACCCACATGTTCGCGCCCACGCCGGGGCTGTTCGAGGCGTCGCTGAGTGGGGTGTACGCCGTCCAGCCGAAGTCCGCCGTGCCCTGCGGCGTGAGGAAGCCGCCGATCACCATCAGCCCGCCGAACAGGTACAGCCAGTAGGCCAACGCGTTGAGCCGGGGGAACGACACGTCGGGCGCGCCGATCTGGATCGGCACGATGTAGTTGGCGAACCCGAAGGCCGCCGGGGTGGCGAACAGCAGCAGCATCACCGCACCGTGCGAGGTGAAGAGCTGGTTGTACTGCTCGGAGGAGAGGATCTGCATCCCCGGGCGGGCCAGCTCGGCCCGGATCAGCATCGCCTCCAGCCCGGCCACCAGGAAGAACCCGAAGGAGGTCAGCAGGTACAGCAGGCCGATCTGCTTGTGGTCGGTGGTGGCGAGGAACCTGATCAGGGAGTTGCCGGGGACCGGTGCGCGCACCGCTCCGGGGAAGCCCCCGAAGCGGGCCGGTGCCAGGATCGCCGGACCCCGATCGCGACCGGGTTCCGTGGTTACCCGCTTGGGCATGGCTTTCTCACCCCGTCGTGACGGCAGAAGGGACGGGCGTACCTACCCGACCCTCGCACCATGTAACCAGGCGAGAGCGGTAATTTCGGTCAGATCGCTGGTACCGGTGGGAAGTGCCCCGAACCCTCAGGTCGCGGGCAGCATCGCCCAGACGGCCTTGCCCTGCCCGGCCGGCACGCTGCCCCACCGCTGCGCCAGCTCCCGGACCAGCATCAGCCCGCGACCACCCTCGGCCCGCAGGTCGACCCCGGCGGGCTGGGCGGGAGCCTCGCTGCCGTCCACCACGGCCAGGTGCAGGTACGGCCGGCGCAGGGTCACCGTCACCTGCATCGGCGTGCCGGCGTGCCGCACGACGTTGCCGACCAGTTCGCTGAGCACGAGGGCGGCGGGGCCGGCCGCGTCGGGCAGGTTCCACCGCGCGCACGCGTCGACGACCAGTTCCCTCGCCCGTCGGCAGGCCTCGGCCACCGGCTCGAACCGGGCCCGGACCCGCAACGACGTGGCAGCGCCGGCGAACCGGGTGGCCTCCTCGCAGTCCGTGGACACCGGCACCACCCGGCACGTCGTCGACTCCGCCAGCCAGCGGGCGGCGACCGGTGGCGGGGCGCAGAGCACCACCGGCACGGCCGGCCACTCCTCGGCCCGCCGGGCCGTCGCCGCGAAGACCGACAGCGCCAGCCTGTCCCGTACGGCGACGTCGGTGAGGTCGATCACCAGCGCGTCCGGCTGGGCGGCCAGGGCGCCGTCCAGCGCCTGGTGCACCGTACGCATGGTGCCGAGATCCAGCGCGCCGCTGAGCCGGACCACCGCCACCGGTGCCGCCTCGCGCACCTCGCAGGTGATCCGGTCGGACATGGGGGCCCTCGCTTCGGCTGGTGTGTCGGGATCTGCGAACTACCCGACGTCGAGGCGGACCAAACCGCGCCGACGGGTACGCGACCAGAGGGAGGCGATATCGGCCGGGCAGCTCGCCCGGGGTCATCGCCGGGCGCGGCCGGCCAGCACACCCAGTGCGAGCATGCCGACGCCGAGACCCAGGTGCAGCCAGTCGTCGGCGTCGTTCACCGGCAGCACGTTCGCGCCGGTGTCGTGGTCCACCGCCAGCCCGTACAGCCAGAGCACCAGGTAGACGGCGCCGCCGCCGACGAGGAACGCCCGCGCGCCGATGATCGTGCGGGCCAGGGTCAGGCCGGCCAGCCCGAACAGCAGGTGCACCAGGTTGTGCAGCACCGACACCTGGAAGACGCCGAACAGGTACGCGTCCGAGCCGTGCCCGGCGAACCGCAGGTCGGCGGTGCCGCTGGTGATCCCCGGGACGAAACCGAGCACGGCGATCAGCAGGAACAGCACCGCCACGGTGCCGGCCGCGCGGCGTACCGGCGGTTTGCCGTCGGCCGGGTTGGCCCGGGCCCGGGAGTGCGCCATCGGTCCGACCATCACCGGCTCCTCGCTGCGCGGCGGGCGTGAGCGCTGCCGGCTACCCGGTGGCGCGCACGGCAAACGCGCCGGGTGCGAGGTGCTCAGACGGGCTGCAACCGCGGCGCGCTGGCCAGCTCGCGGACCCGCCGGTACAGCTCGACGTAGCGCTGGGCCATCACCGTCGGCGTGAACCGCTGCGCGGCCACCCGGCGGCACTCGTCTGGGTCGAGCAGTTCGGCGGCCAGGACGAGGTCACCCAAATCCTCCTCGTCGGCCGTGAGCAGCCCGGTACGGCCGTGCTCGATCAGCTCCGGCAGGCAGCCCCGGGAGATCGCCACCACCGGCGTACCCAGGGCGAGCGACTCGACCACGGCCGTGCCGCCCGGCTCCTCCCAGCGCAGCGGGAACAGCGACGCGCGGGCGCTGGCGAGCAGGTCGTCGCGCTCCTGACCGGCCACCGTGCCGACCCAGCGGACCAGGTCGCCGTCGACGTGGGGCGCCACCTCGTCGAGGAAGAACCGCACGTCCGGGTTCTGCCGGGCCTCGTCGCCGGCCGCGGCCAGGTCGGCCGGGCGATGGTACGGGCCGACCGGCCCCGCCAGCACCAGCGGAAGGCCGACCCGCTGCGCGAGCCGGGCGCCCACGTCCTGCCCCTTGCCCGGGTTGATCCGGCCCAGGATGAGCAGGTGCTCGCCCTTGACGGGGCGGGGCCGGCGGTCGGCGTCCACGGCGAGCGGGGTGGACAGGTGCACGTGACCCACCGAGTGCTCGCGCAGCGCCCGGGGGGCACGGGCCAGCTGGGAGGCGGAGACGCCGTTGACCCGGAGCCGGTCACCGCCATCCAGGCTCCCGTAGAGGTCGGGGTGCTTGGCCAGGTCCCAGTGCAGGGTGTGCAGGGTCGGCGGCCCGGACGGCCCCATCGCGGCGAGCGTGGCCAGCCCGACCGCCTCCACGTGGTCGTGCACCAGGTCGATGTCGTCGCGGGAGTGCAGCTCCCGGACCACCCCCGCCAGGTGCGCCTGGGCGATCCCGCAGACCTGGTTGTACGGCCGTTGCAGCGCCGCGAACTGCCCGTCGTCGAAGACCGACACCTGCTCGTCCACCGGCAGGGTGCTGGTCCGCACCGAGGCGAGCACCACCCGTACGCCGAGTCGTCGCAGCTCGGGCACCAGCGTGGCGATCACGTTCTCGATGCCGCCGTAGCCCGGTGGGGGCACCGACAGCCACGGGCCGGCGTTCATCAGCACGGTGAGGCTCATCGGTTTCCGCCCTTCGGTATGGCGACGCGTGAACGACGCGCGGTGGCGCTCACGCGGCGGCCACCCGTCGGCGGGGCACCCGGTGGCGTAGCTCGGCCAGCGGCGGACGCTCCTCGATGGACACGTCGCTGACCACGATCTCCCGGTCGAGGTTCGGCAGCGTGTCCGATCCGCCGCGCCGGAACTGGGTCAGCAGGGCCTCCGGCGACGTGCCGGGCGCCGCCCAGCCGCGCCGCTGCAACCGGGACCAGGCGGTCAGCATGATCTGGGCGGACATCCGGCCGAGGGCCGCCGTGTCCTGGTGGCGGTGCTTGCGCTCGCCCAGGTCGACCTGCGCCAACGCGTCCAGGCCGACCATGTCCAGCAGGTCGATCAGCATGGCCGTCTCCACCCCGTACCCGGAGACGAAGGGCACCTGGGCCAGCACGTCGCGGCGGCCCGCGTACTCGCCGGCGAGCGGCTGCACGAAGCCGGCCAGCTCGGGCCAGAAGAGGTTGAGCAGCGGGCGGGCCATCAGCTCGGTCACCCGGCCGCCGCCGTCGGGCTCGATGCTCGCGGTGCCCACCAGCGGCCGGTGGTAGAAGCCCTTGACGAAGTCGACCGACGGGTCGGTGAGCAGCGGGCCGAGCAGTCCGCTCACGAAGTGCGGCCGGAACTCCCGCAGGTCGGCGTCGACGAACGCCACCACGTCCCCCTCGGCGGCGGCGAGCCCTGCCCAGAGCGCGTCACCCTTGCCGGTGAGCCGGGGCAGCCCTCGGGTCATCGCGTCCTGACTGACGACCTCCGCGCCGGCGGCCCGAGCCACCTGCGCGGTGCGGTCGGTCGACCGCGAATCCACCACGATCAGTTCGTCGACCAGGGCGACCCGGTCCATCAGGTGCTCGCGGATGGTCGAGACGATCGCTCCGACCGTGGCCTCCTCGTTGCGCGCCGGCAGCACCACACTGACCCGGCTCGCCCCCTTGGCGCGCAGCAGGCGGCGCGCCGGCCAGTCCGCCGCCGAACTGGTCCGGTACGTGGCCCACGCCTCCACCACCGGTGACACGGTCGTATCCCGCACGGGCACCCCCTCTGTTCGTGCGTGGAAATAGCGACAGTGCTTCTTCCCACTCGCCACCACGCGCTAACCGTTTCCGGAGCAACAGCTTGATCACAGCGGTGACATTGTCGCGTTCCCGGGGCATGAACGTTTGATTGCGCACACCCCAGGGGACTGCTCCCATCGAAGGAGAAACGTTCTCGAAAGAGGTTTGTCGAATGCGGAAATGCCGGGTGGGTCTGATCGGCGCTGGGGGAGTGGCGCAGCGCCATGCCCGGGTGCTGTCCGGGTTCGACGACGTCGAGTTGGTCGGGGTGACCGACGTGGCGCCGGAGGCCGCCTCGGCGCTGGTCGCGCGGTACGGCGGGCGGGTCCACGCCGACGTCGCCGCGCTGCTGGCCGCCGACCCCGACGCGGTGTACGTCTGCGTGCCACCGTTCGCCCACGGCCCCGCCGAGGAGGCGGTGATCGACGCCGGGGTGCCGATGTTCGTGGAGAAGCCCGTCGCCGTCGACCTGGTCACCGCCGAGCGCATCGCGGCCCTCGTCGCCCGGCGGGGGCTGCGCACGGCCGTCGGGCACCACTGGCGCTACCTGGGCGTGCTCGACCAGGCCCGCGAGCTGCTCGCCGGCCGCCCGGTGCGGATGGTCAGCGGCGTCTGGCTGGACAAGGTCCCGCCGGTGTCCTGGTGGCCGGTGCGGGACCGCTCCGGGGGCCCGGTCGTCGAGCAGGCCGCGCACGTGCTGGACCTGATCCGGGTGCTGGCCGGCGAGGTCACCGAGGTCACCGCGTACGGCAACGGCACGCCGCCGCCGGTCGACGGCGCCGACATCGACTCGGTGACCACCGCCGCGCTGCGCTTCGCCGACGGCGCGGTCGGCACCCTCAGCGCCGCCTGTGTGCTGGGGTGGAAGCACCGGGCCGGGCTGGAGATCCTCGCCGACGGGCTGGCCCTCTCGCTCACCGAGGACGGCCTGACGATCCGGGACGCCGACGGCGAGCGGCACCTGCCCGCCGACCCGGAGGCCGCCCGGGTGGCGGTGGACCGCGCCTTCGTCGACGCGGTGCGCGGCGTCGGCGACGACGTCCGCGTCCCGTACGCCGAGGCGCTGGGCACCCAGCGGCTGGCCCTCGCGGTGGCCGACTCGGCGCGTACCGGCACGACGGTGCGGCTCACCGCGCCCGACGCGCCGGCGCTGCTCACCAGCGGGGTGACCGTCGATGCGTGAGCGGGTCGTCACGGTCACCGCGCCCGGCCGGGTGGAGATCGTCGAGCAGGAGGCGCCGCCGCTGCGCCCGGGCACCTTCCGCGTCCAGACGCTGTTCAGCGGCGTCTCCGCCGGCACCGAGTTGAGCTACGTCAAAGGCACCAACCCGTACCTCAACGTCACCTGGAACGCCGACCTCGGTCTCTTCCAGGCGGGCGAGCCGAGCACCCCGTACCCGGTGACCCGGCTCGGTTACATGCAGGTGGGCCGGGTGGTGGAGACCGCCACCCCGGCGGTCGCGGTGGGCCGGGTCGGTGCCATGACGTACGGGCACCGCACCGGCTGGCTCGCCGACCCGGTCGCCGAACGGTTCGTGGCGCTGCCCGACGACCTGGACCCGCTGCTCGGCGTCTACGCCGCGCACATGGGCCCGATCTGCGCCAACGGCCTCCTGCACGCCGCCTCCGACCTGCACGGCCCGGACGTCCGGTCGCTCGGCGACGGCGTACGCGGCCGGCGGGTCGCCGTGGTCGGCGCCGGCGTGGTGGGCCTGCTCACCGCCCTGCTGGCCCGGCGGCACGGCGCCGCCTCGGTGGTGGTGCTCGACCCCACCGGGCAGCGCCGCCAGGTCGCCGACGCGCTCGGCCTGGAAACCCTCGACCCGGAGGCGGACGACCCGGCGGTGGTGCTCAAGACCCGCTGGGCGCACACCGCCGGTGACCGGGGCGCCGACGTGGTGTTCCAGTGCCGGGGGCAGGCGTGGGCGTTGCAGCTCGCCCTGCGGCTGCTGCGCCCGCAGGGCACCGTGATCGACCTCGCCTTCTACCAGGGCGGCGCGGACGCGGTCCGGCTCGGCGAGGAGTTCCACCACAACGGGCTGGCGCTGCGCTGCGCCCAGATCGGTCGGGTCCCGCGCGGGCTCGCGCCCACCTGGGACCGGGAGCGGCTGTCGGCCGAGACCATCGACTTGCTGCGGGCGTACGGGGACGCGATCGGTAAGCACCTCGTCTCGGCGGTGGTGCCGTTCGACGAGGCGCCCACCCTGCTCACCGACCTGGCCGAGCGCCGCCGCCAGGAGCTACAGGTGGTGCTGGCCGCGTGACCTGACGCCGGAGCGCGTTCAACGGGTGATCGGGCCGGCTACCGTTCCCGACATGAGCACCCCGAAGGAGCGGCCCGTCGGTCTGACCGCCCTCCTGCCGTACCTGCGGGAACACCGCGGCACCCTCGTCGTGGTGGGCGCGCTGTCGCTGGCCGGCGCGGCGGCGTCACTGGCCCAGCCGCTGCTCACCCGGTCGGTGCTCGATCGGGTCACCGACGGCCTGGGGGTGTCCCGGCTGGTCGCGGTGCTGGTGGTGCTGGTGGTGCTCAGCGCGGCGATCGGCGGGCTGCGCAACTACCTCCTGCAACGCACCGCCGAAGGGCTGGTGCTGAGCACCCGCCGACGGCTGGCCGGGCATCTGCTGCGGCTGCCCATCACCGAGTACGACAGCCGGCGCACCGGCGACCTGCTCTCCCGGGTCGGCTCGGACACGACCCTGTTGCGGGCGGTGGTCACCTCCGGGCTGTTCGAGACGGTCACCGGGGCGGTGATGGTGCTCGGCGCCGGCACCGCGATGGTGCTGCTCGACCCGCTGCTGTTCGGCGTCACCCTGCTCGGGGTGGGGCTGGGGCTGGGCTTCGCGGCCACCTTCGCCCGCCGGGTGCGGGTGCTGGCCCGTGCCGCCCAGGAACGGGTCGGCGAGATGACCTCGGCGGTGGAGCGGGCCATCTCGGCGGCCCGGACGATCCGGGCCAGCCGGGCCGAGACCCGGGAGACGGAGACCGTCGCCGGCAGCGCCCGGGCGGCGTACGGGGCGGGGCTGCGGGTGGCCCGGGTGCAGGCGGTGGTCGGGCCGATCGGCACGGTCACCGTGCAGGGCGCGTTCCTGCTGGTGCTCGGCATCGGCGGGGCGCGGGTGGCCGCCGGGGCGATCACCGTGGGGGACCTGGTCGCCTTCGTCATGTACCTGTTCTTCCTGGCCCTGCCGCTGGCCCAGGTGTTGAACGCGTACACCCAGTTGCAGAGCGGCCTCGGCGCGCTGCAACGGATCGAGGAGATCCTGGCCGTGCCCGCGGAGGGCGCGGCGGACCGGCCGGCGGCCGGAGGCGCCACGGCGACCCCGCGCCGACCCGCCCCGATGATCGAGTTCGACCGGGTGGGGTTCGGCTACCCGGGCGGCGAGGCGGTGCTGCACGACGTCAGCTTCGCGGTGCCCGCCGGCACCCGTACCGCCCTGGTCGGCCCCTCCGGCGCCGGCAAGTCGACGCTGCTCGCCCTGGTCGAGCGCTTCTACGAGGTGAGCGCCGGGGCCGTCCGGATCGACGGCACCGACGTGCGGGAGCTGCCGCGCGACGTGCTGCGGGCCCGGCTCGGCTACGTCGAGCAGGAGGCCCCGGTGCTCGCCGGCACGCTGCGGGAGAACCTGCTGATCACCACACCGGACGCCACCGACGACCGGCTGCACCAGGTCCTCGACGAGGTCAACCTGAGCCACCTGGCCCACCGCACGCCGCAGGGCCTGGACGTGCAGGTGGGCGAGGGCGGGGTGCTGCTCTCCGGGGGCGAGCGACAGCGGCTGGCCATCGGCCGGGCGCTGCTGGCCAGCCCGCCGGTGCTGCTGCTCGACGAGCCGACCAGCAACCTCGACGCGCGCAACGAGGCAGCGCTGCGCCGCGCCATCGACGCGGTGGCCGTCCGCCGGACCCTGTTGATCGTGGCGCACCGGCTCGCCACAGTGGTCGACGCCGACCAGATCGTCGTCCTCGACGGCGGCCGGGTGGTGGCCGTGGGCACCCACGACGAGCTGACCGCCACCGACCCGCTCTACCGGGAGTTGGCCGCCCACCAGCTGCTGGTCGGCTGATCCACCGGCGTTCGGCGTCGACATGCCGGCAGATGTCCGACCGGCCGGGCGCAGAAGGCGACGCGAATCGCGTACCGTTGCCGCTCATGGGTGTGTCGCAACGGTTCAAGAGCAAGTTCCGGCGGTTCCTTCAGCGCCCCGGCCACACCGTGGATCTTGCTCCGCTGGAGAAGCTGCTGCCGGCGATCACAGCGCGCGAGGACGACCTCGCCGCGCTGGACGACGCCGAGCTGACCGAGGCCGCCGGCGCCGCCGCCGGGTACGAGGAGATCTGCGCCGTCGGCCGCGAGGCCGCCCGCCGGGGCCTCGACCAGCGGCCGTACGACGTGCAGCTGCTCGGCGCGATGGCGCTGCTGTCCGGCAAGGTCGCCGAGATGGCCACCGGTGAGGGCAAGACCCTGACCGCCGCGATCGCCGCGTACGGGCACGTTCGGCTCGGCAACGGGCCGGTGCACGTGCTCACCGTCAACGACTACCTGGCCCGCCGCGACGCCCAGTGGATGGAGCCCGTCTACACCCTGCTCGGCCTGACGGTCGGCTGGGTCAACGAGGCGTCCACCCCGCAGGAGCGGCGCGACGCCTACTCCTGCGACGTCACCTACGTCTCGGTCAGCGAGGCCGGCTTCGACTACCTGCGCGACCAGCTGGTCACCGACGTGGCCGACCGGGTGCAGCCGAAGCTGACCACCGCGATCGTGGACGAGGCCGACTCGATCCTGATCGACGAGGCCCGGGTGCCGATGGTCCTCGCCGGCGCGGTGCCGGGCGAACAGGACCCGGTGCACGCCGCCGCCGCGCTGGTGCGTGGCCTGCGCAGGGACCGGCACTACACGGTCGCCGAGGACGGGCGCAGCGTGGCGTTCACCACCGCCGGCCTGGCCGCCGTCGAGGCCAAGCTCGGCATCGACCTGTACGACGAGGAGCACGTCGCGCAGCTCTCCGCGGTCAACGTGGCGCTGCACGCGTACGCCCTGCTGCACCGGGACGTGGACTACATCGTCCGGGACGGCTCGGTCGAGCTGATCGACGAGATGCGCGGCCGGGTGGCCCAGCGCCGCCGCTGGCCCGACGGGCTCCAGGCGGCGGTCGAGGCCAAGGAGGGCCTGGACGCCACCGCCGAGGGCGAGGTGCTCGGCACGATCGCCGTGCAGGCGTACATCGCGCTCTACCCCAAGGTGTGCGGCATGACCGCCACCGCGGTCCTGGTCGGCGACCAGCTGCGGGAGTTCTTCGGCCTGGAGGTCGCGGTCATCCCGTCGAACACCCCGTGCGTTCGGGAGGACGAGCCGGACCGGATCTACGCCACCCGGGCCGAGAAGGACGAGGCGCTGATCGACGAGATTCAGCGCTGGCACGCCAAGGGGCGGCCGGTGCTGGTCGGCACGCTGGACGTCAAGGAGTCCGAGGGCCTGGCCGCCGGGCTCAACGCGGCCGGGGTGCCCTGCGTGGTGCTGAACGCCAAGAACGACGACGAGGAAGCGACGATCATCGCCGAGGCCGGCGCGTACGGCGCGGTGACCGTCTCGACCCAGATGGCCGGCCGGGGCGTCGACATCCGGCTCGGCGGCAGCGACCAGGCCGACCAGGATCGGGTGGCCGAGCTGGGCGGGCTCTACGTGATCGGCAGCGGCCGGCACGACAGCCGCCGCGTCGACGACCAGCTGCGTGGCCGCGCCGGCCGCCAGGGCGACCCGGGCGGCTCGGTCTTCTTCGTGAGCCTGGAGGACGACCTGGTCGTCCGGCACGCCGCCGACTCGGTGCCGGCGTCGCCGCGCATGAACGCGGACGGCCTGGTCACCGACGATCAGGTGGAGTACGCAGTCGAGCACGCCCAGCGGGTCGCCGAGGGCGTCAACCACGAGATCCACCGCAACACCTGGCGCTACAGCGTGGTCATCGAGCAGCAGCGCACTGCCCTCGCCGAGCGCCGGGAGCGGCTGCTCACCAGCGACGTCGCCGCGCTGATGCTGCTAGACAAGATGCCCGAGAAGGCCGGCGAGATGGACGAGGACCTGCTCGCCCGGGCGGCCCGGTCGATCGCCCTCTACCACCTGGACCGGCTCTGGGCCGAGCACCTGGCCGAGCTGTCCGAGGTCCGCGAGGGCGTGCACCTGCGTGCGCTGGGCCGGCTCGACCCGCTCGACGAGTTCCACCGGGCGGCGGTGCCGGCGTTCAACAACCTCGTCCCGGAGATCGAGGCCCGCACCCTCGCCACCTTCGACGAGACCGAATTCGACGAGGATTGGGAGCCCGAGGAGAGCACCCTGGTCCGGCCGACCGCCACCTGGACGTACCTGGTGCACGACAACCCGTTCGGCTCCGAGCTGGACCGGCTGATCGCCTCGGTCGGCCGGCGGCTCAGCGGCGCCTCTCGCTGAGGCGCCGGTCGGTCCCTGCCACGCCCTGACAACGGCCTCCGGGGGCCTCCGCCACGCGCTCGCGTGTCGCGGAGACCCCCGGTTCGCCGTTTCGATCCCGGTTTGCGAGGGTAGTAGGGCGGGTCGGTCAACTCGGAAGAGAGCAGACGATGGCACACGTGACGACGTCGGCGGGACGCATGCGAGGGCGCACGAGGGCAGCGCGCCGGTGAACCTGGACACGCGGGAACCGGTCGTCGAACGGCTCGGTGTGTTGGAGACTGCCGCACTGCTGCGGGAGTTGACCGCCGGCCTGATCGCGCTGACCGATTTCGATGAGGCGTTGCTGGCGCTGGTCCGGATCACCCGGGACGCGGTGTCCGGGGTCCGCTGGTGTGGTTTCACCGCGCTGCGCGCGGGCGAACCGGCCGGGGTGGCCGCCTCCGACGAACGGCTGGCCGGCCTCGACGACCTGCGGCACGGGCCCGACTCGCCGGCGATGAGCGCCATCCAGCGCCGCGAGATGATCCTCGCCGTCGACCTGGCCGGCGAGCCACGCTGGCCGGTCTGGACGGCGCGTGCCCGCGACCTCGGGGTCCGTGGCGTGATCTCCGCGCCGGTCGACATCGACGAGCAGGTGATCGGGGCGATCAACCTGTACGCGGGCACGCCGGACGTGCTCACCCCGCAGCACCAACTGACCGCGATGCTGCTCGCCGAACACGCCGGCCTGCTGCTGGCCGCCGTACGCGACCGGGGCCGGCGGCAGGTGCTCGCCGACGAGCGCGATGCCACGCTCCTGGTCGACGGGGTCGTGGGGCAGGCCGTCGGCGTGATCATGACGCAGCGCGGCTGTCCGCCGGCCGAGGCGCTCGGCGTGCTGCGCGCCGCCGCCTCGTCGCTGGACATCCCGCTGCGCCAGGTGGCGGAACGTCTCGTCCGGACGGTTTCCCGCCCCCGCGAGAGCTGACCGTCGCGTTTGATCGACTCGGCTTCCGTGACGTCGGGGTGTCCGGGCCACCCGGACACGCCGGTTTCCAGGAAGTCGAGTCGGTCCGTTCTGGACGGTCGGCAGGCGTGCCTGTTCTCCCCGTCGGCGGCGAGTCGGGCGGAATCGTTTCACCCCGAGCGGACCCGGGTAGCACTCTGAACTCGTGAGCTGCACCAACCTGGGGAGGACCGATGCAGAGCCGGCTGCGGGTGCAGGGGCACCCCATCCAACCGATGCTGGTGACGTTCCCGCTGGGGCTCTTCGTCAGCGCCACCGTCTTCGACCTCACCGACGTCCTCGGAGGGCCGGCGTTCCTCGGCGAGGTCGGCTACTGGACGGGCGTCGCCGCCCTGTTCGCCGCCGCGCTGACCGTGGTGGCCGGCATGGTCGACCTGTGGGACGTGCCGGGTGACCGTACCCGCCGGACCGCGATCGCCTTCAACCTGACGAACGCGGCGATGGCCGGCATGTTCCTGGTCGCCTGCCTGGTCCGGGCGCAGTCCCCACAGCGCGGCGCGTCCGTCCCGATCCTGATCGCCGAACTGGTCGCGCTGGCCATCGGCGGGGTCGGCGTGCACCTGGGCGCACGACTCATGCGGCAGTTCGAGGCCGGCCGGGCCGAAGCCGGCACCTTCGACGCGCTCGCCGGCTCCACCGTCGAGATCGTCCGCCCCCGCCCCTGACCAGATCACCGCGAACAAGCTCCCCGCGCGGGTCAGACGGTCGGCCCGACCCGGTCGACGGGTGGCCCGCCCGACTGGCCGCCCGACTCGTTCGACGGGTGGCCCGCCCGACTGGCCGCCCGACTCGTTCGACGGGTGGCCCGCCCGACTGGCCGCCCGACGAGGGCGGCGCAAGGCCGGGCCAGCGGCCCCGACCCGGCCGCGTCAAGGCCGCCGGGTCGGCGGCAAATGGCTTGCGGGCGATGCGGCTGCCGGCGACGCTGACCGTCATGAACGCTGAACGCGACGTCGACGAGCTGATCGCCGAGGCGGCCGCCGTGCCGGTCGACGGCTGGGGTTTCGACTGGCTCGCCGGCCGGGCTACTGAGGAGCGTCCACCCTGGGGGTATGCGCGGCTGGTCGCCGACCTGATGGCCCGCGCCGACGCCGCGCTGGACGTGGACACCGGCGGCGGCGAGGTGCTCGCCGAGGTTCCGCACCCGCCGAAGGTGCTGGTGGCCACCGAGGGCTGGCCGCCGAATGTCGAGGTCGCCCGGCGGGTCCTGCGCCGGGTCGGCGCGACGGTGGTGGCGGTCGCCCCGGAGTCGGCCCTGCCGTTCCGCGACGGATCCTTCGACCTGGTGGTGAGCCGGCACCCGGTGCGTACGGACTGGGCGGAGACGGCCCGGGTGCTGCGCCCGGGCGGGACGTACCTGTCCCAGCAGATCGGGCCGGGCACGATGCGGGAGCTGAGCGAGGCGATCCTCGGGCCGCTGCCGCCGCCGAAGTGGCGGCATCCCGAGCAGGCGGTAGCCGGCGCCCAGGCAGCCGGGCTGCGGGTGGTCGACCTGCGCCGGGCCACGCTGCGCGCGGTCTTCTCCGACATCGGTGCGGTGGTCTGGTTCCTGCGCAAGGTGATCTGGACGGTGCCCAACTTCACCGTCGAGGGCTACCGCCCCGATTTGCTGGCCCTGCACCGCCGCATCACCACCGAGGGCCCCTTCGTGGCCCACGCCGAACGCTTCCTCATCGAGGCCACCCGCCCCTGACTCCCGAGCGCGGAGACACCGCCGCTGCGGGTGCCCACGGCGCCCCGACGCCGAAGTCATGGCGCGGCCCGGTAACTGGGGCGGAACAGCGCCTCATGGGGGTGCCACCGGAGCGAGCGGCAGCACCGGCGAGCCGAGATCAACACGAGATCGGCGATGTCGTGGTATCCCGCAACCAGGACACCCCCACATCGGCGATGTCGAGTCGATCGTCACTCCCGTCCCGATACGTGAGAGGCCGCAACCGAGTGCCGGGAAAGCGCCACGCGACGGAGTCGATCATGGCAGCGCGTTCGTCGATCATGGAGTTGTGGTGCCCCGCAAAGGTCGCGTACAGGGATAGTTCGCCCACCATAACCCCATGATCGACGCGGCGGGGCGGGGCGGGGCGGGGTGGGGGTGGGGCGGGGTGGGGAGGGCGTTAGTGGTGGTGGGTTTGGTGGTGGGTGGCTAGGACGTCGGTGCCGAAGTCGCTGGCCGGGCGACGGAGCACGGTGTGCGCGTGGTTGCCGTCGTCGCTGGTGTTGTCGTACTCGATCAGCAGGTCGTCGCCCTGCACCCGGTAGTAGTGTCGCTGGCCCGGCCGGGTCGGGCCGGCCCAGGCGAAGTGCAGTTGGCCGGTGTCGAGGCGGGCCGCCTCCTGGACGGCCAGCTCGGGCGGCAGCCGGTCCAGGTAGAGGGCGACCACCTGGTCGAGCAGCGCGCGGCCGGTCGGGCCGAGCCGGTCGGCCGGTACGCCGAGTGGCTCGATCGGGCTGTCGACCCGGGCGCGGGTGGCGCTGATGATGTCGGCCGGAGCCTCGTCGGCGATGATCGCGGCGGCCCGACCGGCCGGCCCGAGCGCGTCGAGCAGGGCGCGGGCCAGGTCCTCCTCGACGCCGAGCGGCCGGGAGACGGGGTGCCCGGCGTAGCGGACCGTGGCCGGGTTGGCGCCGAAGAAGATCGGGGCGGGGGAGACCTGGTCGTCCACGAGGGTCATGGTCACCGACAGGTGGTGCCCCTCCAGTCGCCACGCCCACCGGTCGTCGCGGGCCGGATCACCGAAGACGGCCACCCAGTAGTCGCCGCTGTGCCGCCCGCGCCGCCACCCTTCGGCCCGGTCGAGGACCTCCTCCAGCGCGATGATCGCCATCGCCTGCGCGTACGCCGAGGGGCTGAGCGCGGTGGCCAGCAGCCGGTGCGCGGCCTTGCGCCCGGCGATGTCCAGGTCGGCGAGGCTGACGCCGGGGCGGGGGCGTGGCCGGTACTCCAGCCAGCGACGGGCATCCTCGTCGTCGAACGGGTAGCTGGCGGCGGCGCGGGCCGGGGGATCGAGCGCGGCCAGCAACGAGGTGCCGGCGGCGCGCATCTGTTCGGGCAGGGGTCCTTCCACCGCTTTTGTATACCGGCCCACCGGGGTCGGCGTCAGCCCGCTCGCAGCAGCTCCACCATCTCCGGCAGGTCGAAGAACTGTGCGGTCTCGGCCGCCGACGGGTTGCCGTGCGCCGGGTCGGCCCCGGCGGCGAGCAGCGCGCGGACCGCGTCGGCGCTGCTGCGGAAGACCGCGGCGGCCAGCGCGGTCTGCCCCCGGTCGTTGGTGCGGGTGTGGTCCGCGCCCCGGGCCAGCAGGGCGGCCACCGTGTCCGGGTGGGCGTGGTAGGCGGCCAGGATCAGCAGGGTGTCGCCCTTGTCGTTGGTCAGGTTGACCGGCAGGCCGGCGTCGACCTGGGCGGCCAGCTCGTCGGTGGAGCCGGCCCGGGCCAGGTCGAACATGCGGTGCGCGAACGCGAGCGTCTCGGCGTCAAGGTCGTCGGTCACCGGTCCAGGCTATCCGTCGGCGTCCTGATAGGTTGCTCGGCCGGCACGCTGGGGAGGGTCCGATGGGTGAGACGGTCTACGTGGGCAACGCGGGTGTCGACGGCGCCGGCAACGCGGGCTGGCTGCTGGGGCACTTCGCGCCGCCGGGGGAGGTCCGGCACAGCACCGACGTCGAGGTGAAGTGGGGCGTGCACCGGCCGGGGGAGGCCCGCTCGCGGTGGGCGACCGGCGAGCGCCGGACCACGCTGCTCGTACTCGTGCAGGGGTGTTTTCGGGTGGAGTTGCCGGACCGGACGGTGCGGTTGGCCGCGCCGGGTGACTACGTGGTGTGGGGCCGGGGAGTGGATCATTCCTGGTACGCCGAGCGGGCCTCGACGGTGCTGACCGTGCGGTGGCCGTCGGTGCCCGGCTACCGGGTGGACCCGCCGGTCCTGCGCTGATCGGTCGACCAACGGGGAGGTCGTCCCGGCATCTGGAATTACCTACTAAACCTATAGGGTTTGACGGCTAGAGTACGGAGGCACCCCGCCGAACGACCCGCGAGGAAACACCGATGATCCACGACCGTACGCACAATGACCTGCTCGCCGTCGCCGCAGGCTGGGCCGACCCGACCAGTTGGCCTGTCGCACTGCGGTTCGACGCCGCCGAGCGGTGGTACGCCCGGCTGGCCACCGGCGCCGACCACGAGGTGTGGGCGCTGAGCTGGCTGCCCGGCCAGGGCACCGACCTGCACGACCACGGCGGCTCGGCGGGCGCGTTCCGAGTGGTCGCCGGAGCGCTCACCGAGGAGACGGTCAGCGGGGGTCGTCTGCGCCCCCGCCTGCTGCCCGCCGGCTCCGGTCGCCGCTTCGGCCCCCGGCACGTGCACGTCGTCACCAACCGGGGTGCCACGCCGGCGGTCAGCGTGCACGTCTACCGGCCGGCGCTGCGCCGGATGACCCGCTACGACCTCCGCGACGGGCGCCTGCGGGCCGCCGAGGTCGCCGAGGCCGGCCGGTCCTGGTGAGCGACCGTCCGCAGCGAATCACCCCTGTCACCGGAAAGGAACCGATAATGCAGGTCATCGCCGAGCACTGTCCGGCACCCGTGCCGCCCGCGGGCTCCCGAGGCATCGACGAGATCCTGGCCGCCGCGCGAGCCCGGCTCGACCGGCTCGACCCGGAGCGGGCGCACCTGGCGTACCGGGCCGGCGCGCTGCTGGTCGACATCCGGCCGGCCGCCCAGCGGGCCGCGCACGGCGTCGTGCCGGGCTCGCTCGTGGTTGAACGCAACGTGCTGGAGTGGCGCTTCGACCCGCGCTGCCCGGCCCGACTGCCCGAGGCCGTCGACTACGACGTGCCCGTGGTGATCATCTGTCAGGAGGGCTACACCTCGTCGCTGGCCGCCGCCGCGTTGCAGGACATCGGCCTGCACCGCGCCACCGACGTCGACGGTGGCTTCGCCGCCTGGCGGATCGCCGGCCTGCCGGCCCTCGGCCCGACCCCGCTGCACCGCGCATCCCCCCTCGCGTCCCCGGTCACCGCCGGTTGGGCGCGCCGCTGACCGTCACGCCGCACCGGGCGTGGCGGGCGTACCGCCATCTCAGGAGGCACCATGTCCGTCGTCGCCATCCCCACGCGTCCCCACCCGGTGGCCCGCCCGAGCCGCCAGCGCACCGGCCCGACCCTGACCATCACCCTCGACCTCGCCCCCGGGCCGCTGAGCCCCCGGCTGGCCCGGCTGGTGCAGTTGCTCGGTGAGCTGGCCGAGTCCGGCGAGGGGCAGCTGAGCGCCGCCGACGACGCCGCGGCCGTCGTCGTGCCGGGGCCGCGACCCGCGGTCGCCGAGCCGCCCGCCGCTGCTGCCACCGACGCGGACCACGTGTACATCCTGGCCGGCTCGCGGGCGGTCCGCCGCGGCGACCGGATGGTCGCGCTGACCCGCATCGAGTACGACCTGCTGCTGTTCCTGGCCGAACACCCGCGCCGGGTCTTCACCCGCCTGCAGTTGCTGTCGAACGTCTGGGGTTACGAGCACGCGGTCGTCCGGACGGTGGACGTGCACGTGCGCCGCCTGCGCGCCAAGCTGGACGGCTCGGAGGTGGTCACCACCGTCTACGGGGTGGGCTACCGGCTGACCGACGAGGCGCGGATCAGCGTGGACCACAGCCGTTGACCAGCGGTCGGACGGTCTCCCGGACGGCGGCTGACAGGGCCCGCTGAACAGGACGGGGACCCCCGTATCGGGGCATCTCGGTGGCTCTGCTGTAATCATCGTGCTTCGCACGCAGAGCGAGCGTCTGGCTGCGATGTGTTCGTCAATTGTCACATTCCTGCAACGCAGCCGCCTCTTGACCCTCGCCCAGGCGCCGGGAAGCATCGATGAAGCGGCGTCCCGGGCCGTGGGGAGATACCCGGACCAGCCCAAGGAGGACCATGTCGGTCAGCCCCGCCTCGTCGCGCGCCGGATGGCATACGTCCCAACCCGCGGTGCCCGGTCGACCCCCCGGCGGCCAGCGCCGCCCGGCGAACACCGCCGTGCCCATGCTCACCGTGACGCTGTCCATCCCGCTGGCCAGCGAGGAGTCGCTGACACCACCGGCCCGGCGACTGCTCGAGGCGGCCCGCGAGATGCTGGAGCAGGGCGAGGGCGTGATCATCGGCGCCGTCCCGGCGGAGCGCCGCGCCGACGCGGTGCCCGCCAACCGGGCGCCGGCCCGAGCGCTCACCCCGACCATGCCCGCCCTGCACATCCTCGCCTCGTCCCGCTCGGTGCTGCGCGATGACGAACCACTGCCGCTGACCCGGCTCGAGTTCGACCTCCTGCTGCACCTGGTCGCCCACCCCCGGCGGGTCTTCACCCGGCTGCAACTGCTCAACGCCGTCTGGGGCTACGAGCACGCCGGCGTCCGCACCGTCGACGTGCACGTTCGCCGGCTGCGCGGCAATGTCGGCGTGGACGTCCCCCTGGTCACCACCGTCTACGGCGTGGGCTACCGGCTGGCCGACGACGCCCGGGTCACCATCGACCGCGCCGGCTGACCGCCGCCACCCGCCCCCGCCGCGCGGGGCAGGATGGTCCGGTGCGCATCCGCCCCATCTCGCCCGACCTGCTCGTCACCGAGCTGACCGACCGCCTCGCCGACGCCGCGACCGCCGTCGAGCCCGCCCGGCTGCGCGTGGCGGTCGACGGCGCACCCGCCGCCGGGCCGGACGAGCTGGCCGCCGCTCTCGTGGACCCGCTGCGCGCCCGGGGTCGCCCGGTGCTGCGCGTCCGCGCCACCGACTTCCTCCGGCCTGCCTCGCTGCGATTCGAACTCGGCCGGACCAACCCGGACGCCTACTACGAAGGCTGGGTCGACGAGGCGGGTCTGCGCCGGGAAGTGCTCGACCCGGCCGGCCCCGGCGGCGACGGTCGGCTGCTCCCGTCGCTGTGGGACGCCGACGCCGACCGGGCCAGCCGCGCCCACTACGTCGACCTGCCGCCCGGCGGGGTGGTCCTGGTCAGCGGCGCGCTGCTGCTCGGTGGTGGCCTGCCCTTCGACGTGACCGTCCACCTTCAGCTGTCGCCGGCGGCGCTGCGCCGACGCACCGAACAGGCCCAGGAGTGGACCCTGCCGGCCTTCGACCGGTACGCCGAGGAGGTTGTCCCCGCCAGCTTCGCCGACGTGGTGGTACGGGCCGACGACCCCCGGCACCCCGCCCTCGTGGATTCCGGCACCGACGGCTGAACAGGGCGCGAATTCGCCGGTTTGCGCGACACGTCAGGCGGGTACTCGCCCGGCTCACAGCGCGCGGGTGACCACCCGCGCACCAGATGCGACCGTAACCGGGGCCCGACGCCGCCGGCACCCGGTTCACCTTGAGCCACCAGGCCCAGGAAAGGCAGGCAGCGATGCTCGTCCACGACACGGTCGGTACGGGCCGTTCCCAGACGGAGATCGACCAGATCCGGCTCTCCCTGCAGGCACGCCACGACGAACTGACCGCGGAGTACGAGCAGGCCGTGCTCCAGAGTCAGGTGCTGCGGCTGGTGGAGGTCGGTGACACCGCTGGCGACGACCAGGCCGACAGCGGCACCAAGACGGCCGAGCGGGACACCGCCCAGTCCTTGCTGCGGACCATCCTGGACCGACGTGCCCAGTACGAGCACGCGCTCGGTCGACTCGCCGAGGGCACGTACGGCTGGTGTGAGGGCTGCTCGGCGGCGATCCCGGTGGAACGGCTGGAGATCTTCCCGTCCGCCACCACCTGCGTGACGTGCAAGCAGACCCGCGAGCGGAGGGCGGCCTGAGCGACGCCAGCGGTTGCCGGTCGGTCCGCGACGCGGTGGACTCAACCCATGGGTGACATCCTCGTGGGCACCGCGTCCTGGACCGACCGCACCCTGCTGGACTCCGGCTGGTACCCGCAGACCGCGGACACCCCGGAGAAGCGGCTGGTCTACTACGCCCGGCAGTTCCCGCTGGTCGAAGTGGACGCCACCTACTACTCGCCGCCCGCCGAGGCGACCGCGCGGCTGTGGGCCGAGCGCACCCCGGCCGGCTTCACGTTCAACATCAAGGCGTTCAGCCTGCTCACCGGGCACCCCACCCGGGTCAGCGCGCTCTACAAGGACCTGCGGCCGGACACCGACAAGCGCAACGTCTACCCCGACGACCTGCCCGCGCAGTCGTACGAGGAGGTGTGGACGCGCTTTCTGTCCGCGCTGGACCCGCTGGTCGAGGCGGCCAAACTGGGCGCGCTGCTGTTCCAGTTCCCGCCCTGGTTCACCATCAAGCGGGCCAACAAGCAGTACCTGCTGGAGGTGGCGAGGCGCTGCGCGCCGCTGCGGCCGGTCTACGAGTTCCGGCACGCCTCCTGGTTCGACGGCGACAACGCCGACGAGACGCTGGCCTTCCTGCGTGAGCACCGACTGCCGTACGTGTGCGTGGACATGCCGCAGGGCCACCGGTCGTCGGTGCCCCCGGTGCTGGCGGTGACCGGTGACCTCGCGGTGATGCGCTTTCACGGCCACAGCGACAAGTGGACCAGCAAGGACATCCACGAGAAGTTCGGCTACCACTACTCGAAACGGGAGTTGGCCGACTGGGCGCCGAAGCTGCGGGAGTTGGCCGACGAGGCCGGGCAGACCCACGTGCTCCTCAATAACTGCTACCGCGACTACGCGCAGACCAACGCGAAGACCCTCGCCGGGCTCCTCGACACCGCCTGAGCGCCCAACTCACCCGATCCGGGTGGGGCGGGCTCACCCGCTCGACCGGCACGGTGGACGCGTGCGTGGGGTCGCCGGTGGCGGCCGACGCCGGACGACACGGAGGTGACGGGATGACGGTTCGAGTGGTGACGGATCGACGGCGTGGCGCCGTCCTGCACGTGGTCGGCACGGCCGACAAACCCCGGCGCGCCCCGCAGGGCAGCCCGGTGCGGGCCCGCCGTGGCCCGGCGGGGCCGCCGCGCCGCGCCGACGACCGACGGTGGGACATTACGGAACGGGGGACGACCGATGGCTGACACGATGATCTCGGCGTTCGAGTCCTCGCTGGACAAGACGAACCTGATCCTCAAGGACATCGAGTCCGCCTACGGGTGGCCCAAGGAGCGGCGCAACCAGTCGTACGCGGCGCTGCGCACGGTGCTGCACCTGCTGCGGGACCGGCTGCCGGTGAACGAGAGCGTCGAGTTCGCCCAGCAGTTGCCGGTGCTGGTGCGGGGCATCTACTTCGACGGCTGGAACCCGTCGGACGTCCCGATCAAGCTCAACCGGGACGACTTCCTCTACGAGGTCCGCCAGGGCTTCCCGTACGACGTCCAGGGCGGCGCCGAGCGGGTGACGCAGGTGGTGCTGGACACCCTGCGCCGGCACGTCACCCAGGGCGAATGGCAGGACGTGAAGGACACCATGCCCAAGGACCTCGCGATGATGCTGCCGTGACACCGGGAGTCCGCCCGACGACCGTCGGGCGGACTCAGCCGTGTCCGCCTCCCCACCGTCGCCGAACCGCCCGTGTCGTGCCGGTTCGGCGTCTACGGTGTGGGTTAGAGAAGATCGCGTGTGGGGTACCACCCGCTGCACGACGAACCCCGGCGTATGGCGGGGCGGCACATCCGAGGGAGTTCCCATGGCACTCAACGATGACGACATGCAGACCACCGGTGGCGGCGGCGCGGAGGGCCCGGCCGACGGTGGGGCGACGCCCGGTCAGCACGATGGTGGCGCCGACGGCAGCGCCGAGGGCCCCGCTGACGGTGGAGCGACGCCCGGTCAGCACGATGGTGGCGCCGACGGCAGCGCGGAGGGCCCGGCCGACGGTGGAGCGACGCCCGGTCAGCACGACGGTGGGGCCGACGGCAGCGCCGAGGGCCCCGCTGACGGTGGCGCGACCCCTGGCCAGCAGGACGGTGGCGCTGACGGCAGCGCCCGGTAACGGTGCCGTCGTGACACACCTCGACCCGCCGGGCGGCCACAGCCGCCCGGCGGTTTCGTCCGCCAGCGCCGCCGCGGCGCTGGCGCGTTGCGTCTCGGTGGAGCCGGCGAAGTTCGCCGCCGCCCACTGGGGCCATACTCCGCTGCTGTCCCGCGCCGCCGAGCTGCCCGACCCGGCGGGCTTCACCGACCTGCTCAGCCCCGCCGACGCCGACGAGCTGCTCAGCCGGCGCGGTCTGCGTGCCCCTTTCCTGCGCGTCGCCAAGGACGGCCAGCTCGTCGCGGCGGCCCGCTTCACCGGCGGCGGCGGCGCCGGCGCCGAGATCGGCGACCAGGTGCTCGACGAGCGGGTCCTTGAGCAGTACGCCTCCGGCGCCACCCTGGTGTTGCAGGGTCTGCACCGGATCTGGCCGCCGCTCGTCGACTTCGCCCGTGATCTGGGCCTCGCGCTGAACCAGCCACTACAGATCAACGCCTACCTCACGCCGGCGGGCAGTCAGGGTTTCGCCACCCACTACGACACCCATGACGTGTTCGTGCTCCAGGTCGACGGCCGCAAGCACTGGCGGATCCACCCCCCGGTGCTGACCGACCCGCTGGAGAAGCAGCCCTGGGGTGGCCGTGCCGACGAGGTCGGCGCCACCGCGCAGGGCGCCGCCGCGCTGGACGTGGTGCTCGCCCCCGGCGACGCCCTCTACCTGCCGCGCGGGTGGCTGCACAGCGCCCAGGCGCAGGAGGCCAGCTCGCTGCACCTGACCGTGGGCGTCCGCGCGCTCACCCGTTACGCCCTGGTCGAGGAGCTGCTCGCGCTGGCCGCCGAGGACCAGCGGCTGCGGGCGAGTCTGCCGTTCGGCACCGACGTCGCCGACCCGGAAGCCATCGAGCCGGAGCTGACCGAGACGGTGGAGGCGCTGCGCGACTGGCTGCTACGCGCTGACCCCGGGGCCGTCGCGGCGCGGCTCCGCCAGCGCGCCTGGCCGGCCGCCCGGCCGGCGCCGATCCGCCCGCTCGCTCAGGCCGCCGCGCTGGACGCGCTGGACGCCGACTCCCGGCTCGTCCCGCGCCCGGGTCTGCGCTGGCAGCTCGTGCCGCACGGGCAGGACAGCGTGGCGCTTCGCCTGTTCGACCGCACCATCACGCTGCCCGTCGACTGCGAGCCGGCGGCACGGGCCCTGCTCACCGCAACGGTCACCCGGGTCGGTGACCTGCCGGGGCTGCCCGATGACGCCGACCGGGTCACCCTGGCGCGCCGGCTGCTCCGCGAGGCGGTCCTGGTCCCGGCCTGAGCACGCGGAGTCGTCGGCGTCAGGACCCCGGGACGAGCTCGATCCGCAGGGTGTTGGTGACCTCGTCGGTCAGTTCGCCCTCCGCGCCGACCGAGATCGTGCCCTGGTCGGTGACGCCGAAGACGAGTTCCACCGTGCCGGTCTTGAGCACCAGCGGGTCGTCACCGTCGGTGCCGGCGGTGACCGCCGCACGGACCGTGGTGATCGCCTCGACGAGGGTCTCCTCGACGGTGGTGTCACGCAGCTCGTGCCGGCCGTGGAGGTCCTCGGCGACGAGGGTGATGTCGATCGTGTGAGTCCTCTGCCGGGAGCGGCTGCCGCCGACCTTGACCTTCCAGCCGATGACCGGCACGCGGAAGTCCAGGCCACCGCCCAGCTTCGTGGTGGCGACGGCGCTCAGGACCAGTTGGACCGACGCGACCCGCAGGTCCCGGTCCGCGTCGGTGGTGGAGATGCCGGCCTGTTTCACCGCGTTCTTCACCGCCGACACCAGTTCCTCGACGGGCACGCTGTAGTCGATCACGTCCATTGCCGCACCTGCCTGTTGCGTGAGTGGGGTCGCCGGCCGGTCAGGCGGCGGTCGCGAACGGGTCGCCGTAGACGGCGTAGGCCAGCCACGTCGGATCGAGGGGGTCGTCCTGCTGCTCGGTCCGCGCGGCGAGGGCCGCCGCGCCGAGCGTCGCGCCCTCGGCGAGGGACTGGTAGAACGCGGTCGCGAAGCGGGCCGAGCTCTCCGAGCGCACCGCCCAGAGCGTGCCGACGAACGCGCCGGCACCGGAGGCCATGAACTGCTGCGCCCAGCCGAGCATCCGGGTGTACGTCGGTGCCACGCCCGCACTGCGGCACGCGTTGATGAAGACCAGCGGAACGGCGCCCCGCAGCGGTTTGCGGATGCTCGCCTCGGCGAGCAGGGCCGGCCGGAACGGCCCGCCGTCCAGGTCGATGGACGAACCGTCCGCCGAGAACGTGTTGTGGCAGGCGAAGTGGGTCGCCCCCAGCGACCCGGAATTGATCAGGTCGAGCAGCTCGTCCGCCCTGGTGATCGGATCGCCGTCAGCCGCGCCGAGGATCGCCCGGATGGCCGCGACCTCCTCGTGCGCCCCGGTGGGAGCCTTCGCCGGGACCACGAAGCGTGGGTTGCCCAGGCCGATCTTCGAGGTCGCGTGCTGCCCATAGGTGCGGCGTACCACCGGGACCTGCTCGACGAGGAAACCGGCGTCCCGTTCGGCGCTGAGCGGATAGAGCAACTCCCACGGCACCACGTCGTAGTCGGTGGCGATCGTGAAGGCGCTCATGGTGGCGCCGACCTGCCAGAACTGGTCCTGGATCTCGCCGGGCACCAGCTCCGACCACAGTTGGATGCCGGCGGACCGGATGAGCTGGCGGGTCATCGCCGCGCTGTAGCGGGAGCCACCCCGGGCCAGTTGCTGCAACTCCCGGATGGCGTTCTCCACCGCCGCGTTCGGCGTGTTCGTGACCGACTCGACGACCGGGGCGAACAGCGCCCCCGCGTCGGACCGCAGCTGGAACGTGTACCGGGTGCCGTCGAACCGTACCTCCATGGTGACCTCGCCCGGCCGCGCCCGCGGGGCCGGCAACGACGCCCGCCTCGGCAGCCCGTCCCGGAACGGCCCGCCGGTCGCTACCGAGACCTCGACGGACACCTCGGCGAGGAAGGTGCCGCCGGCCCAGGCCGTCACGTCGACGCGATGCAACCCGGGGGTACGCGCGCCGAAGCCGAACCGGACCGGCGCCGGGTCCTCGCCCGGCCGCACCAGCACGGTCTGTTGCAGCGGCCCTTCGGCGTGCAGGCCGGCGGGCGCGTGCACGGTCACGGTGACCGGCGTGCCGGCGTCCGCGACGACGAGGTTCGTCAGTTGGGCGGTCACGGCGCCCGGGCCCACCCGCCGGCCCTTGGTGACGAGCCGGACGTCGACACTCAGGTCCTGGCCCACTGGCACCTGACTGGGTGCGCGTGCCACCAGCAGCCGCGTGGGCTGCGGCCGAACGCCCACACCCGACCCAGGTCGTGACCAGGCGCCCGTCGAGGGCCTCCGGCCGGCTCCCGGCCCGCGATAGCGATGCACCCTCCGGCTGAACGCGCCCACACTCGCTCGCTCCCACCGGGCCCCCCTGTCCGTGTCCCCGGTGCCGGGCTCCAGCCGCGTGCGCGCCGATCGGAGAGTGATTCCGCCAGGTGCGAGCAGGTCGGAGTCGAGCAGTTCCCGGACGGCGGCTGCGGCGTCGCCGATCTCGCTGACGCCGAACTGCCGGGTGATCGGTCGGCAGGTGTCCAGCAGGAAGGCGCGGACCGGGGGCACCGCGTCCGACACCGCACGCCGGACGACCTGCGCCGGGTCGGTCACCCGGAACACGGCGGCGATCGACGCCCGGAAGTGGCGCCCGAAGTCCCTCGACGGCAGCGGGACGTGGAGAACGACGCGGTGTTCGTCGGTGTCCACCTCGTACCGCGTCGAATACCTGGCGACGTCGCCGGGTGACCACAGCCTCGGCGTGGCAGCCTCGGCGACCTCCAAATCGCCCGTACGGGTCGAGTAGACGACTGCCGCCCCGGGTGCGGGCGGCGGCATGGCCAGCCGCACCGGCGCATCGTCGAGCAGCACCGGCACCGACCGGCCGGCGGCGGCGGTGTCCGTCACCAAGATGGTGGCGAGGTCGTCGACGAGCCGACGGTTGTCCGAATAGGCGCTCGGCAGGCGGACCCGCCAGAACCGCGCGTCGCCGAGTGGCCGCAGGGCGGGGGGCAGGTCTGCCTCGGTCGGCTGCTCCGCGTCGTCCACCAGCACGCCAACGACCGGGACGTCCAGCGCGAAGGCGGTCTCCACCTCCTGGCCGACGGCGTCCGAGGGATCACCCGCCGGCCCGTCCACGCTGGCACGCCACCGCGATCCGATCACGGCGATCATCGCCGTGGACTTCGCCAGGCGGCGCAAGCGGCCGGCGTCGGCCTCGGCCTCGGCCTCGGGGTGAAAGACGCTCGCGCTGCCGAATCGGGCGGTCAGCGCGTCGTCGATCAACCGCGCCACGAAGCTGTCGTCGTCGCGGTGACAGCTGAGGAAGAAGCCGACCATCGCCCGTACCGTATCGGAGTTCCGGTCCCGGCTGGCCTTCGCGGCGGTCGGCTATTCGACACCCCGATGTGGACGATCTCGGCCTGAATCGTCGTCAGCGGCCGAGCACCAGCAGCACCGCAGTGGTGAGCAGGCCGGCGCCGAGCACCACGATGATCGGGCGGGGCCCGAGCACCGCGTGCCGGCGATCGGCCAGCACCCGCGCCGGCACCAGGCCGATCAGCGGCCCGCACAGGGTCACCACCAGCGCCAACACCGGCATTCCGACCGCCAGATCACCGCCGTACCCGACGCCGAGCGCCCGCGCGCCAGCGCCCAGCGCGTACGCCAGCACGGCGCCGGCCACGCCGCAGAGGGCCAGCAGCGGGTTGACCGAACCGGGAAGCTCACCCGGCTGACCCGCCCGGTCCAGCAGGTCCCGGGCGCGGCGGAGCAGCAGCACCGGGTCGGTGGCCCCGCTGCCGTTGGCCGGCGCGGGTGGTCCGGCGTGCCGGCGGGCGCCCAGCCGGACCCGCACCTGCTGCCACAGGTGCGCCACCTCGGCGTCGACGCGTTCCTGCTCCTCGCGGGCGGCGACCAGCTCCTCCTCGGCGCGGCGCACCTGCTCCTCGGCGTCGGCGACGGCGCGTTCGGCCGCCGCGCACTGCCGCTCGTACCAGGTGTGCGCCTCGGCGCGCTGTTCGCGTACCCGTGCGGTCAGCTCCGCCAACCGCCGTAGCTGCGCCGCGTACGTCTCACTGGTCACCGGTTGGTTCATCGGGACGGACCATAAGGGATGATCACCTGTCCGGTGCGGTGCACCGCCCGGTCGAAGAAGAGGCCGCGCCACGGGCGGGGATACCAGTCCGGGCCGCCGGTGCCCGGATAGAGCGACGACCCCAACTCGCCGCCGTGCGCGTCGAGCGCCACCCAGGCGCCGATCTGGTCGGTGCGGGCCGCGGGGCCGCCCAGGTCGACGCGCATCCGGGCCACTCCCCGCCACCAGGCCAGCACGTGGGTCCGCCGCTCCGGCCCGTCGTGCAGGATCCGGCGCAACTGCTCCAGGCCGGTGCGCCGACCGGCCCGCGCCGCCAGCGCGCCGGCCGCCGCGTCGACCGCGAACAGCAGCAGGTAGTGCGGGCTGCCGGGGCCGGTGAGCCCGTCGGCCGTCTCGGCCATCAGCTCGCCGATGGTCTCCTCGTCGTACCAGGCGGCGTCGTCGGCCAGGTCGTCGTAGAGCGCGCGGGCGACGGGGTCGGCGTCCGGGTCGAGGCAGGCGATGGAGAACCGGGCGGTGCCGGGCGGGTGCTGGCGGGCCAGTGACCGGGCCGCCGCGTCCAGCACCGCGCACGCCTCGTCCACCCGCGTGCCCAGCACCGCGAGGTTGCGGCCCGGCGCGCGTGGCAGCCGCAGCGCCGCCGAGCGGGCCTGCACGTCGATGATCTCGCCGAGCAGGGCCACCGGGTTGCGGGGCGTGCCCCCGTCCGGTGACCCGGCGAGCGCCCGGAAATCCGGGGCCTCGGCCAGCCGGGGGATCGCGTCGCCGTCGAAGAGCCGAGCCGGCGCCGCGTCGGGTGGGCGCATCCGCCACAGGCGGTGCTGCAGGGCGCTCCACGTGTCCCAGTCGCTGGCCGCCGGAATCCGGGCGACCTCGTTGCCCTCCACCATGCCCGACTCGGCGTTGACCACGGCGTGCCAGCGCGGCAGCGACTGCGCCGCGTCGTTGCGTTCGGCGAGGATCCGCAACGCCTTGGGCAGCGCGATGCGCAGCGCGAACTGGGCGACCAGCGCCGGACGGCCCCACAGCGCCTCGATGCCCCGGACGTCCTGCGAAGCGAGCACCAGGTGGATGCCCTGGGAGCGGCCCCGCCGGGCCAGGTCCTCCAGCAGGTCGGCCGCCTCCCGGGCGACCACGTCCCGGCCGGCCAGCAGCATCTGGAACTCGTCGACCACCGCGACGATCCGGGGCCAGTGCCCCGTCGGGTCGACCTCGCGCAGCTCGGCCAGCTTGGTGACCTCGTGCTTCTTGGCCGCGTCGGCCCGCCGGCGCAGCTCCTCGGCGAGGAAGCGCAGCAGCGCCAGCCCGAACTCCCGGTCGGTGTTGACGTTGATCCCGACCAGCCGCATGTGCGGCAGCCAGCTCGGGTCCCGCCGGCCCTGCGCGAACCGGGCGAAGGACACCCCCTCCTTGAAGTCCAGCAGATAGAACTCCAGCTCGGCGGGGGAGTAGCGGGCGGCGAGGGCGCCGATCCACGCGAAGATCAGGTTGGTCTTGCCGGTGCCGGACGGCCCACCGATGAGGGCGTGCGGCGGATAGTCACCCAGCGTCAGCCGGACCGCCCGGCCCTGCGGCCCCGCACCAATCGGCGCGGTGAGGCCGCCCGCCGAGTCCTCCCGCCACATCAGCTCCGGCGGCGGCAGCAGGTCGTCGAACGGGGCCGGCGGCGGCCCGGCGTTGACCTGGGCGGCGATCGCCCGGCAGGTCTCGGTGACCAGCGCCGCCGGTGGCGGCGGGTCCAGCCGCACCGGCAGGCCGGACGACCCACCGATCCGGGTGCCCGACGTGTCGGCCACCACCCGGCTCACCGTCGGGTCGTCCGCCAGCGGCACGCCGCGGACCACGAGGTGCACCCCGCAGGCGGCCCCGGTGCGGACCACCCGGTCGAGTTGCCCGCGCTCGTGCCGGTTCAGCTCGTCGCCGCCGAGCAGCACCGCCACCCGCCACGGCTCGGGCCGGCGGCCGGTCGCGGCGGCCAACTCCCGCAGCGAGCCGTGCTCACCGGCCAGCACCGTCTCGTTGATCCGGCGGATCTGCTCGACCAGGTCGTCCAGCAGCGAGCCCAGCCCGCCGGGGCCGACGAAGGTGAGCAGCCCCGCCGTGCCCAGGGGTGCGAACCCGGCCAGGCCACCGCCGAGGTGCTCCGGGTCGTACCCGATCAGCCGGACCGCGCCCGGCTCGGCGCGGCCGGCAGCCCGCAGCAGCAGCGCGGACACGACCGCGTCGCAGCCGGCGCGGTCGTCCCCGGTGAGGTGCACGTGCCCGGCGTCGAGCAGCGGCACCAGCGCCGGCACCGGGTCGACGTCGTCGATCCGCACGGTGCCGATCCGCAGCGAACCGGGCGCCTCGGCCCGTCGGGTGGGAGTGGGTTGCCAGCCCGGCCAGTCGGCGCCCGCGCAGCCGGGGGCCTCCCGCCGGGCGGCGTCGTCGGCATGGCGGGCCAACTCGGCGATCCGGGAGGCGTACCGGGTGTCGATCTCGGCGAGGCGGCGGTCCCGCTGACCGCCCACCCGCTCCGGCACGGCGGCGGCCGCCCGGCGGACCCGGACCAACCGCTCCCGCCCGGCGGTCAGGTCGGCCTGCGCGGCGGACAGCCGGGTACGGGTGGCGCCCAGCGCCTCGGCCAGCGTGTCCCGGACCCGGGTGGCGAGCTGGCTGCGCCGGTCAGCCATCGGAGCCCCGGCGGGCCGGCGCGTCCCGCCAGGGGCTGCCGACCCGCGGCGGCATCCCGGCGGCGTGCTGGCGCCCTCCGCTGCCGGCGGAGGCGCCCGGACCCTGCCGCGCACCGCCCGGACGGTGGCCACCCGCTGGCCGTGGATCGGCGGCGGCCTGCCTGCCGGCGGTGTAGGGCTGCTTGCCATCGGTGTAGGGCTGCGGGTCGGCGGCGCGCTGCGGGCCGTCGGTGGCCGGCTTCGGGCCGGCGGGCAGGTCCCGGCCGAGCCGCGCGAGCAGCAGCCCGGTGGCCACACCAGCGGTCACCGCGGAGTCGGCGGCGTGCGGGGGCTCCCCGGACGACCGCGGCGGAGGCATCCGGCACACCCGGGTCAGCAGTGTCTCCAGCACCGGCGGTGGCAGCCCGGGAAGCAGGTCGCGAACGCGCCCGTCCAGCTCACCGCGCAGCCGCGCGAGGTCGGTGGCGCGCGGCGGATGCCCCAGCAGCTCACCGGCCAGCTCGCGCAGCAGCGGCGGGGCCAGCGCGGCCATCCCCAGGCCCACGTCGGCGGGCGCCCGGCGCAGCTCGGTGCGCAGCCGGTCCCGGTCACCGGCGCGGACGCCGCGCGCCACCCGACGCAGCAGCTCCTGGGTGTCGTCCAGTCGTTCGTCGGGCTCGTCGGACCCGCCGTCGCGCCCGCCGGTCAGCTCCGCCACCCGCACCGACCACCAGCGGCGCATCCGGACCTGCTCGGCCGCCTCCGGCGCCACAGTGGTCGGCCCGGCCTCCGGCGGCGTGTCGTGTCGCGGAGCGCGCTGCTCCGGGCGGGGTGGCGGCGCGCCGTCGGCGGCCAGCCCGATCGCGGCCAGGTACGCCGAGAGCTGCTCCTGTGCCACCCGTAGCGCGTAGTTGGCGCTCTCGGCGTGCTCGGTGGCGGCGGACAGTTCGGGGACTCCCATCGGGTTGGCCGACTCCTGACGCACCCAGCGCAGCCGCTCGGCGGCCAGGCCGAACTTCTCCAGCGCCTGCCCGAGCAGCCCCACCGGGAACTCCTCGCTGGCGGCGCGGACCTGCCCGCCGACGTCCTCGATGATGGACATGGCGGCCTACAGGGTGGCGACGTAGAGCTGCGCCTGCTCCACCGCGACCAGTGTCGCGGCGAGACACTCCTCCAGCTCCTGGCTGGCCTGGGTCAGCGACGCCTGGGCGGCCTCCACCGTCTCGTGCCCGCTGCCCTCCAGCGCGCCAGCGAGGGTCTGCTGGGCCTCGGACAGCTTCTCGCCGGCGGCCTGCACGGCTGTCTGCCCGTCACCGATCTGTTGGAGGGCGACATCGATGGCAGCCTTCAGCTCGGCGACGCTCGCCACGGTGGAACCTCCTGGGGGCGGGGAGGTCTCCATTAGAGCCTATCGGCGATCGTGGGAAAACCTCCGCCCTGGTGGTGTTCCTACCCGGCTGTCCGGTTGCCGCCCTGAAGTGCCGGGAGTCCGTTCTGTGGGAGTCCCAGTGCGAGAATTTCTCAACTGTTGGCGGGGGCGTCGCGCAGCCACCGTGGGCCGTACACCTCGGCGCCCAGCGCGGTGACGCGCTCGCGCAGCTCCCGATCGGCGGTGACCACCAGCCGGCGGCGCTGCGGCGCGGCCTGCACCAGCTCGACCACGGCGTCGTCGCCCGAACCCGGGGCCGAGACCACCCGGACGTCGTCGATGCCGGGCACGTCCCGCGCGGCGCCCTCGACCACGAGCACCACCTCGACCGGTGCGGTCAGCCGGGCGGGCAGGCCGGTCGCGGCCACCGGTGCCAGCGAGTCCCGCAGCCGGGCGGCGGCCCCGGCCCGGTCCCGCCACCACCCGTTCGGCCGGGAGCCCACCACGTTGGCGCCGTCCACGATCAGTAGCGGGTTCTCATTCATGCCGCCAGCCTGCCACCACCGGCCGGTGTCGGACCGACGCCACTCCACAACACCGGTGCGCCGCCGCCGGAGGGCGTTTGTCGGGCCGGGTGCCGGGTAGCCCCTGCCGACCATGCCGCGCCCGACTGCGGAGGACAGACATGATGGGACCCGGTGACGCTGGCTCCGACCCGTGGGACGAATTCCTGGCCCGGTACTTCGGCCGGGGTGAGGGAGGGCGCCGGCCGCCGCACCGGGTCGACATCACCCGACTGATGACCGCCGACGCGCGGGAGATGCTGGCCGACGCGGCCCGGCGGGCCGCGCAACGGCAGAGCAACGACCTGGACACCGACCACCTGCTCTGGGCGGCGCTGCAACGCGAACCCCTGCGGGACCTGGTGAGCCGCGCCGGCGCCGACCCGGACACCCTGCTCAACGCGCTCGGTGGCAAGGGCGACGGCGCGCCGCGCGGCGAGGTGCCGCCCAACCTGTCGTTGACCCCAGCCGCCAAGCGGGCGCTGCTCGACGCCCACCAGTTGTCGCGGGCGATGGGCGCCAACTACATCGGCCCCGAGCACATCCTGATGGCGCTGCCGCTCAACCCGGAGTCGCCAGCCGGGCGGATGCTGGCCGCCGGTCGCATCCAGCCCGAGTCGTTGCAGGCCGCCAACGCCGAGCGCGGGCCGATGAGCGGCCCGAAACCGGATCGCGGCACGCCCACCCTGGACCAGTACGGGCAGGATCTCACCGACCTGGCCCGCGCCGACCAGATCGACCCGGTGATCGGGCGGGCCGACGAGATCGAGCAGGCCGTGGAGATCCTGTCCCGGCGCACCAAGAACAACCCCGTCCTGATCGGCGAGGCCGGGGTGGGCAAGACCGCGATCGTCGAGGGCCTGGCCGAGCGGATCTGCGACGGCGACGTGCCGCAGACCCTGCTCGGCAAGCGGGTGGTCCAGCTCGACCTGGCCGGCCTCGTGGCCGGCACCCGCTACCGGGGCGACTTCGAGGAACGCCTGAAGAAGGTGATCGACGAGATCCGGGCGCACCGCGACGAGCTGATCGTCTTCCTGGACGAGATCCACACCCTGGTCGGGGCCGGCGGCGCCGGCAGCGAGGGCGGGATGGACGCGTCCAACATGCTCAAGCCCGCGCTGGCCCGTGGCGAGCTGCGGGTGATCGGCGCGACCACCCTCGACGAGTACCGCAAGAGCATCGAGAAGGACGCCGCGCTGGCCCGCCGGTTCCAGCCGGTGCTGGTGCCCGAACCCGGCGTGGACGACACCATCGCCATCCTGCGCGGCCTGCGCGACAGGTACGAGGCGCACCACCAGGTGCGGTTCACCGACGAGGCGCTCGTCGCCGCCGCCGAACTGTCCGACCGGTACGTCACCGACCGGTTCCTGCCGGACAAGGCCATCGACCTGATCGACCAGGCCGGCGCCCGGGTCCGGCTGCGCACCCGTACCCCCGCCTCGGACGTGCGGGAGCTGGAACGGGAACTCGACGAGGTGCGCCGGGACAAGGAACAGGCCGTCACCGACGAGCAGTACGAACGGGCCTCGTCGTTGCGCGACCGGATCGCCGAGCTGGAGCAGGAGATGCGCCGCGCCAACGGCGACGACGGCATCTCGTCGCAGGTGCCCGAGGTGGGGCCGCAGGAGATCGCCGAGGTGGTCTCCCGGGCCACCGGCATCCCGGTCAGCCAGCTCACCGAGGAGGAGCGGGACCGGCTGCTGCGCCTGGAGGGGCACCTGCACGAGAAGGTGGTCGGCCAGGACGACGCGGTCACGGCCGTCGCCGAGGCGGTTCGCCGCTCCCGCGCCGGGCTGGCCGACCCGGACCGGCCGATGGGCAGTTTCCTGTTCCTCGGCCCCACCGGCGTCGGCAAGACCGAGCTGGCCCGCGCGCTGGCCGAGGCGTTGTTCGGTGAGGCGGACCGGATGGTCCGGGTGGACATGAGTGAGTTCCAGGAGCGGCACACCGTCAGCCGGCTCGTCGGCGCCCCACCCGGGTACGTCGGCTACGAGGAGGCCGGCCAGCTCACCGAGGCGGTGCGCCGCCGACCGTACGCGGTGGTGCTGCTCGACGAGATCGAGAAGGCCCACCCGGACGTGTTCAACATCCTGCTCCAGGTGCTCGACGACGGGCGGCTGACCGACAGTCAGGGCCGGACGGTGAACTTCAAGAACACCGTACTGATCATGACCAGCAACCTCGGATCCGAGCTGATCACGGGCAGCCAGCGCAGTGTCGGCTTCGGCACCGGCGCGCCCGGCAGCGAGCAGGAGAGCGACGAGCTGCGGGAGCGGCTGATGCGCCGCCTCCAGGAGAACTTCCGACCGGAGTTCCTCAACCGCATCGACGAGGTCATCATCTTCCGCCGGCTGGAGGCCGAGCAGCTACGCCAGATCACCGGGCTGCTGCTGGAGGACACTCGCCGCCGGCTGCACGCCCAGGACATCCAGGTGGAGTTCGCCACGGCCGGCATCGACTGGCTCGCCGAGCACGGCTACCAGCCGGAGTTCGGCGCCCGCCCGCTGCGCCGGGTGATCCAGCGGGAGGTCGACAACCACCTGTCCCGGATGCTGCTGGAGTCGGCGATCTCGCCCGGCCAGAAGGTCGTCGTGGACGCCCGCGACGGGCAGCTCACCTTCGACGTGGGCGCGGGGGAGCGGGGTTACACCGCCGCCACGACCTCCCATCCACGATGAGCCCGGCGGAACGACGACCGGAGCCCGAGGAGCCGCACGCGCCCACCGAGTCTCCGGACGACGAGGAACATCCCGACCCGATCCTGGCGTCGCCGACCGCGAACCCCCGCCGAACGCGGGTGCCGGCGGAGGGTCTGCACCCGAAGACCGACCAGGACGACCCGGAGACGTCCGGGCCGCCGCCCGGAGAGGAGACCTGATGGTACGCGACACGCGGCTCGACCCCGAGGTGGAAGTGCTCTGGGAGGACTTCCACGCCGAGGTCAACGTCCCGTCGGAGCAGCTGCGCACCTGGCTGCTCACCCGGGGGTCCGGAGAGGAGTCGTTCGGGCCGAATCCGGCCCTAGACCTGCCCCAACCCGGCCGGGAGATCCTCAAGGTGCTCAACAAGCGCAAGGTCGACCTCACCCCGGAGGACATCGAGGTGATGCGGGAGGCGGTCGAGCGGATCCGCGAGCTGATGGACGCCAAGCCCAAGCGCGGCAACGCCGACGACGAGTGGCGGCACTCGCTGCTCGACCTGGGCCACGATCCGCTCGTCGAACGCTGAGCGACGCCACGCGCGACGGTGCCGTCCCGAGCCGGGACGGCACCGTCGCGTCCAGCTACTGACCCTGGTCGGACTCCAGGCTGCCGATGGTCAGACCGGCCGCGTCGGCGGCGGCGTCCCGCTCGCCACGGGTCTGGTCCTCCCGGGTGAGCAGGTTGGCGTACTCGGTGACGTCGGCCGGGTCGGGCACCTCCGGCAACCGGCGCAGGAACGCCTCCACCGCTCGGGTGGCGGCGGTGTGCGCGGCGGCCGCCTGACGGAGCAGTTCCCGGTCGTCGGCGGGCGGGTAGAGATCGGTCATGCCCGCCAGATACCCGGACAGCGGCGGTTCGCACCGCCACCGACCAGCAAGTACCCGGCCGGTGGGGATCAGACCCCGCTGGGCTGCCGGACACCGAACCCGGGATTGCGCACCAGCCAGTCCAGGTAGGTGGGGTGCGACGCCAGCGAGTCGGTGTACGCCGCCTTGGCCGTCGCCAACAGCAGCGCGGCGTCCCGCGCGGCCAGCGAGTCGGGGTGCCACCCCAGCAGCAGCCGCCACCGCAGCGGAACCCCGGCCAGCCGCCGGGTCACCAGACCGGCCACCGGACGGAACGTCGCCTGACACAGGGCCACCGCCACACCGGCGTCCACCAGGTCGACACAGCCGCGGATGTCGGTCTCGTACACCTTGCGGGGGGTGAAGCCGGCGCGGGCGCAGGCCGTCGCGAAGCAGTCGGCGAAACAGCCGTCACCGGGGGCGGCCACCCACTGCTCGTGGCGCAGGTCCGCCAGGCGCACCTCGTCGCGCTCGGCGAGCGGGTGGGTTTCGGGCAGCAGCACCAGCACCGGGTCGACGGCCACCTCCCGCCAGCTCAAACCGAACTCGGCCGACGGGGTGGCGTCACCGCACACCCCGGTGAGCGCGAAGTCCAGCCGCCCACCGGCCACCAGCTGCGCCAGCTCGTCCACCGACCAGGACGCGTACGTGGTGATCTGGGCCGGCGGCTGCTCGGCGGCCAGCCGGTGCACCAACCGGCCCAGGATCGGGCTGTTCACCCCACCCAGCCGGTAGCCGCGTGGCGCCTCGCCGGCACCGGCCAGGCGGGCCGCCTCGTCCTGCAGGCCCTTCATCGCCGGCAGCAGCACCCGGGCACGGGCGAGCACCAGCTCACCGAGCGCGGTGGGTCGGGCGCCGCGCCGGTCCCGGTCGAACAACGGCCCGCCCAGTGTCCGTTCGATCCGCTGGAGCTGGGCGGTGAGCGCTGGCTGGGCGAGCCCCAGCGCCGACGCCGCCTTGGTCACGCTCCCTGTCTCCGCGATCGCGCAGACCACCCGCAGGTGGCGCAACTCCAGGTTCATACGGTGACGGTAGGACCACGCCGCAGCCTGCGGAAGAGTCCAGGCGAATCGGTGAGATTGAATGCACTACCGACGTCAGTCGCGCGGCGGCTCCGGCAGGTCCGCCAGGTACGTCGGTCGGCGGGTCACCGCGTCGCGGACCTTGTCCACCACGCCCACCGCCGGCTCGACGATGCGGTTCCACGGCGGCGTGGCCGGGGTGCCGGGGTGCGGCCGGGTCGGCGCCGCCTCCTCGGCGATCTCCAGCCGGTTGCCCAGCCGGATCAGCTCCTCCGGGGTGGCCACCGCGCGCAGGTCGGTGACGAGTGCGCCCACCCCGTCGACGTGCCGGCGGACCCGCTCGGCGATGTCGGGCAGCGTCTCGCCGGTCACGCCCTTGAGGGCGGCCAGCAGCCCGGCGTCGCCGTCGATCTCGGCGTCCACCCGCCCGGCCCGCGCCGGCAGCGCCGCCCGCACCGCCGGCAGCAGGTACTGCTCCTCGGCCGACAGGTGCCGTGACAGCGCGGCGGTGAGCACCGCCAGCCCGTCCTGCGGCGTGACGTCGGGACCGGTCAGCTGGTCCAGCAGCGCCAGCAGTTGCCGGTGCTCGTGGTCCACGATGTCGGCGATGCTGCGGCCACCGGGCCGGTAACCCTCGTCGGGTGCGGGCGCGGGCGGCAACGGTGGGAGAGGGACGGCGGACATGGTGCCCTCCTCGACTGGCGGGCGGAAGCTCCGACAGGGGATGTGCGGTCGTGGGCGGCGGTACCCGTACGCGGGCGCCGCGAAACCGTCGCGCGGATCCGCCCACCTGAATGTCCGCCCCCACCGCGTCCCCGCGCCGGCCCGGATGCCGGGCCACACCGCGCCGGTGCGCCGACCCGCCGACCGCCCCGGGCTGGTATGAAGGGGCGATGACGAGCGACGCCGCCCCCGCACGACCGGACCCCACCGCAGAGGTCGTGGACCTCTGCCGCGACCTGCTGCGCATCGACACCACCAACACGGGGGACAACGACACCAGCGTCGGCGAGCGCCGCGCGGCCGAGTACGTGGCGGAGAAGCTCGCCGAGGTGGGCGTCGAGTCGGTCCTGCACGAGGCCGCTCCGGGCCGGGCCAACGTGGTGGCCCGCATCCCCGGCACCGACCCGAGCCGGGGCGCGCTGCTGGTGCACGGCCACCTGGACGTGGTGCCCGCCGACGCCGACGAGTGGTCGGTGGACCCGTTCTCCGGTGAGCTGCGCGACGGCTACCTGTGGGGCCGGGGCGCGATCGACATGAAGGACTTCGACGCGATGGTGCTCGCCGTGGTGCGGCACTGGCAGCGCACCGGCGTACGCCCCCCGCGCGACATCGTGCTGGCGTACACGGCCGACGAGGAGGCGGGCAGCGACTACGGCGCACGCTTTCTGGTGGACAACCACCGGGGCCTCTTCGACGGCTGCACCGAGGCGATCGGCGAGGTCGGCGGCTTCTCCTACTCGGTCAACGACAGCCAGCGGCTCTACCTCATCGAGACCGCCGAGAAGGGCATCGACTGGCTGCGGCTGCACGCCAAGGGCCGCCCCGGGCACGGCTCGATGATGCACGACGACAACGCGGTCACCGCCCTGGCCGAGGCGGTGGCCCGGATCGGCCAGCACCGCTTCCCGGTGGTGGTCACCGACACCGTGCGGGCGTTCCTGGAGGAGGTCTCCGACCTGCTCGGCGTCGAACTGGACCCGGAGGACCCGGAGACGGCCATCGCCAAGCTCGGCCCGATCGCCAACATCATCGGCGCGACCATCCGCAACACGGCGAACCCGACGCGGCTGGACGCCGGCTACAAGGACAACGTCATCCCCGGCCGGGCCACCGCCACCATCGACTGCCGCAGCCTGCCGGGCCAGTCCGAGCTGCTGGAGCGGCAGCTGCGCGAGTTGGTCGGCCCGGACATCGCGATCGAGTACATCCAGCGGCAGCCGGCGTTGGAGACCACCTTCGACGGCGACCTGGTCGAGGCCATGTCGGCGGCGCTGCGCGCCGAGGACCCGGGCGCCCGGCCGGTGCCGTACATGCTCTCGGGTGGCACCGATGCCAAGGCGTTCGCCCAGCTCGGCATCCGCTGCTTCGGGTTCGCCCCGCTGCGGCTGCCCGCCGACCTGAACTTCTCCGCGTTGTTCCATGGCATCGACGAGCGCGTTCCGGTCGACGGACTACAGTTCGGCGTGCGGGTTCTCGACCGGTTCCTGCGCACCTGCTAGCCGTGTCCGGTAACCGCACCCCGCGCGTTACCTCCCCATCGTGAAGGGACTGCCCCACATGACCGACCAGCACGGTGAGCTGGACGCCGCTCTCGAGCGGGTGATCGAAGCGGCCCGTCATCACCTGGCCGCCGTACGCGCCGCGCAGGGCCGCGTCGACGACGACGACGTCTGGCAGGCGTACGTGGCGTTGAACAACGCGTCCTTCGCCTACGACGAGCAGCTGCTCGACGCGTTCGGCGAGGTGACGCCGTGGGACGTCGACTCGATCGACCCGGACGAGGCCGACGAGCGCTTCGGCGGCGGCGAGGGCGCCGAGGCCAGCGACCCGCACCCCCGGGTGATCTCGGTACGCCAGCGCCGCGACTACCGGGTGCCGAGCGTCTCGGCGCTGCTGCGGGCTGCCGAGGCGGCCCGCCGCGAGGGCACCCCGGAGGACGACGAGCCGGCGCCGGTGGAGGGTGTCGGCGAGGCGGTGCTGGAGCTGCTGCAGAGCGGCGACGGCTCGCTCGGCGCGCTGGACGTGCCCGAGCTGGAGCCCCTCGACGGGGTGGTCATGGTCAGCGAGGTGGGCACCCCCGTCGACCTGGAGTCGTTCGACGACGACGACGCGATCGGCCCGTTCCAGCCGGCCGCCGACGACCGGCTGGTCGGCCGGCTCGACGAGCACCCGTTCCTGGAGCTCGACGACGACCACGACCACGCCGGCCACCAGCACTAGACCGCGCTTGCCCGGGGTCTCACCGCTCACGGTGGGACCCCGGTGCCCCGTCGCCCCGTCCGGCCGCGTCAGTACGACAGGCCGGGCTGCGGCTGGTTGACCCGCCGACGGCGGAGCACCACCTGCCGCGTCCCGTCGCGGAACAACCGCACCCGGGCCAACTCCCATCCGGAGAACTCCGCCTGGATCGCCAACTGCGCCGCGGCGGTCAACCGGTCGACGTTCGGCGGCAGCCGCAGCGGCGCGTATTCGTAGTCCATGCCACCCATGCTGCCCAGCCCAGCGGCTGTTCGCCACCCCCTCGGGGGTGACCGACGCCGCTGCCCGGGCCCGTCGGCGCTCGACCGGTCAGCCGTCGCGCTCCGGGTAGCCCACCGGCACGGCGGAGACGTCGTCGAGCGCCGTGGTGATCTCCTCGGGAAGGGTGATCCGCTCCACCTGGAGGGCACCCAGCAGTTGCCCGACCGTCCGGGCGCCGAGGATCGGCGCGGTCACCCCGGGGCGGTCCCGGATCCAGGCCAGCGCCACCTCCAGCGGCGACACGCCCAGGCCGCCCGCCGCGGTCGCCACCGCCTCCACGATGCTGGAGCACCGCGGCTCCAGGTACGTCGCGACGAACCGCTCGAAGTGCGGCGAGGCGGCCCGGGAGTCGGCCGGCCGGCCGTGCCGGTACTTGCCGGTGAGCACCCCTCGACCCAGCGGTGACCAGGGCAGGACGCCGAGGCCGAGCGCGCCGCACGCGGGCAGCACCTCCCGCTCCACGCCCCGCTCCAGCAGCGAATATTCCACCTGGGCGGCGACCACCGGCGCGCGGCCCGGCCAGGCGGTCTGCCAGGCGGCGGCCCGCGCGGTCTGCCAGCCGGCGAAGTTCGACACCCCGACGTAGCGGACCTTGCCACTGGCCACCGCGTGGTCCAGCGCGGCCAGGGTCTCCTCGAGGGGGGTGTCCGGGTCGTACCCGTGCACCTGGAACAGGTCGACGTGGTCGGTGCCGAGCCGGCGCAGCGACGCGTCCAGGGTGCGCAGCAGGTGGCCTCGGGAGCCGTCGCGGCGGCGCCCGCTGCCCGGGCGCAACCCGGCCTTGGTGGCGATCAACAAATCGTCGCGGGGCACGAGGGTGCCCAGCAGCGACCCGATCACCGACTCGGCGTCGCCGTCGCCGTACACGTCGGCGGTGTCGATCAGGTTGCCGCCCGCGTCGAGGTAACTCTTCAGTTGGGCGGCCGCATCGTCGGCGTCGGTGTCCCGACCCCAGGTCATGGTGCCGAGCGCGAGCCGCGAAACCGCCAGCCCGCTTCGGCCGAGCGGTCTCTGTTGCATGGGTGAACCTTATTTCGAACCTGCCGCCACGGATATCCTCGCTCCCGTCAACTCTGCCGGTTCTGTCGGTTCCGCCTGCGTCGGGTGCCTCCACCGGCGGGGGATCATTTGGCGGTGAGCCGGTGATCGGGTCCGTAAGCGGCATTGCGTAACCTGGTGCGACCTGTGCCACGGATGGGGGAGGACCAGTGCGACTCGGGCTAAGCCTCGGATACCAGACAGCGTGGAGCACACCGGCCGATCACCTGGCACTGGCCCAGGAAGCGGACCGGCTCGGCTACTCGGTGGTGTGGGCGGCGGAGGCCTACGGCTCCGACTCGCCCAGCATGCTCGCCTGGATGGCCGGTCAGACCGAACGGATCGACGTGGGCGCCGCGGTGATGCAGATCCCGGCCCGTACGCCGGCGGCCACCGCGATGACCGCCGCCACGATCGACGCGCTCTCCGGCGGCCGGTTCCGGCTCGGCCTCGGCGTGTCCGGCCCACAGGTCTCCGAGGGCTGGCACGGCGTGCGCTTCGCCAAGCCCCTGGGCCGGACCCGCGAGTTCGTCGACATCGTCAAGCTGGCCATCGCCCGCAAGGAGGTGGCATACGACGGCGAGCACTACACGCTGCCGCTGCCCGACGGCCCCGGCAAGGCGTTGCGGCTGGGCTTCCACCCGCCCCGCGAGCACATCCCGATCTATCTGGCCGCGGTCGGCCCGAAGAACCTGGAGCTGGCCGGCGAGATCGCCGACGGCTGGCTGGCCGTGTTCTACGCCCCGGAGTACGCCGACGAGCACCTCACCGCGGTCGCCGCCGGGCGGGCCAAGGTCGGCAAGGAGCTGGCCGGCTTCGACGTGGTGCCCTCGGTGCCGGTGGTGGTCGGCGACGACGTGGCCTCCTGCGCCGAGCTGGTGCGCTGGTACGCCGCGCTCTACGTCGGCGGGATGGGCAGCCGCCAGCAGAACTTCTACAACCAGCTCGCGACCCGGATGGGCTACGGCGACGCCGCCCGCGAGGTGCAGGACCTGTACCTGGCCAAGCGACAGCGGGACGCGGCCGCCGCGGTGCCGATGGAGTTCATCGACCGCACCTCGCTGCTCGGCCCCAAGGAGCGCATCGCCGAGCGGATGCGCGACTACGCCGCGGCCGGTGTCACCACGCTGTCGGTGACCCTGTTCGTGGCCGACCGGGACAGCGGCGTGCAGACCCTGCGGACCGTCGCCGAGGCACTGGACCTCTCGGGAGTCGGCGAGTGACCTGGGTCGAGGCCATCGTCCTGGGCATCGTCCAGGGGCTGACCGAGTTCCTGCCGGTCAGTTCGTCGGGGCATCTGCGGATCACCTCGGCGATCTTCTTCGACCGTGACGCCGGGGCGTCGTTCACCGCGGTCACCCAGCTCGGCACCGAGGCGGCCGTGCTGATCTATTTCGCCAAGGACATCTGGCGGATCACCCGGACGTGGCTGGTCGGCATCAGGGACTCCTCGGTCCGTTCCAGCCTCGACTACCGGATGGGCTGGTACGTGATCGTCGGCTCGATCCCGATCGGGCTGTTCGGTTTCCTCTTCAAGGACCAGATCAAGACGGTCGGGCGCAACCTGTGGGTGGTGGCGACCACCCTGATCGTGTTCGCGTTCGTGCTGGCGTTCGCCGAGTACTGGGGGCGGCAGACCCGGACGTTGGTGAACTTCCGGATGAAGGACGGCGTGGTGATGGGTCTCGCCCAGGCCATGGCGCTGATCCCGGGGGTGTCCCGCTCCGGCGGCACGCTCACCGCCGGTCTGTTGCTCAACCTGACCCGAGAGGCGGCGGCGCGGTACTCGTTCCTGCTGGCCATCCCGGCGGTGGTGATGTCCGGTGTGTTCAGCCTCGGGGACGTCTTCGAGCCGTCCGCCCCGGGCACGTCGGCGCCCTCGGTGGCGCAGATGATCGTGGCGACGGTGCTCGCCTTCGGCATTGGCTACGCGGCCATCGCCTGGCTGCTGCGCTACGTCGCCCACCACACCCTGTACGTCTTCGTGCTGTACCGGGTCGCGCTGGGCACTCTGGTCCTCGCGCTGCTGCTGACCGGCACGATCAGCGCCACCTGATCCGTCCGCGCCTCGCCGGCCCTCGACCCCCGCGCTGTGGGTGTCGGGGGCCGGTTCACGTACCGGCACATCGCATTCGGAGCATTCCCTACAATGCAGACATTGCGCCCCTAGTCTCTTCCTGTCGGGTTGGCATCTCGCACGAGATCCGCCTACAGCGCGCGGGGAAAGGGGCCGGCCGTGACCGCCAGCGGCGCGAAGCGCGGGCGGGGGAGGCCGCCGAGACGCAACCTCGTCGCGGTCGTCTCGATCGTCGTGCTCTCCGGCGCGTTCTTCGGCTACGACCAGGGCGTCATCAGCGGGGCGCTGCGCGACATCCGCCAGACCTTCCACGCGGACACGTTCGCCGTCGAGATCGCGGCGAGCTGGGTGACCCCGGGCGCGCTGGTGGGTGCGCTGCTCGGCGGTCACCTCGCGGACCGGATCGGGCGCCGGGGGGCGCTGCGGGTCGCCGCCGTCACGTTCGCGGTGGGCACGATCGTGCAGGCGTTCGCGCCGGTGATCGGGGTCATGTTCGGTGCCCGGTTGATCCTGGGGCTGGGCATCGGGGTGGCCTCGGTAGCCGGCCCGATGTACGCGGCGGAGGCCGCGCCGGAACGGATCCGGGGCAGCCTTCTGGCGATCTACCAGTTCTCCACCACGTTAGCGATCTTCGTCGGCTATCTCGCCGACGAACTGTTCGAGGCGGGCACCTCGTGGCGTTACCTGCTGGCGGCGGCCGCGCTGCTGGGATTGGCCCTCGCCCTGGTCACCACCGTGATCCCCGACTCGGCCGTCTGGTATTTCGGGCGGGGGGACAAGCGCCGGGCCGAGGCGTCGCTGCGGGCGACCGTGCCGGAGCAGAAGGTCTCCCACCGGATGGACGCCATCGACCAGAGCCTCTCGGCCGGGAAGGCGGGCTGGCGGGAGGTGCTCTCGCACGAGTGGCGACGTCCGCTGGTGCTCGGGGTGGGTCTGGCCCTGTTCCAGCAGTTGACCGGCATCAACGGGATCATCTACTACGCCGATGAGATCTTCTCGGCCGCGGGCTTCCACACCCCGGGTGAGCAGTTGGCCGCGACCACCTGGGCGATCGGCGGGGTCGACTCGCTGTTCACGCTGGTCGCGGTCGCCTTCCTGGATCGGCTCGGCCGCCGTCCGCTGCTGCTGGTGGGGCTGCTCGGCATGGCGGTCTCGCTCGTGGTGGTCAGCGTCAGCTTCGCGAAGATGCCTCCGGGAGCCGGGTCGGCCGGGGCGACGGGGCACCACCCCAGCGACGCGGGCATCTTCCTGCTGATCGGTGTGGTCATGTTCGTGGCGTTCTACGCGATGTCGATCGGCCCGACCGCCTGGACCGTCATCAACGAGATCTTCCCGGGTCGCATCCGGGGTCGGTGCGTGGCGATCGCCTCGGCCACCCACTGGGGCACCGAGTACCTCGTCACGCAGTTCTTCCTGACCATGCTCAGCACCCTGGGGCGCTCCGGCGTGTTCGCGCTGTTCGCCGGCACCTGCGTGCTCGGGTTCCTGTTCGTCTGGCGGTACCTGCCGGAGACCAAGGGCAAGACCCTCGAACAGATCCAGCAGATGTGGCAGACCGACAGCCGCGCCCAGCACCCGCACCGCGCGGGCGGCGGCTCCCGGTGAGCGATGGCCGCCGCGGCGGTCCGATCGTTGCCGTCACTTCCCGAAATCTGACTCGGGGCGCAGGTCAAAAGCGTACGGTTTGCCGTGAAACATACCGATTAAGGCATGTAGCCGGATCGCCCGCTTTTAGCCGCGTTCTGGCCGCGCTCCCACGGCGAGCCCCCCGGCTGGCGGCTCCCCAACGACAGTCATGAAGGACCAGGACAGTGCATCTGACACCGAAGGAATTCGACAAGCTGACGATCCTCTCGATGGCCATGGTCGCCAACGCCCGCAAGGCCCGGGGGATCAAGCTGAACCACCCCGAGGCTGTCGCGGTGATCTGTGCCGCGGCCCTGGAGGGGGCCCGGGAGGGCAAGACCGTCGAAGAGGTCATGAACGACTCCCGCAGCGTCCTGGGCGTCGACGACGTGATGCCAGGCGTGCCGGACATGCTGCCGATGCTCCAGGTCGAGGCGGTGTTCACCGACGGCTCGCGACTGGTCACCGTGCACTCACCGATCCAGTAGGCGTACCAGCGCATTCGCGGTCTCCAGGAAGGCGGAGCAGAAATGACCAAGCAGCATCCCGGACCCAACTCCAAGCACCTCCGACCCATCGGCGGCTACATCCTCAGCGACCAGCCGCTGGAGTTGAACGAGGGTCGACCGGTGACGGAGATCGTCGTCCAGAACACCGGTGACCGGCCGATCCAGGTCGGCTCACACTTCCACTTCTTCGAGACCAACCGAATGCTCGCCTTCGATCGTGAGGCGGCCTTCGGTAAGCGGTTGAACATCCCGGCGACGACCTCCATCCGCTTCGAGCCGGGCGACAAGAAGACGGTGCAGCTCGTCCCCTTCGGCGGGCTGCAACGCGTGTACGGGTTCAACGGACTGGTGCAGGGGTGGACCGGCAGCCAGTCGGCGCCGAGCTACCGGCCGGACCGGACCGAGGCGATCCACAACGCCAAGACCCGCGGCTTCAAGTTCGACCCGGAGCAGCAGGACAACCCCAAGGGCAAGAAGCAGTAGATCGACTATTCCCGAAGGGCTGCCAGCCTCGGGCAGGAGAGATGATTCGATGAGCCAGATTTCGCGGCAAGAGTATGCCGGAATGTACGGCCCCACGACGGGCGACCAGATCCGGTTGGGTGACACCGACCTCTACATCGAGATCGAGAAGGACCTGCGCGTCCTCGGCGACGAGGTCATGTACGGCGGTGGCAAGACGCTGCGCGACGGCATGGGCGTGCACAACCAGTACACCAACGCCGAGGGTGGCCTGGACCTGGTCATCACGAACGTGACCGTCGTCGACGCGATCCTCGGTGTGGTCAAGGCCGACGTCGGGGTCAAGAACGGCAAGATCGCCGGCATCGGCAAGGCCGGCAACCCGAACATCATGGACGGGGTCACCCCCGAGTTGATCACCGGGCCGGGCACCGAGGCCATCTCCGGTGAGCACCTCATCCTGACCGCCGGCGGCATCGACACGCACGTGCACCTGGTGACGCCGTTCCAGGCGCAGGCGGCCCTGAGCAACGGCGTGACCACCCTCTGGGGTGGCGGCACCGGCCCGACGGACAGCACAAACGGCGTCACCATCACCCCCGGCCCGTGGAACATCCAGGCGATGATGCGGGCCTTCGAGAGCATCCCGATCAACATCGGACTGATGGCGAAGGGCAACAGCACCGGTCGCGCCCCCCTGGTCGAGCAGATCATGGCCGGCGCGCCGAGCTTCAAGATCCATGAGGACTGGGGTTCGCCGCCCGCGGTGATCCGCGCCTGCCTGGACGTCGCCGACGAGTTCGACGTGCAGGTCAGCATCCACACGGACACCCTTAACGAGAGCGGCTACCTGGAGGACTCCGTCGCGGCGTTCGAGGGCCGGACGATCCACACCTTCCACACGGAGGGTGCCGGCGGTGGGCACGCGCCGGACGTCATCAAGGTCGCCAGCCAGATGAACGTGCTGCCGAGCTCGACCACGCCGACGGTGCCGTACGGCATCAACAGCCAGTCCGAGCTGTACGACATGATCATGGTTTGCCACAACTTCAACCCCAAGGTCCCCTCCGACGTGGCCTTCGTCGAGAGCCGGATCCGGACCGAGACGATCGCGGCCGAGGACGTCCTGCTCGACGAGGGCGTCATCTCGATGATGCAGAGCGACTCGCAGGCGATGGGACGCGTCGGCGAGACGTGGCTGCGGACCATCCAGCTCGCCGGGCAGATGAAGATCGTGCGCGGCAAGCTCGCCGAGGACTCCAGCGCCAACGACAACTTCCGGGTGCTGCGATACGTCGCCAAGATGACCATCAACCCGGCGATCACCCAGGGGATCTCGCACGTGCTGGGGTCGGTGACACCGGGCAAGATGGCCGACCTGGTGCTCTGGGAGCCGGCCTTCTTCGGTACTAAGCCGAAGCTGGTCCTCAAGGGCGGCATGATCGCCTGGTCGATCATGGGCGACCCGAACGCCTCGCTGCCGACACCGCAGCCGGTCTACTACCGGCCGTCCTTCGGCGCGATGGGCAGCCAGCTCGCCCGCAACTGCGTGACCTTCGTGTCCCGCGCCGCGCACGAGGCGGGCATCGCCGAGCAGTTGGGCCTGCAACGGCAGGTCATGCCGGTGTACCGGACCCGGAGTCTCACCAAGCGCGACATGGTCCGCAACGACCGGACCCCCAAGCTCGAGGTCGACCCGGAGACCTTCGCCGTGACGATGGACGGCGTCCACGCGACCGTGCCGCCGGCCCGGAACCTGCCCCTGGGCCAGCTCTACTTCTTCAGCTGACACCGCCGGGACCGTGGCGCACCTGCCCGGTCCCCGGCACACACCGACCGATAGGAGAGGCCCGTGCTCGTCGAGACGGTGCTGGGCAACATGAACGAGCCGGACTGGACGCTCCGGCTGAAGGAAGCGCGCATCGACGACCTGGTCCTCGACCAGTGGGACGCCCAGAAGAGCCGCATCCGCAAGATGACCAGTAACGGCGCGGAGCTGTCGGTCGCGCTCGCGCGTGGCGTCCGGCTGCGCGACGGTGACGTCCTCGCCTGGGACGACCTGACCGCCACGGCGGTGGTGGCCCGGGTGCAGTTGGGCGAGGTGATGGTGGTCCACCTCGACCAGTTGCGCGGCGAGTCGGCCGAACTGCTGATCCGCTCGGCCGTCGAACTCGGTCACGCCATCGGCAACCAGCACTGGCCGGCCGTGGTCAAGGGCACCAAGATGTACGTCCCGCTGACCGTGGACCGCAAGGTCATGGACTCGGTGATGCGGACGCACGCGTTCACCGGGATCACCCACGAGTTCGTCCCCGGCACCGAGATCATCGCGTATCTCGCGCCGCACGAGTCGCGGCGGTTGTTCGGTGGCGCCGACTCGACGCCGCACTCCCATCTGCCCGCCGACCTCAACTGAGCGGGGGCCGGAGTGCGTACCATGCCCGAAACCCTGAAGCTGTTGCAGTTCGGCGACTCGGTCTTCCCGGTCGGTGCCTTCTCCTTCTCCAGCGGCCTGGAGATGGCCGTCGAGCACGGCGTCGTCCACGACCGGACGACCCTTCAGGACTACGTCCGGACGGTCACCCGGCTCGCCGCCACCGGGGACGGTGTCGCCCTGCTCGTCGGGCACCGTGCCGCCACCGCCGGTGACCTGGACCGGATCCGGTGCGCGGACGAGGCCGTCCACCAGCGCAAGATCAACGAAGAGATGCGGATCATGTCCGTACGGATGGGGCGCAAGCTGGCCGAAGCCGCGACCCGGATCGTCGGTGAGACGCTGCTCAAGAAGCGGCTCAGCGAGTCCGTGGCCGGCGCGCCGGTCACCTATCCGGTCGCGCTCGGGGTGTGCTTCGCCGACCTCGGGGTGCCCGAGGAGGACGCCTTCGCGGCCCACCAGTACGGCGCGGCGTCGACGGTGCTCAGCGCCGCCATCCGGCTGATGCGGGTCGACCACCTCGACGCGCAGTCGATCCTCTTCGCGGTCAACGAGAAGGTCACCGACGACTACCAGGACATCCGCACGGCGGACCTGGAGGACATGCAGACCTTCGGGCCGCACCTCGACGTCCTGTCCGCCGCGCACCAGCACGTCCACGTGCGGATGTTCATGAGCTGAGCGCCGAACACCCACATCTTTCGCACCTGAAACGTCTCCCAGAAGGACTGGTCACAGCATGAAGTCGGCAAGTCGTATCGGCGTCGGCGGCCCGGTGGGCAGCGGCAAGACCGCGATCATCGAGGCTGTCGTGCCCCGTTTCGTGGACAACGGACTGCGGGTCCTGGTGATCACCAACGACGTCGTCACCACGGAGGACGCGAAGCACGTCCGACGCGCCCTGACCGGCGTCCTGGTCGAGGAACGGATCCTCGGTGTGGAGACCGGGGCGTGCCCGCACACGGCCGTACGCGAGGACCCGAGCATGAACCTGGCCGCCGTGGAGGACATGGAGTCCCGGTTCCCGGACACCGACGTGGTCCTCATCGAGAGCGGCGGCGACAACCTCACCCTGACGTTCAGCCCCGCCCTGGTCGACTACTTCATCTACGTCATCGACGTCGCCGCCGGAGACAAGATCCCGCGCAAGAACGGCCCGGGGATCTCCAAGTCCGACATCCTCGTGATCAACAAAACCGACCTGGCGCCGTACGTGGACGCCGACCTCGGTGTCATGGCGCGCGACGCGGACATGATGCGCAACGGCAAGCCGGTCGTGTTCACCAACTGCAAGACCGGCGAGGGCATCGACGAGCTCGTCTCGCTGATCCGCCGCAACGCGCTCTTCGACGCCGAAGTGGTCGCATGATCACACTGGACAGTGCGCGGGAGCTGGAGCCGTACCAGGACCAACCGGCCCAGCTGCCCGCCGCGTCCAACGGCAAGGTCGGCATCCTGCGCCTCGGGTTCGAGCGGCGTGGGGACCGGACGATCCTGCGCGATCTCTACCGGCAGTCACCGCTGCTGGTCCAACGGGCGCTCTACTGGGACGAGGAGATGCCCGAGCTGCCCTGCGTCATGATCCTCACCACCTCCGGCGGTGTGCTCCAGGGCGACCGCCTGCGGATGGACGTCTCCCTGGCCCCCGGCAGCCAGGCGCACCTGGTGACCCAGTCCGCTACCAAGATCCAGGAGATGGACGCGAACTACGGCTCGCAGATCCAGACGTTCACCCTGGCCGAGGAGACCTACCTCGAATACCTCCCGGAGCCGGTGATCCCGTACCGGGCCAGCCGGTTCGTCACCGACACCCGGGTGCGGCTCGCGGAGAGCGCCACCATGCTCTACGCCGAGGTCCTGCAACCCGGCCGCAAGTACTACCGCGACGGCGAACTCTTCGCCTACGACCTCTACTCCTCCTCACTGCGCGGCGAGCGCCCCGACGGTCGGCAACTGTTCGTGGAGAAGTTCGTGGCGGCCCCGGGGCAGTTCGACGTGGCGCGGGTCGGTGTCATGGACCGCTTCCACATCTTCGGCAACGTCGTGCTGCTCACCGACCCCGACCGGGCGGCACGGGTCTTCGACCGGACGTCGACACCGGTCTGGGACGAGCAGACCCCCCTGGCCAGCGCCGTCAGTCGGCTGCCGAACGACGCGGGGCTCATCTTCAAGGTCCTGGGTCAGGAGACCGAGCCGGTCCGCGCCGCGATCCGCGCCTTCTGCGTGGCCGCCCGCGAAGAGGTGACCGGCCGGACCTTCCCGCCGGCCTTCAGCTGGCGATGAGATAGCGAGGAGACGGCCGTGACCGCAGCGGTGCGCCAATGGGACAGGCTGAGTGACCGCAACCCGTTGATCGCGTTCGTCGACGCCTGCCTGCGCGGGCCCGCGCAGGTCGTCCTACAGAACAACCCGCTCACCGGCCTGCTGGTTCTCATCGCGGTCGCCTGGGGGGCGTTCGAGAACGGCCAACCACGGATCTTCGGGGGAGCGGTCCTCGGTCTGGTCGTCGGCACCGCCACGGCCGTCGTCCTCCGGGTCGACGACGCCTCGTTGCGCAAGGGACTGTTCGGCTTCAGCCCGTTCCTGACCGGCATCGCCGTCCCGACGTTCCTCGACGACCGGCCACTGATGTGGTTCTACCTGGTGCTCGGCGCGATCGCCACGACGGTGGTCACCCTGGCCCTGAACGCGATCTTCAAGACCTGGGGCCTGACCGCGTTCACCATGCCGTTCGTGCTGACCACCTGGGTGCTGCTGATGGCCGCCTACCAGTTCGACCGGTTCACCGTGCTCACCAAGCTGAAGCCGATGTTCCCCGGCGAGGGACAGGTGACCGGTGGGCGCTTCGACTGGGACCTGATCCCCACCTTCCTGCGCGGGGTGTCCCAGGTCTTCCTGATCGACAGCTGGGTCACCGGGTTGATCATTCTGGTCGCGCTGCTGGTCAACTCCCGCTGGTCGGCGCTCTTCGCGGTGGTCGGCGCCGTCGGCGCGACCCTGCTGGCGCTCTGGTTCGGCGCCGACGCGGCCTCCCTGGACAAGGGCCTGTTCGGCTTCAACGCGGTGCTGACGGCCATCGCCGTGGGCGCGGTGCTGCACCGCCCCGGCGCGCTGGTGACCGTCTACACCCTCTTCGGCATCGCGTTGACGCTCTTCGTCCAGATGGCCCTGGCGACCGTCCTCACCCCGCTGGGCATCCCCGTGCTGACCGGGCCGTTCAACATCGCCACCTGGTTGCTGCTGCTGCCCAAACGGCACTTCGCGCCGGTGCCCAACCACGAACGCGTCAAGGAGTCCGTCGTCTCCGCGGTGCGGCACACCGTCTGACGTACCGAGAGGAGAGGTGAGCTCCCATGCTCGCTCAGGAAGCGGTGAACTCGGGCGACACCGCCTGGGTGCTCGTCTGCACCGGCCTGGTGTTGTTCATGACTCCCGGCCTGGCCGTCTTCTACGGCGGGATGGTCCGCACCCGCAACGTGCTCGCCATGTTGCAGCAGAACATGATCGCGCTGGGCGTCGTCAGCCTGACCTGGGTGCTGGTGGGATACACCATCGCGTTCGGCGACGACGCCGGCAGCGGCCTGCTCGGCAACTTCGAGCTGTTCGGGCTCACCGACCTCCGAGTGCCACCCGCACCCCACCTGCACGTCGTCGCCGGGCAGGTGACCATTCCCACCCTGGCGTTCGTCGCGTACCAGATGATGTTCGCGGTGATCACCCCCGCGTTGATCACCGGTGCCACGGCCGGCCGGCTGAAGTTCCTCGGGTGGGTCGTGTTCCTGGCGATCTGGTCCATCGTGGTCTACGCGCCGATCGCGCACTGGCTCTGGCACCCCGACGGCTGGCTGGCCCGGTTCGGCACCCAGGACTGGGCCGGCGGAATGGTGGTGCACGCCTCGGCGGGCGCCGCCGTCCTGGCGACCCTGCTGGTGGTCGGCCGTCGCCGTGGCTGGCCGAATACCGCCGCCCCGCCCAACTCCATCCCGCTGACCATCCTCGGCGCCGGCATCCTCTGGTTCGGGTGGTTCGGCTTCAACGGCGGCGACGGCCTCCAGGCCAACGGGATCGCCGCCCAAGCGGTGATCAACACCCACCTCGCGGCGGCCGCCGGCATGCTCGTCTGGCTGGTGGCCGAACGGGCCAAGGACGGCCACAGCACCGTCGTGGGCGGCGTCTCCGGCGCCGTCGCGGGCCTCGCGACGATCACCCCCGCCGCCGGGTACGTCAACACGCTCTCCGCCATCGCCATCGGCGCGATCGCCGGCATCGTCTGCCACACCGCGCTGCGGTTGAAGTACCTGCTGCGCCTCGACGACGCGCTGGACGTCCTCGCGGTCCACTTCGTCGGCGGCATGCTCGGCTCGCTGCTGGTCGGCTTCTTCGGCAACAGTGGCACCAACCCGCTCGGCAAGGACGGCCTCTTCTTCGGCGGAGGCGGATCCCTGCTCTGGCACCAGTTCGCCGGCGTGGTCTGCGTGGTGATCTTCTCCTTCGTGCTCACGTGGCTGATCGCCGCCGGCGTGCAGTCGGTCATCGGGCTCCGTGCCCCGGCCGACACGCAGGACAACCTCGACCACGCCCAGCAGGGCGCCGACGCGTACCACCTGGGCGGTGTCGCAGGCCTCAACGGCTCGGGCGCGCCCGAGCGCCGCAGGACGGGACACGACCGCCCCGTCGCCCCGCCAGCCCGGCCCACCCAACCCGGTCAGTCGCCGCAGCGGGTCCGACTCGTCACCGCGACGGTGGATCCGGCGCGGCTGCCGACCACCCGGGAACTCCGGGAAGCCCTGCTCGCCGCGGGCGCCACCTCCATCGTCGTCTTCGACGCCACCGTCTCCACCGCCCAGCCCGCCGCCCGCGCGCTGCCCCGGGGGTACTGGCTGGACCAGGACCTCCTGGACCGCGCCCGGGTCGAGGTCGTGGCGGCGTACGAGGCGGTGCCGGCCGTGCTGGACGTGCTCGGCCAGTACGGCGCCGACCGGTCGGACAGCTTCGTGCAGGACGTCCAGCCCGCGACGGACCTACGCTGACCAGACCCCGGCCGAGGGCAGGTCATAGGGTGATCCCGTGGCGACCCTTCTGCTTCTGCGACACGGCCGGACCACCGCGAACGCGGACGGTGGGCTGGCCGGCCACCAGCCCGTCGAGTTGGACGACACGGGCCGGGCCCAGGCGACCGCCGTCGGCGAACGGCTGCGGGCGGTGCCGCTCGCGGCGGTGGTGACCAGCCCGTTGATCCGCTGCCGGCAGACCCTGGAGTTGGCGCTGCCGCAGGCCACCCCGACGGTGGAGCAGGGGTTGATCGAGTGCGACTACGGCAGCTGGGAGGGGCAGCCGCTCAAGAAGCTCGCCAAGGAGCCGCTCTGGCCGGTGGTCCAGCAGCGCCCGAGCGCGGCGGTCTTCCCCGACGGCGAGGCGATGGCGGCGATGGCGGCGCGTGCCGTGGCGGCGGTGCGCTCGTGGGACGCCCGGGTCAGCGCCGAGCACGGGCCCGAGGCGGTCTGGCTGGCGTGCAGCCACGGTGACGTGATCAAGGCGATCGTGGCGGACGCGCTCGGCGTACACCTGGATCTTTTTCAGCGGATCGTGGCCGACCCGGCGTCGGTGACCGCGATCCGGTTCACGCCGCTGCGGCCGTTCCTGGTGCGGCTCAACGACACCGGCGGCGACCTGGCCGCGCTGGTGCCGCCGCCGCGCAAGCGGCGCCGGCGGGCGACCCGCGCGGCCGACTCGGACGCCGCCGTCGGCGGCGGGGCCGGCGCGACCCCGTGAGCCGCGTCACGAGGGCGCGCCACCGCCCCGGGCAGGAGCCGCGCACCCTGCCGGCCGGAGGCCCCGGCACGGCTCGGGGCAGGGGGCCGCATTCCGTGCTGGGCCGGGGGCCGCGACCGCCCGGTTCGGCGGGCCGGCGGGCGTCCGCGTGCCCGCCACGCCCGGCTGCAACCCCTGGTACGCCGGGCGCGCCGCCCGTGCGGCGATTCGGGTCGGTGGGGTGCGCAACGCGATGACGGGCCGGATAGGGTCGTGGGTATGACCCACCAGGTGCACGCCTTCGAACCGCCGGAGCGGTTCGTCGCCGGGACTGTCGGGCCGCCGGGGGAGCGCACGTTCTTCCTGCAGGCCCGTGGCGGCGGCAGGCTGGTCAGCGTCGCGCTGGAGAAGGTCCAGGTGACCCTGCTCGCCGAGAAGCTGGAAGAGCTGCTCACCGAGGCGCAGCGTCGCTTCGGGGTGGACCTGCCCGAGCTGGCGCCGGTGGTGGGCGACAACGAGCCACTGGACACGCCGGTCGACGAGGAGTTCCGGGTCGGGACACTCGGCCTGGCCTTCGACGTGGACACCGCGACCGTGGTGATCGAGGCGATCGCCGCCGGCGAGGTGGAGCCCGAGGTCGAGTTGGACGACGAGGACGACGACTCCGACGACGACGATGACGACGACGAGCCGGACGAGGACCTGGACCGGCTCCGGGTCCGGCTCACCCCGCAGGCCACCCGCCAGTTCATCGAGCGGGCTCGGCGCGTGGTGAACGCGGGCCGGCCGCCGTGCCCGCTGTGCGGCCAACCGTTGGATCCCGCCGGGCACCTGTGCCCGCGGCACAACGGTTACCACCGGTGACCTCGTCCGGCCTGCAGCCCCGCCAGGACGGCGACGCCGCGCTGCGGCTGTTGCGCGACGGCACGCTCGACCTGGAGGGGCGGCTCGTCGACGCGTCGAACACGACCCTGCGCGGCATCCTGACCCTCGACAGCGCCACGGCCCGCTGCGTCTACAAGCCGATCCGCGGCGAGCGCCCGCTGTGGGACTTCCCCGACGGCACCCTGGCTGGCCGGGAGGTCTCGGCGTACCTGGTCTCCCGGGCCACCGGCTGGGGCCTGGTGCCGCCCACCGTGCTGCGGGACGGCCCGTTCGGGCCGGGCTCCTGCCAGCTCTGGATCGACGAGCCGGAGGACGCCGCGCCGCTTGTCGGTTTCGTGCCCGCCGAGGAACTGCCGCCGCGCTGGTTCCCGATCGCGGCGGCCCGCGACGACGACGGCGCCGCGTACGCCCTCGCTCACGCCGACGACCCGCGACTGGCCCGCCTGGCGGTGCTCGACGCGGTGATCAACAATGCGGACCGTAAGGGCGGTCACGTGCTGGTCGGCGCGGACGACCGGATCTACGGCGTGGACCACGGGGTGAGCTTCCACGTCGAGGCCAAGCTGCGCACGGTGCTGTGGGGCTGGGCCGGCCGGCAGCTGCCGCCGGACGCCGTGGAGATGCTGGACGGGCTGGCCGGGCAGGTCGCCGGCGCGCTCGGCGCGGAGCTGGCCGACCACCTGACGATCAGCGAGATCGCCGAATTGGCCGCCCGCATCGACGGTCTGCGGGAGACCGGGCGGTTCCCGCAGCCGCCCGAGGATTGGCCGGCCGTGCCCTGGCCACCCATGTGAGTCACTGTCATCTTGATCACCGGTAGCGCGGCCCGAGGGCGCCGACTGGCTGGCTAGGCTGAGGCCATGGAGTCTTGGGCGGGACACGAGGTGCCACGGCTGCCGGGCAGGGGCGAGCCGCTGGCGTTGTACGACTCGGCACGGCAGGGTATCCACCCGAGCGATCCGGTCGACGCGGGCAGCATGTACGTCTGCGGCATCACCCCGTACGACGCCACCCACCTCGGCCACGCCGCCACCATGATCACGTTCGACCTCGTGCAGCGGATGTGGCGCGACGCCGGCCGTCCGGTGCGCTATGTACAGAACGTCACCGACATCGACGATCCGCTGCTGGAGCGGGCCGACCGCGACGGCGAGGACTGGGTGGTCCTGGCGATGCGCGAGACAGCGCTGTTCCGGGAGGACATGGAGGCGCTGCGGATCATCCCGCCGGACCACTACGTGGGCGCCGTCGAGTCGATCCCGGACATCGCCGACAAGGTCGAGGTGCTGGTCAAGGACGGGGCCGGGTACCGGCTCGACGACGGCACCGGCGACATCTACTTCGACATCTCCGCCACCGGCCGGTTCGGCTACGAGTCGAACCTGACCCGGGAGCAGATGCTGGAGATCTTCCCGATCAACGGCGGCGACCCGGACCGGGCCGGCAAGCGCGACCCGCTGGACCCGCTGCTGTGGCGTGGAGCCCGCGAGGGTGAGCCGTCCTGGCCCGGCGGCGAGCTGGGGCCGGGCCGCCCGGGCTGGCACATCGAGTGCGCGGTCATCGCGTTAAACCTGCTCGGCGACCGCATCGACGTGCAGGGCGGCGGCAACGACCTGCTGTTCCCGCACCACGAGGCGTCCGCCGCGCACGCCGAGCGGCTCACCGGCCAGGCGCCGTTCGCTCAGCACTACGTGCACGCCGGCATGATCGGCCTGGACGGCGAGAAGATGTCGAAGTCCCGCGGCAACCTGGTCTTCGTGTCCCGGTTGCGCGCCGACAAGGTCGACCCGATGGCGGTCCGGTTGGCGCTGATCTCCGGGCACTACCGCAGCGACCGCACCTGGACCAACGACGTGCTGACCGTCGCGCAGGAACGCCTGGCCCGTTGGCGGCAGGCTGCCGCCGCGCCCGCCGGGCCGTCCGGGGCCGAGCTGCTGGCGGGGGTACGCGAGCGCCTCGCCGACGACCTGGACACTCCCGGTGCCCTGACGGTGGCCGACCGCTGGGCCGACGCGACCCTCGCCGGCGCAACGGATGACCCGGGCGCCCCGGCCCTCTTCGCGAACACGGTGGACGCCCTCCTAGGCATCCGCCTCTAATCCGCCCCGCCCTGCGCGCCCCGCTGCTCGGCCCCGCCGCTGCCGCTCTCCCCGCTCCGCCCCACCCCACCCGGCCCTGCTCGGCCCCGCCCCGCCCTGCTCGCCCCGCCCTGCTCGCCCCGCCCTGCTCGCCCCGCCCTGCTCGCTCGGCCCTGCTCGCTCGGCCCTGCTCGCCCCGTGCCCTGCTCGCCCCCGTGCCCGGCGCAGGCGGCGCAGTGCTAGGTGCGCGGGGCGAGCAAGACAGAGCCGGTCGAGCAGCGTCCCGCGTGCCTCGCCCGCACCTCGCCCCGTCGACCTTGCACTTTCGGTCGGCGGTATGGGCCGCTCCGCACCTTTTGTCAGGACAGAAACTGCAAGATCGCGGGAGTGCGGGTGCGTCAAGACCCGGAGCCCCGTCGATCATGGAGTTGTGGTGCCCGACGAAAGGTGCAGAACACCACACAACGGCCACCACTACTCCATGATCGACCGGTGCCCGGTGCCCGGTGCCCGGTGCCCGGTGCCCGGTGCCCGGTGCCCGGTGCCGCTCGCCCTCGAACTCCTACGAGGTGCGCAGGGCGCCCCGGGTGCGGAGTGCTGGTGGCGCCGGGGTGCAGGGGCGCGGGGCACCCTGAATGCTGGGGGTGCAGGGGTGCAGGGCGCCCGGAGCGCTGGTGCGCGGGGCGTGTGGGGGTGCGAAGTGCTGGTGGGCAGGGGCGCGGGGCACTCGGAGTGCTGGCGCACGGGGCGGGGCGCACGGGGGCGCGGAGTGCGGGGCAGGACGCGGGAAATCAGCCTAGGACCAAGCCTGGGTTGGGGTCGGGGTCCGAGGTTGGGGCGGGGATCTTGTACTCCTCGGTCAGGGTGGTCATGGGGCCGGGCCAGGTGGCCTGGGCGACCTCGATCGGCTTGCGGTGGGCGTCGTACGCGACGTGCAGCAGGTGCAGCACCGGGGTGTCGGGCCGGATCTGGAGGGTCTCGGCCTCCTCCCGGCTCGGCTGGCGGGCGCTGATCGTGTCGGCGGCCGAGACGTACCGCCGCCCGGTGGCTTCCTCGGCTTCCTGATAGAGCGGCCGTCCGAACGCCTCGGCGCGCTCCAGCGAGGTGCCGGCGGTGTCGGTGGGCAGGAACCAGGAGGCGCCTACCTCGACGGGGGAGTCGTCGGTGCGTACGAGGTGGCGGCGGCAGAGCAGATCGGTGCCGTCGGGCACCCCGAACGCGTCGGCTACCTCGGCGGGGGCGGGGGCGCGGCTGACCGAGACGAGTTGCTGACGGTACCGGGCGGCCAGGTCGGTGTGGTAGCCGCGGAAGCCGCCGTACCGGCCTCGGGAGAGCCGGTTGAGTCGGCGTCGGGTGCCCCGGACGTACGTACCGGAGCCGGGTTTGGTGATCAGGATGCCCTCGACCCGCAGCTGGTCGACGGCGCGCTGCACGGTCTGCTTGGCGACGCCGAACATCTCGGCGATGGCCGGGATGGACGGCAGCCGCTCGCCCGGCGCCCAGTCGCCGCGGCGGACCTGGGCCTTGAGCTGCGCGGCGATCTGCCGGTGCGGGAACTCGGCGGCCCCGGGGTTGATCTGCACATCCGCCTCCTTGATCACAGCTAGGTTCCTAGGATGCCTCAGCGGGCGTGACGCCGCCACCCCAGACACGCCAAAACAAGACCACGAAGCGAAAACAGGACCACGACGCAAGAACGGGACCGCCAAGAACGGGTACGGGCCCCGGACTCAAGGTCCGAGGCCCGTACTCGACGGGAGGGAGGCGTTACCAGGAGCCGGCGGTCGGGCCGGCCGAGCCGCCTCGGCGCCGCAGGTACTTCTCGAACTCCTGGGCGATCTCGTCACCGGTCAACGGGGTGATGCCCTCGTCGCCGACCCGTTCCTCCAGCTCGCGGACGTACTCGCCGAGCTCGGCATCCTGCTCGGCGGCGCTGCGCACCCGCTGCTCCCACTCGGCGGACTCCTCGGCCAGGTCGGCCATCGGCACCGGCAGGTCGACGACCTCCTCGACGCGGTGCAGCAGGGCGAGGGTGGCCTTGGGACAGGGCGGGTTGTTGGCGTAGTGCGGCACGTGCACCCAGAACGAGACGGCGTCGACCTCGGCGCGGGTGCACGCGTCGTGCAGCACCCCGACGATGCCGGTCGGCCCGTCGTAGCGGGTGGGCGTGAGCTGGTAGCGCTCGGCGGCCTGGGCGTCGGAGGCGCTGCCGCTGATCGGCAACGGCCGGGTGTACGGCACGTCGGCCAACAACGCGCCGAGCAGCACCACCCGCTCCACCTCGAGGCTGTGGCAGATCTCCAGCACCTGCTCGCAGAACGTCCGCCAGCGCATGCTCGGCTCGATGCCCCGGATCAGCACCACGTCACGGTCGGTGCCCTCGGGGCTGGCCACCATGAACCGGGTCGTCGGCCACTCCACCCGGCGGGTCTCCCCGTCGGCCATCGTGATGGTGGGCCGGCTGACCTGGAAGTCGTAGAAGTCCTCCGGGTCCAGCTCGGCGAGCTGCCGCGCGTTCCAGACCTGTTCCAGGTGCTCGACAGCCGCGGTGGACGCGTCGGCGGCGTCGTTCCAGCCCTCGAACGCGGCAATCGCCACCGGGGACCGCAGCACCGGCAGTCCGTCGAACTCGGTCACGCCGTCACCTCACCCTGCTCGTCGCGGCCGACACCGGGACCGCGCCCGGTCGTTGGGCCGTGGTGCACGGCGGCGTCACTGTTGTCCTCACGTCCGCCAGCCTACGTGCCGGTCAGGGATGCGGCCCGTCGGCCGCGCCGGTCCGGCCCAGCCGGGGGTCAGTCATACGGTGGCGAACCGGGCAGCGTGATTCGGCTGACACAATATGGGATCGGGCTCCGAGGGCAGTCGTGTAAGGCCTGGGCCGCACTAACCTGAACGAGTGCGGACTTCGTTGATGGATGTGCTGGCCGATCGGATCCTCATCGCCGATGGGGCGATGGGCACGATGCTGCAGGCCGCGGACCTCACGCTCGACGACTTCGACGGGCTGGAGGGGTGCAACGAGATCCTCAACGTCACCCGGCCGGACGTGGTGCGGGGGGTGCACGACGCCTACCTGGCCGTCGGCGCGGACTGCGTGGAGACGAACACGTTCGGCGCCAACCTGGCCAACCTCGCCGAGTACGACATCCCGCACCGCATCCGGGAGCTGTCCGAGGCGGGTGCCCGGATCGCCCGGGAGGCCGCCGACGCGGCGAGCACCCCGCAGCGACCCCGGTACGTGCTGGGCGCGATCGGGCCGGGCACCAAACTGCCCACCCTCGGGCACGCCGATTACGCGACGCTGCGTGACGCGTACCAGGAAAATGCCGCCGGTCTGATCGTCGGCGGCTCGGACGCGCTGATCATCGAAACCTGCCAGGATCTGCTCCAGGTCAAGGCGGCGGTGGTCGGGTCGAAGCGGGCGATGGCCGAGCTGGGCCAGTCGGTGCCGATCATCTGTCACGTGGCCGTGGAGACGACCGGCACGATGCTGGTGGGCAGCGAGATCGGCGCGGCCCTCGCGGCCATCGAGCCGCTCGGCGTGGACCTGATCGGGCTCAACTGCTCCACCGGGCCGGCGGAGATGAGCGAGCACCTGCGGTATTTGTCGCAGCACTCCCGGATCCCGCTGTCGGTGATGCCGAACGCCGGCCTGCCGGTCCTGACCGCCGACGGCGCGTACTTCCCGCTCACTCCCGTGGAGCTGGCCGACGCCCTGGAGCGGTTCGTCACCGAGTACGGCGTGGGTCTGATCGGCGGCTGCTGCGGCACCACCCCGGAGCACATCCGGGTGCTGTCCGAGCGGCTGCACGGCGTCACCGCCCCCGCCCGCGAGCCGCAGCACGAGGCGGGCGTCTCGTCGGTCTACCACCCGGTGCCGTTCGCGCAGGACGCCTCGGTGCTGATGGTGGGGGAGCGGACCAACGCCAACGGTTCCAAGGCGTTCCGGGAGGCGATGCTGGCCGCCGACTGGCGGGCCTGCGTGGAGATCGCCCGCAGTCAGGCGCGGGACGGCTCACACCTGCTGGACCTGTGCGTGGACTACGTCGGCCGCGACGGCACGCAGGACATGCGGGAGCTGGCCGGCCGGTTCGCCACCGCGTCCACGTTGCCGATCATGCTGGACTCCACCGAGCCGGCCGTCGTCGAGGCCGGGTTGGAGATGCTCGGCGGCCGATGCGTGGTCAACTCGGTGAACTTCGAGGACGGCGACGGCCCCGACTCCCGGTACGCGCGGGTGATGCCGGTCGTGCGCGAGCACGGCGCGGCCGTGGTGGCGCTGCTCATCGACGAGGAGGGGCAGGCGCGTACCCAGGAATGGAAGGTCCGGGTCGCGGGCCGGCTCATCGACGACCTGACTGGCCGGTGGGGCATGGACCGGTCCGACATCCTCATCGACGCGTTGACGTTCCCGATCGCCACCGGGCAGGAGGAGACCCGCCGCGACGGCATCGAGACGATCCAGGCGATCCGGGAGATCGCCCGCCGTTACCCGGGGGTCAACTTCACCCTCGGCATCTCGAACATCTCGTTCGGCCTCAACCCGGCGGCCCGCCAGGTGCTCAACTCGGTGTTCCTGCACGAGTGCGTGCAGGCCGGGCTGACCTCGGCGATCGTGCACGCCAGCAAGATCCTGCCGATGTCGAAGATCCCCGACGAGCAGCGCGAGGTCGCGCTGGACCTGGTCTACGACCGGCGCCGCGAGGGGTACGACCCGGTGCAGCGCTTCCTTGAGCTGTTCGAGGGCGTCGACGTGACGAGCGCGCGGGCCAGCCGGGCGCAGGAGTTGGCGGCGCTGCCGCTGGACGAGCGGCTCAAGCGGCGGATCATCGACGGTGAGCGCAACGGCCTGGAGGCCGACCTGGACGCGGCGATGGCCGGCGGCCGGCCCCCGCTGTCGATCATCAACGACATCCTGCTCGACGGGATGAAGGTGGTCGGCGAGTTGTTCGGCTCCGGGCAGATGCAGCTGCCGTTCGTGCTGCAGTCCGCCGAGGTGATGAAGACCGCGGTGGCGTACCTGGAGCCGCACATGGAGGCCACCGAGGACGGCGGCAAGGGCCGCATCGTGCTGGCCACCGTGCGCGGCGATGTCCACGACATCGGCAAGAACCTGGTCGACATCATCCTGTCCAACAACGGCTACGAGGTCGTGAACATCGGCATCAAGCAGCCGATCAGCGCCATCCTGGACGCCGCCGAGCAGCACCGCGCCGACGCGATCGGTATGTCGGGGCTGCTGGTCAAGAGCACGGTCATCATGAAGGAGAACCTGGCCGAGATGGCCACGCGCGGGGTCGCGGAGCGCTGGCCCGTCCTGCTGGGTGGGGCGGCACTGACCCGGTCGTACGTCGAGGACGATCTGCGGTCGATGTTCCCCGGGCAGGTGCACTACGCGCGGGACGCGTTCGAGGGGCTGTCCCTCATGGACAAGGTGATGACCGCCAAGCGCGGCGGTGCCCCGGTCATCGACCCGGAGCGGGAGGCGGCCCTGGCGACCCGGCGGGCGCGCCGGGAGCGGCAGCGCTCGGTCGTCTCCGAGTCGCTGCCGGAGCTGCACGACTCCTCGGTCCGCTCCGACGTGGCCGCCGACGTGCCGGTGCCCACCCCGCCGTTCCTGGGCACCCGCGTGGTCAAGGGCGTGCCGATGGCCGACTACGCGGCGCTGCTCGACGAGCGGGCCACCTTCCGCGGGCAGTGGGGGCTCAACGGCGCCCGGGGCGGCAACGGCCCCTCCTACGACGAGCTGGTCGAGACCGAGGGCCGGCCCCGGCTGCGCTACTGGCTGGACCGGCTGATCGCCGACCAGGTGCTGGAGGCCGCCGTCGTGTACGGCTACTTCCCGGCGTACTCCGAGGGCAACGACCTGGTGGTGCTCGACGAGAACGGGCACGCGGAGCGCGCCCGGTTCTCGTTCCCCCGGCAGCGCCAGGAGCGGCGGCTCTGCCTGGCCGACTTCTTCAGGCCCAAGGGCGACCAGCTCGATGTGGTCGCGTTGCAACTGGTCACCGTCGGCCAGCCGGTCAGCGAGTACGCGGCGAAGCTGTTCGCCCGCAACGAGTACCGCGACTACCTGGAGGTGCACGGGCTGTCCGTGCAGCTCACCGAGGCGCTCGCCGAGTACTGGCACCGGCGCATCCGCACTGAGATGACCCTGCCGGATGGCCGTCCGCTGGGCCACGACGACCCGACGGACCTGGCCGGTATCCTGCGCAACGACTACCGGGGCTGCCGGTACGCGTTCGGCTACCCGGCCTGCCCCGACCTGGAGGACCGGGCGAAGATCGTGGACCTGCTCGGGTCGGAGCGGATCGGTGTGGAGTTGTCCGAGGAGTTCCAGTTGATGCCGGAGCAGGCCACCGACGCGATCGTGGCCCACCACCCGGAGGCCAGCTACTTCAACGCCAAGTAACTGGCGCGTCCCGTGGACCGTCCTCGCCGACCCGGAAGGCGACGAGTTCTGCCTCCTTGCCCAGGCTGAACCGACGTGGTGCTGCGACTTGCCCGCCCGCCGCCTGCGGCCAGGGCGTGGCCGCAGGCGGTCGTCCCGTGCTTCGGTGAAGGTCTAGCCGTCCGCGTGTTCGGTGAGAAACGCTCTCGCCTGGCGCGCGCCCCGGAACGACAGGATGGCCATGACGGCGAGCAGTCCGACGATGAACGCGGCGATGAGGACGAAGAACGGTGCCCACTGGAGGAACGCCTGCCCGACCTCAAACAGCGCCAAGCCGCAGAGTGGCGGCAGGAATTTCGGCTGGTCGATCAGATGCCTCGCGACCACGGGCAGCAGCGGCCGATCCTCGTCACGGCGCGAGGCGGTGCCGCGTACCTGCTGGGCCAGTTGCCGGCGACGAGACCAGCTCTCCGCCCCCAATACCCGGGCGCGAGCGTTGCGCCGGTAGTAGCCATTGCGCATTAGCCACCAGGCACCGCCTCCCAAGCAGGCCACCCCGGCGACGCAGAGGAGGAAGCCGACGACGCCCGCCCAGTCCGGCCTGACACCGTGCCAGAATCGCGAGTCTCCGGAGGGAAAGCCGGACTCGGCGAGCACGGCGGTCAGGATCACGACGACGGCCGTCCCCGCGACCGTCAGCGCGACCACCAGCAGCAGAAACCGACCCCACCCCTGCCGCACCCACTGATCTAGCGACCCCAGCAATCCGCCGTCGTTCATGTCCGCGCTCCGTCCACTCCCGATGATTCCCGCCGTGCTACCTGCTCGCGGCGGTCGCTTCCCGACCGTCATGGGACGCTCGTCGCCGCAATGCGTCCTGATCCTGTACGTGCCCATGGTGGTGACGAAGGTGAGTTGGCAGCCACTCACCTGCTGATCCTCCCGAGCGGGGGAGTCTCAGTAGGGTTGGCCGCACACCTTCCAGGCGCCGTCCTCCTTCACCAGCGGGATCGCGCGCCGGTCGGTGAAGCCGCTGTCCAGCTTCAGGGCCATGTTCACGGTCCCTGAGGTGCGCCCGTTGACGGTCGACACGTTGACGCCGTTGACCTTGTGGCTTTGGATCTGTGGCTGCCTGGCGACGCCCTGGACGAATGCGTCCTTCGTGAAATTTCCGCGCGTGTCGGTGCACAGCAGTTCGTACGCCGCCGCCGCGTCGCCGGCCTCCAGGTCGCTCACGAACGACTCGGCGGCCTGTCGGGCCGGATCGGTTGCGGCTTTGATGCCCTTGAACAGGAAGAAGCCGCCGGTGCCGGCACCGGCACAGCACAGCACGACGACCACGCCTACGACGATCAGCACGGTCCGCAGCGTCCGCCGCTTGGGTGGTGGGGGCGCCTGGTACGGGTAGGTCATAGGTAGCGACGGTAGAGGATGCGAGAAACCTTCGATCCCCCCGAATGGTTGATCTTGCCGTGGCGGTTCGCCCGTTCGTCCGGTCGGGCGCGCATCGGTACGTCCATCGGCGGCCACCCACATCGATGTTCCGACGTGGACGGGCAGCCGGTAGATATCGACGACCGGCCCCTCTGCTGTGAACCTGCTGTGGTCCGGCTGGGGTCGTTGGAGTTCAACTGTCACCGATCAGTGGTGCCGTCATCCCATCGATGCCCAGCACACTCCCGGGAGTGACGACTTACCCATCCAAAAGAAGATCAGCAATCTCGGCGTCGTCGGAATAGCTGCCGCCGTGACGGTTCTGCTCTGCTGTGGCATCGGTACCGCCGGGGCGCTCATCGGCGACGACTCCGACAAGAAGCCGAATGCCGTGGCGACGGCGCCGGCGACGGTCAGCGATCGCATCGCGGAGAGCCCGACTGCCGCCACCAGCCCCGAGGCGGACGCCGCGGGCAGCACACCGGACGTTGCGGCAGCGGTGAGCCCACCGCCGTCGGTGAACCCGACGCCGGGACCGCAGCGCACCAGCAGTGCACCGACGTCTCGGCCTGCGGTCAAACCGACAACCAGTAAGCCGAAGCCGAAGCCCACGACGGCGGCGCCGAAGCCGAAGCCCACGACCGCGAAGCCGAAACCCCCGCCGGTAACGGTGCACCCGGGGGCGTTCTGCTCCACCCAGGGCGCGCGTGGGGTGACGAAGACCGGTAAGCCGATGGTGTGTACGACGACCGCGACGGATTCCAGGAAGCGGTGGCGAGCGGCGTAGCCACCCGAGACGATGGTGTCGTGAACGGGCGGGCGGCTCCGTCTCCGGGGTGGATGCGGCAACGGTGGCCGCATGGAATCCAAGGGGGAAGATCCGGCATGGCGATCCAGCGGATGGACAACGTCCTCATCGTTGTCGAAGACCTCGACGCCGTCATCTCGTTCTTCGTCGAACTCGGCATGGAGTTGGAAGGCAAGGGGCCGGTCGAGGGTCGTTGGGTGGAGCGCGTCATCGGGATCGATGGCGTCCGGCAGGACGTGGCGATGCTGCGCACCCCCGACGGCCACGGCAAGGTGGAGCTGGCGATGTTCCACACGCCCAAGGCGATCAGCAGCGAGCCGAAGCACGCACCGGCGAACACGTTGGGCATCCGTCGCATCATGTTCGCCGTCGACGACATCGAGGACGTCGTTGCCCGTCTGCGTACCCACGGTGCCGAACTCGTCGGGGAGTTGGAGCAGTACGAGGACGTCTATCGGCTCTGCTATGTCCGAGGCCCAGAGGACATCATCGTCGGGTTGGCCCAACAGCTCCGGTGATGTCGCCGGCGACCAGAGCGGCGACGACGAGAGGGCGGGGTGGCGCACGTCGTCTGCGCCACCCCGCCTGCGGCCGGTAGGGAGTCTCACCCGAGGGCGATGACCAGCTTGCCGGTGGTGTGGCCGGTCTCCACGGCCGCCACCGCCTCCGCGCTCTGGTCGAAGGTGAACGTGCGCGTGATGTGCGGATCGATCGTCCCGTCCACCATCAGCGCGGCGACAGCCTCAAGTGACGGTCTGCCGAGCCGGCGGACCACGAACTCGCCACCCAACTCGCTCACGGTGTAGTCGGCGGCCGACAGCAGCTGCTTGACGTCCTTCACCAGCTCGGCGACCGAGCGCAGCGACTCGCCGCCGACGAGGTCGAACAGGCCGTCGACGCCGGACGGGGCGAACTCACGCACCTGCGCGGCCACGTCGCCGGCGGTGTAGTCGACGAAGGTGACGCCGAGCGTCTCGGCCACCGCCCGCTTGCTGCCGCTGCCTGTGCCGATGACCGTCAGCCCGCGCGCTCGGGCGAGCTGCGCGGTGGCGAGGCCGGTGCTGCCGCCGACGCCGTTGATCAGCAGCGTCGAGCCGGCCGGCAGGTCGAGCCGGTCGATCCCGTCGAGAGCGGTCGTGCCGGACACCGGTACGGTCGCCGCCCACTCGTAGGGCAGTGACTCCGGCTTGCGGGCCACGTTCTCGGCGGGCAGGACGGTGGTCTCGGCGTACGTGCCGGCGCCGTTGAGCGCGAACCCGAACACCGCGTCGCCCACCTGGAGGCCGGTGACGCCGGCCCCGAGCGCGAGTACGTCGCCGGCGGCCTCCATCCCCATCACCTGCGGGAATGGCACGTGCCCGTTGAGGTCCGGGACGACGCCGGAGCGGAGCAGGTGGTCCAGGCGTGCCACCCCGGCGACCCGGACCCGGATGAGGATCTCGCCGTCGCCGGGTTGCGGGTCGGGTCGATCGAAGTACTGCTGGACCTCGGGGCCACCGAATGCGTGGTATCCAAATGCGCGGCTCATCGTCGATCTCCTCCATGTGTGCTGACGACTGGCGACGCTAATTGCTGACGTTGACGTCAGAGGCAACTATCAGTGGCCGGGGTCACACTGGCTCGGTGATTGTGCGAGCGGGTGGACCTCATCCGGCAGCTCTACGCCGCCGGCCTGTCGAGCCGGGACATCCTCGAACTGCTCCCGTGCGTCTACACCGGCAGCGCCACCCCCGACATGATCACCAGGCTCACGGCGAGCGTGACCGCATCGACCGCCAACTGCGCGACCTCGCCGAGGCCCGCGACCGGCTGGACTCGGTGATCCGCACCGCGTACCAACACCTGGAGCCGAGTTCCGACGCCTGACGGGCGCACAGGCCGGCAAGCGTTCGTTAGGGTCGGTCATGTTCCGTGCGGCCCGGCCAGAAGATTTCGCGCAGGTCCTCCACCTCTACCGGCAGCTGAACCCCGACGACCCGGTGCTCGAAGACGGATCCGATGCCGCGGCCTTCCAGCAGATCCTGGCCTCTCCGGCGCTGCACCTGTTCGTCCTTGAGGTTGACGGTATCGTCGTCGCTACTACGTACCTCAACCTGATCCCGAACCTCACCCGGTCGGCGTCGCCGTATGCCGTCATCGAGAACGTCGTCGTCAAGGTGGCTCGGATTCATGCCCGACTCCTTGCGGCCGAGGGCCTGCACCGCGCCGCCGAGTCGCAGGGCCGCCTTCGCCGCGTCGCCCGGGAGCCGACCGACCGTCGGGGTCGACCGACCGCCTCGGCGATGCGTCCGATCATGTCGTGCTAGGTCAGGTTCTCATCGGCGACCGGGATGTCCGCCGGTCGCCTGCTCCAGGGCATCGGCCGCGACCTCGGCGACGCTGCGGGCGGACGTGGCGGCGCTCCCGCCGGTCGGCGCGCCCAAGGGTGTACGCGAGCGCGCCCACCGGTCCAGCGGCCCGGCCCAGTTGGGCAGCCGGTCGCCGGCCCGACCGAAGACGAACGGCAGCTCCAGGACGGCGATCGGCAGACCCGGGCCGGCGGCCTCCCGTCCCTCCCGGGCCTGCTCCACCCGGCAATGGATGTCCGTGTGCCGCTCTGCGAGCCGCCACTGCGGGTGCAGCCGGTCGAAATGGGTGTAGTACGAGCCCATGACGACCCCACGGGTCAGCCCTTCCAGGCGCGCGGCGGTGAACAGGCGTACGACCGGCTCGACGTTGGCCCGGCGGAACTCGGGATAGATCGGCTTGGGCAGCGGCCGCTGCTCGTCGGTGCGGGTGGCGTAGACAACGCCGTCCTGACCGGCGAGCAGCGCCCGCAGCTCGTCGACCGGGGCGGACTCCACATCGAGCAGGTGGTCGACACCCGGCTGGGCGGTACGCGCCACCGTGGTCGCGGAATGGCCGCGCTCGCGCAGCACGTCCACGACGCACCGACGGCGATCCGCGCCGAACCGAAGGGCGCACCGGCGAACACGCTGGCATCCGTCGCATCATGTTCGCCGTCGACGACATCGAGGACGTCGTTGCCCGCCTGCGTCGGCATGGTGCCGAACTCGTCGGAGAGCTGGCGCACTACGAGGACGTCTATCGGCTCTGCTACGTCCGTGGCCCCGAGGGCATCATCGTCGGGCTAGCCGAACAGCTCAACTGACCCGCCCGAGGACCGTAGGGGTGGCCCGGTGCGGCCCGCCCGCGTCGATCATGGAGTTGTGGTGGGGGACAAAAGCACCCTCCCGCCATCTCCCGGGCACCACAACTCCATGATCGACGCGTGGGTGGGGCGGGCGCGCGGGTTGGGCGGGGCCGGGGGTCGGGCGGCTACACGGGGTTGGGGAAGGTTTCTTTTAGGGCTGGGTTCAGGGGGCGGCCGGTTGTTGGCTTGATGAACAGGTCGGCGAGCAGGAGGTCGGCGAGGTGGGTCGGGTTGACGCCGGACTCCTTGCCGCTGAGGGCCTGGAGCGCGCCGCCCAGTCGCAGGGCGGCCCTCGCCGCGCCGGACGGCAGTCGGGTGACCCGGCGGGGCCGGCCGACCGCCTCGGCGATGCGCCCGATCATGTCGTCCCAGGTGAGGTTCTCGTCGGCGACCGGTATGTCGTCACCACGGGCCTGCTCCAGAGCGTCCACCGCGATCTCGGCCACGCTGCGCGCCGAGGCCGCGGCGCTTCCGCCGGTCGGCGCGACCAGAGGTGTACGGGACCGCGCCCACCGGTCCAGCGGCCCGGCCCAGTTCGGCAGCCGCTCGCCGGCCCGGCCGAAGACGAAGGGCAGTTCGAGTACGGCGATCGGCAGGCCCTCGCCGGCCGCAGCCCGTCCCTCCCGCGCCTGCTCGACCCGGCACCGGATGTAGGTGTGGCGGGCGGCGAGTTGCCACTGCGGGTGCAGGCGGTCGAAGTAGGTGTAGTACGAGCCCATCACGACACCGCGGGTGAGACCCTCCTGGCGGGCGGCGGTGAACAGGCGTACCACCGGCTCGACGTTGTCCCGGCGAAACTGCGGGTAGATCGGTTTGGGCAGCGGGCGTTGTTCGTCGGTGCGGGTGGCGTACACGACGCCGTCGTGGCCGGCGAGCAACGCCCGCAGGTCGTCGACCGAGGCGGAGTCGACATCCGCCAGGTGATCGACACCCGGCCGGGCGGTCCGCGCCACCGTGGTCGCCGCATGGCCGTGCTCGCGCAGCACGTCCACGACATGAGCGCCGATCAGACCACTGCCGCCCACCACAAGAATTCGCACACTCAATCGTCCACTCTGGACCCGGCTGCTTGTCAAGGACCATCACCGTCGCTACGGGTGCGATGACGGTGTGGCACGGCCAGAATGGCACCCGGACGTCAGCGCGAAGCCGGGGTGCCCGCGGGCTTGGGCGCACATCCCGGCCCCACCGGAGACCCCGTGGCCGGTAGGGTTGGCGGCGTGGATCTGGACGAGGCCGCCGCCCGGCTCGGGGTGCCCGTCGAGGACGTCGAGCGCGTGCATCAACTCGCCGGTGACCGGCCGTCGGCTCCGCTGCCCGCCAAGGTCGACGCGCCCGCGATCCTCGACCGGCTCGCGGTGCCGCCGGACGACGCCGCCGAGATCATGGCGGGCTGGCCCGACCCCGACTCACCGCTGTGGACTCCGGAGCTGCGCTGGCTGCTCGACCGTACGATCGCACTGGTCCGCGCCGATCTCGGGGGTTACGGCTGGCTGGTGCCCGGTCCGGAGTTGCCGCGTGACAGGGGTCCCGCCTGGCGGCATCTCCACGTGTACGCGTACCTGGCTCTGGTCGAGGTCGTTCGGGGTTACCACCGCGACCACGGCATCGCCGACGCCGTGTCGTGGGTGACCCTGGCGGACCTGGGCCGCAACCTCGCGATCGACCGGCGGATGCGCGGCGAGGGCTGGCCGGTCATGCAGGCCTGGCTGACGCTGCACGCCCGTGGCGCGGTCTACGAGCTGGGCCGGCTACAGCACCACCGTGGCGACGGCGCCATCGGTCTGCACATCCCCGATTCGGGGCCGTTGACCCCGCAGGCGGTCGCGGCCTCGCTCGACGAGGCTCGCGTGTTCTTCCCGCGCCACTTTCCCGACGAGCACTACACGGCGTTCTCCTGCGGTTCGTGGCTGCTCGACCCGCAGTTGCGGGAGTACCTGCCGGAGGCCTCCAACATCGTGCGGTTCCAGCGGAGGTTCGAGCTGGAGCCCTACGAGGAGCCGGAGGGGCTGGACGCTGACGTGGAGGTGCTGCGGTTCGTCTTCCGCTCCCTGACCACGCCGCTCGACCAGCTGCCGCGCGGCACCGCCCTTCAGCGCGCGGTCGTCGACCACCTCAAGGCCGGCCGCCACTGGCAGTGGCGCCAGGGCCGCTTCCCGATCTAGCCACACCCCACGTCCACCGGCTCAGCCCGCGGTGTCAGCGGGCCCGGCCTGGCCACCGACCAGGCCGGGCCCGCCACCCGTCAGCCGGTGGTCAGGACGAACCTCTCCCAGGACCCGACCGTCGTGCGGTTGGCGATCAGTGTTCCCGCCCCGGCGTTCTCGGCGGCCACGATCTGGTTGTTGACCGTGGCGCGGAGGCTGACCGTCCCGTCGGTGTTGGTGATGAGCTGGAACGTCTCCCACGCGCCGATCGTCGTGCGGTTCGCCACCAACGGTTCTGCGCCCGCGTTCTCGGCGCAGACGTACAGGCCGCTGGCGCGGGACCGCAGGGCGATGGTGCCGTTGCCGGCGTCCACCCGGTCGAACTGCTCGGTCGACCCGACGGTGGCCTTGTTGGCGATCAGCGCTGTGGTGCCCACCGCCGACACGTACTGGTTGTTGACCTGCGCCCGCAGGCTGATCCCGGCGGTGCCGCCGCTGGTGCCGGTGGTGACGGTGAACGCGTCGACGTCGAACAGGTAGCCGGACCCGCCCTTGAAGACCAGGTACAGCGTGGTCGTCGAGGCGGGCGGGTTGGTGATGGCGCCGGACACCTCGGTGAAGGTCTCCCAGCTGCCGGTCACCGGCACCGTGACGGTGCCCAGCAGTGTGCCGGTCGCCGACCCGGCCCGGACCTCGACGGTGCCGCCTGCGCCCGCCGACGACGCCCGCACGGTGAAGCGCGTCGCATTGGACAGGTTGTACGGCTGGTACGAGATCCAGTCGTTGTTCTCGATGAACCCGGCGGTGCGGCCACCTTCGGCACTGGTGTGCTCGGTGACCTGGACACCCGACTGGGCGCCGAAGTGCTCACCCTGGCGGTGTTTCGGTTGCAGGGTCCTGATGCTGTGCGTGGTGAGCGCGCCGTTGTCGGTGTAGGCGGCGTCGAAGACACCGTAGATGTTGGCCGCCGCGTCGTGCTCACCGTCGGTGGGCACGGTGATCGTGCCGCTGCACCCGTTCTTCGAGGTGATCTGGTGGGCGTGGCTGTCGTGGCCCAGCGCGTAGGTGAGGCTCACCCGGGCACAGTCGATCGTGCCGTCCTGCGGGTCGCTCACCGAGATCTGGTACGGCACCGTGTCACCAAAGCTGAAGAGCTGCCCGTCGGTGGGCAGGGTGAGCGTCACCGTCGGCGCGGTGTTGCCCACGGTGACGACCAGGCTCGCCGTGCCGGTCAGACCGGTCGGGTCGGTGACCTTCAAGGTGGGGCTGTACGTGCCGTTCGTGGTGTACGTCTTCGTGGGGTTCGCCGCCGTCGACGTGGTGCCGTCGCCGAAGGTCCACAGGTAGCTCAGCGCCCCACCCTCGGGATCGGAGCTGCCGGCCGACGAGAAGTTGACCGTCAACGGGTTGGCCCCCGACGTGGGGTTCGCCGAGGCGACAGCGATCGGGTTGCGGTTGCCGCCGCCGATGTACTCGATCCTGAACAGCGCCTGGTTGTTGGAGCCGGTGCCGTAGTCCAGCACGTACAGGGCGCCGTCCGGGCCGAAGGCCATGTCCATGACCTGCGTGCCGCTCCACGGGAAGTTGGAGATCTCGCCACGGGAGCCGTCGGAGTTGACGGCGATGGCCTTGATCCAGCGGCGGCCGTACTCGCCGGCGAAGAACTGCCCGTTCAGCGAGGCGGGGAACTTGATGCTGGAGTTGAGCGACGCGTCGTACCGGTAGACCGGCCCGCCCATCGGGGACTCCGAGCCGCTGCCGAACTCCGACGGCGACCCGGAGTCGCCGGCGTACTTGATCCAGGCCGGCTTCGCCGCGGGCAGCGTGGTGAGACCGGTGTTGCGGAACGAGTTGTTGGTCGGCCCGCCCGTGCAGTTGTACTTGGACTGCGACGGCCCGGACGGGAACGTGTATTCATTGTATGTTTCCGTGCTCGTGTTGGTGCCCGTGCAGTACGGCCAGCCGTAGTTGCCGGGCGCGGCGATGCGGTTGAACTCGACCTGACCCGACGGGCCCCGGCTGGAGTTGGTGGTGCCGGCGTCCGGCCCGTAGTCGCCGAGGTAGACGACGCCTGTCGCCTTGTCGACGCCCATCCGGAACGGGTTGCGCAGACCCATCGCGTAGATCTCGGGGCGGGTGTTGGCAGTGCCGGGCGCGAACAGGTTGCCCGACGGGATCGTGTACGTGCCGTCGGCCTGCGGCTTGATCCGCAGCAGCTTGCCCCGCAGGTCGTTGGTGTTGGCCGCCGTGCGCTGGGCGTCGAACTGCGGGTTGCGGTTGGTCCGTTCGTCCAGCGGCGCGTAGCCGGACGACTCGAACGGGTTGGTGTCGTCGCCGGTGGTCAGATACAGGTTGCCGGCGGCGTCGAAGTCCAGGTCACCGCCGACGTGGCAGCACTGCCCACGGTCGTTGGCGACCTGGAGCACGATCTTCTCGCTGCCCAGGTTGAGCGTGTCGTCGGTGTTGAGGGTGAACCGGGACAACCGCAGGTGCCCCTTCCACCGGTCCCAGTCCGACTGAGAGCCGGTGGTGGGGGCGTCGCCGGACGGGGTGCTCAACGTGGGGGAGTAGTAGAGGTAGATCCACCGGTTGGTGGCGAAGTTGGGGTCGACGGCGACGCCCTGCAACCCCTCCTCGTCGTGAGTGTAGACCGACAGGGTGCCGGAGACCTTTGTGTTGCCGGCCACGTCGGTCACCCGCAGGACGCCGTTGCGGGCGGTGTGCAGCACCGAGCGGTTGGGCAGGACGGCCATGGACATGGCCTCACCGAGCTCCGCCGAGCCGGTGGCGAGTTTGACCTGCTGGTAGTCGGATGCGGGGATCACCACCGCCTGGGCGGTGGATGGCGCGGCAACGGCCAGGAGCACGCCCGCGGCGGCGGTGAGCGCCGCGACGAGGACCCGGGGCCAGCGCCGGGGGTACGAGGGCATGATCGTCCTTCCTCGACGACCAGGGCCGGGCGTGCGGGGGCGCACCACGGCCGGGTGGGGGTGGTGAGAGGCGCGCCGGGGGTGGGGTCAGCCGGTGACGAGGTCGAACTTCTCCCACTGGCCGATGGAGGTCCGGTTGGCGATCAGCGCGGACGCGCCCGCGTTCTCGGCGGCGACGTAGCGGTTGTTCACCGTGGCCCGCAGGCTCACCGTGCCGTCGGAGTTGCGCACGAGCTGGAACGTCTCCCACGCGCCGGCGCTGGCCCGGTTGGCGATCAGCGCGGCGGCGCCGGCGTTCTCGGCCGCGACGTACTGCCCGTTGCTCTTGGCGCGCAGCGCGACGTTGCCGTTGCCGAGGTCGACCAGGTCGAACCGCTCGCTGGTGCCGATGGCGCTGCGGTTGGCGATCAGCGCGGTGGTGGAGTTCGGCGCGCTGACGTACTGGTTGTTGGCCCGGGCGCGCAGGCTCGATCCGCTGGGCGGCGGGGTCGTGGTGCGCGGCGAGCAGTCCGCCGTGACAGCGCCCGCGGCGACGCGGAGGCCGCCGAGCAGCATCTGGGTAAAGTTCGGATCGCTGTACGACGCCTCGGTGTGCCCGAGACCCGTGTACCAGGCCCGCCCGCCGCCGTACGCCTTGCACCAGGTGATCGGGTGGTCGCCGCCCATGTTGCCGCCGCTGTACGACGACTCGTCGAGGCTGGCCAGGACCCGCACGCTCGACCGGGGGTTGGTGCGGTAGTTGTACCACTCGTCGGAGCGGACCCAGGTGTCGCCGAGGTGGGCGGTCGACGGGTTCGTCCGGTCCTCGATCCGTACGGTCGCGGTCTGGATCGCCGGGTGCGAGTCGAAGTACGCCCCGACCAGCCCGCCGTACCAGGGCCAGCTGTACTCGGTGTCGGCGGCGGCGTGCACGCCGACGTACCCGCCACCGGCGGCGATGTACGCCTCGAAGGCCGACTGCTGGGTGGCGTTGAGAACGTCGCCGGTCGTCGACAGGAAGACCACTGCCTGGTATTGGGCCAGGTTGGCGGTGGTGAACTGGGCGGCGTCCTCGGTCGAGGTGACGGTGAACCCGTTGCTGGAGCCGAGCTGCTGGATGGCCGCGATGCCGGTGGGGATGGACGAGTGGCGGAACCCGGCGGTCTTGCTGAACACCAGGACCTTGGTCAGGGGGGCGGCCGAGGCCGGGGCCGGTAGGGCGACGAGGCTGGCCAGCATCACGGCCAGGCCGGTGACGAGTGCCAACACACGGGGACGGGAACGCATGCTTGTGCTCCTCTGCTGAGCGGGGACCCCGGGATGTGCCCGCGGGCACGCCAGGGCCAGGGTGGCGGTGGTGCGGAAGCCAAGCCGCCGATGCTCGGCCGAGGTGGTGTGGTGGTCGTGTCCGGATGGTGCGTGGAGCCAGCCGACGACTCCGAGCGACAAGTGTGAGCGCTCACACTATATCGATTGCCATCGCTGACGCAGTAAACCTCTGATGTATGAGCGTCGTCAAGCGGTGCGCCCGGCTGCGTCCGCGGGTTGGAATCCGGTCGTCGCCGGGACGCCTCAGGAAACGGTCTCCGGGCGGACGGCCCGCCAGGCCAAGCGGTCCCGGTAGAGGTGTCGCACGACGGTCCAGCCGACCGCGAACGGTATGGCCCCCATCGCGACGCCGCCCAGGACGTCGGCGCCCCGCACGTCGAAGACGCCGCCGACATCGCCGAACAGTTGGGCGACCGTCTGGAAGGCGACGTGGAAACCGATGCCCGCCCAGATGTCACCCGTGGCGGCCCGGAAGCCACCGAGCAGCAGCGCGAAGACGAAGAACAGCGCGAGCCGATCGGGGGAGCGGGCGGCCCCGAGGAGGAACCCGAACAGGGTGAACAGCACCGCCTGCCCGACGACCGCCTGCCAGACCGGTAGTCGGGTGGCGAGGTTGCGTTGCAGATAGCCGCGGAAGACGAGCTCCTCGGGCAGCGCCTCGTAGAGGAAGACGAGCACGACCAGCAGCGCCGCCACCCGCAGGGCGTCCCCGACCGACGTCCGCACGCTGATCTGGACCCAGCCCAGACCGAGGCAGAGAGCGAACCCGATCGCGGCCGGAACGAGCCAGCAGACCATGCCGAGCAGCAGGCGCCGCCAGCCGGCCCGCAGGGAGGGCAGCCCGATCCCGGCCCACGGGCGCCGGTCGAGCAGACGCCGGGCGAGCACCACCAGGGGTACGACGAGCGCCGTCGTGAGGACGGCCCGGGCGACGTGGGTCACTCGGTCGTAGTCACGACCGAGCAGGGCATCGTGATAGAGGAACAGCCACACCAGCACGGTGCCGGCGAACACGACAACGATCCGCCAGGGCAGGGCGAGGCGAGGTTCACTGCTCACCACGCGCAGCGTAGCCATCGAGATCAATGGCGAGCGGTCAGTGCCCCAGGACCAGGTAGGCGAGGCCGACGACGTCGCGGTAGCAGCCGACGTACTGGCGTAGCCGGTCGTCGAGTTCGGCGCGGACCTGCGCCGCGCGGGGATCCTGCGGGTACGTCAGCAGCCACTCCTGCCGGCCCGCGAGCCAGGTGGACTCGAAGTCGTCCCACTCCCGCTGATCGGCGGTGCTCACGTGCAGCAGCCGCCAGCCCCGCTCTCGGGCAGCCTCGACGAGGCCCGCGAGGTCCGTGACCTCGGTGCCGAAGATCTGCTCGGCCTCGGCCGTGGGCTGGCGCTGCCAGTACGCCGTGCCGAACAGCAGTCGACCGCCGGGCCGGACCACCGAGGCGAGCGCGTCGAGGGCCGCGCCGGTGCCGCCGAAGGCGTGCGCCGCGCCGATGCACAGGACCCGGTCGGCCGGCTCCTGCCAGGCCGCCGCTTCCCCCATCACGAAGGCGACGTGTCGGTTCAGCGACCGGCTGGCGGCGAGTGCCCGCCCTCGGGCCAGGGCGGTCTCGTCGGTGTCGACGCCGACGCCCCGCGTCGCGACCGGGCCGGCCACGCCACCGGCAGCGACGGCCCTGAGCAGCAGCTCGCCCCAGCCACACCCCAGGTCGAGCACGCGTGCGCCGGGGCGGACGTCGAGTCGCCGCAGCAGCAGCGCGGCGTGCTCCTCCGACAGCGGCGTGTTCCACCGCATCCGCGCGTAGCGGCTGGTGGCGAGGTGGTCGGTGGATCGCATCCGTTCAGGGTGTCAAGGCGTGATCGTGGGCGCGCACCGGGTCCGCTGTGCCGCGTACGGCCAGCAAGGCGCGGCCGGGCGGCGCGGCGTACGGCAGGATCGGTGGGGTGGACGTGGACGCGTCGGGACGGTGGTGGAGGCCGACCCCGCAGGAGGTCGCGGCGGCGGCCGGGCGCGGTCTGGTGGATGTGATCGGCCCGGGCCTGCGCGTGCTCTTCTGCGGCTTCAATCCGGGCCTGTACTCCGCCGCCGTGGGGGAGCACTTCGCCCGGCGGGGCAGCCGGTTCTGGCCGGCGCTGCACCGTTCCGGGTTCACCGACCGGGAGCTGCGCCCGCAGGAGCGCGACGAGATGCTGCGGCAGGGCCTGGGGTTGACCAGCCTCAGCAACCGGGCCACGGCGCGTGCCGACGAGCTGACCTCGACCGAACTGGTGGCCGGGGTGACGAGGCTGGCGGTGAAGGCCGAACGGCACCGGCCCGCGTGGGTGGCGATTCTCGGCGTGACCGCGTACCGGATCGCCTTTGCCCGGCCCCGGGCCGGGTTGGGTCCGCAGCCGGATCAGCTAGGCCCGGCCCGGGTCTGGGTGCTGCCCAACCCGAGTGGCCTGAACGCGCACTTCCCGCTGCCGGCGCTGACGACGGAGTTCGCGGCGCTGCGGCGGGAGGTTGGCCGCTAGGCGTGTGGTGCGGCGGCGTCGGCGGCCAGCGCCTGGTAGTAGGGCTGCATCGCCGGGTGATAGTCGTCGAACTCCGGCCGAGGCGAGCCGTCCCGGGAGGCGACAAGCATGTCCAGGTAGTACTCCCAGCCGGCGCCCACCTCGGCGATGCCATCGAGGTTGGTGAGGTGCTGGGCGAACCGCAACTCGGTGGTGCCGTCGGTCTCGGTCAGCGCCATCTCCAGCAGCCAGGTTCCGTAGCTGTCGACCATCGACACGGCGAGGCGCTGCCGAGGCTCGCACTCCTCGATCCGGACCTCGCACCAGGGCTGCTGCTCCTCGTACGCCATCTGGACCCGGATGGTTCGGCCGGGCGCGGCGTCGCCCTCCCAGGGGCCGAACCAGCGGGCGGTGCGTTCCGGCTCGGTCAGGCTGGCCCACACGTCCGCCGCCGGGGCGCGGAACGTGCGGGTGAGGATGAGATCGTGGCCGGTGGCCGTGCGAAACAGGCGTCCGGCGGGTGTGCGGGTCATGCCGTGTGCTCCCTTCGGTGCTCCGCCGGGCCGCGGGTGCGGCTCTCTCGGCGGGTGCGATAGACCTCGGTCTCCAACGCGTCGAGGTGCCGTTCCCACGGGGCCGGTGAGACGAGTTCGGTGAGCCAGTCGACCAGTGCGGCGAGCGGGCCGGGTTCGAGCCGGTAGATCCTCTTGCGGCCGACCAGGTCGTCGCGGACCAGCCCGCTCTCGCGCAACACCCGCAGGTGGCGGCTGATCGCGGGTCGGCTGATCGCGAACCGCTGGGCGATCTCGCCCGCGGAGAGCGGCGTGCCGTGCAGCAGGGTCAGGATGCGCCGCCGCACCGGATCCGCGATCGCGGAGGCCACCTCGTCCACGCCGGAAAGCGTAACCCAGAGGTTACAGATTATGGCTGTGGAGATTTTCCTGACACCCCTGCCGATATGGTCGATGGTGGCGACATGATCACGTGACCTGGCACTCTTGACGACATGCCAGCCCTGCTTCGATTCCGCCTGTCCGACTGGACTGTTGTCGTACCCGTGCTCGCGGTGCTGATGCTGATCGTGACATGGGGACGAGAACTTCCCGGCTCTATCATGGCGGTGGTCGCGGTACTGCTGGGTGGCGCGGTGCTCGCGGCCGTGCACCACGCCGAGGTGGTCGCCCACCGGGTGGGTGAGCCGTACGGCTCGCTGGTGCTCGCCGTCGCGGTCACCGTCATCGAAGTCGCACTGATCGTCACGCTGATGATCAGCGGGCCGGAGAAGACCCAGTCGCTTGCCCGCGACACCGTCTTCGCCGCCGTGATGATCACCTGTAACGGCATACTCGGTCTGTCCCTGCTGCTCGGAGCGCTGCGCCGACGGGTGGCCGTCTTCAATCCGGAGGGCACCGGCGGGGCGCTGGCCACCGTGATCACCCTGGCCACGCTGAGCCTGGTCATCCCGACCTTCACCACGGCCCGGCCCGGTCCGGAGTTCAGCCCGGCCCAGCTCGCCTTCGCCGCTGTCGCGTCGCTGGCCCTGTACGGACTGTTCGTGCTCGTGCAGACCGGCCGGCACCGGGACTACTTCCTGCCGGTCGACAGCCGGGGCAAGGTCATCGAGACCGAGGAGCACGCCAAGCCGCCCACCAACCGCGCGGCGCTGATCAGCCTGGGCCTGTTGGTGGTGGCACTGATCGCGGTGGTCGGCGACGCCAAGACCGTCTCCCCGACCATCGAGGCCGCGGTGGCGGGGGCGAACCTGCCGCCGGCGTTCGTCGGCGTGATCATCGCCCTGCTGGTGCTGCTGCCGGAGACCCTCGCCGCTGGCCGTGCCGCCCGCCGGGACCGCGTCCAGATCAGCCTCAATCTCGCGCTCGGCTCCGCGATGGCCAGCATCGGTCTGACCATCCCGGCTATCGCGATCGCCTCGATCTGGTTGGACGGCCCGCTGCTGCTCGGCCTCGGCGGCACCCAGCTCGTGCTGCTCGCGCTCACCGCCGTGACCTCGGTCCTGACCGTGGTGCCGGGGCGGGCCAACGTGCTGCAGGGCGGCGTCCACCTGGTGCTGCTGGCCGCCTTCGTCTTCCTGGCCGCCAGCCCCTGACCGCCGTCCGCGCCCTCCGCGCCGCCGACCGCCTGCCTCAGCGGGCGGTCGGCAGGTCGTTCGACAGGCGGTCGGCGCGGGCGTTCAGGTAGCGCTGCTGGGCCAGGTTCGTCGACCGCGCCGCCGCCAGCCGGTACGCCTCCCGCGCCGCGACCCGTTCACCCTCCCGCTCCCACAGGTGGGCGCGGGCGGCCGGCAGCCGCGGATCGTCGGCCAACCGGGCGTCGCCGGCCAGATCGTCGAGCAGGGCCAACCCGGCCCGCGCGCCCCGACTCATCGCCACCGCCACCGCGTGATTGAGCGCCACGACCGGGTTGTCGGCGATGCCGAGCAGCACCTCGTACAGGGCGGTGATCTGCGCCCAGTCGGTGGCCGCAGCGCTGGGAGCCTCGTCGTGCACGGCCGCGATGGCCGCCTGGAGCTGGTACGGCCCGACGACCCCGCGCGGCAGCGCCTCGGTGATCAGGTCGACCCCCTCGGCGATCTGGTCGGCCCGCCACCGGCTGCGGTCCTGCTCAGCCATCGGCACCAGCTCGCCGTGCGGGCCGACCCGCGCCGGTGCGCGGGCGTCGGTGAGCAGCATCAACGCGAGCAGGCCGCCGACCTCGGGGTCGTCGGGCAGCAGCCGGTGCACCAGGCGGGCCAGCCGGATCGCCTCGGCGGTCAGATCGGCGCGCAGCAATCCCGGGCCGGTGGTCCGCGCGTACCCCTCGGTGAAGATCAGATAGAGGACGTGCAGCACGGCGGCGAGCCGGTCGGCGCGCTCCGCGCCGGTCGGTGGGGCGAACCGCAGCCCACTGTCGCGGATCCGCTGTTTGCCCCGGCTGATCCGCCGGGTCATCGTCGCCTCCGGCACCAGGAACGCGCGGGCCACCTCCGCGGTGCTCAACCCGCCCACCGCGCGCAGTGTGAGCGCGATCTGCGAGGCCGGCGTGAGCGCCGGATGGCAGCACAGGAACAGCAGGATCAGCGGTGATCATGAAGTTAGCGTCACCCGGCTCGGCGTGTCGTGACAACAACTTCATGATCACGAGGGCTGGAGGGGTGGTGGGGGTGGGGGGATTAGGTTGGCGGGGTGGAGACCGTTTGGGTGGTGGTCGGGGTTTTTGCGGTGGTGGCTGGGGCGGCTTACGGGGCCGTGGTCTGGCGGGGGCGGAACGCCGGGGGGATCGCGGGGGACGACGATCGTGCGGCTGGGCGGGACGCCCGTGATCGGCAGCAGCGGTACGAGGCCGAGCGACACGGCAACCAGGGCGACACCTGGCAGCGCGGCCGGGATTCCAGCGGCTGAACCCCTGGTCCATTGTGGCCGTTGGGCGTCCGCGCGGTGCATCGCACACAGGGTCGTGAACCGCCTGGCCCTGCCGCGCGTGTAGCTGGTGACGGGCGTGACGGTCGTATCGGCGGGGTACTTCCAGCGCACGCACCGATGTCTGGGGAGGCGCAGTGGGGGCACGGTCAGGACGCGACGCCCGAGGTCCGTTGGCGGGTCTGCTGGTCGCCGCGCTGGTGTCACTCGCCTGCGCCGGCGGTGGGCTGGCCGAGCCGCAGGGGGAGCGCCCGGCACCGGGCCAGTCGCAGGCGTCGCCGGGGACGGAGACGACGCGAGCCGACGGCACCACCAGCGTCGCCGAGTTCGAGCAGGACGTCGCCGACGCGCAGTCGGTCGCCGAGCGGTACTGGGCCGCCCAGTTCAAGGCGTCCGGGCAGCGGTTCCAGCCCATCCAGCGGATCATCCCGTACCAGCGGGAGGGCGAGGTGTCCTGCGGCGGCCAGCCCTTGCCCCGCAACAACGCGGTCTACTGCTCGCGGGGCGACTTCATCGCGTACGACGTCAACTGGTCGGTGGCGGCGTTCCGCCAGGTCGGTGACGCGTTCGTGTTCTACCTGCTCGGCCACGAGTACGCCCACGGCATCCAGGTGCGACTCGGCATCAACTACAGCTTCACCATCCAGCAGGAGTTGCAGGCCGACTGCATGGCCGGGGCGTACCTGGGCGACTCGGTGCGTTCCGGTGCCCTGACCCTGGCCGAGGGCGACCTGGAGGAGTTCCGCGAGGGGGTGGCGGCGGTCGGCGACGACCCGGACCAGCCATGGTTCGCGGAGGGCTCGCACGGCACCGCGGAGCAACGCACCGACTCGTTCTTCCGCGGCTACGAGCGTTCGCTGGAGGCCTGCGGCCTGGGCTGAGCGGCGTTGCCCGGATCACCCGGGCGCCCGTCGGCGGCGCCGACAGCGACCGGCCCTGGCAGGATCGTCGGTGCCGACCACGACCCTGGAGGATCCGCTGAGCAGCCATCACCCCGCCGCCGTGCTCTTCGACATGGATGGCACGCTTGTCGACAGCGAGAAGCTGTGGGACGTCGCGCTGCAGGAACTGGCCCGGGAGTACGGCGGTGAGCTGTCCGCTCACGCCCGACAGTCGATCATCGGCACCAGCATGGCCGAGTCCATGCGGATCCTGCACGACGACCTGGGGCAACCCGAACGGGACCCGGAGATCAGCGCGGCGTGGATCAACGCCCGGATCCTGGAGTTGTTCCGCACCGGGCTGCGCTGGCAACCGGGCGCGTTCGCCCTGCTGGGCGCGGTCCGCGCGGCGGGCATCCCCACCGCGCTGGTCACCTCCAGCGGCCGGGCGCTGGTCGAGGTCGCCCTGGACACCCTGGGCCGGGACAACTTCGACGCGGTGGTCTGTGGCGACGAGGTGGTCGCCGCCAAGCCGCACCCGGAGCCGTACCTGACCGCAGCCCGGCTGCTCGACGTGCCGATCGAGCGGTGCGTGGCGATCGAGGACTCCGCGACGGGGGTGGCCAGTGCGCTCGCCTCCGGCGCGGCCGTGCTGGCCGTACCCGCGGAGGCGCCGCTGCCGAGCACTGCCGGCGTACACCAGGTGGAGAGCCTGACCGGCGTGGACCTGGAGGTCCTCGCGGATCTGCTGGTCGACCGGGCCGGCGCGCGTCCGGAGCGTTAGGGCGGACGCTGCCGGAGACCTGAACTGGCACGGCAACGCCGATTCGGCGATTGTCGCGCGGCCACCGCCGAGCACTGTGGGTCCGGCGTATCCCGCACGACATCCCGGCCGGAGTGCTCGGCTCGACCGCGGGCCGGTTCCTGCGGGTGGAGACGCGCCGGTGCGCAGCGGCGTTCGTGACCGGGCTGCTGTCCGAGCTTCACGCCAGGACGTGCTGGTAGTTGGCCGAGCAGGCGGGCCACGCCCGACCCGATGCGATGCAGCGGCTGGTGTACCGGGCGGTGTGGGACGCCAACGCCGTCCGTGGCGACCTGTGGCACGGCCCGGGCGGATCGAAACAGTCAGATCGGGGTGTACCTGGCCTGCGCCGGACCCGACGGGCACACCTTGATCGACTCAGAGGTGAACCGGTAAGCGGTCGCTTGCGTAGGGGTGGTGGTCATGTCGGTTGAGGCGCCAGCCTGGGTGTCGTGGCCACTTGTTCTCAGATTGCGAGACTGGGGACAGCTCATTTTCTATCACCTATGTTGTTAGGCAGGAGAATCGTGTCCGAAGAGCAAAATCTCCAGCATCAGGACATAGGCAACTCTGTCGAGGAGTACGCTGAATGGTACGAAAATTCTTCCGTTGAAACTCCAATGCCCTATTCGCCGCAGCATTTCGACACGGTTTTGAGTAGGGACCGTCAACTCTTCTTTCAGCTCACCACCGCCAACGAGAACATCGGCACACGGTTCCCGACACCGGTGACGGCCCCAACTCTCCAGGTCAACGCCAGTCCGGCGCAATGGCTTTACGCGCAGGTTCAACCTGAGCGCTCCACGATCGAGCGCCTTACCGTGGATACTTTGAGCGCCGAAGGAAGCGGAGAGGCGCTAGCGTTCCTCAGGAGCGTCGGCGGGCAGGGCAGTGAGACCTACCTGTATCTTCGGCAAGTCGAAGGCACCTCTCAATCAATGAGGACTAGCGATTATCTCGCCACCAGCCGACGCCTGCTCGAAGGTGATCGGGACGTAACACAGAACCACCACAAGGAAAACGTTATCCACGCTTTGAACGACAACACGCGCAGTGTTTCCGCTGCGGCGCAGACCGCAAGGAGAAGAAGCGTACGGATGACCAGCCGCCGGCCGATCGACCGGGAAACTCCGTGGGTGAGAGAACTCGATAGGCAGCACAGCCGGCACACGCGTCTCGAGCAACAGAGCCGAGCCCAGGTCGCCAGCTTGACATCAAGCTCGAGCTTGCCCGCGCAAGCGCCTCAACCTGCTGAGCGACCGAGGAACGGCGGGCGGGAACAGAACAACGGCCGCGGCCGACAGCGCCGCTGACAAACTCCGAAGCCCGTATCGACCGGACATCCTGGTCTGCCCCGGGCTGACCGGCGTCGGACTGGTGCGGCGTTGCCTGTTCAGGTCTGCCTTCCACGCGGGCAGTTCGCTGCCGTCGGTGGGCTTGCGGTACGGGGTGTGGGCGTCGATGGCGATCCACCATGGACGCACGGCCGAGTTACGAGGCGTCCCTTAGGACGGGGCTCCTGCCGCCGTGCGCGGCAGCAGGAACCCCGTCTTTCCGAACGTCAGTCGTGGGCGATGGCGCCCAGGACGTTGATCCGGGCCGCACGGATGGCCGGGAGCACCGCGGCCACCACCCCGATGATCGCGGCGAGACCGAGGAAGAGACCCATCTGCCCCCAGGGCAGGATCAGGTCGGTGATCCCCTCGTCCTTGAGCGCCTCGACCACGGCGGCGCCGAGACCGGTGCCGACCACCACGCCCAGCAGCGCGCCGAACACGGAGATCACCACCGCCTCGACCGTGATCATGGCCATGGTCTGCCCACGTCGCAGGCCGATCGCCCGCAGCAGGCCCAGCTCGCGGGTCCGCTCCAGCACCGACAGCGCCAGGGTGTTGATGATGCCCAGTACGGCGATCACGATGGCCAACGCCAGCAGGATCTGAATCATCGTGAGCAGCCCGTCGAGTTGACTGGTCTGCTGCTCGATGAACGCGTCCCGGTCGGCCACCGACACCTCGGGGCTGTCCGCGAGCAGCGACTCCACCTGCGGCTGCACGTCGGTCACCCGAGTGCCGGGCGCCAACTGGATGTACCCCTGAAAGGGTTGCGGGATCGCGAAGTCCTTCGCCGCCGTCACCGGCAGCACCACCAGGTTCAGCAGTTGCCCGGACTCGTAGATCCCGCTGACCGTGTACGGCCGCGCTTCGCCCCGGGTCAACTGCACGTTCACCGTCGAGCCCACCGACCAGCCACGCGAGGTGGCGGTGTCCGAGCTGGCCAGCATCTGCGTCGGTGAGAGCCGGTCGATGTCACCGGCGGTGGGCTTGGCACCGAAGATCTGCCGCAGCGACGCGATGTCGCTGCTCGCCCCGACCCAGGTGCGCTTACCGTCGAGCTGCGCCATGTCGCCGTACTCGCCGTCGACCATCTGCACACCGGGCAGCGCCTTGGCCTGGTCGAGCACCGCCGGGTCGAAGCTCGGCGGGCGGGGCCCGCCCTGGCTGCCGGCGATCACCAGCTCGGCCTTGATGGTGTCCTGGGCGAGCGCGCCGAGGCTGCCCTTGGCCGAGTCGAGGATCACCGTGACGCCGGTGACGAGCGCGATGCCGACCATCAGCGCGGCGGCCGTGATCGCGGTGCGGCGTGGGTTGCGCCCGGAGTTGAGCCGCCCCAGCTTGCCCGGCACCGACCAGGAGAAGATCCCGCCGAGCAGGCTCACCACCGGCCGGCTGAGCAACGGCGTCAGCAGCGCCACCCCGATGAAGGCGAACAGCACACCGCCCAGGATGGTGGCCAGGGTCTGGCCGCCCGCGTTGCCGCTGAGCCCGAGGAAGAGCAGCACCGCGCCGATACCGGTGACCACCGACCCGGCCACGGTGACCTTGGTCAACGGCCGGTCCGGGGTGGCCACGTCCTGCATCGCCGCGATCGGCGGGATCCGGGACGCCCGCAGCGCCGGCAGGAGCGCCGCCACGACGGTGATCACCAGCCCGACGGCGAAGGAGCCGATCACCGCCGCCGCCGGCACACCGATCCCGGCGAGTGTGAGACCGCCGGCCAGCTTGCCGAAGACGAACGCCAGCAGCGCCCCGATCCCGATGCCGGCGGCCAGGCCGAGAACCGACGCGATCAGCCCCACGGCGATCGCCTCCAGCACCACCGATCCGATGATCTGCCGGCCGCTGGCCCCGATGGCGCGCATCAGCGCCAACTCCCGGGTCCGCTGCGCGACGATGATCGAGAAGGTGTTGAGGATCAGGAAGGTGCCGACCAGCAGCGCCACCGCGGCGAAGCCGAGCAGGATCTTGTTGAAGAAGGACAGGCCCTCCTTCAGGCCACCGGCGGCGTCCGCGGCCAACTGCTCGCCGGTCTTCACCTCGTAGTCGGCGCCAAGGGCGCGGGCCACGTCGTCGCGCAGCGTCTCGTCGGAGACGCCACCGGCCGCGCGCACGGTGATGTTGCTGAACACGTCCGGCTCGCCGAGCATCAGCCGCTGCGCCACCGGCGTGGTGAAGAAGACCTCGTTGGCACCACCGATCGAGTCCCGGTCACCGCTGTAACCGAAGACGCCGACCAGGGTGAAGTCCCGCTTCTTCGACTCGAACGCGGTGAGCACGCCGACCTTCTGGCCGACCTGCACCTTCGCCGCGGTGGCCAGCGCCTTGTTGATGACGATCTCGTCGTCGGCCTGCGGGGCGCGCCCCTCGCGCAACTGGAGCAGCTCACCCTCGCCGATCCAGTTCTCGCCCAACTGCGGCGGCCCGAACGAGGTCACCACCTTGCCGTTGCTGCCGATGATCCGGGCGCCGTCGGCGGCGACGACACCGGTCGCCGACGCCACCCCCGGCACCTGCTTGACCCGGTCCACCACGGCGGCCGGCAGCGGGTTGGCGGTCTGCTCACCCTCGACCTCGTCGACCTCCACCTTCGGCTTCGCCGCGACGTTCACGTCGGTCTCGGAATAAGCGTCGGCGAAGATCGAGTCGAAGGAGCGGCCCAGCGTGTCGGTGAGCACGAAGGCACCCGAGACGAACATGACCCCGAGCACCACCGCCAGCCCGGACAGGATCAGCCGAACCTTGCGGGCCAGCAGACTCTTCAGTGTCGCCCGGAACATCAGTTGCCCACCTCGGCGGGAGTGTCCAGCTTCTTCATGGTGTCCAACACCGTCTCGGCCGTCGGCTCGATCAGCTCCGAGACGATCTGCCCGTCGGCGAGGAAGACCACCCGGTCGGCGTATGCGGCGGCGGTCGGGTCGTGGGTGACCATCACGATGGTCTGCCCGTGCTCGCGGACGGAGTTGCGCAGGAAGGCCAGCACCTCCGCGCCGGAGCGGGAGTCCAGGTTGCCGGTCGGCTCATCGGCGAAGATCACCTCAGGGCGGGAGACCAGCGCCCGCGCGCACGCCACCCGCTGCTGCTGGCCGCCGGAGAGCTGCGCCGGCCGGTGGTCCAGCCGGTCGCGCAGACCGACGGTGTCGATCACGGTGTCGTACCAGGCCGGGTCGGGCTTCCGCCCGGCGATCGACAGCGGCAGCAGGATGTTCTCCTTGGCGGTGAGGGTGGGCAGCAGGTTGAACTGCTGGAAGATGAACCCCACCTTGTCCCGGCGCAGCTTCGTCAGCCCCGCGTCGCCCAGACCGGTGACGGTGGTCTCGCCGATCGCCACCGTGCCCCGGGTCACCGAGTCCAGGCCGGCCAGGCAGTGCATCAGCGTCGACTTGCCGGAACCCGACGGACCCATGATCGCGGTGAACTGGCCCCGTTCGAACTCCGCGCTGACCCCCCGCAGCGCGAGGACCTGCGCCTCGCCGCTGCCGTACACCTTCCACACGTCGTTCGCCCGGGCCGCGGCCTGCGCCTGCTGGCCTACCGTCGCGGTCACGTCATCTACCTCTTCCGTCTGTTCCGTCTGTTCAAACCCCACGCCACCCCCCGATGGTCCGGCGTGACAGATCCATTCTCGGCGCTGTTCGCGCCGCCCCCGTCCGCCCACGGGCGGACGCGGAGCGGATTTCCCGCTGCGGGTGCACCCCCATGGTGGGTCAGGGTTGCCCCTGACATGACGGCCAGTCGAGCCGTTTCCCAGCTACCGGAGACGAGCCTTCCGCCTCACGTCACAGGAGGGTCAACCGCTCCGGGCCGTCTCCGGTCACGGTAGGTGACCGCGGCAACAGGGCCGTCCCCCCACGGAGGGATCCTCTGGTACGCCGAACGGGGTAGCCGCCGAGCGGCGGCTACGACCTGGGTCGCACCAAACCCGACTCGTACGCCAACACCACCGCCTGCACCCGGTCGCGCAGCCGCAGCTTGGTCAGCACGTGCCCGACATGGGTCTTGATGGTCGTCTCGCTGACCGACAGCACCGCCGCGATCTCGGTGTTGGACAACCCGCGCGCCACCTGCACCAGCACCTCGCGTTCCCGGTCGGTGAGCGCGTCGAACGCCGCCGATGGTGTCGCCGCCGGGTCGGGCAGCAGGTCGGCGAAGCGCTCCAGCAGCCGCCGCAGGATCCGGGGCGCCACCACCGCGTCCCCGCCGGCGACCGTGCGGATCGCCGCGATCAGCTCCTCGGCGGGCACGTCCTTGGCCAGGAACCCGCTGGCGCCGGCGCGCACCGCGCCCACCACGTACTCGTCCAGGTCGAAGGTGGTGAGCACCAGCACCCGAACCGGCAGCCGGGAGTCGACGATGGCCTTGGTCGCGGCGATCCCGTCCATCCGGGGCATCCGGATGTCCATCAGCACCACGTCGGGCAGGAGCCGGCGGGACAGCTCCACCGCCTCCAGGCCGTCGCCGGCCTCCGCGACCACGTCCAGGTCGTGCTCGGCGCCCAGCACCATGCGGAACCCGGTGCGCAACAGCGGCTGGTCATCGGCGAGCAGGATCCGCACCGGCCGCACCGGAGCCACCCGATCGGTCATCTCGTCTCCCGTTTCCGCGCCGACGCCAGGTGCCGCACCGGTCATCGTCGCGTAGCCGTACCAGTGCGTCGCGGACCACGGTAGAGGCCAGCCGCCGCCGGCGTCCCGACCGGCGCGGCGCAGCTCCGGTCGGGACGCCGGCGGCGGCGCGTGCTGAGGCGCCCGCCCCGGGGGTGGGCGAGAGGGCCGGGGGCCGCCCGGGGTCACCGCGCTGGGATCAGCGCGCCGGGATTACCGCGTCGGGCTCGGAGCGCCGCGTCCGGCTGTCACTCGTCGGCGCCGGGCGTCACCGGCGCGGACCGGGCGTCCCGCAGCGGATCGGGGGCGGCCAGCGCCACCGGGAACGGCGGCGGAGTGCCCCCGAAGCTGGGGCACAGCGCCTGGTGGCTGCACCAGTCGCAGAGCCGACTCGGCCGGGGCCGGAAATCCTGCCGGGCGGTGGCCTGCTCGATCGCCCGCCACAACGCCACCACCGTGCGCTCGAAGCGAACCAGCTCGTCGGCGTCGGGCGTGTAATCCAACACCTCGGCGTCGCGCAGGTAGAGCAGCCGCAGCACCTTGGGCACGACCCCCCGGGTACGCCACAGCACCAGGGCGTAGAACTTCAGCTGGAACAGCGCCCGCGCCTCGAACGCCTCGCGCGGGGCGCCACCGGTCTTGTAGTCGACCACCCGCAGCGCGCCGTCCGGAGCGACGTCCAGGCGGTCGAGGTAGCCCCGGATCAGCAGCTCGTCGTCGACCACCGCGGAGATCAGGCTCTCTCGCTCGGCCGGCTCCAGTCGGGTCGGATCCTCCACCGCGAAGTAACCCTCCAGCAGCCCCGCCGCCGAGCGCAGGAACTCCACCGGACCGGCCGGCTCGGCGCCGTCGAAGATCCCGGCCAGCTCCGGTTGCTCGGTGACCAGCCGGTCCCACTGAGGGGCCACCAGGTCACCGGCCGCGGTCGGCGTGCGGCCCTGCGCGGGCAGGTCGAACAGCCGCTCCAGCACGGCGTGCACCAGGGTGCCCCGGGCCTGCTCGACGGTCGTCCGCTCGGGCAGCCGGTCGATGCTGCGGAACCGGTAGAGCAGCGGACACGTCTTGAAATCCGCCGCCCGCGACGGGGACAGCGACGCCCGCACCGTCGGCGGCGTCTGTGCCGGGAAGGGGGGCTTGGGGGTGGTGACCGGTTCCGCCGTCATATTCGCAAAGGGTAGGGCACCGGTATGACACCGACCGCCGCCCGCCCCGCCCGCCGCCGGTCCGTAGCATCGTTGCGATGGAGCAGACATCCCGGCCGCCGCGCCGACCCGACCGGCGTCCCGGCCTGAGCGTGGGGCGGGTGTTCGGGGTGCCGCTGCACCTCAACGCCTCGATGGTCCTGCTCGCCGTGCTGGTCGCCGTGCTCTACGCCGAGTTCGCCCGCCGGCAGCTGGCTCTGCCGCAGATCAGCGGCTATCTGATCGGCTTCGGGTTCGTGGTGTCGCTGCTCGGCTCGGTGCTGCTGCACGAGCTGGGCCACGCGCTCACCGCCCGACGCTACGGCATCGGTGTGCGCGGGATCACCCTGGAACTGCTCGGCGGGTACACCGAGATGGACCGGGACGCCCCGACACCCCGGGTCGACCTGCTGGTCTCGCTGGCCGGTCCGGCGGTCTCCGCGGTGCTCGCCGTCCTCGCGGTGGCCGCCACCCTCGCCCTGCCGCAGGGCACGGTGGCGCACCAACTCGCCTTCCAACTCGCGCTGAGCAACGTCATCGTCGCGCTCTTCAACATCCTGCCCGGGCTGCCGCTGGACGGCGGCCGGGCGCTGCGCGCCGCCGTGTGGGGCCTGACCCGCGACCGGCACCGCGGCACCGAGGTCGCCGGCTGGGCGGGTCGCGTGGTCGCCGTCGGCACCGCCGCCCTGGTCCTGCTGCTCACCCTGGCCGACTATCTGGCGCCGTTGGCGCTGCCGCTGATGCTGCTCGTCGCCGTCACCCTCTGGCGGGGCGCCGGGCAGTCGATCAGGGCAGCCCGGGTCAGCCGCCGGTTCCCGCTGATCGACCTGTCCCGGCTGGCGCGGCCGGCCTGGCCGGTGGCCTCCGGCACACCGCTGTCCGAGGCCCAGCGGCGCCGCGACGAGGGCGGGCAACCCGCCGCCGCGCTGCTGGTCACCGACTCCACCGGCCGCCCGGTCGCGCTGGTCGACCCGGCCGCCGCCGCGGCCGTGCCCGCCGAGCGTCGCCCGTGGCTGGCGGTGGACGCCGTCGCCCGGTCACTGGGCACGCTCCCGACCCTGCCGGTCGGGCTCGACGGGGAGCGGGTGATGGAGGCCGTGCAGACCCACCCGGCCGCGCAGTACGTGGTGACGGCAGGCGAAGATGTCGTCGGCATTCTGCACATCGCCGATCTGGCGCAGCTCCTCGAACCCAACCGGAAGATGACATCGTGACCGCAACTCCCTCCACCGTCGGAGCCGACGCCGCCACCCCGGCGCTGACACCCGTGCACCGTGGCCCGTTCCGGCCCGGCGACCGGGTGCAGTTGACCGACCCGAAGGGGCGGATGCACACCGTGACGCTGGAGCCCGGCAAGGAGTTCCACACCCATCGCGGCATCCTGGCGCACGACGCGCTGATCGGGCTGCCCGACGGCAGTGTGGTGACCACCACCGGCGGCGGCACGGCCTTCCTCGCGCTGCGACCGTTGCTCTCGGACTACGTGCTGTCCATGCCGCGCGGCGCTCAGGTGATCTACCCGAAGGACTCGGCGCAGATCGTCGCGATGGGCGACATCTTTCCCGGCGCGAAGGTCCTGGAAGCCGGCGCCGGCTCGGGCGCGCTCAGCTGCTCCCTGCTGCGGGCCGTCGGCAGCGAGGGCGAGCTGCACTCGTTCGAGCTGCGCGACGACTTCGCCCAGATCGCCAAGCGCAACGTCGAGGCCTTCTTCAACGGGCCGCACCCGGCGTGGCAGCTGCACGTCGGCGACGTCGCACAGTGCCAGGAGACCGGCTTCGACCGGATCATCCTGGACATGCTCACCCCCTGGGAGACCCTCGACATGGTCGAGCGGGCGTTGGTGCCCGGCGGCGTGTTCATCGGCTATGTGGCCACCACGCCCCAGCTCTCCGAGCTGGTCGAGGCGCTGCGTGAGCGCGGCGGCTGGACCGAGCCGCGCGCCTGGGAGTCGCTGGTGCGCGACTGGCACGCCGAGGGCCTCGCCGTCCGTCCGGACCACCGGATGATCGCGCACACCGCGTTCCTGGTCTCCGCGCGCAAGCTCGCCCCGGGTGTCACCGCGCCGCCGCGTCGGCGCAAGCCCAGCAAGGGCACCGAGGCGTACGCGCAGCGCCGCCAGGACCTGCGCGAGGCGGAGGCGGCCCGACAGGCTGCCGCCGCCCAGGCGGCAGGTGTGCAGCCCGACGCGCCGGGGGAGATGGACAGGCCGTGACCATCGAGCAGGGCGCCGGTGACCGGGGGGAGGCGGCGGCATGAGCCGACCGGGCTACGGCGGCGGTGACCTCCCCGCGGTGTTTCCGGACTGGTCTCCCTACCAGGACCTGGAGTCGGCGGCGCGGGCCTACCTGCGCGACCCGGACGTCGCCCTGGAGGCGCTGGGCGGGGTGCTGCGGGGCGCCTCGGTGCTCGGCTTCACCCTGGAACGCTTCGTCAACGAGGTCAACGGCGTGTGGCAGGAGGTCGTCGTCTGCGACGGCAGCCGGCTGATCCTCTGGCACGGCGAGGACGTGCCGCCGGGGGAGGGGCCACCGGGGTCGATGACCTCGTCGCTGCGGGTCGTGCCGGTCTCCACCGTGACCGAGGTCGGCTGTCGGCGGCGGCTCAACCGCCTCGACAGCGGCGAGATCCGGGTCGACAGCATCGATGTGTACCTGCTGCTCACCTCGCTGGACGAGGCGCCGCCGAGCGAGGACATGACCGGCACGCCGCGACACGACGCGCTGCGCTTCGGCAAGACCCTCGACGACGGCGGGGCCGGGCAGATCGCCCGGTTGGAAGAGTTCGCCCGGCTGGTCGCCTCGGTGGTCGGCCGCCCCATGCTCTGAGGCGTACCCCTTTCGGGTCCGGCCGGGCCACGCGGCCCGGCCGGCCTGGCTCAGTCGTCCTCGGCGTCCGGGCCGGCGACCTCGACGCCGTCGCCGCGGACCACGTGGATGCAGTCGCCCGGGCACTCCTTCGCGGAGTCGATCACTTCGAGTCGCAGGTGCTCGGGCACGTCGACCCGGCTGCCCGGCGCCATCCGAAGCTCACCGTCGGCGCCCTTGACGTAGGCCAGACCGTCGATGTCGAACTCGAAGACCTCCGGCGCGTACTGCACACAGAGCCCGTCGCCCGTGCAGAGATCCTGGTCCACCCAGACCTGCAACTGATCGGTCGCGACCTCGGCCATTGGTGCACCCCCCATGTTCTCCCGTGCCACCACCCGACGGTACCCGAACGCCGGTACCGACCCCGCAGACCACCCCTTGGCGATCAAGGTTCAGTGACGAGGGTGTTGCGTGGGACCGAATCGGGCTCATAGCGGCTAGTGTTAGCTCAGAACGTTCAAGCCCCCCGGGGAGGTGGGACGTGGCAGCACGCAGCGACGACGCGGACTCGCGCGCCGCACGGTGGGAGAAGGAAGCCCACGATCTCTCCACGCAGGTCGCGTTCCTTCAGGAGGAACTCGCTCTGGTGCGGCGTAAGTTGACCGAAAGCCCCCGACACGTCCGGCAGCTCGAAGAGCGGCTGGCGGCCACCCAGGCACAGTTGGCGCGGCTGACCGAGAACAACGACCGGCTGGTGAGCACCCTCAAGGAGGCTCGCACGCAGATCGTTACGCTCAAGGAGGAGATCGACCGCCTCGCGCAACCGCCGAGTGGCTACGGCGTCTTCCTGGCCAAGCACGACGACGGGACGGTGGACGTCTTCACCGGCGGCCGCAAGCTGCGGGTCGCCGTCTCGCCCTCGTTGGACGTGGCCGAGCTGCGTCGTGGCCAGGAGGTCCTGCTCAACGACGCGCTCAACATCGTCGACGCGTTCGGGTACGAGCGGGTCGGCGAGGTGGTGATGCTCAAGGAGATCCTGGAGGGACCGAACGGCGGGCCGGGTGACCGGGCGCTGGTGGTCTCCCACTCGGACGAGGAGCGCATCGTGCACCTCGCCGAGACGCTCATCGGCTCGGCGATCCGGGCCGGCGACTCGCTCATGATCGAGCCCCGCTCGGCGTACGCGTACGAGCGGATCCCGAAGAGCGAGGTCGAGGAGCTGGTCCTGGAGGAGGTGCCCGACGTCGACTACGGCGACATCGGTGGCCTCCAGTCGCAGATCGAGCAGATCCGCGACGCGGTGGAGCTGCCCTTCCTGCATGCGGACCTGTTCCGCGAGCACCAGCTCCGTCCGCCCAAGGGCATCCTGCTCTACGGCCCGCCCGGCTGCGGCAAGACGCTGATCGCCAAGGCGGTGGCCAACTCGTTGGCCAAGAAGATCGCCGAGCGGCAGGGCAAGGAGAAGCACACCAGCTTCTTCCTCAACATCAAGGGCCCGGAGCTGCTCAACAAGTACGTCGGCGAGACCGAGCGGCACATCCGGCTGATCTTCCAGCGGGCTCGGGAGAAGGCCGGCGAGGGCACCCCGGTGATCGTGTTCTTCGACGAGATGGACTCGATCTTCCGGACCCGTGGCTCCGGTGTCTCCTCCGACGTGGAGAACACCATCGTCCCTCAGTTGCTCAGCGAGATCGACGGCGTGGAGGGGCTGGAGAACGTCATCGTCATCGGCGCCTCCAACCGGGAAGACATGATCGACCCGGCGATCCTGCGCCCCGGTCGGCTCGACGTGAAGATCAAGATCGAGCGGCCGGACGCCGAGGCGGCGAAGGACATCTTCTCCAAGTACATCCTCTCCGGGCTGCCGCTGCACCCGGACGACCTCGCCGAGCACGGAGCCGACCCCCAGGCCACCGTCGCGGCGATGATCGACGCCGTGGTGCTGCGGATGTACTCCGAAACCGAGGAGAACCGCTTCCTCGAGGTCACCTACGCCAACGGTGACAAGGAAGTCCTCTACTTCAAGGACTTCAACTCCGGCGCGATGATCCAGAACATCGTCGACCGGAGCAAGAAGATGGCCATCAAGGAGTTCCTCACCTCCGGTCGCAAGGGGCTGCGCCTGCAGCACCTGCTCGACGCCTGCGTCGACGAGTTCCGCGAGAACGAGGACCTGCCCAACACCACCAACCCCGACGACTGGGCCCGCATCTCCGGCAAGAAGGGCGAGCGGATCGTCTACATCCGCACGCTCGTCTCCGGCGGCAAGGGCGCCGAGGCCGGCCGGTCGATCGAGACCGCCAGCAACACCGGCCAGTACCTCTGAGCCAGCGGTAACACCACCGAGGCCCGGGACGCGACGCGTCCCGGGCCTCACCGGTCGCCCCTCGACGCGCCGGCCCCCACGCGTACCCATATGACCGATACGCTGTGGTGTTCCCACTCTCCGAATCGTCGAGGATCCGCGTGCCGTCCGAGCTCACCGTCACCGACCCGTCCGCACGTCCGGCGGTCGACCCGGGCAACCCGTCGCCCGCCCGCCCGTACCGCCGGCTCCTCGTCGCACTGGCGGCGGCCTGGTTGGTGCCTGCGGCGACGTACCCCCTGCACCTGGCCTGGCTGCTGCCCCCGCTGGTGCTGCTGGCCACGGCCAGTCTGCTGCGCGGCGGCCGCACCCTGCTCGACCGGCTGATGCTCGCCGTGCTGCTGCTCGTCGGCGCCAGCACCGCCGCCGGCCTGCTCTTCACGGTCTGGCCCTGGGGGCTGCACCCGGTCGCGGTCGGCGGCACGGCGCTCACCGTCCTCACCCTCACCGCGGCGGCCACCGGCCGACGCCCCACCCTGCCCCGCCCCGGCTGGACCGACCTGCTGCCGATCGTCGGTTCCATCGCCGTCGTCGGCTACCTCGCCCTGCCCTGGCTGCGTGCCCGCACCCTCGCCGGGCACCTCAGCCTGCTCGGCCTCGGCGAGGACAACTTCCGCCACGCGGCCCTCGTCGACGCCGTCGGCCGGCTCGGCGGGTACGTCTTCCTCGACCCGGCCGCCGCCCGCGAGGACATCGTCTCCCTGCTCACCCGCTACCCGCAGGGCTGGCACCTGACCACCGCGCTGCTCGACGCGAACCTGCGCTCGGCCGCCGGCACGCCCAGCGGGGTCAGCAGCCTCACCCACTACGGGTGGTGGTGCCTGGCCACCGTCGGCCTGCTCGTGTTCACCCTGCTCTGGGCCGCCCAACGGCTGCCCGGCCCGTCGCACCCCCTGCACCGGGTCGTTCTGACGGTTGTGGTCGCCGCGCTGTTCCTCGGCAGCCAGATGCCCCGGCTGCTGATCGCCGGCTACCCCAGTGAGGTGCTCGGGCTCGCCCTCGCGGTGGCGCTGGCCGCCCTGGTCGTACGCCCGCTGGCCGGCAACCGTGAACAACTCGTCCTGCTCGGCGCCCTGCTCACCGGGATCGGCTTCACCTACTACCTGTACCTTCCGCCGGCCGGGCTGCTGGTGCTCGGCTGGTTGATCGGGCACCGCCGGGAGTTGCCCCGGGTCCGCCGGACGCTGCTCACCGTTGGCCTGGTGACCGCCCTGCTCGCGCCCCTGCCCCTGCTGGTCGGAGTGCTCGGCGCGGGTCAGACCGAGGCGCTCGACGCGAAGGCCGGCCGGGAGCTCGCCGAGGCGTGGCGGGCTCTGCTCGGCCTCACCCCGATCGTGCTGATCGCCCTGGCGATCCAGGCCCGCCGCGCCGACCGGGCCTGGCGCCGGCACCTCGCCGCCGTGCTGGTGGCCGTCGGGTTCGCGCTCTCCATCGCCCTGGTCAACGTCCTCACCGGCGTCGAGCCCGCGTACTACTTCATGAAGGGCGTCCACCTCGCCACCGTGCTGCTGATCGTCGGCAGCGCCGCCCTGGTCCGACTGCTGCCCGTCCCGTCCGGTGCCGTCCGGTCGGCACCGGTCCGGGCCGCCGCGATTCCGGCGCTCGCCGCAGCCCTGGCCGTGCTCACCGTCGTGACCCTCTGCGGGCTCACCGGCTGGAGCGCCAGCCTGCTCGTGGTCGACAAGCAGAGCTGGACCCAACTCTGGGTCGGGTACGGCGTCGACAAACCGTCGAGAGTGGGCAAGGTCTGCGCCGCCGCGTACCGCCGCCACCCGGCCGAACCGGGCACCGTGACCGTGATCCTGGATCGCACCGGCTACCGCGGCTACGCCGAGACGATCTGCCTCTCCGCCCTGCAGGACACGACCGCGCAGACCGAACCGGCTGTCTACCTGCCGATGTTCGAGGAACCCGAGCGCACAAGCGAGATCCTGCGCGGGACGAGGGGCCCGATCCGGCTGCTGATCAGCGATCCGGCCGCGCAGCGACGCGTCGACCAACTGCTGACCACACACCCCGAACTCCGCGCCCGGGTCAGCACCGTACCCATGATCATCAAGCACTGACGCGGCGACACCGGGAAACCCGCTGCACCGGCGCGCCCCCGTCCCCGAACTGTCGGACTACGCTCGACGTGACGGGGGACTGGTCGGGCGAGCGAAGCGGGTAGGTCGATGAGCGTAAGACGGATCATGGGCACCGAGGTCGAGTACGGCATCTCCGTGCCCGGCCAGGCCGGAGCCAACCCGATGGTCACCTCGTCCCAGGTGGTCAACGCCTACGGGGCCCGGCCCGAGCTCAACCGGGGCGGGCGCGCCCGCTGGGACTACGAGGAGGAGTCGCCGCTGCGCGACGCCCGCGGCTTCACCTACTCCGGGGCCGCCTACGACCCCGCCGAGGCCCTCGCGGACGAGGACCTCGGCCTGGCCAACGTGATACTCACCAACGGCGCCCGGCTCTACGTGGACCACGCCCACCCCGAATACTCCACCCCCGAGGTCACCACCCCCCGGGACATCGTGCGCTGGGACAAGGCCGGCGAGCGAGTGATGGCCGAGGCGTCCCGCCGGGCCGCCACCATCCCCGGTACCCAGCCGATCCACCTCTATAAGAACAACACCGACAACAAGGGCGCCAGCTACGGCGCCCACGAGAACTACCTGATGCGCCGGCAGACGCCGTTCGCCGACATCGTGGCGTACCTGACGCCGTTCTTCGTCACCCGGCAGATCGTCTGCGGCGCCGGCCGCGTCGGCATCGGGCAGGACGGCGGGCAGAGCGGCTTCCAGATCTCCCAGCGCGCCGACTTCTTCGAGGTCGAGGTGGGTCTGGAGACCACGCTCAAGCGGCCGATCATCAACACCCGCGACGAGCCGCACGCCGACGCCGACAAGTACCGTCGGCTGCACGTCATCATCGGCGACGCCAACCTCTCCGAGATCTCCACGTACCTCAAGGTCGGCACCACCGCGCTGATCCTCACCATGATCGAGGAGAAGGCGCTCCCCGCCGACCTCGGCATCGCCGACCCGGTCAGCGAGCTGCGCGCGGTCAGCCACGATCCCTCCCTGACGCACCGGATGCGACTGCGCGACGGGCGCCGGCTCACCGCCCTCGACCTGCAGTGGGCGTACCTGGAGCGGGTGCGGTCCTTTGTCGACGACCGCTACGGCACCGACGTCGACGAGCAGACCGCCGACGTGCTCGACCGCTGGGAGGGCGTCCTGGACCGGCTCGGCCGGGACCCGATGCTCTGCGCCGACGAGCTGGACTGGGTGGCCAAGCTGCGGCTGCTGGAGGGTTACCGCGAGCGGGAGAAGCTCGGCTGGGGCTCGCACAAGCTCCAGCTCGTCGACCTGCAGTACTCCGACGTACGGCCGGAGAAGGGCCTCTACCACCGGCTGGTCTCGCGGGGGGCGATGAAGACGCTGCTCACCGACGACGAGACCCGCAGCGCGATGACCGAGCCTCCGGAGGACACCCGGGCCTACTTCCGTGGCCGCTGCCTCGCCCAGTACGCCTCCGAGGTGGTCGCCGCCAGCTGGGATTCAGTGATCTTCGACGTGGGCCGGGAGTCGCTGGTCCGGGTGCCGATGATGGAGCCGGAGCGGGGCACCCGCGCGCACGTCGGGGCGCTGTTCGACAGGTGCGCCAGCGCCAAGGACCTGCTGGAGACGCTGACCGGGGGCTGAACCCGCGTCCGGATGCCCGTCGTGTGCCGTAACCCGGCGCGCGGCGGGCTTTTCGTCCCCCCAGCGAGGTAAGTTCATCGCAGACGATCGTGGAGGAGGCAGCAATGGCCACTCATGACAGCGGCGGCCAGTCGCAGTCCGGCAAGTCCCGCCAGGGCGAGGAGATCGAGGACGTCACCACCGAGGCCAACCCCGAGGTGGCCGAGCGGCACGCCGAGATCACCGAGGATGTCGACGACCTCCTGGACGAGATCGACTCTGTCCTCGAAGAGAACGCCGAGGAGTTCGTGCGAGGTTACGTACAAAAGGGAGGTGAGTGAGCATATAGGGTCAATTCGGACATGGGTCAAGCGAGCGATGATCGAGACGGGCTTCGTCGCTGCCGAGATTGCAGTGAGTGGAAGGCGCTCGATGAGTTCTGTGCGAGTTCCAAGAGACCGGGTGGGCGGGGTAGCTACTGCAAGCCCTGCTTCAACGAGCGGTCCAAGGCAAGCTACGCGCGTCGGGTAAGGGCGAAGTTCGACCGTGAAGTGCGCGAAGGTCGTGTCGTGCCGGAGGGGCACAAGTTCTGTCCGGCCTGCAACGCGGTCAAGCCGTTCGATTCCTTCCCGCACAACCGGGCGGATGCCTCCGGTTATGCCACCTACTGCAAGCCTTGCCACAACACCAAGACCAGGGAAACCAAAGAGCGGCTGTACGGCGGCAATCGCGAGTACCACCTGCGGCGGCGGTACGGCGTGGGGGAGAAGGAGTTTCAGGAGCTCCTGGCCGAGCAGGGCGGCGTCTGCGCCATCTGTCAGCACCCCGATCCGGAACATCTGGACCACGATCATCGCACCGGATGGGTGCGCGGGATACTCTGCTTCAACTGCAACGGTGGTCTTGGCCAGTTCCGTGACAGTCCCATGAGGCTGGCCAGGGCGATCACGTACCTGAGAGGAACCACGTGGCAGCGGGCTTTGATCCATCCGGGCGTCTACCAGATGTGTTCACCAACGCGGGGACGTCCTCCTTCACCACGTTTCTGAGCCGGGTGGCCCCCGAGATGCTGCCCGGTCGGCGACCGCTGCCGCCGGGCATGGCCGCCGACCTGGCGCCGCACGCGACAACCATCGTGGCCATCGCGGCCGCCGATGGTGTGGTGATGGCCGGCGACCGTCGGGCCACCATGGGCAACCTGATCGCCCAGCGCGACATCGAGAAGGTGCACCCCGCCGACGCGTACTCGCTGGTCGGCATCGCGGGCACCGCGGGCATCGGCATCGAGCTGATGCGACTGTTCCAGGTGGAGCTGGAGCACTACGAGAAGATCGAGGGCGCGATGCTCTCGCTCGACGGCAAGGCCAACCGGCTGGCCTCGATGATCCGGGGCAACCTGGGCGCGGCCATGCAGGGCCTCGCGGTGGTGCCGCTGTTCGCCGGCTTCGACCTGGCCGCCGCCGACCCGGCGAAGGCCGGGCGGATCTTCAGCTTCGACGTCACCGGCGGCCCGTACGAGGAGACCGGCTACGACGCGATCGGCTCCGGTTCGCTCTTCGCGAAGTCGGCCCTGAAGAAGCGTTTCCGGGCTGGCCTGTCCGTCGAGGACGCGACCCGGCTCGCGGTCGAGGCGCTCTACGACGCGGCCGACGACGACACCGCGACCGGCGGACCTGACCTGACCCGCCGGATCTATCCGGTGGTGATGACCGCCACCGCCGAGGGCACCCGCCGGCTGACCGACCCCGAGACGGCGGCGATCGCCGAAGGTGTGGTCAGTGGCCGGATGGAGAACCCGGGCGGTTGAGCCCCGTCCACCCCCACCCGTCAGCAGTCGTCAGCACAGCGCCGTAAGGAGAACCGCCGCCGTGGCCATGCAGTTCTACGCCTCGCCCGAACAGATCATGCGCGACCGTTCCGAGTTGGCCCGCAAGGGCATCGCTCGGGGCCGCAGCGCGGTGGTCCTCAGCTACTCCGGCGGCGTGCTCTTCGTCGCGGAGAACCTCTCCAGTGCCCTGCACAAGGTCAGCGAGATCTACGACCGGATCGGCTTCGCCGCGGTCGGCCGCTACAACGAGTTCGAGAATCTGCGCCGGGCCGGTGTGCGGATGGCCGACCTCAACGGGCTCAGCTACGACCGGCGTGACGTCACCGGCCGCGCGCTGGCGAACGCCTTCGCGCAGACCCTCGGTGCGATCTTCACCGAGCAGTCGAAGCCGTTCGAGGTGGAGATCTGCGTGGCGGAGGTCGGGGCCACCGCCGAGGAGGACGAGCTGTACCGGCTCACCTACGACGGCTCGGTCAACGACGAGCCGGGGCGGATGGCCATGGGTGGCCAGGCCGAGGCCATCACCGGTGTGCTGAAGTCGCAGCACCGCCCCGACATGTCCCTCGCCGAGGCGGCCCGCGTGGCGGTGCAGGCGTTGAGCGCCGTCGGCGGAGAGGGTGGCGCGGCCCGGACGATCGCCGCCAACCAGCTCGAGGTGGCGGTGCTGGACCGCCAGCGGGTGGGCCGTACGTTCCGGCGGATCACCGGCGCGGCCCTGACGGCGCTGCTGGATGGCGATGTCGCCGCCGCCGAGCAGCCCGGCGAGGCGGGCGGCCCGGACACGCCGACGGTGCCGGCGACGGAGTCGCACAAGCCGACGACGTCGGCGGGCTCCGCTGACCTGGAGGACAAGCCGGCCGACGGCAAGTAGCGGCCGGCGGTGCGGCACACACCGCCGCCGCCGAACCTCCGGCGAACCGTGGATCAGGCCGCAGCGGGGTTGACGATCGCCTGGGTGGCGACGAACGCCGCGACGGCGAAGACGAGCCAGGCGAAGGCGCGTTGCAGCCGGTGGGTGGGCAGCCGGGTGGCGATCCGGCCAGCGGCCAGTGAGCCGGTGATGGCGGCGGCGGTGAAGGCCGTGGTGATGCCGTAGTCGATGGTGGCATCGCCGGCGTGGGCGGCGAACCCGGCGGCGGAGTTGACGACGATGATGGCCAGTGAGGTGGCGACGGCGGCCGGCATGCTCAGCCCCAGCATGAGGACGAGGGCGGGGATGATGAGGAAGCCGCCGCCGACACCGAACAGGCCGGTCAGGAAGCCGACGGTGAGCCCGGCCCCGACCGCTTTGGGGAGGCAGCCGCGCCAGTTGACGCCGCCGTTGGGCAGCGCGCAGTCGCCGCCGGAGTCGACGGTGTCGCGCAGCATCCGTACGCCGGCGATGACCATGAGGACGGCGAAGCCGGCGAGGACGACGCCGGGGTCCAGGAGCCGGTTGACGGCGGCGCCAGCGAAGGTGGCGGCGGCGCCGGTGCCGCCGATGATGGCGGCCAGCCGCCACCGCACCAGGCCAGCGCGCAGCCGGGGGAGCAGGGCGGTCGCGGACGAGATGCCGACCACGAGCAGTGAGGTGGGTACGGCGGCGGCAAGGGTGAGGCCGGCGCCGTAGACGAGGGCGGGGACGGCCAGGATCGAGCCACCGCCGCCGAGCAGGCCGAGCAGCAGGCCGATGAGGACGCCGAACCCGATCGCGGCGATCATGCGGCGCCTGCTTCCGGCCGGACGGTACCGGCCGGCCGGAAGCGTGTGCCATACCGGCAGCGCATCGAGTTACCGCTGGTCCGCGGCGAGGGTGCTGGCGACCTGGTCGAGGTTGGTGCGGGGGCCCCGGTTGTACGGCAGTTTCGCCAGCAGCATGCCCATGGCGCAGGTGTTGGTGAGCGCGGCGACGGTGAGGCCGGCGCCGACGAACGCGGCGATCCACTTGGCCGGCTCGACCAGGGTGCTGACGAGTACGGCGGCCAGGACGATGCTGCCGGCGACGAGGCGTACCTGCCGCTCCAGGTCCCAACGAGGGGTGCCGGTGGTGACCGGAGCGCGAGCGGCCTGCCAGGCGGTGATGCCGCCGGTGAGCACCCGCAGGTGCGGCAGGCCCGCGCTGGTGAGGGCCTGTTCGGCCTGGGCGGCGCGCTGCCCGGAGCGGCAGACGAGCACGACCTGCTCGTCGAGGTGGGCGCGGAGTTCGTCGCGGTGTTCGCGCAGCAGGTCCAGGGGCACGTTGTAGGAGCCGGGGATGTGCGCGCTCTCGAACTCGGCCGGGGTGCGCACGTCGATCAGTCGGGGCGCGTTGCCGGTGGCGATCAGGTGTTGCAGGGCGGGGACGTCGAGGCTGGCTGGGGTGCGGGTGGGCGTGGTCATGTGGTGCGGGTGCTCCTGATTCAGTTTCCGGGGACGGTGGGCAGGCCGGCGTCGGCGGCGGCGGTGTAGGCGTCATCGATGTGCACGACCTGGCGGCCGGCGCGTTGTAGCAGGCTGGTGGCGGCCGCGGCGCGGTAGCCGGAGCCGCAGTGCACCCACACCGTGCCGGTTGGCACGTCGGTGAGGCGGTGCGGCAGGTCGGGCAGCGGGATGTGGACCGCGCCGTCGATGTGCCCGGTGCGCCATTCGTTTGTCATCCGTACGTCGAGCAGCACGTCGACGGCGGGCAGGCCGTGTGGCGGGGTCTCGGCGCGGGCGGCGGCGAGATCGGCGAAGGTCGCCGTGGTGAGAACGGTCAGCCGGGTGTCGTCGCCCGCGGCCCACTGCTCGGGGCTGCCTGTGGCCGCGGCGGCGGGCCGGTCGATGCCGATGCGGGCCAGTTCCCGCTGCGCGTCGGCGACCTGCTGTTCGCTGTCGCCGAGCAGCGTGATCGGCGCACCCCACGGGGCCATCCAGCCCAGCCAGGTCGACATCGGGCCGTCGAGGCCGAAGCTCAGGGTGCCGGTGAGGTGCCGCTGCGCGAACGCCTTGCGCGAGCGCAGGTCGACCACCCACTCCCCGTCGGCGATCCGCTGGGCCAGCGCGGCCGGGTCGGCGACGGCGACCGGGGTGAGGTCGATCAGGTCGGCGCCGGCGGTGTTGCGGGCACCCATGTGCGCGTAGTAGGCCGGGTACGCGTCGAGCCCGGCGAGGGTCTGCTGGACGAAGTCGTCGGTCTCCAGGCGCAGCGCCGGGTTGGCGGTGCGTTCCCGGCCGATGGTCGACTCGGGGGCGTCGGCCTGGGTGGCGGAGCAGAAGCTGCCGAAGCCGTGGGTGGGCCACACGTGGGCGCCGTCGGGCAGCAGATCGGCCAGCCGGCGCGCGGAGGCGTGCTGGTGTTCGGCGAGGGTGTGGGCGTGCTGCTCGCCGAGCAGGTCGGTGCGCCCGGTGGTGCCGAACAGCAGGGATCCGCCGGTGAACACACCGACAGGCCCGTTGTCGTCGTCGAGGACGTAGGACAGATGGTGGAAGGTGTGCCCGGGGGTGGCCACGACACGCAGGTTCATCCGCGCCGAGACCTGGATCGTGTCGCCGTCGGTGACGGGCCGCCGCTCGAAGTCGACCTGGTCATCGGCCGCGACCAGGTAGGTCGCGCCGGTCAACCGGGCGAGGGCGAGCCCTCCGGAGACGTAGTCGTTGTGCAGGTGCGTCTCGGCGACGTGGGTGACGCGTACGCCGAGACTGCCGGCCAGGGTCAGGATGCGGTCGATGTCCCGCTGCGGATCGACCACGATCGCCACCTGGCCGTCGTGGGCGAGGTAGCTGCGGTCGCCCAGGGACGAGGTCGTCACGACCTCCACGCTCAGGTCAGTCACTGCGCTGCCTCCTCGTTCGGTTGCGGTAATTAGGTAAGCGGCCGGTCTCGGGGCGATCGGTCAGCCAGCGCTGGTGTCCGTCGTCAGCCAGCGGGTGTACGGCGACCAGCCCACCGCAGTGGCACACCGTCGCCAGGGCGGGCGTCCCCACGGGGGCGGCGGCTGCGTCGACCGGCACGTTTGATCCAGCGGCGAGCCGGTTGGGCGTTGTGCCCCCATCGCGCCGTGCCGGTGCGGCTCCTTCAACCCCTGTCGCGCGGGCGGCATTCGCCAGCGGATACCCCGGGGGACCTGGAATGCACCGGTCGTCCCCCCGTCTCCGTAGGTCAGGAGAGGGCCAGGAACAGCTTCTCGAGTTCTTCCTCGCTCATCGGCGGCTCCTCGCCGCGCCCGCGGGCAGCCTGGCACTCTCGCATGCCGGTGGCGATGATCTTGAAACCCGCTCGGTCGACAGCGCTGGACACGGCCGCCAGTTGGGTGAGGACCCGCTTGCAGTCGTCACCGTTCTCGATCATCGCGATCACGGCGCCGAGTTGCCCCTGTGCCCGCTTCAGTCGGGTCAGCGCGTCCTTCAGCATGATCGGACCCATCTCCATGCCGCACCCACCTCCGTCGCCATGATACCCCGGGGGGTATGTACAAGCCCCGCTACTGTCTCCATCCAACATACCCCAGGGGGTATCTGTTTCCGCCGCTGCGGTGCTGCGTCACCGGTCCCCGTCCCCGGGCGCACCCAGATCCACCTTCCGGCGGCCTCAAGCGCAGGCTCAGCCCGCGCCAAAGCCAGACAAAACGCCCACGCTGCGCCGACACTCGGCGCAGCCCGGCCACGATCGACTCGCTTTCCTGGAAATCGGGCCATCCGACGCGCTGGGACACCCCGATTTCCAGGAAAGCGAGTCGATCACCCGGTCTGAGGCCGGGATGGCACCGGGGTCATGCCCCTCCGGGCACTCCCGGCGTGACAGCCTCCAGGGGAGGGGCCGGAGTGGGGGCCGGGCCGGCGGTGCGGGCGCGCAGCAGGACGATCATGGTGGCGGCGACCACGACGGAGCCGATGGTGTAGCCGAGCTCGACCCGCAGCGCGGTGGAGACCGGGGCGAGCGTGGCGACGACCAGCGCCGCCACGCCGACGGCCCACGCTGCTGCCTGCGCCCGGTGCCGGTCGAGGGCGAGCAACCCCTGGCCGAGCACCATCGCCCACAGGTAGGCGAGGGTGGCCGCGGCGAGCCAGGCGAAGTCGCCGTGGCCGAGGACGTCCGGCGCGTCGAAGAGGGTCTGCACCAGCCACGGGCCGAGCAGCACGGCGACCACGGCGCCGGTGAGGCCGAGCGCGGTGACCACCCCCAGTGCCCGGCGTAGAAGGCTGTGGAAACCGGTGAGGTCGCCGGTGGTGGCGCTGGTGGCGAGGCCGGGTAGCAGGGAGGCCTGCAACGAGGCGAAGACGAACAGCGGGATCCGGACCAGCACCAGCGCGGAGAGCAGCGCGCCGGCGGTGGCCACGTCGGACGGGTCCAGCACCCGGACGTTGATCACGCCGATGTTGACCACGACCTGGGAGAGCAGGCTGGACACGATGAGCAGGCCGAGGCCGCGCAGCAACGGCGCCCAGGCCACCGGGACGCCACCGCCGAGGGCCCGCAGCACCGGCGGGGCGGTGAGCGCCACCCCGATCAGTGGCGCGACGATCAGCACCGCGCCGTACCAGATGGGGGAGGTGACCCCGGTCAGGCCGAGCACGGCGACGAGAACGATGCGCAGACCGCCGTCGACGCCGAGTTGGGTGCCGTACCAGGGGAACAGTTGCAGGCCGGAGAGCACGCCCCGGGTGGTGTGCGCGACGGCGAGCGCGGCGAGCGACCCGATCAGCACGGTGACCATGCGGCTGTCGCCGGCGAAGAGCCGGTCGGTGAGCGGCGCACGGGCCGCGATGATCAGCGCGACGACGACGACGAGCAGGCCGAGGGCCAGGGCGGCACCCCGGGCCAGAACCGGCCCGGGCGGCAGGCCCTGGCTGTGCCGCCCGGCCACGAGCCGGGCGACCTCCTGCTCGACGGGCATGAACAGGCCGATGCCGAGGGTGAAGACGATCGTCCAGAGCACCGACAGCGACGAGTAGTCCGCCACGGTGAGGCTGTGCCCGGCGACAGCCAGGTGAACGTAGGAGGCGAGCCCCAGCAGGGCCAGGCCCGCGCCGACGGCGACGGTGCCCGGTGGGACCAGACTCAGGAGCCGCCGGATCACCTGCGGATGAGCGCCAACGTGAGAACGGCGAACGCGCGGCCGAGGTAGATCATCGCCTTGGCCGGGGAGTGGCTGGGGGTGCCGGCCATCCGCTTGCGCATGGCCACCGGCACCTGGCGGATGGTGTAGCCGCGCCGGGCGGTGTGCACGAGCGTCTCGACGGTGTCGCCCAGGTACTCCACCGGGTACCAGGTGGCGAACATGTCGATCACCCGACGGTTGGCGGCCCGGAACCCGGAGGTGGTGTCGGTGAGCTTGGTGCGGGCGACGCGGGACAGCACGCCGGAGAGCATGACCATGGCCCAGCGGCGGGGGCCGCGGACGCTGTAGTCACCCTCACCGGCGAACCGGGCGCCGATCACCAGATCCGTCTCGTCGAGCAGGTCGACGAGCTTCGGCACGTACCGGGGATCGTGCTGGCCGTCCGCGTCGATCTGGATGGCCACGTCGTAGTCGTGGTCCCGGGCGTACCGGTAGCCCAGCCGCATGGCGCCGCCGACACCCAGGTTGTAGGGGAGCTTGGCGACCCGGGCGCCGGCCGCGGCGGCGACGTCGGCGGTGCGGTCGGTGGAGCCGTCATCGACGACGAGCACGTCGACGCCCGGCAACTCGCCACGGACCTCGCCGACCACGTCGGCGATCGAGCCGGACTCGTTGAGCGCCGGGATGATGATCAGGACCCGCTTGCCGTTAACCATCGTGCGACACCAGTTCGTCTCGGGCCGCCCGGTCCGCGTCGATCTCGGCGCGGAGCAGAGCGAAGTCTTCGGCCAGGGTGCGGGTCTCTTCCTCCAGGGCGCTGACCTCCCAGCTGAGGTGCACGCAGACCAGCAGCAGGAAGACGATGCCGAGGAAGAGCACCAGGCTCACGCCGGAGGCGACGCCGAGCAACTCGGCGACGTTGTCCAGCAGTCGGGGGAAGAGCGACAGCGGGATGATGATCACCAGGACGCCGAGCCAGAGCATGCCGTACTTCTCGCGGAGCTGCCGGCGGCGCAGCAGCTCGACGATCGTGGCCAGCAATATCAGGCCGGTCAAGCCGGTGACGAGGGTGAGCTTCATGCGACCTTCCACGAGGAGGGTGGAGCGGCGGAGGCGAACGCGGCGACCAGGGTGGTGCGCCAGCCCTCGAGGGGTGACACACTCGCGGCGGCCCAACGGCCGTGCCCTAGCAGACTGTACGCCCGTCGGAGGGCGGAACGGGGGGACAGGTCGTCGCTGATTGGCCGGAACCGGTCGGAATCCCCGCCACGCAGCGCGAACACCGAACGGCCCGGGCCGGACCAGATGGTACGGCCGACGCCGGGGACGAGCGGTCGGGTCATGCGGTCGGTGCCGCCTTCAACGGCTCCCACCAGGCGCGGTTGTCGCGGTACCACTGCACGGTCTGCGCCAGGCCGTCGGCGAGATCGATGCTCGGGGCGTACCCCAGCTCTTCATTGATCTTGGTGATGGCCAGCGAGTAGCGCCGGTCGTGGCCCTTGCGGTCCGCGACCGGGACGACCCGGTCCCAGCCGGCGCCGCAGGCGTCCAGGAGCAGACCGGTGAGCTCCTTGTTGGTCAGCTCGGTGCCGCCGCCGATGTTGTAGACCTCGCCGGCGCGGCCCTTCTGCTGGACCAGCGCGATGCCCCGGCAGTGGTCGTGCACGTGCAGCCAGTCGCGGATGTTGCCACCGTCGCCGTAGAGCGGAACGGTGCCGCCGTCGAGCAGGTTGGTGACGAACAGCGGGATGACCTTCTCCGGGAACTGGTACGGCCCGTAGTTGTTGGAGCAGCGGGTGACCACCACGTCCATGCCGTGGGTGCGGTGGTAGGCCAGGGCGAGCAGGTCCGAGCCGGCCTTCGAGGCCGAGTACGGGGAGTTCGGGGCGAGCGGCCACGTCTCAGTCCACGAGCCCTCGTCGATCGAGCCGTACACCTCGTCGGTGGAGACGTGCACGAAACGGGCGGTGCCGTGCCGCAGGGCGGCGTCCAGCAGCGTCTGGGTGCCCAGCACGTTGGTGGTGACGAACGGCGCGGCGCCGGCGATCGAGCGGTCGACGTGCGATTCGGCGGCGAAGTGCACGATCACGTCGTGCCCCGCGACCACCTCGTCGACCGTGGCCGGGTCGCAGATGTCGCCCTGCACGAAGCGCAGCCGAGGGTCGTCGCGTACCGGGTCGAGGTTCGCCAGGTTGCCCGAGTAGGTCAGCTTGTCGAGCACTGTCACGGCGGCGGGATCGACCGCGGGCACGCCCGAGGCGCTGCCACCAGGCACGCCCAGCAGCATGCGGACGTACTCCGAACCGATGAAGCCGGCACCGCCGGTGACGAGGATCCTCACGGGTCCAGGAGTGTACGCGAAACGGCGAGCCGGCCGGGGGCGGCGACCACCGACATGCCGGCGGCCGATTGCGGCTAAGCTCCCCCGGTGCGCGGAATCCTACTCGCCGGCGGCACCGGCTCCCGGCTCTGGCCGATCACCCGGGCAGTGTCCAAGCAGCTGATGCCGGTCTTCGACAAGCCGATGATCTACTATCCCCTCTCCACCCTGGTGATGTCCGGGGTTCGGGAGATCCTGGTGATCACCACACCGGAGGACCAGGACCAGTTCCGCCGGCTGCTCGGCGACGGCAGCCAGTTCGGGCTGCGGCTGGAGTACGTCACGCAGGCCCGCCCGGAGGGCATCGCACAGGCGTTCGTGCTGGGGGCCGACTTCATCGGCGACGACTCGGTCGCGCTGATCCTCGGCGACAACATCTTCCACGGCGTCGGCCTGGGCCGGCAGCTGGCTGCCCACGGCGACCTGGTCGGCGGTCGGGTGTTCGCGTACCCGGTGGCCAACCCCGAGGCGTACGGCGTGGTGGACTTCGACGCCGACGGCCGGGTGCTCTCGATCGAGGAGAAGCCGGCCCGGCCGAAGTCCCGCTACGCGGTGCCCGGCCTGTACTTCTACGACAACCGGGTGGTCGAGATCGCCAGCAAGCTCACCCCCAGCGCCCGGGGCGAGCTGGAGATCACCGCGATCAACGAGACGTACCGGGAGAACGGCGAGCTGACCGTCACCGTGCTCGACCGGGGCACCGCCTGGCTGGACACCGGCACGTTCAACTCGATGATGCAGGCCGGCGAGTTCGTCCGGGTCATCGAGGAGCGGCAGGGGCTGAAGATCGGCTGTATCGAGGAGGTGGCCTGGCGGGCCGGCCTCATCGACGACGACCAGTTGCGTGCTCTGGCCGAGCCGCTGACCAAGAGCGGCTACGGCGACTACCTGATCGGTCTGCTGGCCGAGAAGCACGACCGGCAGGTGGGCCGATGAAGATCCGTGAGCTGGGCATCGAGGGCGCCTGGGAGATCACGCCCCAACAGCACGGCGACCAGCGCGGCATGTTCATGGAGTGGTACCGCTTCGACAAGCTCGCCGAGGCGGTCGGCCACCCGCTGCGCCTGGCCCAGGCCAACCTGTCGGTCTCGGCGCGCGGCGTGGTGCGCGGCATCCACTTCGCCGACGTGCCGCCCGGCCAGGCCAAGTACGTCACCTGCGTGCGCGGCGCCGTCCTCGACGTGATCGTGGACCTGCGGGTGGGCTCGCCGACCTTCGGCCGGTGGGAGGGCGTCCGGCTGGACGACGCCGACCGGCGGGCGGTCTACCTCAGCGAGGGCCTCGGGCACGGCTTCTGCGCGCTGACCGACGACGCGACGCTGAGCTACCTCTGCTCGGCCACGTACAACCCGACCGGCGAGCACGGTGTGCACCCGCTGGACGAGGAGTTGGGCATCGACTGGCCGGCGGACGTCCCGCTGCTGTCCGCCCGCGACGACGCGGCGCCGACCCTCGCCCAGGCCCGGGAGCGCGGCATGCTGCCGGAGTACGACAACTGCCGGCAGTTCGTGGCGAGCCTCGGGCCGGACGGAATGTCGCACTCAACCGGTATGTGACCACGCCCGACGTACCACCTGTGGTGTGACAGTGACGAACGGGGCCTCCGGGCGGCTAATGTCACACCATGGAGCGGCGAATCTTCGGCCTCGAGACCGAGTACGGCGTCACCTGCACCTATCGCGGGCAGCGGCGGCTGTCCCCGGACGAGGTCGCGCGGTATCTGTTCCGACGCGTCGTGTCCTGGGGCCGGTCGAGCAACGTCTTCCTGCGCAACGGGGCCCGTCTCTACCTGGACGTCGGGTCGCACCCGGAGTACGCGACACCGGAGTGCGACTCGGTGACCGACCTGGTCGCCCACGACCGGGCCGGCGAGCGGATCCTGGAGGGGCTCCTCGTCGACGCGGAGAAGCGGCTGCACGACGAGGGCATCGCAGGTGAGATCTACCTGTTCAAGAACAACACCGACTCGGCCGGCAACTCGTACGGCTGCCACGAGAACTACCTGGTCTCCCGGCACGGCGAGTTCGGTCGGCTCGCCGACGTGCTCATCCCGTTCCTGGTGACCCGGCAGTTGATCTGCGGGGCCGGCAAGGTCCTGCAGACCCCGCGCGGCGCGGTCTACTGCCTGTCGCAGCGGGCCGAGCACATCTGGGAGGGCGTCTCCTCGGCCACCACCCGCAGCCGCCCGATCATCAACACCCGCGACGAGCCGCACGCCGACGCCGAGCGGTACCGACGGCTGCACGTCATCGTCGGTGACTCGAACATGAACGAGGTCACCACGCTGCTCAAGGTCGGCACCGCCGACATCGTGCTGCGGATGATCGAGGCCGGGGTGGTGATGCGCGACCTGTCGCTGGAGAACCCGATCCGGGCGATCCGCGAGGTCTCGCACGACATCACCGGCCGGCGCAAGGTGCGGTTGGCCTCCGGCAAGGAGGTCAGCGCGCTCGACATCCAGCAGGAATACCTGGCCAAGGCCACCGAGTTCGTCGAGCGCCGGGGCGGCGACCAGGCCGCCAAGCGGGTCGTCGAGCTGTGGGGCCGAGTCCTGAACGCGGTGGAGACCGGCGACCTGGAGCCCGTCTCCCGGGAGATCGACTGGGTCAGCAAGCTGCGGCTGATCGAGCGCTACCAGCGCAAGCACGACCTGCCGCTGTCGCACCCCCGGGTGGCGCAGTTGGATCTGGCCTACCACGACGTACGCCGCGGACGCGGCCTCTACGGGCTGCTGGAGCGCCGGGGCGAGGTCGACCGGGTGGCCACCGACCCGGAGATCTTCGAGGCCAAGGAGACCCCGCCGCAGACGACCCGGGCGCGGCTGCGCGGCGAGTTCATCCGGCACGCGCAGGAGAAGCGGCGGGACTTCACCGTCGACTGGGTGCACCTGAAGCTCAACGACCAGGCGCAGCGCACCGTGCTCTGCAAGGACCCGTTCCGCGCGTACGACGAGCGGGTGGAACGGCTGATCGCCAGCATGTGACGGGTGTGCCGGCCCCGGCGGTGGTGACCGCCGGCGGGGCCGGCCAGCCCGGTAGGCTGGGCGCGCCATGACGACTTCTGGACCTTCCGACCCCACCGGGCGCCCCGAGCGGCAGAACTGGGTCGAACGCCGGCGCGAAAAGATCCGCGCCGAGGTCGACCGCAACCGGCGCGGCGACTACACCGTGCCGACGTGGGTGCTGGCCCTGGCCCTGGCCCTCATCGTGGGCGGCTGGCTAGCCCTGATCTTCCTAGCCTGACCGCCCCGCCCCTTGCCCCGCCTCCCGCTCCACCCTCCCGTGTCGATCATGGAGTTGTGGTGGGGGAGGAAAGCCGTATAGCGCCAGGAGTCAGGCACCATAACTCCATGATCCACCGGATCGGGGGTGGGGCGGGGCAGCGCGGGGAGTGTCAGGGGTGGGTTAGCAGGGTTGTCGCGTGGCGGCCGGCTGCTGCTGCTGTGAGGAAGTAGGCGTGGTCGGCGTCGAGGCCACGGCCCATCGTGGACAGCGGCACGGTGCTGGCCCGCAGCGCGGCGTCGAGACCGGCGGTGGGCACCCGCACGATCCGGTGCCGGGCCGCCAGCGGCGCCAGCGCCGTGTCGACCTCGGCGGTCAGCGCCGGGGCCAGGCCCTCGGGCACGACCAGTTCCGCGGGAGCGAGCGCCACCCGCCCGTACGCGGTGAGGCTGTGGTGCGACACCCCCCGGTGCCGGGGGCGGGCGTCGGCGTCGGAGATCCGCAGTGAGCCGACCGCCCGACCGCCGAGCGTGACGATCGCGTTGACGGCCTCGCCGACGGCCACTCCGGAGAAACCCCACCGGGTGCCGGTGCCCAGGTTGCCCGGTCCCTGCGCCACGATTGCCACGTCGGCGTCGAGCACGTGGCGGGCGGCGAGCAGGCCGCCGTGCAGGGTCGTGGCCTCCAGGTCGCCGCCGAACGACTGCCCGACGGTGATCGTGCCGGCCAGTTCGGCGCGCAGCCCGGCCAGGGTGCGGGAAAACCAGGCCGGCAACGCCCCGCCGTCGGTCAGCAGGTACGCCACCCGGGCGTGCGGGGCATCGGCCCGGATACCGGCCAGGATCGCCGGCAACGCCGAGTGCAGATCGGCGGTGACCACCGGCATCCCGCCCAGGTCGTCGGCGTCGGCCAGTACGTCGCGGTGCGGCGACGCCTCCTCGTCGACGCCGAGCAGGATCGGCTGCAGCGGCGTGTAGCGGGCCTTGACGAGGTGCCCGGCGTCGCGGGTGTCGAGCGCCTGTGGCGGGTCGGGCGGGAGCCGGTCCGGCAGGGCCACCACCAGGGCGTACCCGCCGGTGCCCAACCCCATCAGCAGCGCACCGGCGTTGAGCAGCACCCGGTCGCCGGGCTCGGGCGTGCCGACCAGTTCGGGATAGGCCAGCGCCCGCATCCGGGTGCCGTCGGGCAGGTCGACGTCGAGCTCCACCGCCCCGGTCCACTGCCGTCGCAGCCCCGCCACCGTCCCCGCCCGCCATCGCACCATGACGGGCACGCTAGCGGCGCGTGCCCGCTGCCCCGCGTCCGGGTGGTCCCGCCGCTGGGTGCGTGGCTCAGGTCGGGTCGGGTTCGTCGCCGGCGTCGTCGCTCGGCCTGGTCTGGGTGTGGCGGGCCTTCCCGGCGGCCCCGGGCAGCGAGCGGGTGGGATCGAGGAAGACGTAGCGGATCTCCCGGTACCGCTCGGTGAGCCGCCGCTCGGCCTCGTCGGCGGTGGCCTCGATGGCCGCGCCGGTGGCATCGTCGCGGAAGTCGACCTTCGCGGCGACCAGGACGTCGTCCGGGCCGAGCTGCATGGTCAGCAGGGTGTCGATCCGCTCCACCTCGGGCAGGCCGGCCAGGTCGTGCTCGATCTCGCGACGCAGCCGTTCCGGCACCGCCCGGCCGACCAGCAGCGACAGGTTGTTGCTGGCCAGGATGCCGGCGACGGCCAGCAGCAGCACCCCGATCAGGATCGACGCGATGCCGTCCCACACCTCGTCGCCGGTGGCCTCGGACAGGCCGACCCCGAGCGCGGCCAGCAGCAGCCCGATCAGGGCCGCGCTGTCCTCCAGGAAGACCGCCTTGACGGTGGTGTCGGCGGTCAGCCGCAGGAATCGCCGGGGTGTGGTCCGCCAGCGCCGGGACTCGCGGCGAACCTGCCGCACGGCCCGCGCCAGCGAGATCGACTCGATGACGAACGACACCGCCAGCACGACGTACGAGATCATGTAGTCGCCGCTGTGCTCGTGCACGAGGATGGTGGTGACGCCGTGGGTGACGGCGAAACCGGCGCCGGCCACGAAGGTGAACATCGCGGCGAAGAACGCCCAGACGTAACTTTCCTTGCCGTACCCGAAGGGGTGGCGGGGGTCCGCCGGCCGGGCGCCCCGGCGCAGCGCCTGGAAGAGCAGCACCTCCGTGGTGGTGTCGGCGACCGAGTGCGCCGCCTCGGAGAGCATCGCCGCCGAGCCGGAGATCAGCCCGGCGACCAGCTTCGCGATGGCGATGGCGAGGTTGGCGGCACCGGCGACGACCACCGTGCCGACGCTCTCGCTCTCGGTCTTCATCTCCGCTTGCGCCATGAGGGCCACACTATGGCCGGCGTCGGCGACGCGTCGGATAGACGCAGGGGACACCACCGATCCGAACAAGTGTGCGGCACGCCCCGCGCGGGTGCACGCCCGCGCGGTGTCGGCTGCTAGCGTCTACCCGTGTCGCGGACCCGCACCGAACGCCTGGTCAACCTGGTGATCTGCCTGCTGTCCACACGACGGTTCCTGACCGCCGCGCAGATCGCCGCGACCGTGCCCGGTTACGAGCACGATCCGGACGACGCGCGTGACCACGAGGCCTTCCAGCGCAAGTTCGAACGGGACAAGGCCGAGCTGCGTGAGCTGGGTGTCCCGCTGGAGACCGGCACGGCCAGCGTCTTCGACGCCGAGCCCGGCTACCGGATCGCCCACCGCGAGTACGCGCTGCCCGACATCCCCCTCGAGCCGGACGAGGCCGCCGCGGTGGGCATCGCCGCCCGCCTGTGGCAGCACGCAGGGCTGGCGGCCGCCGCGTCGTCCGGGCTGGCCAAGCTGCGCGCCGCCGGGGTGGACGTCGATCCGCAGGCCACCCTGGGTCTGGAGCCGATGGTCACCGTCGACCCGTCCTTCGCGCCGCTGACCACCGCCGCGCGGGACCGCCGCGAGGTCGGGTTCGACTACCGCGTACCCGATCGGGACGCGCCCAGCCGTCGGCGCTTGCAGCCCTGGGGCGTGGTCTGCTGGCGTGGCCGGTGGTATGTGGTCGGCCACGACCTGGACCGCGAGGCCACCCGCTGCTTCCGCCTGTCCCGCGTCGTCGGCGCGGTCCGGGTGACCGGCGCGCCCGGCGCCTACGAGCCGCCGGCCGGTGTCGACCTGATCAGCCACGTGGCGCGCTGGTCGGGCCCGGTGGAGCGCACCGGCCGTGCCACAGTGCTGGCCGCGCCGGGCCGGGCCGCCGGCCTGCGTCGCTGGGCGGTGGAGGTGACCGCCGGTCCGGACGGCGACCGGCTGGTCCTGCCGTACGCCGACCCGGACGGGCTGGCCGGCCAACTCGTCGGGTACGGCCCGGACGTGCGGGTCCTCGACCCGCCGGAGGTCCGCGAGGCGGTCATCCAGCGGCTCAAGGAGATCGCCGCCCGACACGACGAGCTGGCTGTCGCGGGGGGTGCCCGGTGACCCGGCCGGCTGCCCGTGGCGGCTCCCGGGCCTCCGCCGACCGGTTGGCCCGGCTGCTCAACCTGGTGCCCTACCTGCTGGCCCGGCCCGGCATCGAGATCGCCGAGGCGGCCGGTGACCTGGGTGTCACCGAACGCCAGCTCCGTGAGGACCTGGAGCTGCTCTGGGTGTGCGGGCTGCCCGGTTACGGCCCCGGTGACCTGATCGACATGGCCTTCGACGGTGACCGGGTGACCATCACCTACGACGCCGGCATCGACCGGCCGCTGCGGCTCACCCCCGACGAGGCCCTCGCGCTCGTGGTGGCGCTGCGGATGCTCGCCGAGACGCCCGGGGTGGCCAACCGGGACGCCATCGAACGGGCCCTCGCCAAGATCGAGGACGCCGCGGGCGACCTGGTGGGCGCGCCGGTGGCGGTGCGGCTGCCCGGCGACGCCCGGCGCGTCGAGGCTCTGCGTGCCGCCGTGGAGGGCGGCCGCGCGCTGCGGATCACCTACTACACGGCCGCACGGGACGAGACCACCGACCGCGTCATCGACCCGTTGCGGATGCTGATGGTCGGCGGCCGGGCGTACGTGGAGGCGTGGTGCCGGCGTGCCGAGGCGGTCCGGTTGTTCCGCGCCGACCGGATCGACGCGATCGTCGAGCTGGACGAGCCGGCCGCCGTCCCGCCGCAGGCTGTCCCGCACGACCTCAGCGGGGGCGTCTTCCACCCCTCGCCCGACCTGCCGCTGATCACCCTGCGCATCGGGCGGGGCGAGCGGTGGATCACCGAGTACTACCCGTGTGAACAGGTGGAGGCCGGTGACGGCGACCAGTGGCTCGTCTCACTGCGGGTGACCGACCTGGGCTGGGCCCGCCGGTTCGTGCTCGGTCTCGGCCCGGACGCCACGGTGGTCGCCCCGGTCGAGCTGGCCGAGCAGGTCCGGGCGACCACCGCCGCCGCGCTCGACGCGTACGCCGTGCCCGTGACCACCACCACGCCACGGCGGCCGGAGGCCGACCTGGCCACGCCCGAGGCCGGTACGGCGATCCCCGACGCCGCGACGTCCGGCCCGCTCGGCGTGCCGTCGGCCGATCCGGCGACGGCCGGCCGCACCCAGTAGGCTGACCGGCGTGTTGACGTGGATCGTGCTCGCGGTGGTGCTGCTCCCGCTCGTGGTGCTCGCGCTGGCCGTACGACCGGTGCTGACCCGACTGCCCCAGCTGCGTCGCGCCTCGGTGGCGCTGCAGCGTCGGGCCGGCGAGGCCGAGATGCTGCGGGAGACCGCCGAGGCGTTGCAGCAGCGCGCCGAGGGGGTCCAGCAGCAGCTCGACACCGCTCAGCAACGCCTCGCCCTGATCAAGGCCAAGCGCGGCTGATCGACGGGCGTCAGCACCAGGTCGGGGCGACGGTTGACGGATCATCCCGGTTGGTCAAGACTTCACCGACCGGGCCAGGACCACCACCGCCCGGCAGGTGGCAATTGGCTCGTCCGCACGTACGATGGGCTGCGTACCACCCCCGGACACAGAGCGACTGGAGCTTCTCATGGGTGCCCTCAAGCCGTGGCACATCGCGGTTCTCGTGGTTGTGCTGATCCTGCTCTTCGGTGCGAAGCGGCTCCCCGACGCGGCCCGCTCGCTGGGCCGCTCGCTGCGGATCATCAAGGCCGAGACCAAGAGCCTGCAGGACGACGACCGCGACCTCGCCGAGAAGGCCGACGCGCAGGCCAGCTACCAGCCGCTGCCGCCGCACGCCGGTCAGCAGGCACCGTACGCCGGTCAGCCGCAGCAGGCGCCGTACCAGCAGGCGCCGCAGCAGCCGGTCGCCGACCCGGTGCACCGCGTCCGCGACAACTGACCGAGAGGCCCCACCACCGTGGCCTTCGCACTGCGTAAGCGCGGCCCAAAGGCGTTCGAGCGGGCCGCCGACGGCTCGATGACGCTCATCGAGCACGTCCGCGAGCTGCGCGATCGGTTGTTCCGCGCCTCGCTGGCGATCGTCGCCGGCCTGATTCTTGGCTTCTTCCTGGCCCAGCCGGCCTTCGACCTGTTGAAGGAGCCCTACTGCAGCCTGCCGGGCGCGCGGGATGCGCTCGGCAACTGTCATCAGTTCCTTCAGCTGTCACCGGCGGACGGTTTCATCCTGAAGCTGAAGCTGGCGCTGTGGATCGGTCTGATCGCAGGGGCGCCCGTCTGGCTGTACCAGCTCTGGGCGTTCATCGCACCCGGGCTGCACCGAAACGAGCGTAAATGGGCGTACGTCTTCGTCTCGATCGCGGCGCCACTGTTCGCCGGTGGTGCCGTCCTGGCCTACCTCGTGGTCGACAAGGGCCTCGCCTTCCTGTTGGAGGCGGGCGTCACGGGTCTCTCCACCCAGCTGGAAGTCACTCGGTACATTTCGTTCGTCACGAACATGATCCTGTTGTTCGGGGTGGCGTTTGAGTTCCCGCTCATCCTGCTGATGCTCAACTTCACCGGCGTGGCCAGCGCCCGTCGGTTGCTGAGCTGGTGGCGCGCGGTCATCTTCATCTCCTTCGCTTTCGCCGCCATCGCGACCCCGGATCCGGGTCCGTTCGGCATGACCCTGCTGGCGCTCTCCCTGTCACTGCTCTACTTCGTGGCGGTCGGGGTGGCGTTCATCAACGACAAGCGGCGTGGGCGTGGCAAGGAGGTCTACGCCGGCCTCGACGACGACGAGGTGTCGCCGTTGGAGCACGACGCGGATCCGGTCGTGGCCGGGCAGCGGGTCGACGCGACCGCGCCGATCGGCGTCCCCGAGCCGATCGCCAAGCCGGCGCCGATCGAGCGCCGCTACGACGACATGACCTGACGGCCCCGCGCCGATTGGTCTCGCCGACGCCGTCCCCGCCTGCCGGGGGCGGCGTCGCCGCGTCAGCCGCCCACCACCGCCGGCCACGGGGTCGGCCCGGCCGGCCCTCGCGGGGCCTACCGCGGCGCTGGCGGCGGAATTGATCGTGACGTCGCAGGGGTGACCGGCGGGTGTCCGGGCGGTACGGTGCTGCCCGTGACCGCAGACGATCACCTGCCCGGCGCGCTCGCCGATGGTCCCGTCGCCGTGCTCGCCAACCCGACGGCCGGTCGGGGGCGGCACCGCGCGCTGCTGCCCCGGCTGCTGGACGGGTTGGCCGCCGCCGGCCGGCCGGTGCGGCTGCTGTCGGCGTCCGATCCGGGCGAGGCGGAGGCGGCGTGTCGTGCCGCGATCGCGGAGGGGGCCGGCGCGCTGGTCGCGATCGGTGGGGACGGCACAGTGCACCAGGCGCTTCAGGCGGTCGCCGGCACCGGTGTGCCGTTCGGCCCGGTGCCGGCGGGCACCGGTAACGACTTCGCGGTCGACACCGGGTTCCCGGCCGACCCCCTCGCGGCGGTGGCGGTGATGGTCGAGGCGCTGCGCGCCGGGCGGACCCACGCCGTCGACCTGGCCCGGATGATCGACGGCGAGGGCACCGAGCGCTGGTACGGGGCGGTCCTCGCGGCGGGGTTCGACGCGATCGTCAACGAGCGGGCCAACCGGATGCGGTGGCCGCGCGGCCCTCGCCGGTACGACCTGGCGATCCTGGTCGAGTTGGCCCGGCTGCGACCCCGCCGCTACACGCTGCGCCTCGACGGGGTGCCGCACGAGCTGGACGCGGTGCTGGTGGCGGTCGGCAACTGCCCGACGTACGGCGGTGGGATGCGGATCTGCCCGGACGCCGACCCGACCGACGGGCTGCTCGACGTGGTGGTGGCCGGCCGGGCCGACCGGCGAACCCTGGTCCGGGTCAAGCCGCGCATCTACCAGGGCACCCACGTCCACCACCCGCTGGTGACCAGCTACCGGGCCCGCACGGTGGAGGTGGCGGCCGACGGCATCGTCGGGTACGCCGACGGGGAGCGGTCGCTGGCCCTGCCGGTGACGATCAGAGCGGTGCCGGGGGCCGTGCGGCTGCTGCTCTGACCCGTACCGCGCCGATGCTGGCCGCGATGACCAGCACGATGGCGGCGCACTCCAGCAGGGTCAGCTCCTGGCGCAGCACCAGCCAGCCGGCGAGCGTGGCGATGGCCGGGCCGAGGCTCATCAGCACCGCGAAGGTGGCGGTGGGCATCCGGCGCAGCGCCAGCAGTTCCAGCGTGTAGGGCAGCCCGGAGGCGAGCACCGCCAGCGCCGTGCCGAACGCCAGCACGGTCGGGTCGATCAGGGCGGCCCCGCCGTCGACGATCCCCAGGGGGAGGGTGACCAGCGCGGCGAGGGTGAGCGCCAGCGCCAGGCCCTGCGCGCCCGGGAACCGGCCGCCGACCCGGGCGCTGAGCACGATGTACGCGGCCCACATGACGCCCGAGCCGAACGCGAAGGCCACGCCGGCCGGGTTGAGACGGTCGAAGCCGCCCTGCCCGAGCAGTGCCACCCCGGCCAGCGCCAGCCCCGCCCAGCACCAACTGGCCAGCCGGCGGGCGGTGAACACCGACAGCGCCAGCGGGCCGAGCACCTCCAGGGTCACCGCCGGGCCGAGCGGGATCCGTTCGATGGCCTGGTAGAACAGCGAGTTCATGCCGGCCAGCGCCAGCCCGAAGCCACCCACCGCGAGCCAAGCCGACCGGTCGTACCCGCGCAGTCGGGGCCGGCACACGATGAGCAGCAGCACGGCCGAGATCGCCAGCCGCAGGGTCACCGCGCCGGCCACCCCGGTCCGGGGGAAGAGCAGCGCGGCCACGGCGGAGCCGAACTGCACCGACAACGCCCCGCCGAGCACCAGGCCCACGGCAGCGACGCCACCGCGGCGTTCGGGGGGCGCGGCGGCCGGGCTCGGCGCAGGCAGCAGGGTGTCCGTCACGGCACGACGCTAGGCGATCGGCGGCGGCCGTTCTCGGGCGGCTCCCGAGGCTGGCCGCTCGCGCCAACAGGGCCGTACGTGGTCGCCAACCAGGTGCTACCGGCGTACCGTCGCGGGTATGACCAGCGCGATGCGGAAACTGTCGATCTCCGTGCCACCCGACGTGGCCGAGCGCCTGGAGCGCGAGGCCAACGCGAGCGCCTACATCACGCAGGCCGTCCGGGACCGGATGCGTCTGGACGCCCTGGACGCGGAGCTGGCCCATCAGGGCATCCAGATCACCGAGCAGGGCGTGGCCGAGGCGCGTGCCCGTCGTGCCGCCGTGGAGGCCGAGTGGTCGCCGGAGCGCCGGAGTGCTCTGCGGGAGCGGGCACGCCAGCACCTGCTGGACACCGCCGAGCAGCCCGCCGCGTGACCCACGAGGACGACCGGCCCGTCCGGCTGGTGCTGGACCGGTCGGCGTTGCTGGCCTACCTGACCGGGTCGGTGCACGTCGGGGAGCCGCTGCATGAGGTCATCCAGGACCGCAACAGGTTCGGCGTCACCGCCGTGACCGCGGCGGAGACCCTGACGCTCGTCAGCGACCCGAAAGACCGGGCGACCCTGCACCGACTGCTGACCCTTGACGCCTGCGCGGTGCTCTCCACCGAGGGGCACTCCTGGCACGAGCTCAGCTACTGGCGCACGGTGACCGGCCGCGTCGATCTGGCGACCACCGCGCTGGCCGTACTCGAACACGACGCCTCGATCCTGACCGGCGAGGATCGGTACGGCGACGGCGAGCTACCAGTGATCCACATTCCCGGCTGACGGCACAGAAACCCGCGGGTCAGGCCGGCAGGGCCAGGTCCAGCACCGCGCCGAGCCCGTTCTCCCGCCCCGGGTCGGCGGCCGGCAGGACCAGCACCGCGCAGCCGGCGGCCACCGCGCCCGCGTCCGCCGGTGTGTCGCCGACCATCAGGGTCTGCTCCGGGTCGACGCCGAGCATCCCGCAGGCCCGCCAGAAGATCGCCGGGTCGGGCTTGCAGCGCCCCACCTCGTACGACAGCACGAACGCGTCGACGAGATCGGTCAGCCCCCAGGCGTCGAAGTGTGGCCGCAGGTCGAACCCGATGTTGCTGACCACCGCCACCCGCACGCCGGCGTCGCGCAGCGCGGCCAGCGTGGGGGCGGTGTCCGGGTAGGGCAGCCAGCCCTCGGCGATCAGCAGCCGCTCGTAGAGCGCGTCGGCGAAGCCGTCGATGCCCGCGTCGACGGTCTCGGCCAGCCCGGTGTACGCGGCCCGGTGGGCGTGCGCGTAGAGGTCCCGGTCGGCCCACAACTCGGCCAGCCGGGGTGGCACCCGTGCCGGCAGTGGCCCGCCGGCCCGCCCGGCGGTCAGGAGCCGGTCGGCCAGCGAGGTGGCGCGAACCCGGTCCAGGGTGACCCCGCACGCGGCCGCGGCCTCCAGCACCCACTGCCGGGGCTCCTCCACCTGGGCGAGAGTGCCGTGGAAGTCGAAGAGCACCGCCTTGACGGGCCGTCGGGACGCCCGGGGGGCGGCGGCGTCCTCGACACTGCCCGGCGGACTGGTCTGGGGCGATTCGGCGTGGTCCGGCACGCCGTGCACCCTACCGACCGCCGCCGACGGCCCCTCCGGACGGCCTTGTCGGGTGTCGTGTCCCGGCACGCACTAATCTTGGTGCCATGTCGAGCCCCGCCGAGCGCTACGCAGCGACGCGCCACCGGGCCGCGCAGGCCTCACAGTTCCCGGCGCTGGACGAGTTCGCCCTTGACCTGGGGTTCGACCTCGACGACTTCCAGCGGGAGGCGTGTCAGTCGTTGGAGCGGGGCAGCGGAGTGCTGGTCTGCGCTCCCACCGGCGCCGGCAAGACGGTGGTCGGGGAGTTCGCCGTACACCTGGCGTTGCGCGGGCGGCCCGACGACCCGGCGGCGGCCGACGGCGCGGAGACGCCACCGACGCGGCGCAAGTGCTTCTACACGACGCCGATCAAGGCGCTGTCCAACCAGAAGTACCACGACCTGGTCGCCCGGTACGGCGCCGAACAGGTCGGCCTGCTCACCGGTGACAACGCGATCAACGGCGACGCGCCGGTGGTGGTGATGACCACCGAGGTGCTGCGCAACATGCTCTACGCGGGCTCCAGCACCCTGCAGGGGCTGGCCTACGTGGTGATGGACGAGGTGCACTACCTCGCCGACCGGTTCCGCGGTGGCGTGTGGGAAGAGGTGATCATCCACCTGCCCGCCTCGGTGACCCTGGTGTCGCTGTCGGCGACGGTGTCCAACGCCGAGGAGTTCGCCGACTGGTTGGTCACCGTGCGTGGCGAGACCGCCGTGGTGGTCAGCGAGCACCGGCCGGTGCCGCTGTGGCAGCACATGCTGGTCGGCAAGCGGATGTTCGACCTGTTCCACGACGCCGACGCGGCCCGCAAGCACGACGTGCACCCGGAGTTGCTGCGCTACACCCGCGACCAGACGCGCCGTCTGGAGTTGGGGGAGGGGCGCAGCGCCGGGCCGGGCGCCGGTCGGCGTGGCCCGCGTTGGCGCGGCCCGATGCGCCCGGACATCGTCGACCGGCTGGACCGCGAGGGTCTGCTGCCGGCGATCCTGTTCATCTTCAGCCGGGCCGGCTGTGCGGCGGCGGTGCAGCAGTGCCTCGCCGCCGGGCTGCGGCTCACCTCGCCCGACGAGCGGGCGGAGATCCGCCGGGTGGTCGAGTCCCGGGTCACCGCCATCCCCGGCGAGGACCTGACGGTGCTGGGCTACTGGGAGTGGCTCGACGGGTTGGAGCGCGGCCTTGCGGCCCACCACGCCGGCATGCTGCCGGTGTTCAAGGAGATCGTCGAGGAGCTGTTCGTCCGTGGCCTGGTCAAGGCGGTCTTCGCCACCGAGACCCTCGCGCTGGGCATCAACATGCCGGCCCGCTGTGTGGTCCTGGAACGGCTGGTCAAGTACAACGGTGAGGCGCACGTCGACCTGACCCCGGGGGAGTACACGCAGCTCACCGGGCGTGCCGGCCGGCGTGGCATCGACGTCGAGGGGCACGCCGTCGTGGTGTGGTCCCCGGAGACCGATCCGCGGCACGTGGCCGGGCTCGCCTCCACCCGCACCTATCCGCTGCGGTCCAGCTTCCGGCCCTCGTACAACATGGCGGTGAACCTGGTCGGCACCGTCGGCGCGGAGCCGGCCCGGGCGCTGCTGGAGTCGTCGTTCGCCCAGTTCCAGGCGGACCGGTCGGTGGTCGGCCTGGCCCGGCAGGTGCAGCGCAACACCGAGAGCATCGAGGCGTACGGCGCGGAGGCCGCCTGCCACCACGGCGACTTCGACGAGTACTTCGCATTGCGGGTGGCGATCGCCGACCGGGAGAAGGCCATCGCCCGGCAGGGGCAGACCCAGCGCAAGGCCGCCGCCGTGGCCTCGCTGGAGCGGCTGCGGGTCGGCGACGTGATCCGGGTGCCGTCGGGCCGGCGGGCCGGCCTGGCCGTGGTGCTGGACCCGGCGACCGGCGGTTTCGGCGAGCCGCGCCCGCTGGTGCTCACCCAGGATCGCTGGGCGGGGCGCGTGAGCCCCGGCGACTTCACCACCCCGGCCGAGGTGCTGGCCCGCATCCGGGTGCCCAAGCACTTCAACCACCGGTCACCGGCAGCCCGACGCGACCTCGCCGCCGAGGTCAGCGGCACCGGGCTGGACCGGCATGGCGGCCGACGCGGTGGTCGCTCCCGGCAGGCGGCCGGCGAGGACCACCGGATCAGCCAGCTCCGCACCGAGCTGCGTAACCACCCCTGCCACGCCTGCCCCGAGCGGGAGGAGCACGCCCGCTGGGCGGAGCGCCGCCGACGGCTGGAGCGCGACACCGAGGAGCTGCGCGAGCGGGTGTCCGGGCGTACCGGGTCGCTCGCGCGGACGTTCGACCGGATCGTGGCGCTGCTGACCGAGCGCGGTTACCTCGCCCGCGACGGCGCGGTCACCGACGCGGGTCGGATGCTCGGCCGGATCTGGACCGAGGCGGACCTGCTGGTCGCCGAGTGCCTGCGCCGAGGCGTGTGGAACGGGCTGTCGCCGGCCGAGTTGGCCGCCGCGGTGTCCGTGGTGGTCTTCGAGGCGCGCCGCGACGTCGACGAGCGGGCGTCGCTGCCGCGCGGCCCGGTGGCCGACGCGGTGGACGAGACGCTGAAGCTGTGGGGCGAGATCGAGGCCGACGAGGCGGCGCGCGGTCTGACCGCGACCCGGGAGCCGGATCTCGGCTTCGCCTGGCCGGTCTACCGGTGGGCGCGGGGCGAGGCGCTGGCCAAGGTGCTCGGCAGCGGGCACGAGATCGACGGTGAGATGCCGGCCGGCGACTTCGTCCGGTGGGCGCGGCAGGTCGTCGACCTGCTCGGTCAACTTGCCGACTCTGGCGGCGCGGCGCCGGAGCTGCGCTCCACCGCCCGGCAGGCGATAGCGGCCATCAACCGGGGCGTTCTGGCGTACCACACCTCAGCCTGACGATCACTTTCGGTCAACACTGCTACTGAATCGACGCAGCGGAGGGTCACCACAACAGCACCCCCCGGATCGCCCGGGGGCTGCTGTTGCGCCTGCTCACAGCACACCTGATCATTGCCCGAGCGCCGTGCGTACGCGCTGGTAACGAGTGGGGAGCAGACCGCCATGGCGGAGATCAATCATTTTGAGTACGGGTGGATCACACCCGCGTTGAGTTACGCGCTGTCCGTCCTCGGGTCGATCCTCGGACTCGTGTGCGCCGGCCGCATCCGTACGGCCCGCACCAGCGGGCAGCGCGCCTGGTGGGGCCTTCTGGCCGCCTGGGCACTCGGCGGCACCGCGATCTGGGCGATGCACTTCATGGCCATGCTCGGCTTCGCCGTCGCAGGCACCCGCATCCGGTACGACGTGCCCCTCACCGCCGCCAGCACCGCGGTCGCCGTGGTGGCGGTCGGCATCGGCCTTGCCATCGTGGGCACCGGCCGGCTGAACCCGGCACGGCTGATCGCCGGCGGTGTCTTCACCGGCGCCGGTGTCGCGGCCATGCACTACATGGGCATGGCGGCCATGCACCTCAACGGCAGCCTGCGCTACGACGCCATCCGGGTCGTGCTCTCGGTGGTCATCGCGATCGTCGCGGCCACCGTCGCGCTCTGGCTCGCCATGACCGTCCGGCGCGGCCTGGTGATCTTCGCCTCCGCCCTGGTCATGGGCATCGCCGTGAACGGGATGCACTTCACCGGCATGAGTGCCCTCTCGGTGCACCTGCACGAGCGCCAGGGCGGCGTGGTCGGCACCGGGGTGAGCGCGCTGCTGGTGCCGATCATCCTGGCGGTGGTCTTCGGAGTGGTCGGTCTGCTCTACGCCCTGCTGGCCGCGCCCACCGACGACGACCGGGCCGCAACGGCGTACCTGGAGGCACGCCGGATTCCGGAGCAGCCGGCGACGCCGGTGGCCGCGCCGGACCCGGTCGGGCTGCGCGCCCGCACCACCCTCGGCCAGCCCGGCACCCCGTTCCCGTCGCGCCGGGACAACCCGCCCCGCTGACTCGACAGTCAGCTCACCAGGCCCGCCCGGTAGGCGTAGACGACCGCCTGCACCCGGTCGCGCAGGTCGAGCTTGGTGAGGATGCGCGACACGTGGGTCTTCACGGTCTCCTGGCTGATTACCAGCCGGGCGGCGATCTCGCCGTTGGACAGGCCGGTGGCGACCAGGCGCAGCACCTCCAGCTCACGCGGGGTCAGGCCGACGTCGTCCACGGCGCTCCCGGCCGGCCGGATCCGCTCCGCGTACCTGCCCACGAGTTGCCGGGTCACCTCGGGCGCCAGCAACGAGGCGCCGGACGCGACGGTGCGGATGCCGTGCAGCAGTTGCGCCGGAGGGGCGTCCTTGAGCAGGAAACCGCTCGCTCCGGCGCGCAGCGCCTCGTAGACGTACTCGTCGAGGTTGAACGTCGTCACCACGAGCACCTTGACGGGATCGGCAACCCCGGGGCCGGCCAGCAGCCGGGTCGCCCCGATGCCGTCGAGGATCGGCATCCGTACGTCCATGACGACCACGTCCGGGCGCAGCCGGCGGGCGAGGTCGACAGCGTCGCGCCCGTTGCCGCACTCGCCCACCACGTCGATGTCGGGCTGGGCGTCGATGATCGTCGCGAAGCCGGTGCGGATCAGCTCCTGGTCGTCGCAGACAAGCACCCGGATAGACGCGGTCACGACGGGCTCCCGGTGGGGATGCGGGCCCGCACGACGAAACCGCCGCCCGCCTGCCGTTCCGCGCTGAACTCGCCACCGAGCACGTCGACCCGTTCACGCAGCCCCGCGAGGCCGCGCCCGCTCCCCCCGGGCGTCGCGGCGGGCGAGCCAGATCCGTCAGTGCTGACGTTCACCGAGGTGTCCCTTTCGCCGTGCCGTACGTGGACGATGGTGCGGCTGCCCTGGGCGTGCTTGAGGGCGTTCGTCAGCGCCTCCTGCACGACCCGGTAGGCGACGACCTCGGCGCCGCCGGTCACCCCCGCGGGGCTGCCCTCCTCGGTGAACTCCACCGGCTGCCCGGCCCGGCGGGTCTGCTCCACGAGGGCGCGCAGGTCGCCGACGGCCGGCGTACGAGGGTCGGTGCCGTGGTCGGGGTTGAGCAGGTCGAGCAGATGCCGCAGGTCGGTGATGGCCCGCCGGCCGGTGTCGGTGATGGCGGTCAGGGTCGTGTCGAGGCGCTCGGGGGCGGCGGTCAGGTAGCGCGCCGCCTCCGCCTGCACGACCATCGCCGTCACGTGGTGGGTCACGACGTCGTGCAGTTCACGGGCGATGAGGGTGCGTTCGGCGTTGCGGGCGGAAACGGCTACGTGGTGACGGCGTTCGGCCTCGGCCGCCCGGGACTGCCGCAGCCACGCCCCGACGCCCCACGCGAAGGCCAGCATCAGGTAGAACGTGCCGAACCCGAGCAGACCCTCGGTCGCCCCCTGCCGGTGCAGGGCGACGGCCAGCGACAGGTACGCGGCGGAGGCCAGGACCACGGCGGTACGCCTGTGGTGGTCGAGGTGGGCCGCCGCGCTCACCAGCGCGATGGCAAGCCCGGCACCCGCCACCGTGTGGTAGGCCCGGAGCTGGTCGAGCGCGAAACCGAGGGCCACCAGGGTAAGGCAGAGCGCCGGCCAGCGTCGACGGACGGCGAGCGGCAGGCACTGGAGGAGGATCGCCACGGCGGTCAGCGCGTCGAAGGGACGCGCCGGCAGGTCGCCGAGCTGCGTCCCGCGGTCCTGCAGCGCCGGCACCACCGACGCGGCGGCGAGCAGCAGTGCCACCGGGAGATCCCGGACCGTGACGGCGTGCTGCCGCCACCGGTCCAGGAACGTCCGACGGTCGATCACGCGGTGACTGTAACCGTCGCCGGGGCGACGGCCGCGCGGCGGCGACGCGGGACGATGGTGCCGCGGCGGTGAGCCATCCACATGAACCCCGCGGTCATCAGCACGCCCGCCGTGACCGCGAACACGCTCGCCTCGGGGCCGAAGTTACCCCCGGTGAGCAGCGCCGGGCCCGACATCGCCGTCTCCAGCAGGCCCTTCGACTGCTCGTTGCCCGAAACCACGGAGCTGAAAATGCCGCCCGCGGCGATGTTCCAGCCGAAGTGCAGGCCGATCGGCAGCCACAGGTTGCGGGTGGCGGCGTAGGCGGCGGCGAACATGAACCCGGCCTCGATCGTGATCGCGGTCGCGCCCCACAGGCTGGCATCCGGGTTGGTCAGGTGCATCATGCCGAACGCCACGCCGGTGAGGAGCAGGGCGATCCAGGTGCCGGCGCGTTCCTCGATGATGCGGAACAGGACGCCGCGGAAGAGCACCTCCTCGGTCACGGCGGCGGCGGCCATGAACCCGACCAGCCCCATCGCGCCCGTCGCCGAACCGAAGCCGTTGATGTGGTACTCGGCGAAGAGCGCGATGTTGACGAGTACGGCCACGAACATCCCGACCCCGAGCACCGTTCCCAGGCCGGCCTGCGAGACGGCTCCGGCCCTCGCGAGTTCGGTGACCGCGCGACGTTCGGTACGCCGTACGACCCAGATGTAGACGAGGATGGAGAGCACGGACGTCAACACACCGAGTGGCAGGGTGAGCCAGTCGTTGCCCTGCACGGCGACGATGGCCTGGCCGCCGGCGAAGGCGACCGCCGCGACGGCCACGAGTTGCTTTACGAAACGCATTGGAGTCCTTCCCAAGGCCGTTGCACGGGCGCAGCGGCTTGGGTTGAACGCTATTTTTTCGCCTGCCGGAAATCGTCACCGCTCGGAGCGCACCTGCGGTAGCTCGCACGGGGGACAAGCCAGGTGCCGAGCGGGCCGCCGGGGCGCGTGCGCGCACCCCGACGGCCCGTCGGTCTCGTCCGTCTCAGCCGTTGTTGTCGATCAGGCTGGCGATCTCGTTGTAGATCAGGTGCGCCTTCGCGCCCTGGTTGGACGGGCAGCCGCCGAGGTGGTGCAGGGCGATCACCCGGTGGCTGGCGTTGAGCACCGGCGAGCCCGAGTTGCCGCCGGAGGTGTCACAGCTGTAGCTGATGTTCCAGGTGTTGTAGTTGGCGTTCTTGACGGTGCACGTCGCGCCGCCCTGGGTGTCCTCGTAGATCGACAGTCGTTTCGGGCTGCCGTCGCCGTGGCCGGGGACGTACATCCGGGTGCCGGTGGTGGTGGCGCTCGTCGCCAGGTAGAGCGTGCCGAAGGTCTGGATGCTGGCGAAGTTGTTCACCGAGTACAGGGCGTAGTCCAGCTGGTTCGAGCCGCCGCTGCTCACCTTGTAGAGGGTGGCGCCGCTGACCTTGGTGCCGGCGCCCGGGTTCGCGCCGCCGCAGGTGGCGCACTGGTAGTTGAACTGCATCTCGCTGCCGCTCACGGCGGCCTGGGTCGAGAAGCAGTGCTTGTTGGTCAACATTCGGTTGGTGTTGCCGACCCGCCAGGTGGTGCACATCCCGCCGCCGCTGATCAGCAGGCGTGCCACCGCCCGGCCACGGGCGAACTCGGTGGGGTGGCTGCTCTGGTAGCAGACCGCGTCGCGCCGGGCGTCGGTGCTGCACACCGACTGGGTGGAGAAGTTGTGCTGGCTGATCTCCGTGGGGTCGTAGCCGCGCCAGAACCGGTCGATCGTCGCCGCGGTGCCGCGCGAGGGGCCGTTGTGGTGCAGCGTCACCACTGCGGTGTCGCCGTCCACCGACATCGCCCAGAATCCCGGCTGCCCGTCGGTGGTGTAGGGCGACCCGCTCGACGTGCTCAGGTTCCGGTCGTACCGGTAGCTCTCCCGTCCGTCCGGGCTGGACACGGTGACGTAATCGCCGGGGCCCAGACGCAGCGCGCTGAAGTGCACCTTGATGTACGTCGCGCCGGGGTGCCGGATGACCTGTGTCCGGTCGTCGCGTGCGTCGGAGAGGGCGCCGGAGACGATGCGGAGTTCGCCGACGGTGGTGACACCCTCGGCCGAGAACTGGCTCGACTCGGGTGCCCGCTCGGATCGTGGCGCGAGAGGCTGGACGGGCGCCTCGGCGGCGGCGGGTGACGGCAGCAGGGTGAACCCGAACGCGCAGGCGCCGAGCGCTACCGCCACCGTTCGCAGGCGGCGTAGAGCATGTTTCATCGTTGCTCCTCCCCAGGAAACAGCACCCGATGGTGCTGCAGTCTTCCTACACGAGGCGGCGCAAGACATGCAAGAGCATCGATATCTAAGGGTAGTGATCGGTGCGCGACGCGCGGGCGATCGGTGTTGAATGATCGCGAACGGTCCTCGGGCGACCAGCGCGCGGCAGCCCGGACACAGAGGAGATGGCGATGAACTTCCAGCGTCTCGGCCCGATCGGCCGGGAGATCCCGGTGGTCCAGCACGACGGCAGGACCTTCGACCTGCGGCCGCTCACGGCCGACCTGGACGGTGCGTTCTGGGCGTCGGAGGGGATCGCGCGTACCCGTGCCGCGCTCGGTCGCGGCGATCTGGCCGAGCTGCCCGACGCCGCCGCGTTGCGCGTGGGCGCGCCCCTCGCCCGGCCCAACAAGATCGTCTGCATCGGGCTCAACTACCGCGACCACGCGGCGGAGACCGGTGCGGCGCTCCCCGCCGAGCCGGTGGTCTTCATGAAGGACCCGATGACCATGGTCGGGCCGTTCGACGACGTGTACGTCCCACGGGGCTCCACCCGCACCGACTGGGAGGTCGAACTCGCCGTCGTCGTCGGCACGACCATCCGGTACGCCGACTCGCCGGAGCAGGCCATGCGGCACGTCGCCGGGTACGCGCTGTCACACGACGTCTCCGAGCGCGAGTTCCAGCTCGACCGGGGAGGCCAGTGGGACAAGGGCAAGAGCTGCGAGACGTTCAACCCGCTGGGGCCGAGCCTCGTCCCGGCCGACGAGATCGACGACCCGCAGGCGCTCACGCTGCGGCTGTGGGTCAACGGGGTCCTGCGCCAGGACGGGTCGACCAGCGACATGATCTTCCCGGTCGCGCACGTCGTCTGGTACCTCAGCCAGTTCATGGTCCTGTACCCCGGCGATGTGATCAACACGGGGACTCCGGCCGGGGTGGCGCTCGGCCTTCCGGACCACCCCTACCTGCGCCCCGGTGACGTCGTGGAGCTGGAGATCGCCGGCCTGGGCCGTGCCCGGCAGACGATGGCGGCGGCATGACCGCCGAGTTCGCCGGGCTGACCGCGATCGTCACCGGAGGCGCGTCCGGCATCGGTCTCGCCACCGCCCGGCAACTGCGGGCCAGGGGTGCCCGCGTGGCGGTCCTGGACCTCGACCCGAGCGGCCTCGACGAGGGCATCGCCGGCTACACCGCCGACGTCGCCAGCCGCCCGTCGGTCCACGAGGCGGTGTCCGCGGCTGCCGACGCCCTCGGCGGCATCGACGTGGTCGTCAACAACGCCGGGGTCGGGGCGACCGGGACCGTCGCCGACAACACCGACGACGAGTGGCACCGCGTCCTCGACGTCAACGTGGTCGGCATGGCCCGGGTGGTCAGCGCCGCCCTGCCGTGGCTGCGCCGGTCCGACCACGCGTCGGTCGTCAACACCTCGTCCATCGCCGCGCTCAACGGCCTGCCCAACCGGGCGCTCTACTCGGCCAGCAAGGGCGCCGTGCTGTCACTGACCCTCGCCATGGCCACCGACCACGTCCGCGAGGGCATCCGGGTCAACTGCGTGTGCCCCGGCACGGCCGACACACCGTGGGTCGGGCGCCTGTTGGAGGAGGCCGACGACCCGGCCGCCGAGCGGGTGGCGCTGCGGGCACGCCAACCCATCGGACGGCTGGTGACACCCGAGGAGGTCGCGAACGCGATCCTCTACCTGGCGTCGCCCCGATCGGGATCCACCACCGGCACCGTGCTGGACGTCGACGGCGGTGTCACCCACCTGCGCGTCCGGCCATGACTGGCGCACCCTGCCCCCTGCCGTCGGCGGCGGTGTCGCAGAATGGGCCGACAGGTGGAGGTGGGCCGTGCGGATCGCGCTGTTCGTGACCTGCCTGGCCGACACCATGTTTCCGCGGGCGGCCACGGCGACCGTGCGGTTGTTGGAGCGGCTCGGGCACGAGGTCGTCTTCCCGCCGGGCCAGACCTGCTGCGGGCAGATGCACGTCAACACCGGCTACCAGCGCGACGCGGTGCCGCTGGTGCGCCGGCACGTGGAGGTCTTCGACAGGTACGACGTGATCGTCGCGCCGTCGGGCTCCTGCGTCGGGTCGGTGCGACACCAGCACGCCATGGTGGCCCGGCGGGCGGGCGACGAGCGGCTCGCCGGCCGGGCCGAGTCGGTGGCGGGCCGGACGTACGAGCTGTCCGAGTTGCTGGTCGACGTGCTCGGGGTCACCGACGTGGGCGCGTACTACCCGCACCGGGTCACCTACCACCCGACCTGCCACTCGTCGCGGATGCTGCGGGTGGGGGACCGGCCGCGACGACTGCTGCGCGAGGTGCGCGGCCTCGACCTGGTCGAGTTGCCGGCCGCCGACCAGTGCTGCGGGTTCGGCGGCACCTTCGCGGTGAAGAACGCGGAGACCTCCACGGCGATGCTGGCCGACAAGATGCGCCACGTGCTCGCCACCGGCGCCGACGTGTGCGCCGCCAGCGACGCCTCCTGCCTCCTGCACATCGGCGGTGGGTTGTCGCGACTGCGCGCCGGGGTGGGCACGGTGCACCTCGCCGAGATCCTGGCCTCGACCGAGCGGACCGCGACACCCGGCGCGCCCCGCCGGTCGGCGGCGCGACCATGACGCGCAGGACGTTCCTCGGGATGCCGGCCACCGCGCCACCTGGGGTGGGCCACCTGCGCGGCACGGAGTCGTTCCCGGCCGCCGCGCGGCGCAGCCTGGCCGACCCACAGCTGCGGCGCAACCTCCGGCACGCGACGACGACGATCCGAGCGAAGTCCGGCGCGGTCATCGCCGAACTGCCCGACTGGGAGCAGTTGCGGGCGGCCGGCGCGGCGATCAAGGCCGACACCCTGGCCCGCCTGCCCGAGCTGCTCGAACAGCTCGAAGCGCGGGTCACCGAGGCCGGCGGCGTCGTGCACTGGGCGGCGGACGCGGTGGAGGCCAACCGCATCGTCACCGACCTCGTGCGGGCGGCCGGCGCGGACCGGGTCATCAAGGTCAAGTCGATGGCGACCCAGGAGATCGGCCTCAACGAGGCCCTCGAAGCCGCCGGGATCACGCCCGTCGAGACCGACCTCGCGGAGCTGATCGTGCAGCTCGGCGACGACCGGCCCAGCCACATCCTGGTCCCCGCGATCCACCGCAACCGGGCGGAGATCCGGGAGATCTTCCTGCGCGAGATGCCCGGCGTCGACCCGACGCTGACCGACGACCCCACGGCTCTCGCTGCCGCCGCCCGCCGCTTTTTGCGACAGACCTTCCTGAGTACGCCGGTGGCGGTGTCCGGCGCGAACTTCGCCGTCGCCGAGACCGGCGCGCTGGCCGTGGTCGAATCCGAGGGCAACGGCCGGATGTGCCTCACCCTGCCGCAGACGCTGATCACCGTGATGGGCGTCGAGAAGGTGGTGCCGACCTGGCGGGACCTGGAGGTGTTCCTCCAACTGCTGCCGCGGGCGTCGACCGGGGAGCGGATGAACCCGTACACGTCGATGTGGACCGGGGTCACCCCCGGCGACGGCCCGCAGGCGTTCCACCTCGTGTTGCTGGACAACGGGCGCAGCGCGGTGCTCGCCGACGAGGTCGGCCGGCAGGCGCTGTGGTGCATCCGCTGCTCGGCCTGCCTCAACGTGTGCCCGGTGTACGAGCGCGCCGGCGGGCACGCGTACGGGTCGGTGTATCCGGGGCCGATCGGGGCGGTGCTGTCACCCCAGCTCACCGGCATCGAGGACAACGCCTCACTGCCGTACGCCTCGACGCTGTGCGGCGCGTGCTACGACGCGTGCCCCGTGAAGATCAACATCCCGGAGCTGCTGGTGCACCTGCGGGCCGAGGCCGTCGAGTCGCACCGTCGACCCACCGCCGAGTCGATCGTGATGGCCGCCGCCGCGTACGCCATGGACCACCCCCGGCTCTACGCGGCCGGGCAGCGCGCGGCCCGGCTGAGCCGGTTCGCCGGCCGGCGCGGACGAGGTCTGCCGCCACCGCTGAACGGCTGGACGGGCAGCCGGGACCTGCCGGACCCACCGGCGCAGACGTTCCGCGACTGGTGGGCGCAGCGGTGACCTCGCGAGACGTCGTCCTCGGCCGGCTGCGGGCCGCGCTCGCCACCGGCGACGCCGCGCCCGTCGAGGTACCCCGCGACTACCGGCACACCGGCACCCTCGACCTCGACCAACTGGTGGAGCGGCTGACCGACTACCGGGCACACGTGCACCGGGTCGCCGAGGCGGCCGTCGCCGAGACGATCGCCGGCATCCTGCCCACGGGCGGCACCGTCGTCGTACCCCCGGGTCTGCCGCCGTCGTGGCTGCCGTCGACGGTGACCGCGCTGCCCGACGACGGGCTGGACAACGCGCGGATCGCTGCCGCGGACGCCGTCGTGACCGCCGCCGCGCTCGCCATCGCGCAGACCGGCACGGTCGTCCTCGACGGTTCGCCCGACCAGGGCCGCCGGGTGCTCAGCCTCCTGCCGGACCGGCACATCTGCGTGGTCCGCGCCGACCAGGTGGTGGCCACCGTGCCCGAGGCCGTCGCCCGGCTGACGCCACACCGCCCACTGACCTGGATCAGCGGCCCGTCGGCCACCAGCGACATCGAGCTCATCCGGGTCGAGGGGGTGCACGGTCCACGCCAGATGCACGTCATCCTGCTGCCCTGACGCCGGTCAGCGACTGGCGCGGCTGCCGTCGATGGTGAGGGTGGTCAGCAGCGCGGCATGGTCGGTCGCGCCGTCCATGAGCACCGTCCTGGTGCGGCGAAAGGTGATGTCGGTGCTCGCCAGGACGTGTTGCAGCGCGCCGTCGTCGACCCGCAGGTAGCCCGGTGGGGCGCAGGCGCGCACGTCGGGGTCGCCCGCGCGGAGGTTGAGGTCGCCGGCCAGGACGGTGGGCGCGTAGCCGGTGCTCCGGCGGATGGCCGGCAGGATCCCGTCGAGCAGGTGACCGCACTGGGCGAGCGCGACGGTGCGGCTGGTGGCCGCCAGGTGCGTGGTGCAGGCGTGCAGCGTGCTGTCGACGTGCACGCAGAGCCAGGCCCGTTCCTCGGGGTCCGCGACGTCCTGCGTCGGATGAATTCCACTGTGCACGGTGTGTCGGGTGTCCGGCGCGCTCAGGCGGGTCAGCAACCCGATGCCGTACGACTTTCCGTTGCGGCACCGGGTGTCGGCGCCGCTGGGGCGGTCGCCAGCGGCCTGGAAGGCCGACACGACTGTCCCGTCGGTGTGGACCTCGGCGAAGACGCGTCGCAGGGCGGGCACGTCGTCCTGACAGATCTCGTTGAGGGTGACCAGGTCGGGCCGCTCCGCGTTGATCACCTCGGCGGCCCGGGCGACCGATCGGCCGGTGTAGCAGCCGGCGCGACCGCTGTTGCACAGGTTCATCTGGAGCATCCGCAGGATGGTGGGCGCGGGGATGTCGGCGACCGGCGGTCCGGCCGTCGGCGATCCAGAGGCAGGCGATCCTGAGACGGGCGGGCCGGCGGCTGGCGATCGGGTGACCGGCCATCCGGCGACCGACGATCCGGCTGGCATCGCGGCGGCGGCGATCAGGCAGCCGAGGGCGAGGGCCCGGCGGAGACGTCGGTGCGAACGACCGGCGATGTCGCGACCCCGGAGCCGGACGAGGTCGCGCGGGTGCCACCGGGATCGGGTGGTGTCGGCGCCCGGCTGCTCGGACATGCGGACTCCGATGGGGGAGGCGACGGCCTTCGCCGAGGTGCCCCTGATCCTACTGTGAGCAGGCCGGCGGCTGGGGCCGTGGCGGCGGACCGCATCCGGTGCGCTACGAGCGGACGTTCATGCGGCCACTGCTGCCGACCGACCGAGCGGCCGCGCGAACGCGGGCCGGGTGCGGGTGGTCAACCCGCACCCGGCCCGCGTCCAGCTCAGCGGCGCGGCTTCGGCGCGACGCGGGGCAGGACGTGCGGCGGGCCGGCGAAGATCAGGTCGGACTTGATCTCCTGGTACGCACGCTTGGGCTGGTAGTTCTCGTCGTAGATGGTGGCCATGCCCTCCGGCGGGTCGCTGAACCACTCCGGCACCCAGGAGTATTTGTCGCTGAAACCCCAGACGGTGTACGACAGGCAGGTGCGGACGGCGAGGCAGGCCTTCATCAGCACGCTGAAGTTGGCGGCCGACGCCTGCAACCGGGGGTTGATCTCCGCGGAGTTGCCGGCCCGGACGGCCTCGGTCATCTCACTGCGCACGTCGACCTCGGTGAACGCGGTGGCGAGACCGAGCCCGGAGAACCTCTTCAGCGCGGCGGTCACCTGCAGGGTGTCGAAGTTGCCGTACTGGGTGCCCAGGTGGCCCTGGGCGCCGACGCCGTCGATCGGGACGCCCTTGGCGCGCAGACCCTTGGCCATGTCGTAGACGAACTGCGTCTTGTCGTCGGCGGGATTTCCGGAGCCGAACGCCTCGATGTTGTAGTCGTTGTAGAACAGCAGCGCCTTGGGGTCGGCGGCGCGTGCCCAGCGGAACGCGTCGGCGATGTAGTCGGGGCCGAGGTTCTGTGCCCAGAAGCCCTTGTAGTGCAGCGTCGACGGGGTGTCCCACGGGTCGCTGACGGCCTCGTTGACCACGTCCCACTGCCAGATCTTGCCCTTGTATCGGCTCACCACCGTGGTGATGTGCTTGCGGAGCAGGTCGCGCAGTTGCTGCTTGCTGATGCTGCCGTCGGCGACGCCGCTGGTCAGCCAGGCGGGCAGTTGGTTGTGCCAGACCAGCACGTGGCCTCGGACGCTCTGCTTGTTGCGCTTGGCGAACTCGATGAGCTGGTCGGCGGCGGCCCAGTCGTAGGTGCCCCGGGTGGGCTCCAGACTCTCCCACTTCATGGCGTTCTCGGCGGTGACCGAGGAGAACTCGGAGGCGGCCAACCGGCGGTACTCCGGGTCGCTGGCGTCGTTGAGGGCCGTCGCGTTCACCGCGGTGCCGATGTGCAGGCCGTGGCGTTGGCCGAGCGCGCCGAGGCTCTGCGCGGTCGGGTCGTACGGCCGGCTCGCGGTGGCGGGCATCGCGCTCAGCGTGGCAGCGGTCGCGACGGCGACGGCGCCGGCGCTGATCCACCGTCTTGGCTTCATCTGCCTTCCTCTCGATATTGATCGACAGATGTCGATCTTTGAAGGGAGGTGCGGCCCCGGTGTCTGGTGAGAGGTGAGTGGGGTCGGCGCCGGGTGCCGGGGGTGTGGACAGGTCAGGGGTGGCGCCGGTGGTTCCGCGGGGGAACCGGAAATATGCTCGAAACGTTAAGCCCGTCGATGGGCCTCGTCAACACTGAAAACTTCCGGAAATCACCGGGGTGAGCTGCACCGCCACGAACATCCGATCACTGAAAGTTTCGACGGTCCGATCCACGTGCACAAACGACGGTGCCACGGTCGAAGGATCGACCGTGGCACCGTCGGTGGAGCGCGGACTAGCGCAGGCGGGCCTCGATGGCCTCGATGATGCGCGGACGCAGTTCGGCGGCGCGGATGACGGCGTCCACCGAGCCCACCTCGACGGCGCGCTGGATGTTGTGCACCCGGTCGAACTCCGCGGCCACCTCGCCGAGCTTCTCCGCGCGCACCGAGGACCGCAGCTCGTCCAACTCGGCGGTCAACGCGGCGCGTTCGGTGCCGGACGCGGCGGCAACGCGAGCCTGCAGGTCGCGTACCCGCTCGTCGGCGGCGGTGCGGGCGTTGACGTCCGCGGAGAACACCACCGCCGCGGCGGGAGCGCCGCCGAGCACCGAGGCGAACGACCCCTCCAGCGCCAGCACCGTCATGCTCGGGTTCAGCGCCTTCGAGAACACCACGAACGCGCCGCCGTGGTAACGCGAGATCACGCAGAAGACGATCGGGCCCTGGAAGTTCACGATCGCCCGGCCGATCTCGGCGCCGTACTCCAACTGCAGCTTGCGCATCGACTCCGGCGAGCCGTCGAAGCCGGACAGGTTCGCCAGCACGACCAGGGGTCGGTTGCCGCTGGCCGCGTTGATGGCCCGCGCGGCCTTCTTCGACGAGCGCGGGAACAACGTGCCCGCCGTGTAGGTGTCCGGGCCGTCGGTGGGCGGGAACCCGCGCCGCGGCACCGACCGGGACTCGATGCCGAGCAGGCACACCGGGATGCCGCCGAGGTGGACGTCCTGCACCACCGCGGTGTCCGCGTCGGCCATGCCCGCCCACCGCTCCAGCACCGGGTGGTCCTGGTCGGAGAGCGCCCGCATCACCGTCCGGATGTCGAACGGCTTCTTGCGGTCCGGGTTGGCCTCGGCGGAGAAGATCTCGCCGACCGTGTGGAACGGGCTGCCCGCCACGTCGTGCGCGAAGTCGGAGACGTCCCGGTCCACGGGGTCGGTGGTCGTCGCCCGCCGTGGGGCGGTCTCGCCGGGCGCGACGTACGTGTGGTCGTAGTGGGCCATCAGCACGTCCCGCGCGGCGGTCAGGTTCGGCGCCCAGTACTGCGCCTGCCCGTTCGGCCCCATCACCCGGTCGTAGCCGCCGATGCCGAAGTTGTCCTCGGCGGACACGCCACCGGAGAAGTCCAGCGACTGCTTGCCGGTGAGGACCATGGCCGAGTCCGGTGTCATCACCAGGACGCCCTTGGTGTGCATGAGCATCGTCGCCTCGGCGTTCCAGTACGGCTGCGCGCCGACGTTGATGCCCGCCACCACGATGTTGATCTCGCCGCCGGCCTGGGTGAACTCGACGATCCGCTTGAGCGCCGCGGCCACCCAGTCCATGTTCTCCGTGCCCGAGGTCATCGAGATCCGAGCCCCGGCGGACAGCGCCCACCACTCCAGCGGCACCCGCATCTGCTCGGCCAGGTCCAGTGCGGCGATCACGCGCCGGCACTCCGGCTCGGAGAGGGCGCCCAGCGACTTCGTCGGGTCGCCGAGCAGCACGACCCGGGTGACGCCCTGCGGGTGCAGCGGTGCCGGCGTGGTGACGACACCGGCGACGATCGCGGCGCGGTTGCGCCCCTTCGGCCGCTCCACCGGCACCAGCACGTGGTCGTCGTCGAGGTCGTACTCGGCGAAGTCACCGAGCCGACCGGTCAGCTCGTACGGGTAGACGGTGTTGCGGCTGCTCGCCCGCAGCACCTTGAGCCGGTAGTCGTCCAGCGGCTCGACGGGCTCGACCGGCGGCTCGCCGACGGTCAGCTCGGCGCCGCCCGCGGGGTCGAACGTGATCCGAACGGCGATCTTGGTCAGCTCACCGGTCCGGCGGTCGCGCTGGCGGGCGATGAACAGGATCTCCTCCAGCCCGGCGCCCACCGTCGTCGGGCGCACGCGCCCGGCGATCATCTCCATCTCCTGGCGGGTCAGTTCGCTCGGCGGCCAGACGTACACCACGATGCGGTTGGTGGTGAAGCGCGTCTTCGACGGTCGCAGCGTCTGGGCGCGGCGGATCGAGTCGACGCAGGCGGCGATGGTGTCCTCGGCGGTGGGCAGCGCCACCAGCCGGCCGTCCTGCTCGCGCAGCTCGGTCAGGTCACGCACCTGCGCGAACGCGACGAGACGCTCGTCGGACGGGTTCTCCCGGGCCACGCACTGGAAGAGGTAGACCTCCTCGTCGGCCGACGGCAGCCGGGTCAGGTCGAACCGGTGCAGCCGCTCCATCTGCATCCGCTGCGCGATGTACGGGTGCAGGCCGCGGATCAGGCGATCCTCGGTCAGCTGACCGTCCGACGGGCGGAAGGTGAAGTGGTGGTGCATCACCGCCCCGCCGCGACCCGCGACGGTGGTGGTGAGCCGGCGGACCCGCGACGGCAGCGGGTGCGCGGTGACGACCTCCAGCAGCGCGGCGGCCATCGCGTCGAAGTCCTCCGGCTGGTTCTCCCAGGCGAGGTAGATGTCGGCGTCGACGGCGTCCTCACCGCCGGTCAGCTCGGCCAGCCCGCGCAGCGCGACGCCCAGCGCGTCGAAGCGCACCGCGGTGGAGACCACGCTGGACTCGGCGCGCTCGGCGACCACGAACGAGCAGCCCTCGACCTCGTGGGTACGCACGCTGGTGAGCGCCCGGTTGCCGTAGTACCGCCGGGTCAGCACCTCCAGCATGATCGTGTTGTCGAGGTGGTCGCGGACGAGGCGCTGGCCGAGCAGCCGGACCAGGGGCTCGGTGCTGCGGACCATCTCGGCGACGCGCTCGGCGCGGTCGGGCGAGTCCGGCTGCGCGTCCAGGTGCCGCAGGTGCCCACGGACCTGGGCGTAGACGCGGGCGCGGTTGCGGCGCAGCAGCGGCTGGGCGAACCAGGCGAACACCACGCCCCGGGCCAGGTCGGCGACGACGGGGAACCGCACCTGCGTGGCGGCCACCAGCCGCTCCAGCGCCAAACCGGCCGGCTCCCGCAGCGCCTCGTCCGGCGGGGTCTCCCGCAGCCACGCGCGCAACAACGTCGCGATGACCGTGGCGTCGGCGGCGGCGCGCTGCTGGGCGAGGAAGATCCGGAAGACGGCGGCTTCGAGGTCGCCGGTGCGCTCCAGGTCGGTGACACCATAGTGGCCGAGCGCCTTGGCGAGCCGGGCCTGGAAGGCGTCCGGCAGCCCGGCCCGCTCCACGTCGAGGCTCTGCAGGTAGGTGTGGAAGTACTCGCGTGCGCTGCGGACGTGGGCGCCGCCGTCCTCGCCGGTCGGCCGGTTGCGGCTCAACTCGGCCAGGTCGGCGAAGACCTCGATGAGGTCCAGCTCGGCGGCGAGCGGCCGGTGGCCGTCCTCGGTGGCCGTCCGCCGCGCGGTGAGGTAGTCGTCGAGCACCCGACGGTCGTCGTGCGGGTCGACGTCGAACCCGAGCAGCAGGCCGCGCAGATCCTCCTGCCCGCGCCGGCCGCGCTCGTACGCCGACACCTCGTCGTCGGCGGCCGGCAGGTCCAGCTCGACGGCGGCGGTGGCGCTCGGGCCGGCCACGCTGTCGGTGGCCTCGTCGCCAAGCGGCTCCAGCCGCATCAGCGGCGCCCCGGCCTCGACCTGGCTGCCCACGGAGACGGCGCACTCCTTGAGCCGCGCCCGGAACGGCGCCCGCAGCACCGTCTCCATCTTCATGGCCTCCAGCACCAGCACCGGCGCGCCGGCCTCGACCTCCGCGCCGACCTCCAGCGGGGTGGCGACGACCAGCGCCGGCATGGGGGAGCGGAGGACGCCACCCTCGTCGCGGCTGACCCGGTGCGTCACGCCGTCGACCTCGACGAGGTGGGTCGGGCCGTGGGTGCCGGTGAGCAGGCGGTACCGGAGACCGTTGACGACGATCTGGCCGGTGTGCCGGTCGAAGCGGTCGAGTTCGACGTCGGCGGTGCGCACGGTGCCGCCCGCCTCGATGCCGACGCGGAACCGGTGCGCGCCGATCCGTGCCACCCGCAGGCGGTAGGTGACGCCGCGCAGCTTGAGGTCGAGGGGTCGGCCGCTGGTGTGCTGCACCTGTGGGCGCCCGCCGGAGGCCGTCGACAGCAGCCGCTGCCGCTCGACGTGCTCCTCCTCCTCGTACGACTCGATGGCGGCGGCGGCCAGTGCCACCGCGGAGTGCCGGTGGGTGACGAGCCGGCCCTCGCCCCGAACCCGGTCGATCCAGCCGGTGTCCGCGCTGGCGTCGAGCACCTCGGGCTGGTCGAGCAGGTCGAGCACGAAGCTCTTGTTCGTCGCCCCGCCCTCGATGATCACCGTGGTGTCGGCCATCGCCCGGCGCAGCTTGCCGAGCGCCTCGTCGCGGGTGCGGCCGTACGCGATGATCTTCGCGATCATGGAGTCGAAGTCGGCGGGGATGGTGTCGCCCTCGCTGACACCGGTGTCCACCCGGATGCCGGGACCGGCGGGCAGGTCCAGCCGCGCGATGCGGCCGGGCGACGGCGCGAAGTCGCGGTCGGGGTCCTCGGCGTTCAGCCGGGCTTCGATGGCGTGCCCGCGCTCGACCGGCGGTTCGCCGTCGAGCCGGCCGCCCGAGGCGACGTGCAGCTGGGCCTTGACCAGGTCGAACCCGGTGGTCAGCTCGGTGATCGGGTGCTCGACCTGCAGGCGGGTGTTGACCTCGAGGAACGCGAACAGCCGGTCGCCGGGGTGGTAGAGGAACTCGACGGTCGCGGCACCGCGGTAGCCGACGGCGACGGCGAGGCGCTCCGCCGACGTCTTCAACTCGGCCGCCTGCTCGGGGCTGAGCACCGGTGACGCCGACTCCTCGATGACCTTCTGGTTGCGTCGCTGCACCGAGCAGTCACGCACGCCGAGCGCCCACGCGGTGCCCTGCCCGTCAGCGATCACCTGGACCTCGACGTGCCGGGCTCCGGTGACCAGACGCTCCAGGAACACGATGCCGCTGCCGAATGCCCGCGCCGCCTCCTGGCTGGTGCGCTCGTACGCGTCGACCAGTTCGGCCTCGTCGCGGATCACGCGGATGCCGCGCCCGCCTCCGCCGGCGGTCGCCTTCAGCATCAGCGGGTAGCCGACCTCGGCCGCCGAGGCGCGAGCGGCGTCCAGCGTCTCGACGGCGCCACGGCTCCACGGCGCGACAGGTACGCCGACCTCCTCGGCGATCAGCTTCGAGCCGATCTTGTCGCCGAGTTGGCGCATGGCGTCCGGGCTCGGGCCGACGAACGTGACGCCGATCTTCTCGCACAGCTCCGCGAACGCCGGGTCCTCGGCGACGAAACCCCAGCCGACCCACGCGGCGTCGGCCCCGGTCTCGACCAGGGCACGCTCCAGCTTCGCCATGTTGAGGTAGGGGCGTGCGGACGCCGGACCCAGGTCGTAGGCGATGTCCGCCTCGCGGACGAAGGTGGCGGTGCGATCGACGTCGGTGTAGAGGGCGACGGTCTCGATCCGGATGCCCGTCTCCGCGGCCAGCTCTCGGACCGCGTGGATGAGCCGCATGGCGGCTTCACCACGGTTGACGATGGCGACACGGTTGAACACCCGACGACCCCTTTGGTAGACCATGATGTGCGCGCCGCGAGACGACTGCTCCCGCTAGTGATCACTTTTCCGGCTGGGAGCGGGCAGCGCCATGGCGCAACCACCGAACCAACCGCCGCTCAATTGTAGGAACTCGACAAAACTTTTTGGCTGTCGAGCCGGGGGTGCGGGATCCCTGCCCGATCCTCGGCGTCGATACCTTTATGCGCCGTTGGCGAGGTTCGCGAGATAGTGGCCGCTTCGCCACCGGGACGGCGACGCGGCCGGTGGCCCCGCCGACCACGGTCGACAAGGCCACCGGCCGCGCGGCGGTAACTTCCTAGGATGCTCTACAGGGTGTGCGGCGCACCGCGGACGATGCCGGCCGGTCGGCGACCCCGCGTCGACACGAAGTGGTACGACATCACGGCGAACCCGGGGTCGCGCACCAGCCGACGGAAGGCGTGCAACTGCTGGGACGACAGCCCCGCCGCCAGCAGGTCCGGCTCCAGCTGGCGGGAGTTCGTCTCGTAGAGCGACGTCCCGCTCGACCCGCCGACCCAGCTCTGCGAGTGGGTGATGGTGTCGACGTCGGCCAGGCCGGCCGTGGCCATCTCGGTGTGGACGTCCTGGGCCCAACCCAGATCGGCGCCGTGATCCTGCAGGACACCCATCATCGTGTCCATCACCTGCGTGAAGAGCTTCGCCGCGTCGTCGGTCGGCGCCGTCAGCACCCGCACCGGCGCGGTGCAGTCGAACTCCTCGACCACCAGCCAGCCGTCCGGAGCCACCGCGTCGGCGAGGGTACGCAGCACCCGCCGCCGGTCGGGCAGGTGCAGCAGCACCAGCCGGGCGTGGATCAGGTCGAACGCGTCCCCGGGCGGCGGCTCGGTGCGGACATCGTGCCGTCGTACGCGCAGGTTGCCCTCGGCCACGAGGTGCGTGGGGTCGATGTCGGTGGCCAGCACGTCGCCGTCCGCGCCGACCGCGCGGGCGATCCGCCGGGCCATCGAGCCGCCACCGGCCCCGACCTCCCAGCACCTCGACCCGAGACGCAGGACGGGGCGGGCGAGGCGGCGCATCGTGATCGGGTCCAGGAAGGACTCCAGGGCCCGCATCTGCGGGACAGCGTCCGGTGAGCCGTTGTCAAAGGTGTAGTCGCCATCGGGTGCGTGGGTCGCCATCGGTGTCTGCCTCTCCAGGGGTCGGGTGACCTACGGGGTGTCGGCCCAGAGCCGCGGGGTCGTGCGGATGGCCGGGGGCGTCGGGGCGGGGGCGAGGCTCAGCAGCGCCTCCAACCGGGCCGGGTCGGCGCGCGCCTCGGCTGTCGGCCGGTCGTAGACCACCCGGCCGTACTCCAGCACCGCCACCCGGTCCGCGACCTCCATCGCGTGCTGGAGTTGCTGTTCGACGAGGAGCACGGTCAACCCGTCGGCGGCCAGGTCAGCGATGAGGGCGCGAACCCGCGCGGCCAGGTCGGGTGCGAGCCCCTCACACGGTTCGTCGAGCAGCAGCACCCGTGGCTGGCCGAGCAGCGCGCGGGCGATGGCCAGCATCTGCTGCTCACCGCCGGAGAGTTCGCTGCCGCGGTGCCGCAGCCGCGTCGCCAGCCTCGGCAGCAGTTCGAGGATCCGGGCCACCGTCCAGCCCTCGCCGCCGGGTGTCGCCGCCCGCCAGGGCGCGGCCGCCAGGACGAGGTGCTCGGCCACCGTCAACCGGGAGAACACCCGCCGTCCCTGCGGGACGAGACCGACGCCGGACTGCGCGACGCGGTGCGGTTGCCGACCGGCCACGTGGACGCCGCCGATCTCGATGTGGCCGCTGGAGGCGCGGACCAGCCCGGCGATCGTGTGCACGAGCGTGCTCTTGCCGGCCCCGTTGCGGCCCACCACGGCCTGGACGCTGCCCGGCCGCACCCGCAGGCTCACCTCGTGCAGCACGATCCCACCGGCGTAGCCGGCGCAGAGCCGCTCCACGTACAACATCAGGAGACCCCCTCGGCGTAGGCCCGCCGCACCTGCGGCGAGGTGCGGATCTCGTCCGGTGTTCCGGCGGCCACCGTCCGGCCGTCGCGCAGGACGGTGACCGTGTCGCAGAGGGCGTACACCAGGTCCAGGTGGTGTTCGACAAGCAGCACCGCGACCTCCCTGGGCAGCCCCGCGAGCAGCTCGGCCAGCCGGCCGACCTCGGTGGCGGACAGCCCGGACGCCGGTTCGTCGAGCAGCAGCAGGCGGGGGCGGCCGGCCAGGGCCATCGCGATCTCCAACTGCCGTCGTTGCCCGTGCGCGAGGTGCCCGGCGGGCACCGCCGCGACCTCGGTCAGGCCCATCCGCTCCAGCAGCGGACCGGCCCGCTGTCGGGCGACCCGCCCGCTCCCACCGGGCCACCACCGGCGGCGCCGGATGGTCCGCGGTAGTGCGGCGACCACGATGTTCTCCGTCGCGGTGAGCGTCGAGAAGACCGCGGGTCGTTGGTGGATCCGGTTGATGCCCAGCCGGGCGCGTGCCGCCGGCCCGAGGCGGCTGACGTCCCGGCCGGCGAAGCGCACCGTGCCGTGCCGTGGCCGCGTCGACCCGCCGATCACGTTGAGCAGGGTCGACTTGCCGGCCCCGTTGGGGCCGATCAGCGCGTGCCGCTGACCGTCGTGCACGCACAGGTCGACGCCGTCGAGCGCGGCGAGCGAGCCGTACCGCACGGTGACCTCCTCGGCGTCGAGCAGGCAGGTCATCGGCGTGACCCCGCCACCGCGGCGTCGTCCGGGGTGGGAGCGACGTCCGGCGCGGCGGTCGGCGGCGGTGACCCGCGGCGCGGGCGTCGGGCGCGGCTGACGCCGGTGGGCAGCAGGTAGACCGTCGCCACGAACAGCGCGCCCAGCACCAGCGGCGCGTGGCCGGGCAGCACCCCGAACAGCCAGTCCCGTACGGCGATGACGAGCGCGGCGCCCACCAGTGCCCCGCCGACGGAGGCGGTGCCGCCGATGACGACACCGAGCAGCAGCAGTGCGGAGGTGTCGAAGCCGAAGTCGGCGGGGGAGATGTACTGCTGGGCGACGACCAGCAGGGAACCGGCGGCGCCGGCGATCGCCCCGGCGGCGATGTGCGCGCCCGACACGTACAGCGGCATCCGGTGCCCGCTGGCCCGCAGCCGCATCTCGTCGTCGCGGCCGGCGCGCAGCACCAGGCCGGCCCGGGTCCTCAGCAGCAGCAGCACGGCACCGACGAGCGTCGCCACGACGACCAACGTGTACAGGTATCGCGCCTGGTCGGTGGCCAGGACCGGCAGGCCCCAGAACGGGCGGACCGGGGCGATGCCGGCGAGCCCGTCCGTGCCGCCGGTCACCGACCGCCAGCGGCCGAGGACCGTCACGACGAGTTCGCCGATCGCCAGGGTGATCATCAGGACGATGACGCCCCGGGCGGGCGCGACGAGCGGCACGGTCAGCGCGGCCAGCGTCGCCCCGGCCGTCGCGGCCACGGCGAGTTGCACGACGCCGACGTCGGAGACCTGACTGCCCAGCACGGCGCAGGCGTAGGCGCCCGCCGCGTAGGGCGCGGTCTGGCCGAGGGTGGGCAACCCGGCGACGCCGGTGAGCAGCGCCACGCTCACCCCGACCAGGCCCAGTGCGAGGGTCCGGGCGAGGATCGCCGTGGTGTAGTCGTCGACCATCCACGGCGCCACGGCCAGGCCGGCCAGGACGACCGCCGCCACGGCGCCGCGCACCCACCGGATCACCGCGTCCCTCATGTCGCCCTCCACCGCAGGGCCAGGCCCCGTGCCCGTACGGCAAGGACGGCGGCCATGGCGGCGAACAGCAGGAACGGCGCGGCGGACGGCAGCAGCGCCACGCCCAGGGTCTGGATCTCCCCGATCGCGAGTGCCGCGAGCAGGGTGCCCATCATGGACCCGAGGCCGCCGAGGACGACGACCACCAGGGACAGCAGCAGCACGGTGTCGGCGGTGTCCGTGCCGGGGCCGATGATGGGCGCGCCCAGGACGCCGGCCGCGCCGGCCAGCGCGCCACCGGCGGCGAGCACACCGGCCCGGATCCGTGCGGGGCTCACGCCCAGACAGGCGACCATCTCGGGGTCGTCGACGGCTGCCCGGACCAGCATTCCGGCCCTGGTCCGCCGGACGATCAGGTAGATCCCGGCGGCCAGCGCCGCGGCCACCGCGATGAAGACCAGCCGGTACGCGGCGTAGCGGTGGCCGGCGACGACCACCGACCCGTCGAGGGCGGCGGGGACCCGGACCTGCGGATCGTCGGGGCCGAAGCCGGCGACGAGCAGGCTGCCGCCGGCCAGGGCCACACCGAAGGTCAGCAGCGCCTGGGTGAGGTGGTTGCCGGTCGCGACCGGGGTGAGCAGGCCGGCGAGCAGCGCACCCGCGGCGGCGGCGGCCAGCACACCGATCGCCAGTGCCAGCGCGAGACTCGCCCAGCCGCCGTCGAGGACGGCCGCCGCCGTGTAGGCGCCGATCGCGTAGAGCGTGCCGTGTGCCAGGTTGAGGATGTTGGCGACGCCGAAACAGAAGACCAGGCCCGCCGCGGCGACGAAGACGAGCAGCCCGTAGGCGACACCGTCCAGCGCCGGGATGACGTACGGGTCGATCCGGTTCATGCCGGCCGCCATCGTGGTCACTGGCCGATGGTCGCGAGGTCACCCACGACGGTGTTGGACAGCGCCCGGCCGTCCTGGCGGACCTGGCGCAGGTACCACTTCTGCACCGGCGAGTGCGTCACGGTGGAGAACTGCCAGGCGCCCCGGGGGCTGGCGATCTGCCCGAGCTTGCCGATCTGCTCGTTGATGGCCTCCGGTGTCGGGTCGTTGCCGGCGGCACCGATGGCCCGGTCGAGCACCGCCGCCGCGTCGTACGAGGCCAGGGCGTAGGTCGTCGGCGATCCGTCGTGCTTGGCCTTCCACGCCGCGACGAAGGCGCGGTTCTCCGCGTTGTCCAGGTCGGGGGAGTAGTTGAGCACCGAGTAGATGTCCCGGGCCGCCTCGCCCTGCGCGTTGAGCACGCCGCCCTCGGTGAGGAACCCGGCCGCGTACAGCGGGATGTCCTTGATCTCGGACTGCGCGTACTGCTTGACGAAGTCGACGGCGGCGCTGCCGGCGTAGAAGGTGTAGACCGCCTGCGCGCCGGAGGCCTTGATCCGGGCGAAGTACGGCGTGAAGTTGGTGGTGGCCGGGAACGGGGTGAAGGTGGTCTTCCCGTCGGGGTTGGCGAGCTTCCCGCCGGCCTTGGCGTACGCGTCGGTGAAGCCGCGCAACTCGTCCCAGCCGCCCTGGTAGTCCGGGCCGATCGCGTACACCGAGCCGTTGACGTTGTCCCGGACGTGCTGGGCGATCGCGGCGCCGGGCTCGTCGGACAGGTATGAGGTGTGCCAGACCCGGGAGACGTCCTTGAGTTCGGGGCGGCCGTTGGAGCCGACGAGCGGCACCTTGGTCTCCTGGAGCAGGGGGTAGACCCCGGCGACCGAGCCGCCGCCGACGATGCCGGTGAGCGCGGCCACGCGGTCCTGCTTGAGGAGTTTGGTGGCCGCCGGCACGGCGGTCGCGGCGCCGTTGCCCTCGTCGGCGACGACGAGGTCGACCTGCCGGCCGCCGAGTTTGCCGTCGTGCGTGGCCAGGTACAGCTCGAAGCCGTCGCGGATGTCCTTGCCGACGGACTGGTACGTCCCGGACAGCGACGCGAGCAGGCCGATCTTGATCGGTCCGCCGGCGGTGGTGTCGGGCCCGTCGCCGGCGCAGGCCGTGCCGGCGGTCAGCACGAGCGCGAGCAGCGTGGCCCCGAGGGCACGGCGGCGCGCAGGGGTGGTGAGGGACATGTCGTCTCCAGGGGAAGGGGGAGGGGTGTGCCGGGGGGTCAGCGGCTGCGGGCGAGGGCCGCTCGGGCCGCGGGGGTCAGCGTGTCGCCGATCCGGTTGGCCAGCTCGGTCATCTCGTACGAGACCATGCCCACGTCGCACTCCGGCGAGGCGAGCACCAGCAGCGACGCCCCGTCGTTGAACGCCATCGAGAACATGAATCCGCCTTCGAGCTGGGTGACGTTGGAGATCACCGCCCCGGCGTCGAAGAAGGCCGCCGCGCCCCGTAGCAGACTCACCAGCCCGCTGCCGGTCGCGGCGAGTTGGTCGGCCCGGTCGGGTGGCAGGTCGCGGGTGGCGGCCACCATCAGGCCGTCACTGGAGATGGCGATCGCATGGCTGACCTCGGTCGCGCGCTCGGCGAAGCTGTCCAGCAGCCAGCCGAGGTCCTGGTGGTCGGTCACGTGCTCTCCCTGTCGGGTCATGGTTTGCCGAGGTTGATCGGGGTTCGCCTGCGGGCCGCGACTCCGCGCGCGTACGCGGCCATCGCCGTGGCCACCTGGGCCGGATCCCGGTGTTCGGAGCGTTCCCGCTGCTGGGGCACTGTGACGCCGCCGGGCACGAGGTGCCGTTGCGGCTGTCGTTTGGGCAGGCCGGAGTGGGTGGTCGCGCCGACGTCGGGGGTGTGCGCCTGGGCGGCCGTGCGCCAGGCGTCGTCGGCGGGGCTGGACCACTGCCGGTCGGCGGGCGCGGCGGTGACGTCGCTGTGGAACCAGTGGTTGACCTCCTCGAAGATGAGCAACTCCTCGGTCGGCGCGGTGCCCCGGTCGGCCGCGGTGGGGGTCGGTCGGAACACCGGGGCCGCCGGCAGGGTCCGCTGGGCGGGAGGCCGGCCGGCTGTCGGCTCTGGGCGTGGCCGGTAGGCCGGGGGAGCGGCCGTACGGGCGGCCCGGCGCGACAGCCGGCCGGGTGCGAGGAGGTACTCCTCCGGCGGCAGCGACCGGATCATCGCCGCGGGCAGCGTCACCTCGGCGATGGTGCCGCGTCGGGGACCGCGTCGCAGTTGGACGTTGGCGCCGAGGCCGGCCGCGAGTTGGCCCACGACGACCAGGCCCATCGCCCGGACGGCGGCGACGTCGATGGCCGGTGGGCGGGCCAGCAGGTCGTTGAGCTGTTGCAGCCGCTGCGGGGGCAGCCCCACGCCCTCGTCGCTGATCTGGACGATGACCCGGTCGCCGAGGCTGCGGCCGCTCACCCAGGTCTCGCTGCCCGGTGGCGAGTACGCCGTGGCGTTGTCCATGAGTTCGGCGAGCAGGTGGACGACCTCGTCGACGTTCTTGGCCGCGACGGCGATGTCCCCGTCGATCATGCCGAGCCGGATGCGCGCGTAGTGCTCGATCTGGGACAGGGCGGCCTGGAGGACCTGTTGCAGCGGTACGTCGTGTTGGCGCACCCGTCCCACGCCGACGCCGCCGAGCACCAGCAGGCTGGCGTTGATGCGTCCCATCCGCGTCGCGAGGTTGTCCAGTGTGTACAGCTGGTCGAGCCGGTCGGGGTCGGTCTCGTCCCGTTCGACGCGGTCGACCTGGGCCAGGACGGCGTCGACCAGGCGCTGCTCGCGGCGGCTCAGGTGGATGAAGATGTCGGCGGTGTTGGCGCGCATGACGGCCTGTTCGGCGGCGGTACGCACGGCGGCCTGGTGCACGGCGCTGAACGCCTGGCCCAGTTCGCCGATCTCGTCGTCGCTGGAGGGTTCGAGGGCGGCGGTGGACTGTTGGCGGGCCAGTTCGTCGGGGTCGACGCTGGAGCTGTCCGGGCGTTGGAGGCGGGCCACCACGGCGGGCAGTTGTTCGAACGCGACGGCGTTGGCGGCGTCGCGCAGGCGGCGCAGCCGGCGGGTGATCTGCCGGGCCACGGCCCAGGTCACCAGCGCGGTCAGCAGCAGGGCCAGCAGCACACCGACCGCCTCGGCGACGGCCCGGCGGCGCTGGTCGGTGTGGGCGGCCCGGACGTCGTCGAGCACCGCGGCGTCGACGCGCGCCCGCAGGTCGGACAGCCGGGCGGAGCGCTGCTGCGTGGTGGTCACCCACGCGTCGGTCCGCAGTCGCAGGCGTGATCCCGGCTGCGCGCGGGACACGTCGTCCTGCATCCGTTGCAGGGTGAGCGCGTCCTTGCCGGTGCCGGCCTGCTCCCACCAGAGGCTCCACTCGGCGGGCGCCAGGGCCAGGAACGACAGGCTGGACTCGGTGTAGCTCGTGCGGGCGGCGGTGATGTCCTGCTGCATGGCGGGGGTCAACTCGCCGGCCGCGACCGCGCGGAGCACGGCGACCTGCTGTTGACCGATGGCCTCCGCGGTCTTCGACAGGGCGGCCGAGGCGCGGATCCCGTCGGCGAGCCGGGCGTCGACCACGCCGTGCGAGATGCTCTCCCGAAAGGTGATCAGGTCGGCGATCGCGATGCGGTAGCTAAACGTCATCGCCGACACCGCGGCGTGCTCGGCCGTGCGTACCTGGGTGCGCAGCGGGGCGAGGCCGTCCAGCGCCCTGTCGATGCGGCGCAGGAGGGGCGCGTCGGTGCCGGCGTGCACCCGGTCGCGCTGTCGGCGGTACCGGTCGACGGCGGCGTCGGTGGCGACCATCGCGTCGCCGAAGGCGTCCTGCTGCTCGGGGGTGGCGGTGGTGAGCAGGTCGGCGGCGGCGATGCGCTCGCGTTGCAGCCGGTAGGCGAGGTCGCCGGCCTCGCCGCCCAGGCGGGCCACGACCTCCAGGTCGCTGGCGCGGGCCGTCTGTCGCGCGCTCTCGGTGAGGGCGAGGCCGGCGAACCCGATCACGGCGACCAGCGGCGCGGCCACGATGAGGCGCATCCGACCGGCGATCTTCCAGCCGCGCCGACGGGTCGGGTAGGGTCGGGCCGCGTGGGACCTCGTGCTCGACACCAAGATTGACTCCCACGACTCGTCGACGACGGTCTATTCGCACCTTGCCGAATGCAAGTCCCATTCCGCCGGAACCCGCGCCCTGAGGCCATACCTGGCGGTGGTACAAACTGCCCGTACCAGCATCTGTACCCAGAGTCAGCGGCCGGTCGCTCCCCGCGTCGGTCGTCAGATCACGCACTCAGCGCTGGTCGTCGAGGGGGTCGAGCGCGCGGCGGGTTGCCGGATCGTCGGCCTCGGGTTGGCCGTTGAGCACCTGGCCGATCAGCTCCCGCAACTCGTCGATGGCGTCCACGACGGCGCCCGGGTCGCGCGCGTCGCGTCGACCGCGCTGGCGCGGCACCGGTGGATCCAGCCGCGCCGGCTCCGGGGACCGGGGGCCTCGCCGGCCGTCGGCCGCCAACTGCTCGGCGGCGACCTGCGGCCACAGCGCCGCCAGTCGGCCGCCGGTGTCGAGGACGTCGTCGCAGCGGACCGCGAACTCGTGACTGCCGAAGCGGCGACCCGACTCCACCGCCGCGACCGTTTCCCGGCTGAAGCGCACGAGATCCGCCAGGGCCCGCTGGGTCAGGCCCCGTCGCACCCGACAGCTGCGCAGTTCCCACCGGAACCGGTGGCTGGCGGCGGCGTGAGCGGCGTCCTGCGGGGGCGTGTGCTCCATGCGCTCACCTTCGTGGCACCCGTGAATCAGCATTGGGTGTCAGATCGAGATCGGCCGATGGGCGGTAGATTCGTAGGGGGCAATTCTTAACCCAGGACCCGATGGGTGTGAAGACGTTCACCGACATGGATCGTTGCCCAATGTGCGAACGGGTGCGCTCGGGTCGCCCCGAGCGGCGCGCCGACCCGCCCCGGCCGGCCTCAGTTCGCGCCGTGCGCGGGTGCGCGCTCAGGCGGCGTGCGCCTCGGCGGGTGCGGCCGGTGGTGCCGTCGGGCCGTCGACCGGCGTCGTGACATCGATTGTCGCGGGCAACGCGTGGTGTGCGCGAAACGCGACATTGGGCTTGAAGGAACGGCGATATCCGGGCGTCAGTCGAAGGCCGGGAATGGCCGCCGCGAGGCCGGTGAGGGCGACGTCGGCCTCCAGTCGCGCCAATGCGGCGCCGATGCAGAAATGCGGCCCGTGGCCGAACGACAGCTGATCGGCCACGTCGGTGCGGTGCGGGTCGAACCGATCCGGGTGGGCGAAGACCGAGGGGTCCCGGTTCGCCGCCCCGATCAGCAGCAGACAGCGCGCCCCCGCCGGGATGGTGACCTCGCCCAGGGTGACGTCGCGCTGGGTCACCCGCAGCCAGCCGTCGATGGCGGGCGCGAACCGCAGCGTCTCGGCCACGAACGCGGGGACGCAGCGCGGGTCGGCGGCCATCTCCCGCCACCGGTGCGGTTGGGACAGCGCCTGGTCCAGGGCGTGGGCGAGCAGGCCGGCGGTCGTCTCGTGGCCGGCGACCAGGAGGTTGAAGGCGATGCTCGCCACCTCGGTCACCGTCAGCACCTCGTCATCGTCGTCGCGGTAGGCCAGCGCTCGACAGATGTAGTCGTCACCGTCGCGCCCACTGTCGAGCCGCTGCCGCACCAGGTCCTGGCAGTAGTGCCAGAACTCCAGCAGACCCCGCGCCAGGCGGACCTGCTCGACCGGGTCCGGCTGCCCCCAGATGAGGGCGATCTGGCCGTCCGCCCAGATCCGGATCCGGTCGACGTCGGTGTCGGGCACTCCGAGGATGTCCAGCACGACCAGCAGGGGAAGCTCGCTGGTGAACTCCCGAACGAGATCGACCCGCTGGCCGGATCGGGCGGCGAGCCGGGACACCAGTTGGTCGACGCGGCGACGGACGATCGCGCCGTACGCGGCCTCGACCCGGTCCGGGGTGTTCGCGAAGGTCGCCCGCAGGGCGCGGCGGGTGCGGGGGTGGACGGGCGGGTCGGCGGCGACCGTGGTGGGCGGCACGTCGAGCCGCATGATCACGCTCAGCGCCTCCGGGCAGACCTCGTAGACCGGTGCGAGGGTGAGGGAGTTGCCGAACGTCGCCGGGTCGGAGAGGGCACGCCGCACGTGCGCGTGCCGGCTGATCAACCACAGACCCAGATCCTCGGCGTGCTGCACCCCGTCCGGGTCGTCGAGAATGCGCCGCCACATCGCGGCCGGGTCGGTGAGATAGATTCTGCCGAACGGATTCAACCGCATGGAACGCCTCCTGACGCACGGCGTGAAATCGACGACGACGCCATTTTCCGAGCGACGTCAGATCGGGGTCGACAATGGCGTTCCGCCGCCTGTTGCTCTTCACGGTGCGTCAGCTCGATGCACAAGTCAAGATAGGCGGCCATCTATTAATGTGCACCGCCGTTGCGCCTTGCAAAAGCGTCGCCAATCGCCGCCGGATGCAAGTTGCGCCCGGAACGTTGCCGGTCCGCGCACGGCTGCCTTTCCATCCGGTGCCCCGAGCGTTTTCCGGCCACGATCGTTCCCTCCCCGACGCAATGTGGGTCCTCCCCGTCGGACCGCGCGCCAATGACCGAGCGCGCCACCCCCACGACCGGCAAACGATCTCCGGTACGACAGGGTGACGCGCCCCTCACGACCACGATCACCGTGCGGCCCCGGGTCGCCGCCGGCCGTACCTCGACCGACGGCGACCCGGGCCCGTGCTCAGGAGTACGGGAGCCGGAGCACCGACTGGTTGCCGATGCCCAGGGTGGTGGGGTTGTTGCCGATCGCCGACCAGACCTCCACCCGCACCGTGCCGTTGACCAGCGCGCCCAACGTGCCGGTGGCCGAGGCCAGGCCGGCGTTCTGGGTGTAGTGCTCGTAGCCGGGAACCGGGTCGGTGGCGAAGTAGCGCAGCGTCTCCACCCGTTCCCAGCTGCCGTTGCCGGTCAGGTCGTAGGAGATCCGCACCTGTACGCCGTTGCCGACCGCCGTGCCCGCGTCCAGGAACAGGTCGAACGCGGTCTGCCCGCCGGAGTAGGCGAGGTTGAGGCCGGTCGCCGTGAAGACCCGCGCGTTGGTCGGCGTACCGTCGTGGTTTCCGTTGGCCGCCACGACCGTCGTCGTGGCCGCGCTCCCGGCGGCGCCCAGCCCGCCACCGGCCAGCAGGTACCGCGTCGGCGAGCCCGAGGTCGGCGGCGGCGTGGTCGCGGGAGGCGTCGTCGGCGGGGCGGTGGTGGGCGGAGCCGTGGTCGGCGGGGCGGTGGTGGGCGGCGTGGTCGGGGTGACGCCGCCGGAGGCGTTGCCACCGCTCCAGGTGTACGCCCCGGTGGTGGCCGTCTTTCCGGCCGCCACGGTGAGCCGGGTGCCGTTGGAGAACGTGACGGTGATCGGGCTCGCGGTCGGGTTCGACGCCACGTAGGTGCGCGAGCCGTTGCGGGAGAAGACCGCGCTCAGGGGATGGTTGGCGGTGACCGTCGTGTCGACGGTGCCCAGCGCCGCGAGGTTGCGGATCCAGTGGAACGTGTGCGCCCGGCTCTCCCCCTCCTCGACCGTGTAGCCGGGGTTCGCGCGCAGGTTCGCCAGCGCCGCGTCACCGTCGCCGAGGGCCTGGAACTGCCAGAGGATGTCCTGCCACACCGTCGGTGGCCCGCCGTTGTTGCGGACCAACTCGGCGTAGTTGGTGCGGACGTACGCCGGGTTGTTGCCCAGGTAGAGGTGCCCACCGGTGATCGGCAGCAGGTTGATGCCCTGGATCATCTCCGGCTCGGCGCTGAACCAGGTGGCGTACGCGCCGCCGTCGCCCCAGACCATGCCGACCGTCGAGTGCCCGAAGGCGGCGGGGAAGTTCTGGTCGCTGACGTCGAACCAGTACTCCTGGACGGCCGCGGCCTGCGTGGTGTAGAGGAAGATGCCGGCGTCACGGACCTCGGTGTTGCCGGTGGCCTGTCCCCACTGGATGAGGGCGTTGGCGAAGTTCATCCCCTCCGACGAGGACTCCTGGTTGTTGCCGGAGCCGAACGAGCCGTGCCCGGAGGCCCAGTCGTGGCCGGCGTAGATGTCGAAGTCCCGCAGGTAGGGGAAGCGGGTGTCGTCGCGCCGGTAGTTGTTGCCATCGCGGATCAGCAGGTCCACCATGCCGCCGTAGCGGCTGGCGGAGGCCCACGACGGGTCGAACTTGGCAAGCGTCGCGGCGGCGGCGATGTAGTAGCCGTAGTGGAAGTGGTGGTCGTTGAGCTCCTGGTCCGAGCCGTACGACGCCGGGTAGCCGATCAGGGTGCCCCAGTTGCTGTCGTAGTAGAAGACCCTGCTGGTCTTGCCACTGGACGCGGTGAACCAGTCGGTGAGCGTGCTGCGGATGGCGTTCAGCGCGCTGTCGCGGGTGGCCGTGTCGTTGACCAGGTCGGCGACCTCGGCCAGCCGGGCAGCCCGGCCGAGCCCCTTGCCGGTCCAGTAGGTGTCGTTGCCGCGCTGGTCCATCGGGTTCCCGCGAGCGGCGGCCAGGTGGCCGGTGAGCGTCGCCAGGTCGGCGCCGCTGCCGTCGGCGACGGCCGGCAACTCCGGCAGTACGCCCTGGAACTTCATGGCGGTGCGGAACTGGTTGACGCCGGTGAGCACCTTCATCCGGCCCCGCGCGGACGGGTAGGTGGGGGTGATTGGGGTGGAGCCGGCCAGCGACTTCCACTGGTGCGGGTAGAGGCTGACCACCGTCTGCGTGGCGCTGCCCTCCCGGGCGGTGGTGGTGAACGCGTACGTGGTGTTCAGCCCGCTGGTCGCCGGGTCGTAGGCGTACGAGACGGTGGTTCCGGTGACGTGGGCGTGCGCGTACCGCCCGTAGGTCGCGGCCAGGTCGGCGCGCTCCGACGCGCTGGAGGTCGGCGGCAGCAGGGCCACCGAGAAGTACCCGCGACCGGCAAGAGTGGACGAGATCCGGCCCGAGCCGACGCTCCAGCTCGCGCCGCTGGGGGCGTACCCCACGTAGTCGTGGCCGTTGACCCGGAATCCGACGGTGGTGCCGCTGTTGGACCAGACCTCGGGGTTGCCGCTCGTGCTGATCACCGCGTCCCCGCCGGTGCTCTGGAAGTACGCGAACGGCAGGCCGTGACCGATGGTGGCCCGCAGGGTGCGGGTGCCGTCGCTCCAGTGTGGGCTGACCGTCCAGTCGGTCCAGCCGTCGACCTTGACCTGGGGTGCGCCGAGCCCGGCGACACCGACCCGGATGTCCTGGACGTACGGGAAGTGGAACTCGCCGACGCCGGTGGCGGTGCCGCTGATGGCGGGGGTGGAGTTGGCGGAGAACCCGAGCCCGTCGGTGAACGTGTCGTACGAGATCGGGTGGGCGTGCAGGGGCTCGCTGAAGGCGCAGTCGGTGCGCTTCCACAGCAGCGAGGACCACCAGTCGTTGGTGGGTATGGCGCCGCCGGGCGCGTTGGCGGTGGCGAACTGCCGAGGGTTGCTGGACATCGCGCCGCAGCCGGTGGGGAGCGGGCCGACCGGGGTGGTGGTGTAGCTGCCGGCGCCGACGGGGGCGGCCTCGGCGGCGCGCGTGAGGGGGATCGTGAGGCCGCCGACGGCCAGGACCAGGGCCGTGGTGGCGGCCAGGACCCATCGGCGGTGGGGGACGGGAGGTTTCATGGTGCCTCCATCGCACGCCGGGTCCGTGCCGGACGCGGCGCGTTGCGTCTGAATTGAGGAGAAGGTCGACTGAGAGAGCGCTCTCTCAGTCCGCACGGTAATCGAACGCCGAGATCCGCGTCAATGTGTCAGGCGGGTTGCGTACTCATGTCGCGATTTGCCGCCGCCGGTCGCACCCCTCGCCACCGCCGGTCGCACCCTCCGTCGCCGCTGGTCGCGTCCCCGCCATCGGCGAGGTCCGCTACCCCGGGAGCGCGGCGGGATCGTCGAGGTCGGCGAGGAGCGTGTCCGGCACCCGCATCCGCCACGCGTCGGTCACCAGCTCGCCGAGGCGTTCGACGTCGACCTCGGGCAGGCGCAGCAGCACCAGGGGCAGTCCCTCATAACCCGGCGCGGTGAAGAAGAGGTCGGGCTCGCCGAGCAGCAGCGCCTGCTTCTCGGCCTCGTCGCCGACGTACAGCACGGCGACGTCGGTGCGGATCAGGCGTGGCTTCCCCGCCCGACGCTCCGGATAGGACCAGACGAACCCCTTGTCGGCCACCCGGAAGTCGAAGCCGTCACTGGCGATCTCCACCACCTGCGGCAGGGCCAGCGCCAGGCGGCGTACGTCGTCGGCGTCAGCCACCGTGCCCCCTCACCGCGCGCGCGATCCGCATGTGCCGAGGCTACGCGCCCACGCGCTGCGGTCACCGGTCGGTGCGAAGCGGCGACGACGGCCCGCCTCGGTCAACGACGGGTGCGACGCTGGTCGCCGAGCCGCAGCGTGTTGCAGACGTCGAAGACTCCCGGCACGTCCCAGGCGAGGTCCGCGGCGACCTGGCGGGCGTTCGCGTCGCTCACCAACCCGGACAGGATGACCACCCGGTTCTGCACGGCGATGCTGATCTGTTGCCGCCGCGTGGTCGAGTCGATGCTCAGCCGCTGCGCGACCAACGCCTCGAGATGCCGGTCCGTGCTGTCCGGCTCGGGCGGACCGGCGGCGAACCCGTTGTCGTCGGGCAGCGGCCATGGCGTGTGCACGAGAGAGCTCCTTGCTGGTGGATAGGCCCTGATCAGGCGCGGGTGCCCGACACGGACGCGCCCTGCGCCAGGTGGGCGAGCGCGTCATCACGACTCTCGAAGATCGGCAGAGCACCGTCCAGGCGCATGGTGTGCAGGACGGTGCGAATGAACCGCGACGGCGCGGCGAGGCTGAGCGTGGCGCCACGGCCGCGGGCGTCCTGGTGGGCGCGCACGAGCAGGCCGAGGCCGGTGGAGTCGATGAGGTGCACGCGGCTCAGGTCGACCACGACGTGTCCACCCATCTCGGCCGCGTGGCGCAGGGCCGAACGCAGGGTGTCCCCGGCGGCCAGATCGATGTCCCCGGTGGCCGCCACGACTGTCACGTCGTCGAGATGGTCGATACCGAGGATGCCGCCCGGGCCGTGGTCGCCGCACGCCGTCGTCCCACCACGCGAGGTCGGCAGCAGGCTGCAGTGGGGGCAGCGGTGTGGACCGGTCGCGAAGGGAGATCCACTCCAGCCGTGCTCGGACACCAACGTCCAGACGACCTCCGCGTCGGGCAGTACGCACGCGGTGGCCCGGAGGGAGTCACCGCAGATGTCGCAGATCAGGGTCATCAGGTCGTCGTCGGGGACGACGGTCATGGCGCTGTCCTTCCTACGTCCGTGCCCGGCCGCGGACGACCTCGGTGCGGGCTGAATCGGTGGTGCGAATTCCGTGCGTCAGGGCTCTGGCGTCGGTGGGGCGGTGCGACCGGTGGTGGCCACGACGAGGACCACGCCGACGCCGGCCACGCAGATCTGCAGGAGCACTTCCAGGAAGCCGAACCCCTGAGCGGTGACGCCGGCGAGCCGCGCGGCGGTGGAGCCGATCAGCGCGGCGACGACGCCGACGGTCAGGGCGACCCAGAGCGGGACGCTGTGCGGGCCGGGCACGACACGCCGACCGAGAGGCCCGACGACGACGCCGACGACGACGGCGCTGACCAATCCACTGATGCTCACGTTGCCTCCTGTCGCGGTTGGCGGTTAGTGACGCGCGGTTACCGATGCCCGGCCGTGCGCGATCGGCGACGGCGCGGCCGGTACGGGTTCGTCGCCGCCGCCGGCCTCGGCATCGATGACGATCGGCAGGACCTGGTCGAGGCGGGCCGTGTGCAGGATGCGCCGGATGCGGGGGTTCGGGTTGCGGACGGTGAGGACCCCGTCGGCGCGGACCAACCGCCGGTGCACGTCGAGCAGCAGCCCGATGGCGGCGGCGTCGATGTGCCGGCACCGCGACAGGTCCACCACGACGTGTGCGGGTCGCAGGGCCAGCAGCCGGTCGAACACGGTGCCGGTCTCCGGCAGACCGGCCCGGTCGAACTCGCTGATACACACCTCGACCAGCGGCAGTGTCCACGACGGCGGTGCCGGTGACTCTGTCATGGGCGTACCCCTTCCCCTCGCGGACCTGGTCTTCCACGACCGTGCCGGGCCGGCTTGGCGATCACCGCGCGGATCCATGACAGTTGCGTGACAAATCCGCCAGCCGGCGGACGGGGTTGGCCCTGTGGCGTGCGGCCTGGGGATGATGCCGGTATGACGGCCGTACTGGTGATCGAGGATGACGACCGCATCCGCCTGGCGCTGCTGCTCGCGCTGGAAGAGGAGGGGTACGACGCCGTCGGCGCGGCCACGGCCGAGGAGGGCCTGCGCGCCCAGCGCCGCGATCCAGCCGACTACGTGCTGGTCGACCTGATGCTGCCGGGCCTCGACGGTTTCGAGTGCATCCGGCAGTTGCGCCGCGACGACGACGTGCCGATCGTGGTGGTCAGCGCCCGCGACGAGACCCACGACATCGTGGCCGCACTCGAAGCCGGCGCCGACGACTACGTGGTCAAGCCGGTGGCGATCAAGGAGTTGACCGCTCGGCTGCGCGCCCTGCGCCGCCGCGCCCGTGCCGGCGTCGCGGAACCGGAACCGTTGCCCGTGCTCGCCTTCGGTGACCTGGAGATCAGCCCCGACGCGGGGGAGGTCCGCCGGGCCGGCCAGCCCGTGCCGGTCACCCGCACCGAGTTCCGGCTGCTGTGCGAGCTCGCCGAGCACGCCGGCCGGGTGCTGTCCCGCCAGCAGTTGCTGCAACGGGTCTGGGGGTACGACCTGGGTGACGAGCGGCTGGTCGACGTGCACGTGGGACGGCTGCGGCAGAAGATCGAACTGGATCCGGCGACACCCCGACACCTGGTCACCCTGCGGGGTATGGGCTACAAGCTGCAGCGATGAGACTCCGCCTCGGACTACGTACCCGGGTCACCGCCGCGTTCGCCGTCGGCGCGTTCCTGCTGGCCGCGTCGATGGCCCTGGTCTCGTACGAGCTGGTCCGCCGTTCGCTGCTGGAGGAGCGGGAGCGCACGGCCCTGCGCGCCGCCTACTTCGACGCCACCGTCGTGCGCGCCGGGCTCGACACGGGCACCCCCGACGTGGTGGAGGTGCTCCGTTCGCTGGACACCGGCGGCGGCCGGCGGCCCGTGCTGCACCTGGACGGCGAGTGGTACGCCCGCACCGTCGATTCGGGCACCACCACCGCCATCCCCGCTGACCTGCGGCGGATCGTCGCCGCCGGGCAGCCGGCGTTGCAGCGCGTACGCCTGGACGGCCAGCCCGCCCTCGTGGTCGGGGTGCCGCTGTCGGCGACGTCGACGTATTTCGAGGTCAACTCCCTGCGTGAGCTGGAGCAGACGTTCCAGGTTCTGGCGCTGGCGCTGACCACCGTCGCGATCATGGTCGCGGGTTCCGGCGCCGCGCTCGGCTGGTACGCCACCCGGCACGGGCTGCGTCCGCTGACGGCGGTCGCCGACGCCGCCGAGAAGATCGCCGCCGGTGACTTCACCGCCCGCCTCGACCCGGCCACCGACCTCGACCTGACTCGCCTGTCGTCGTCGTTCAACCAGATGGTCGACCGCCTTGAGCACCGCATCGAGCGGGACCGCCGCTTCGCCGCCGACGTCAGCCACGAGCTGCGCTCACCGCTGCAGACCCTGGCCGCGGCGGCCAGCGTCCTGGCGCGCCGCCGTGAACACCAGGACGAACGGACGGCTGTCGCCGCCGGGCTCGTCGCCGCCGAGATCGATCGTTTCCAGCGGCTCGTCAACGACCTGATCGACCTGGCCCGCAGCGACCAGCCCGCCCACCGGGCCCCTGTGGACGTGGTGGAGCTGGCCCGGGACGCCTGCCACGCCCTCGACCTGCCCGCCACCCTGGTCCACCTCACCCCCGACGTGCCGGCCACGTGGCAGGTGGAGCGGCGGCGGGTCGCCCAGATCCTGGCGAACCTGCTCGAGAACGCGGCGACCTACGGGGGCGGTCCGGTGACCGTCCGGTTGAGCCGCGACGGCAGCGCCGGTGTCATCGAGGTCGAGGACGACGGCCCGGGAGTGCCGGTCGAGGACCGCGAGGCGATCTTCGACCGGTTCGTGCGGGGGCGTGCCGCGCACACCCGTGGCACCGGGGACGGCACCGGGCTCGGGCTCGCGCTGGTCGCCCAGCACGCCGCCGCGCACGCTGGACGCGTCACCCTCACCGACCGGCCCGGCGGGGGCGCCTGCTTCCGGGTCACCCTGGCCGGGAGCCTGCCATGAACCGCCGCCTGGTCGTCACGTTGACGCTCACCGCGCTGCTGACCGGCTGCGGCATCCCCACCGACGACGCGGCCCGGCCGGTGCGTCCCCCGCGCGGGCCGTTCCTCAGCACGGCGGCACCCACCGATGCCACCACCGCCCCGCCCGGCAGCGCCGTGGAGATCCTCTGCCTGGTCCGCGACAACCGCATCGTCCCCGTCATCCGGCGCGTGGACCGCCCGCCGACGGTCGAGGAGCACCTGCGGCATCTGCTCGCCGGGCCCACCACAGTCGAGCGGGACGACGACCTGACCAGCGCGCTCGCGGGAGCGGTCACCGCCGCCGGGGCGACGGTGAACGGCGCCCAAGCTCACGTCGCGGTCGACGAACCCGGCCACGACGTCGGCCGCAGCGACGAGGTCCTCGCCTTCGGGCAGATCGTCTGCACCCTGACCAGTCGTGACGACGTCGCCACCGTCACGTTCCTGCGCGACGGCAAGCCCCTCGGCGTGCCCCGCGCCGACGGCTCGCTGACCGAACAACCGCTCACCCGCGCCGACTTCGCCCCACTCATCGTCCCGCAATGACCTCGGCCGCCTACCGTGCGGCGCGGTCGCAACGGTTCATGACAGTTGCGTGACAAACAGGCTTCTGAGCCGATCAGCGGTTTCGGGGGTGCCCCACCAGGGGCACGAATGCGTCGCTGACGACAGCGACTCACGGTCGACACAACTGAGGAAGGAAGGTTCCCGTGGAGGTTACGGGCTTCTTCGCCGCCATCATCATCGGTCTGATCATCGGGGCCCTCGGCCGGCTGGTGGTGCCGGGCAAGCAGAGCATCCCGATCTGGCTCACCCTGGCCATCGGTGTGCTCGCCGCGATTCTCGGCACCCTCGTGGCTGGTGTGTTCGGCGTCGACGACACCGCTGGCGTCGACTGGATCGAACTGTTCATCCAGGTCGTCTTCGCGGCGATCGGCGTGTCCATCGTCGCTGGCACGTACGGCCGCCGACGCCACTGACGAGTCTTCACAGGCGAGCCCACCCTTCGACAAGGGTGGGCTCGCCTGTCCGCGGTGGCGGGCCGACGGACAAACGAGTGCCGAGAGCGTGCTGTGGTTGGATGGTCCGGTGCAGTTCACCGTGACAGAGGCGCCGACGCGGGAGCGGTTCGAGGCGCGCGACGAGGCCGGCACGGTCGCAGGGTTCGTCACCTATCAGCTGACCGGCGCCATCATCGCCTACACCCACACCGAGGTCGATCCGGCGTTCGAGGGCCGGGGTGTCGGGTCGACGCTGGCCCGCGCGGTGCTGGACGACGCCCGGGCCAAGGGGCGCACGGTCGTGCCGATCTGCCCGTTCATCGCCGAGTGGCTGGTCAAGCACCCGGAGTACGAGGGCATCGTGGTCCGGTCGACCCGCAAGGTCAAATAGGGGCGGCCCGTCCCATCGCCCTGCGCACCCGTCGGGAGACGTGAACGATGACAGCCTCCACCTTCCGTGCCCTGCATCACGGCCGCGCCGCCGGTGACCCGCTCGTCCTGCCCGGGCCGTGGGACGCCGGCAGCGCCCGGGTGTTCGCCGACGCCGGTTTCCCGGCGCTCGCGACCCCGAGCGCGGGGATCGCCGCCTCCCTCGGGTACGAGGATGGCGCGACACCGCCGGACGAGATGTTCGCCGCGGTGGCGCGGATCGTCCGGGCCGTCTCCGTGCCGGTCTCCGCAGACGTCGAGGGCGGTTACGGGCTCGCCCCCGCCGAGTTGGTCGAGCGGCTCCTGGAGACCGGTGCGGTCGGCTGCAACCTGGAGGACTCCGACGGGCACGCCACGCTCAGGGACCCGCGGCGGCACGCGGACTGGCTGGCCGAGGTGCGGGCGGCGGCGGGTGACGCGCTCGTCATCAACGCGCGCGTCGACACGTTCCTGGTCGGCACGGGTGACCCGGCGGACGCCGTGGCCCGCGCCCAGCTCTACGTGGCGGCCGGCGCCGACTGCGTCTATCCGATCCTGGCGCCGACCGAGGTGCTCCCGGTGCTGCGGGAGGGCATCACCGGCCCCATCAACATGGCCGCCGAACCGACCAGGGACTCCGTGGCGGAGCTGGCGCGGCTGGGCGCCACCCGCATCACCTTCGGCCCCGGAATGCAGCGGTACGCCATGGGCGCGGTCGGTGACCGCGCCGCCAGCCTGCGCGGCTGATGCTGGCCCGGCGCATGGCCGGCGGTCGCGGGCCGCGCACGGCTGACGCCTGCGCGGCCGGTGGCCCCGGCTGATATCCGCCGCCACGAGGGGCGCGGCCAGCGCCGAGCCGCTGTCAGGCGTCGGCGCGGGCGGCCAGGGCGTCCACGAGGCGGCGGGTCGATCCGGCCAGGTTCCACTGACCGGCCAGGTCGAGGAGCCGGTCCGGATCGACGGGAGCGGTCGGCAGGGCGGTGGGCAGTTCTGGCAACGGCACGTCCAGGGCGACCCGGACCACCGTCGGCGCGACGGCCAGGTAGTCGCGGGCGGCGGCCAGCTTGGTGCGCAGGCCCGGAGCGAAGGACGAGTCGGAGTCGTCCAGCGCGGCCAGGATGCCGGCGATGGAGCCGTACCGCTCGATGAGCCGCGCGGCGGTCTTCTCGCCGACGCCTGGCACACCGGGCAGCCCGTCGCTGGGGTCACCGCGCAGCGCGGCGAAGTCGGCGTACCGGTCGGCCGGCACGCCGTAGCGGGCGCGCACCGCGGCGTCGTCGCAGTCGTCGAGCTTGGCGACGCCGCGCCCGACGTAGAGCAGTCGGACCGGCCGGGTGTCGTCGATGAGCTGGAACAGGTCCCGGTCGCCGGAGACCACCTCGACCGGGCCGGGCTGGGTCACCGACAGGGTGCCGAGCACATCGTCGGCCTCGTAGCCGGTCGCCCCGACGGCGGTGATGCCGACCGCGGCCAGCACCTCCAGGATCATCGGCACCTGCGGGGAGAGCGTGTCCGGAACGACCTCGCCGCCCTGCGGGGCCACCCGGTGCGCCTTGTACGACGGCAGCAGCTCGACCCGCCACGCCGGCCGCCAGTCGTAGTCCAGGGCGCAGACCATCCGGTCGGCGCCGCGCCCGCGGATCAGGGTGGCGAGCATGTCGAGGAAGCCGCGGACGGCGTTGACGGGAGTGCCGTCCTCGGTGCGGGCGGCGGACTCCGGAACGCCGAAGTAGGCCCGGAAGTAGAGGCTGGCTGCGTCGATCAGCAGGATCGGGGGTCGATGTGCCACGCCGGACAGCCTGGCACACCCCTCCGACGATCAGGGGTACGCCCGGCCGGCCCGTGGCGTCAGCGCTGCTCGTCGTCCTGGTAGACGGTCTCCCGCCGGGCCAGGTGCTGAACGACGTAGCTGGTCACCAGCAGCAGGATGGCGACCACCACCTCGATCCAGGCCGCGACGCCGTCGGCCACGGTGAGCCCGATGACGAGCAGGACCAGGCCGACGAGCGCGAGCACTCCGGCCCACAGTTGCCGGCGACGGCGGGTCGCCGTCCGGTTCGTGTCGCTCGGTGCCACGTGGACCTCCCGGTCAGGCTACCCGCGCGGGCCGCCCGAATCCAGGCTAGGGCCCCCGCTGCCATCCGGCCAGGAAACCACCGTGCGGGCGGGCCTTCGCCCGGCTGCCTGCGGCGTCCCCGGCCGACGCTGGGCGTCAACCGGGGACCGCGGGTCACACCGTCAGGCCGGGAGGGTCCAGCGCTGGTTGGTGCTGGCGAAGCAGTCCCAGATCTGCAACCGGGTGCCGTCGGCGGAGCTGTTGTCGGTGGCGTCCAGGCACTTGTTGGACTGCGGGTTGCGCAGCGTGCCGTTGGACTGCGCCTGCCACACCTGGGCGCCGGTGCCGTTGCAGTCCCAGAGCTGGACCTTGGCGCCGTTGGCGGTGGAGCCGCTGGTGATGTCGGCGCACTTGCCGAGGGCCCGCAGGGTGCTGTCGCTGGCGACGGTCCACGTCTGCGCGTTGGTGCCGTTGCAGCCCCAGAGCTGGATGGCGGCGCCGTTGGCGGTGCTCGCGGAGGCCACGTCGACGCACTTGCCGCCGATGCCGGTGATCCGGCCGATACGACCGGTCGGGGGCGGGGTGGTGCCGCCCATGATGGTGTCGTACATGGCGCTGACCAGCGAGGTCGAGCCGGCGGTGTCCTGCGACAGCTCCCAGTTCATCACGCCGCCGGCGTTGGCGAGCGCCCACTGCGTCTTGCGCTTGACCGTCGGGATGCCGTTGTAGCACTGCTGGGCGCCGCCGACGGTGACGCAGTCGCGGTTGGCGTTGGCCGGGTCCATGCCGACCAGAGCCGAGTACGTGTAGTAGCCGGGGCGGCTGTAGAACGGGATGCCGAGCACCGCCTTGCTGGCCGGCAGGCCACGGGACTTCCACAGGTTGATGCTGGCGATCGACCAGTCGTAGTTGGCGTGCGGGCTGCCGCCGTCGTACGCCATGATGTTGAGCCAGTCGACCTGGTTGAAGACGGCCGTGGGTACGCCCTGGACGTAGGTGCCCTCGGAGACCACGGCGGCGGTGAGCAGCTTGCCGCGACTGTGCATCGCGCTGCCGAGCTGGGTCATGAGCTGGGTGTAGTTGTTGGCCGAGGCGCCCGGGTCGGGGTACTCCCAGTCCATGTCGACGCCGTCGAGGTTGTACTGGTTGACGAAGTTGACCAGGTTGTTGACGAAGGCGGTCCGGCTGCCGGAGTTGGCCGCGAGGGCCTCGAAGGCCGAGTCGTTGCCGTCGTTCCAGCCGCCGACCGCGATCGACACCCTGACGTTGTTGGCGTGCGCGAGGGAGACCAGCGAGGAGAGCTTGCTCGGGTTCTCCACCGGGCGCAGGCTGCCGTCGTTGTTGGGCAGCACGAACGCGTAGTTGATGTGGGTGAGCTTGTTGTACTGGACGGTGTTGACGTTGCCGGCCCAGGAGGGCATGTAGCCGACGCTCTTGAAGTTGTTCGGCAGCACCACGGCCTGGGCGGCGGTGGGAGCGATGGCGAGGGTCGCGCCGGCCGTGGCCAGTGCGAGCAGGCCGGCGGCGAGGGCGCGGCGCAGTGGTGAGGACATCGGAGGCCTTCCCGTGGCGGGGGACGACGCCCGCCCGTGCAGGGTTGTCACGGGCGGGAGGTGCGAGAACGCAGGGACGGGTGGGCCTCGAGGCAGCCAAATCTTAAAGAGTGTTAACTGTCAGAGTCAATCAACAACTGTGGATTTCTCGCCGACGACGGGCGCGGCTTCGGAGGATGCCCAAACGACCGTTAAGCTGACGGGGTGGGAACCGACGAGCTGTACCCCTCAGACCGGCTGATCGCCGCGCAGCGCGCCACCGCCGCCGCCGGTCTGGACGCGCTGCTGCTCACCCCCGGCTCCGACCTGCGCTACCTGACCGGCTACGACGCCCACGCGGGGGAGCGGCTCACCTGCCTGGTGCTGCCCGCCGAGGGGGAGCCCACGCTCATCGTGCCGACACTGGAACGTCCGGCCGCAGAGGCGGCGTCGGCCACCGGCATCCGCATCGTCGACCACCCCGACGGCGTCGACCCGTACCCCCTGGTCGTCGCCGCCCTCGACGGCCCGCCGGCGGCGGTGGGGCTTGCCGACCGGATGTGGGCCGAGCAGGTCCTCGCGCTGCGCGCGGCGCTGCCCGGCGCCGCGCAGCGGCTCGCCGGCGAGGCGCTGCGCGAGCTGCGCATCCGTAAGTCCCCGGCGGAGGTGGCGGCGCTCGCCGAGGCCGGCGCGGCGATCGACGAGGTGCACCTGCGGATGGGGCGGTGGCTGCGCCCCGGGCGCACCGAGGCCGAGGTGGCCGCCGACATCGCCGCCGCGATCCGTGCCGCCGGGCACGTCAGCGTCGACTTCGTCATCGTGGCCGCCGGGCCGAACGGGGCCAGCCCACACCACGGCACCTCGGACCGGCCGATCGGGGCCGGCGAACCGGTGGTCGTGGACATCGGCGGCACCATGCCGTCGGGCTACCGCTCGGACTGCACCCGCACCTACGTGGCCGGCGGTCCGGCGCCCGCCGAGTTCCTGGACTACTACGCGGTGCTGCACGACGCCCAGCGCGCAGCCGTGGCGGCCGTGCGGCCGGGGATCACCGGCGCGGCAGCCGACGCCGCGGCCCGGGAACCCATCGCCGCCGCCGGCTACGGCCACGCGTTCCTGCACCGCACCGGCCACGGCATCGGGCTGGACGGTCACGAGGAGCCCTACCTGGTGACCGGCAACGACCGGCCCCTGGAGGCCGGGATGGCGTTCTCCATCGAACCGGGCATCTACCTGGCGGGCCGACACGGCGCCCGCATCGAGGACATCGTCGTCTGCACAACAGACGGCGTGCAACGGCTCAACACCACCCCCACGGAGCTCATCGCCCTATGACTGTCGACCGGATCCTCCCCACCGACGAGGCCCACGACCTGCTGGACCTCGCCACCGAGCTCGCCGACCGTGAGCTCGCGCCGAAGGCCGCCGGCTTCGAGGAGCGCGCCGAGTTCCCCCGCGACGTGCTGCGCACCCTCGGCCGGGCCGGCCTGCTCGGCCTGCCCTATCCCGAGGAGTACGGCGGGGCCGCCCAGCCCTACGAGGTGTACCTGCAGGTGCTGGAGATCCTGGCCAGCCGGTGGCTCGCGGTCGCCGAGGCGGTCAGCGTGCACACCCTGTCCTGCTACCCGGTGGCCGCGTTCGGCACCGACGAGCAGCGCAAGCTGCTGCCGGACATGCTCGGCGGCGAACTGCTCGGCGCGTACTGCCTCTCCGAGCCGCAGGGCGGTTCCGACGCGGCGTCGCTGAGCACCCGGGCCGAGCGAGACGGCGACGCGTACGTCGTCTCCGGCACCAAGGCGTGGATCACCCACGCCCGGGTCGCCGACTTCTACAACGTGTTCTGCCGCACCGGAGGGTCCGGCCCGAAGGGGATCTCCTGCCTGCTGGTCGACGCGGGCACGGCCGGCGTCACCCCGCAGGCGGCCGAGCGGACGATGGGTCTGCGCTCCTCACCGGTGGCGCAGATCGCCTTCGACGACGCCCGGATCCCGGCCGACCGGCTCGTCGGTGGCGAGGGAGTGGGCTTCACCATCGCGATGTCGGCGTTGGACTCCGGCCGGTTGGGCATCGCGGCCTGCGCGGTCGGGCTGGCCCAGGCCGCCCTGGACTACGCGGTCTCCTACGCCCGGGAGCGTCAGCAGTTCGGCCGGTCCATCATCGACTTCCAGGGGCTCGGCTTCCTGCTCGCCGACGCGGCGACGCAGATCTCGGCGGCCCGCGCGCTGACCCTCGCGGCGGCCCGGCTGCGCGACGCCGGTCGGCCGTACTCGATCGAGGCCGCCAAGGCCAAGCTCTTCGCCACCGACATGGCGATGCGGGTGACCACCGACGCGGTGCAGGTGCTCGGCGGGGCCGGCTACGTGGCCGATCACCCGGTGGAGCGGTACATGCGCGAGGCCAAGGTGTTGCAGATCGTGGAGGGCACCAACCAGATCCAGCGGATGGTGATCTCCCGGGCGCTGGCGAAGGGCTGAACGGGCCGCGGCGGGCGCGGCGGTGTCGACCGCACCCGCCGCGGCCCGGGCGGGCGGGTTTCTCGTCGCCGCCGGGCCGTTTTCCCGGTAGGTTGCTCGCCGTGGAGGAGATCGACCGCGCCATCGTTGCCGCGCTGACCGCTGACGGCCGGCTGTCGTACACCGACCTGGCCGAGAGGGTGGGGCTGTCGGTGTCCGCCGTGCACCAGCGGGTGCGCCGGCTGGAGCAGCGTGGGGTCATCAAGGGGTACGCCGCCCGGGTCTCCTTCGAGGCGCTGGACCTGCCGTTGTCGGCGTTCGTGGCGATCCGGCCGTTCGACCCGTCGCAGCCGGATGACGCGCCCGAACGGCTGGCCCACCTGCCCGAGATCGACTCCTGCTACTCGGTGGCGGGGGAGGACTTCTACATGCTGCTGGTGCGGGTGGCCAGCCCGGCCGACCTGGAGCGGCTGCTCCAGGAGATCCGCACGTCGGCGAGCGTGACCACACGGACGACGGTGGTGTTGTCCACCCCGTACGAGAACCGGCCGCCGAAGATCAGCGCTGCGGCACCGAGTCGGTCGCGGTCCCGGGTGCCGGAGGAGCCGGCTGGTTCCACCGGAGGATGACCGGCCGGCCGTGCTCGTGACCGAGCGCGCTGACCGTGGCGGTGTCCAGCCGCAGTAGGCCGCCGGCGGACGGGGGCAGGCCGATCCAGCGGGCGCCGAGGACCCGCAGGCTGTGCGCGTGGCCGACCAGCGCGACGGTGCCACGGTCGAGCAGCGGGGTGACCCGGGCCAGCACCCGGTCGAGCCGGGCGCCCACCTGCGCGGGGGACTCCCCGCCGGGGCAGCCGTCGGTCCAGATGTTCCAGTGTGGCTGGTCGTCGTGGATGTCGGCGGTGGTGCGGCCCTCGTACTCGCCGTAGTTCCACTCACTGAGGTCCTCGTCGACGGCGTCGACGGTGAGCCCGGCCAGCTGCGCGGTGCGCAGCGCCCGCGAGCGGGGACTGGCCAGCACGGTGGCGAACCGCCGGCCGGCCAGGAACGCGGCGAGGGTGCGGGCCTGTCGCTCGCCGTCGGGGGTCAGCTCCAGATTGGTGTACGAGGTGTGTCTGCGGGTGGCGCTCCAGGTGGTCTCGCCGTGCCGGATCAGCAGGAGCTCTCCCATGCGGCAAGTTAACCATCGTGGGGGCGGTGGCACCCGACGGCTGCGGCTTCACCATCCCACCTATCTTCCTAGGATGCCCTACCGGATGTGCCGACCGGCACCACCGGTTTCGGCACCCGGAGAGAGGGCAAGCGGACGGGGACAATCGCCAGACCGAGGAGGCGCGATGAGCTTCACCGAGAAGGCACGGAACAAGGTTGAGCAGATGGCCGGCGCCGCGAAGGAGCGGGTCGGCGACATGACCGACAACGAGCGGATGCGTGGCGAGGGCGCCAGCGAGAAGAGCGAGGCGCGCGCCAAGCAGGCCGGTCAGAACATGAAGGACGCGGGCCGCAACGCGAAGGACTCCTTCACGAAGTGACCTGAGTTGTCCACGGGTCCCCGGGCGCGATGGCACGCCCGGGGACCCGTCGTGTGTTCCGGCTAGGGTCGCTGAGTGACCGTGCTCCGTTCCCTGGTGTTGTTCGTGCTCGCCGCGCTGGCCGAGATCGGTGGGGCCTGGCTGGTCTGGCAGGGCTGGCGGGAGCAGCGCGGCCTCTGGTGGATCGCCGCCGGTGTGGTCGCGCTGGGGTGTTACGGCTTCGTCGCGACGTTCCAGCCGGACCCGAACTTCGGTCGGATCCTGGCCGCGTACGGCGGGGTGTTCGTGGCGGGCTCGTTGGGCTGGGCGATGGTGGTGGACGGTTTCCGCCCGGACCGGTGGGACGTGACAGGCGCGGCGCTCTGCCTGCTCGGCGTCGCGGTCATCATGTACGCGCCGCGCGGCGGCCCGGCGTAGTCGCTGCCACATCCGCGGGCCTGACCCGGCATCGCGGCCGGGGCGTACGGGGGACACCGAATCCCGTTCACTTCTGCCATGATCCACGGCGTGATCCGCCCTCGGCTCCGTCCCCTGCTCGGCGCGCTGATGGTGGCCGCCACCCTCGGAGGCGCCGGGTGCGCGGCACCGCCCTCCAGGGCATCGCAGCCGCCAACCTTCGTCGCTCCGTCGGTCACCACGGCCCCGCCGTCACCCAGCGCTGGCGCGGCAGTCACCACGGCCCCGCCGTCACCGGAGGGCGGCACGCCTCCGCCGTCGCCCGGTGGTGGCACGGGAGCGGAGCGCCCACCGGCGGCCGGCGTCCCGGGTGCTACGCCGACGGGGACCAGGCCGCCGGTGGTCGATCACGGGCCGCGGGTCGGCAACCGGGTCGCGTTGACGTTCGACGCGGACATGACCGACGGGATGCTGCAGAGCCTGCGGAGCGGGCGGGTGAAGTCGTACGCCAACCTGCGCATCCTCGACCTGCTGGAACGGGAGCAGGTTCCGGCGACCTTCTTCCTGACCGGCAAGTGGGTGGAGCGGTATCCGGAGGTCACCCGGCGGATCGCCGGCAACCCGCGTTTCGAGCTGGCCAACCACACCTACGGGCACGCGGCGTTCACCGGCAACTGCTATGACCTGCCCCGGGTGGCGGCGAGGGGCATGACCGAGGACGTGGCGAAGACGTTCCGGGTGATCGAGCCGTACGGGGGTCGGCAGACCCGGTACTTCCGCTTCCCGGGGCTGTGCCACGACAAGGCTGCGCTGGACGCGCTCGCTCCGCTCGGGCTGACGGTGGTCGACGGGGACGTGGTCAGCGGCGATCCGTTCGCCAAGGCCTGGGAGCCGCTGGTGCGCGCGGTGCTCGACAAGGCGCGCCCCGGGTCGATTGTGATCATGCACGTGACGGAGGCGAACGCCTCGATGACCGACGAGGCGTTGCCGCACATCCTGGCCGGGTTGCGCGAGCGGGGCCTGGTGCCAGCGCCGCTGTCGGAGGTGCTGGCCGGCGCCTGAGTGCCGGGCGGCGGCCAGGATCGGACCGGCGCGTGGGGTGGCGGCTGGGGTGGCGGCTGGGGTGGCTGTCGGCTGCGGGCGGCCAGGGGGCGGGGATGTCGGCGAGCGTGATGTCGTGGAGACATATTGATGTCGCAGAGACATCATGCTCGTCGCGGACCCACCCCCGGCGGCGGCCGCCGCCCACGACGGCTGACGCCCGACGCCCCCGGGAGCAACGGCTCTGCGGGGGCGTCGGGTGGTCGATCAGTCGTCGCGGTGGTCGGCCCACCACTGCTGGCCGCTGTCGGGCAGGGTGTCGATCGGGTCGTAGTAGGCGTAGCGCTTATTGAGCGCTTCCAGGTCTGCCGACTCGATGGAGGTGCGGTAGTTCTTGGTCCAGTAGGAGATGCCCCGGTCACGGTCGTAGTCGGTGAGCATGTGCACCCAGCGCTTGCCGACGAAGGGCACGTCGCAGACGATCCGGGGGGTGGCGTAGCCGGGCAGGTAGCCCATGATGTCGTGCTGGAGTTGCTGGGCGTGCCAGACGGGGACCCGCCAGTGTTCGGCGTTGGGGATCATGTCGCACATGTAGAAGTAGTACGGCAGGATCCCGGCCTCGCCCTGGAGTGCGAAGCAGAGGTCGAGCAGTTCGGGTGTGGTGGCGTTGACGCCGCGCATGAGGACGCCCTGGTTGCGTACGTCGCGGACGCCGACGTCGAGGGCGGTCTGGGCGGCCTTGGCGACCAGTGGGGTGAGTGACTGGGCGTGGTTGACGTGGGTGTGGATGGCGAGGTTGACGCCGCGTCGGGCGGCGGTGCGGGCGACGCGCTCCAGGCCTTCGACGACGTCGGGTTGCAGCCAGTGCTGGGGGAGGCCCATCAGGGCCTTGGTGGCGAGCCGGATGTCGCGGACCGTCTCCAGTTCCAGCAGGCGCATGAGGTACGACTCGAGGTTGCGCCACGGGACGTTGGCCACGTCGCCGCCGGAGACGACGACGTCGCGGACGCCGGGGTGGGCTTTGAGGTAGCTGATGTGGGCGTCGTAGCGGTCGACGGGCTTGAGGGTGAGTTTGAGCTTGTCGACGGCGGGGGTGGAGTTGCCGACGAGGTCCATGCGGGTGCAGTGCCCGCAGTACTGCGGGCAGGTGGAGAGCAGCTCGGCCAGGACCTTGGTGGGGTAGCGGTGGGTGAGCCCTTCGGCGACCCACATGTCGTGCTCGTGCAGGCTGTCGCGGCTGGCGTAGGGGTGTGAGGGCCAGTCGGTGCGTCGGTCGGAGGCGACCGGGATCATGTAGCGGCGGATGGGGTCGGCGAGCAGCGCCTCGGTGGTGAGGGGCGCGAACGGCACCATCGTGTTGATCATCTGGGGTGGCACGAGCATCGACATGGTGGCCAGCGCCTGTTGGTCGGCCTGGAGGTCGGTGTAGAAGCTGTCGTCGATGAGGTCGCCGAAGACGGCGCGGAGCTGCTTGACGTTCTTGACGCAGTTGACGCGCTGCCACTGGGCGGATTCCCACTGGTCGCGGGTCACGTGTCGCCAGCCGGGGAAGCGGGTCCAGTCGGGTTCGACCAGGGGGCGGCGGTGGTATTCGTAGGGCTGCCCGGCGGTCGGTGCGGCGACCGGGGCGTGACGGGGTTGAGGGATGGTCTCAACCGGTTGGGTCTGGGTCACGGCCCCTCCTCGGTGTCGCGGATGTTCAACGGGCCCGAAGGCTACTGGAAAATATTCGGTACAGAAACTAGTCTGCCGTAAGTTTTCCCGTTACGCGAGCCTTGACCGGGGCTTCGAACGGCTGGGCAGGGGAGGTCGGCGTGACGTCACCGGTGGGACTGCACCGCGTCGTGGAGCCAGCGGGGGTGCTGCCGCAGGCGGCCTGGCGCCTGGACGCATCGGCGGCGATCGCGCCGAACGAGGTGCGGATCCGGGTGCAGCGGCTCAACCTGGACGCGGCGAGCTTCCGGCAGTTGTCGGAGAAGCACGGCGGTGACGGGGACGCCGTGCGCGCCGAGGTTCTGGAGATCATCTCCACCCGGGGGAAGATGCAGAACCCGGTGACCGGCTCCGGTGGCATGCTGATCGGTACGGTCGAGGAGGCTGGTCGGCGCTCCCCGCTGGGGCTCAAGCCCGGGCAGCGGGTCGCCACGTTGGTGTCGCTGACGCTGACGCCGTTGGTGGTCACCGACGGGCTGGCCCGCTGGGACGGGCGCAGCGAGCAGGTGCCCTGCGACGGGTGGGCGATCCTGTTCGCCCGTTCCATCGCCGCGGTGCTGCCCGAGGACGAGGACCCGCAGCTGTCCCTGGCGGTGCTGGACGTGTGCGGGGCGCCCGCGCTGACCGCGCGGGTGGTGTCGCGCTACGTCGAGGATCGTCGGCGCGCCGGTGACGAGACGCCGGTGCGGGTCGCGGTGATCGGTGGGGCGGGTAAGAGTGGGTCGCTGTCGCTCGCGGCGGCGCGGCGCGCGGGTGCGGCGCGTACCGTCGGAGTGGTGCCGGTGGCGGCGGAGCGCGATGCGCTGACGGCCGCCGGTCTGGCCTCGGTGGTGGCGTTGGCCGACGCCCGGGATCCGGTGGGGCTGTCGATGGCGGTGACCACGGCGCTGGGTGCCCCGGCGGACGTCACAGTGGTGTGCGTGGACGTGCCGGGCTGCGAGCACGGGGCGGTGTTGGCCACCGCGGACGGCGGCACGGTGATCTTCTTCTCGATGGCGACGAGCTTCTCCGCCGCCGCGCTGGGCGCGGAGGGGCTGGCGGCGGACGTGACGATGCTGGTGGGCAACGGGTACGTGCCGGGGCACGCGGAGTTGGCGTTGGGGTTGTTGCGCGCCGAGCCGGGGGTGCGTCAGCTGTTCGCGGCGCGGGTGGCGGCAGACTGAGGTCATGACGAACCCCTCGACGTTGTACCGCGGCGGTGTGCTGCACTGTCCCGCCGATCCGAGCGCGACCGCGCTGCTGGTCTCCGGTGGGCGGATCGCCTGGTTGGGCACCGACGGTGACGCGCCGCCGGCCGACCGGGTGGTGGACCTGGGTGGGGCGCTGGTGACGCCGGCGTTCGTCGACGCCCACGTGCACGCCACCGACACCGGGTTGGCGCTGTCCGGGCTGGAGTTGTCCGGGGTGCGGTCGGCGGCGCAGCTGCTGGAGGCGGTGGCCGGGTTCGCGGCCGGTCTGCCTGCGGATGCGGTGGTGCTGGGGCACGGCTGGGACGAGTCGGGCTGGTCGGATGCGACGCTGCCGGACGCGGCGGCGCTGGACCGGGCCGCCGGTGGTCGGCGGGTGTACCTGTCGCAGGCGTCGATCCACTCGGCGTTGGTGTCGTCGGCGTTGCTGGCGGCGTGCCCGCAGGTGGGCGACGCGGCCGGGTACGACGCGTCGGGCTGGTTGCGGCGTGACGCGCACCATGTGGTGCGGGCGGCGGCGCAGGGGTCGGTGAGTCGGGCGCAGCGGGTGGCCGCGCAGCGGGTGGCGCTGGCGCACGCGGCGTCGCTGGGCATCGCGGCGGTGCACGAGTGCGGCGGGCCGGAGATCTCCGACGAGGAGGACTTCACCGGTCTGCTGGGCATCTCCGGCGGTGGGTTGCCGGAGGTGTACGGGTACTGGGGTGAGCTGGGTGGCGCGGCGCGGGCCCGGGAGTTGGGTGCGGTGGGCGCCGGGGGTGACCTGTTCGCCGATGGGGCGTTGGGTTCGCGGACGGCGCACGTGTCGCAGCCGTACGGCGACGGTGACGGGTGTGGCCACGGGTACGTGTCGGCCGAGCAGGTGCGCGATCACCTGTTGGACTGCGCGGCGCACGGCATGCAGGGCGGTTTCCACGCGATCGGTGACGCGGCGATCGACACGGTGCTTCAGGGTTTCGCGGCGGCGGCGCGGGCGGTGGGTGTGGAGCGGCTGCGGGCTGCCCGGCACCGCATCGAGCACGCGGAGATCATGAGTAAGCGGTTGATCGCCGGGTTCGTGGAGTACGGGGTCGTGGCGAGCATGCAGCCGGCGTTCGACCGGTTGTGGGGTGGCGCGGGCCGGATGTACGAGTCGCGGCTGGGTCTGGACCGGTCGTTGGAGTCGAACCCGATGGGCGCGATGCACTCGGTGGGTGTGGCGTTGGCGTTCGGGTCGGATTCGCCGGTGACGCCGCTGGACCCGTGGGGGTCGGTGCGGGCGGCGGCGGCGCACCACAATCCGGCGCAGCGGATGAGTGTGCGGTCGGCGTTCGCCGCGCACACGCGGGGTGGGTGGCGGGCGGTGCACCTGGACGTCGAGGGGGTCCTCGCGTTGGGCGCGCCGGCGACGTTCGCGGTGTGGTCGACGCCGGCCGGTGTGGAGCGGGGCCTGCCGGTGCTGCTGGCGGAGGATCCGGAGCTGCGGGGGCCGGACGACCCGACGCCGCTGCCGGTGTGTCGGCGTCTGGTGCTGCGCGGTGAGGTCATCTACGAGGAAGGGTCGTCGTGAGCGAGCAGATGAGCGGTGTGGCGTGACCGGGAAGCTTGATCTTGATCCGGTGCTGGTGGCGCGGGCGCGGGAGTTGGCGCGGCGGGCCGGGCAGCCGGTGGTGGACCTGGCGCGTAGTCACACCACGGTGTCGGTGGAGCGGGCGGTGCTGCGGCTTGCCGGTGTGACCGGTGCGGACCCGGACGGTATTCCGTGGGTGAACCGGCTCGTCGACGCGGTCGTCGCGGATGTCGGGTTGGGTCACGGGGTGGCGGTGCCGGTGTTCGACGCCCTCGCGCGGGAGGGCCTCACGGATGTGACGTTGCTGGCGCAGAAGGCGGCGGCCGGGTCGGTGCGGTTCGCGTTGCCCACCGGTCGGGCCGCGACGGCCGCCCGGTCGGCGGCGCGCAAGGTCGTCGGGGCGGGTGTCCGGCGTATCGACCGGCGGCGTGCCGAGCGGGACCGCCTGGTGAAGCGGCACGGTGACCCGGCGCAGCGGCCGTGGATCTATCTGATCGTGGCGACCGGGGACATCTACGAGGACATCCCGCAGGCGCAGGCGGCGGCGCGGGCGGGCGCGGACGTGATCGCGGTGATCCGTTCCACGGGGCAGTCGCTGCTGGACTACGTGCCCGAGGGCGCGACCCGGGAGGGGTTCGCCGGCACGTACGCCACGCAGGAGAACTTCCGGCTGATGCGCGCGGCCCTGGACGAGTCGTCGAAGGAGTTGGGCCGCTACGTGCGGTTGACCAACTACGCGTCCGGGTTGTGCATGCCGGAGATGGCGACCCTGGCCGGGTTGGAACGGCTCGACATGATGTTGAACGACTCGATGTACGGGATTTTGTTCCGTGACATCAACCCGATCCGTACGTTCGTCGACCAGCGGTTCTCCCGGCAGGTCCACGCCCGCGCGGGGATCATCATCAACACCGGTGAGGACAACTACCTGACCACCGCCGACGCCGTCGACGAGGCGCACACGGTGACGGTGTCGCAGTTGCTCAACGAGTTCTTCGCCCACGAGGCGGGGTTGGCGGACTGGCAGTTGGGGTTGGGGCACGCGTTCGAGATCAATCCGGAGGTGCCGGAGTCGTTCCGGTTGGAGTTGGCGCACGCGCTGCTGGCCCGGGAGCTGTTCCCCGAGGCGCCGCTGAAGTGGATGCCGCCGACGAAGCACATGACCGGTGACGTGTTCCGGGGCAACCTGCTCGACGGGTTCTTCAACCTGGCGGGCGCGATGACCGGGCAGGGCATCCTGCTGGTGGGCATGATGACCGAGGCGGTGGTGACGCCGTGGTTGTCCGACCGGGACATCGCCCTGCAGAACGTGCGGTACGTGCTGGGCGCGGCCGGTGGGTTGCACGAGGACTTCGTGCCCGCGCCGGGCGGGTTCATCCGGCGTCGCGCCAACCAGGTGCTCGGTGAGGCGCTGGACCTGTTGGAGCGCATCGGGGAGCAGACGCTGCTCACGGCGATCGCCGAGGGCACGTTCGGGATCATGAAGCGGCCGGCGGACCGGGGCAAGGGCCTCGCCGGGGTCGCCGCGCACGAGGCCGACTACTGCAACCCGGCCACCGAGATCCTGGAGGCGGCGGCGTGAGTAAGCAGATCGTGCGTCCGTACGGGGACACCACCGGCGACGGGATGGTGCAGGTGTCGTTCACCCTGCCGGTGTCGCACGACAAGCGGGCCGAGGGCGCCGCGGTGCAGTTGGCCAACCGGATGGGCATCGACCCGGCGATGGTGGTGCACGCCAAACCGATGGGCGACGGGTTCACGTTCTTCGTCGTGTACGGGCGGGTGAACCACCTGGTCGACCTGGACGCGGTGCAGGTGGTGGAGCGGGACTTCGCGCTGCTGTCGGCCAAGGAGGTCAACACGGTGGTGAAGCAGCGGCTGCGGCGCAAGCTGTCAGTGGTCGGGGCGTGCATCGGCACCGACGCGCACACCGTGGGCATCGACGCGATCCTCAACGTCAAGGGCATCGCGGGGGAGAAGGGCCTGGAGTACTACCGGGAGTTGAAGGTCACCAACCTGGGCGCGCAGGTCAGCGTGCCGGAGTTGGTGGAGGCGGCGAGGGTGGAGAAGGCCGACGCGGTGCTGGTGTCGCAGGTGGTCACCCAGCGCGACGCGCACCTGCACAACACCCGGGAGATGTCGGCGGCGTTCCGGGAGGCCATGCCGGCCGGGCGGCGGCCCCTGCTGATCGTCGGTGGCCCGCGGTTCGACGAGACGATGACCGACGAGTTGGGCGTGGACCGGATCTTCGGTCGGGGCACCACGCCCGGCGAGGTGGCCAGTTATCTGGTGCACGCCCTGATCACGCAGCGGAAGGCGATGGTATGACCGACTCCAGGCTCGGGTTGACGGTGACGCACCGGCGGTATGTGCCGTACTCGCACGCCCACTACGCCGGCAACCTCGTCGACGGTGCGTACGCCCTGGCGTTGTTCGGTGACGTGGCGACCGAGGTGTGCATCCGCACCGATGGTGACGAGGGCCTGTTTGCCGGGTACGCCGACGTGCGGTTCGCCGCGCCCATCCGGGCCGGTGACGTGGTGGAGGTGACCGCGCGGGTGGCCCGGGTGGGCAGCCGCAGCCGCACCCTGGAGTTGAGCTGCGCGGTGGTGTGCCGGGGCCGCCCGGACCGCTCCGAGTCGGCCGCCGAGGTCCTCGACCCGCCGATCGTGGCGGTCACCGCGACCGGCACCGTGGTCGTTCCCGCCGCAGGTGTGAGTCGCGAGGAGTGAGCGGGGGTTGCGAGCCCCGCAGTCGCGAACAGGGGGGAGGCCTGTGACCCTCGCGGTCTGCGCGGACGTCGGCTCGACGTACACCAAGGCGGCCGTGGTGGACCTGACCGCCGGTGTCCTGGTGGGTGCGGCGGCCGCGCCCACCACGGTGGGCAGCGACGTGCTGCACGGCCTGGACGCCGCGGTCGCGGCGGCCACCGCCGAGCTGGGCGTGGGTGACGTGCCGTGGTACGTGTGCTCGTCGGCCGGCGGTGGGCTGCGGCTTGCCGTGATCGGCTACGAGCCGCTGGTCACCGCGCAGGCCGGCCGGCGGGTCGGGTTGTCCGCCGGCGCGCACGTGGTGCACGTGGCCGCCGGGCGCCTCGGCGGCGCCGACCTGTCGGCCCTGCGCGCGGCCCGACCCGACGTGGTGCTGCTCGTCGGCGGCACCGACGGCGGCGACGCCGACACGATCATCCACAACGCGACGCGGCTGGCCCGGGCCCGCTGGCGGGTGCCGGTGGTGCTGGCAGGTAACGGCGACGTGCGTGCCGAACTGACCGGGCTGCTGGAGGCCGCCGGGGTGCCGGTGACGGGCGCGGACAACGTGCTGCCCCGCATCGGGGTGCTCGCGCCGACGTCGGCGCGGGCGGCGATCCGCGCGGTGTTCCTGCGGCACGTCATCGGCGGCAAACGGCTGTCGAGGGGCGGCCGGTTCGCCCAGTTGGTGCGCGCGGCCACCCCCGACGCGGTGCTCACCGGCGTGGAGGTCCTCGCCGACACCATCGGTGGGGACCTCGCCGTCGTCGACGTGGGTGGGGCCACCACCGACGTGTACTCGGTGCTCACCCCCGACGAGCGGGCCACTGGGCCGGGTCGGGAGGTCGCCGGCAGCCTGTGGCGGGCCCGCACCGTGGAGGGCGACCTGGGCATGCGGTGGAGCGCCCCCGGGGTCGTACGCGCCGCCGTGGAGGAGCGGCTGCTCGCCGCCGGTGACGCCGACGACCTGACGGCGGCTGCGGCGCGGCGGGCCGCCGACCCGGGGTTCCTGGCCGCCGACGACGCCGAGCGGGCCGTGGACCGGCGCATCGCCACCCTCGCCGCGACTGTCGCGTTGCGCCGGCACGCCCGGGGCGCCGCCACGGGGGAACGCGCCGGCCGGGACCTGCGCGACGTGCGGCTGTTGGTGGGCTCCGGTGGGGTGCTGCGCCACGCGGCCGAGCCGGTGTCCGCTCAGGTGCTGGCGGCGGTCCTCGCCGACCACGCCGGCGGGTGGGCGCTGCCACGCGCCGCCCGCGCCGTGGTGGACGTGGACTACGTGTTGGCCGCCGGTGGGCTGCTCGCCGAGGAGCACCCGACGGCGGCGGGGGCTCTGCTGCGCAAGCATCTGGGCACGCAGTGAGACACGCCGACCCGACACGCCGTGGCGCAAGACACGACAGACCGGGGGTGGGTTGACAGGAGGCGGGGTGCAGCACGTACCGTCTTTGAGTCCTACCACGGGAAGCGGCTGTTGTTCGCTTCGTCCCTTCGTCCGCTGGCCGAGCGACATTTTGAGCGTCATCGTCGCGGCGGCCAGGTCCAGCGGGCGGGGGTCGGCGGGGCGGCGCGAACCGGTCGCGGTTACCGGTGTACGGGCAGGGTGAGGTGCACGGCCAGTAGACAACGGCCCGGCGGGGGCAGCCAGTCCGCGTCCGGTCGGTCCGAAGGTCGGCGTGCCTCGTCCTCGCCACACCGGCCGGGGAGGGCCTGGGAGCATCGGGGCGCGGCGCGAGCCGCGCCCCGATTTCATGTCCGCCGGGCGGTCTGTCCCCGGCAGCCCGATGCGGCCGATGTGCCCGCCGGCCAGGTAGCCTTCGCCCCGTGATCGAGGGGACGCTGCGGTGACGACGCTGGACCGGGATGAGACCCACGCCCCGGCGGTACGGCCACGCCCGGTTGTCGCCGGACGGCCGCTGCCGCTGATGGTGGCCGTGCCGATGGCTGTCGTCGCCGGGTTGGCGCTGCTGCTGGCGTTCCCGCCGTACGGGGTGTGGCCGCTCGCGCCCGTCGGGGTGGCGTTGCTGGCCGCCGCCGCGCACCGGCGGCGGTTGCGCGGTGGCGCCGGCGTGGGCTTCCTCACCGGGGTGGCGCTGTTCGGGCCGCTGCTGGCCTGGACGAACCTGCACACCGGCTACCTGCCGTGGGTGCTGCTGTCGCTGTTGCAGGCCGGTTACCTGGCGCTGCTCGGCGCGGCCACCGCCTGGGTGTCGCCGCTGGCCGACCGGGGCCGGTGGGCGTGGCCGGCGTTGACCGGGCTGCTGTGGGTCGGGCAGGAGGCGCTGCGCGACCGGACCCCGTTCGGGGGTTTCCCGTGGGGCCGGCTGGCGTTCAGCCAGGACGAGTCGCCGCTGCTGCGTTTGGCCGCGCTGGGTGGTGCGCCGTTGGTCACCTTCGCGGTGGCCCTCACCGGTGGGCTGCTGGTCACCGCCGCGTGGCGCGCCTGGGCCACGTGGCGCGCCCACCGGGTGCCGGTCGACACCGACCTGACCGACGGCGCACCCGCCGACACCACGCCTGACGACGGCGGCAGCGCCCCGACCGGGGCCGGGTCGGGGCGGCGCTGGACGCCCGTGGTCGCGCCGGCCGCCGCGGCGGTGGCGGTGGTCGCGGCGGGCCTGCTGGTGCCGGTCGCCGCCGCCGGCGACGGCGCGTCGGTCACCGTGGCCATCGTGCAGGGCAACGTCCCGCGTCTCGGGCTGGACTTCAACGCCCAGCGGCAGGCGGTGCTCAACAACCACGTCGACGCCACCATCGAGTTGGCCGGCCAGGTCGCCGCCGGCACGCAACGCCAGCCCGACCTGGTGGTGTGGCCGGAGAACTCCAGCGACATCGACCCGCTGCGCAACCCCACCGCCGGCGCCCGCATCTCCCAGGCCGCCGACACGATCCGCGCACCCATCCTCGTCGGCGCGGTGCTGCTCGGCCCCGACCCCGGGCAGGTCCGCAACGCGGGCATCCTGTGGCGGCCCGACACCGGCGCGGACCTGTCGCAGCTCTACACCAAGCGGCACCCGGTGCCGTTCGCCGAGTACGTGCCGCTGCGCGACGTCGCCCGGATGGTCAGTGACAAGGTCGACCTGGTCCGCAACGACTTCGTGCCGGGCAGCACCCCGGGCGTGGTGCGCGCCGGCCAGGTGGTCCTGGGCGACGTCATCTGCTTCGAGGTCGCCTACGACGAGGTGGTCCGCGACACCGTCACCGGCGGCGCGCAACTGCTGGTGGTGCAGACCAACAACGCCACGTTCGACGTGGCCGAGGCCCGCCAGCAACTGGCCATGGTGCGGTTGCGGGCGGTGGAGCACGGCCGGCCGGCGTTGATGGCCTCCACGGTCGGGGTGTCCGGGTTCGTCGCCCCCGACGGCCGGGTAAGCGACGCTACCGGGTTCAACACCCGGGAGGTCGTGGTGCGGGAGCTGCGACTCGACGACGGACGGACGCTCGCCACCCGTCTCGGCTGGTGGCCGGAGCTGGCCCTGGCCGGGTTGGCCGTGGCCGCCCTGGTCGGCGCGGGGGTGCTGCGCCGCCGCCAACGGGTCGTGCCCGGGTAGCAACAGCCGGTACGCCGGCGGGAGCGGAGGAACCGTGATCCAGGCGACCGATACGATCCGGCGTCCGGACGAGGTGCCCGGCGTGGGCCGGGTGCTGGTGGTGATCCCCACCTACAACGAGGCCGACAACGTGGCGGCGATCGTGGGTCGGGTCCGCCGAGCCACCCCCGCCGTGCGGATCCTCATCGCCGACGACAACAGCCCCGACGGCACCGGCGCGATCGCCGACGGCCTCGCCGAGAACGACGCCCACGTGCACGTGCTGCACCGCAAGGGCAAAGAAGGGCTCGGCGCGGCGTACCTGGCCGGTTTCGGGTGGGCGCGCGAGCACGGCTATCACGCGGTCGTGGAGATGGACGCCGACGGCTCACACGCCCCGGAGGACCTGCCGGCGCTGCTGGAGGCCGCCCGGGACGCGGACGTGGTGATCGGGTCCCGCTGGACCAGCGGGGCGCGGGTGGTGAACTGGCCGCTGCGGCGGCTCCTGCTGTCGCGCGGCGGCAACCTGTACGCGCGTCTCGCGCTGGGCATGCCGGTCTCCGACGCCACCGGCGGGTACCGGGTGTACCGGATCAGCGCCCTGGACGCCATCGACCTGGCGTCGGTGTGCTCCCAGGGCTACTCGTTCCAGGTGGAGCTGTCCCGCCTGGCCCACCGGGCGGGTGTGCGGATCGTGGAGGTGCCGATCACGTTCGCCGAGCGGGAACGCGGTGACAGCAAGATGAGCCCGCGCATCGTGGCCGAGGCGCTGTGGCGGATCACCCGCTGGGGTGTGCAGGACCGGCGCCAGGCGGTACGCCGGGGCGTGCACGGCACCCCCACCGGTCAGGCGCGGTGGCCGTGAGCGCGGCCGTGTCATGCTGGATGAGCGGCGCGTGTCAGGTGCCGCGCGACAGCGATGAGGTGAGATGCGGCGAGGACTGAGGTTCGTACCGGTTGCCCTGCTGCTGGCGGTGATGCTGGAGCTGGCGGCGTTCGTCCTGTTGGGGCGGGCGGTGGGGTTCGGCGTGGCGGTGCTGCTGGTGTTCGCCGCGTCCCTGCTGGGGTTGGTGCTGCTGCGCCGGGAGGGGATGCGGGCCTGGCGGGGGTTCCGCACCGCCGCGCAGGCCGGTCAGCCGCCGGGACGGCAGGTGACCGATGGGCTCGTGGGGTTGGCGGGTGCGCTGATGCTGGCGGTGCCGGGGCTGGTCAGCGGCCTGGTCGGGTTGCTGCTGATGGTGCCGCCGGTGCGTCGGCTGGTCCGAGCCGGGGTGCAACGCGGCGCCGAGCGGCGGGTGTCGTCGATGGTCGCCGGTGACCTGTTCGGGCCGCGGACGGTGCGGGTGCGTCAGGGCGCGCCGCAACCGACGCCGCAGCCGGAGCCGGAGCAGCCGGTCGTGGTCGACGGCGGCCAGGCCATCGAGGGTGAGATCGTCGAGCCCGGCCACCGCAACTGAGGCATACACGCGTCGGCGCCCCCGGGGACTTCCCCGGGGGCGCCGACGCGTGTGGTGGTGCGGCTGCTCAGGCGCGGCCGCGGCGGGTACGGACCTCCTGGAGCCGTTCGGCGAGGATGTCCTCGAGCTCGGCGATCGAGCGCCGCTCCAGCAGCATGTCCCAGTGGGTACGCGGCGGCTTGGCCTTCTTCTGCTCCGGCTCGTTGCCGTCGACGAGTCGAGCGACGCTGCCGTCGAACTTGCACTCCCAGGTCGTCGGGACCTCGGCGTCGACGGCGAACGGCACCTCGAACTGGTGGCCCTTGGCGCACAGGTACTCGCGGGTCTGACGCGGCGCGAGCTCCGTGTTGCGGTCGGATTCGTAGCTGACCGCGCCGAGCCGGCTTCCGCGCAGCATACGCTCGCCCATGATCGACTTCCCCTCGTTCGTGGTGCTGGTCTTCTGGGTGTAACGGTGGGTTCCCGTCGCCTCATTCCCGCCCGAGGGCGTGAGGCGCCCACGGGTGGGCCGCAACCAAGGGTAGCCGGCCTGGCCGGCTACCCGACCGGGTGATCCCGGGCGGGTCTCGGCGGTGGCGGGTGATGGCTGCCACCGGGGATGTTAACCGCCCGGACGCGGTGAAGGTTGCGCCGGCGTCCACCGGCCGGCAACCCTACCGCCCGCACCGGCGCCGCACCGGTCAGCGGGCCGCCTCGTCGGGGGCGGCGGCGCCGAGTCGGGCCAGCGCCAGAGCGAGGTCGCTGACCTGGTCACCGAGCTGCGCCACCCGCCGCTGGGCCAGGTCACGGTCGGTTTCGGCGGCGTCGAGGCGTACCGACAGGGCGGTGAGCCGGCCCTCGGCGGTGGCCGCGGCCTGCCGGACGGCCGTCAGATCGGCGGCGAGGGCGTCGCGCTGCGCGGCCGTGGCGGCCAACTCCGCGCGGAGCCGGGCGGCGACCTCGGCGGCCTCCTGCCGGGCGTCGTCGGCCTCACGGGCGGCGACCTGGGCGCGGTCGCGCGCCCGGTCGGCCTGCTCGCGGGCGCGGGCCGCGTCGGCTGCCTCGGCGCGGGTCCGCGCGGCGTCGGCGCGGGCCTGGTCGATCTGGCGGCGAACGTCCTGCACCTCGCTCTGCCACCGCCCGGCCCGCTCGGTCGCCTCGGCGGCGACCCGTGCGGCCCGCTCGGCCTCGGCACGCACCCCGTCCCGCTCGACGGTCAGGTCGGCCACCCGCTGCCGCTCGGCGTCGCGTTCCGCCCGCAGGTCACGCACCTCGACGCGGGCCTGGTCCCGGTCCCGTTCGGCCTGGGCGCGCAGCGCCTCGGCGGCGCTGGCGTCGTGCCGCGCCTGGTCGCGGGCAGCCTCGGCGTGCTGCGCCCGCTCCTCGGCCGCGGTGGCCTGCCGCCCGGCCCGCTCGGCGCGCTGCCGGGCGTCGTCCGCCTCGGCGAGGGCGGCGCGGGCCTGCTCCCGGGCGCGCGCCGCGTCGGCCGCCGCGTTCTCGGCGTCGTCGCGGGCCTCGTCGCGTTCGGTCTGCGCCGCCGCGATCTCGGTGGCGGCCTCGGCGCGCACCTGGGCGACCTGCCGCTGCACACCCACCGGGGACAACTCGGCGTGCAACGCCTCGGTCAACGTCTCGACGACCTGGTCGAGCCGGTCCACCGCCTCCCACGTGCGGGCCACCTGACCGGGCAGGCCCGGGGCGTTGCGGTGCCGCATCCGGCTGTTGCGAGAGGCACGCTGGCAGGCGCCGTCGTTGTCCCGGCAGTAGCGAAACGGTCGACCCGCGCCGACCCGCTGCGGCACCGGCCGTCCACAGTGGGCGCACGGGCGGGTGTCGGTGGTGGTGGGCTCGGCGTCCATCGAGGTCGCAGTCTAGTGCCGGGGCGCCGACGGGTCAGGTCGCGGTCCGGGCGGTCGCGTCGAGGGTGTAGCGGCGTTGCAGCAGCAGCGCCGCGAGCATCGCCACCGCCGGCAGCAACCCGAAGCCGTAACGGACCGCCGCGAGCGCCGCATCCGGCTGCACCGGCGACTCACCGGCCGTCGAGGCCACGAAACCCCCCACGGCCAGGCACAGCGCGTACGCGTACGGGCCGAGCGCCGCGCCGGTGGCCTCGGCGGCGGTCCACACCCCGGTGTAGGTGCCCGCGCCGGTCGTGCCGGCAGCGCTGGCGCCCGTGGCGGTCGTGGTGGTGTCCGTGCCGGCCGTGGTGGTGTCCGTGCCGGCCGTGGTGGCGGCGCGGATCACGTCGGGCAGCATCGAGAACGGCAGCAGCTGCATGCCGGCGAACGCCACCCCGAGCACCGCCACCGCGCCGATCAGCAGCGGCAGCCCGGCCGGCCGACCCACCGCCAGCACCAGCGAGCCCACCGCGAACGCGCCCTGCGCGCCGAGCAGCGCCCGCTGCTTGCCGACGCGGCGGGCCAGCACCAGCCACCCCGGGGTGACCAGCAGCGCCGGCGCGACGAACGCGGCCACCAGCACCGTGGTGAGGCCGGGCGCCCGCAGCTCGTACTCGGCGTAGTAGGGCACCCCGGCCAGCACCAGGTGGGTGGTGGTCGACATGGCCAGGTACGCGGCGACCAGCCAGCGGAACTGCCGATCGCGCAACGCCGTGCGCAGTGCCCGCCAGCCGCCGTGCCCCGCCGGTGTGGGGGTCGCCGCGGAGCCGCGCAGGCGGGCGATGCCGGCCACGCCGACGAGCATGGCGGCCAGCATCCCGACCGCGAGGACCACGCCCATCCGCTGGTAGCCACCCCGGGTGGCGGCGTCACCGCCGGTCAGCAGCGGGGCCAGCAGCCCGGACACCAGGATGCCCAGGGTCAGCACGACCATCCGGAACGCCATCAGCCGGGTGCGCTCGTGGTAGCCGATCCGCAGGTCGGCCGGGGTGGCCAGGTAGGGGACCTGGTAGGCGGCGAAGAGCAGGTTGCCGGCGACGAAGAACACCGCCACCCACGCGGCGGCCGGCGCGCCGGTCAGCCCGCCGGGCACCGCGAAGAGCGCGGCGAACGCGATCGGCAGGGCGCAGCCGAGCAGCAGCAGTCTCCGCCGGTCGCCCCGGCGGCTCTGCTCGACGTCGGCGCGGTGGCCCACCCAGGGGTGCAGCAGCACGTCGGCGATCTTCGGCAGCAGCAGCGCCAGACCGGCCAGCCACGGCGCGACGGCCAGCACGTCGGTGAGGAAGTAGAGCAGCAGCAGGCCGGGCACGGTCACCCAGACACCCATGCCGAGCGAGCCGGCCGCGAAACCGGCCAGGGGGCCGCGGGGCAGCGTCGTGTCGGTGGCGGCCACGGGCCGCCGGTCGAGCCCGGTCATCGCCGCATCCTCTCCGCAATCCAACGGTTGCTGGATTCTAGGGGCAGAATGGCGGCCATGACCATGCCCCGACGCCGTCCGGGTCGGCCCCGACGCGAGGAGACCCGACCGACCCGCGAGGTGGTGCTCACCGCCGCCACCGCGCTCTTCGCCGAACGCGGCTTCGACGCCGTCGGGCTGCGGGAGGTCGCCGCCGCCGCCGGCGTGGACGTCGCCACTGTCGCGCACCACACGGGTACGAAGGCGGCGCTGTACGACGCCTGCTTCGCCCGGGTGTTCACCGCCGAGCGGGAGGTGCTCACCGGGGCCACCGAGCGGGCGCGCACGGCCCTCGACGCCGGGCCGGACGCGGCGCGGCAGGCGCTGCACGATCTCGTCGACGTGTTCGTCGACTTCCTGGAGGACCACCCGGAGACCACCGCGCTGTGGCTGCGCCGCTGGCTGGAACCGCAGCGTCACACCGAGCTGGACCAGCGCTACGCCGAACCGCTGTACCGGCTGGTGGCCGAACTGCTCACCGCCGCGGCGGCGGCCGGCGCGCTGACCGAGCCGACCCCGCACGTCACCGTACGCAGCCTGGTCTGGGCCACCCACGGGCACGTGGTGGCGCTGGCCGCCGGTGCGCCGGGCGCCCGGGAGCGGCGCGAGTTCCGCGCGTTCGTGCACCGCCTGCTCGACGGGCTGTACGGACCGCCGGTCGCTTGACGGGCCGCCCCCGCGCGACGATTATCCATCGGACGTTGGATTAAATGGGGGCAGCGATGCAGGCACCACCCAGGGTGGCGGTGATCGGCGCCGGCGCGGCCGGACTCGCCGCCGTCAAGGCACTGCGCGACGCGGCCGTGCCGACCGTGTGTTTCGAGGCCACCGACCAGGTCGGCGGCCTCTGGGTGTACGGCGCTCCGGACTCGCCCGCGTACCGCACGCTGCACCTGAACACCAGCCGGGGCCGCACCGAGTTCGCCGACCACCCGATGCCCGCCGACTGGCCCGACTACCCCGACCACCGCCGCGTCGCCGGCTACCTGGCCGACTACGCCGACCGGTTCGGCCTGCGCGACGCCATCCGCCTGCGGCACACCGTCGAGCGGGTCACCCGCGATCCCGCCGGCACCTGGACGGTGACCGCCAACGGTCCGGACGGGCCGGTCGAGGTCACCGTCGAGGCGGTGGTCGTCGCCAACGGCCACAACCGGACGCCCCGACTGCCCGACCCGGCCTACCCCGGCACCTGCACGGCCGAGCAGCTGCACAGCCACGACTACCGGGGCCCCGAGCAGTTGACCGGCAAGCGGGTCCTGGTCGTGGGCGGCGGCAACTCGGCGATGGACATCGCGGTCGACGCCTCGTACGCGGCCGAACGCACCCTGCTGTCGCTGCGCCGAGGCGTCTGGGTGGTGCCCAAATACCTGCTGGGCCGCCCCTCGGACACCCTCAACGGCGCGCTGGCCCGCCGGCTGCCGTGGCGACTGCGCCAGCGCATCAGCCAGACCATGCTGAGCGCCACCGTCGGCAGCCCGACCCGCTACGGGTTGCCCGCGCCGACGCACGGCTTCCTCCAGGACCATCCGACGCTCTCCGACGGGTTGCTGTCCCGGCTGACCCACGGCGACGTCGAGGCCCGGCCTGGCGTCGCCGCCCTCGACGGCGACCGGGTCGACTTCACCGACGGCCGCAGCGACCACGTCGATCTGATCGTCTGGTGCACCGGCTACCGGGTGGAGATCCCGTTCCTCGACCCGGCGCTGCTCGGCGGGGCCGCCGACACCCTGCCGCTGTACCGGCACGTGTTCCACCCCGAGGCTCCCGGCCTGACGTTCGTCGGGCTGATGCAGTCCACCGGGTCCGCGTTTCCCCTGGTGGAGGCGCAGGCCAAGCTGATCGCCGCGCAACTGACCGGCCGGTACGCGCTGCCCGACCCGGAGCGACAGCGGGCCGCCTGCCGGGCCGAGCTGCGAGCCGCGACCGCCCGCTGGGGTCAGCGCCGCCCGGCGATGCGGGTGGACTTCGACGCGTACCTGGCCGAGCTGACCCGCGAGCTGACCGCGGGCGCCCGCCGCACGGGAGCCGGACGGTGACCGGGTTGACCGGCCGGCGGGTGCTGGTCACCGGGGCGAGCGGCACCTTCGGCCGGCACCTCGGCGCTGCGCTGAGCGCCGCCGGCGCCCGGGTCGTGGGGCTGGACCTGCACGCGCGCCCCGACGAGGACCTGCCGGTGCTCGGCTGCGACCTGACCGACCCGACCGCCGTGCCACCGGCCGTGCAGGCCGCCGTCGACCGGCTCGGCGGGCTCGACCTGCTGATCAACAACGCCGGGGTCGGTGGCCCCGCCCCGGCCGAGCTGCCGCCCGACGAGGTGGTGCACCGGCAACTGGAGGTCAACCTGCTCGCCGCGTGGCGGACCACCGCCGCGGCGCTGCCCGCGCTGGTCACCGCCCGCGGACGGGTGATCTTCGTGGCCAGCCGGATGGCGGTGCTGCCGCTGCCGCTCGCCGCGGCGTACGGGGTCAGCAAACGGGCCCTCGTCGCGTACGCCGACGCGCTGCGCCACGAGGTCGGCACCCACGTCGGCGTGAGCGTCGTCTACCCGAGCATGGTGGCCTCACCGATCCACGACAGCACCGCCGAGGCCGGCCTGTCCCTGCAGGGGGTGTCCCGGCCCGAGCCCGTCGCCGGTGTCGTCGCGGCGATCCTGCGCGCCGCCACCGCCCGCCGCGCACCCCGGGACGTGGCGACCACGACACGCGGCCGGCTGGAGCTGGCCGTCGGCCGGCACGCGCCCGCGCTGGCCGACCGGCTGGTACGTCGTACCCTCGCGGCCCGCCTCGCCGCCGGCGACCTGGACGCCGCGCCGCTGGCCGCCGGGATGGTGCGCCGGCACCGCGATCTCGACCGCTGACCCCTGCTACGTCCGCATCAGCGCGCGGCCGCGGGCTGAGCGCCGATCCTGTGTGCCTGGTCCGTCACGGCTGCCAGGAAGGCAGTGAGAGCGGGAGCCGGCGGGGTGTCTCGGGTGGCGGCGAACAACCGCCGCTTGAGGGTGGCTTCGGCGACATCTCGGATCGCGAGCGCGGGGTCGTCGCGGGGCACGGTCAAGGTCGGCATCAGGGCAACGGCGGCAGCGGCACGGACGAGTTCGAGTTGAACGTCCGCGTCGCTGCAGCGGTGCCGCAGGTCGGGCTCGTAACCGCCGAGAGCGCGGCAGGTCCCGACGACCATGGCGTGGTGGCCGGTGCCCTCGGCTGAGGCGGCCCAGATGTCGGATCGCAGGTCGGTCACCGCGACGGGTCCGCCGGGCTGGGCGAGGGGATGCGCTGCGGGCAGGACGATCTTCAGGCGCTCTTCGAGCAGGAGGGTGAAGCGGAGTCCGGCGGGGCGGGGGCGGGGGTGGCTGTCGTACTCGTCGCCGATGACGAGATCGACCGCGCCCAGGCGTAGACCTGGCAGGGACTGTTCGAGCTCCAGCTCGAAGATCTCCACGCGGACCTGCGGGTGGTCGGCCTTGATGCGGGCCACCGCCGGGACGAGGAGGCGGCGGGCCGCCGACTGCAGGCCGCCGGCACGCACGGTGCCCCGGATATCGCCGCTGAGGGCGGCAAGGTCGGCTTCTGCCGCCTCGGCCGCCGACAGCAGCACCCGCGCGTGCTGAGCGAGAAGGTGTCCGGCGTCGGTGAGCCGCACACCCCGCCCGGCCTTGTCGAACAGGCGGGCGCCGACCTCCTTCTCCAGCAGGGCCAGTTGCTGGGAGACGGTGGACGGGCTGTAGCCCAGAGCCGCGGCGACCGCGGCCAGGGTGCCTCGTTCCTCGAACTCCCGCAGGAAGCGCAACCGCCGAAGACCCAGCTCGATCATGCGGAAATCCTAACGATTCAGCTCCGGGAATCATCGCTAGACCCGATCGGTCACGTCCGAGATCCTTGGCGGCATGGGTGCAGCACTGTGTCTCTTGTCCGCGGCCTGTTTCGGCGCGATGGCGATCTTCGGCAAGCTCGCCTACGACGCTGGCGTCTCACCCGGGTCGCTGCTACTGGTCCGCTTCACCCTGGCCGCCGTCCTGCTCGGAATCGTCCTCCTGGTGCGGCCGGGAATGCGCAGCGCCACGTCCGGCACTCCCTCGGGTGAGGCGGCCGGTCAGCCGACGATGACGCGCTCCCGGGTGCTGGCCATCGCCGTCGGTCTGGGTGCCATCGGGTACGCCACGCAGGCGAGCCTGTTCTTCTCCGCGTTGCAGCTGATGGACGCCTCGCTGCTGGCCCTGATCCTCTACACCTACCCGGTCATGGTCACCGTGGCAGCGGTGTTGCTCGGCCGTGACCGGCTCACACCCGCGCGGGGCGCCGCGCTGGCGGCGGCCTCCGGCGGAACACTGCTGGTCCTGCTCGGGGCCGGCGCCGTGAGTTTCCACCTGCTCGGGGCGCTGCTGGCCTTCGCCTCCGCGATCACCTACACCGTCTACATCCTCGTCGCCGACACCGTCGTGCGACGGCTGGCACCCGTGGTGCTGTCCGCCCTGGTGATGACCGGTGCGGCCGGCACTCTCGGCGCCCGCGCCCTGTTCACCGGCGGCGTCGACCTCGACTTCGAGGTGGCGGGATGGTTCTGGCTGGCCTGCATCGCCGTGGTCTCCACCGTCGTGGCGATGCTGAGCTTCTTCGCCGGGCTCAAGCGCACCGGCCCGTCGGCCGCCGCCATCCTGTCCACCTTCGAGCCCGTCGTCACCGCCGCTCTGGCCGCGCTCGTCCTCGGCGAGTCCCTGACTCCGGTGCAACTCGCTGGCGGCGCGCTGGTGCTGTCCTCCGTCGTCGTCCTCCAACTCCGACGCACCGGCAACCGCCGCCCGGGCCCGAGCACGCGTCGAGCGTCCGACCCCGGGCCAACCCACCAGAGGTCAGCCGGTGGCGACCGCCGCGCGGGACCGGTCGGCGGCGATCCGCACGGCCAGCGCCGCGAGCGCCGTCCCGGTCACCCAGCGCTGCACCCGCAGCCACAGCGGCCGGCGGGCGAAGAACCCGGCGAGGGAGCCGGCGGTGAGCACGATCAGCGCGTTCACGGTCAGCGCCACGGTGATCTGGGTCAGGCCGAGCAGCAGGCTCTGCGCCGCCAGGTGCCCCCGCGCCGGGTCGATGAACTGCGGTAGCAGCGACACGTAGAGGATGGCGATCTTCGGGTTCAACAGGTTGGTGACCAGGCCCATCGTGAACAACCGCCGGGGCGGGTCCGGCGGCAGCGGCGCGGGCGTGAACGGGGACTTCCCACCCGGGCGCAGCGTCCGCCAGGCCAGCCAGAGCAGGTAGCCGGCCCCGGCGAGCTTCACCACCGCGTACAGCGTCGGCACCAGGACGAAGACGGTGGCCAGCCCGGCGACCGCCGCTGCCAGGTAGACGCCGAACCCGGCGGCCACCCCGAGCAGCGAGACCAGGCCGGCCCGGCGGCCCTGCGCCACCGACCGGGAGATCAGGTAGACCATGTTCGGGCCGGGCGTGAGCACCAGCCCCAACGCCACCAGCGTGATGCCCAGCAGTGCACCCGTACCCACCATGACAAACCCCCCTGCCCCATGATCACTGACACTGACCGTAGGCAGGGCGGTCACCTCCGGCCCAGATCCACCTCCGCGACGGTGGCCTGCCGCGCCAAACCGGTCACCGGGGGCGTGAACCACCTGCTGGACGTCCGCCGGGAATGGTCGACGGCCCGTCCGCGCTGATCCGTTGCGGTGCGTGTCGCCGGCCGGAGGCGGCGCGTTACGGTGGCCAGGGGAGGTGCCGCAGGGTGACCGAAGCGTGGGACGCGGCCGTGGAGGCGCAGATCCGGGGAGCCGTGCAACGCGGCGAGTTCGACGACCTGCCCGGCATGGGCAAGCCGATCCCCGGCAAAGGCGCCCCGTACGACGAGTCGTGGTGGATCAAGAGTTTCCTGGAGCGCGAGGCGCTGCCCAGCGACCTGCTGCTGCCCACCCCGCTGCAACTGCGTCGACGCGTCGAACAGGTCCCCGACGAGGTCCGCGACCTGCCCACCGAACAGTCCGTGCGGGACTTCGTGGCGCAGCTCAACGCGCAGATCTTGGCCTGGCTGCGCAACCCTGACGGCCCCCGGGTGGTGGTGCGTCCGGTGAACGCCGACGAGGTGGTCCACCGTTGGCGCGCCGAGCGCACCCGACGCGAGGTCCGCCCGCCCGCCGCCGAGCAGGCGACGGTCGTCGCGCCGGCCCGGCGACCCCGGCGCGGCTGGTGGCTGCGCTGGCGCCGCCGCGGCTGACCCCCACGGCGGCGACCGCGACGGCAGACTGTGCCGATGCTGATCGTGTCCGCGTCCTCGACACTCGCCCTGCGCCGCTGGTGCGCGGACGACCTCGACGCGCTGCTGGCCGCCTACCGGGATCCCGTGCTGCGCCAGTGGACCCGGGTCCCGGTGACCACCGCCGCCGAGGGCCGGCGGTGGCTGGACCGGGTGCGCGACGACTGGGACGACGGCAACCGGTACGCGTTCGCCGTCCTCGACGGCGACGCGGCCGGTTCACCGCTGGTGGCGAACGTGGTGCTCAAGCGGGCCAACCTTTACCGGCCGGGCGCCGAGGTGGGGTACTGGACGGCGGCGTGGGCGCGTGGGCGGGGGATGGCCCCACGGGCGGTCACCGTGCTCAGCGAGTGGGCGTTCGACCGGTTTCCCGGGCTGCCCCACATCGACCTGATGCACCAGGTGGACAACGTCGCATCCTGCCGGGTGGCGCAGAAGAGCGGCTACCTGTTCCAGGAGGTGCTGCCGGCCCGGCCACCGTTCCCCCTCGACGGTCACCGGCACACACTGGCCGCCCCCTGAGTCAGTCGACGGCGGCCCGCCAACTCCAGGAGGTACGCCGTTCCCGGCCGGGCAGCTCGCCGCGGCCGGTCATCCACAGCAGCACGTCGGGTGCGTCGCCGTCCGGTGCGTCCGGGAAGAGGCGCCGCAGCACCAGCGCGCTCAGCCCCTGCGGGGGCAGCCATGGCACGCCCAGTCCTGCGGTGATGTCGTACGTGTGCAGCAGGGTTTCCGCCACACCCATCGCGGCGAAGCCGGCCGGGTCGCAGGGGCCGAAGTGCCAGGCCCGCACGTCCGGCCCGGCGGCGTCGACCACGGCGGCGAGCAGGCCGGCGCAGGCCCGCACCACCGCCAGCACCTCCGCCGGGCTCGCGGTGGGGGAGACCCGCAGGTCGTACGGGAGGTAGCCGTCCTGCGGGCGGCCGGTGACCTGCCCGGCGTACGCGAGCAGGTCGTGCGCGACGTGCGCGGCGGTGGTCCAGCAGCTCCACGTCAGCGTGCCGGCCGGCACCGACCAGTCGTGCTCCCGGTGCGGGTGCAGCACCCGGGTCATCTCGTCGGCCGCCTGGAGCAGGTCGGCGCCGGTCACCGCTGGCATCCGTCGACCCTCGCAGCGGCTCCGGCTCGGCGCAACCGGAATCGTCAGCCAGCGGACGCGGCGGCTCCGGGTTGGCGCAACCCGGTTCGTCAGCCGGCGGACGTGGCTGCGGCATCGAGGCGTGTCGTCGACCCGGCCGCCAGCGCGTCGGAGACGCCGCGGATCCCGGCGCGGATCATGTCGCCGTACGGATCGTCGGGCAGAGCGTCGGTGAGCTGGCGGGCCGTGGCCAGGTGCTCATGGGCAGGCCCGGTGTGACCGAGCCGCCGGTGCACGTCGGCGAGATTGAGATGCAGCGAGGGCAGGAAGCCGCGTACCCGCAGGGCGTCGTCGTGTTGCCGGGCCCGCTCGTCGGTCAGGTCGGCGACGGCGGCCAACGCGCGTTCGTCCCACACCAGCTCGGCCTCGGCGGTGTCCTGGAGGTCGGCGAGGTAGTGGGCGAGGGTGCAGCGGTGCAGGGCGTCGCCGGTGGGACCGATCTCGTCCCAGAGGGCGGTGAGCAGTTCGCGGGCCCGCGTCGGCGTACCGGATTGGCCGAGCTGCACCGCTTCGATGATGCGCGTCATGGTCGGGTCGGGTGTCGGCTGGTCGTCCATGCCGCCGATGCTCGGGCCTCGACCCGGTCGAGGGTCAAATCCGATTGAGCGCGCCGTCGGCGTTCCGTACGGTGCCCTCAACCCATCCCAGTGCGGACAGAGGACAAAAACGCGTGACCCCGCCTGCTCTGTAGACCTGACACCTTCTCGCGCTCACCTGTAGCCGACGCTGCCGTCGGCTCTTCCGGGCTGCCCTCGTGCGCCCGGTCATCCAGCGTTCGAGGCCGCGTATGACCGGCCTCTTGTCAGGTCTGGAGAGTCATGTCCTCACCACCGCATATCGTGCTGCCCTGGGTCGTTCGTCGAACCAGGTTGCCCCTGCTGTCGTTACGCTGCGTGGACTGCCGATCGGAGTCGGCCACCACCGGCCAGGGCAGGTTCCGCGTCAACGCCAACGGCAAACTGCTGGACGTGTGGCTGCTGGTCCGCTGCGTGTCCTGCGATCGGACCAGCAAACTCACCGTGCACGAGCGAAAGACGGTCGGATCCTTCGATCCCGTCGAACTTCGCGGCTACCGCCTCAACGATCCGGCGCTGGTGGCGTCCACGTTGTTGGATCCGCTGCTTGCCCGGCGCTGCCACTTCACCCTGGACTGGTCCGACGCCTGGCGACTGGACATCGGGCCGGCGCGGCTCGACGAGGCGTGGCCGGTCCGGGTAGCGGTCGCCTTCGAAGATCCCGTGCCGGTGCGCCCGGAACGGCTCATCGCACAGGGGCTCGGCCTCAGCAGGAACGAGGTGCGGCGGCGGGTCAAGTGCGACATTCCGTCGCGCCGTCCCACGAGCGCCGGATTCACCTTCACGGTGCTGGCCGGGGACTAGCGCGGCCGTAGCCGGGCGGACCACCCGGTCCGCCCGGCTACGGCTGAGCATGGATGCCATCTCGGGGCGATCAGGCGGCGTCGTCGCAGGCGGTGGCGGCGGACTTGTCCCGCCAGGCCGCGAGGTCGTCCTGGATGCTGGCGATCTTGACCAGCTGGCGTTCGATCGCGTCACGACCCAGGGCCAGATGCCCGGGCAGCTTGTCCCCACCGGTGACCTCGTAGATCAGGGCAGCGCCCTTGACCGGGTCACCGAGCTGGGTGTGGTTGGCGGTGTCGCTCCACTCCAGCGTCACGTGCGCGGGTGTGCCGTCGTACGCGGGGATGCGCTGCGCCGGGGTCGACAGCGAACTGGCGTCCAGGAAGTCGGTGCGGAAGACGCCAGGCTCCACGACCATGCTCTGGATCCCGAACGGCTCCAGCTCCACCGCGAGCGCCTCGCTGATGCCGGCCACCGCGAACTTCGAGGCGCTGTACAGGCTCACTCCGGGTTCGCCCTCGAATCCGGAGCGGGAGCCGATGTGCACGAGCTTGCCCGATCCGGCGGCTCGCATGACCGGCAGGACAGCCCGAGTCATGTTGATCAACCCGAAGACGTTCAGGTCGAACAGGGAGCGCGCCTCGTCGTCGCTGATCTCCTCCAGCGCGCCGAGCAGACCACGGCCCGCGTTGTTGACGAGTACGTCGATGCCACCGAAGTGCCGCACGGCCGTCTCGACGGCAGCGGTGATCTGCGAGGTCTGGGTGACGTCGAGGGCGACGCCGAGGACCCGGTCGGAGCGCCGCAGGTCGTCCGGCAGCTTCTGCGGGTCCCGGGCGGCTGCCACGACCGTGTCGCCGCCCCGGAGAGCGGCCCGCGCGATCTCCAGACCCAGCCCCCGGGATGCGCCAGTGATGAACCACGTCGACATGAGATGCCTCCATACTGTCTGTCAGGGAAGTGCCCCAGTGGGGCCTGACATCCACTGAACCAGCGCTGACGAGGCGAGACAGGCCGCAAAATGGCCCGCCTGATCGGGGGACAAAGTGGGCCACCCTTATCGTCGGCCTATCATCGGCTGATGCGCGACAGTGGGCAGATGGACCGTGAGCACAGCGCACCGATGGCAGAATTCCTCCGCTCCGCCCGCTCCCGGCTCACCCCGGAGGAGGCCGGGCTCGACGACCCCAACCTGGGTCGACGCCGGGTGTCCGGCCTGCGCCGCGAAGAACTCGCCCGGCTTGCCGGGGTGAGCGTGGACTACTACACGCGCCTCGAACAGGGCCGCAGCCGCAGCGCCTCCGCCGAGGTCCTCGACGCGCTCGCCACCGCCCTGCACCTGGACGACGCCGAGCGCAGCCACCTGCACACCCTCGCCCGGCCCCAGCCCGCCCGCCGCCGCCGCCCCCGCCCTCAGCGCGTCCACCCCGCCACCCTGGACCTGCTGGAAACCCTCCAGCAGGCCGGCCGCCCCGGCTTCGTCCTCGGGCGGCGCCTCGACGTGTTGGCCAACAACCCACTCGCCGGACGCCTGATCACCGACTTCCGCGCGCTCCCCGCCGCCGACCGCAACCAGGCCCGCTTCGTCTTCCTCGACCCGCACGCCCGCGAGCTGTACCGGGACTGGGCCCACGTCGCCGCGGACACCGCCGCCATGCTCCGCCTCGACGCGGGCCGCCACCCGGACGACCCGGCTCTGAGCGCCCTGGTCGGTGACCTGTCCATCCGCAGCGCGGAATTCCGGCGCTTCTGGTCGGACAACAAGGTCCACCGGCGCACGACCGGCACCAAGAACTACCACCACCCGCTCGTCGGCGACCTCACCATCAGCTACCAGGCCCTCACCCCCGGAGACGACCCGGACCAGACCCTCTTCGTCTACGGCACCGAAGCCGGCAGCCCGTCCGAGACCGCGCTGCGCCTGCTGGCCCAATGGAGTACGGCGGCAGCCGGCACCGGAAAGCCGCAGGACACAAGCGCCCGAAGCTCACGAGGGCGCTGATCAGCGCGCGTGCCCGTCACCCTTCCTGGCGCGGGTGTGGACGCCGCCACGGACGAGCAGGTCGTTCCTGGTTCGGAAACTACGGACGGCGCGGCTGCGGGGCCGAAGATCCGCGCCGCTATCAGGGCGATCCGGCGCCGGGGGCAGGCAGCCCGCAGCGGGGTTGAAGGCGGGTGGGAGCATGATCGCATGGAGATTTTCGAGGACTCCCGCAACGTGTCGCGCGACGATCTGGCCGCCTGGCTTCGCCAACTCGCCAGTCAACTGGAATCCGATGGGCGGATCTTCTTCGGCGCCGCAGGCACCGTGCGGGTCCCCGACGAGGTCGAGTGTGAATTCGAGATCGAGGACGAGGACGGGGAGATCTCCGTCGAGATCGAGTTCACCTGGCCCAGCCCTCGGTCGGCCTCCGCCGACGCCTCAGAGGACGAGGACGCGGAGGAGTCGAACGACGAGGACGAAGACTCGGAGGAGTCGGAGGACGAGGACGAGCCGGCCGTGGAGAAGCAGGCCGCCACCGCCGCCGCTGTGGAGGTCACCGCCCCGGTCACGGCGGAATCCCTCGGTGCCGCACCGGCGGAGGCCGAGACCGCTGCCGCGCCGACCGAGGTTGAGGCCGCTGCCGCGGAACAGCCCGCGACCCCGGCTGAGGATGCCACGCCGGCCGCCGCCGAGCCTGCCGACACCGCCAGCGCGGAAGAGACGCCCGCGGCCGGTGCCGGCGAGGAGACTCCCGCCGAGGAGCCTGCCGGCGAGGACACTGCCGCCGAGACGGTCGACGCCGGCACCGCCGAGAAGACGGCCTGACCCCAGGTCCCGCGAGGTTCTCCGGAGAGCCACCCTGCGTGTCCTCCGGAGAACCGACACCGGCCCCCGGCAAACGGTTGCCCGCAGTTGCGGGGGAGATGGCGTCTTTGACGACCTGTCCGTGGTCGTCGAAATCCACTACCGCCTGTGCCGCTCAGGTGGGCAGTTCACCCGGTGAGGTCCTGGTGCCGGCCCACACCCGCCCGCCGAAGGTGCTACGGTCTGGTCCGCCGTGCATGGTCACTACTTGAGGAGGTGAGTCCGATCAACGCTTTGACAGGCTGGGACTCCCTCTCCCGCACTGCCTAGGGAGCGCCCGCACAAGGCACCCCTGAAAGGCACGTACTCGGCATGCACATCCATGAAGAATTCTTCACTGTCGATGGTGTTCCCGCTGTCCTGTGGACCTCGGTTGATGACACCACGAACGTTCGCCCCCTGATCCTCATCGGCCACGGCGGCGGCCAGCACAAGACCGCCCCTGGCGTCCTGCACCGCGCCCACCATTTCGTGAACAGCGGATTCGCGGCAGTCTCGGTGGACGTCCCGAACCACGGCGACCGCCCGACCGACGACCGCTACCAGAGCATCGCCACCGAAATTGGGACCCGCGTCGACTCCGGCGAGGAACTGGCCCCGCTGCTCGCCGATTTCCACTCTCTGGTCGCCGAACAGACAGTCCCGGAATGGCAGGCCGTCCTGGACCACCTCGAGTTCGGACCAGTCGGCTACTGGGGCGTCTCGCTGGGCTGCGGGCTCGGAGTGCCGTTCGTGGCCGCCGAGCCCCGGGTCCGCGCGGCGGTTCTGGGTCTGGGCGGAGCCTCGGCCCCAGCTTGCGCGGAGGCCGCGGCACGGATCACCGTGCCGATCGAGTTCCTGGTTCAGTGGGAGGACGAGCGGGTACCGCGCGAGCAGAGCCTGGCCCTGTTCGACGCGTTCGGCTCGGCCGACAAAACCCTGCACGCCAACCCAGGCCGCCACGGCGACCGACTGCCCGACCACGAACTGGACAGCGCGGTCCGGTTTTTCACCCGCCACCTGACGCCGCACTGACCGACAGACCGTCCAGTGGTGCTCGCCGATGGGCAAGACCTACCTGGCGCGTCGCATCGTCGCCGAGGTCGAGCTGGCGACGACCGCGAGCGAGCGCAGGCTCGTCCAGACCACTTCAACGAGACGGGGCGGCGTGTACCTCGAGGTCGCTGACGCGACGCAGTAGTGGCGTTAGGCTCCGGGCCATGGGGCTGCTCACCTTCAGCATCAACGTCACTGTGGACGGCTGCGTCGACCACCAGGAGGGGATCGCCGACGACGAGACGCACGCCTTCTTCACCCGTCTCTTGGACGAGAGCGGGGCGATGCTGTGGGGCCGCGTCACCTACGAGATGATGGAGGGCCACTGGCCGGCCGTCGCCCGCGGTGACGTGGAGGCGCCGCCGGCCATGCGTGAGTGGGCGGCCAAGCTGGAGGCTCAACCCAAGTACGTGGTGTCATCGACGCGCACGGACTTCCCGTGGACCAACAGCCACCACATCACCGGCGATCTGCGCGAGGGCGTGCAGAAACTCAAGGACGCGACCCCGGACGGGGTGCTGATCGGAAGCGGCAAGCTCGCGACCGAGCTCGACCGGCTGGACCTGATCGACGAGTACAAGCTGCTTGTTCAACCCATGATCGCCGGCCACGGCCCGACGCTGTACCAGGGCGGGCTGCCCGCCACTCGCCGGCTCGAACTGCTCTCGGCCGAGCCGCTGAGCAACGGCGTGATGTCCATGCACTACCGCCGCGCGCTCTGAATCACCGGAGTCCATCGCCGCCAGCTCAGCGGAATTCCTCCGCTCCGCCCGCTCCCGCCTCACCCGGAGGAAGCCGGGCTCGACGACCCCAGCCGGGGCCGACGCCGGGTGTCCGGCCCAGGCCCGGATTGGCCGAGCCGCACCGCTTCGGTGCTGCTCGTCATGGTCGGGCAGGCGCTATGCGGACAGTCGCCCCAGCCATTCCGTCAGGAGTTGCTGTTCGGCGCCACTGAGGGCGTTCTGGCTGGGCAGGGCGGCGCGCAGGGCGCGAGCGGCGCCCGCCAGGCCCTCTTCCCGAACGGTCGGTTCCTGATTGGTGACGGCGGTGATCATCGCTTCGCGCAGCGCGACCAGGAGGGCGGGGTCTCGCTCGGCGTCGGGCAGGGAAAGCCAGGTCAGGACGGCGCCACGGGCGGTGGCGTGGATGATCTGGGCGGCGAGGGTCTCATCGACGCGTAGTCGGCCCGCGACGGCCAGGCGGCGGATGCGGTCCATGAGCAGTCCGAGGCCGAGCCGGAAAGCGATGGTGGACCGGGCGGGCTCGCCGTACATGAGCGCGTACAGAGCGGGGTTGGTCAGTCCGAACTCGACTGCGGTGTCCCAGCGGACGCGTAGCTCCTTGATCGGGTCCTGAGGGTCGGGGTCGATGTGCTTGGCGGCCAGGAACCGGGTAAACCCGTATTCGGCCACCGCGTCGAGCAGGGCCTCCTTGTCACCGAACAGCCGGTACAGGGCCGGCGCCTGCAGTCCAGCGGCCTCAGCGACCGCGCGGGTGGTGACCGCGTCGCGGCCCCCGCGCTCCAACAGGTCGATTGCGACGTCCATGATCCGGCGGCGCGTCTGTTCGCGCGGGTTGCCGTCGGGCTTCGCGGCAGACGGTGAGCGGTTCGGGTCACCAGGCATATATCAAGGATAACCCGCACCTGGTACCGGGGATATTTCCAGCGTTAACACGGTCACGTTTACATTGGCAGTATCGATGATACCGTTGTGGTGATTCCATCGGAAACATCAGTGAGGGAGCGTCGCCATGGCCGACCGTCTGCGGATCATCGGGGTGGAAGAGACCGTCGTGGTACCCGCCGTCTACGAGGCGTACCAGCGAGCCGGATCGCCGCGGATCCCCGCCCGCGGCTTTGGGGACAACCCGATCGCGACGAACCTGCGCGAGGTCGGCGAGCGGCGGCTGGCCCACATGGATGACCAGGGCATCGACGTCGCGGTGCTGTCCCTGTCCTCGCCCGGCGTCCAGGACCTGCCGCAGGCCGACGCGATCACGGTGGCACGTGACGCCAACGACCAGCTCGCGGAGATCGTCGCCGCGCACCCAGACCGGTTCCGGGCGTTCGCCGCGATCCCCACCCAGTCGCCCGGCGCGGCCGTGGCCGAACTGGAGCGCGCGGTGGTCCAGCTGGGCTTCCCCGGCGCCATGCTCTACGGCCGCACCGGGGACAAACTGGCTGACCACCCGGACAACGACCAGTTGTACGCCGCCGCCGAACGGCTCCGGGTGCCGCTGCACTTCCACCCGCAGATGCCGGTCCAGCCGGTCATCGACGCCTACTACTCGAACATCGGCCCGATCGGCACCCCGCTGGCCGGAGCGGCGATCGGCTGGTACTACGACCTGGGCGTGCAGTACCTGAGGATGATCTTCTCGGGTGTCTTCGACCGGTTCCCCGACCTACAGGTGATCGCCGGACACTGGGGCGAGGTTGTTCTGTTCTACCTCGACCACACCGGATTCTTCGCTCAGGCCGGCGGCCTTCAGCGACCACTGGCGGACTACTTCACGCAGAACTTCTGGGTCGCCGGCAGCGGCACCAACAGCCCCCGCTACCTGCGCTGGACCGCCGAGATCATGGGCACCGACCGGATGCTCTACTCCACCGACTACCCCTTCACCTACGGCTTCCGCCCCGGCGGCTTCCCCTACATCGACACCAGCAACGGCGCCGCCCGCTCCTTCCTGGAGAACGCGCCGTTCAACGACGACCAGAAGGCCGACATCGCCCACCGCAACTGGGAACGCCTCACCGCCCGCGCAGCCAAGCCGACAGTGGTCTGACCCAGCACACCGGCCGGTCGGACCGCCGCCGCGCACTCGCCACCTGGGCCGACAGATCGGGTTCCTGACAAGCACCCGGCCAGATTATCGGATTGCCATTACCGGTAATCCGATAATCTGGCCGGGCATTCCGGACATAACGGCACTACATCATAATGACAGTTAATGTGCGTAAGGAATCAGGATGGTGTAGATCCGGTCATCAGGCGGTTATGAGCCGCTTGGCACCGGGCTCACCGCATGGGAGGTGGAAGGGGCTCTAGCTCCGGGCGTACGCCGCACGGGCCTGAGCCACCTCGGCGGCCTGGCGCTCCCGCCAGCGGCGCTGGCTGTCCCGGTTGCAGGCGCGGCACGTGCGCCGGTATCGCCCCGTCGACTCGTCGACTTCGCGGTCGTGCCCGTTGCGGCAGGTCGGTGCCTGTGCGCGCGTACGGCAGTTGTCCGCATGACTGATCTGCCGCAGGTGAGTGGGCTCGACGCAGTCCTTGACATCGCAGAGGTGGTCGACATCCAGGGCCGGGTCGTAACCGCCGACGAAGGCGGCGTAGGTCGCGATGTGCGCCCAGGCCCGGCCCGCGACCTTCTGGTAGACGCCGCGCTGGGTGCCGTAGCCACGGATGATCAGGCAGCCGTCGTCGGTTCGGACCGAGCGCTCCAACAGATAGCGGCGCAGAGTGTCCTCGGTGAAGTGTCGTGACAGACCCTTGACCCCGCTGAGCACGCCACCACTCTAGCTGGACGTGAGACGGAAGCGGGCCGCCTGTGCGGGCAGGTCCACGTCGGTGCCGTCGGCGACGTCCGCGCAGGGCACCAGCCGTACCGCGTCGCCCTGGGCTCGCAGGTAGTCCCGCGCGCCCCGGTCGCCGGTGGCCGCCGTGACCACGCCGGGCCAGTGGTCGCGGCCGAGCAGCACCGGATGCCCTCGACGACCGTCCTGGTAGGTGGCCGCCGCGAGGGAGTCGGCGGTGACGTCGCGGGCGACCCGGCGTACCGCCTCGGGGGTGAGGCCGGGCATGTCGACCAGGGTGACCACGGCGGCCTCGATGGTGCCGGACGTCAGGGCGGACAAACCGGCCCGCAGCGACGAGCCCATGCCCGTCGCCCAGTCGTCGTTGACCACCACGCCGGGTAGCCGGGTGTGGGCGCGGACCTGGTCGGCCTGCGCGCCGAGCACCACCACGACGGGCTGGCAGCCGGCGGCCGTGAGGATCGCGGCGGCGTGCTCCACCAGGAGTTGCCCCCGGTAGGACAGGAGGGCCTTCGGCATGCCGAACCGGCGGCCGGCACCGGCCGCGAGGAGCAACCCCGCCGTAGCCATGCGCCGAGGGTAATGGTCAGCCGGTGCGGCGTACCTCGGTGTCCCAGATCTGCGCCCACGGGCGCCGCAGCCCCCGGCACACGTAGATCGGGCCACCGTTCTCGTCGTTGTCGACCTCGACCCGCTGGTCCACCCGCCCGCCGAGCGCGCACGCGTCGAACCAGGCGGTCAGCGGCTCGGGGCGCTCCCAGCCGACGGCGATCACCACGTCGGCGTCGGCGGGTGGCCGGCCGAAGTCGACCATGCTGTTGTGCCCGGAGTGCGCGTGGGGAAGACCACGGGCCGGGCCGTAGCGGGCCACCGCGCCGGCCTCGCCGTAGTTGCCGGTGAGGATGACCGCTCGCGAGCGTTCCTCGGGAGGCAGCCCACGGTGGACGGCGGCGAGCGAGTCGGCGAACGCCGGCCAGCCGATGGTCTCTCCGGCGTCGTAGTTGACGTCGACCACGAACCCGGGCAGTCGCTCGGCCGGCAGCACCGGCAGCAACAACACGATGCTGGGCAGGAGGAACAGCGGCACGCCCACCGCGAGCAGCCCTCGACGCAGCCAGACGGACCCGCGTGACGCCCAGGCGACGGTGACCACCGCGCCGGCGGCGGTGAGAACCAGCATCAACGGCGCGTCGTAGTAGCCCTTGCCGCCGGCCGCCAGCACGACGCCGACCACGACCAACCAGGACCAACCCATCGCCCGGTACGCCCGCCACTCCGGCCGGCGCAGCAGCGCGACGAGGCCGGCGATCCAGATCGGTACGGCGTACGGGCTGATGATGACGAACTGGAGGAAGAGCGCGTCGAGGCGGCCACTGTAGGAGCTGTCGCCGTCGGCGATGGAGGCGGCCACACCGAGTTGCGGGAACCCGTGCGCGGCCTGCCAGATCAGGTTCGGCGCGGCCAGCAGTGCGGCGATCGCGGCGGCGGCGAGCACCCACCTGTCGCGCAGCAGCCGACGTGGCCCGGCGATGGCCACCCCGGCGATCAGACCCACGGCCAGCAGCGCGGGCAGCACCTTGTTGAGCATGCCCATGCCGAGCGCCAGCCCGATGCCGAGAGCCCACCGGGTGTCCCCGGTGCGCAGCAACCGCACCGCACACCACGCCGCGACCAGCCAGACCAGCAGGTCGATGGTCGTGGTGCTGAGCAGGTGCCCGTTGGCGAGCACGATGCCGGACAGCGCGGCCAGCACCGCCGTGCAGGTCTGCGCGGCACGGCCGGCGCCCAACTCGCGGGCGATGGCGGCGACCAGCAGGACAGCGCCGCCGGCCAGCAGTGCCGACGGCGTGCGCAGCACCACCAGGTTGCCCGGCGCGATCGTGTCCAGCAGGCGGGCCAGCGCCGGGACCAGGGGGCCCTGGTCGACGTAGCCCCAGTCGAGGTGGCGGCCGGCGAGCAGGAAGTACAGCTCGTCGCGGTGATAGCCGTAACGGCCGGCGAGCAGCAGCAGCGTCACGCTGGTGATCGCGGCCACCAGGAACGGGCCGAGCGCACGCGGGCCGGGCGTCGGCGGCCCCACCTGCGGGGAGGTCGGCGCAGGCTGGTGAGGGCGGTCGGTGGCGGTGCCGAGATCGCTCACGCGCCCATCATCACCGATGCGTCACGCCGGTTCATACCCGCTAACTGGTTGCTTCGCGCGTCAGCTCCCGGTCCGGCCATGGGGGACCGATCCGGCAAGATTTCGCCGAGGCCGCCTGGTGTGCGCCAACGCGGCGTCGACGAATGCTCCGACGCCGACCTGCGCGGCGTCCGCGAGCTGGGCGATGAGCAGAAGTCGATGTGAGCAGTCCTCGGAGTGGTCGATCTGCGCGGCCAGACGTGGCCCCTGGTCCCACCCGTCCGGGCCCAGCTCGTCGGCGAGCAGTCCTGCGGTGTCCCTGAGGACCTGGTGCACCCACGCGTGGGGCAGCCGCAGGAGGCGGTCGACGCAGGTCCGGAACTGCGCGTGATCCTTCTGGTTGGCCGCTCGTACCCCGGCCACCACGGCGTTCCACAGCTCCTGCTCCGCCGGTGTGGGCACCTGCCACATCACTATCTCCTCTCTGTGTGCCGGGCTCGCGGCTCGGCGTCTTTGTTGGGGTGGCCGGCACGGGCCCGTAGGAGGCGAGGCCCGTGCCGGCCGACGGTGATCACCTCTCATCACCGTCTGCGCCAACGGCGGCTCGGCCGGGCCGTGTCGATGTCCGGCCGTGCCGTCGCGGCGTGCTGTGGCGCCGAAGAACACTCACGTGAGTACGTGTTCGTGGCGCGTTTCTGGGACGATCTGCCCTTCGGCCAGGGAGACCCCCGAAGCCGGCTGTACCGTCCGATCCCGCGCTGGCGCTCGCGGCGGTCGGGGCCAGGGCAGAAAGCGAGGCGACCGTCGTGCGCTGAGGTCCTCGATCCAGCCGAGGGTCAGAACCACGCCGATGAGCAGCACCAGGGCCACCACCAGGTAGCCCACCATGCCGATTCGCCAGACCCCGAGTAGGTCACCGACGGCGAAGCAGACGGCGATGGCGGCGTTGTGCCAGAGGTAGATGGTCAGGGCTCGGCTGTTCAACGCGGTGACCAGCCGGTCGAGCGGCCGGATCCGGGCCAGCCAGGTCATCGGTGGGGACAGCCGCAACAGCAGCAGCACGAACCCGAGCGACCAGAACGCCTGCGCCACCGGGATGTCGTTGAGGTCCAGCCCGGCATCGCGGTGGGTGGTGAGCCAGCCGACGGCGAGGCCCAGACAGAGCGCTGCCAGGGCCAGCAGGGACCGGAGCGGGATACGTCGCAGCCGACCGTCGCGGTGTGCGAAGCCCACCAGCCAGCAAGCGCCGAACGTGGCCAGGTCGGTCACAACCGAATCCACCGGGCCGCCCAGTGCCGGCGCCGCGGTCTGCAGCAGGACCACGCCGGCGAGCGGTGTCAGGACGGACCACACCGGCCAGCGTCGGTACAGCGTCAGCACCGCGGGGGAGAGCAGCACGAACCACAGGTACGCGACGAGGTACCACAGCACACCCGTGACGTCCGCCGCCCACGCACTGCCGGGTGGTTGCAGCAGCGGGACCAGCCAGCTCAGCAGCGCCGGCCAGCCCGGACGGTCGGACCAGCCGTGCCAGAGCATCAAAGGCAGCAGCACGATGCCCATGGCCCACAGCGCCGGTAGCAGGCGCCGAAGCCGGCCGCTGACCGCCCGCTGCGGCGACCGGTCGAGGGAACTGGCCATCAGGGAGCCGCCCAGCGCGAACATCACGCCCATGGCGGGGAAGGCGAAGCTCAGCCAGGCGGCCCCGAACATGTGGTAGGTGATGACCCGAGCCAGCGCCAGCGCCCGCAGCGCGTCGAACCAGCGGTCGCGCCCCTCACGTCGGTCCGCCACCGGGGAGACGGCGCGGCGGTTGTCGTCCACGACGTCACCGGCCCGCTTGAGTTTGCGCCAGCCCAGCCGGGCACCGGTCAGCGCGGTCACCACGGACCGGGCCAGGACCAGGTACATCAACTGGCGGTAGACGAACTGTTGGATCGGCAGGGTCAGCAGCGGGCGCATCCGTTCCCGGTCGAGCCGGAAGGCCACCGCGGCGGTCGCGGCCTGGACGACCAGCATCGCCACCCAGGCCACCGCGGTCTTCGTCGTGTCCATGAAGAAGAGGCCATAGAGGGCGAGCAGGTCCAGCACCGGGCCGAGCAATGGCAGCACCACGCCGAAGAGGGCGAGCATCGGCAGACCGAACCGACCGAACCGGCCCGCGGCGCCCCGGTCGAACACCGCGCGCCGGTGCTTCCACATCGCCTGCATGGTGCCGTAGCTCCACCGGTAGCGCTGCCGCCACAACTCGCGCACGGTGGCGGGCGCCTCCGTCCAGGCGCGGGCGCGGTCCTGGTACACCACCCGCCACCCGGCCCGGAGGATCGCCATGGTGATGTCGGTGTCCTCGGCCAGGGTGTCGCCGCTCATTCCTCCGACGCCGAGCAGGGCGCGGCGGCGGAAGGCCCCGATCGCCCCGGGGACGGTGGGGATGCAGCCCAGCCGCTCGTAGAACCGGCGATCCAGGTTGAAGCCGATGACGTACTCGATGTGCTGCCACTGGCCGAGCAGCCGGCGCCGGTTGGCGACCTTGACGTTGCCGGCCACCGCTCCGATCCGTGGGTCGTTGAACGGCTCGATCAGCCGCCGGATCGCGTTCGGCTCGAAGATGGTGTCCGCGTCGACGGTCACGATGATGTCGTGCGAGGCGTACCGGAGCCCGGTGTTGAGGGCGCTGGCCTTGCCGCCGTTGGGTTTGCGGATCACCCGGACGCCGTGCAGTCCCAGTGCGTCGACCAGGTCCGCCGTGCCGTCGGTCGAACCGTCGTCGACCACGATCACCTCGATGTCCCGGTGGTCGTTGGCCACCAGCGAACGGACCGTGGCGACGATTCCGGCTTGTTCGTTGTACGCGGGCACGATCACCGACACCGGTGCGTCGAACGATCCCCAGGGCCAGCGGTGCGCCCGTCTGCGCCGGGCGAGCCTGCCGGCGATCAGGAGCAGCAGCAGCGTCCGGACCAGGATGAGGGCCCCGACGACCACGAAGAGCAGGGCGAGTACGCGCAGGATCGAGTCCGCCAACTGGATCGCCCACACCACGGGGGCGGCCCGCCAACGGTCCATGGTCGACGTGGGGACGTTGCCGACGAACGGCGCCGCTCCTGGCCGCGCCCGGTTCATCCCGTCGCTCACCGTGGTGAAGGTGTAGCCGCGCGCCTGCATCATCGGGATGAACCGGTCCAGCGCCGCGATGGTCTGCGACCGGTCTCCGCCGGCGTCGTGCAGCAGCACCACGGCGCCCGCTCCGTCGGTCGGCGTCATGTTCCGCACGATCGCGTCCACGCCGGGTCGGTCCCAGTCGTCGCTGTCGACGTCGTTCACCACCGTCAGGTAGCCGAGCCGGCCGGCGTCGCGGATCACCGGCCAGTTCGCGTCGTCGACGGCGCTGGGCAGCGAGGAGTAGGGGAAGCGCAGCAGGCTGGTCCGGACGCCGGCCGCGTCCACGATCGCCATCTGGGTCTGCGCGTACTCCATCCGTTGTCGCCATCCCGGCAGCAGGCTCACGTCGGGGTGGGTGAAGGTGTGCACGCCGAGCTCGTGACCCTCCTGGACGGACCGCTGGACCAGGTCCCCGTGCCTGGCGACCTGCGAGCCGATTACGAAGAAGGTGGCCGCGGCTCGGTGTCGGTGCAGGACGTCCAGCACCTGCGGGGTCCAGTCGGGGTCTGGTCCGTCGTCGAAGGTGAGGGCGATGGTCCGCGCGGGCAGGCGGTAGGAGCGGGGCTGGTCGTACCGGGCGTCGAGGACCGGCCCGCCGTTGAGGACGTCGGTCGGGACGGTGCCCTGTCCCTCGGAATCCCGCACGTGATCGGGTCTGAAGCTGGAGTTCGCGTACGCCTCGACCAGCAGCACGCAGACCACCACCGTCACCAGGGAGGCACAGACGAACCGGCCGATGCCACCGGATCGACGGTCACCGGCGCGGCTGGTGGCGCGGCGGCGACGGTTCGTCAGGGTCATCCGGTCACCCACGGCGCGAGCCCGGACGTGATCGGCCGGTTCTCGACGGGCTCGGGGCTGGGCTCGACCGGCGTGGACATGGTCGGCGAATCGGTGACGGGCGGTGGCGGGTCCTCGGGCAGCGGGGCCGGCGGCGAGGTCGGGGCCACCGGGGTGGTGGGCGGGCGACTGGTCGGGGGCATGGGGGTAGCGGACGGGCGACCGGTCGGAGGCACGGTGGTCGGGTGGCTGGGCGCGGGTGGGTCGATCGACGGCATGGCGGTCGGCGCCACAGCGTCGGGTGCCGGTTCGGTCGGGAGTGGTGGACCATCCATGGTGTCCTCCGGCTCCGGCGTGAGGTTCAGGTCCGGATCGCCGAGCGGCGGTGGCTCCGTGGGAGGGTGCTCCCCGGTCCCGCCGGCGGGGTCACCGACGGACAGTGGAGCGGGCTGCGTCGGCGTCGGCGGACCGGGGAGCAGGGCGGTGGCGGCCATCGGTAGGTAGCTCAGCGAGGCGGCTGCGACAAGCACGCCCGCGCGTCGTAGCCAACGGTGGCGGACGCCGGTGGCGTCCACGAACACCGGTTCGACGGGTCGGGACAGGACAGTGGGCGGAACGTGCTGAGGGCGACCTGGCGACCCATCGAACGACATGTGAGCGGACACCGATCGAGGCTATGTGGAGCTTGTCAATGTATGTCCTGATTGGTGCGTCAGGGCCCAGCGGGATATTTCGGCATCCGAACATCCGGAAACAGGGGCCGTGAGCGGTCAAACAGAACGATCGTGAGTGGAATAGTGAAACGGGATGACTGACGCAGAAGGCGTTCCATGCCCAAAGAGGTTTAAGGGTGATGAATAGGGATGAAAAGCGCCGGTGATCTATTCGCTCCGCCTCCCTCATCCGGTCGGGGGCGGCGGTGGCAGGATCGGCTGGTTCGCTCGACCGGAAGGAAGACATGCGCTATCGCACTCTGGGCGCCACCGGCACGGTGGTGTCGACCCTCTGTCTGGGCACGATGACCTTCGGCGCGGAGACCGACGAGGCCGGCAGCTTCGCCCAACTGGACCGGTTCGTCGAGGCCGGTGGCACGTTCATCGACACCGCCGACGTCTACTCGGCCGGCATCTCCGAGGAGATCGTCGGTCGCTGGCTGCGGGCGCGGCCCGACCTGCGCGACCGCCTCGTCATCGCCACCAAGGGCCGGTTCCCGATGGGCCCGGGGGCGAACGACGCCGGCCTGTCCCGGGTGCACCTCAGCCGGGCTCTGGACGCCAGCCTGCGCCGGCTCGGCGTCGAGGCCGTCGACCTCTACCAGGCGCACGCCTGGGACCCGCTGACCCCGCTGCCGGAGACGCTGCGCTTCTTCGACGACGCGGTCCGCGCCGGCAAGATCCGCTACGCGGGGGTCAGCAACTTCACCGGGTGGCAGTTGCAGAAGGCGGCCCTGCTCACCCAGCACCTCAACCTCACCCCGATCGTGACCCTGCAACCGCAGTACAACCTGCTGGCCCGGGAGATCGAGTTCGAGCTGGTGCCGGTCTGCGAGAACGAGGGCATCGGCATCCTGCCGTGGTCGCCGCTGGGTGGCGGCTGGCTGACCGGCAAGTACCAGCGCGACACCACGCCCACCGGCGCCACGCGCCTCGGCGAGAACCCGCAGCGGGGCGTCGAGGCGTACGCGGGTCGCAACGCCGACGAGCGCACCTGGCGGGTGCTCGACGCGGTTGGCCGGGTCGCCGGGGAACGTGGCGTGTCGATGTCGGCGGTGTCGCTGGCCTGGCTGGCGGCGCGACCGGCCGTCACCTCGGTGATCCTCGGCGCGCGGACGATGGAGCAGCTCGACGACAACCTGACCGCCGCCGACCTGGTCCTCGACGCCGAGCAGATGCGACTGCTGGACGAGGCGAGCGCCCCGCTGGTGGGCGACTACCCGTATGGCGGCGCGGGTGTGCGCCAGCGCGGCCGCGAGCTACCGACCACGTCATGACGTCGTTTCCCGAGCCCACCAGCCCGGCCGGCAGCCGCACCGAGGTCTTCCTGCGCTACCTGGACTACTTCCGGGAGTCGATGGTGGCCAAGGTGTCGGCGCTGGCCGAGCCGGAGCTGCGGCACAGCCGTCTGCCGTCGGGGTGGACCCCGTTGGAGCTGCTCAAGCACCTGCGCCACGTGGAGCGGCGCTGGATCGAGTGGGGTTTCCAGGGCCGGGACGTCGCCGAGCCGTGGGGCGACCGCCGGGGGGACCGCTGGCACGTCGCCCCCGATGTGACCCGCGCGGACCTGGTGGCGGAGCTGCGGGCGCAGGGCGCGCACACCAGCGCGGTGGTGTCGGCGCACGACCTGGCGGAGGTCGGCGCGCCGGGTCCGCGCTGGAACGGCGCCGACCCGGCGACGCTGGAGCGGGTGCTGTTCCACCTGGTCCAGGAGTACGCCCGCCACCTCGGTCACCTCGACGTGGTCGCCGAACTCGCCGGCGGCCCGACCGGCGAGTGAGCCCGTCAACTCCATAATGGGCAAATGCCGCTGCTCGTCGCACCCGCCCTGCCCGCCGGGAGCCTCGGCGCCCAAGAGCAACCCCACCTTCCGGTACGCCCCGGGCTGACGCTGCGGCCGTGGCGCGACGACGACGCCACGGCCGTGCGGGCCGCCTTCGACTGTCCGGCGATCCAGCGGTGGCACGTCCGCCGTCTGGACGGTGACGACGAGGCGCGGGCGTGGACTGCGCAGTGGGAGCGTCGTTGGCGCGACGAGACGGACGCGAGCTGGGCGATCGTCGACGCCGACGACCAGCCGGTCGGTCAGGTGGGGTTGCGGGGTGTGCTGCTGGCCGAGGCGTCGGCGCAGGTGTCGTACTGGGTGTTGCCTGCCGCGCGTGGTCGGGGGATCGCCACCGCGGCGCTGCTCGCACTGGCCCGGTGGAGCTTCACGCGGGCCGGTCTGCACCGGCTGGCCCTGGAGCACTCGACCGCCAACGCGGCGTCGTGCCGGGTGGCCACCCAGGCCGGCTTCACCGTGGAGGGCGTGCTCCGTGAGTCGGTTCGCCACGCTGACGGGTGGCACGACATGCACCTGCACGCTCGGCTGGCTTAGCGGGCTTCGGCCCAGCCGACGAAACGCGGGGTCAGGTCGGGAAGCGCGACGCCCGGGTTGAGCGCGGTGAGATCGGCGGTGGCTGCCTCCTGGACCTTCGCCAGGTGCGTCAACAGGCCCGGCCGATCCTCGCGGTACTCGCCGAGGAGGCGCAGCTTCGCGGCCGAACACGGCCACAGGATGCCGCAGACCGGGCAGCGCCACGACGGCCGCAGTGGGGAGTGCTTCGCGCGCTTCCCTCGTCCCGCTTCGACTTCGCGGGCTCTTTTCTCATCCGGCACGGCTCATCCTCTCGTCGCGGTGTGGGAAGGGGCCGCTCCCGTGAGTGCTCGCCCGCCGGCAGCGGCCCCTACGAACGCGTCCGCCGGGTTCGGGTCCCTGCCGGCCGCGCCGTCTACACCGCACTTTGCCGGGGGTCGCTGGACAAACACACAGCGTTACGTAATCTCCTTGACGCAGCTGGTTTGTTCCAGGGGAGGGTCGGCATGAACCACGCCTTTGTCGCAGCGCTCGCTCAAGCGGGCCACACTGCCGAGAGCCTCGCCGGTCAGATCGGTGTGCATCCGAAGACCGTCGCCAGATGGGCCAACCCGGGGCACATCCCGCAGAGTCGCCACCGTGCGACTGTCGCGGGGCTCCTGGCAAGAGATGCCGACTCGCTGTGGCCGGACGTCGTCCGTCGCCGCGAACCAGTGTGGTTCCGTCCCTGGGTCGATCTCGAACGCGAGGCCGTGACGCTGCGGTCGTTCGAGTTGGCGTGGGTGCCCGGTCTGTTGCAGACGGAGGCGTACGCGCGGGCGACCCTGGCCGGCGGGGTGCTGACACCGGATGCGGTCGCCGAATTCGCCGAGGCGCGGATCGGCCGGCAGGCGATTCTCGGCCGTGGATGCGGGCCACTGCTGGTCGCCGTGCTGGACGAGGGGGTGCTGCGGCGGCGCGTCGGCGACGACCGCGCGTTGATGGCATCGCAACTCGCCCGCCTGCTCGGGCACGCCGAGATGGGCACCGTCCAGCTCCACATCGTCCCGGGGGACGCGCCCAGCTATCCCGGGCTGGACGGACCCTTCACCATCGCTGACATGCCGGACGGTTCGCGGGTCGCGCACGTGGACAGCCCGGCACAGGCGCAGATCCTCGAGCAGCCATCGGACCTTGTTAGCCTGGAACGACGGTGGGAGCGGATTCGCGGAGAGGCACTGCCCCGAGGGCGTTCCTTGGACCTTCTCAGAGAAGCGGCAGCAGCATGGACATGACCGGTGCGCGGTGGCGTAAGAGCACGAAGAGCGGCGGCAACGGTGGCAACTGTGTCGAGGTTGCCGACAACCTTCCGGGCGTGGTCCTCGTTCGTGACACGAAAGACCGCGACGGCGGGACGCTGACCTTCAGCCCGGAGTCGTGGCGTGGCTTCGTCGCGATGGCACGCGACGCCGGCTGACCGACCACCACGCACGAGGGCTCCCGACGCTGCTCGGGGGCTTTTGCGTCAGCCGGGCACTGCCACCGGAGCCGAAATTGCCTGGCGGCCCGCGTACCCTGCTGAGAGGGTGACCGGTGTGACTGCGGATGCTGTGGCCGGGGCCCTGGCCGACGACGGACGACGCCGGATCTTCGCGACGATCGTGCTGGGCGCGACCAGCGCGGCCGAGGTCGCCGAACGGACCGGCCTGCCGGCACGGGTGGTGCTCACCGGGGTCCGTCGGCTCGCCGACGCCGGCCTCGTCACCGGTCCTGACGGCACACTCGTGGCCGACGAGGCGTCGCTGCGGGCGATTGCGCGCGAGCGCCGCCCGGCCGACGACGCCGAACCGGCCGCTGATCCGGTGCTGCGGACCTTTGTGCGCGCGGGTGTCCTGGTGGGCATGCCGGCGCAGCGGGGCCGGCGGCGGGTGCTGCTGGCACACATCGCGGAGCGGTCGTTCGCACCGGGGACGCGCTATCCCGAGCGGGCAGTCGACGACGCGCTCAAGCCGTGGTGCGCCTCGGGCGGGTCGGACCACGCGACGCTGCGTCGGTACCTGATCGACGAGCAGTTGCTCACCCGCGAACACGGCATCTACCAGCGGCCCTGATCGTCCGCCCCGCTCGGGATTGCCGGGATCGGGAAATGCCGTTGACCGGGTGCAGATGATCGACAGGTGACCACCGCCGTCCGGCCCACCTGGCTGACCACCACCGCCCGCCCCGACCATCCCGACGCTGTCCTGCTGCTGCGGGAGTACATGACGGAGATGGTGGTTCGCTATCACCGTCGTCCGGCCCTGCCCGGCGAGGTCGACGCCGCGTTGGCCGAACTGCCCAGCGACGATCTGGCGTACCCCGGTGGTCTGCTGTTGCTCGCCCACCACGGCGCCGATCTGGCCGGCTGCGCCGGGCTGCGGTGGCAGCCCGACTGGGCCGAGCTGACCCGGGTGTTCATCCGCCCCGCGCACCGCGGCGCCGGCGGGGGCGCCGCCCTGCTGGCCGACGTCGAGCAGCGGGCGCGGGCGGCCGGGGCGGCCCGGATCCGCCTCGACACCCGCCACGACCTGGTCGAAGCCCGCGCCCTGTACGCCCGGCACGGCTACGTCGAGATCCCGGCGTACTCGCGGGGCCCGTACGCCGAGCACTGGTTCGAGAAGCAGTTGACGCCCGCTTCCGGACGCGGTAAATAAGAAGAGGAAGTTGAGTCGCCAAGGCTCAAGTCATCACCTTCGGCCAGGAGAACCGAGGAGGCACGAAAATGTTGATGCGTACCGACCCGTTCCGCGAGATCGACCGGCTCGCCGAGCAGTTCTTCGGTACGGCAGCCCGTCCCGCGACGATGCACCTGGACGCCTACCGCGACGGGGACCACTTCTACGCGGCGTTCGACCTGCCCGGCGTCGACCCGGACACCATCGACTGCACCGTCGAGCGCAACGTGCTCACCGTCCGCGCCGAGCGGCGCCGACCCGCCGGCGACGGCATCGAACTGGTCGCCGCCGAGCGCCCGATGGGCACGTTCACCCGGCAACTGTTCCTGGGCGACACCCTGGACACCGACAAGCTGGAGGCCGGGTACGAGAACGGGGTGCTGACGCTGCGCATCCCGGTCGCCGAGCGGGCCAAGCCCCGCCGGGTGACGATCACGGCCAACGGCGACACGCGCCGGCAGATCAACGCCTGACAGACACCGCGCGAGCCTCGGCGGCCGGCACCTGGTTGCGGGTGCCGGCCGCCGGCTGTCGTGCGGGCGCGACATCGGTCGGTGGGTAGAGCGCGGCGAGCGCGTGGGCGGTGTCGGCGACCTGTTCCCGCAGCTCGGCCGGGCCGAGCACCTCCACCTGCGCGCCGAGCTTGAGCATCTCGACGCGACCGTGTCGCACCGACTCGATCGGCACCGTCGTCGTGACCCAGCCGTCCGCGTCCGGCGCGCTGGCGCGGTCGTGTGCCGCCCGGCTCATCGTCGGCGGGAACAGGTGCACCGTCTGCGCCAGCGCCGACACGGTCATCCGCACCTGGGCCTCGGCGCGGTAGACGCCGCGCTCGTAGCGCTCGGTGTGCTCCTGCCAGCAGACTGCCAGGTCGAACCCGTCCGGCCGGTCCGTAGGCTCGTCCAGCACGGTCAGGTCCAGGATCGCGCCCACCCGGTAGGTGCGTACCTGCCCGGACGCGGCGGCCACCAGATACCAGCGGCCGGCCTTGAGCACCACGCCGAGCGGGTCGAGAGTCCGCTGCACCTCCCGGGGCGCCTGCCACCGGCGGTACCGCACCTGGACCCGGCGGTCCTCCCAGACGGCGGTGGCCAGCGCGGCCAGATGCGGTGTGGGTTCGGGCTCACGAAACCAGGTCGGCGCGTCCAGGTGGAACCGCTGGCGGATCCGTGCGCCCCGGTCCGCGAGGTCCGCCGGCAGCGCCGCCTGGAACTTCAGCTCCGCCGTGGCCAGCACCGAACCCAGGCCCAACTCGGCGGCCGCGTCGGGCACGCTGGTCAGGAACAGCGCCTCGGCCTCGTCGGCGGTCAGCCCGGTCAGCCGGGTGCGGTAGCCGTCGAGGAGGCGGTAGCCACCGGCGGGGCCGCGCTCGGCGTACACCGGCACGCCGGCCGCGCCCAGCGACTCGACGTCGCGGTACACCGTCCGGACCGACACCTCCAGGGCCTCGGCCAGTTCGGCAGCGGTCATCCGCCCCCGGGTCTGCAGGAGCAGCAGCAGGGACACCAACCGGCTCGCGCGCACCGCCCGACGGTAGCCGGCACGCGGGAGGCGGCCCCACCCGGCGGCGTCGGCGCGCCTGCATGGCAATCCCATCTACTACTGAGAAGCTTTTTCACATGGTGTCTTCCGGCGCTCCGGTGCTCGCCCGCCCCACCGCCCGACCGGCCCTGCCCGGCGGACCGGTCGACGTCACCGAGGCGTGGCTGCGCAACCGCCGGCTGTCCGCGCACACCCGCGACGCCTACCGGCGCGACGTCACCGCCTGGCTCACCTGGTGCGCCGGCCGCGACCTCGACCCGCTGCGGGCCAGCTTCCTGCACGTCAACGAGTACGCTCGCGCGCTGGAGTCCACCCTCGCCGCCCGCAGCGGCCGACCACTGACCCCGGCGACCGTGGCACGCCGGCTCTCCGCGCTGTCCAGTTGGTACGACTTCCTCGTCAAACTCGGCGGGGTGCCGGCCAACCCGGTCTCCGGCGCGGACCGGCCCCGCGTCGACCGGGACCACTCCGCCACCGTCGGCCTGAGCCCCGAAGAGGTCGACGCCCTGCTCAGCGCCGCCGACGCGGACACCGGCCCGACCGCCGCCCGCAACCGGGCGGCGATCGCACTCCTGGCCGACCTGGGCCTGCGGGTCGGGGAGTTGGTCTCGCTGAACCTCAGCGACCTGGGCACCGAACGCGGGCACCGCAGCGTGCGCTTCGTCGGCAAGGGCGGCAAGCAGCGCCGCCGCGCCCTCACCCCCGGCACCGGGTACGCGCTGGACGCCTACCTGGCCCAGCGGGCCGCCGCCACCGGGGTGCCGGTGACGCAGCTGGCCGGGCCGCTGCTGGTCACCGCCAGCGGCGCCCGACTGGACCGGCACTCGGTGTTCCGGATGGTCCGCCGGCTCGCCCGCGCCGCCGGCATCCCCGCCTGGGCGAGGCTGTCCCCGCACTCGCTGCGGCACGCCTTCGCCACCACCGCCCGCTCGGAGGGCGTCCCCCTCGAAGACGTGCAGGACGCGATGGGGCACGCCGACCCGCGGACCACCCGCCGCTACGACCGGGACCGGCACAACCTCGACCGCGACCCGGCGTACGCGGTGTGGGCGGCCCGGTCCCGTCGTCGCGGCTGACGTCGCGCCCGTCAGCCCTGAGGGCGGGGGCAGATGCAGAACGGCTGGCCGATCGGGTCGATGAGCACCACCCACCGTTCGCCGCCGGGCTGGAACTCGGGCCTCGACGCCCCCGCGGCGACGAGGTCCTTCTCGGCCACGGCCAGGTCGTCGACGTAGAGGTCCAGGTGGTAGCGCTTCTGCCCGGCCGGGTCGGGCCAGGCCGGCGGCTGGTACCCCTCGACCAGGCCGAAGCCGATCGAAGCACCGCCGCCGCTGATCATCGCGTACTCGGCTTCGCTGTGGGTGATCTCCCAACCCAGGGCACGGTGGTAGAAGGCGGCGTGCGCGGCAGGGTCGGAGCTGTCCAGGTTGACCATTGCGAGGTCGGCGGTTGTCGTCATGTCCGCAGTCTGCGCCGAGTACCTGCCAACCACTGTCAGGTACGTCGGCGTTTCTTCCACCCGGTCAGGACGTGTCGAGCGGCCACACCGTCACCCGGCCGTCCGTCTCCCGGCAGACCAACCGGGGCCCGGCGCGCCGGCAGTCGGTCACCCCCGCGGGGAGCACGCCCCGCACCCGAGGACCGTCCCGGCCCGCCGTCGCGACCAGGATGCGGTGGCCGTCCGCCGCCGGCTGAAGCAGCACCAGAGCGTCGGCGCCATCCCGTGCACCCGCCACGATGCGCCACCGCGCCCCAGCCGGCCACACCCAACTCCGCGCGCCGGAGGCCGGATCGAGCGCCCACCGGCCCTGCCGGTCCTGCGCGCAGACCAGGCCCTGACAGGCCCGCAGGGTCAGCTCCCCCCGCTCCACCGGCGCCTGCCAGCGCGGCGTCAACCCGGGCAGGTCGTACCCGGTCACCGCCGCTCCGGTGTCGGTCGGATGGCGCAGCACCAGATGCCCACCGATGACCTGAGGATTGTCCGGGCCGAAGTCGGCAGGTGGCAGCGACCCCTGCCCGTGGACTGCGCCGTCGCGGGCGTCGAGCAGCCGAACCAGCCCGTCGTCCTGCACCAGCAGCACCCGTCCCGGTGGATCGATCAGCACCTGCACCACGGCGGTGGACGGCACCGGCACCGACCAGCGGGTGGCGCCGGTGGCCAGGTCGACGCCCCGCACCGTCCCCTCGACCCGGCGCCCCGGCTCGGAGGCACTACGGACCTCACTCACGGCCACCGCCGCGTCGCCCGCCGCGTACATGCGGTCGGGTCGTTGCCACAGTGGTTCACCGTCGCTCATCGACCGCGCGGTGGTCACCACCGTCTGACGCGTCTGATCGCGTTCGGCGAGCAGCAGCACGTCACCAGCGGCCTGGGCGGACCAGCTGGCGGCGGGTGCCACGGCAACCCGCCACCGGGCCGGGCGGTGCGGTGCCGCCGCGTCGTACGCGCTCACCGTCGGCGGGCTCGCATCCCGGTCGACGACCAGCAACAGCGGGCCGGCGATGAGCAGGGCCGCACGACCGGTCACCGGCGGCCCCACCTGAGCCGACAGGCGCGCGGGCGCGGTGGCACCGCCGAGCAGCGCGCACGCCGCCAGCAGCACGGCCACCCGCCCGGGACGCGACGGCGGCGCCGGCCTCCGGTCGTCCTGCGAGGGCGCTCCCCGGGTGTCGCCCAGCTCGATCAGGACGTCCACCGGCCGTCACCCCCACTCACGTCGACCGGTCAGCAGAGCAGGTCCAGGTGTTGGTGGGCGTCCTCGGCGATGTCCTCGTGCCGCAGCCAGCGCCGCGCCCACAGCCGGGCGGCCAACTCCGCCTGCTCGTCACCCCACGCGGCGTGTTCGACGAGCAGCGCGGTGGTCAGCGCGTACGCCAGGCGCAGCGCCAGGCCACGAGCCCCGGCGAGCACCGCGTCCCCGCCCGGATCGGCGGTCACCGCAGCGATCGTGTCGTCCAGCCGGGCGGCGGCCGTGGCCAGGGTGTCGGCCAGCGCGGGCGACAGCGGCCGGGCCAGGTCGACAGCGGCGGCCAGCCGGCTCAGCAGCGGCGCGCCGGCGCCCTCCCGGGTCAGCGCGCGGAGCACGTCCAGGGCCAGCACATTGGTGGTGCCCTCCCAGATGGGCAGCACCTGCGCGTCGCGCAGCAGCCGGGGCACACCGGTGTCCTCCACGTAACCGGCGCCGCCGAAGCTCTCCACGTACTCGCTGGCGGAGCCGACGGCGAGCCGGCCGGTCGCCAGCTTCGCCAGCGGCGCCACGATGCGCAGTTCCGCGGCGGCCTCCGGGTCGGCGCCGACCTCGACCCGGCCGAGCAGCGCGAACGCGTGCCCGGCGAGGGCGAACGCGCCCGCCGCGTCGACCGCGAGGGTGCCCAGGGTGGCCCGGTGCAGCGGCGAGGACACCAGCGGGCCGCCGGCGACGTGTCGCACGTCGGCGTACGCGCGGGCGTAGGCCAGGCCGCGCCGCATCCCGCCGGCCGCCGCGGCGGCGTTGTGCACCCGGGTCACCACGACCAGGGTCATCGCCCGCACCAGGCCGGGCACCGCCGGGTCGCCCAGCGGCACCGCGTACGCGTCGTGCAGGCCGATCTCGGCGGTCGGCAGGGCCCGGGTGCCGAGCTTGTCCTTGAGGCGGTGCACCCGCACGCCGGGTGCGGGCGCGTCCGGTGCCGTGCCGCTGGCCAGCGGCGAGTCGACCGCGTACCGGGGGACCAGGAACGGGGCGAGCACGCGGCTGCCCCGGCCAGCGCCCTCCGGTCGGGCCAGCGCCACCGCCATCGCCGCGTCGGCGGCGGAGCAGAACCACTTCTCCCCGGTCAGCCGCCACGAGCCGTCCGCGGCGGGCCGGCCGACGGTGCTGGAACGGCCCAGGTCGGAGCCGCCCTGCGCCTCGGTCATCCACTGCCCGCTGGTGATCGCCGTGGCCGGGTCGGTGGAGATCAGCCGGGGCAGCCACGCATCCCGGATCGCCGCGTCGACGTCGGGCAGGCTGAGCAGCGCCGCCGCCCCGTCGGCCATCGCCACCGGGCAGGAGAACGTCGCCGACTCCGGCCCGTACAGGTGCAGCAGGGCGTGCTGCACCACCCGCGCGGCGGCGCCCCACGTGCCGCGCGCCTCCGGCAGGTAGGGCAGCGCGACCACGGCGTGCCGGGCTGCGGCCTCCCGCTGGGCCTGCCAACCCGCCGAGGTGTCGATCCGGTCGACGCGGGCGCCCCACGCGTCGTAGCGGACCAGCGTCGGTGGATGCGCCTCGGCGTCGGCGTGCGCCGCCCGCAGCGGCCCGGTCACGTCGGCGGCCAGGTCGGCGAGGCGACCCTTGGCGGCCGCGTGCCCGGCCGGGCCGAGGTGACGCTCCAGCCAGGACCGCAGCAGGGCGTCCCCGGCGTACGGATCGGCGGGGGATGGCATCGGCTGCACGAAGCGGCTCATCGATCGGCTCCCTGGCACTGCTCGGGGGGTGTGCGCCGACGGTAGACGATCCGTGGCCGCCGCGAACAGGGCACAACCACGCACCGGACGCACCCAGTTTCCGACTTGTCCCGATCTGCCGCGACGGTGTTCTCTACGGTCGGTAGTCGTGGGTGCCGGGCAGCCGTGGAGCCGACCGGCCCGGCGGCACCGCCCGATGCGCGCCGGGCTGGCCTTCGTCGGGATCGGCGTGGTGCTGTGCTGCGTCGGGGTGGCCGGGCTGGGCGCGTGGAACCTACAGACCGTGCGCCAGGCCACCGGCCCGATCCGGGAGACCGCCGACGGGTTCCTCAGCGAGGTGACCCTCGGCGACAGCGACAAGGCGTACGAGCGGCTCTGCGCGGACGCCCGCAGCAAGTGGAGCCCGATCGGCTTCACCAGTTGGGTGCGTACGCCGCCGATGGTCACCGACTACGAGATCACCGACGTGTCGGTGGCGACCCGCAGCGGGCGACCCCAGGGCACCGTGACCGTGAAGGTGACCCGCGACGGCGGGCTCAGCGAGGAACGCCGCCTGCCGGTGGTCCGCGAGAGCGGCGGCTGGCGGGTGTGCGGTGACCCCTTCTGAGCCGCCGGTCGCCGACCCGGCGCACCCCCGGTTGCTGCGCAAACGCCAAGGCGTCGAGCCGACCACCTCCAGCGAGCTGTTCTTCGACCTGGTCTTCATCTTCAGCATCACCCAACTGGCGCACTATCTGATCGAGCACCCGAACTGGAGTGGCGCCGGGCGTACCGCGCTGCTGCTGGCGCTTGTCTGGTTCGTCTGGGTCTACACCACCTGGCTGACCAACTGGCTGCAACCGGACCAGGGACCGGTGCGGGCGGTATTGCTCGGGGTGGCGCTCGGCAGCGTGCTGTTGTCGGCAGCGATCCCGCAGGCGTTCGCCGGGATGGGTCTGCTCTTCGCGGTCGTCTACGTGACCGTGCAGCTGAGCAGGACGGTATTCGGCCTGTGGGCGGTGCGGGGCACCCCGTGGTTGGTCGCGGGCTTTCAGCAGTCGCTGTCGTGGGCGGTGGGGACGTCGGTGCTCATCCTCATCGGCGGTCTGGTCGGCGGGACCGCACGGCAGGCGCTGTGGACGGCGGCGATCGTGCTCGACGTGATCGGCCTGTCCATCGGCTACCCGCTGCCCCGGCGGGAGCGCACCCGACCCGAGCGGTGGATGGTCGAGGGCGGGCACCTGGCCGAACGCTGCGCGGCGTTCATCCTCATCGCGCTCGGCGAGTCGATCCTGGTCACCGGCAGCACCCTCACCCGGCACCTGGACCTGGAGACGTCCGGGGCGTTCCTGCTGGCGTTCGCCGGGTCGGTGGGGCTGTGGTGGGTGTACTTCGCCCGGTCGGCGGCGGCCGCCACGGAGGTCCTCGCCCGTGCCGGTGACCGCACCGGGGCGCTGAGCCGGCTGGCGTTCAACTACCTGCACCCGGTGACGGTCGCCGGAATCGTCGTCACCTCGGCGGGCGACGAGCGGCTGCTGCGCGAGCCCGGCGCGCCGGCAACGCTTGTCGCCGCGCTGTTCGTCCTGGGCGGGCCGGCGCTGTTCCTCGCCGGGCATGCCGCCTACCAGGCGGTGCTGTGGAGGACCCGGTCGGTCAGCCGGATCGCGGCGGTCGCGGTGCTGGTGACGCTGGTGCCGGTGAGTGTGGGGCTGGCGGTGCCGGTGGCAGCGTGTGCCGTGGCGGCGGTGGCGGTGACCGTCGCGGTGATCCTGACGGATCGACGACGGGCCGCCCGGCTCGCCTGAGCGGAGCGGTCAGTCGCGCGGGCCGAGGTCGCCGGTGCGGTGGTGCCGCCGGCAGAGCACCTGATAGCGCACCTCGGCGGTGTCCACCGTGTCGCCGATGACGACCTGCGCGCCTTCGCGGACGACTCGCCCGTCGACGACGCGAGCGTTGAGCAGCCCCTCCCGGCCGCACCAGCAGAGCACCTCGACCTGGATGCGGGCCACCTCGTCGGCCAGCTCGAACAGCCGTTGCGCGGCGGGGAACAGGCAGGACCGGAAGTCGGTGGCGAGGCCGAACGCGAACACGTCCACGTCGTAGCTGTCGACCAACTCGGCCATCTGCTCGACGTGCTCGACGGTGTAGAAGCCGGCCTCGTCGCAGATCAGGTAGTCGACGCGTACCCCGTCGGCCCAGCGGCCCCGCACGAGCGCCCGCAGGTCCAGGTCGTCGGTGACCTCGATGGCCTCGTGGGCCAGGCCGATGCGGGTGGTGACCTGCGGGCCCAGCGAGCGGTCGATGCGGGTGGTGACCAGCCCGCGACGGCCCTGCCGGGCGTGGTTGTAGTTCATCTGCAACGCCATCGTCGACTTGCCGCAGTCCATCGGCCCCCAGAAGAACTTCAGCGCCGCCGCGTGCAGGGGACGCCCGTCGAGTCCGCTCGCCGCCGCGCACCCGGCCGCGTGGTGCGGGCCGGCGAGCGGGTGGGCCAGGCAGGTCGGGGAGGTGGCGGCGTCGTCAGTCACGGTCGGGCAGCCTAGCCCATCGGCCGTCCTGGATTGGTCGGCCGATGGGCAGCGTGCTCAGAGCACCCGTGGTGGTGTGTTTCCGGCGGCGATGATGGCCCGGCGCATCGGCACGGCCAGGAGTAGCAGGAACCCGACCACGAAGAAGATCAGCAGGGAGACCAGGCCCACCCGGTAGGAGGCGGTGAGCTGGAACACCAGGCCGAACGCGAGCGGGCCGAGCCAGCTGGTGCCCTTGTCGCTGATCTCGTAGAACCCGTAGTACTCGCCCTCCTTGCCGGCGGGGATGAGCTGGCTGAACAGCGACCGGCTCAGCGCCTGGCTGCCGCCGAGGACAAGGCCGATGGCGGCGCCGAGGATCATGAACGGCACCGGCGCCTCGGCGGGCAGCCGGAACGCGGCGAGGATCACACCGGTCCAGAGCACCAGGCTGAGCAGCACGGTCTTCCAGGCGCCGATGCGCTTGGCCAGCGCGCCCAGGGTCAGGGCGCCGCCGAAGGCGAGGAACTGCACGAGCAGGATCGTGATGATCAGCGTGCTCTGCTCCAGCCGCAGCTCCTCGGTGCCGTACTGGCTGGCCAGGGTGATGACGGTCTGGATGCCGTCGTTGAAGACCAGGAAGGCCAGCAGGAAATACAGGGTCAGCGGGTACGCCTTGATCTCCCGCATGGTGCGCCCGAGCTGCCGGAACCCGTCGATGAGCACGTTGCCGCCGCCGGCCAGGGCCGCGACGCTGGGGCGCTCGCGCAACCAGCGCAGCGGCACCAGCGTGAACAGCGCCCACCACACTCCGGCGGACACGATCGACCAGCGGGCCAGGTCCAGGGTGCGTTGCGGGTCGTCGCCCTTGTCCAGCAGGGTGATCGCCACCAGGTTGAGCGCCAGCAGCAGACCGCCACCGAGATAGCCCAGCGCCCAGCCGCGACTGGAGATGCCGTCGCGTTCGTCGGGGCCGCCGAGCTGCGGCAGGAACGAGTTGTAGACCACGATCGCCGCGCCGAAGGAGATGTTGGCGATCAGGAACAGCGCGCCGCCGAGCAGGTAACGGTCGCCGGTCACGAAGGCCATCAGGATGGTCGCGCCGGCGCCGGTGAACGCGGCCCCGCCGAGCAGCCGCTTCTTGTGCGCCGACCGGTCGGCGATCGCCCCGATGACCGGCAGCACGAACACGGTGAGGAACACCGACAACGAGATCAGGTACGGGTAGTAGGACCCGGCGGCGACCTTGATGCCCAGCGGGTACACGTACCCGTCGCAGGTGTCGGCGCCCAGCTCACAGCCGGCGGCCAACTCGGCCACGGTGGTCAGGAACGGGCCGAGGAACACGGTGATCACCGTGGTCTGGAACGCGGAGTTCGCCCAGTCGTAGATGTACCAGCCGCTGCGCTCGCGGCGGGTGCTCGCCGGGGGCGGGGTGTCGTCCACCGTGGGGGTCACGGTTTCGGCCATCGGGGGTCCTTCGACGATCAGGCGGCCCAGTGGCCGCGGCTGCGGTAGACGTCGCGCAGCAGGCCGACGTGATCGGTCATGATGCCATCCACACCACGATCAAGTAAGTCGTGCATCTGGGCAGGTTCGTCGATCGTCCAGACGTGCACCTGAAGGCCGAGACGGTGGCAGTAATCCAGGAATCGGCGGTCCACCACCGGCACCCGTCCGTAGCGTGGTGGCACCTGCGCGGCGACCACCGACTCGGGCAGGCGCAGCGGGCGACCGTGCAGCGAGGCGAGGCGCAGCCGGGCCACCCCGCGCATGCCGAGGCTGGTGGCGACCCGCCCCTCGGTGAGCGCCCGCAGCCGGGCCAGCCGGGCGTCACTGAACGAGGCGAGCAGCACCCGGTCGTTGGCGCCGGCCCGGGCCACGGTGGCCACCGTCGGCTCGACACCACCGTCGGCCTTCACGTCGATGTTGAAGCGGACCTGCGGCCAGGCGCCCAGCACCTCGTCGAGCCTCGGTACGACGGCGGCTCCGCCGACGCGTACCGAGGCGAGGTCGGCCCAGCTCAGGTCGGCGATGCGCCCCGCCTCGCCGGTGACCCGTCGCAACGTCGGGTCGTGGAAGATCACCGCAACTCCGTCGGCGGTGGCGTGCACGTCGGTCTCCACGTACCGGTAGCCCAGGCCGATGGCGCGGGCGAACGCCTCGGCGGTGTTCTCGTCGCCCTCGGCGGCGCCGCCACGGTGGGCGAACGCCAGCGGCCCTGGCGCGTCGAGGTAGCCGGGTCTGGTCAGCACGCGACGCAGTATGCCTGCCGCCGGTGGATCACGGGTGGCCCGCCGGCGACGATCGCCGCAACGTTGCACAGGCGAAATCGGGTTGCCGCAGCGCGAGGGCCGACACTAGATTCGGCGTCGTGACTGCCGGGTCGGCCATTGGCCACGAGCGGACAGGGCACCCGGCGGGCGAGTGACCCCCGGGCGGGCCCGAGGCCCGCCCTGTCTCCGCACCGCTCCGCCCTCACGCGTCGTGTCGTCGCCGACGCGTGGCCGACCCCTTCCTGCCTGCCCGTGCCCGCCGCGCCGTGCCATGGCGAGCCCCTGTTCACCGGGAGTCACGTGCCACACACCTTCAATGACGACATCATCGCGGAGTTCCGCGCCAACGGCGGCCGCGTCGGCGGTTGGTTCGAGAACGCCCGCCTGATCCTGCTCACCACGACCGGGGCGCGCACCGGCACGCCGCACACCACCCCGCTGGGTTACCTGCCCGACGGCGGCGAGCGGATCCTGGTCATCGCGTCCGCCGGTGGCGCGCCCCGCGACCCGCAGTGGTTCCGCAACGTGCTGGCCGATCCGCTGGTCACGGTGGAGGACGGGGTGTTCACCTATCGGGCCCGCGCCGAGATGCTGACCGGGCCCGACCGCGACACCGTCTTCGCCCGGGCGGTGGCGGCCGACCCCGGCTGGGGCGAGTACCAGGACCGGGCGGGGCGCGTGCTGCCGGTGGTGGCGCTGGAGCCGCTGCCGGGCCCGCCGACACCGCCACCGGGTCCGCCGGGAGCGGCGCTGGTCGCCATCCACGACGCGTTCCGGCGGGAACTAGCGCTGATCCAACAGGAGGTCGACGACGCGGGCCCGCACGTGGGCGCACAGTTGCGGGTGAACTGCCTGACCCTGTGCCAGGGGCTGCACGGCCACCATGAGCGTGAGGACGCCGGCCTGTTCGCCTGGCTCGCCGACCAGCGGCCCGACCTGGCTCCGGTGCTGGCGCGGCTCAACGACGAGCACCGGGCGATGGCGGCGGTGCTGGACGAGCTGCGCGCCGCCCTGGGCACCCCGCAGCCGGACCGGGAGGTTCTTCGCCGCGAGGTGGCCCGGCTCACCGACCAGGTGCGCGCACACCTGGCGTACGAGGAGGAGCAGCTCGTGCCGCTGCTGGACGCCGCGCGCTGACGCGTACCGGTCGGGCTGGCCCTTGAGGCGGGGTCAGCCCGACCGGCGGCGGTGTACGCGGCTGCTGTCGCTCGGGCGGCCCGGGTCGACGTACCGGGGCGTGTCGGGCTCGTCGGGGCGCAGCGGGGCGAGGGCGTCGGTGAGCGCGTCGATGATCCGGTCGGTGGCCCGGCGGGCGGCACCGGGATCGGCGGCGTCGACGTCGCCCAGGTCGACGGGTTCGCCGAAGTGCACGCGGATCACCGGGCGACGCCACACCGCGCGGGCCACACCGCGCAGCATCCCCCGGGGCGCCCGGTAGGGCAGCACCTCGTGGGCGCCCCACTGGGCGACCGGGATGACCGGTGCGCCGCAGTCCAGGGCGAGGCGGGCGGCGCCGGTCTTGCCGCGTTCGGGCCACATGCCGGGGTCCAGGCCGATGCGCCCCTCCGGGTAGATGAGGATCACCGATCCGGCGGCGACGGCGGTCGTGGCGGCGTCGAGTGCCCGGTGCACGGCGGTCGTGCCCCGGTCGACGCGGATGTGCCCGGCGCGGCGCATGAGGGTGCCGATCACCGGGGCGCGGAACAGCCCGGCGGTCGCCATGACCCGGGGGGCGATGCCGCGGGCCTGGCAGGCGGCGACCAGCACCACCGGGTCGAAGGGGCTGATGTGGTTGGCGGCCAGCACCAGCGGCCCTCGGCGCAGGTGCGCCGGGACGTCGCCGGTGACCTCAAGGCGGGCCACCAGGGCGACCAGAGCCCGGGCCAGCAGCTGGGCGCCGCGCCAGATCAATGGCGGCTGCCAGGGGGAGTGTGCGGTGTCCATCAGCGCGCCATCGTCGCACGCGGCGGCAGGGCCGCGAGGGCCGGTCGGCTGGTTGCCCTCGCCCTCCCCGGGGGCCGGGCGGCCGGGGTGATCAGGGTCATTGGTCCCGGGCTGGTTCGGGCCGCCAGACCCTGCCGCTTTTTCTACGACGAGCAGTAGTATTTACTACGTCTCGTAGTATGAATAGCTGGGGGTTTCAGGTGGACGCGTTGGACGTCGCCCGGTGGCAGTTCGGTGTCACCACCGTCTACCACTTTCTCTTCGTGCCACTGACCATCGGGTTGTCGGTGCTCGTGGCGATCCTGCAGACGATGTGGCACCGCACCGGCAACGAGCGCTACCTCAAACTCACCAAGTTCTACGGCAAGCTGTTCCTGATCAACTTCGCGATGGGTGTGGTCACCGGCATCGTGCAGGAGTTCCAGTTCGGCATGAACTGGAGCGACTACTCCCGCTTCGTCGGCGACATCTTCGGCGCGCCCCTGGCCATCGAGGCCCTTGTCGCCTTCTTCCTCGAATCCACCTTCATCGGCCTGTGGATCTTCGGCTGGGACCGGCTGCCCAAGCGCCTGCACCTGGCCAGCATCTGGGCCGCCGCGATCGGCACCAACCTCAGCGCGTACTTCATCCTCGCGGCGAACTCGTTCATGCAGAACCCCGTCGGTTTCCGACTCAACCCGGAGACCGGCCGCGCCGAACTGACCGACTTCCTGGCCGTGATGACCAACAAGGTCGCCCTGGTCACCTTCCCGCACACCCTGGCCGGATCGTTCCTGGTCGCCGGCTCGCTGGTCGTGGCCGTCGGCCTGTACCACGTGATCCGCAACCGCGACTCCGCCGACACCGGCGCCTACCGCTTCGCCACGAAGTTCGGCTCCTGGGTGGTCCTGGTCTCCACCGCCGCGGTCGTGTTCACCGGCGACATCCAGGGCAAGATCATGACCGAGGTGCAACCGATGAAGATGGCCGCCGCCGAGGGCCTCTACACCACCGAGAGCCCCGCCTCGTTCTCCGTGCTCACCATCGGCAGCCTCGACGGCAGTCGCGAGGTGTTCGCCCTCAAGATCCCGTACCTGCTGTCGTACCTGGGCACCGGCGACCCCAACGGCACCGTGCACGGCATCAACGACCTACAGGCCCAGTACACCGCCCAGTACGGCGCCGGCAGCTACACCCCGATCATCCCGATCACCTACTGGAGCTTCCGCTTCATGATCGCCTTCGGGCTGGCCGCCGCCGCCATCGCCCTGCTGGTGCTCTGGACCCAGCGCAAGGGCCGCACCCCGCGCAGCAAGTGGCTGCTGCGCGCCGGGCTGGCCATGCCGGTGCTGCCGCTGCTGGCCAACTCCTTCGGCTGGATCTTCACCGAGATGGGCCGCCAGCCGTGGATCGTCTTCGGCGAGATGCTCACCCGCGACGGCGTGTCCCGCAGCGTCTCGCTGGGCGAGGTGCTGACCTCGTTCACCGCCTTCACGCTGATCTACGCCACCCTCGCGGTGATCGAGGTCAAGCTGCTGCTGCGCTACGCCAAGGCCGGCGTGCCCGACGTCAGCGAACAGCCCCCCATCGACGACACCCATGACGACGCCGAGCGTCCGCTCGCCTTCGCCTACTGATCCCGGAGCCCATCGTGGACCTCACCACCATCTGGTTTCTCCTCGTCGCCGTGCTGTTCACCGGCTACTTCATCCTGGAGGGCTTCGACTTCGGCGTCGGCATGCTGCTGCCCGTGCTCGGCCGCAACGACCGTGAACGCCGCGTCCTGATCAACACCATCGGCCCGGTCTGGGACGGCAACGAGGTCTGGCTGATCACCGCCGGTGGCGCGATGTTCGCCGCCTTCCCCGAGTGGTACGCCACCCTCTTCTCCGGCTTCTACCTGCCGCTGCTGCTGATCCTGCTGGCCCTGATCGCCCGGGGGGTGGCCTTCGAATACCGGCACAAGCGCCCCGAGGCGTCCTGGAAGCGCCGCTGGGACGCCGCCATCGTGGTCGGCTCACTGGTGCCGGCGATCCTGTGGGGCGTCGCGTTCGCCAACATCCTGCGCGGCGTGCCGCTGGACGCCGACCACGAGTACGTCGGCGGCCTGCTCAACCTGCTCAACCCGTACGCCCTGCTCGGTGGCGCGACCACCCTCGCGCTGTTCCTCACCCACGGCGCGGTGTTCCTGGCCCTGAAGACCACCGGCGACATCCGCGAGCGCGCTGGCGCCCTCGCGGTGCGCCTGGGCGTCGGCACCGCCGTGCTCGCGGTGGGCTTCCTGACCTGGACGCTGAGCATCCGCTCCAGCGCGGCCGCCGTCGTGCTCGCCGTGGGCGCGGCCCTCGCCCTGCTCGGTGGTCTGGCCGCCGCCAAGGTACGCCGGGAGGGCTGGGCGTTCACCGGCACGGCCGTGGCGATCGGCCTGGCGGTGGCGACCCTGTTCGCCGCGCTGTTCCCGAACGTCATGCCCTCCACCCTGGACGCGGCCGGCACCCTGACCACCACCAACGCGGCCTCCACCCCGTACACCCTGAAGATCATGACCTGGGTGGCGGTGATCTTCACCCCGATCGTGCTGGCCTACCAGGGCTGGACGTACTGGGTGTTCCGCAAGCGGATCGGCGTGGCCAACATCCCGCAGCACTGATGGCGGTGACCTGGTCGCGCGCCAGTCCGTGGCGGCGGTCAGGTCACCAGCAGGCGAAGGCCGAGCTCCGCCGCGTCGAGAGCGACGAGGTCGCGGTTGCGTTCGGCCCACCGCCCTGAGGCGAGGTCTGCCCGGAGGCTGCGCACCGCCCGGTGCTCGGCCTCCGGGCCGACTCTGGCCCAGAGCGACAGGCCGCGGCGCACCCGATCGTCCAGGTAGGCCTCGGGCCGGCGCCAGTACGCCTCCAACAGACCGTCGGCGCAGTCCCACGGGATCGGCACCTGTTCGATGCGGGCGCCGATCGCGCGGGCCTGCTCGGCCAGCGAAGGCCGGCCGGAGAGAATCTGTGCCACCTCGGGCAGGTAGTCGCGGGTGAGCCAGAACCGACGGTGCCATCCGGTGGCACTGTCGTCGTGCGTGAACACCACCACCCGCCGGGCCACCCGTCGCATCTCGCGCAGCCCCGCGATCGGGTCCGGCCAGTGGTGCACGGTGGAGACCGCCATCGCGGCGTCGAAGGACTGATCCTCGAACGGGAGGTGCGCCGCGACGGCGGCCACGCACGGCGCCGCGTCCGTAGGGCGCTGCGCCCGCATGAGCGCCGACGGTTCCACCGCGGTGACGTCGCGGTCGACGGGCTCGTAGGAGCCGGTGCCAGCCCCGACGTTCAGGACCGTCCGCGCGTCTCCGAGCGCAGCCCAGAGCCTCGCGGCGATCCGTGGATCGGTGCGCCGCGTCACGGTGTAGGTGGCTCCGATGGTGTCGTACAACTGTCCGCTGGACATGTCCGCCGCCCTCCTGACTGTCGCGTCGATGTATCGGCGCGATACGTCGGGACGATATGTGCTGGCGTGCCGCGCCCGCAACGCCCGCACCCGGCGGAAAATGAGCGGTCGGTGAAGATCCGTCCCGCTAGGGTGTGCCGATGCCCGCCACCGTGCACGTCCGCGAACTCACCGTCGATGACCTCGACGCCGCCTGGGAGCTGGGCTGCCTCGCGTTCGGCTCCGACCCGCGGCACCGCCCCCCGCGCACCACTGTCGACGTGCCCGGCATGACCCGCTACGGCGCGTTCGACGACAACGGCCGGCTCGTCGGCAAGGCCGTCGACCTGCACCACGACCAGTGGTGGGGTGGGCAGGCGGTGCCCGCCGCCGACGTGGGCGGTGTGGCGGTCGCGCCCGAGGCCCGGGGCAGGGGAGCGGCCCGCGCGATGCTCACCGCCCTGCTGCGGGGCGCCCGCGAACGCGGTGCGGCGATCAGCGCGCTGTATCCCACCGTCGCCGCCCCGTACCGCGCCTGCGGCTGGGAAGCGGCCGGTGTGCTGCGTACCCTCGATCTGGCAACCGCCGCGCTGCCCCGGCACCGGCCGGATCCCCGGCTCACCGTCCGCGCCGGCACCCCCGCCGACCTGCCCGCCGTCACCACCCTGTACGAGCGGATCAGCCGGTACCGCAACGGGCTGCTCACGCGCCGAGGCGAGCTGTTCGACGTCTCCGCCGCCGACGGCGGTCTGCCCGGCGACGGGCTCACCCTCATCGAGGACGGCGGTGACCTGGTCGGCTACGCCACCTGGGAGCGGGGCCGTGGCTACGGCGCTGACTCCGTGCTCACCGTGGACGAGGCGTTGGCCGTGACCCCCGAGGCCGCCCGGGAACTCGTCGGCGTGCTCGGCAGTTGGGCAAGCGTCGCGCCCACCCTGCGGCTGTGCCCCCTCGACGGCGACGCCGTCAGCACTCACCTGCCGCTGGAGTCGGCCCGCGAACACCAGCGGAACCTGTGGATGCACCGGCCGGTGGACGTGGCGCGGGCGGTCGCCGCACGGGGGTGGCCCACCCACGCCCGGGGCGCCGTCGACTTCACCCTCGCCGACCCGATCGCCGAGTGGAACTCCGGCACCTGGCGGTTGGTCGTCGCCGACGGCGCCGCCGAGCTGACCCGGGTCGACGGCGAGCCGGACCTGCGCCTGGACGTACGCGGCTTCGCCCTGCTCTACGCCGGCGCCGCCCGCGCCCGGTCGGTCGCCGAGGCGGGCCTGCTGCACGCCGCCGGTGTGGAGCCCGACTCCCTGGACCTGTTGGGTGCCGGCGGCCCGGCGCAGCTGCTGGACTACTTCTAACCGACAGCCCGCCGGCCGGGCTTCCGGCATGTGATCGACTCGGGATCAATGAAATCGGGGTGTCCGGGCGACTGGGACACCCCGATTTCCCTGAACCCGAGTCGATCAGCGGTCGACGACCCTCCGGTGGCCGCCTGGTGACGGCGTCCGGTCAGGCCGGGGTCGCTGCCAGGTCGGCGTTCGCCCGCTGGGTGACCAGGGTGAGGACCCGGGCGGCCACGCTCGCCTCGTCGGCCGGGATGTCCCCGTAGAGCCGAGCGGTGATGTCCGCGACGGCGGCGGAGACGCGGCGCTGGGTGGCGTGACCGGTGTCGGTGAGCCGCATGCGTGCGTCGGCGCCCGTCGACGGGCCGGCGTCGACCCGAGCGAGGCCGTCGGCGCCCGTCGACGGGCCGGCGTCGACCCGAGCAAGGCCGTCGTCGACCCGAGCGAGGTCGGCCTCGACGAGGTGGGCGATCACCTCGTGCACCACCGATTCGTCGATCTTGAGGGTGCTGGTGATCCGGTGCACGATCCGCGTGCGCTCGACGGCGCCGTCGGCGAGGACGTTGAGCGCGAGCACCTGCCCGAAGGTGAGCCCGAGCGGGGCGACGGCTCGCTCCAGCAGGGCCCGGGTGGCGTAGTGGGCCTGACCGATGACCTGCCCGTTGAGGGTGGGAGTGGTGGACATGACGCCTCCTTTGGAACGTTGGCCGCACCAACGTTGGTGCGGCCAACGTAACACGGATCGTGGGTCGCGCCAACGATTCCTGTTAGGCTGCCGCCATGGAGTCCCCGCAGTCACCCGCCGGGCTACGCACCACCCCGAGCTGGCTGCTCAACCAGGCCGCCAGCCACGCGGGCCGACTCATCAGCGAGGGCTTCGCCGCGCACGACCTACGCGGCTACCACTACCGCCTGCTCGCCGCGCTGGCCGAGGCCGGGCCCGCCAGCCAGGCCGACCTCGGCAGACGCTGCGGCATCGACCGCAGCGACGTGGTGGCGGCCATCAACGACCTGGCCGGTCGAGGGCTCGTCGTACGCGCCCCCGACCCCGCCGACCGCCGCCGCAACGTCATCAGCCTCACCGACGCCGGAGCCGACGAGGCCCGCCGGATGGGCGAGACCGTCGACCGTGTCCAGCGCGACCTGCTCGCACCGCTGTCCGCCGCCGAGGGTGAGCAGCTGACCCGCCTGCTCACCCGGCTGGTCGAGCACCACAACCGGCGCTGACCCGCCTCAGCGGGCCTCGCGCAACTCCGCCAGCCGCGCCTCGATCTCGGCCAACTCGGCGCGCAACTTCTCGGCCTGCTGCTCCGCCTCGGCCCGCTCGGTGCCGAGGATCTGCTCCACCGCCTCCTGCACACCCGGCACGTCGACAAGCGCCACCATCTTCAACGCCTCGGCCGGCTTCACCACGTACGGCTTCGCGAGGGCCTTGCTGCCCTGCTGCGCGGCGACCGTCCACTCACCGTCGGCGTACGCCAGCGTCACCGTGAGGCCCGCGGGGCCCTTCGGCTTGACGGCCTTGACCGCCCGCCGCGCCGGCGGCTTCTCCGTCTGCTCCACCTTGGGCTCCTCCTGTCGCTGCGCGGGCACCCGCGGCGTGTCCAACACGAACTCCGGTGCCGCCACCGCGGGCGGCTCCTGCGGCTCGGGCTCCGGCTTCGGCTCCACCACCCGACGACCAGCGCCCTTGGGCGCCACGGCCAGATCGGCGGGGGAGAACGGCAACTCGTCGCGGCCGAACCGCACCACCACGAACTCGTCGGACACCTCGGGGTCGGTCAGCTCGATCACCTGACCGACCTGACCGGCGATCTGACCCGCCGACGCGGTGAACACCACCCTCGGCTTACGCCCGGCCGCCAACGCCTCGCGGATGCTCTGCACCTCGTCAGTGGACAAACCCTGGCCGGCATCCATCACTACCCTCTTCCGTACACCTGTTTGATTGCTGTCTTGATACCAGCCGGCTGCGACACCCGCCGCACGGGGTTCGCGCCCGCTCAGCCGCCCAGTGCCCGCAGCGCCCGGTCCGCGTGGTCGTTCATGCTGACCTCGCTGTGGATCACCTCGATGATCCGCCGGTCCGTGCCGATGACGAACGTCAGCCGCTTGGTGCTCAGCGGACCCAGCGGCAGTCGTCGCCGCACCCCGAACCGCTGCGCCACCGTCCCGTCCTCATCCGACAGCAGCGGATAGTCGAAGCCGTGCAGCCGGGAGAACTCGGCCTGCTTGGCCACCGGGTCGCGGCTGATGCCCACGCGAGTCGCGCCCAGGGCGTCGAACTCCGCCGCCAGGTCCCGGAAGTGGCAGCTCTCCGCCGTACAGCCCCGGGTCATCGCCGCCGGGTAGAAGAACAGCACCACCGGCCCGGCCGCCAGCAGCTCCGACAGCCGCCGTGGCGTGCCCGTCTCGTCCGGCAGCTCGAAATCCTCCACCACGTCGCCGACGCCCACACCCGCCACCGCGCACCTCCGTTGTCAGACCGGACAGGCGGTGAGCGTAAGCGATCACGCCCAGAGCGCCGCCACCTCGTCCACCACGACGCCGGCCTGCGCCCGGCCCGCCCGAGCGGACCCCGCCCGCCGCGCCGGGTCCAGCACGTTGCGGCCGATCGCCGTACGCGCCGCCGCGTCCGGCGTCACCACCACCACCCGTGACCCGGCGACCCGCAACGCGGCCACCTGCGCGGACAACCGTGGCATCGGTCCGAACGCCCCCGACGTCGGCGCGATCACCAGCACCCGCCCCGCGTCGGCCGCCAGGTCGGCGTTCACGGGCGAGCGCATCCCCCCGTCGACGTAGCGGCGCGCGCCGACGGTCACCGGCGGCCACACCCCGGGCACCGCGCAGCTCGCGCCCACCGCGTCCACGAGCGACACCCCGCTGTCCCGGTCGAACACCACGAACTCACCGGAGGACGCGTCCACCGCCGTGATCAGCAGCCGTCGCGCCGGCCACTCCCGCACCGGCAGTCGGGCCTCGATCACCGCGCGCCGCGACGCCTCCGACGGGGTACGCGCCGCCACCGCCATCGCGCCGATCCGCGCCCGGGAGCGCACCGCGTCACGGGTACGGCCACCGGCCCACACCAGCCGCGCCAACGCCGCGAAGCCCAACCGTGCCGCCCGCTCACCCGACGGTGGCGCCAACTGCTCCTCGTAGAGCTGCTCCAGCGGCAGCCCCGAGCACACCTGCGCGCCCACCACCGAACCCGCCGACGTGCCCACCACCAGGTCCGCCTCGGACACGTCCACGCCCCGCTCGGCCAACCCCGCCAGCAGCCCCAGCTCCCAGGCGACGCCGGTCACCCCGCCACCACCGAGCACCAACGCCCGCCGCATGTGACTCTCCTCTCGACGACCGACCCGCGCCGGTCACGGTAGCGTCGGCGCATCCGGTTCGCAGCCACCAGACACCCCGGGAGGGCGCCGTGGCACCCGTCACCGTCATCACCGGCGGCGGCCGGGGCATCGGCGCGGCCACCGCCCGCCGCCTCGCCGCGGCCGGCCACCACATCGCACTCTGCTACCGCCGCGACCACGCCGCAGCCGAGACGGTCCTGACCGACCTGCGGGCCACCGGCGTCTCGGCCGTGGCGGTGTGCGCCGACACCACCGACCCCGACCAGGTCGACGAGCTGTTCACCGCCGCCGCGCGGCTCGGCCCGCTCACCGGCCTGGTCAACAACGCCGGCGTCACCAGCCCCATCGGGCCCTTCACCGAGCTGCGCGTCGACGACCTGCGCCGGGTCGTCGACGTCAACCTCATCGGGTACGTCCTCTGCGCCCAGCAGGCCGCCCGCCGGATGACCGACGGCGGTGCCATCGTCAACGTGTCGTCGGCCGCCGCGACCCTCGGCGGCCCGGGAGAGTACGTGCACTACGCCGCGGTCAAGGGCGCCACCGACACCCTCACCGTCGGCCTGGCCAAGGAACTCGCCCCCAAGGGCATCCGGGTCAACGCCGTCGCCCCCGGCATCGTGCGCACCGACATCCACGCCGTCTCCGGCGTACCCGACCGCCCCGACAGCGCTGCCGGCCGCATCCCGCTGGGCCGCGCCGGCGAACCCGACGAGATCGCCGCCGCCATCGCCTGGCTGCTCGGCCCGGACGCCTCGTACGCCACCGGCACGGTGCTGCGCGTCTCCGGCGGTCTCTGACCACCGCACCCGACCGGGGCTCGTTCGCGCCGATTCGACAGCGTCAGTCAGACTCGGTCGTGCCCGCGCGGCTGCCCGAATTCCGTCGAGCAACCCCGTACCCCTCGTCCGATGGTTGGAGCGCATGTCCCACACCCTCCTGATCTGGTTGGTCGGCGGCGTTCTGCTCGTGGGCGCGGGGCTCGCGACGACCCTGGTCCCCGCCCGGCGGGCACGGGACCGGAAGCGGCAGACCGCCTGGTCCGGCGCCCGCGCGGCCATCGACAGCGCGGCCGTCAGCCGGGACGCGGCGACCAGCCCGGTCCCTGCGGCCGAGCAGTTGCTGGCCCGCGCCGAGTTGATCGCCGCCGCACGGGGCGGGGCGGCCGCCGCGCGGACAGCGGAGCGACACGCCCAGCAGGCCGACCGGTTGTGGCGGACGCAGCGGTGACGGCCCGCCGGCCGCACCGCTACGAGGCGCTGCGCTGGGCGCTCCTGGGCATCGCCGTGGTCGTCCTGGTGATCTTCCTGGGTGCCCAGCAGCAACACGGCGCCGACGTCAGCTACGGGCGGTCCCCGGCTGACTCGGCGACGATCGGGAAGGGCCCGGCGCCCAGGGCGGGCGACCCGACCGTGCCGTCGGTGGACGAGATGACCGCGCTGGTGGCCGACAGTCCCGTGGTGCGGCTGCCCGGTTCGATCGCGCACTGGAACGAACAGCGGGTCCGCGAGGCAGCCGGCGACCACCCCGTCCGCATCCTGGTCGCGCCGCCCTGGCTCGACGAGGACGAGAGGCGCCGGCTACGGGAGGTGAAGAACGCCACCATCGTGGTGAGCGGCACCGACGTGTCCGGCGGCTTCTACCGGGCCGTACCCGATGACGTGCCCGGCTGGCGCGCGCATTTCGCCACCGCCGACGTGACGGGTCCACTGGTGACACTGATCGCCACGCTGCGGGAGGTGCCCGTCCCGGCCGACCACGATGGGCTGCGGTGGCGCGAGCCGACCGGTCCGGAGTTGACCGCCGTCGCCGCCGACCTGCGGGCCAAGGGCCTGCACGCCGCGGCTGGAGCGAGCCTCACCGGCGTGCCCGGCAAGGCCGCGACGACCGCGTTCCCGGACGGCGCCCTGTACGTGGCGCTGCCCGCGCAGCCGTTCGGTGAACCCCTGCCCCGGTTCGGGCCGGCCCTGACCGAGCTGTTCCCGGGTACCCCGATCATCGTGATGTACGGCCTCTGGATCGAGTACCACGGCCCGGCGACGGACTTCGCGGAGGTGGCCGGGGCGAGCTTCTACGGCCAGTTCGCCGACCGGATCAGCCAGTACGACTATTCCCAGGACCAGGTGCTGTCGGTCTACCTGAACCGGGTCACCGACATCCGCTACTCGGGGCTGTTCGACCGTCCGCTGCCGTACCAGCCGGTCGACCCGCTGCGGGTGGCGCTGCCCGCGCTGCCGTGGCTGTTCGCGGGCTGCGTGGCGACGTTCCTGGCCCTGTCGGTCCGGTCGTTGCGCCGGCCGGACGGCACGGGGATCCGGCGGGGCGACGGCGCGCCGGCCCGACTGGCCGGCCTCACCGCGCTCGCCGTCGAGATGTCCCTGCTGACCGACGCCCGCAGCAATCCGGCGCTGACCCGGGGCGTCGTCAAGCTCCAGGCGGCACGTGCCGCGTTGGACGAGGCCCTGCCGGAGCACCACGTGCGGTCGTTGCTGAACGAGGCGGCCGACGAACTGGACGACAGCGCCCGGACGGTGGGGCTCGCCGGTTACCGCCCGGACCTCTATCTGCAGGGCAGGTTGTCGTGAAACGGTCCGTCGGGCGATGGCTCGGTGCCCTGGTCGGCACGCCCTTCGGCGTCGCGGTCCTGGCGTGCCTCGTGCTGGCCGGCTGGGCGTTGTGGACCGGCGGGGTGCTCGACGGCCCGGCCGCCCGCCAGGTCCGCACCTCCTCCGTCTACGCGGCACCGGGCGTCGACCTGGACCGGGCCGCGGCCGAACGGGTCATCGGCAACCGCCGGCTGGTCGTGCTGCTGCTGGAGCCGGACGCCGACCTCCGGCAGGGCTGCCGCCAGGTCACGCGCGCCGCCAACGGGAACGTCGTGCTGGTGATGAGCCGCGACGGCGACGACTACGACACGTACGGGTGCGCGCTGCTGCCCAGGCGTGACGACGAGAACTTCGGCCGGGCCGCCGTGGCGGAGATGATCATCGGTCGGGGCGTCGACACCTTTCCCGACCGCCCGCTGGAGGCGCTGAAGGTCGTCACCGTCAACTACGACCTGCTGGTGAAGGCCGGCACCGTTCCCGACGGCACGCGCACGATCAGCCCGTCGCTGCCCCGCTTCCTGCTCGCGGTGGCGGCCCTCGGGGCCGTCGTCGTCGGCGCGGCCACGCTCTACATCGGAGGTCGCCGGGCGGGCCGGCTCGCGAACGCCCGCCGGCGCCACCGCGACGAGCACGCCGACGGCCGCAGCACGCTCAGCGCCGCCGCCGCCGTGCTGGCCCAGCAGATCATCGACCTCGACCAGCGGTACGCGGCAACGGGACGCCGAGCCCGCGTCAGCGGCGCCGAGAGGGAATTCGGCAGGCGGTACCTGGCACTGACCTCGGACTACGCCGAACTGCTCGACCGCATCGCCACGGTGGACGCGGACGACGACGCAGCCGTACGCCGGCTCGTCGACCACGTCGACGCGTTGAGCCGGCGGGCGCTGCAGCTGACCGGTACCCCGTCCGCAGCTGGTGCGGCAGTGGGCGGCACTGATCGAAAAGGCCCGTGACGCGGCGTTCACAGCTACTCGGTCGGGTCCGCCCGCCACACCCAGTTGCGCCGCTCGTACAGCGGTGTGAGGCCCACCCGGAGCATGTTGTTCAGCGACGGATTCGACGAGCCCGGGTCGGGTCGGCCCGTCTCGGAGACGACCCACCGGCAGCCGGCCCGCGCCGCGGCCGCCGCCCGGGCCGTCAACAGCGCCGACTGCGCGCCCCGACCCCGATGGCTCGGCAGGGTCGCGCCGGTGTTGAGCGAGCCCACCGCACCGTGGACGAACAGGTTGGCGGCGGCGACCATCTCGTCGCCGTCCCAGGCGGCGTACGGCTGAAAGCCCGGATCGCGCACGCCGGCCGCGACCATCGGCCCGAGGTGCTCCTCGGGCATGCCGAAGCAGCGCAGCACCACCGACGCCCACTGGTCGACCAGCTCGGCGGGCACCGGGCCGACCCGCAGGTCGGTGCGGCCGGGTCGGAGCGTCTCGATCTCGGCGGCGAGCTTCACCCAGGTGCTACCGCCGGTGATGTTCTCCCGCGCGCAGATGTCGTCCCAGTCCGCCGGCAGCCGGTCCGGGGCGATCTGGATGACAGCGGCGGGGTTGCCCTGGGTGCGGTAGAAATCGCAGACCCGGCCGATCAGGTCGGCGTCGACCGGCGCGTCGACGCCGAACCCGAGCGCCTTGCTCCAGTAGCCGGTGGGGTCGTGCCGCATGGACAGCACCACCCCGCCACCCATCCGGACGGCGGCCAGGCCGAGCGCGTCGCGGACCTCGGGCGACGCCCCCGACTCGTACCGGAACATGAACTCGGCCTCCGCCAGCTCGGCGAGCGCACGCACCGTGTCCTGCCCGCTCATCGCAGGTCCGGGGTGTGCCAGCCGCCGGCGAGCGCTTCGGCGTCCGCCGGACCCCAACTGCCCTTGTCGTACGCCTGCACCGGCGGCGCATGATCCAGGATCGGCTCGACGATGCGCCATTCCTGCTCGATGGTCTCCGCGCGGGCGAACCGGAGGTGCTGCCCGTCCATCGCGTCGTCGAGCAGCCGCTCGTACGCCTCCTGCCGGTGCCCGAGCGCCGCGCCGAAGTCCACGGACAGGTGCACCGGACGGCTGGCCACTTCCGCGCCGGGGCTCTTCGCCTGGATCGACATGGTGATGCCGTCGCCGTGGCCCAGCCGGAACCGCAGCAGGTTCGCGGGCGCCGCGACGCCACCCGCGGCCGGGATGAGGGCCCGCTGCGGCTGCTTGAACTCGACCACGACCTCGGTCGCCGTCCCGGGCAGGGACTTTCCGGTGCGCAGGTAGAACGGCACCCCCGCCCAGCGGGGAGAGTCGACGGTCAGTCGGGTGGCGACGAACGTCTCCGTGTTCGAGTCGGGCCGGACGCCCGGCTCGTCCCGGTAGCCGGCGTACTGTCCCCGCACGGTGGACTCCGGTGACAGCGGCGCGATCTGCCGTAGCACCGCCACCTCTGCCGCGCGGAACGCGTCGGTGTCGTCGGCGGTCGGCGCGTCCATCGCGATCAGCGCCACGACCTGCAGGATGTGGTTCTGCAGCACGTCGCGGGTGGCCCCGACCGTGTCGTAGAAGCCGGCACGGCCCTGGGTGCCGAAGCCCTCGGCGAGGGTGACCTGGATGTTGTCGATGTGCTCGCCGTTCCAGAGCGGCTCGAACAGCCGGTTGGCGAACCGGAAGGCGTAGAGGCCCTCGACGGCCTCCTTGCCGAGGTAGTGGTCGATGCGGAACACGCGCTGCGGGTCGAAGGCCGCGCGCAGGGTGCGGTCCAGCTCGTGGGCGGACGCCAGGTCGCGCCCGAACGGCTTCTCCACGATCACCCGGCCCCGGTCGGCCAGGCCCACCGCGGCCAGCCCGTCGACGACGGCGCCGAACACCGCCGGCGGGACCGCAAGGTAGAAGATCGGTCGCTCGGCGTCACGCAGGCGGTCGGCCAACCGCTGGTACGTGGTGGGGTCCGCGTAGTCGCCGGAGATCATCGAGAGGTTGCCCGCCAGCGCGTCGAAGGCGTCGTCGTCGACCTCGGCGTTGGCCTCGGCGACCGACTTCCGGGCGGTGGTGACGAGCTGCTGGTCATCCCAGGGGGAGCGGGCCACGCCGATCACGGGGACGTCGAGGCGGTCGCGTCTGGTCAGCTCGTACAGCGCTGGAAAGAGCTTCTTCGAGACGAGATCTCCCGTGACGCCGAACAGCACTACCGCGTCTGAGCGCACGCGCATGGTTCTTCCATCCGATCGGAGTGAAACCTGATCTTCCGAACGGAGAACCTCGCAACCCCTCGTCGAATTCCCCGCGTGAGGCCCGCGACAGGGCAGCGGAGACTCCCGACGCCCAGATTGTGGGCAGTTGCCCTGGTCAGATGGGTGCGAGCCGCTGCCCGCGATGGGTTGACCGGCCCCACCACAGCCCCTATCGTTCCAGTACGTAGAACGCCGTACGGCTCAGTCGAACGATTTGGCGGTAGATAGTGGTCGAGGCAGCTCTGGGCATCATTGTTCCACCGGCCAACCCGACGGTGGAGCCCGAACTCCGCCGCCTGCTGCCGGCGCGGGTCCGCTACCACGCCGCCCGCCTGCCGGTCGTGAACGGTTCACTCGCGCAGCGGCTGGACCGTTACGCCGAGCTGTTGCCGGACACCGCGGCCACGCTGGACGGCCTGGACCTGCGGGCCACCTACGTCGCCTGCACCGGCTGCTACTACCGGCCGGGGCGCGCCGACGCGCAGCGCACCGACGGTGCGGCCACCGCGCGACTCGGCTCGCCGGTGTTCGGCGCGGCTGCCGCCGTGCGGCAGGTGCTCGACCGCCTCGCGGTGCGGTCACTGACCCTGATCTCGCCGTACCCGGACTGGCTCACCGAGCAGGCGGCGGCGTTCTGGCGGGCGACCGGCCGTCAGGTCGGCACGCCCGTGCCGGTGCCCGGCACCGGCGCCATCTACGACCTCACGTCGACCACCGTGCGCGACACCGTGCGCCAGACCCTGGAGTCACTGGCCGACAGCTTCCCGCCCGGGCACGCGGTGCTGCTGACCGGGACGGGCGCGCCCAGCCTGGACGTCCTCGACGAGGTCCTGCCGCAGGCACCCCTGCCGGTGCTGTCGTCGAACCTGGCCGGCGCCTGGCAACTGCTGGAGACCGCCGGCATCACCCACCTGGCGAGTGAGTCGCCCAGCCCGGCGCTGCGGCACCTGGCCGCCACCCTGGCCCAACCCCCCTTGACCGGAATCGTCGGCGGTATCGCCGGCGGGAAGGAGTGAACGTGGCGCCATCCAGTCACGCCGTGCAAGCACCCGTCGTCGTCCTCGGCGGCGGACCGGTGGGCATGGTGACGGCCCTCGCCCTGGCCCGCCGGGACATCCCGGTGATCGTGCTCGAACGCGGCCCCGACGAGGTCCAGTCGGAATGGCGCGGCTCGACCGTTCACCCGCCGACGACCGAACTGCTCGACGAGCTCGACCTGGCCGCCCCGCTGCTCAAGGAGGCGGTCCGGGTGCACCGGCTGGACTACCGCGACCTGGAGCTGACCGAGTCCGCCTGCTTCTCCTACGAGGCGCTCGAGGGCGAGACCCGGTATCCGTTCCGGTTGCAGTACGAGCAGTACAAGCTGGTCCGGCTGCTGCGCCGCGCGGTCGCGGAGGCGCCGAACGTGGACATCCGGTTCGGGCACGAGGTGGTCGGCGTACGCCAGGACGACACGCGCGTCGAGTTGGACGTCGCGGTGGGCGACACCCGGACCGTGGTGGCCTCCCCGTGGGTGGTGGCGGCCGACGGCGCGCACAGCATCGCCCGCAAACTGCTCGACGTCCCGTTCCCCGGCTTCACGTACCCGTCGCTGAGCCTGGTGGTGGCCACGCCGTTCCGCTTCGAGGACGCGGTGCCCGATCTCGGCGCGGTCGGATACTGGTCCGGCCCGAAGGGCCGCTTCTCACTGATCCGGACACCCGACATCTGGCGCGCGGCGCTGTCGACGGGGACCGGGGTCGACGAGGAGCCACCGACCGGCACCCACCCGGCGTTCCTGGCCGCCGTCGAGCTGCTGCTGGGCGGTCAGCCCGACGCCCGGGAGCTGCCGCTGAGCCAACACCAGCTGTACCGCAGCCACCAGCGGCTCGCGGCCTCCTTCCGGATCGGCCGGGTGCTGCTGGCCGGCGACGCCGCACACCTGAGCAGCACCACCGGGGGCATGGGTCTGAACTCGGGCATCCACGACGCGGTGGCGGTCGCCATCGCGCTGGCCGAGTCCGACCAGGACGCCGCCACCAGCGAGTACGCGCAGCGTCGCCGGTCGATCGCCGAGCGTTTCGTCCAGCCGACCACGACGGAGAATCGCACCTCGGCGGACGGGGTCGAACTGGCCGGACGCCGCGAGCGGCTGCTGCGTCTGCGGGCACTCGCCGAGAACCCCGAGGATGCCCAAAAGTACCTTCGGCGTGTCAGTATGCTCGGGATCCAGCACTAGGCGCCGGGCGCCCACCACAGCCAGATCGGTCAACCGCTGGCGTGCTCACACGCACCTTCGAGAGGTGATCTGAATGGGGATCAGTGCGCCGGTGACCGAGCCGGAGGACGGTCATCGCTACACGACGAGCGGCCTGGGGCGGGCATTGGCCGTGATCGACCTGCTCGCCGAACGCAGCCCGGAGATGATCGGGGTGTCCACTGTCGCGCGGGAGTTGAACCTGCCCAAGGCGGTGGCCCACCGCATCCTCAAGGAGCTGACGGCCAACCAGTTCGTCACCTTCGACGAGGGCACCCGGCGCTACCGGCTCGGGCCGGGCGCCCTCGCGGTCGGCCTGGCCGCCCTGCGCGCCATCGACGTACAGGCGATCACCAATCGGCACATGCGGCGGTTGGTGGAGGCCACGGGGGAGACGGCGACGCTGTCGATGCGGCAGGGTTGGGTGCGGGTCTACACCGACCAGGTGCTGTCGCCGCACGAGATCCGGATGTCGGTCACGCTCGGCTCCCGACATTCGCTGGTCGCCGGCTCGTCGTCCAAGGCGATCCTGGCGGCGTTGCCGGATTCGGAGATCGCCGAATACCTCGCCACCCACGAGCTGGTCTCGGTCACCGCGGCCACCATCACGTCGGTCGAGCAGCTCTGGACCGACCTGCGGGTGGTCCGTGAGCAGGGCTACGCGGTGAGCCGGGGCGAACGGCAGGCCGGCGCGGCGAGCGTGGCGGCGCCCATCCGGCTGGCCTCCGGCGAGGTCTACGGGTCGTTGTCGCTGTGCGGCCCACAGGACCGCTTCTCCGCGCAACTGCTGGCCGAGTACGGCGACCTGGTGGCCGACGCGGCCCGCCAGGTCAGCGCCGAGCTGGGCTACCAGCCGGCCCCGGCGGAGGCGGCCCCCGAGCCGGTGGAGCGCAAGCGCGCCACCCGCCGTCAGACGACCCGGTCCGTCGCGGACCACGCCGCGACCAGCTCGGCCGAGGTCGTGGTCTCGCAGAAGTAGAAGCCCAGGTTGCGGATCGCCGCTTCGGCGAGGTCCGCGCGGGTCCAGCCGACCAGGTCGGTCGGCATCGTGGTGGTCAGGTCGGCCATGTACGCGTCGCGGATGGTGGAGTCCACGCAGACGTTGGCGGCCGTCCCGACCACCACCACGTGGTCACGTCCGTGCGCGCGCAGCAGGTTGTGCAGGGGCGTGCCGACGAACGCGCTGTAGCGCGTCTTCTCCAGGTGGCAGTCGCCCGCCTCGGGGCGCAGGCCGTCGGCCAGCTCGGCACCCCAGGAGCCGGCGGCGCAGACGCTGAGCGGGCTGCGGCCCATCGCCTCGGCGCGTGCCCGCCGGGCCGGTGACACGAGCTGCTCGTGGGCGGCCTGGCGTACCCAGATGACCAGGCAACCGGCGGTCCGTGCGTGGTCGAGGAAGCTCGGCAGCCGGCGGGCCAGCTCGGCGTTGACGCTGACATCGGCACCGAGGTTCGCCATGGCTCCGGTGGGGGCGCAGAAGTCGTTCTGCATGTCGATGACCAGCACCGCAGTGCGCTGCGACAGGTGTTGCATGGCGGTTCCTCCGGAGTTGGGCGATTGGTAAGGAACTAGTGGTATGGAGTCGGCCCCTGTGGGCCATTGACCTCGCCGCCGAACATAGCTTACGTTCCCTCCAACAGAACGGCGTACTGCACAAGCGAACAATCTCGCGTTAATCGCGGACCGGTCGGTGACAGGGGTAGCCATGAGTGCGATCAAAGTGGAGGGCGTCAGCAAGGTCTTCGCCGGCGCCGGTGGGCAGTCGATGGTCGCGTTGAGCGATGTCTCACTCGACATCGCCGACGGCGAGTTCGTCGTGCTGTTGGGCCCGTCCGGCTGTGGCAAGACGACGCTGCTGCGGATCATCGGCCAGTTGGAGAGCCCGACCGTGGGTCGGGTACGGCTCGACCACGGCGAGCGGCAGGAGAACGCCGACCGCCCGCTGGGCTTCGTCTTCCAGGAGGCCACCCTGATGCCGTGGCGGTCGACGGGAGCCAACGTCGCCCTGCCGCTGGAGATGGCCGGCGTCGGCCGGCGCGAGCGCACGGAGAAGGTCCGGGAGATGCTGTCCCTGGTCGGGCTCCCCGACGCGGAGAACAAGCTCCCGCACCAGCTGTCCGGCGGCATGCGGCAGCGGGTCTCCATCGCCAGGGCGTTGGCACACGACCCGCAGGTGCTGCTCATGGACGAGCCGTTCGGCGCCCTGGACGCGCAGACCCGCGACATGATGAACGCGGAGTTGCAGCGCATCTGGCTGGAGAACCGCAAGACGGTCGTCTTCGTGACGCACTCCGTCTCCGAGGCGGTGTTCCTGGCCGACCGCATCGTGATGCTGGGGACCAAGCCCGGGCACATCCACTCCATCACCGAGGTGACGCTGCCCCGGCCGCGCACCCTCGCGATGACCGAGTCCGCCGAGTTCCGCGCCCTCGCCACCGAGCTGCGTCGGCAGATCGGCGAGGTGCAGCAGGACAACGACATTCGACCCGCCGTCTCGGCCTGAGCAGCACTTGAGGTGTCGCACGTGACCACTACAGATCAGCGCCACCCGGCGCCGACGACGTCTTCCGGACAACAGCTCCGCCCCCCGCCGCCGACCCTGTCGCAGCGGCTGCGCAACAACCGCTGGTTGTCCTTCTACACCAGCCCCCTGCTGATCGCGTTGTTCCTGGTCGCCTGGAAGGTGTACGTCGAGGTCACGGACCTGTCCCGGTTCGTGCTGCCGGCACCGGAGGCGGTGTTCAAGTCATTCATCGAGCAGATCACCGACCCGTTCGTGTGGCAGACGCACATCTGGACGACCTTCTACGAGGTCATGATGGGCCTGGCGTTGGCCATCGTCCTGGGTGTCGGGCTCGGCCTGATGATCGGCAAGTCGCCGCTGTTCGACCGGATCGCCCGCCCGTTCATCGTCGCCACCCAGGTGGTGCCGAAGGTCGCGCTGGTGCCCCTGTTCATCCTCTGGCTGGGCTTCGGCCCGTCGTCGAAGGTGGTCATGGCGGCGCTGCTGGCCTTCTTCCCGCTGCTGATCAACACCTCGTTCGGCGTCCGCTCCGTGCCGGGCTCCATGCACGACCTGATGACGACCCTGAAGGCGTCGCGCTGGGAGCGGTTCTGGCGGGCCGACCTGCCGTACACGATGCCGTTCATCCTGGCCGGCATGGAACTGGCGGTCGTCCAGGCGACCATCGGCGCGATCGTCGGCGAGTACCTCGGCGGTGACAAGGGCCTCGGCCGGTACGCCGTCAACCTGCAGAACGGTCTCCAGGTGGACAAACTGTTCGGCGCCATCCTGATCATGGCGTTGTTCGGCTTCACCCTCTACAGCGTCGTGACCGGTGCCCGCCGGCTGCTGATCCCCTGGCACGAATCCGTGCAGCCCCGCCGCACCCCCTGACGGGCCGCGCTCCACACCCACCCCCACCTCCGATCCATGGTCGGCGCCGCGACGCGGCGCGGGCAGGTCCCTCCTTGCCTCTATCCGTCGCACCTTCTCCATTCCCCCCTCGGCACCGGGAGATATTCATGAAAAACGACCGTTCCATCGGCGCGCCGGTTTCACGGCGCTCGTTCCTCCGGGCCAGCACCACAGCAGGGCTCCTGCTGCCCACTGCCGGCGGCATGACCTTGCTGCTCACTGGCTGCGGCGGCGACGACAACAAGGTCAACGCCGACGGCAGCCTCTCCGGCTCGTACATGACCGCGTCCGGCATGACGCTGAGCTTCGTGGAGACGATGGTCGCCAAGGAGCGCGGCTTCTTCTCCGAGTACGGCCTGAACCTGGACATCAAGGGTGGGCAGGGCACCGCCACGGCCATCCAGGCGGTGCTCGGTGGTTCGGCCGACCTGACCCGGGCCAACGGCATCAACGCGATCATCGCGGTGGCCAACGAGCAGGCGCCGTTCATCAGCATCGCCAGCGTGCGGCAGAAGTCGCAGTTCGAGGTGGTGTCCCTGCCGAACAAGCCGATCCGCAATCCGGCCGAGCTGGCCGGGCGCACCTGCGGCATCGTGTCCACCGGCGGCGCCACCGAGAACCTGCTCGACGTCATGCTGATCAACGCGGGGGTCAACCCCAAGTCGGTGAAGCGTCCGGTCACCGGTGTCGGCACCGCCGCGTACGAGTTGGCCCGCAAGGGCCAGGTGGACGCCTGGATCTGCGTCAACACCGACCGGGCCACCATCCAGAAGGATGTCGGCGAGGTCGTCTTCTTCAGCACCGACGACTTCGCGCCGATGCCGTCGGACTCGTACAACACCAGTTCCAAGATGGTGGAGTCGGGCAGCGACATGCCGGTGAAGTTCCTCGCCGGCGTGCTCAAGGCCATCGAGTACGCCAGCAAGGAAGAGAACTGGGACCAGGTCATCACCGACCTGCGCAAGTACAACCCGGAGGCCGACCCTGCCCAGGCGCGCACCGAGCTGCCGCTGCTGGTGGAGAGCTGGCTGGCAGCCGGCCCGGACAAGGCCCTGCAGATGAACGACCAGACCTGGCTCAAGGGTCAGGAGAGCCTCATCAAGGCCAACCTGGTCAAGTCCGCCGCGCCGATCGACAAATTGATCAACGGCAGCTACCTCGAGCGCGCGAGGAACCTGTGACGGGCGGCCCGGCCGCCGCCAGCGCCGCCTCGGCGGTGCTGGCGGCGGCCGCGGCCAGCGGCGTGCGGCGGCTGTGGTTCAACAGCGGCTCCGAGCTGACCTCGTTCCAGGAGGCCAGCGCGCAGGCCCGGCATCGGGGCGAGCCGACCCCGGAGGTCATCACCTGCCCGCACGAGCACGTCGCGCTCACCGCGGCGATGGGCGAGACGATGGTCTCCGGTCAGCCCTCCATGACCGCGGCCCACGCCGACCTCGGCCTGCTGCACCACGGCGGCGCCATCCACAACGCCATGTGGGGCGACCACCCCATCATGATCATGTCGGGTTATCCGCCCACCCGGACGGAGTCGCGTAACTCGCCGGTGTTCTGGAAGCAGCAGCGCTGGGACCAGGGCTCGATCGTGCGGCAGTACGTCAAGTGGGACTACAAGCTGTCCGCCCTCGACGACGCCGCCCTGGTCGTGGCGCGTGGCCTCCAGGTGGCACTCGCGCCCCGGCGGGGCCCCGTCTACCTGGCGATGCCCGAAGAGGTGGGCCGGTACCCGATCCCGGTCGGTAACCCGGTCCCCAGCGCCCAACGGCTCGGCATCCCGACCCTGGGACCGGGCGACCCGGGCGTGGTCAGCGAGGTGGCCCGCCGCCTCACGACCGCCCGGCGGCCCGTCATCGTCACCGACCGCGTCGGCGTCAACCCGCACGCCGTGACGTTGTTGGCCGAGTTGGCCGACACCCTCGGCGTGGAGGTGCGCGCCACCCGCTACCGGATGAACCTGCCCGACGACAACCCGTGGCACACCAACGCGCCACTGGACGAGTTCGACGTCGTCGTCGTGCTGGACCACCCGGTGCCCTGGATGCCCGCGGTGGAACGACCACGCGACGACGCCTGGATCGGCTGGGCGGGACCTGACCCGATCGAGGGCCGCGTCCCCCTGTACGAACTGCGCGCCGACGCCCGTACCACCGCCGACCCGGCGGCGTTCCTCGCAGCCGTCCTGGCCGAGGTCGGCGCCGCAGGTCCGGGCGACGCCGACGCCGTGCGCCGACGGCGGCAACAGCCGCGCACCGCTGCGGCGGCCCGGGCCGCCGGCGGCGGAGCGGTCTCCGGCGCACCCACGCCGGCGCTGATCGCCGCGGCGCTGGATGAGCACCTGCGCCCCGACGACCTGCTGACCTGGGAGGTGTTCGACACCGCGCCGATCCGCCGGACGAAGCCGGGCACCCTCTTCGAGAAGGGTGGGTCCAGCCTCGGCTGGTCGGTGGCGGCGGCGACCGGCGCCAGCATGGCCGCCGGCGGCGCCCACGCGGTGGCGGTGACCGGAGACGGCTCGTACCTGTTCGGCTCGCCGGACTCGTGCCTGTGGTTGCAGCAGCAGCACGACGCCCCGGTGGTCACCGTGGTCGTCAACAACGGCGGCTACCGCACCGGCACGACCACGCTGGCCGCGCACTACCCGGACGGCCTGGCCGTCACCGAACCCACGGTGATCGGCGGGCACCTCACCCCGTCGCCGGACTTCGCCGCGCACGCCCGCTCACAGGGCTGCTACGGCGAGCGGGTGGTCGCCGCAGCCGACCTGACCGCGGCCCTGGACCGGGCCCGCACGGCGGTGGCGCGGGACCGCGTCCCGGCCGTACTGGACGTCTGGGTGCCCGAGCACCTCACCGGGTCGATGGACCCGGGACGCCGGGCGCGCTCGGCTCACGACGAAAGGAACACCGATGGCTGATGTCTTTTCGCCCATCGACGGCCAGGTCCTGACCCACGTCGCGCCGGCCTCGCCGGCCGACGTGGACGCCGCCGTCCGGGCGGCACGCGCCGCCCAACCGGCGTGGGCCCGCCGTACCGGCAGCGACCGGGGCCGGATCCTGCACGCGGTCGCGGATCTCATCGAGGCCCGGGTCGACGAGCTGTCCGAGACCGAGACCCGCAACACCGGCAAGATCCTCAGCGACACCCGGCGGGAGGTCCTCCGGGCGGCCGGCAGCTTCCGCTACTACGCGGGCTGGGCCGAGCAGGTTCGTGGTGAGACCATCCCGGTCGGACCGGAGTACCACACCTACACGGTGCCCGAGCCGCACGGCGTCGTCGCCGGCGTCATCCCGTGGAACGTGCCGTTCTTCTTCGCGGCCAAGAAGATCGCCCCGGCGCTCGCCTTCGGCAACGCCTGCGTGCTCAAACCGGCCGAGGAGACGCCGTTGACCGCCCTGCGGCTGGGCGAGCTGCTGGCCGAGGCGGGCGTGCCGGAGGGTCTGGTGCGGGTGCTGCCGGGCGGTCGGGAGACCGGCGTGGCGCTGGTGTCGCACCCGGACGTCGACCTGATCGTGTTCACCGGCCACCACGACACCGGAAAGGCCATCGCCCGTTCGGCGGCGGCCAACCTCACCCCGGTGGCGTTGGAGTTGGGCGGCAAGTCGCCGCAGATCCTCTTCCCCGACGCCGACCTGGATCGGGCGGTCGACGCCGTGGTGCTGGGCGTCTTCGCCTCCTGCGGGCAGATGTGCATCGCCGGTTCGCGGCTGGTCCTGCACGAGTCCATCTACGACGAGGTCCTCGACCGGGTGGCCGAGCGGGTGCGGGCGCTGCGGGTGGGCGACCCGTTCGACAAGCAGACGGACCTGGGTCCGCAGATCACCGCGGCGCAGCGGGACAAGACGGCGGCGTTCATCGCCGAGTCCAGCGGCGTGGGTCGGCTGGTCGCGCAGGCCGCCCTGCCCGACACCGAGCGGCTGCGCAACGGCTTCTACGTACCGCCGACGGTGTTCGACCGGTTGGACGACGATGCCCGCCTGCTGCGTGAGGAGGTCTTCGGGCCGGTCCTGGCGGTGTCGTCGTTCCGCGACGACGCCGACGCCCTGCGGCTGGCCAACGACACCGAGTTCGGCCTGGCGGCGGGCGTCTGGACCGCCGACATCGCCCGGGCGCACCGGTTCGCCGGGCAGGTGCGGGCGGGCACGGTGTGGATCAACACGTACCGGGTGCTGTCCGACCTGGTGCCGTTCGGCGGTGTCGGCCTGTCCGGGTACGGCCGCGAGAACGGCACCGAGGCGGCCCGGCTCTACCTGCGCCCGAAGTCGGTGTGGACCTCGCTGACCAGCGGCACCCCCCAGGGGTACGGAATGGGAGGCGCGGGTGCGGCAGGCTGACCGCCCGGCCGAGCCACCGGCCGACGCGCCAGCCGACGACAGAGGCCGCGGCGGTCTCGCGTTGCTGCGGGACCGCCGCTTCGGCCCGTACTTCTTCGGGTCGCTGGCGTCGAACACCGGCACGTGGTTCCAGAACGTCGCGGCGATCCTGACCATCTACGCGCTGACCCGCTCGGCGTTCATGGTGGGTCTGGTGACCGCCCTGCAGTTCGCCATGCAGTTGGTCCTCGCCCCGGTGATCGGGGCGTTGGCCGACCGCGTGGACCGGCGGCTGCTGATCATCGTGGGGCAGACGCTGGGTGGTTCCGCCGCCGCGGTGCTCGCGCTGCTGGCGTTCCTGGACGCGTTGAACCCGGGGCTGCTGCTGACGTTCATCGGGTTGTCCGGGGTGGGTCAGGCGATCACAGGCCCGGCCGCGCAGGCGCTGGTGCCCAACATCGTCGGACGGGCCGACGTGCCCCAGGCGATCGCCCTGCACTCGCTGACGTTCAACCTGTCGCGGGCCATCGGCCCGGTGGCCGGTGCGGCCACGTACGCGGTGGCCGGCGCCGGTACGGCGTTCGCCGTCAACGCCGCCAGCTTCCTGGTGTTCGCGCTGGCGCTGACCGGTGTGCGGCTGCCCCGCGCCGACCGGGCCGGGGGGCGCGGTCGGCTGGGCGTGTTCGGCGGGGTCGCCTATGTGCGGCACCGACCCGAGTTGGTGCGGTGCCTGGTCGCCGTGGCCCTGATCGGGTTGGCGATGGAGCCGATCAACACGTTGTCCCCGCTGTTCGCGGAGAGCTTCGGCGGCGGCGACCTGCTGGTGGGTGTGTTCATCACCTTCTTCGGTGTCGGCTCGGCGTTGATCGCCATCTGGGTGGGCCGGCTGCGGCGCTCGGTGGGCAGCGGCCGGACGGGCGCGGTCGGCGTGGCCGCGCTGGGCGTCGGGATGGTGGTGCTGGCGGTCAGCCCCGGACCGGTGCTGGCCACGGTGGGCATCGCCGTGGGCGGGGCCGGCTACCTGCTGGCCGTGAGCGACGTCAACGCCACGATGCAGGAGGGACTGTCCGACGCGGTACGCGGCCGGGTGATGGCGCTGTGGTCGATGTGCTTCCTCGGTATCCGGCCGGGCGCGGCGATGCTGCACGGCTGGCTGGGGGACACGTTCTCGGCACCTACCGGCGCGTTCGTCGCGGCGGCGTCCGCGGTGGCCGCCGCGGTGGTCCTGCGCGGTCGGCTGACCCGGCGTCGTTCGGCCACCGGGCCTGTCCGGCAGGGGTGACAGGCGTTGCCGTTGACCCCGAACCTCATCACAATCTATTCTGCTGAGCGAAACATCGTTCGCTTGAAGCGAACGAGCCGAGTTGGGGAGGCCCAGTGCACGACGGACCGCTGACCGGACTCCGTGTCATCGACGCCTCGACGATCCTGGCCGGCCCACTGTGCTGCCAGATCCTCGGCGACTTCGGAGCCGACGTCATCAAGGTCGAACACCCCGTCGCCGGTGACAGCATGCGCGGACACGGCCACGCCAAGGACGGCGTACCGCTGTGGTGGAAGGAGATCTCCCGCAACAAGCGCACACTCGGCCTCAAGCTGTCCGCGCCCGAGGGCGCCGACCTGCTGCTCCGCCTGGCCGCCACCGCCGACGTGCTGGTGGAGAACTTCCGCCCCGGCACGCTGGAACGGTGGGGGATCGGCCCGGAGCAACTCCACGAGGTCAACCCCGGCCTGGTCATCGTGCGTATCTCCGGCTTCGGCCAGCAGGGCCCGTACGCCAAGCGGCCCGGCTTCGGCACCCTCGCCGAGGCGATGAGCGGCTTCGCCCACCTGACCGGCGACGAGAACGGCCCGCCGACGCTGCCGGCGTTCGGCCTGGCCGACAGCATCTGCGGCATCGCGGCGTCCTCGGCCACGATGGTGGCGCTGTTCGCCCGCGACCGCAACGGCGGCAAGGGTCAGGTCGTCGACATGAGCCTGCTGGAGCCGATCATGATGGCGGTCGGCCCCGGCCCCACCGTGTACGACCAGCTCGGCGTGGTCGAGCACCGGCACGGCAACCGGTCCACGAACAACTCCCCGCGCAACACCTACCGCACCAGGGACGGCGACTGGGTGGCGGTGTCCACCAGCGCGCAGTCCATCGCCGAGCGGGTGCTGCGCCTCGTCGGTCACCCCGAGGTCATCGACGAGCCGTGGTTCGCCTCCGGGCGGCAGCGGGCCGCGCACGCCGACCTGCTCGACGAGTACGTGGGCGGGTGGATCGCCGAGCGCACCCGCGACGAGGTCATGCGCGCCTTCGAAGAGGCCGGCGCCGCCGTCGCGGCCGTCTACACCGCCCGCGACATCGTCGCCGACGAACACGTCCAGGCCGCCGAGATGGTCGTCAAGGTGCCCGACCCCGACCTCGGCGAGGTCCTCATGCACAACGTGCTGTGGCGTATGTCCGACACGCCAGGCCGCATCCGTTTCACCGGCCGACCCCTCGGCGCCGACACCGACCACCTCCTCGTCAACGAACTCGGCTGCACCCCCGACACCGTCGCGGAGCTGCGCTCGCGGGAGATCGTGGCCTGACGGCCGCCACCACCGAAGGTAAGGATTGCCGTGACCACAACGAACATCACCCCCGACACCGGCACGGCCGCGCTCCTGGCCGCCGTCGACGCCGGAGTCCGGACGTACGACCTGGGTCGTCGCCTGAGCATCGGCATGCCGCAGTCGCCGAACCATCCGCCGTTCTGGCACGCCCTGCCCCGCCGGCACGGTGACGCGGTGCGCTCCGACGGCGGCTCCGCCGCCAACGACATCATCACCATGGGCACCCACGTCGGCACCCACGTCGACGCCTTCTCCCACGTCTCCCAGGACGGGCGGCTGTTCGACGGCTCCGACGCCTCCGACGCCGGACGCGGCGGCCGGTACGCCGAACTGGGCGCGCACACCATCGCCCCGATGGTCCGCCGGGGCGTGCTGCTCGACGTCCCGGCCGCCCTGGGCCAGCCCGACGGCTGCGACCCCGGCTACGAGATCACCCCGGCGGACCTGTCGGCCGCCGCCGACCGGCAGGGCACCCCGATCCGGCCGGGCGACGTGGTGCTGGTCCGCAGCGGCTGGGGCCGACTGTTCGACCACGAGGACCGCAACCGCTACATCGGGCTCACCACCGGCGTACCCGGCGTCGGCGAGGCCGGCGCCACCTGGCTCGCCGACCAGGGCATCCACGCCGCCGGGGCGGACACGATCGCCTTCGAGTGCCTGCGACCGGGCGCCGGGCACAGCGTCCTGCCCGCGCACCGCGTGCTGCTGGTCGAACGCGGCGTCTACATCATCGAGACGATGGCGCTGGAGGAACTGGCCGCCGACAACGTCCACGAGTTCCTGTTCGTCCTGTCGCCCCTGGCCATCTTCGGCGCCACCGGCTCGCCGGTCCGCCCCCTGGCGGTGATCGCCAATGGCTGAGCAGACCCTCGCCCGGCAACTGGCCGCCTTCGCCGCCCGCACCGGCGACGAACCGCTGCCCGAACGGCTCGCCACCAGCGTGCGCCAACGGGTGCTCGACATCCTCGGGCTGTGCGTGGCCGCGCACCGGCTGCCCACCAGCCGCGCCGCCCTGGACTACGTCGCCGACCAGGGCGGGCGCGCCCAGGCCCACGTCGTCGGGCTGCCCGACGCGGTGCCCGCCGCGCAGGCCGCGTTCGGCAACGGCGTCCTGGCGCACTCCCTGGACTACGACGACACCCACCTGCCCTCGGTGCTGCACCCCAGCGCCGCCGTGGTCCCGGCGGCCCTGGCCGCCGCCCAGGCCGCCGGCGCGGACGGCGTCGCGCTCACCAACGCGATCGCGGTCGGCATCGAGACGACCGTACGGCTGGGGATGGCCGGCTTCGACCCGGTGCTGAACAACTCGGTGTTCTTCGAACACGGCCAGCACGCCACCTCCATCTGCGGCGCGATGGGTGGCGCCGTGGCCGCCGGCATGCTGCTCGGCCTCGACGAGGACGGCCTGCTGGACGTCCTCGGGGTGACCGCCTCCATGGCCTCCGGGGTCATCGAGGCCAACCGGACCGGCGGCACCGTCAAGCGGCTGCACTGCGGCTGGGCCGCACACAGCGCCGTCACCGCCGCCGACCTGGTCCGGCGCGGCTTCACCGGACCACCCACCGTGCTGGAGGGCCGGTTCGGCTTCTTCACCGCCTTCCTGCGCGGCGAGGCCGACCACGACCAGGTCACCGACGGGCTCGGCGAGCGGTGGGCGGTGCCGGACATCTTCTTCAAGCCGTACCCCGCCAACCACTTCACCCACGCCGCCATCGACGCCGGCCTGGCCCTGCGCGCCCGAGGCGTGCCCGTGGACCGGATCACGCACATCGAACTGCGGGTACCCGCCGCGGTGATCCGCACCATCGGGGAGCCGATCGCCACCAAACGCGCCCCGGACACCGGCTACCAGGCCCAGTTCAGCGGCCCGTACGCGATCGTCGCCGGCCTGCTCGGCGGCGGCGGACTGGGCCTCGGGCTTGGCGACTTCACCGACGAGCTGGCCCGTGACCCGCAGCGCCGCGCGCTGATGGCCCGCGTGGACGTCGTCCCCGACGACGAGTGCAACGCGATCTTCCCGCACCAGTTCCCGGCCGTCGTGGCGGTACGCACCGACGACGGCCAGACGTGGCGCGAGGAGGTGCTGACCAACCGCGGTGGGCCGCAGCGGCCACTGTCCGACGCGGAACTGGCGTTGAAGTTCCGGGACAACGTCGCCGGGCGCGTCGCCCCGGACACCGCCGACCAGGTGGTCGCCGCGGTGCTCGGCCTCGCCGACGTCACCGACGTCAGCGACCTGCTGCGCCCCCTGACCCGACTACAGGCCGGCACCGGCGCCGACTGACGCCGTCACCGACTCGCTGTCCGCCAATCCCCAGGAGCACACCGTGGAACCTTTCGACCTCGTAGTGAAGAACGTCAGAGTGGTGCGGCACGACCAGGCCGAGCCGGCGGCGCTGGACATCGGCGTCCGCGACGGCCGCGTGGCCCACCTCGCGCCGTCGATCGACCCCACCGGCGCGAAGGCCGTCGTCGACGGTGGCGGCAAGCTCGCCTTCCCCGGCGTCGTCGACGCCCACCAGCACTGGGGCATCTACCACCCCCTGGCCGAGGACACCGCGACGGAGAGCCGCGCCTGCGCGCAGGGCGGCGTCACCTCCGCCATCAACTACATCCGCACCGGGCAGTACTACCTCAACCGCGGCGGACCGTACCGCGAGTTCTTCCCGGAGGTGCGCAGCGCCACCGACCAGAAGTCCTACGTCGACTTCGCGTTCCACGTCGCGCCGATGACCGCCGAGCACATCGACGAGATCCCCGAGCTGATCCGCGACCACGGCGTCACCTCGTTCAAGGTCTTCATGTTCTACGGTGGCCACGGCCTGCACGGCCGCTCCACCGACCAGAGCTCCTTCCTCATGATCCCGCCGGACGCCCGCTACGACTACGCGCACTTCGAGTTCGTCATGCGCGGCGTGCAGGCCGCCCGCGAGCAGTTCCCCGACCTGGCCGACGAGATCTCGCTGTCGCTGCACTGCGAGACGGCCGAGATCATGCGGGCGTACACCCGCCTGGTCGAGGAGGAGGGCAGCCTGACCGGGCTGGCCGCCTACAGCGCCTCCCGGCCGCCGCATTCCGAGGGCCTCGCGATCAGCATCGCCTCGTACCTCGCCCACGAGACCGGCCTGCCCACCATCAACCTGCTGCACCTGACGTCGGAGAAGGCCGTCGACGCGGCGCTGCGCATGGCCAAGGCGTTCCCGCACGTCGACTTCCGCCGCGAGGTGACCATCGGTCACCTGCTGGCCAGCATCGACACCGCGTACGGCCTCGGCGGCAAGGTCAACCCGCCGCTGCGTCCCCGCGAGGACGTGGAGGCGCTCTGGGGCCACCTGATCGACGGCCACCTCGACTGGGTCGTCAGCGACCACGCGTGCTGCCGCGCCGAGACCAAGTTCGGTGAGCCGGCCGACGACATCTTCGTCGCCAAGTCCGGCTTCGGCGGTGCCGAGTACCTGCTGCCGGGCCTGGTCAGCGAGGGCTCCAAGCGTGGCCTGTCGTACTCCCGGGTCGCCGAGCTGACCTCGTGGGCGCCGGCCCGCCGCTTCGGTCTGGCCACCAAGGGGGCCATCGCCGAGGGCCTGGACGCCGACTTCTGCCTGGTCGACGAGAACCACACCTGGACGGTACGGGCCGAGGAGTCGCTGTCGACGCAGGAGTACACGCCGTTCGAGGGCATGGAGTTGACCGCCCGCGTCACCGACACGTTCCTGCGTGGTGAGCAGATCCTGCGTGGCGGCGCCGTGGTCGGGCAGCCGCGCGGCCGGTACCTGGCCCGCCCCACCCGCCCGTGACGGCCGTCGGACGACCCCGGCCGACCGCCCGCAGCTACCTGTACGTGCCGGGGGACCAGCCGGACAAGGTGGCGCGTGCGGCGTCCCGGGGCGCCGACGCCTGCATCCTCGACCTTGAGGACTCGGTGGCGCTGCCGAACAAGACCACCGCCCGCGGCACCGTCGGCGTGTCCCTCGCCGACGGTGCCGCGGGGGTGCCCACCGCCCCGCAGTGGTGGGTACGCATCAACGCGGACACACCGGCGGCCGACATCGCCGCGGTGGTCGGCCCGCACCTGACCGGCGTGGTCGTGCCGAAAGCCGACGTCGACCTGCTGGCCGAGGTGCACCGGCTGCTCGGCGACGCCGAACGCGACAGTGGCCTCCCGGCCGGAGAGATCGCGGTGTTCGCGCTGCTGGAGACGGCCAGCGGCGTGCTGCGCGCCGAGGCCGTGGCCGCCGCCCCCCGGGTCGAGCGCCTGGGCCTGGGCGAGGCGGACCTCGCGGCGGAACTGCGGCTGCAACCCGGCCCGGACCGGGAGGAGTTGTGGCCGTACCGCTCGCGCGTCGTCCTGGCCTGCGCGGCGGTCGGCCTCGCCGCGCCGGTCGGCCCGACCGAGACGGCCCTGCGCGACCCGGAACGGCTCGAGGCCACCAGCCGGCTGCTGCTGCGTCAGGGATTCCGTGGCCGCACGGCGATCCATCCCGCGCAGGTGCCCGTCGTCAACCGGGTGTTCTCGCCGACGGCGGCCGAGATCGACGCGGCCCGCGACGTCGTCGACCGGCTGGCCGACGCCGAACGCAACGGCTCCGGGGTGGCGGTCGCCGCCGACGGGCGAATGATCGACGCCGCGGTCGCCCGCAGCGCGCGGGAGGTGCTGGACCGCGACGCGGCAGGCCGGTAGGCCGGCCGTCGTCGATTGAGTCTTCCCGGCCGGCCCCTGTGGTGGAGGGGTCGGCCGGGAAGAACCCGGACGGACCCTTGCTCCCTAAACATCATCATGTTTAGCATGTTAAAACTGGTGGTGGAGGGAGAACCGCATGACCGTCGCGCACCACCCGCTCTCCGTGCAGCGCTACACCTGCCCGGTGTTCACCTGCGAAGTGACCCTGGCCAGCCACGGACCACCGGCCACACCCTTCACCGAAGTGCAGCGGCGGCTACACGCACTGGACCGGCGCTACTCCCGCTTCCGCCCCGACAGCGAACTGTCCCAACTGAACGCCGCCGCCGGCCGATGGCACCCCATCTCCGCCGACCTGCACGCCATGCTCCGACACGCCCTGGCCGTCGCCGTCGCCAGCGCCAACCTCGTCAACGCGGCGATGCTGCCCCGGCTGCTCGCCGCCGGCTACGTACGCTCCTGGGCCACCGGCACCCTACCCACCGCCGCACCCACGACACCGACACCCGTGCCACCGCTGGCAGAGCTGCTGGAACTACGCGGCCACACCGCCCGCCTGGCACCCGGATACGGCGTCGACGTCGGCGCACTGGCCAAGGGCAGATGGGCCGACGACGTCGTGACCTGGCTCGGCCCCAATTCGGCAGCCAGCATCGGGGGAGACGTCACGTGCCGCGGCCCCGGCCCCAACGGCGACGGCTGGCCCGTCAACCTGCCCAACGGCCACGTGCTGTTGGTCTGCGACGGCGGCGTCGCCACCAGCGGCACCGGCAAACGCCGCTGGGGCACCGACGGCCACCACCTCATCGACCCGCGCACCGGGCAGCCCTGCGCCTCCGACATCACCCAGAGCACCGTCCTGGCCCGCACCGGCGCCTGCGCCGACTGGGTCGCCTCGGCGACGGTGATCGGCGGCAGCCCCGCAGCCGCGCACCTCAACGCCCGCGCCGACGTGCACCGCCTGTGGCTGACCCGAACGACCAACCCACCGATAGGGGAGCGGCGCCATGAACCCTGACCTCACCACCCGGGACCGCCTCGTCGAAACCCCCCGGTTCCGCGCCGCCTTCCGCCAGGTGCCCGCACCCGTGGCGATCCTGCTCGTGCCCGGCGGCGCCGCCGGCGTCACCGGCCTCACCTGCACCTCCGCCACCTCCCTGTCCGGCGAACCACCGATGGTGATGGTCGCCGTCGACACCAAGACTGGCCTCGCGCCGCTGGCCGAACAAGCCGGCCGGTTCAGCGTCAACTACCTCGCCGCCGACCGCACCGCCTGGGCCCGAGCCTTCGCCACCCGCGGCCGGGACCTCGACGACCTCGCCGCCGCCGTGGTCGCCGGCCGCACACCGGTACCCACCCTCGCCACCGGCACCACCGCCGTCCTCGAATGCCGCACCACCACCATCCAGCAGGGCGGCGACCACTGGATCCTCTGCGGCGAGGTGCTGCACGCCCGATCCCAGACCGACGCCGAGCCCTTGCTCTACCTCAACGGCCGCTACGGCACCTTCCACTCCGAGGCAGGACAATGACCCAACCACGGACCCACACCATCGACGCCGGCGGCTTCACCACCCGCTACTGGGAATGCGCGCCACCCGGACAACCCGACGGCACCGTCGTCCTCGTCCACGACGGCGCGTTCGGCGGCGACGCCATCGGCAGCTGGGCCAGCGTCATGCCCCTCCTCGCCACGCACTACCGGGTCCTCGCACCCGACATGCTCGGCTACGGCGACACCGACAAGGTCGTCTACCTGGACCGCTCGCCGTACTCCTTCCGCACCGACCACCTCGCCGCGTTCTGCGCCGCCCTCGACGTCGACGCCGCCCACTTCGTCGGCCAGTCCTTCGGCGGATCCCTCCTGCTGCGCGCACTCGCCACACCCGCGCCCACCCTGCCAGCCCTGTCCGCGGTGAGCATCTGCGGCACCGGCGGCCCCTGGCGCTCCACCAAGGGCACCACCGAACTCGGCCAGTTCGACGGCACCGAACAGGACGTCCGCCGCCTCGTCGCCCTCATGACCGACGACTACGCCGGCTTCGACGACACCGTCGGCGTCCGCTACGCCAACACCCGCAAACCCGGCCACGTCCAGGCGTGCCTGGCCCCCCGCCTACGCCACCCCACACTGCCCAAGCCCGGCCCCGACGACTGGCCAGCCCCCCTGCGCGACACCCCCGTGCCGATCCTGGTCGTCGAGGCCACCCGCGACGACCTCCTCGAACCGGACTGGGGCCGACACCTCGAAAACCTGTCCCCGCAGGTGCACGTGCACCGCATGGACGCCCGACACGCACCGAACCTCGACCAACCCGAAGCCCTCGCCACCCTCCTGCGAACCTTCTTCACCCGGGGGAGAAGCACCCCATGAGCACCCTGCTGTTCCTGCACGACGCGGACGTCCTCCCCGGACCGGTCGGCGCCCTCACCCTCCTCGCCGACGACCTCGACGTCGTCGTACCCCGACACCCCGGCTTCGGCACACCACTGGACGACACCGCACAGGAGTGGGACAGCGTCGCCGACCTCGCCCAGCACTACCTGGCCGGCCCCGTCACCGACCTGACCAACGGCCCCGTCCACCTCGCCGGCGCGGGCTTCGGCGGCTGGATCGCCCTGGAGATGGCGGTACGCGCACCCCACCTGTTCGCCTCACTCACCCTCGTCTCCCCGTACGGGGTGAAACTGTCCGGGGTGACCGAACCCGACTTCGCCGACATCCTCCTGCTCGACCCCACCGAGATCGTCGACCTGGGCTGGGCCGACCCCACCGCCTGCCACGACCTGCGCATGCCCGGCTTCCCAACCGGCCTCACCGACGACGAGTACGAACGGGCCTTCGCCGACCGGGCCGCCCTGTCCCGGTACGCCTGGAAACCCTTCCTGCACGATCCCCGACTACGCCGATGGCTGCACCTGGCCACCATGCCCACCCTCGTGCTCGCCGGCACCCACGACCGGCTGGTACCGCCACGACACAGCGCCGCGCTGGCCGACCTCCTGCCCTGCGCGCGCTTCGTCGAGCTGCCACACGCCGGGCACTACTCGTACCTGGAGCGCCCCGACGAATTCCACCGGCTGCTCCGGTCCTTCCTGATCGGAGAGGCCCCGTGAAGCTCTACCACTTCACCGAAATGCCCTACCCGTTCGTCGCACCCGAGGCCGAAGAGGCCAACCGCGGCCTCAAATACTTCATGCCCAACCGCTACTACGACCCCGTCCTCGGCCACGAGCTCTACCAGCGCTACCTCGACGAGTACGAACTCGCCGACGAACTCGGCTTCGACCTGATGGTCAACGAACACCACCAGTCCGCCTCCACCCTGCAGGTCTCGGCCACCCTCAGCGCCGCCTCCGTCCTGCACCGCACCCGACGCGGCCGGGTCCTCGTGCTCGGCACCCCACTGCCGCACCGCGAAAGCCCCATCCGCGTCGCCGAGGAGATCGCCTACCTGGACTCGGTCAGCGGCGGCCGCATCGACTGCGGCTTCGTCCGCGGCGTCCAGGGCGAGACGTTCCCCTCCAACCAGAACCCCGTGCACAACCTGGACATGTTCATCGAAGCCCACGACCTGATCAAAAAAGCGTGGACCAGCGGCGACGTCTTCTCCTGGGAGGGCCGCCACTACCACTACCGGTACGTCAGCGTCTGGCCCCGCCCGTACCAACAGCCACACCCACCGATCTGGATCAGCGGCACCTCGACCCGACTCGTCGAATGGACCGCCCGCCACGGCTACACCCTGTGCAACCTGCTCGGCACCTACGACGACACCGCGACCTCGTTCCGGCTCTACCGCCGAACGGCCGTCGCCGCAGGCCTTCCCGAACCCGGCCCGGACCGGTTCGCCTACATGGCCCTGTGCCACGTCGCCCCGACCGAGGAGAAAGCCCGCGAGATCGGCCGCAAACTCATGTACTACCTCAAGCCCGGAAACCTGCGCCTCGGCGCCGCCAGCCCACCCGGCTACTTCCCACCGGCAGCCGCCGTGGCCGCGCTCCAGGGCCGCCTCGGCGCCGTACGCCGAATGAGCTACGAAGACCTCATCGACGCCGGCATCCTGCTCATCGGCACCCCCGACCAGGTCACCGCACAGATCCACCGCCTCTACGAGCAGACCGGCGCCGGACACCTCATCCTGATGAACCACGCCGGCGACATGACCAGCAACGAGGTACGCGACCACCTCACCCTGTTCGCCAGGGAGGTCATGCCCGCCGTCAGCGCCCTCGGCACCGACTGGCGCGACCAGGACACCACCTGGCGCGTCGACCAGGACCGCACACCGGTACAGGCGGTGCTGTCCAGCGCACTGTCCTGACCGGCGTCACCACCAGCCGATCACCTCGTCGTGCAGACCGGCGTAGTCGCGTTCGAGGTGATCGGCCAGGGCGACCATGTGCGCCCGCATCAACGTCTCCGCCGCAACCCCGTCGCCGTCGGCGATCGCCGCCGCGACCGCCTGATGCTCACGCCGCACGTCCTCCCACCGCTCCGGACGACGCTCAGCCGCGACGACCCGCTCGGTGTAGATCTCCTTCAGCGCCCGACCGAACAGATCCAGCACCCCATTGCCCGACAACCCCGCCACCACACCGTGGAAACGCTGCATCACCGCCAGGTAGCTGGCCTCGTCGCGCTCCTCCAACGTGGCGTGCTCCCGCATCGACTCCGCCAACTCACGCAGGTGCGCGGCATCGCGCCGCTCGGCCGCCAACCGGGCCATCAACGGCTCCATGATTACGCGCGCCTCGACCAGCTCACCGAACCGGGTCCGGCCCATCTGCATGAACAGCGCCATCGTCCGACCGAACGTGTGCGGATCGACCGACCCGACGATCGGCCCACCACCACGACCCGGCCGCACCCGCACCAGACCGTTGATCTCCAGAATCCGCAGCGCCTCCCGCAGGGTGCCACGACTGACCCCGTACGCCTGCAGCATCTGCGCCTCGGTCGGCAGCGCCGCCCCGGCCGACAGCCCCTGATCGACGATGTCCTCCAGGATCTGCCGGGCCACCAGCTCACCCATCTTCGCCGCGTGCTGGCGGAACCGCGGGGTCGGCTGGGCCTCAGACATGACCCGATCCTACGGGCCCACGATCTTGCCGCCGGCGACGACTTCGCCGCCGGTCGACGGGGGAGCGCCCGGTCATTCCCGAGCTCCCGGCGTACGTGTGCACCCCTCCGACGGTCACGCCGACTCCGGGTTCAGCTCGGCTCCCGTCTGCAGACAGATCAGCGCCGTCGGGATGCACACCTCCCAGGGCTCGTCCACGGCGACCTCCTCACCCGGGCGGTCGAGAGCGTCACCGATCAGATCCTCGATCGGCGGGTACGGGTTCCCACCGCCGCGCCAGGGACGCGGCGTCAGCGCCGGGATCTGCGAGGTCTCCAGGTACCGCCCGACCGCGTGCTCGTAACCGGCTCGCACCGGCACCGTCACCCGAGCGGCACCGGCCTGCAAAAACGCCTCATGAACCCCGTCCGAGCTGGTCCGGGTCCGTAACGTCACCCACCGCTCCCGACCGGCCCACTGGTACGGGTAGAACAGGTAGACCATGTTCTCCCACTCGAAGAGATCCTCACCGAACTGGATCTGGTCCGCCTCCGCGCTGATCTCGACACGGTCGATACGAGGCGCGTCGTCGGCCGGGAACGTCAGACCGCCGAACTGGTCGAACTCGTGGCCGAAAAGCACACTCTGACAGGCCCGTTTCAACTCCACCTGCTCGACCCGCCGGTTCACCTCCGCCGGCTGCTCGGACCGGTACACCGCCCGAGCCAACCGCAGACGCTGGTCATTCTCGTACGCCGCCACCTGCGCCAGATAGCTGGCCCGGATCGCCTCGTACGCCCGCAACCGCCACGCCTCGTACGCGGCGGCGGTGCGCTCGCAACGCACCCGCACCACCACCGTGAGCCCGCCACGCTGATCGGCGCTGATCCCGACCGGCAGCGCCCCGGGAAGCACCTGGTCCAGCGACACAATCATCCGGCCGTCACCACCGTCGCTGCTGCTGACCCGCTTCTCACCGATCGCGATCTGCACCGCCTGCGGAGGGCTGCCCTCCTCCACGGTGTACTCACCCTCCACCAGCCCCCACGTCGTGGTCACGTACGCCTCGGTCGCCTGGTAACCGGCCGGCACCGGCACCTCACCGACATACGAGCTGTAGCCCCACTCCGGCTGCGACTTGTCCGTGGAGTTGCGGGGATAGTCGAACGGGCGAGCCGGCGGATCGGCGAACGTGATCGTGGCCGACACCTCCGGCTCGGGCGGTGGTTCGACGCCGACCACATCCCAGCGCGCCGCCTTGTCGGCGTAGTTCTCCTCGTTCAGATCAGCCACGTCGAGGAACCAGCCGGCCGGCTTCGCGACCGCACCCTCATCAGTGCTCAACTGCGCCAGGTAAACCAGCACAGCCGCCGGCTCCGGCACCACGAACTGCAGCAGCAACCGCTCCCCGTAGTTGTAGACCTGCGCCTGGTCGACCTTCGTGAGCCAGCGGTACACGCCGGTGATGTTCACCGACCCGTCGCCGTTGTCGAACCGGTGCTCGTTGGTCTCGGTCACCCGCGTCGTGCTGGTGATCGAGCGACGCTCGGACACCTCGCTGCGCAGCAACTCCGACGCCCGCTCGGTCAGGGTCTTCGAGTACGACACCGCCGAACTCATGCTGCTCGCGGTGGTCGTGGACCGGTCGGCGTTGATGTCCACACCAGCCTGGACCGGGCCGAAACCACCGGAGACGCTGACCCCCAACGACGTCGACGTGCTCTGGGTCGCCGCGGTGGTCAGCGCCCGGTCCAGGCTGTTCTGCTCCGTGGTCTCCAACTCCTGCGTGGTCTCGGCGATCGACTGCGTCGACGTGGTGACCGACTCCCGGGTGCTGGTGTCGACCACGTGGGTCCGCCCGCGCACCTCGCTGGCCAGCACGTTCTCCACATGCGAGATCTCACCCAACTCGTAGCGCAGATGCGCGGTACGAATGACCATGAGGTCACCCCGGCCGACGACCCGCGCCTGCGCGCCCAGCACCGGCACACGCGGCGGTACGTACTCGATGTCGTCACCGATGGGCACGCTCTCCACCTGCCGTCCCGAGTCCGCCGCGTCGACCCGCCGGTCCACACGACGGCGGGCAGCCTCCCGCTCGGCGTCGAACAGCGTGCGCAGCGCGCGCAGCGTGACGGTGGCCGCAACGCCCAGCTCGCCGGCGGCGCGCGACGTCGCCTCGATGGCCGGGCCAAGGTCGGCGAAGCCGGCCGCCCGCACGTCGGCGAGCGTTGGATCGGGGGAACCGGTGACACGCGCCCGGCTGAGCATCCGCCCGACGTGCACCGCCAACTCGGCGAATTGATCGGCAAGTCCGATGTCGGCGTCGACCTGCGGCGCCGGCTTCGGCGCGGACGGCAACTCCAGGTCCCGGCCACCGACCAACGAGCGGACCAGGCACGCGTCCTCGGCGGCACTGTCAGCGAGACGGACCAGCGTGACACCACGCAGCAGACGCAGAAGGACACCCGACACCACGCCACGCGGCCGGCCCAGGAACCGACCGAGCGCCGTCATGTCCACAGCCCAACGCGTAAGGACGGCCACCGAACCCCCGAACTGTTCCGAGGTCACCTGCCGCTCGGCCGCCCACTCGGCGATGACCCGACGCACCTTCCCGACAGTGAGCCGCGAATCGATCTCGGCCCGCCGCACCAGAGCCACGACCAGACGACCGAGATCCTCGACCGCGTCGTCCTGCTCTCTCCTGCGCGCCGCGTACAACGCCCAGGCCTGCTTCACATCGCGGCTGGTCACCGCGTTGCGGACCGGCGGCGACCAGTCGTCGCGGAAGTCGAGGACCGGCCCGATCACCGTCGGTCCGGCGGTACAGGCACCGTCCTCAGCGCCCGCGGGCTCACCCACCCGACGCACCTGCACGAAACGGAGCACAGCCTCTGGTGTCACCGGCATGGCCGATCCTCCCGTCAAAGTTGAGGCAGACGCAGCGCGGTCGGCATGCCGTAGCCGTCGACGTGGCTGTTGAGTCGTCGCACAAGTTCGTTCCAGGCCCCGAGCGCCTCCGGGGTCGAGGCCAACGCCCTCTGCCACTCGTCGTCCCGCAGCGCGACCACCAGCTCGGCCAGGGTCCGCTGGTCGAACGCGACGACCGGCTCGGCCACCCGAGCGATGTCGGTCAGGGGAAACGGCCCCACGGGCGCGCCGTACTTCGACGTGTAGTCCTGCGCCCGCGCCGCGAAGTCGTAGTCGGCCTCTTCCACGACGGTCGGGACCACCCGGTTACCCCAGCGGTCCAACCGGGTCATCCCGCCCATCATCCGTCCGGCATACAGGTCGGTCAGCGCGTGGTCCCTGGGGGAGAGCAGGTGCAGATTGCCCGGCTCACTCGCCCCGGTCAGCATCGACAGCCGACTGCTCCACACATCCTCGTCGAGCTTCCTGCGCAACGTCCGAACCCAACGCTGCAACTCCCTGATGAACCTCTGAGGTCTCGCGTGCTCCCACTCATACACACGGATCGCCACGTTCCGCGCCGACGGGAGCCCCATGGCCATCTCGAACAGCTCATCCCGGGACAGCCGGAAGTACGGATCACGGCCGTACCGGCTGCGCATGTCCAGCGGATCCCCGCGCGGCGTGGTCGCACTACGACCGTGGCGATCCCACAACCGCTGGAGCTCGACGGTGTCGCCGGTCAGGATCCGCTCGTCCTCCAGCCGCGCCGCGAGCTCCCACCGCGCCTGCGCCACCGTCCGATCCCGAGGCGGCCCCTTCTCGAACGAGAAGCGGTAGATCGGGGCGTCCCCGGTCGAGATCATGTGGGCGATCTGCACCTCGGACATCAACAGGTCGGGGTCGTAGTCCCAGGCGTGCACCTCGTCGAGACTGCGCACCTGCAACTCCCGGAACAGCTCCGGACCTCGCGCGGTCAACGGGATCTCCCGATCCCACAACCGCGACGCCACGACCATGCCGATCGAGCGGTGACCCCGGCTGGTCACCGCCGCGCCGTACGCCGGGTAGCGCGGAACCGGGCCGACCGGAGCGTTCATCGGAGTGACGTTCAGATCCTCGGGCAACTCGACGTGGAAACCCTCGTGGTACCGGTACGACCCGTAGGACACCCCACCGTCGAACGGCGTCGCGACCGTCCGGAAATCGGCGTACGAACGCCGCAACGCGTCGATGTAGCGCGCGGGGTCCGACGTGCGCAGCAGCGTCGCGGACGCCTCCCCGAGCAGCGCGTCGACCACACCGGCCAGCAACGACCCCTGGGGCGCACCGGCCAGGAACCCCTCCATCGAGATCGTCGGGAAGTCCCGACGCGTCGCCTCGAAGGCGTGCTGCACGAAGCCGGACCGAAGGCAGACGCCGGACGGATCGACCAACTGCTCGACATCGCGCAGGAACGCCAGCGGCGCGACATCCGGCCGCAGGAGCGCCCGAACCTGCGGCGTCACACGCTGGTGCTGGCCCACCAACGCGAGCCGCTCCGGGACAGACAGGCCGTCGCCGCCCGGCACACGCGTCATGGCGCACGTCCCTCGACGCGTTCGACAAGCGAACGGGCCAACACCACATCGTCGGGCACCACCGCCTCCGCCGCCTCGCGCAGACGCCGACCGGAATCATCGCCGAGGGTCGTGACGCGCCGACCCGAGGCCAGCAACGAGCCAACCATCCGCTCGGCAACCTCGGGAACCACCACACCCCCGAGGGTGATCGCCGCCTCCAGGCCGCCCATCGGCTCGCCGTAGAGGTCCTTCCCAGTCAGCACGTACGCCCCGACGCTGCCCAGATCACGCAGGTCGTACATGACCTGCACGGGTGGGAACGGAACGAACTCGCCAACCGCCACGGCGACATGGACGATCTCCTCGATCGTCGCCGGCCGCGCCTCCAACTGCGCCTCGGTGTCGACGTCACCGTCGGCGACCATCAGCGGCACGTCGTCGACGTGCGTCACGATCTTCTCCCGGTACTGCACGACACCCCCGATGTCCGATCCGCCGGCCACGCCGAGGGGCAGGTCCACCAACACCCGCACGTCCTTCGTGCGGACCACTGTCAACCGGAAGCACGGCGCGAAAGGCGCGGTCGTCGCCGGCGGCTCGACCGACACCTCACCGTCCGCGTCCAGAAAATCGAGCCGATAGGCGAAGCGGTCCTCCGCGCTCGCCGGATCGACACGCAGACGAATCGGCACGGGTGCGCTCTCCGGCAGCCCGCCGAGCCACTGCACGTACGTGTCGAGCAGACCCGTCAACACCGCGAACACGGCGTCATCGACGACCTTTGCCGCTTCGACCAACCAATCCGGCTGCCAACTCCACGGGGCTCCCCGGGGCAGCCGGCGCAGATCCGGCTTCATCAACACCAGGTCCACCCCGTCCGCACGGGTCTCCTGCACGGCAACCGGCCGCGGCTCGTCGAGCGCCCGAACCAGGGCCACCGCGTTCGCGACGACGTCCGGCTCCAGCAGCGGTACGGGACGCAACGGCGCGCCGAGCGGCGGCAGCGTCATCGGGTGACGGTGCCGCTCGAACTCGAAGCGCAACGCCTGATCACAGGTGACCCTGCCGTCACTCGGACGGTAGGCCGCCCGGACGGCACCCAGAGCCACCTCGCCCAGCAGCGGTCGCTGCTCGAACCTGACGCCGGGTGCCGCGGCGACCCGCAGCGACATCGCACCCCAGTGGAAGATCATCGATGTGTCAGTCGCCGGGTCGCCCGCCGCATCGGTGATACCGAAGCCATGCGCCGGCGCGAACGCGTAGCCGTAGGGGAGTGGCTCGTACTCGACCGGCGCCCGCCCCGACGGAAACGTGACGGTCTGCACCGCATCCCGGATCCTGTGCTCGACGGTCAGGTCGAAGGCCAGGGGAGAAGCGGTCGCGAAGTCCAGCACCGTCACGGCAGACACGTCGAGTGGACGGCCCAGCGAGGCGGCCGTCGCCACCTCGTAGAACCAGCCGGGCAGGTAGACGATGGAGAGGTTGTCCGGGCCGAGATACCGCACGTGCAGCACATTGCTCATGGCATCGACGCACACGAACGCCGGGTCGACCGGAGACCCGCGGCACAGCTCCATCCATCGCCCGCCGACGTGGTCCGGAGCGTCTATCGCCAGCCAGGCGTCCGCCAGCAGGCCGTTCAGATGCTGAACGGCAGATCCGGCGGCCTCAAGTTTGGCGACGTCCACCATGGCAGGAGGCTAGTGCCTCGTCATGCGGCCTTGAACGGGTAATCGGGATGGCGGATCTTGGAGTTGATCGCGTATCCGGTTTTGGGTTGGGCGTGTTGGTTGCG
>NZ_JBEYTO010000006.1:0-472033 GCF_040643095.1 Micromonospora sp. NPDC047467 | reverse complement strand
GGGGCGCCACAGCGGCTACTTTCATGTGTCGCGACGGCCCAAGCCCCCTCGCCCGCCGTGGTGGCGGTGGTGGGGTTACCCCCCGGCGGGCGGCGGGCCGGGCCCGCCGCCGACGACCAGTTAGATCTTGGCGACCTGGTTGAAGTTGAGCTCCACCGGGGTCTCGCGACCGAAGATCGACACCAGCACCTTGAGCTTCTGCTGGTCAGCGTTGATCTCGCTGATCGTGGCCGGCAGCGACGCGAACGCGCCGTCGGTGACGGTGACGGAGTCGCCGACCTCGAAGTCGAGGACCTTGATCTCCGGCTTCGCCTTCTTCTGCTCGGTCTCGACGGCCGGCGCCAGCCACTTCAGCACCTCGTCGAGGGAGAGCGGCGCGGGGCGGTCAGCCCGGTCGGTCGCTCCGACGAAACCGGTCACACCGGGGGTGTTACGGACACACGAGTACGACTCGGCGGTCAGCTCCATCCGGACCAGGATGTAGCCCGGGAAGACCTTGGCCTGGATCTGGGAACGCTTACCGTTCTTGACCTCGATCTCTTCCCGGGTCGGCACCTCGACCTGGTAGATGAAGTCCTCCATGTCGAGGCTCGTGATCCGGGTCTCGAGGTTGGTCTTCACCTTGTTCTCGTAGCCGGCGTACGAGTGCACCACGTACCAGTCACCCGGCGCGTAGCGCAGCTTCTGCCTCAGCTCGGCTACCGGGTCGTACTCCTCGTCCGGCGCAGGCTCGGTGGTGGGGAACTCCGGCTCGCTGGCGGCCTCAACCGACTCGTCACCAGCCGCCGTCGCGACGGTGGACTGCTCGTCCACCGGTCCGGCGGTCTCGTCGTACTCAGGCACGCTCGCTCACTTCCGTCACTATCGGCTCTGGAGGCAGCCGGTCAGTCCGAGTTGCCGAAGACAAACAGCACGACCTTGGCGAACCCGTAATCCAGCAGGGCAACGATCGTCAGCATTACCGCGACGAACGTCACCACGACCCCGGTGTAGGTCAGCAACTCCTTGCGCGTCGGCCAGATGACCTTACGCAGTTCGGCAACGACCTCGCGGAAAAACCGGGCGATGCGACCGAACACGCCCACCCGAGACGTTTCCGAGCGGGTGGTCGGCCGGCTGTCGGCCGACTCGGCCCGGGCGCGGGACCGCGTAGCGGTGCCCCCCCGGGAGACAGGCTCGTCCGCGCTGGAGTCGTCGTCGTCGTCGGCAACCTCGTCGACGATCTCGTCGTCCAGACGATCGTCGCCGTCGTCGTCGCCGCGCCGCTTGTTGTCGGCCACTTCGCCCTCCGTCGCGGAATCTCGGGTCGCACGCCGGGTGGCGTACGCGGCGCTGGTCACGCCGGCCGGGCCAAACCGTCCCGCGACGGGCCGCGGCCGGTGGATCAACCGGAGGGCCCGAATGCCTCGGAGCCACCCCGCCGATGCCACCACCACGGGCCGGACGCCGCCATCTCGGCGGCGCGACCCACGGGAACGGTCAGGCCTGAGGCGCAGGGGTGACAGGACTTGAACCTGCAGCCTGCGGTTTTGGAGACCGCTGCTCTGCCAATTGAGCTACACCCCTGTGCGGCAACACTCGCCCCACGCGGTCACAGACGACCGAGCAGGGGTCACTTGCCCCACGGCGGACCAGTGTACGGGTAGCCGCCCGACTTTCCCAACCGGTCTGCCCGCCACGCGTGGCGGACCAGAATCAGCGTGTCGTCCGGATGGTCGCCCGCGCCTGTGAGAGCACCTTCTCCCCCAGGCAGGTGGCCGTCACGTCGAGTCGGGTAAGGCCGTCCTCGGTCACCTCGCGGACCACCGCGGTCACCTCGATCTCGGTCCCCTCGTCGTCGTCGGGGACCACCACCGGCCGGGTGAACCGCACCCCGTACTCGACCACCGCGTCGGGCGCGCCGGCCCACTCGGCGACCGCCCGGCCGACCAGCGCCATCGTGAACATGCCGTGCGCGATCACCCCGGGCAGCCCCACCTTCGTGGCGACCCGGTCGCTCCAGTGGATCGGGTTGAAGTCACCCGAGGCACCCGCGTAGCGGACCAGATCCGCGCGGGTCACCCGGAACGTCTTGGCTGGCAGCTCCATCTCAGCCCTCCCCGCGTACGACGATCTTGGACCAGACGGCGACCACCGGCTCGCCGGCGACGGTGCTCACGTCGGTGCGGGTGGTCAGGAAGCCGTGCCCGCCCCGGGTGGTGACGTCCTCGACGGTGCTGACGCAGACCAGCTCGTCGCCGGCGACGACCGGCCGGGTGTACGCGAAACGCTGGTCACCGTGCACCACGCGGCTGTAGTCGACGCCCAGCGCCGGGTCCTCGACGATCTGCTGGCTCGCCGCCATCGTGATGAGCACCGGGAAGGTCGGCGGGGCGACCACGTCCGGGTGGCCCAGCGCCTGGGCCGCCGCCGGGTCATGGTGAGCCGGGTCGGTCGCGCCGATGGCGGTGGCGAACTCGCGGATCTTTTCTCGGCCCACCTGATAGGGGGCCGTCGGCGGATACGTCCGGCCGACGAAGGAAGGGTCCAGAGACATGCCGCGAACCTACACGCACAACACGATCGCCGACCTGGTCGGTCGACGACGGCAGAGCCGCGTCGTACCGGTCAGATCGGCGATCGGAAGAGCTTCGACGGTGGCCGGCGCGGAGCCGGCCACGGGTCAGCGGGTCTCGCGGTGAACGGTGTGCCGACCGTCGCGCGGGCAGAACTTCTTCAGCTCGATGCGGTCGGGGTCGTTCCGGCGGTTCTTGCGCGTGATGTAGTTGCGCTCCTTGCACTCCACACACGCCAAAGTGATCTTCGGCCGGACATCGGTAGCCTTCGCCACGGCGGAGTGCCTTCCTCGCTAACGGAAACAACTACGACGCGTCAGCCTAGACGCTGACAGCGCGGACATGCAAAGTGGGCGCCAGTGGCGCCCATCCCCACGACCACCGGGAACGAGCCCGGAAGACGAGAGTAGCGGTGGCCGGACTTGAACCGGCGACACAGCGATTATGAGCCGCTTGCTCTGCCATCTGAGCTACACCGCCGCGGTGGGTCCAGCTGAACCCTCGAGCCCCCTTACGGAATCGAACCGTAGACCTTCTCCTTACCATGGAGACGCTCTGCCGACTGAGCTAAGGGGGCCTGCGCGATATCCCCGTGGGGCGCGCAGAAGTAAGAGTACACGGCACCCGCCGGCAGGTGAAATCGGATCCCCGGTGATCCTCTACGCCCAGCTCAGGGCACGACACGAAGGCGCGGAAGCTCCGTGCCGGAGATCGTTTCCGGGTCGGCCTGGGCGCCGAACCAGGCCGCCAGCCGCTCGTACGGCAGCGGTCGGCTGAACAGGAAGCCCTGACCGATCTCACAGCCGATGTCCTGCAGAAGCTCCAGGGTCAGCTCGCTCTCCACGCCCTCGGCGACCACGGCCAGACCGAACTGCTGGGAGAGCGTCACCACCGCGTTGACGATCGCCAGGTCCCCCGGGTCGGTCGCCATGCCCTGCACGAAGGAACGGTCGACCTTCACCTCGTGCACCGGCAGCCGGCGCAGGTGGGCGAGCGACGAGTCACCGGTGCCGAAGTCGTCCACCGACAGCCGGACACCGAGATCGCGCAGCCGGTGCAGGGTCGGGATGGGCCGGTCGGTGCCGTCCAGCACCCCCGCCTCGGTGATCTCCAGTGTGAGGCGTTGCGCCGGCACCCCGTACTCGGTCAACAGCTCCTGCACCCGGTCCGGGAAGTGCTGGTCGGTGAGCGTACGGGCGGCGAGGTTGACCGCGATGTGCAGCGTCTGGTCGGCCTGGGCCCAGTCCCGGCTCCGCCGCAGCCCCTCGCGGAGCACCACCTCGGTGAGTCGGCTCAACTGGCCGGTGTGCTCGGCCACCGCGACGAAGTCCTCCGGAGCGACCGTGCCGTGCGTTGGATGCTCCCACCGGGCCAGGCACTCCACACCGACCAGTCGCCGGTCCCGCAAGGTCACCTTGGGCTGGAAGTAGACCTCCAGCTCGTCCTGGTCCAGTGCCCGGCGTAGGTCGCCGGCGAGGCCCAGCCGGCGCAACGACCGCGACTCCAGGGCAGGGTTGAACAGCTGCACGCTGCCCGGCACCGACTTGGCGGCGGTCGCCGCCAAATCGACCCGCAGCAACAGGGTCGCGGCATCGCTGCCATGATCCGGGTGTACGGCCACCCCGACGGCGGTGTTCACGTCGAGGGTGAGCGCGTCGAAGACCATTTCGTCGCGGATCTGGTCGCGCAGCTGGCCGGCCAGCTCCAACGCCGCCTCGGCGCTCTCCAGCCGCAGCGTCACCAGGAACTCGTCGCCGCCCACCCGACCGACCAGAGCCGACGACGGCGCGCTGGCCCGCAACCGGTTGGCGACCTCGACGAGGACCTTGTCACCGGCCGCGTGGCCGAGGGACTCGTTGACCTGGCGCAGCCCGTCGACGTCGAACAGTAGAAGCGCCACCACCTCGTCGGGCGCTCCGATCTTGACCGACTCGTCCAGCGCCCCGATGATCCGGCGCCGGTTGGGCAGCCGCGTCAGAGTGTCGTGGTACGCGTCGTGCCGCAGCCGGTCGACCAGCCGGGAATTCTCCAGCGCGACCGCCGCGTGCGCCGCCACCGTCTCGAAGATGGGGATGTCGCCGGGGGCGAAGTGCCCGATGTCGCTGAGCCGGTTCGCCACCTCCAGGGTGCCGATCACGGCCTGCCCGGAGCGCAGCGGCACCACGATCACGTCTTTGATCTCGCGGGCGCTGATCTCACGGCGTAGCGCGCTCTCGTCACCGAGCAGACGCCCCATCGACAACGTCTTCGCCAACTGCCGCGTCCGCTCCCGAAGGATCGCCGGGGTCGGAGCGACGTCCAGCAGCCCCGGCGTGTCGACCCGGGCCGTCAACAGCACCTCCGGATGCCGGCCCTGGGCGGGCAGCCAGAGGGTGGCCGACTCCGCCTGCATGAGGGCGCGTACCCGGTCGAGCAGAACGTCGGCCAGCGCCGCGTCGGCACCGCTGGTAGTGATCACTCGGGCCAGGTCGTACATCCCGGTCAGGGTGCGGTGCTGCCGGAAGAACTGGGCGTAGGACCGGTAGACCAGGGCGAGGGCGGCGAACAGCGCCCCCAGCAGCAACACCGACCACCAGGTGTTATGCAGTGCGATCAGCACGAGGAGACCAACAGACGCGTTGATCGAGGTGGTGAGGAACACCGACGGCGTGGTCCGCAGGGCCTCCCGGCCGGCCTGCCAGCCCTGCAGCAGGACATGGACGCCGACGACCGAGATGAGGCTGACCAGGGTGATGGTGTTGACCGCGAGGAAGAGGCTGCCCCACGTGCCGGGGCCGACGTCCTGCAGCGGCGGCAGCCGCAGGAGCAGCAGGCTCGCCAGCGACGTGGCGGCGGCGGCCTTGGCGACGTTGAACCAGAACTTCGCCGGTGGGAAGCGCTGCGAGGCGCTCCAGATCAACGAGGCGAGCGTGTAGATCAGGACCACGGTCAGCGGCGGCAGGAAGAACAACCCCACCACCAGTGGGATCTCGGTGAGCGTCACGCCCACCGACTGCCGGCGGACCACGAAGTTCAGCACCGGAATGCTGATGCCCGCCATCGCCAGGAATATCAGGAACGCCAGACCCCAGTCGCCGAACGGGTGGTCGGCGATGACGCTGATGGCGGTGCAGCAGAGGACGGCGATCAGAGCCAGCGGGCCAGTGATGAACCAAGCGTGGTCCGTGGACTTACGTCGTTGGTCACGCCTGGCCATACCGCTCCCTCGAAGAGACGCCGCCCGCTGGTGCTGCCCTCACGGGCGACGCCCTCGCGAGTTACCGGGAAGCGTCGACGCCCCAGACGACGTCACCCTGGCTCGCGCCCCAGACGACGTCACCCTGGCTCGCGCCCCAGACGACGTCACCGTCCTGGCCCACGCCCCAGACGACGTCACCGTCCTGGCCCGCGCCCCAGACGACGTCAGCCAACTGAGCCTTACCGCCGGACAACGAACCGGCGCCGAGTCCACCGAGGACGGCGGCGAGCAAGAGGAGCGAGCCGAGCAGCCGGCCCAGCCTTCGACCAGACATGTTTGCTCCTGTCGGGGAAGTGTCACAGGGATGGTGGAGATTCCACGATCGTGCCACACCGTCGGTACACAGAAAAGCGGTGAGGGCTGGACCGGTCCGAGCGTTTGCGAGGTTGCGACCTTCGGCCCACTCCACCTCGACAAGCTGGGCCAGATCAGGGCCCCTTCCTGCGACATCAGGGCTTCGCAGAGCGCTTGATGCGACCTTCGGCACAATTCGCCCGCACCACTGAGACACCCGCCAGCCTGATCGGACCGGGTTACTCTCCGTAGCTGTCGTGGCGGACTGGAAGCGCCCCGACGCGAACCCAGACATCGACCACCATACCTTCTATCCGGCTCGGCACAAGAAGACGAGAGTCCCCGGTTCAACCAGGGACGTGGATCTTGACAGCGACAGTCGCGGTGGCCTCAGTGGCAGTGGTGCTCGCCGCTGGCGGGCCCCGTGACACCCAGGTCGTCATCACGACCGGCCGCGAGGCGCGACCACTGCGACGTGGGCCGGCCGTCGAGCCGGAACTGGTCGCCGTCGGTCCGGAAGGGCTGCGGCCAGCCCTCCGGCGAGTCTTCCCAGACCTCCTGGCGACCGTAGACGGTCATATCGAGCAGGCCGTACGACGGCGCCATCGCCTCGACGCCCCGCCCGGTCGTCCAGTAGGTCTCGAACACCCGGTCGCCCTGGCGCAGGTAGCACACGTTCATACCGAAGCCACGCCCGGCGACGAGGGAGTCGAGCGACGCCTCGGGCACCGAATACCACGGCGCCTGCCAGCCCATGAAGTCCCGGTAGCGCAACGTCTCGTCGAACGGCCCCTGGCAGAAGACCGCGAACGTGACGTCGCGCGAGTGCAGGTAGGACAGTTCGTGCACGTGACCGGTGAAGAACGTGCAGCCCTCGCACTGGTCGGCGGCCGACCTGCCCGCGTGCCACATGTGGTACGTCGCGAGCAGTTGGGTCCTCCCCTCGAAGACGTCGAGCAGGGGCACCGGACCGTCGGCACCGGTCAGAAGGGCGGTCGGATCGACCTCGACCATCGGCAGCCGTCGGCGGGCCGCGGCGATGGCATCGCCCTCGCGCGTGTGCGCCCTCTCGCGGAGCCCGAGCTCGTCGAGCTGCTTCTGCCAGGTTTCGCGGTCGGTGAGCGGGGGTGTCGCAGGCTCGGTCATAGGGCCCCTCCTCGCATTTAAGGCTATGAGCCTAATAGCGACTGCTAGCATCGAGCAAGCAGGAAAGGGAGATGTCCCATGCCAATCCAGCGGGGCTATCGGCAGGCCTGCGGCGTCGCGCGCGGCCTCGACATCGTGGGCGAACGGTGGTCGCTGCTCGTGGTGCGCGAGCTGCTGCTCGGGCCGAAACGGTTCACCGACCTCCAGCAGGCGCTACCGCACGCCAGCCCGAACGCACTGTCCGACCGGCTGCGCGAGTTGGCCGACGCGGGCGTCCTACGCCGCCGGCAGCTACCTCCGCCCGGCAACGTGCGGGTCTACGAGCTGACCACCTGGGGTCGCGGTCTCGAGCCGATCGTGGTCGCGCTCGGCACCTGGGCACTGGCCGCTCCGCCCACCGCGGAACAGCTCTTCGTGAGCGCGGACAGCGCCATGCTGAGCATCCGCAGCTTTTATGTGCCAACGCCGGAGCAACCCGAGGTGACGCTCCGGATCGAACTTCGCGACCACGGTCCCGCCGGGGTGTTCGGCGTCCACCTCACATCGGCCGGCGCGGACATCACCGACGAGCCGCCCGACCAGCCGGGCGCCGCCCTGGCCACCACGACCGACGCACTCCTCGCCGCCTTCGGCAGCGACGACCTGGCCGGACTCGCCGCGGCCGGGGCCGTCATCAGCGGCGATCCCGAGGTCGTCCGCCGTCTCGTCGCGGGCATGCGTGTCCCGGCCCCGCAGAGACCGGCCGCCTGAGCGACTCCGCACAACTTGCCCCCCTCGCCGAGGGATTGAGCTGTCCATCGTCGCCGTGATCCTGGGATGGCTCGTCCTCCGCGAAGCCCGCACACCCGCGATCCTGGCCGGCGTCGTGCTGGTCCCGATCGGCGTCACACTCAACCGAAGGAGACCGGTCTGGGCGGCCCGTGCACACGCGGGCCGGCCAGGCCGGTTTCCTCCACCTGGTTGCCCCTCCTCCTACCAGGGGAGGTGACCCTCGGCGTCGAAGTAGCCACCGGTGGGGCCGTCGGGGCCAACCTGTGCCATGCGGACGATGATCTCGGCGCCCTGCTCAACGGTCTGGATGCCGGTGTTTCCGTTCAGGTCGGTCTTGGTGAAGCCGGGCTCGACCGCGTTGATCCGCATGTTCGGGAACGCCTTCGCGTACTGCACGGTGATCATGTTGACCGCGGTCTTCGACGCCGGGTAGGCGACCCCTGGGTAGGCGTACGTCGGGGTGCCCGCGTCGGTGACCCTGGCCAGCGAGGCCAAGCCGCTGCTGAGATTGACGATGACCGGGGCGGCCGAACGCCGCAGCAGCGGCAGGAACGCGTGGGTGACACGGACCGTGCCGAAGACGTTCGTCTCGAACGTCTCCCGCATCATGTCGGCGGTCACGTCCGCAGCGCCGATCACGACGTTGCCGGCACCCCTCCCCTCGATGCCCGCGTTGTTGATCAGTACGTCCAGCCCTCCATCAGCCTCGATGGCCTTCGCCGCGGCCTGCACGGACGCGTCGTCGGTGACGTCGAGCTGGACGGCCCGCGCGCCCAACTGCTCGGCGGCGCGGCGCCCGCGTTCCGCGTCCCGGCTGCCGACGTAGACGGTGTGACCCGCGGCGATGAGTCGACGGGCGGCCTCGAAGCCGAGTCCCTTGTTCGCTCCGGTGATCAGCGTTGTTGTCATGCCTCCAGGCTCCGGCCGGGCGGTGCGGTCGCCCAGTCGTCCCGTTTTCCTGGGACTGCCAGTACCAGGCAACACCACAACTGAACGGCGCACACTGGTGAGCATGACGGCGACGGAATTCGGGCAGGCGGTGCACCGCTGGCGCGACCGGGTCTCACCCGAGGCCGTCGGGCTGCCCGCTGGCGGGCACCGACGTACGGCCGGACTGCGCCGTGAGGAGTTTGCCCTGCTGGCCGGGATCTCCGTCGACTACATCACCCGCCTCGAACAGGGCCGCGCGTCCCATCCGTCGGCGCAGGTCGTCGAAGCCCTGGCCAGGGCCCTACGGCTGTCGGCAACCGAGCGCGCACACCTGTTTCGGCTGGCCGGACTGGCACCGCCGGGCCCGGAAACGGTGCCCGCCCACATCACCCCGAGCGTCCAGCGGCTGCTGGACAGGCTGACCGGGACACCCGTCGGCGTCTACGACGCGTCCTGGACGCTGCTGGTGGCCAATCCGCCGTACGCGGCGTTGATGGGCGATCCGTCCGGATGGCGTGGCAACGAACGCAACGCGGTGTGGCGGCATTTCCTCGGCCCGGGTACACGAGCCCGGCACACCCCGCAGTCCCTGCGAGCGTTCGAGACGGCGCTGGTTGCCGACCTACGTACGGCCGCGGGCAGCTATCCGGCCGACCAGCAGCTACGGCAACTGGTCGCGGAACTACGCGCGAACGACGACCGGTTCGCGACGTTGTGGGATTCCGGCACTGTCGGCCGTCACGAGGCCGCACGCAAGACCATCGACCATCCCCACGTCGGGCCCCTGACGCTGGACTGCGACGTGCTCACCGTCGCGAGCAGCGACCTGCGCATCATGATCTACACGGCCGAGCCCGACACCGAGGACGCCGACCGCCTCGCCCTGCTCACCGTGCTCGGCACCCAGGCACTGGTCGGATAGCTGCCCATGCGACCAGACCGCCGCTCTCTTCGGCGGGCTTCTCGGTTCAGAAGATGGCTGGCAGTGCCCGTTGCGCGGGAATACAACAATGGCCCTTAACTCGCGTTTCCGCAGGTCAAGGGCCTTGCCGTTCCCTGGTGGCGGGTAGAGGATTCGAACCTCTGAAGCTTTCGCGACGGATTTACAGTCCGCTCCCATTGGCCGCTCGGGCAACCCGCCAGGGCACCCCACCGCGTCGCAACGCGGCGGCGGAAGCAAGGATAGCGGCTCACCCCGGCACCGGTGCAACCGGGTACGGTCAGAGGGTCGTGCCGCTGGTCGGTGGCCGACGGCAGGCCCAGACCGCCGGACAGCAGGAGCAGACGAATGGCAGCGAACCCGTCTTTCGACATCGTGAGCAAGGTTGACCGCCAGGAGGTCGACAACGCCCTCCGTCAGGCGGAGAAGGAGCTCGCGACGCGGTTCGACTTCCGCGGCACGGGCGCGGAGATCTCCTGGTCGGGTGAGGAGGCGATCGGCCTTCAGGCGGAGACTGAGGAGCGGGTCCTCGCAGCCTTGGACGTGTTCAAGGAGAAGCTGGTCAAGCGGAACATCTCGTTGAAGTCGCTGGACGCTGGCGAGGCTCGCCCTTCCGGCAAGGTTTTCAAGATCGACTGCAAGGTGATCCAGGGCATCGAGACGGACAAGGCCAAAGCGATCGGCAAGAAGATCCGCGACGAGGGCCCGAAGGGCGTCCAGGCCCAGATCCAGGGCGACCAACTGCGGGTCACCGGCAAGAAGCGGGACGATCTCCAGGCGGTCATCTCGCTGCTCAAGGGCGAGGACTTCGGCGTCGCCCTCCAGTTCACCAACTACCGCTAGGCAGGTCGGCCGCCGTTTGCGGGCGGCCGACCCCCACGGTTCGATTCCCGACCGGGGCGGACTACAGCATGGTTGGAGCGGCGAGAGCGTCGCCGCACGGGCGAGACCGCACGGCACGCCGGCTCAACAATCCAGCGCCAGCATGATCGACAGTCGGCCAGGCTCGCTCAGTGGACGACCCGGTACCAGTGGGCGGTCTCGCCCGGGATCGGCACCAGTCGCACCTGGCCGCCGTCACCCGGATTGTCGAACATGTGCACTCCACCCCCGAGCAGCACTGGAGCGAAGAACACCAGGATCTCGTCGAGCAGCCCGGCCCGAAGGCACTGCATGCCGATGTCCGCGCCGAGGACGTTCACGTACCTGTCGCCGGCGGCCTCCTTGGCCTGTGCGACCGCGCTGTGCAGGTCGCCGACGAACGTGACGCCTGCGGGCGGCTCGACTGGCGGCCGGTGGGTGAGCACGAACACCGGCCCGTGGTACTGGCCGCCGAACGCGCCTTCACTGTCGGTGCCACGGTTCGGGTCGTCGCCGCCGAAGGTGCGGTTGCCGGCGAGGATCGCGCCGACGTTCGCCAGCAGTCGCTCCGCGGTCGGGTTCTCGCCCGCGAGGTGTTCGGTCAGCCACGACATGTCTCCGCCGGGGCCGGCGATGTAGCCGTCGAGCGACGCCGTCGCCGAGTACAGCAGCTTGGCCATGGTTCCCCCTTCGTCGGTGGCCAGTCTGGCGGACCGTCGACGGCCGGAGAAGTCGGAACAGGGGCACCGGGCACAGCGGCACCGACTGCGGTACGAGGCTTGCATCCGGTACCCGGGTACGGGCTTACCGTCGGATGGTGACCGACGAACACCCAGCGGCTAACGACTCGTGGGTTCCCGAGTCGTGCCGCCTACCCACCGTTGAGCGGCCCGTTCGCGTCGCCGAGTTCGATCGGTTCTTCACCACGGCCGTCCGGCGCGTCGACCGGCCGTCTGCACGGTGCCTGCGGCTACACCTGACCGGCACACCGGAGGTGGAACGCGTGGCGCGGGACCTGAGCGCCCGGGAGTCGGCGTGCTGCTCGTTCTTCACCTTCGAGATCACCCGGACCGCCCCGGACGCGGTGACCCTGGACGTGCGGGTGCCGGCGTCGCACGCCAGCATCCTCGACGCCCTCGCCAACCGCGTGCGACCCAACGGCACGGTCGACCCCAACGGCACCGTCGCGAAAACGGCAACATCGCGGATAACGGCACGGTCGCGCCCAACAGCACGCGCCCGCCCGACAGCACAGACGCAGCGGACCGGTCCTGGTTGCGGAGCGGCCAACTGGCCGACGCCGCGGGGGTCAACCCACAGACGCTGCGCTACTACGAGCGCCGTGGCCTGCTCCGAGCGCCACGGCGGTCGCCGGGCGGGCACCGGCTGTACCCGTCGGAGTCGGTCACCCGGCTGCGGGTCATCAAGACGGCACAACGGCTCGGCTTCACCCTCGACGAGGTGACCGACCTGCTCGACGCGGGCCGGCGTCGCCGTTCGGGTGCCGGCCTGTCGGCCCGTGTCACGGCGAAACTGGCCGAGGTGGAGGGCAGGTTGGCCGATCTCACGGCCGTCCGGGACACGCTGCGGGAGGCCATCTCGGCCGGCTGCGACGACCTGGTCGCCTGCGCCGGCAGCCCCTGCTGTCCGCTGCCCTTCGCAGAGGCCCTGCCAGCGGCCCTCGGGGGCGAGCCCAGGCGCGGCTGAGGTCGACTCGGGTTCCTGGATGTCGGGGCATCCCCGCGACGGGGACACCCCGACATCACGGACGTCGAGTCGATCAAGAGGCGGTCAGACGGTGACCGGCTCCTCGACGCGTACCGTCGAGGTTTCCGCGCGGGCGATCGGCCCGGCGGGCAGCGCGGCGACCGCGGCCGCGACGGCGACCGCCGCCCCGGCGAACACGAAGGCCCACGGCACGCCGCCGGCACCATCCACGATCAGGCCGGCCACCGCGCCGCCAGCGGCGCTCGCCGCCACGGCCACGGTGACCACCCAGGTGTACGCCTCGTTCAGCATGCCCGTCGGGGCGATCCGGCCGACCAGGGTGTTCTCCAGGGTCAGCGCGGGCGCGATGGTGGCCCCACCGACGACCAGCGCGACGCCCAGGGCCAGCGGCGTGGGCATCAGCGCGAACACCACGAACGAGCCGGCCACCGCGGCAAGCAGCAGCGCGAACTGTCGGGTCATGTTCGCCGCCGGCCGCCGGACGCCGAACCAGAACCCACCGACCGCGCTGCCGACCCCCCAGACCGCCAGCAGGATCCCGGCGAGGCTCTCCGGGTCGTCGGCGGTGGAGTTGCCGGCGTACGCCGGGACGGTCACACCGGCGGCGCCGAATGCGATGCCGAGGCCTGCCACGCAGAACAGCAGGGCCGGGAATCCGGCGACCCGCAGCGGGCCGAGCCCTCGGGCGTGGTGCTCGCGCGGGTGTGGGCGCCAGCCGCGCATGACCCGGCCCAGGGCCACGGCGGTGGTGCCCACCAGGGTGACCACTGCTGCCCCGATCAGCGCAGCGGCGGCGTCGGCGAAGATGACGAAACCGGCCACGAGCAGCGGGCCGAGCACGAAGACGATCTCGAACAGCGAGGTCTCGGCGGCCAGTGCGGTGTTGCGCAGGGCGTACCGGCCGGAGTTGACGCTGGTCAGCTCGTTCCAGGCGCCGCGGATGGCGGCGCTGAGCGGCGGGTACGTCGCACCGGCGATGCCAGCCGCCAGGTAGATGGCCGGTAGGGCGTCCTCGCCCGACCGGCTGGCCAGCAGCAGCCCGGTGAGCGCCAGCGGGTGGGCGACGGCGGTGACCAGCAGGACGGGGGTCGGGCCGACCCGGTCGGCGACCCGCCCGGCCACCGGGCTGAGCACGGCGCCGGCAATGGCGTAGGTCCCGCCCGCCACGGCGGCGAGGGCGTACCGCCCGGTCACCTGCTCGACCACCAGCAGCAGCGCCAGCGGCGTCATGCCGATCCCGAGCCGCCCGATGATGCCGGCGAGCAGCAGCATCGGCGCTCCGGGGATCCGCCAGACACCCAGGTACTGACGCAGCGCGGCCACCATGAACCTCCGAGGATGTAATGAGCGTAAGCCGTCATGACCCTAACGCCGCCGGTCGGCGGGCAGGAACCGGATATCGCCCGGGACACAGCACTCCGCCCGCGACCGGTGCGACCGGTCGCGGGCGGAGTACGGGAATCAGCGGGTCAGCGTTGGAACTGCACCGGCCCCGAGTTGGCGGCCATCTGCTCCAGCCGGGCGACCCGGTCCTCCATCTTCGGGTGGGTGGCGAAGAGCGCGGACATGCCACCACCCCGGAACGGGTTGGCGATCATGAGGTGCGCGGTGCTGGTGAGCTGGCCCTGGGCCGGCAACGGCCGACGTCGGGCCACCGCATCGATCTTGCGCAGGGCGCTGGCCAGGGCCAGCGGGTCACGGGTCAGCGCCGCACCCGAGGCGTCCGCCTGGAACTCGCGGCTCCGGCTGATCGCCAGCTGGATGATGCTGGCCGCGATCGGACCCAGGATCAGGGTGAGCAGCAACACAGCCGGGTTAGGTCGGTCCTCGTCGTCCCCGCCGCCCAGCGGAATGAAGAACGCGAGGTTCGCCAGCAGGGTGATGATGCTGGCCAGGCCGGCCGCCACGCTGGAGATCAGGATGTCCCGGTTGTAGACGTGTGACAGCTCGTGCCCGATCACACCGCGCAGCTCGCGGTAGTCGAGGATCTCGGTGATGCCCTGGGTCACGCAGACCGCCGCGTTCTGCGGGTTACGGCCCGTGGCGAACGCGTTGGGCTGCGCGGTCGGGCTGACGTACAGGCGCGGCATCGGCTGCTGCGCGTCGGCCGCCAGCTCCCGCACCATCCGGTACAGCTCGGGGAACTGCGCCTCGCTGACCGGTTGCGCCTTCATCGAGCGGAGTGCGAGCTTGTCGGAGTAGAAGTAGGAAACGCCGTTCATGGCCAAGGAAATGACGACAGCGATGACCAGGCCGCCACTGCCGCCGAACCAGTAGCCCACCACGAGGATCAGCGAGGTGAGCAGGCCGAGCAGCGCGGCGGTCTTCAGACGGTTGTGGTGCACGATCTCTCCTTCGGTGCACGGATCACCGGGATCCGCTGACCGGTTCAACAACCCGGTACCCACCAACCATCCATCTCAACGCTGAGAGTTCACTGAGACTGGATCCGCAGGTCAGGTCACCTGCCGGCCAGGTCGAGCACCAGTTGCGGTGCGACGCCGAGCACCACGGCGGCCACCGTCGTCACCGCCAGCACCACTGCCACCACACCCACCACCGGTACGGCCGCCGCGCCGCCACCGCTTGTCGGTGTGGCGAGGGGCGGCGGCGCCCAGAGCGCGGCGGTCACCCGCAGGTAGTAGGCCAACCCGATCACCGCGTTCAGCGCCACCACCAGCGCCAGCCAGGCAGCCCCGCCGTCCAGCAGCGACCGGACAACTGTCACCTTCGCGAACAGCCCGGCCAGGCCCGGCGGCAGGCCGGCCAGGCCCGCCAGCGCGAGACCGAGCGCCGCCCCCCGCCACGGGTGCCGGCGAGCCGCCCCGCGCAGGTCCTCCAGCGTGCCGCCGTCCGCCCCCACCGGGCGCAACGCGGTCACCGCGGCGAACGCCGCCAGCTCCAACACCACGAAGAAGACGGCGTACGCCATCGCGGCGGCGTACGCGGCGGACCGCGCCTCGTCCGTGCGGCCGGCGGCCAGCGCCAACGCGCCCAGCGGGGCGAGGATGTAGCCGGCCTGGGCCACCGACGACCAGGCGAGCAGCCGGACCGTACGCCTCTGGCGCAGCGCGACCAGGTTGCCGACGGTCATCGTGAGCACCGCCAGCAGGGCGAGCACCGGGCCGGTCTGGTCCGCCGGCAGCGCCCGCTGCACCACGGCCAGCAGCGCCACCAGGCCACCCAGCTTCGACGCCGTCGACAGGTACGCCGCCACCGGCAGCGGCGCCCCGTCGTAGGTGGCCGGGGCCCAGGCGTGGAACGGCACCGCCGCCACCTTGAACGCCAGCCCGAGCAGCAGCAACGCCACGGCGGCGGTGGTCAGCGGCAGCTCCCGCAGCTCCGACCGCTCGGCGAGCAGCGTGCCGAGCCGGTCCAGGTGCAGCCCGCCGGTCACCGCGTACAGCAGCGCCGCACCGAGCAGGGTCAGCGTGGTGGCCACCACACTGACCACGAAGAACGTCACCGCCGCCTCGGCACTGGCCAGGCTGCCCCGGCGCAGGCCGACCAGCACGTACAGCGGCAGGGTCAACGTCTCCAGGGCCACGATCAGGGTGATCAGGTCACCGGCCGCGCCGAGCACCACGCCACCGGTCATCGAGCAGGCGAGCAGGAAGCAGTACTCCCCCACCGGCGACCGCCCGGCCCGCAGCGCCGGCACCGACAACCCGAGCACACCGAGCGTGAGCAGCGCCACCGCCGCGCCGACCAGGGCCGCCCGCCCACCGAAGATCCAGGAGCAGTCGGCGCCGACACAGAACGTCTGCCGCTGCGCTCCCGCGCCGACCAGGGCCGAGCCGACGGCGGTGCCGGCCGCGCCGAGCGCGGCCACCACGATCGTCGCCGCCGGCCGGGCCAGCAGCAGGTCGATGACCAGCACGAGCACGGCGGTGCCAGCCGCCAGGTACGCCGGCAGCAGCGCCACGCTGTCCACGCTCTGCACGGCGGTCACTGAGCCACCTTCATTCGCGACTGCGGGGCTCGCAACACCGGCTCACTCCTCGCGCTCACGGGGAAACCACCGCGATCAGCGCGTCGACCGGCGCCTCGGCGACGCCCAGGACCAGCGCCGGGACCAGCCCGATGGCCAGCGCGAGCAGCACCAGCGGCGCCCACGCGGTCACCTCCGCGCCGGCCAGGCCGGGACCGACCCGGCCCACCGCCGGGCTCGGCCGGCCGTGGGTGACCTGACGCAACAACCGCAGGAAGTACGCGGCCGTGAGCGCGCCGCCGACCGCCGCCAGCACCCCGAGGGTGGTCCACAGCGGGCCGCCCACCTGCACCGCCGCGACCACCGCGAACGCCTCCCCCCAGAAGCCGGCCAGCCCCGGCAGGCCGAGCGAGGCGACCGCCGCGAACGCGAGCAGGCCAGCCAGCCGAGGTGCGGTCTCCCGTAGCCCGGACAACTCGGCGAGAGTGCCCGTGCCGGTACGGTCCTTCACCGCACCGGCCAGGAAGAACAACAGGCCGGTGATCACGCCGTGCGCGACGTTGCCGATCAACGCCGCCTGGATGCCGGTGGCGGTCAACGTGGCGACGCCCAGCAGCACGAAACCCATGTGCCCCACGCTGGAGTACGCGATGAGCCGCTTCACCTCCGTCTGCGCCAGGCAGACGAGCGAACCGACCAGGATGGCGGCGACGGCCAGCACGCCCAGCACGGGCGCCGCCCAGCGGGCACCCTCCGGCGCCACCCCCACCGCCACCCGGATCAGGCCGTAGGTGCCCATCTTCAGCAGCACCCCCGCCAGCACCACACTGCCCACGGTCGGGGCCTGCGTGTGCGCGTCGGGCAGCCACGAGTGCAACGGCCAGAGCGGGCTCTTCACCGCGAACGCCAGAGCGAGCAGCGTGAACGCCGCGAGCTGGGTGCCCCGGGACAGCCCGCCGCCACCGGTCAGCGCCACCACGTCGGCGGTGCCGGCGGCGGCGACCACGACGTACACGCCGACCAGCAGCAACACCGACCCGAACAGGGTGTAGAGCGCGAACTTGCGGGCCGCCCGACGCCGGTCCGCGCCACCCCAGCCGGCGATGATCGCGTACATCGGCAGCAGGACGACCTCGAAGAAGAGGAAGAACAGCACCAGGTCCAGAGCGAGGAAGGTGCCCAGGATGCCCACCTCGACCACCAGCAGCAACGCCACCAGCGCCCGACCGCTGCCGCCGTCGGGCACCCGCCACATCGTGTACCCGCAGCACAGCAGGGTGAGCAGCGCCGTCAACACCACCAGCGGCCAGGAGATGCCGTCGACGCCGAGGTGGAAGCGCAACTCCAGGCCGGGCACCCACGGCAGGTCCACCTGATGCCACGGGCGCACCGCGGGCGCGCCCGCCGACCAGGCGAACCACCCCCGCCCCCCGAAGACCAACGGCACCGCCGCCAGCAGGGTCAGCGCCGCCGCGACCGTGCCGACCAGCCGGGCCGCCCGGTCCCCAGGCGTCGCCGCCACCGCGACCGCGCCGAGCGCCGGCACCACCAGAACGGCGACCAGCAACACCTGCCCGAACGTCATCGGGTGACTCCAATCAGGGTCGCCGCCAGGCCGATCAGCAGCGCACCGGCCAGCACCCCGGCGGCGGCGCGGGGCAGCGCTGCGCGGTGCAGGGCTGCCAACCCGGCGCCCAGCCCGGACGCGACCCGCCCGCTGCCCTCGACCGCCCCGTCCACCACCGACTCGTCGCCGGTGCGCGCGGCGCGGGCGAGCGCCCGGATGGGGCGTACGACAAGGGTGTGTTGGACGTCGTCGAGCCGGAACGCGCGGGCGAAGACCGGCCGCAGCGGACCCAGCGCCGCCGCCGGGTCGGCGGCGGTGTCCCTCCGCCAGCCCAGCCAGACAAGCCCCGCCCCGACCAGCAGCAACACCAGCGGCAACAGCAGACCCGGCCCGATGTGGACCAGGCCGTCCTCGGCGCCCGCCACCGGCACGGTGGCGAAGCGCAGCCGGTTGGCGAACGCCCCGACGAACCCGGCCAGGCCGAGCAGCGCGGCCGGCACGGCCAGCAGCAGCACCGGCCACCGCATGACCGCCGGCGGGTCGTGTGGCCGGACCAGCGGCAGCCGCGGCTCGCCGAAGAAGGCCCGCAGCAGCAGCCGGCCGGCGTACCAGGCGGTGATCGCCACGCCGACCAGACCAGCCACCCAGACCAGCCAGCCCACCCACGACGGTGCCGGCCCGGTGCCCTCCCGGGCGGCCGACTCGGCGACCGCCAGCACGCCCTCCTTGCTCCAGAAACCGGCCAGCGGAGGCACCCCGACCAGCGCGCCCAGGCCCACCACCGTGCACCAGAACGTCACCGGCATGCTGCGACGCAGCCCGCCCATCTCCGACATCAGCGTGCTGCCCACCGCGTGGATCACCGCGCCGGCGGCGAGGAACAGCAGCGCCTTGAACGCCGCGTGGGTGAGCAGGTGGAACAGCGCCGCCGACGGCGAGCCGACCGCCAGCGCTCCAGTCATGTAGCCGAGTTGGGAGACGGTCGACCAGGCCAGCACACGCTTGAGGTCGTCCTGCGCGGTGGCGGCGAGCGCGCCGAGCAGCAGGGTGATCGAGCCGATGACCCCGAGCACGGTCAGCGTCACCGGCGCCGCCGTGAACAGCGGGTAGAGCCGGGTCACCGCGTACACCCCGGCGGCGACCATCGTCGCGGCATGGATCAACGCGGAGATCGGCGTCGGGCCGGCCATCGCGTCCGGCAGCCAGGTGTGCAGCGGGAACTGGGCGCTCTTGCCGGCCACCCCGGCGAGCAGCAGCAGACCGGCGGCGGTCAGGGTCGCGCCGCTGTGGTCGTGCGCGAGCACGTCGGCGATCCGGAAACTGCCCGCCGACACGCCGAGCAGCGCGATGCCGAGCAGGAAACCGACGTCACCGACCCGGGTCACGAGGAACGCCTTCATCGCGGCGGCCGGCGCGCCGGGCAGTCGGCGGTCGTGGGCGATGAGCAGGTACGAGCAGAGGCCCATCACCTCCCAGCCGACCAGCAGCATCACCAGGTCACCCGCGACCACCACCAGCAGCATGGCAGCGGTGAACAGGCTGATCTGCGCGGCGTACGGCGGGTAGCGGTGGTCGACGTCGATGTCGTCGTGTGGGCCTCGCCGCAGGTAGCCGATCGAGTAGACCTGCACGGCCAGGGCGACCGCGGTGACCGCGACGGCGACGAGCGCGGCGGCGCCGTCCAGCCGTACGCCGAGGGTCACCGTCAGCCCACCGAGGTCGATCCACGTCGTCGACGTCTCCGTCGGGGAGTCGACTGTGACGAGCAGCGCGACGGCCAGTGCCAGCGCGCCGGCAGCACCGGTCACGCCGAGCGCGACGGCCAACATCCGGGCGCGGTCGCCGCTCTCCGCACCGCCGGGATGACGCGGGGCCGGTGGCAGCAGCAGACCGACCAGACCGGCGACCAGCGGTACGGCGGGCAGCAGCGCCCCGAGCAGCCCGCTCACCGGCCCACCTCCGCGTCCCGGCCGGCGGTTGCCGGCTCCCGACCAGCGACGGCCTGCGGCGGGTCGGCGGGCTCGGACAGCGGCACCTCGTCCACCGCCACGGTCGTCCGCATCCGGTAGAGCTGTAGGACGATCGCCAACCCCACCCCGATCTCGGCGGCGGCGAGAACGATGACGAACAGCGCGAAGACCTGACCGGAGTGCGGCAGCACCGCGCGGGCCGTGGTGTCCGCGGTGACGAGGATGAGGTTCACCGCGTTGAGCATCAGCTCGACAGCCATCAGCACCAGCACGGCGTTGCGACGGCGCAGCACGCCGTACACGCCGAGACCGAACAGCAGCGCGGCGGTGACGTACGGGATGACCGGCCTCACCGGCGCCCCCCGGAGTCCACGTCGGCCGCCGTGCCGGTCGGCGCTGCCGTGCCATCGCGTTGCGGGCCCGGCCGGCCGATGTCCGGCCGGGACAGCACCACCGCACCGACCAGGGCTGACAGCAGCAGCACGGAGAGCACCTCGAACGGCAGCACCCAGGCCCCGAAGATCTGCTCCCCGAGCCGTTCTGCGGTGCCCGCGTCAGGCAGCGTGACGGTGCTCCAGCGGTACGCGTCGACCAACAGGACGGTCAGCCCCAGCCCCGCGCCACCACCGATCAACGCGGCCGGCCAGCCGGGCCGGTCCAGGTCGTCGGACGCGCCGATCGGAGCCCGGGTCAGCATCACCGCGAACAGCAGCAGCACCACCACCGCGCCCACGTAGATCAGCACCTGCACCCAGGCGACCAACTCGGCGCTGAGCACCAGGTAGTCGCCGGCCAACGCGCCCAGGCAGACCACCAGGTACAACCCGGCCCGGACGAGGTGTTTCGTGGTCACCACCAGCACGCCGGCACCGACCGCGACGGCGCCCAGGGCGAGCAGCAGCAGATCCGCGCCGGTCACCGAGCCGCCCTCCCGGCGCGATCCACCTTATGCGGTGTCACGACGCGGAGCCGGGCTCGGGGCGTACCGCCGGGGCGGTCGGACGCGCGGCGGCCTTGCGCGCGGCGGCGGTCTCCTCCTTGGCCGGCTCGCCGTTGGGGTCGTGCGCGGGCGGCGGCGGAACGGTGGCCATCCACTGGCCGAGGTGGTCCTTGTCGTGCAGCAGGTCCTTGATGTCGTACTCGGCGTACTCGAACTCGGGGGACCAGTAGAGCGCGTCGAACGGGCAGACCTCGATGCAGATGCCGCAGTACATGCAGAGGGAGAAGTCGATGTCGAACTTGTCGAGCACGTTGCGCTGGCGGGGGCGGGCGGCGCCGGGCACCGCCACCTCCTCCTTGTGCGAGTCGATGTAGATGCACCAGTCCGGACACTCGCGGGCGCAGAGCATGCAGACGGTGCAGTTCTCCTCCGACAACGCGATCACGCCGCGCGAACGGGGTGGCAACTCGGGGGCGACATCGGGGTACTGCTGGGTGGTCGAGCGGCTGGTCATCGTCTTGAGGGTGACCGCCAGCCCCTTTACCAGGCCAGAGCCGGGCAGGCCGCGCTCGCGGGCGTCACCGGCCGGGTCGCCGTGCTCGCTGGGGTCGGTCATGTCGACCATCCTGCCCTGTGGCCCCCGTGCGCGCGACCACCCCCCGCAGGTTGCGGCGGTACCGTGGTCGGTCGGGAGAACGAACGCGCTGGATCAGGCCCCGGGTCCGCTGACGACGGTCGGTGGGAGCATCTCGACGCCGAGCTGCTGGAGCAGCTGGAACAGCTCGTTGCAGCTCCACACCTCGACGATCCGGCCCGCCGTGTCGAAGCGCAGGAACGTCGCCCCGGAGTAGCTGACCACCTGCCCGGTCGGAGGCACCGGCCCGAACTGCCCCGCGTGGGTGCCGGCCGCCCGCCAGTGCACGGCCACCCGCTCACCCGCCGCCACCACGTCCACGATCTTGTAGCGCAGGTCCGGGAAGGCCGCCCGCCGCTCGCGGTGCCAGGCCAGGGTGGCCTCCGGGCCGGTGCCGCCCAGCCCCGGGCACTCGTCGGCGATCAACTCGTACGCCGACTCCTCCCGGCGGGCGTTCCACACATCGGCGATGAAGCGGCGCGCCGCCGCCTCCACATCCGTCATGACGGCAGGGTAGCCGGACTCAACGCATCAGCAGGTTGGAGATCAGCAAGGATGGGAACAGACACTGACTGACCAGGAGGGTGACGTGGGCGAGGAAGCAGGCGGCAAATACGTCGAGCCGGGCGGCGAGTTCACCCGGGACCAGCGGTACATCGCCACCCGGATCACCATGGACGGGCGGGACGGCTACCCGGTCGAGCCGGGCCGGTACCGGCTGGCCGTCAGCCGGGCCTGCCCATGGGCCAACCGCCTGATCATCGTGCGGCGGCTGCTCGGCCTGGAGGACGCCATCTCGATGGCGGTGGCCGGCCCGACCCACGACGCCCGGAGCTGGACCTTCGACCTCGACCCGGGCGGGCGCGACCCGGTGCTCGGCATCGAGCGCATCCAGGAGGCGTACTTCAATCGTTTCCCCGGCTACGAGCGCGGCATCACGGTGCCGGCGATCGTGGACGTGCCGACCGGGCAGGTGGTGACAAACGACTACGCGCAGATGAGCCTCGACCTGTCCACGCAGTGGACCGCGTACCACCGCGACGGCGCCCCGCAGCTCTACCCCGAGCACCTGCGGGCACAGATCGACGAGGTCAACGGCGTGGTGTTCGCCGACGTCAACAACGGCGTCTACCGGTGCGGCTTCGCCGGCAGCCAGGAGGCGTACGACAAGGCGTACCACCGGCTCTTCGACCGGCTGGACTGGTTGACCGCGCGGCTGACCGACCAGCGCTACCTGGTCGGCGACACCATCACCGAGGCCGACGTGCGGCTGTTCACCACCCTGGTCCGGTTCGACCCGGTCTACCACGGCCACTTCAAGTGCAACCGGCAGAAGCTGAACGAGATGCCGGTGCTGTGGGCGTACGCCCGGGACCTGTTCCAGACCCCCGGGTTCGGCGACACCATCGACTTCGACCACATCAAGCGGCACTACTACGAGGTGCACCGGGACATCAACCCGACCGGGATCGTCCCGCTCGGCCCCGACCTGTCCAACTGGCTCACCCCGCACGGTCGGGAAGCCCTCGGTGGCCGCCCCTTCGGTGACGGCACCCCGCCACCACCGCCGGCCGAGCCGGTCGACCCGGCGCACACCCCGCTGCGCTGAGCGGCAGGCGCACCCCGGCACCCCGAGCCCTCCCGCGATCTTGCACTTTGTGACGCCGATATGCCCTGTTGACCACATTCGTCGAGGCAGAAAGTGCAAGATCGACGCGGTGGGGGGTGGGTGGTGTGGGGCACGGGGCGCAGCGCGATCACCGGGCTCTACAGGGCGACGCGGACCGCCGCCGTGAGGACCAGCTGGGCGAGGGACGCCGGCACCAGCACCAGCCAGCAGAGCCGCTGGAGCTGGTCCTCACGCAGCCGGGGGTAGGACACCCGGAGCCAGATGATCACGAACGCCACGGCGAAGACCTTCAGCAGGGTCCAGAGCCAACCCAACTGATCGTCGGCGAACGGGCCGTGCCAGCCGCCGAGGAACAGCACGGTGGTCAACGCGGCGATCACCACGATGCCCACGTACTCGGCGAGCAGGAAGAACGCGAAGCGCAGACCCGTGTACTCGGTCATATACCCGAAGACCAGCTCCGAGTCGGCCACCGGCATGTCGAACGGCGGCCGACGGATCTCGGCCAGCCCGGCGACGAAGAAAATGATCATCGCGGGTGCCTGCCAGATGAGCCACCACGGCTGCCACGCCTCGACGATGCCGGACAGGCTGAGCGTGCCCGCCGCCATCGCCACCGACGCGGCGGCCAACACCAGCGGCAGCTCGTAGCCGAGCAACTGGGCGGCACCGCGCAGCCCACCGAGCAGGCTGTACTTGTTGGCCGACGCCCACGCCGACATGAGCACCGCCACCACACCGACGCCGACCACGGCCAGCACGAAGAACAGGCCGATGTCCAACGGTTGCCCGACCAGGTCGTTCGGGCCGAGCGGGATGACCAGCAGCACCAGCAGGTAGGGCACCAGCGCCACCGCCGGCGCCAGCCGGAACACCGCCCGGTCCGCCTCGCGCGGGGTGATGTCCTCCTTCTGCACGAACTTGACGCCGTCGGCCACGAGCTGCGCCCAGCCGTGGAAGCCGCCCGCGTACATCGGACCGAGCCGGCCCTGCATGTGCGCCATCACCTTGTGCTCGGCCTGGCCGACCAGCAGCGGCAGGGTGAGGAACGCGACCACCACGCCGCCGATCCGGAGCACCAACTCCACCCAGAGCGGCATCAGGCCGTACCCCCGTCGTGGTCGGTGCGGTCGTCGCGTCCCGCCGGGTCCGCGACCGGCTCGACGCCCGGCGCGGGCTTCTCGCCCGCGACCGCGCCGGACGCGGCCTTGTCGCTCGGGCCGGCGTCGAGGGCGGGCTTGTCAGGTGCGGCCGCGTCGGGCGCGGCCTTGTCGCTCGGGCCGGCGTCGAGGGCGGGCTTGTCGGCCGGGGCCGGGCCGTCGGCGGTGCCGGCGGCCCGGGGAGTACGCGCCGGACGGGCCCCCGGCGACGGCCGCGCGGGTCGCTCACCGGCGGGTCGGGCCGGGGTGCCGCCGCGCGGACCCTCCCCCACGCCGCCCGCGCCCGCAGGGGTGGGGACGGTCCCCCACTCGCCCGGAGCGGGCACGCCCGGCGGGCGGATCGGTCGACGGCCACCGCCGGCCTCCGACTCGCCCGGTTCCTTCGCACCCGGCCAGGGCTTGGCCACCCGGGAGGCGAGCACGAACTCCTTGCGCAGCGGATGACCCTCGAACTCCGGCGGCAGCAGCAGCGGTCGCAGCTCACCGTGGCCGTCGAAGCCGATGCCGAACATCTCGTGGGTCTCCCGCTCGTGCCACGAGGCACCCGGGTAGACGTCGACAACCGAGGCCACGATCGGCGCGCCGCGCGGCAACCGGGTGCGCAGCAGCACGCCGTGCCGCAGCCGGGTCGACCAGAGGTGCGCCACCACGTCGAAGCCCTCGGCCAGTTCGTCCACCGCCGACAGCCAGTCGAAGAAGTCGCAGGCCAGCTCGGTGTCGTCGCGTGCCGCGCGCACCGCGGCCAACCAGCTCGCCGGGGGTACGTCGACGGTGGCCCGGGCGTACCGCTGCCCGCCGGAGACCGACGGGGTCGCCTCGACCGGCGCGAGCAGCGCGACCAGCCGAGCGCCGAGGGCTTCGGGAGTCATGCCGCTGATCCTAGTGCGGGCTCGACCCACGCCGGTTGGTCGCCGATGCCCGACGATCTGCCGGCTTTGGGCGCGGCACAGCCCTCGGGCGGGAAGGATGGGGGCGTGCGCGCTGTGACTGTGAAACCCGGGGTCGCCAACTCGCTGCGCCTCGTCGAGGATCAGCCGGAGCCGGCTGCCGAGGAGGGCTCGGTCCTGGTCGAGGCGCTGGCGGTGGGGATCTGCGGCACCGACCACGAGATCATCTCCGGCGGGTACGGCGAGGCGCCGCCCGGCGCGGACCTCCTGGTCATCGGGCACGAGTCGCTGGGACGGGTGATCGAGGACCCGAGCGGCACCCTGCAAGCCGGTGACCTGGTGGCCGGAGTCGTCCGACACCCCGATCCGGTGCCCTGCCCGAACTGCGCAATCGGCGAGTGGGACATGTGCCGCAACGGGCAGTTCACCGAGCACGGCATCAAGGCGCTGCCCGGTTTCGCCCGCGACCGCTGGCGGATCGAACCCCGGTTCGCGGTCCGGCTCGACCCGGCGCTGGCCCAGGTCGGCGTGCTGCTGGAGCCGACAAGCGTGGTGGCCAAGGCGTGGGACCACATCGAGCGGATCGGGCACCGGGCCGAGTGGCAGCCGCAAACGGTCCTGGTGACCGGCGCCGGGCCGATCGGGCTGCTGGCCGCGCTGCTCGGCACGCAGCGCGGGCTCTCCGTCCACGTGTTGGACCGGGCGACGTCGGGGCCAAAGCCGCAGTTGGTCGCCGCGCTCGGCGCCACGTACCACACAGTGCCGGTCAACGATCTGCCCTTCGAGCCGGACGTCGTGGTCGAGTGCACCGGCGCGCCCACGGTGGTTCTCGACGTCATGTGCAAGGCGGCCCCGACAGGCATCGTCTGCCTGGCCGGGGTGTCCAGTGGTGGCCGGAAAATCGACTTCGACGCCGGGGCGCTCAATCGGGAGCTGGTGCTGGAGAACAACGTGGTGTTCGGCTCGGTGAACGCCAACCGGCGGCACTGGGACCTCGCCGCGCAGGCGCTCGCCCGCGCCGACCAGGTCTGGCTCAGCTCACTGATCACCCGTCGGGTGACGGTGGACAGGTACGCCGACGCGTACACCGCCGGTCCGGACGACATCAAGGTGGTGCTGGACTTCGCCTCCTGAACGGGCGGGCCGTCGGTCAGATGCCGGGCAGCCGCCCGTTGCGGAACAGGTCCACGAAGAGCTGGTGGTCCTGCCGGGCGCGCACCCCGTACGCGTGCGCGAAGTCCACCAGGTGGGTGACGAAGCCCGACTCGTCGGAGTCCACCGCGGCCACGATCGCCTCCTCGGTGGAGTAGTCCACCAGGTCGTGACTGGACTCGTCGTCGGCGACCGAGTGCATCCGGGCCACCGCCCGGCCCAGGTCGGCCAGGATTCCGGTCAGCTCCTCGGGCTCGTTGACGTCGGCCCAGTCCAGGTCGGCGGCGTACGGGGAGACCTCCGCGACGAGTTGGCCGGCCCCGTCCAACTCGGTGAAGCCCAGCCACGGGTCGGCGTGCGCCTGCAACGCCCGCTGCGACTCGGCGGTCCGGTGACCCTGGTGCCGGAAGTAGCCCCGCACCGACTCGTCGGTGCTGTACCGGGCCACCGCCGGCACCTGCGCCTGCTTCATGTAGATCACGACGTCGTTCTCCAGCGCCTGGGTGTGCCCCTCCAGCAGCAGGTTGTACGACGGCAGCCCGGCCGACCCGATGCCCACCCCCTTGCGCAGCACCACGTCCTTGATCCGCGCCGCCAGCGGGCGGGGCCGGCCCGAGGTGGCGGGCAGGGTGCCCAGATATTCCTCGAAGGCAGCGAGAACCTTGCTCCGGGTGTCACCGTCGACCTCGAAGACCCCGTCGCCGATCGAGAACCGGCGCTCGTAGTTGTCCACGGTGGTCTGCTCGGCGAGCAGGTCGACCCGCGTGTTGAGCCGGGCCTGCTGGAGTACCCGACGCAGCACTCCGTCGGCGTTGTCCAGGGTGATCGAGCCGATCGCGTCGTCCCCACCGGCGGCGATCGCCCGCAGTTCGGTCAGGTACGACCGGGCGAAGCCGGCCACCAGCTCACCGATCACCGTGTCGGAGAGCGCCTTGCTGTAGCCGAGCAACGCCACGCTGGCCGCGAACCGCCGCAGGTCCCAGGTGAACGGCCCGACGTACGCCTCGTCGAAGTCGTTGACGTTGAACACGAGCTGCCCGGAGGCGTTCATGTAGGTGCCGAAGTTCTCCGCGTGCAGGTCACCGTGGATCCACACCCGGCCGGTCCGCTCGTCGAGGAACCGGTCGTCGGCGAAGTCGCCGCGCTGGTCGGCGTAGAAGAGCGCGGCGCTGCCCCGGTAGAAGGCGAACGGCGACGCCGCCATCTTGCGGAACTTGCGGCGGAAGGCGGCCGGGTCCACCGCCATCGACGCCCCGAACTCCTCGGTGAGCACGTCGATGATGTGGGCGGACCGCTGGTCCACGGAGTTGCTCATGCTGCGCAGGCTAACCCCGCCCCGCCAGCCCGGGCGTCAACTCGCGGTGGGTGGGCGTACCGGCGGGGCGGTGAGCGAGTCGACGGAGCGCGGCGCGGCGGCTTCGCGGGGTGCGGTGTCCAGCGGCGCAGCGAGCACGTCGGGGCGGGCCACGCCACCGATGCCGGCCTGCTCCGCGGCGATCTTCTCCTGGAGGCGCAGGATGCCGTGCAGCAGCGCCTCCGGCCGGGGCGGGCAGCCGGGCACGTACACGTCGACCGGAATGAGCTGGTCGACGCCCTTGGTCACCGAGTACGAGTCCCAGTAGGGGCCACCGCAGTTGGAGCAGGCGCCGAAGGAGATGACGTACTTCGGCTCGGGCATCTGGTCGTAGAGCCGCTTGATCGCCGGGGCCATCTTGTCGGTGACCGTGCCGGAGACCACCATCAGGTCGGCCTGCCGGGGCCCGTGGGCGAACGGGATCACACCGAGCCGCATGAAGTCGTGCCGACCCATGCTGGTGGCGATGAACTCGATCGCGCAGCAGGCGAGACCAAAGTTGAACACCCAGAGCGAGTAGCGGCGCCCCCAGTTCAGCACGAACCGGATCGGCTCGCCGAGCACTGCCGGTAGCTGCACGACCGCCTCCCTCCTGTCCCCCACCGACAGTCAACCACAGCTCTCGGGCGCGACCCGGTGCCGGTGGGGACACGGACGTAAGCGGCGGAACAGTCGGATTCGCGGCAGGTCGGTGCGCAACCAGACCCGCTGCTGTGGAGTGTTACCGGCGCCCAGGGGCACCGGCCCGGGGGCGACGGGGAGGGGCAGTGACAGCAACGATGGGAGCCCGTGCCAACGAACCACCTGCGGCGCTGACCGCCAGGGGTCTGAACGCGGTGACGATCACCTTCGACGAGTTCTACCACGCGCACTTCCGGAGTATCACCGCCCAACTGTGCGCGTACACGGGGGATCTGGGTGGCGCTCAGGACCTGGCCCAGGAGGCGTTCTGTCGGGCGTTGGCCCGCTGGGACCGCCTCGTGCGGTACGACGATCCGGTGGCCTGGGTGCGGCGGGTCGCCTGGAACCTGGCCCGCAGCCGCTGGCGCCGGCTGCGTACCGCTCGCAACCACCTCATCCGGCAGCGACGGACCGAGGCCGAGGTGGACGGCCCCACACCGGACCGGGTGGCCATCGACGCGGCGCTCGCGAAGCTGCCCGCCAACCACCGTCGGGCCGTGATCCTGCACTACCTGGCCGACCTGTCGGTCCACCAGATCGCACTTCAGGAAGGCGTGGCCGAGGGCACCGTCAAGTCCTGGCTGCACCGTGGTCGGACCGCCCTGGCCGGACTGCTCGACGAGAACACCGAGGGGGTTTCCGATGTCTGATCTCGATCCTCGGCTGCGCGAGCGGTTCACCGTCTACCGCACCGATGTCACCACCCGCGTCGTCGGTCCCGGTCCCGACCAGGCCCGGCGCACCCTGCGCCGTCGTCGGCGGACGACGGCGGTGGCCGTTGCCGCGGCGGCCGTCGTCCTGGCGCTGGCACCGGTCGTCGCGAACGCCGCGCTCAACAGCGAGCGGAGGGCGCCGGTCCCGGCGGAGTCGGTCGACCCGACGGCCCCGCCGACGACGGAGCCGCTGCCGACGACGTCCCCCACCGAGTCACCGAGCTCGACACCCTCGACCGCTCCCAGCGCCCCGGACGGCCGGATCAGTCGGGCGCAACTGCTCGCCGCCCGCCTCGACCTGCCGGCCTGGCCGTCGGTCGCGCCGGACAGCTGCACCACCTCGAGGGTGCGACTGGCGACCAGTTCGAACAAGGACTACGTGCCGCTGCTCACCGACCTACCCGTGGGCCACGCCGACCTGGACGGTGACGGCGCCGACGAGACAGTCGCCGTCGTCGCCTGCCGCTACGGCGAGGCGTTGGCGAAGCAGGTCGTCGCCTTCGACCGAAACGACAGTGGGCAGATCGTGACACTCGGTCGCGTCGTCCGGACCACCGACGGGGTCGAGGACATCCGCGGCCTGAAGGTGAGCACCGCCGGTTCGATCGAGGTGCGGGTGGCCGATCTCCAACCGTGCTGTGACACCCCGGCGTACTGGGCCCAGGAACAGCTGCGCACGTACCGGTGGGAGGGTGACCGGTTCACCCAGACCGACGGTCCGACGAAGTTCGGAAAGGACCCCCGGCTCACCGACCTGCGATTGTCCATGACATACAAGCTGGGTGCGTTCGTCGAGTCCGACGCTCGGCAATATCTCACCACCGTCCTGACCGTCAAGAACGCCGGCTCCCACGACGCGGAGCGGATCATGCTCAGAGGATTGGGCCTGGGCGAGCCGACCGGCGGCGACTGGTCGACGTGTGGGAAGCCGCCGGCGTCGGACCCTGAGGGCTCCGGGTGCATGCTTCCCGGAGTACCTGCCGGTGAGAGTCGCCGGTACACGTTCCAGCAGTTGATTCCCGGAGGGGCGCGGCGGGAGGACATGGCGCCGCAGGTGGTCGCCGTCTCGCACTGGGACCGGCAGGACCGCAGGTGGCGCGACCTCGCACAGAACGACAACGGGGTGACCCTCGATCTCGGTTGAGAGCTGCTGGTGCCCCGCCCGTGAGGGCGGGGCACCGGCGGTTCGCGCGCCGGCCTACCAGGTGGGGCGTTGCAGCAACCCGACGAACTCCACAAGCAGCCGTTCGCGCAGCGCGGGCGCAGCGGCGTCGAGCAGGGTGTTCACCACAGCCATCCGGGCCGGCGTCGGCGCGTCCCCGGCACCGAGCCCGAGCCCGGCCGCGAGCCCGGCGACCACCTCGAGCGTGAGCGCGTCCGGTGTCAGCGACGTCGCAAGGGCCGTCAGTTCGGGCGGGAGCACGACCGGGCCCGCCGCACGGGCCGCGGCCACCGCGTCGGCCAGGTCCGGGCCGAACTCGGCCACCCGGGGAGCGACCGCGGCCGTCACCGTGAGGTGCACACTGGCCGGAAGGCCGGCGTACGACATCTGGGGCTGGGTGTGCCAGCCACGCGCGGTCAGCTCGTCGACCAGCACGAACAGGTCGGGGCCGCCCTCGGTCGCGGTGAAGCAGACCACGGTGGACTCCGGCTCGGCCATCAGCCGCAGGCCGTCGACGGCGCGGACGGCGTCGGCCAGGCCGGCGACCGCGTCCCGGGTGGCGGCGGTCAGTCGCAGGTAGCCGTCGTCGCCGAGGTGTCGCAGGGTGGCGTACGCGGCGGCGATCGGCCCGCCCGATCGAGTGGACGCGATCACCGGGTTGATCATGGTGTAGCCGGGCCAGTCGGCGTACGCGAAGTACTGCGGGGCGCGTAGCGCGGCGTCGCGGTGCAGCAGCACCGACACGCCCTTCGGCGCGTACGCGTACTTGTGCAGGTCCACCGAGATGGAGGTGACCCCGGGTACCGCGAAGTCGAACGCCGGCACCGGTGCGCCGAGGCGACGCAGGTACGGCAGGGTCCAGCCACCGAAGCACGCGTCGACGTGGCAGCGCACCCCGGCGTCGGCCGCCGCCGCCGCGATCTCCGCGACCGGGTCCACCACCCCGTGCGCGTACGACGGCGCGGAGCAGGCCACCAGCACCGTCTCCGGGCGGATCGCGGCGGCCATCGCGGCCGGGTCGGGGCGCAGCGTGTCCGGCGAGACGGGCACCACGTCCAGCGCCACCCGCAGGTAGTGCGCCGCCTTGGCGAATGCGGCGTGCCCGCTCGCCGGAACCACGATCCGGGGTGCGGTGATCTCCGAATGGGCGTCCCGGGCTGTCTTGACGGCGAGGATCAGTGACTCGGTGCCGCCGCTGGTGACGCTGCCGACCACGTCCGGCGCGGTCGTTCCCGGCCCGCCGCCGAGCACCCGCCCGGCAGCGCCGACCAGCGCGTTCTCCATGGCGAGCAGGGACGGGAACGCGGTCGGATCGAGCCCGTTGACGTGCGCGCTCTCCCGGTGCGCAGCCGCGGCGAGGTCGTCCAGCCCGGGCACCGCCGGGTCGTAGACGTACGCGAACAGCCGCCCCCCGTGCGTCGGCGCATCACCGGCCCGCAGTCCCCGAACCTCAGCAAGAGCAACCTCCGCAGCAACCCCGCCGGCGAACAAAGCCCCGCCCCCAACCCTGCTCTCGTCGATCATGGAGTCGTGGTGCCCTTCTTGTGATGGTCAGCGGCTTTCGTCCCCCACCACAACTCCTTGATCGACGCGGCGCTGGTTCGTGGCGGCGGCCAGGACGGCGGGGGTGAGGGTGTAGTGGCGTAGGAACAGGAGCGGCGGCGCTATCAGGAGGGCGGGCAGGATCGTGAAGCCGAGCAGGACGCCCAGCCTGGCCGTGTCGGACTGGGCCGCCGCCGTGCCGGTGTCGGAGGAGACATAGCCGGAGAGCTGGAGCACCAGCCCGTAGATGCCGGGGCCGAGGGCCAGGCCGAAGGTCTCCCCGGCGGTCCAGAGGCCGGTGAAGACACCGGCCTGCCGCCGGCCGGTGCGCGCCGTGTCGTACGCGATGCAGTCCGGCAGCATGGCAAGCGCGAACACCTGCTGACCGGCGTACCCGACGCCGATCACCGCGACCACCAGGTAGACGGCGACCGCTGGCAGCACCGGGGCGGCGACCAGGGCGAGCGCCCCGGCGGCGAGGATCAGCGCGGCGGCGATCAGCGCGGCCCGCTTGCCCAGCCGGGCGCCGACCCGGGACCAGAGCGGCATCACCAGCAGCGCCGGCCCGACGAAGCAGACGAACAGCAGGGTCGGGCCGCTCCGCTCGTCGCGCAGGATCTGCCCGGCGAAATAGTTGACCCCGGCGAGGATGGTCGCCACCCCGGCGGACTGCACCACGAAGCAGATCAGCAACGCCCGGAACGGCCGGTTGGCACTGGCCACGGCGAGTTGGGCGCGCAGTGTCGGCTCGCTGGCACCCACCACGCCGCCCGGCGCGGAGCGGGTGCCGAAGAACGCCCCGACGGCGCCGATGGCGATGAGCGCCGCCACGAACAGGCCCATCCACCGGTGCCCGGCCACCCCGTCCCCGCCGGCGGTCACCACCAGCGGGGCCACCGCGCCGGAGACCAGGATGGCCAGCGCCAGTACGGCGATCCGCCAGGTCATCAGCCGGGTGCGCTCGGTGTAGTCGTCGGTCATCTCGGCCGGCATCGCCACGTACGGCACCTGGAAGAAGGCGAACGCGGTGGCGGTCGCCAGGAAGGCGAACGCCACGTACGCGGCGGCAGCCGGGCCGTTGCCGAACGGCGCGGCGAAGATGGCCGCGAAGAGCACGGCGAGCGCGAGGCCCGCGACGAGCAGGTACGGCCGGCGGGCACCCCAGCGCGACCGGGTGCGGTCGGAGATCCGCCCGGCAACCGGGTTGACCAGAACGTCCCATGCCTTCGGCAGCAGCACCAGCAGGGCGGCCAGCCCGGCGGCCACGCCCAGCGTGTCGGTCAGGTAGGGCAACAGCAGCAGGCCGGGCACGGTGCCGAACGCACCGGTGGCCAGTGATCCGAGCGCGTAGCCGGCGTGCACCGGGCGGGGCAGCGGGCCACCGACCGGCGGGTCGACGGCTGGCGAGCCGGCAGCTTGCGGACCGACGGCGGGCGGGTCGACAGCACCCGGCGGCTGGTTCATGGGGCCGAATGTTACTCACGTTATGACGGTGGTCACATCCCCTCATCCGGCGACCAGCCCGCCGCCCGGATGTCCACGCCCTCGCCGCGCAACGGCGCTCCCTCGGCCCGCAGCCGCGCCCGCGCCTCCCGCTCGTGCCCCGGCGGCAGCCGGCCGGACGCGTTGACCACCCGGTGCCAGGGCACCGAGCCACCGTGCCGGGCCATGATGCTGCCCACCAGCCGGGGCGAGGTGCGTCCGGAGCGCTCGGCCAGGGCGTCGGCGACCCCGCCATACGACATCACCCGCCCCTGCGGGATCCGCTCAACCAGGTCGAGCACCGCCTCGACGTACTCGTCAGGTGTCACAATCGGCCACCATATGGGAAGGCCTCCGGGCGACGCGGCCGTGACCACGCAGAATGGTCGGGTGCGCGACGCAGTCACGACGGCCCGGCGGGTCGTCGTCAAGATCGGATCCTCCTCGTTGACCACCGCCACCGGCGGGCTGGCCGACGAGCGCGTCGACGCGTTGGTCGACACCCTCGGCCGGCTCACCGCCGAGGGGCGCGAGGTGGTGCTCGTGTCCTCCGGCGCGATCGCCGCCGGGCTCGCCCCACTCGGGCTGACCCGACGCCCGCGCGACCTGGCCACCCAGCAGGCCGCCGCCAGCGTCGGGCAGGGCCTGTTGATCGGCCGGTACGCCGCCAGCTTCGCCCGGCACGGCCGCACGGTCGGGCAGGTGCTGCTCACCGTCGACGACGTGACCCGGCGGGCGCACTACCGCAACGCGTACCGGACGCTGCGCAAGCTGCTCGACCTGCACGCGGTGCCGATCGTCAACGAGAACGACACGGTCGCCACCGACGAGATCCGGTTCGGCGACAACGACCGGCTGGCCGCCCTGGTGGCCGCGCTGGTGCACGCCGACCTGCTGCTGCTCCTCTCCGACGTGGACGCGCTCTGGACCGGCGACCCGGCCCGCCCGCAGTCGACCCGGATCACGGAGGTCCGCAGCGACGCGGACCTCGCCGGGGTCACCATCGGCGGCAGCGGCCGGTCCGGCGTCGGCACCGGTGGCATGGTGACCAAGGTCGAGGCGGCCCGGATCGCCACCGGCTTCGGCATCCCGGTGGTGCTCACCGCCGCCGACCTGGCCGCACCGGCGCTGGCCGGCGAACCGGTCGGCACCCTGTTCCACCCGCAGCGGCAGCGCCCGACGGCCCGGCTGTTCTGGCTGGCCCACGCCACCTCGCCACGGGGACGGCTGCACCTCGACCCGGGTGCGGTGGCCGCCGTCGTCGGTCGACGCAAGTCGCTGCTGCCCGCCGGCATCACCGCCGTGGACGGCACGTTCACCGCCGGCGACCCGGTGGACCTGGTCGACACCGCCGGCGCTCCGGTCGCCCGCGGGCTGGTCAACTACGACGCGGTGGAGCTGCCCGGGCTGCTCGGTCGCTCCACCTCCGAACTCGCCGCGGCGCTCGGCCCGGCGTACGAACGGGAGGTCGTCCACCGCGACGATCTCGTACTGCTGTAAGCAACGGCACACGTGAGGAGCGCAGGATGAGCGTCGTCGAGCAGGCGCGGCGAGCACGGGAAGCCGCCGCGACACTGGCCGTGTCCACCCGCACGGTCAAGGACGCCGCACTTGTCGCGATGGCCGACGCGCTTGTCACGCGTACCCCGGAGATCCTGACCGCGAACGAGTCGGACCTGGCGGCCGGTCGGGAGGCCGGGCTGAGCGCGGCCGTGTTGGACCGGCTCGCCCTCGACGCGGGCCGCGTGGCCGGCATCGCGGACGCGCTGCGCCAGATGGCCGCGCTGCCCGACCCGGTCGGCGAGGTGGTCCGGGGCTCGACCCTGCCCAACGGCCTGGAGCTGCGCCAGATCCGGGTGCCGTTCGGGGTGGTCGGCATCATCTACGAGGCACGCCCCAACGTGACAGTGGACGCCGCCGGGATCTGCCTGAAGTCCGGCAACGCGGCTCTGCTGCGCGGGTCGTCCTCGGCCGCGCACTCCAACGCCGCGCTGGTCGCGGTGCTGCGGGACGCCGTCGCCGGGGCCGGGCTGCCGGCCGACGCGGTGCAACTGCTCGACGCCAGCTCCCGCGAGTCGGTCAAGGAGCTGATGCGCGCCCGAGGGCTGGTCGACGTGTTGATCCCGCGCGGCGGCGCGTCGCTGATCCGCACGGTGGTCGAGGAGTCCACCGTGCCGGTGATCGAGACCGGGGTCGGCAACTGCCACGTCTACGTGGATGCCGCCGCCGACGTGGCGAAAGCCGTGGCGGTGACGCTGAACGCCAAGACCCAGCGGCTGTCCACCTGCAACACGGCCGAGTCGCTGCTGGTGCACGCCGGTGTCGCCGACGCGTTCCTGCCGCCGATGCTGGCCGCGTTCGCCGAGGCCGGGGTGACCGTGCACGGCTCCCCCGAGGTGGTCGCGTACTCCGCCGCCGTGGTGCTGGCCACCGACGAGGACTACGCCACCGAATACCTGTCCGCCGACATCTCCGTCGCGGTGGTCGACTCGCTGGACGCGGCGGTCGCACACATCCGGCGGTACGGCACCGGGCACACCGAGGCGATCCTCACCGACTCGGCGACCGCGGCCCGCGACTTCGTGGCCCGGGTGGACGCGGCGGCGGTGATGGTGAACGCCTCCACCCGGTTCACCGACGGGGGCGAGTTCGGGTTCGGCGCGGAGATCGGCATCTCCACGCAGAAGCTGCACGCCCGTGGCCCGATGGGCCTGCCCGAGCTGACCAGCACCAAGTACGTCGTCACCGGGGACGGTCACCTGCGCTAGCCGCAGCGGCGCACGTGCGGCCGGCTGCTCAGCCGGGCTCGGCGGCGGCTGCTCAGCCGGCGGTCTCGGCCAGCCCTGGCGGGCGCACGGCCTGGCGGGCGGGCGGCCCGGGGACCTGGCTGGCGGGTGGCCTGGCGACCTGGCTGGCGGGTGGCCTGGCGACTTGGCGGGGCGGCTTCTGGCCGGGCAGCGTCGCCGGGCGGCAGGCCCGGATCGCGGCCAGCGTGGAGTGCACGTCGAACTGGTGCCCGTCCGCGCTCTCCCAACCACCGTCGCTGCGCTGGGTCTCAGTCAGTCGCCGCAGGGCCCGCACCATGATCCAGTCCTGGAGGTCGATGCCGACCCGGCGCAGCGTTGCCGCCAGCCAGGCGACGTCGCCCGGTGACATCGTCGGCATGCGTTCGGCGAGCACCACCTGGATCCGCGCCGACTCCTGGAACATGTCCTGGCGGTGCAGGACGGCCGCGCTCAGCCAGCCGGCGGCGAGGAACGACGGCCAACTGCCGTCCGGTCGCAGCCGCGCGGCGATCGAATGGGCCGCCGCCTGCACCACTCCGGCGTACGCCCCGCCGACGCGGTAATCGAGCGGACCCGAGGCGCGGGCGTCCAGGCCGGCGACCGTGAGCCAGAAGCCGGCGTTGCCGGTGAGGAAGAGCTTGGCCTCCGGGTCGCCGGGGCGGGCCCACTCGGGAGCCGAGCCGACCAGCGAGGCATCCTCGTCCCAGCCGCCGTCGGCCTGCTGTCGGGACGCCAACCAGTCCAGTGCCCGGCGCGCGGCGGGACGGGCCAGCCCGCCCAGATCGTCCAACTCGGCGAGCCGGAAGCACGTGGCGTCGACCGAGGCGACCTCCCCGCCCCACGTCGCGGGCCAACCGCCGTCGGGCGCCTGGCCGACCTCAGCCGTCTCCAACACCTCCGGGGGCGGCGGCATACCGTTGCGCAGCCAGGAGAGGCGGGCGCGTTCCACCGCGTCCCCATGCGCCACGACGAACCCGATCGCGGCATTCAAGTCGACCACGGCAGTGACGCTACCTGCGCAGACGTCATACCGCCTCGGTGAATCGGCCAGCCCGGTATGGCTGCGACGCTTCGGTCACAGGGCTGCTCGGAGCCCTTCCGCGCCGATTTGCCGCGTTGTCGACGGCCCTGCCACGGCGACGCAGGCCGCCCGGTCGGTTTCGCCGTACCCGGGACCGCTCGGGGCGGCGGACACCACCGCCCCGAGCCAGCCGGTCAGTACGCGGGCAGCGCCGGGTCGATCTGCTTGATCCAGGAGAGCACGCCGCCCTGCACGTGCACGGCGTCGCGGAACCCGGCGGCCTTGAGCGCGGCGAGCGCCTCCGCCGAGCGGACACCGGACTTGCAGTGCAGCACGATCTGCCGGTCCTGCGGCAGCTTCGCCAGGGCCTCACCCGAGATGATGTCGCCCTTGGGGATCAGGGTGGCGCCGGGGATCCGGACGATCTCGTACTCGGCCGGCTCGCGCACGTCGACGAGGAAGATGTCCTTGCCGGCGTCCTGCCACTCCTTGAGCTCCAGGGCGGTGATGGTCGAGTCGACCGCCGCCTCCTGGGCCTCCTCGGAGACCGCGCCGCAGAAGTCCTCGTAGTCTTCCAGCAGGTCGGTGACCGTGGGGTTCTCGCCGCAGAGCGCGCAGTTCGGGTCCTTGCGGACCTTGATCTTGCGGTACTCCATCTCCAGGGCGTCGTAGACCATCAGGCGGCCGACCAGCGGTTCGCCGATGCCGGTGAGCAGCTTGATCGCCTCGTTCACCTGGATCGAACCGATCGACGCGCACAGCACACCGAGCACGCCGCCCTCGGCGCAGGAGGGGACCATGCCCGGCGGCGGCGGCTCCGGGTAGAGGCACCGGTAGCAGGGGCCGTGCTCGGCCCAGAACACCGACGCCTGGCCGTCGAAGCGGTAGATCGAGCCCCAGACGTACGGCTTGCCGAGCAGCACCGCCGCGTCGTTGACCATGTACCGGGTGGCGAAGTTGTCGGTGCCGTCCACGATCAGGTCGTACTGGGCGAAGATCTCCCGGACGTTCTCCCGGTCCAGCGAGGTGTTGTGGATCTCCACGTTGACCAGCGGGTTGATCTCGCGGATCGACGCGGCGGCGGACTCGGCCTTGGACCGGCCGATGTCGGACACACCGTGGATGACCTGGCGCTGCAGGTTCGATTCGTCGACGGTATCGAAGTCGATGATGCCGAGGGTGCCGACACCGGCTGCGGCGAGGTACAGCAGGGCGGGCGAGCCGAGGCCGCCAGCGCCGACACAGAGCACCCGGGCGTTCTTCAGCCGCTTCTGCCCGGCCACCCCGACGTCCGGGATGATCAGGTGGCGGGAGTAGCGGCGGATCTCGTCAACGGTCAGCTCGGCGGCGGGTTCGACGAGCGGGGGCAACGACACGGTGGACTCCCCGGAATCGGCGGCGTGAACCGCGCCATTGTTGCTCGCCGGACCCCCTCTCGGCCATGAGGGAGGACACGTGGCCCGCGATGCGGGAGCGGGAATAACCCAACCAGGTCGATCAGGGGACGATGTCGCCCCCATAGCGACGGCCGTCCACGTACGGCCAGGCGTTCGCCACGCAGCCCAGCAGCCCGTACGTCTGCTGCTGCATCACCGGGGCCGGCTCCCCCGGGCCCGGGCAGGCCTCGTGCTCCTCGCCGAACTCGTGGCCCACCTCGTGGTTGATCACATAGGTGCGGTACGTCTCCAGCGGGGCACCGTAGTCGGGCACCGCCTCCTGCCAGCGGGCAAGGTTGATGATGACCTGGCCCGGCAGCCGGCAGGACGTGTAGCGCTCGGTGGTCAACCCGCCCTCGGCGCACATCTGCTCGGAGGTGACCGGCGTGGCCAGGTAGATGGTGAAGTCGGCGGCGCCGGCGTCGGCCACCCGCTGCACCCGCAGCTCACCGGAGGCGATCCAGCTGCGCGGGTCGCCCAGCACCTCGTCGACCCTGGTGGCGAACGCGGCGGCGTCCTGGCCGGCGCCGCGTTCGACGACGACCCGGTAGCGGCGCAACGGCCCGTCCTCGCCGTGCACGGGCGTCTCGCCGTCGGCCGCGGTGAACCGGCCCGCGCCCACCGACGGATAACCGGTGGGTGCCGGATGGGCGCCCACCCCGCCGCCGTGGCCCATCCCGCCCTGGGTCTCCGCCGGCACCTCGGCCGGTGGCTCGCCGCCTCGGCCCAGTGTCACGCCGACCGCGGTGGCGAGCACGAGCACGCCGAGCAGCAGACTGCGGCGGCGTCGCCGACGCATACGGACGAGCGTGGGACGCACACTCCCGTACGCCGGTCGGCCCGATGGGTCGGGCGGCTCCGGTGGGCCGTAAGGGGACGACGGCGTCATGATGTCCAGCGTGCCAGATTATTCGGGCATTTCTCCGCTTTTACCGCTATTAACGCAAGACACCTGATGGAGGGCGATTTGCTAGCGGTTCAGAGTGGAGGGCCGGCGTAGCGCCGACCGTCGAGGTACGGCCACGGGTTGACCCGGCACCCCTTGAGGAAGAGCGTCTGCTGCATCATCACCGGCGCCGGTCGGCCCGCACCCGGGCAGCGCTCGTGCCGGTGGCCCAACTGGTGACCCACCTCGTGGTTGATTACGTACGTCCGATAGACCGAGAGCGGCACGCCCGCCGAGACGAAGTGCGGCACGGACAGCCGCCACCGATCCAGGTTGATGATCACCTGACCGGGCGCACGGCAGGACGTGTACGGCCGTCCGCCGACGGAGATGTTCACCCCACCGGCGGCACACATCCGGCCCGCCGTGCGGGCGGTCGCCAGATAGACCGTGAAGTCCCTGGCCGCGGCCCCCGGCACCTGCCGCAACCGCAGCCGGCCGCTGTCGACCCAACTGCCCGGACCGGTCAGCGCCGTCTCGACCGCCTGCCCGAACGCGGCAACGTCCTCGTTGCTGCCCGCCTCGACCGCCACCCGATAGGTGCGCAGCCCACCCGCACGACCCAGCACCGGGCCGGTGCGGTCGTCGTAACCGAACCGACCCGTCCCCGCGGTCGGCACCGCACCGGGCATCCGCAGCACCGGCGGCGGGCTCGACGGGGCCACGGCTGTCGCCGACGGTGACGGCTCCGCCGACGGTGACGGTGACGGCGGCAGCGGCCCGGCCACCAGCGGCGGCGGGCCGACCTCCTCGGCGGCCAGCCGATCGGGCTTCCTGCCCGGCCCCTCGGCGACCACGGTCACCGCAGCGACGACAGCCACCACCACCGCCACCAACTGGGCGATCAGCGCGAAGCGTCGGTGACGGCGAGCGGAACTGGGCATCCCGCTCAGCCTGCCAGATCAGGCCGCCGGCCGGCCTCCTCCGTTTCGGCGAGCAGACCGACCACCGCGCGGGCGACCAGCCGGGGCACCTCCAACTGCGCCACGTGGCCGACGCCGTTCAGCATCAGCAGCCGACTGTCCGGGATGACCCGGGCGGTCTGCGGCGCGACGCGCACGTCGACCAGGCGATCCTGCCGGCCACCCACCACCAGCGTCGGCGCGCGTACCGCCCCGGCGAGCCGCCACAGCGAGCCCGGCCCCGGCAGGTACGCCCGCAGGAAGCTGGAGACCAGCCCACGGAACGTCCGGACGTACGCGGCCGCGTAGTGCGCCGCCTGGTAGCGCACCCGGATCTCCTCCAACGCCTCGGCCCGGCGCTGGGCACAGATGCGGCTCAGGTCGGCGACGCACGCCTCCAACACCTGCTGGGCCATCACCTCGGGTGCGAGCTGGGTGAGGTGCCGCGCGACCAACCGCTCACCACCGGGAATGACCAGCACCGGCAGCATCCGACCCTGCAACGAACGCCGGAAGTCCAGAAACGGCAGCGCCGGAGAGATCAGGGTGAGCGTACGGACCAGGTCGGGCCGGAGCCCGGCCACCTGCACCGAGACAGCGCCGCCCAGCGAGTTGCCGAACAGGTGGACCGGCCCCCGACCGGAGTGCTCGATCCACCGGATGACCAGATCGGCGAAGGCCGGGATCGTGTAGCGGCGACCCGGTCCGCTACGACCGAACCCCGGCAGGTCGATGGCCTGACCGTCCAGACGGTCAGCGAGCAGCCCGGCCAGGTCCGTCCAGTTCTGTGACGAACCGCCCAGCCCGTGCACGTACAGCGCCGGCTCCGCGCCGACGGTCGTGGCGGGCGTGTCCCGCACGTACGTGACCACGCCGTCGAGGCGGACCTCCCGACCCGGCCACGGCGGCGGGACGGCGGCCTCGGGGAGGAGATGGTCCGGCCAGAGCGTCGCGCGCTTCATACCTCTAGTTTGCCCCGGACCACTCAGGACAGCAGCGCCTCCAGCCGACGGTTGACCGCCGCCAGCGTCGCCCGAACCACCGCCTGTCGCGGGTCGCCGGCGACCAGGGCCGAGCCGGCGAGCTGCTCGACCCAGCCCTCACAGACCAGCAGCACCACCACGGTGGCGACCTCGCAGTTGCCGAACGGCACCACCGCCGCGTGCTCGACGAAGCAGCGCCCGCGCTCGGCGTTCTCTGCGCCGCCGAGCAACTCGTCCACCGCTGCGGCGGCTGCTACCGCGCAGAGCCGCAGCACGTAGCCGTCCACCGCCGGCCCGGTCGCGTACCCGGCGGCGCTGTCGGCTCCGGCGAGCAGCCGGACCTCCACGTTGGCGTCCAGGCCAAAGGTGCTGACCTGCACATGGTCGATGACCACCCGCGGCCCCGGCGCGCCGCCGGTGTCCAGCGGGCGGGAGGGCGCCGACTCCGTCGTGGTCACCTGACCACCGGAGTACGACGTACCCGCCGTCGCCGGGCTGCCGGTGGCCGCACCGGCGGGCGCGGCCGAGACCGAGCCGGGCTCCTCCACTGTCGCCCGGCCCCGGTGCGGAGTGCCCGCCCGGCGTCGACGCGCGGCGTCCGACCCGGCCCACCGCTCCGGGTCAACCGGCGTGGCCTCGACCCGACCCCCCACCGGCCGACCGGCCGCCGATCCCTCGGTAGCCGGTCGCGCCTGCGCGGCGATGTCGCGAGGGTCGACGCCCGTGGGCACCGCGGCAGGCCGCTCGACGGAGCGGGGCTCGGCCGCGCGGCGGCGGATCGGTGGGGGCGGGGTGGTCGGCAGGCCGGGCACGTTCTGCGGGGCGGCGGCAAGCCCCATCCGCTCCTGGAGCAACCGCGCGACCTGCCGACTCACCTCGGCCGGGTCGGCCCCGTCAGCCAGGTCCAGTCGGAGGCTGTGCGCGCCGGCCGGGGTACGCCGCAGCGCGGCGTCGCGCACACCGGCCACCTCCCGTACGGCGTCCAGGATGGCGTTGACGTCGAACCCTTCGGGGCGCTCCCGCAGCGGTGCGGGTTCGTCGTCACGTCGCAGGTGGGTGGCGATGCGAGCGAGTTCGGGGGTTTCGGCGGGTGGCTCCACGGCTGGCGGCTCCGGCACGACGGGCACGTCCGGTTCCGCGGGGACGCGCTGCGGCAGCACCGCCGTCGTGTCCTGCCGTGGGCCGCCGTCGCTGGGGTCGGCCGGCGACGCCGGGTCGGGGGCGGACCGGCGAGCAGCGTAGGCGGGGGCGGACGCGGATGAGGGCCGGTCGTGACGCCCGGGCCCGCCGATGGCGGGAGCTGGGGCGGCACCGGCCAAGGGCGGCTGAGAGCCGGTGGGCAACGGACCGGTCGCCGAGGAGGCGGTGCGGGGCGGCTCGGCGAGGGGCGGACCGGGTGGCTCGGGAGTCGCCGGCCGGAGCCGGAACGGTGCGGCGGCCGGGCGCGCCTCCGGCCGGAGCGGGCCGGGCGACTCGCCGGCGTCGCTCGCGCGGGGGTCTGGCGGCCGGACAGCCGGCCAGGACGGCCGCTCGGTCGAGGTGGCGGGAATGCGCCCTTCAGACCAGTCGGGCCGCTCGGCACCCGAACTCGCCGGGGTCGTCGGCGATCCGCCTGCCCAGGAGGGCCGCTCCGCCGCTCGGACCGGCGGCGACGCGACCGGCGGCACGACCGGCGTCGGTGGCGCGTCGGTAAGCGTCGGGGGTGGGCCGGCGGGCGCCGGCGGCGGGTCGGTCGGCGCTGGCCTGTCGTCCGGCGCCGGGCCGGCCCAGGACGGCCGCATACCGGGAGGCGGGCTGATGGGCGTCGGGTCACCGGCCCAGGACGGCCGGGACGGCGGACCACTGATCGGCGCGGAGTCCGCACCCCCAGCCCACGACGGCCGAGACGGCGGGCCACTGGTCGGCGCCGAATCCGCGCCCCCAGCCCAGGAAGGTCGGGACGGCGGGCCACTGATCGGCGCCGAATCCGCACCCCCAGCCCAGGACGGCCGGTCGGCGGGTGGGCCGCTGGTGGGCGCGCGGCCGTCGGCCCAGGTGGGGCGCTCGGCGGCCGGCGACGGGCTGCGCGGCGACACGGGCGGGCCACTGGTCGGAGTGGGATCCGCGCCCTCTGCGCGGGGCGGCCGGTCGACCGGCGCGCTCGTCGGAGCCGGGGCGGCCCAGGACGGTCGCTCCCCGGGCGGCGCGCTGGTCCGTTCGGGTGCCGCCCCGCCGGCCCACGAGCGCCGCTCGACAGGCTCGGGTCGGGACGCTTGGGCAGGCGTGGTGGTCGCGGAGCCTTCGCCGGCCCAGGACGGCCGCGCGAGCGCGCCGGGCTCGGTCGCCGGGTCGTCCCGGGCCATGTCGTACGCCCGGTGCGGATCCACCCGCACCGGCTCGTACGGGCGGGGCTGGTCAGCCCGCACCGGCTCGTACGGCACGTTGGGCTCGGCGACCCATTCGGGCGTGGGCTCGTCCCGCGCCTGACGATCGGCCGGCTCACCATCCTGGCGAGACCAGGGCGGCGCCCATCCACTGCCCCGGCTCGGGTGGTTCCAGCTCGGCCCGGACCAGTCCGGTTCGATGGTCGCCGACTCCCCGGCCCGGTGCACGTCCCCGGCGGGGCGGTCGGGCACGGAGTCGTCGGCGTGCCCGGCTGACCGGTCCGGCTCGGCCGAAGCCTCGGGTGCCAGCGGCTCACGCCAGGCGCGCGGGGCGTCGGCGGCTGACCGTTCGCCGGTGGGCGCGCGGAGACCCGGCGGGACCTCGAAGCCCGAGGCGGCGGTGCCGACGGGCGGCACCTGGACGGCCGGCGGCGTCGAGGTGGGCAGCCCGGGATCGGCCCAGCGGGTGTTGCGCGGGCCGGCCGGATCGGCCGCGGAGTGCCGCGTCTGGTCGGTGTCGTCGGGTGCCTGCTCCGGCGGCGGTGCGGGCCGCTGGGCCGGCACCACCAGTCGGTCACCGGCCGCGTCGGGCCGGGCCTCGGCGGTCAGCCCGGGCGGCGCGCTCACCGGCGCGGGGCGGCCCGACGAAAGGTCGGCACCGGGATGGCGTACCCCATGGGTGTCGGCGTTGGCCTGCCCCACCCCGTTGGCCTCGGCGTCCGCGTGGACGCCGTTGGTGTGGTGGCCGTTGACGCGCGCCGGGGGCTCGGACTCGGCAGCGGACAAACCGCCCAGCGGGGCCGGCAGGTCGCCGTGCCTCGCGGAGGCGGCGCGCCAGCCGGACGCGGGGTCGGGCTGCCAGCGCGGCGCCTGCTCCCGGGCGTCCTCGCGCTCGGCGGCCCGGGACCACCCGCCCGCCGGGGGCACCCACCCGCCGCCGGAACGACCCGGGTCGTCGTGCTGACCCGTTCCGTCACCGTGCTCTCCCGGGATGGCGGCTCCGGGTTGCCCTGTTTCACTCACCGCGCGCTCCTTGGTCGCCCTCGCTGAGGCTACCGTGTGGGGAGAGTGGCGATAAGTTACAGCGGCGGGCCATTTCCACGACGCGGTCGCGGGCCGTCTCGGTCTGGGGGGAAAATGCCGGCTCGTACGGAGAACTCGGAGGATCCCATGACCGCAGTGGGGAACGGTGCACAAACCGCCGGCAGGCCCACCCGCCTGCCCCGCTCGGCGCGGCGTAAGCAGCTGCTCGCGGCCGCGCAGGAGGTGTTTGTCGCACAGGGCTACCACGCCGCGGCAATGGACGACATCGCCGAGCGGGCCGGGGTTTCCAAGCCGGTGCTCTACCAACACTTCCCGGGAAAGATGGAGCTCTACCTCGCCCTGCTGGACACGCACTGTGACGCGATCGTCGCCAAAGTGCAGGACGCGATGCACGGCACCAGCGACAACAAGGAGCGGGTCAGCGCGTCGGTTCGGGCGTACTTCGACTTCGTCGACCACGAGAGCGAGGCGTTCCGCCTCGTCTTCGAATCGGACCTGCGCAACGACCCGGCCGTGCGGCAGCGGGTCGAGCGGGTCGAGCAGGGCTGCATCGCGGCGATCACCGACACCATCATCTCGGACACCGGTGTGAGCCGGTCGCACGCCGAGCTGCTCGCCTCCGGCCTGGTGGGCGCGGCGGAGACGGCCGCGCAGTTCTGGCTGGCCCGGGGCCGGCAGGTGCCGAAGGCCGAGGCCGAGGCGTTGGTGGCGGCGTTGTCGTGGCGGGGCATCGCCAGCTTCCCGCTGCAAGGTGAGTCAGCCTGACCACTGCCCCGTTGATCGGATAGCCTTCGCAGGGCGGTTCTTTCGCCCCAGTTGAGGAGGCACAGTGGAGGTCAAGATCGGCGTGCAGTACGCGCCGCGCGAGCTGGTTCTGGACAGCGCGCAGTCGCCGGCCGAGATCGAGCAGATCGTGACCGACGCCTTCGCCGGCAATGGCGGCACGCTCTCCCTGACCGACGAGAAGGGCCGGCGGGTCATCGTTCCGGTCGAGAAGGTCGCCTACGTCGAGATCGCCGAGGCGTCGCCCCGATCGGTCGGTTTCACCGTCCGCTGACTGGTCCGGCCATCGCGGCAGGTCGGCGTCGCCCACCTGCCGCGGGCCGGGACCGCAGTGGTCAGTTGTTCAGCCCGGCGTTCGCCATCCGTGCGGTGTGCGCGGCGGTGAGTCTCCCGAAGAGCCCCGGCACGTCGACCCGGTCGCCGTGCGCGATCAGCGCGGTGAGTGCGGGCCGCTCGGCAGCGACGCGGCCAGCCTGGGACAACGCCTCACCGACCAGCCGCCGCGCCCACATGGAGAGCCGACCGGCCACCCGGGGGTCGGCGACTACGGCCACCCTGATCTCCGTGGCGGCGAACTCCGCATAGCGTGAGCCGTGCAGCACATCCAGCACCAGCGCCCGGTCGGGCTCGTCGAGGGCGTCAGCGATCTCCCGGATGAAGTCGTCGGTGATCGCGTCGCCGACGTACGCCTTGGTGACCGCCTCCGCCCAGTCCCGTGGCTCGGTCGAGTCGTGGTACGCCTGCAACGGCTCCACGTAGGGCGCCATCGCGTCCTGCGGTCGTACGCCGAGCGTGGTGAGCCGGTCGGCGAGCCGGCGGTAGTTGGCGATCTCGGCGGCTGCCATCTCGCTCAGCCCGGCACGGCGGTGCAGGTCAGGGGCCAGTCGGGCGTCGCCGGCCATCCGTTCGAAGGCGAGCAGTTCACCGAAGGCGACCAGGCCCAGCAGGTCGGCGACGGCGGGACCGGGGGTGGTCGGCGCGGACACGAGCGCAGGCTACCGTGCGGGCGCGGCCGGGTGGCCCGTGCGGGGCACGGAACGGCGTCGCAGAATGTGTGGCACAGGTCACAATTGTTGCCCCCGCGTGGCGGCTGGCCGCCCGGGAATCGGGACGTGAGGTTGCCTGTTCAGGTAGCATAGAGCAGTTGCCGTGGGCGCCGATCTGATCGAAGCTCAGCCCGCGGCGCGCGTGCGGCCCGGTCCGGCTCGGCAGTCTGCCCCCGACCGTGTGGCCCGCGTCATACCGAACGCGCCCTGAGGACATGACGGGGCGCACCCACGAGAGGGCACCCCCACATCCACATGAGCGAGCTGATTCAAGATCTGATGGACGGCCAGGAACTGGCACCCACCGCCCCGGTTCGGCCGGAGGCACCCACCTTCGCCGCACTCGGCGCCCGCGACGAGACCGTCGAGGCGCTGGCCGCGGCCGGCATCACCCGCGCGTTCGCCATCCAGGAGTACGCGATTCCGATCGCGCTGCGCGGCGTCGACCTCATCGGCCAGGCCCCCACCGGCACCGGCAAGACCCTCGGTTTCGGCGTCCCGCTGCTGGAGCGGGTCTTCGCGCCGAGCGAGGGCAGCGACGGCGTCCCCCAGGCGCTGGTCGTCGTTCCCACCCGTGAGCTGGGCATCCAGGTCGCCAAGGACCTGGCCGCCGCCGGCCGCACGCGCGGCGTCCGGGTGCTGCCGATCTACGGCGGCGTGGCGTACGAGCCGCAGATCGACGCGCTGCGCAAGGGCGTCGAGATCCTGGTCGGCACCCCCGGGCGACTGATGGACCTGCAGAAGCAGAAGCACCTCCGACTGGACCGGGTGCGCGCACTCGTCCTCGACGAGGCCGACCGGATGCTCGACCTGGGCTTCCTCGACGACGTCGAGAAGATCCTCGCGATGCTTCCGGAAGACCGGCAGACCATGCTCTTCTCGGCCACCATGCCGGACCCGATCGTCACCCTGTCCCGGCGCTTCCTGCGCCAGCCGATGACGATCCACGCCGGGCACACCGCCGAGACCGGCCCGTCGCCGCAGACCCAGCAGCTGGTCTACCGCACCCACTCGATGAACAAGGTCGAGGTGGTGGCGCGCATCCTCCAGGCGGAGGGGCGCGGGCTGACCATGATCTTCACGCGTACCAAGCGGGCCGCCGACCGGGTCGCCGAGGACCTCGACTTCCGCGGGTTCGCGGTCGCCGCGGTGCACGGCGACCTGGGCCAGGGCGCGCGGGAGCGGGCGCTGCGGGCCTTCCGGGCCGGCAAGATCGACATTCTGGTCGCCACCGACGTGGCAGCCCGAGGTCTGGACGTCACGGGCGTCACCCACGTGATCAACTACGACTGCCCGGAAGACCAGGACACCTACACCCACCGGATCGGCCGGACCGGCCGGGCCGGAGCGACGGGCGTCGCGGTGACCTTCGTCGACTGGGACGACATGCCCCGCTGGCGGATCATCGACAAGACCCTCGGTCTGGACATGCCCGAGCCGCCGGAGACGTACCACACGTCGCCGCACCTCTACACCGACCTGCACATCTCCACCGAGGTCAGCGGCACGCTGCCCACCGCCGAGCGCACCCGGGCCGGGCTGTCCGCCGAGATCGAGGAAGACCTGGGTGGGACGACCCGCTCCCGCCGGGGCGACAGCGGTGGTCGGGGGTCCCGACGCGGTGAGAGCCGGGGCGAGGGTCGGAGCGAGGGTCGGAGCGAGGGCCGAGGCGAGCGCCGTGGCCGGGGCGACGGCCGCCGCGACCGCACCGACGCCGGCACGCCGGCCGCCGAGGCACCCGTGGACACCGCCGGTGACGAAGCCACCCGTACCCCGCGCCGTCGGCGTCGCCGCCGGGCCGGCGAGCCGGTCGCAGGCGAGGCGACTGCGGTGATCTCCGCCGACACGGCACCGGCCGAGCCGGCGGCAGCCGCAGACGGCGAGCCGTCGAAGCCGCGTCGCCGCCGGCGCCGTCGTGCTGGCGGTTCCGGCGCGGGTACGCCGGCCGAGGCGACCGCAGACTGACACTCACCGATCCACTCGACATCCCCCGCACCGCCTGCGCGCGGTACGGGGGATGTTCCCTTCCCGCCCCACCTGCCGAAGATGGAACGATGCCGGAACCACTGGACGCCGCCCTGACCGAGGTCCGCACGCTGCTGCTCAACCCCACGCTGACCCGGGCAGTCGCCGCCGGGCGTCGACGGGGTCGCCGTCCCACGGTGATCCGGGCCGAGTTGCGGCCGGTGACGCTCAAGGCCGGGCCCCGGCTCCAGATCGCCACCACCGACGGCGCACGCCCGTACACCCGCAATGTCGCCCTCGGTCCGGAGTCGGCCGCGGCGGTCGACGAACTGCTGGCCGAGCCGTTCGGTAACTGGCACGTCGAGACGACCGACGCGACGCTCCAACTGCGAGTGACCAAGTCCGGCGAGGCGCAGGTGCACCGCGCGGCGACGGCCCGACCGGCGGAGACGCCGGGCGGGCACGACCGGGCGAAGGAGTACCTGCTGGACCCGGGCGATGCGATCTTCGCCGAGATCGGCGGCTCGGCGGCCAAGCGCCGCCAGGTGGACGCGTTCCTGCGGGCCCTGGCCGCGACCCTGCCCGACGAGCTGACCGGCCCGCTGCGGGTGGTGGACCTGGGCTGCGGCAACGCCTACCTGACCTTCGCCGCGTACCGCTACCTGTCCGGGCGAGGGCTCGACGTCGAGCTGATCGGTGTGGACGTCCGGGAGGACCAGCGACGGCGCAACACCGAACTGGCACAGCGACTGGGCTGGGCCGACAAGGTCAGCTTCGTGGCCGGGTCGATCGCCGACGCGGTCGTCGACCCCGCGCCGGATCTGGTGCTGGCGCTGCACGCCTGCGACACCGCCACCGACGAGGCGCTGGCCCGCGCGGTGCGCTGGGAGGCCCGCTGGGTGCTGGCCGCGCCGTGCTGCCATCACGACCTGGCGAAGCAGCTACGCGCCCAGCCCGCCCCGACGCCGTACGAGCTGCTGACCCGACAGGGCATCCTGCGCGAGCGCTTCGCCGACGTGCTCACCGACGCGCTGCGCGCCGGGCTGCTGCGGGTGCACGGCTACCGGGCCGAGGTGGTGGAGTTCGTGGACTCCCAGCACACCCCGCGCAACCTGCTGATCCGCGCCCGCCGCACCGGCACCGGCGCCACCGACCCCCAGCGTGCGGAGTACCGCGAGCTGGTCGACCAGTGGCGTGTCACACCCCGCCTGGAATCCCTGCTCGCTGCCGACGAGCCGCCCGTCGCCTAGCAGGTCCCGCGCACGACGGCTCAGCGTCGCCGGTCGCCGTTGCTGCTGCGACCGCCGGGGCCACGATCGAAGACCGACATTCGGTCCCCGGACCGCTGGCTGGCCCGGTCGTTCTCGGCCGGGATGGTCGGGAAGGGCACCACCTTGCCCGCGCTCTCGGCATTGCCAGCCGCAGCGAAGGCGTTCCACGAGATGTCGACGAGCAGCTTCTTCATCTCGGCGTGCCGGATGGCGGCGTTGTGCTGCAACGCCATCCGAGCGCCCAGCACCACTGCGACAAGCGTCGTGGTGATGGCGCCGGTGGCGGCCAGCACGTGTGCACCGGTCGCCGCGTCGGTGCGGAGCACCAGCAGCAGCAACCAGATCCAGAACCCGGCGGCGAAGACGCCGGCCTTGGCGACGAAGAAGAGACTCACCGCACCGGGTTGGTACGGCTGCGGGCGGCTCGGTTCAGCCATGGTGCTCCTCGGGCGGTGGTCCGATCGGAGGCGACAGGCGAACAAGCGCCCTGCCGGGACGGGCCCCGAGCCTAGTGGAGAACGACGATGATCGCTCGGTGCTGGCATCAGTACGGCGGGGCGACAGAGTCTCACCCATGGGACAGTTTGTGCGGTCAGTCAGTGGTTTCCGGCCGCGGGCGTATTACTCTCGTGAGGCACCATCCCAGTGCCCAGCCGGGAGGGAACAAACACACACGGATGGGATCCGCAGACGTCACACCGCAGATGGCCTTCGCCCGCTTCGTCCGTCGCGCTATCGATGACGCCCGCGACGAGCGCGGCTGGACCGTGACCGACCTCGCCTCGCACACGGGCGTGGGCCGATCGACCGTGTTCCGTTGGCTGGCCGGCGACTGGCAGGATTACCCCGAGCTGGCCAAGGTGCGCGGCTTCTGCGCCGCACTGGATCTGCCGGTGGCAGCCGCGTTCCGGGCGCTCGGGCTCCCCGACGCCGGGCCGGTGCCCCGACGACGCACCGACGACGGCCCGGTCGAGGCGGACGTCCGCGCCATCCTGGACCGGCTGGCCGACCCCACCGTCCCGGCCGAGGAGAAGCACCACATCCGCGACCTGCTCCGCTACCTAGCCCGCCGCCCCATCCGCCGCGCCGGCTAACCCCCCCCACCCCACCCCGCCTCACCCACCCTCACCGCGTCGATCATGAAGTTAGCGGCGGCGGTGTCGGCGAGTCGCGTCGCTAACTTCATGATCGACGCGGCGGGGGGCCCGGGAAGGCCTGGGGGTCAGGGGACTGTGAGGGTGAACTCTGCTGTGTGGACTTTGTTGGCTACCTGGAAGTCGAGGTAGAGGCGGTAGCGGCCGGGCCCGGGGGTGGTCAGCCAGAACTTCACCTGCCCGTCCACGAGTTCCGTTTCCGGGTGCACGTGCAGATAGCCGAGGTCACCCTCACGCAGCGCCACCAGGTGCCCGTACGCCCCGAGGTAGCGCTCCAGCGCCGCGACGCCGCCCGCACCCTCGATCCGGAAGGTGACCGGCACCGTCGCCCCGACCTGCGGGCTGCCCTGGTAGCCGACGGTGAACCCGTCCACCGTCGTCGAGGTGGCCGGCTCCGGCAGCGGACGCGGCTGGTAGCCGCCGGGCGCGACCAGATCCACGCCGAGGGTCACCGCAGCCTGGCCACCGTTGTCCGCGACCACGGTGAAATCGGCGTACGCCCGCCAGACGCCGGGCTGGGCGAGGGTCAACGGCACCGACCAGGTGCCGTCGGGCGCCATGGTCGGGTGCAGGTGCTGGTAGCCGGTGAGATCCCGGCGGACCACGATGAGGTGCATCGGCTTGTCGTGCACCACGGCGAAGCGGGTGACCGCTCGGCCCTGCGCATCCCGCACCTGGAAGCGCAGCCGCCCCTGCTGGCCGGCCGGGAACTCGCTGGCCAGCGGCGCGAACGTGTACCCGGCCGAGCTGATCGACAGGCCGGCGGGCTCGGTGCCCGCGCCCTGGTCGCTGCCCGTCACGGCACCGTGATCGTGGATGCCGGTGCCCGGCGGGTGGGTGTGGTCGGCGGTCGATGACATTCCGCCGGTGGCGACGGGGCTGTTGGTGTTCAGGCGACCGAGGCCGAAGCCGAGCAGCACGGCGAGCACCAGACCGCCGACCACCAGCGCCAGCCGGATCGTGCTCCGGTCCGGCGCGGCGGAGATCGAGTCAGGCACCGCCGTCGTCCAACACGCTGCCCGTCATGCCGGTGACGGCGTACGAGCGGGTGACGGAGTGCGGATCGGTCATGTCGCCCACGGTACCGCCGCTGCTGGCCAGCCCCGGTCGACGCCGCGACGGCGTGGCGACCGTCGCAATCCGCCCGCCCCGGGAACTTTTCCAGGATAGGGCTGCGACCCGTTCAGCCGGCCACCGCGAGGGCGAGGGGCAGCACGCCCGGCGCGCCGACCCGGCGCAGTGCCCGGCCCACCAGCGTCATCGTCCAGCCCGAGTCGACGAGGTCGTCGACGAGCAGCACCGGGCCGTCCAGCCCGGCCAGCGCGTCGGCCAGGTCGGCCGGCACGGTGAAGGTGTCGTGCAGCGCGCGTACCCGCTGGGCGCTGTTGCCGCGCGGCCCACCGGGGCCGCCCGGAGCAGCCGAGGCGACCTCGCCGAGCAGCGGCAGCCGACCCACGGCGGCGATCCGCTCGGCCAGCGAGCCGACCAGTTGGGGCCGTCGCCGGGATCCGACCGCGACCACCGCCACCGGACGGCGCGGCCACGGGTCGTCGCCGTGCGCCCACGCCTTGAGCACCTCCACCACGGCGCCGGCCACGTCGTCGGGCACCGGCGCGTCGGGCGCCTCCGGGCCGACCAGCTCGCGCAGCCGGCCACCCCAGCCCAGGTCGGAGAGACGCCCGACCGCGCGGCCCGGCAGTGCCTGCTCCGCCGGGGCGATCCGGCCCTTCAGGGGTACGCCCACCGCCTCCAAACCGGTCGGCCAGAGCTTCTTCGGCGCGATCTCCACGCCGGGGCGGCCCAGGAACGCCTGCGCGGCGGTGAGCGCGGCCGTCGACACGTCTGCGGAGAACAGCGGGTCGGCGCACCTGTCGCACCGGCCGCAGTCGGTCGCCCCGGTGTCGTCGAGGCGCTCCCGTAGATACCGCATCCGGCAGTCGGGCGTCGACGCGTACTCCCGCATGGCCTGTTGCTCGACGGTGCGCGCCTCGGCGACGCGGCGCAACCGGGCCTCGTCGTAGACCCAGGGCTCGCCGGTGGCGAGCCAGCCACCGCGCACCCGGCGGACCGCGCCGTCCACGTCGAGCACCTTGAGCATCAGCTCCAACCGGGCTCGGCGCAGGTCGACCAGGGGTTCGAGGGCCTGGGTGGAGAGCGGGCGGTCGGTGTGCAGGGCGGCCAGCACGGCCCGGACCTGCTGCTCGGGTGGGAACGCCAGCGAGGCGAAGTAGCGCCAGATCGCGGCGTCCTCGACGCCGGGCAGCAGCAGCACCTCGGCGTGCTCGACGGCGCGGCCGGCGCGGCCGACCTGCTGGTAGTACGCGATCGGGGACGGCGGCGCGCCGAGGTGGACGACGAAGCCCAGGTCGGGCTTGTCGAAGCCCATGCCCAGCGCGCTGGTGGCCACCAACGCCTTGATCTTGTTGTCGAGCAGGTCCTGCTCGGCGGCCCGCCGGTCGGCGTCGTCGGCCTGCCCGGTGTACGAGGCCACCGGGTAGCCCCGGGACCGCAGGAACTCGGTCGTCTCCCCCGCTGCCGCCACGGTCAGCGTGTAGACGATGCCCGAGCCGGGCAGCTCGTCCAGGTGGTCGGCGAGCCACGCCAGCCGGTGCGCCGGGGTGGGCAGGTCGAGGACACCGAGGCGCAGCGACTCGCGGTCCAGGGTGCCGCGCAGGACGAGGGCGTCGCCCAGCTGCTCGGCCACGTCCTGGGTGACCCGGGAGTTCGCGGTGGCGGTGGTGGCCAGCACCGGGGTGCGCTCCGGCAGCTCGGCGAGGAACGTGCGCAGCCGCCGGTAGTCCGGCCGGAAGTCATGCCCCCAGTCGGAGACGCAGTGCGCCTCGTCGACCACCAGCAGCCCGGTGGTCGCGGCCAGCTTCGGCAACACGCCGTCGCGGAAGTCCGGATTGTTGAGCCGCTCGGGGCTGATCAACAGCACGTCCACCGCGCCGGTCTGGATCTCGGCGGTGATGGCGTCCCACTCGTCGAGGTTCGCCGAGTTGATCGTGCGAGCGCGGATGCCGGCCCGCGCGGCCGCCTCCACCTGGTTACGCATCAGCGCCAGCAGCGGCGACACGATGACGGTCGGGCCGTGCTCGCCGCCGTGCTCGCTGTCGCGCAGCAGCGCGGTGGCCACGAAGTAGACCGCCGACTTGCCCCAACCGGTGCGCTGCACGCAGAGCACCCGCCGCCGGTCGACGACCAGCGCCTCGATGGCCCGCCACTGGTCCTCACGCAGCCGGGCGTGCTCACCGGCCAGCCGGCGCAGCACCGCCTCGGCCCGTTCCCGTACCGCCGCCCGCTCGTCGCCCATCCGGCATTTCTACCAGCGCCGTGCGTCAGAACCCCGGCCCGCACGGGAAGTGGCGGTCACGATCCGGTCGCTCGCGCCTCGTCGGCCAGCACGGCCGGGGGAAGGAAGAGCAGCAGGTCGCGCAGGGGTTCGGTGGCCGTGGGCGGCAGCAGGCAACGCGCGGCGAGTTCTTCCATCGAGGTGTACGGGCCGCGCAGCCACCGGTCCACCACGATCTGCCGGCACTGCTCGGGCGTCAGGCCGGGCAGGCCGGTGAGCACCTGCTCCGGAACCGCGTTGACGTCGACCAGGCCGCCGTCGTCGAAGGCCCGGGGAATGTCGGGCCGTCCGAGGCGCAGCTCACCGCGGGCCGCCGGGTGGTGGTAGAGCAGGTAGCGGGCGTGCTCACGACGGATGCGCCGCTCCTCCTCGGCGCGCTGCTTCGCGCTGCCGCCCAGGCTGCCGGTGATCGCCGCCCACAGCCCTCGGCTGAGCAGGATCACATGCACCGCGCCGAAGATCCAGGTGACGACGGCCAGCCCGAGGAACGTCACCGCCTCCAGGTCGGGCACCTCGGCGTCCGGGTGCTCGATGTCGAGCAGGGCCACCTCGATCACGAGAATCACCAGGTAGCCGATGCCGGCGACGGCGAGGCGCCAGCTACGCCGCCAGACCGCGTAGGCCAGGATCACCAGCCAGGTCAGGCAACCGAAGGAGAGCAGGACGAGCACCGTACCGGCGAGGGTGGCGATCCTGCTCGCCCAGCGCGGCGACTGCGGCCTCGGAGGCCGACCGTTGGCCACCGGCGGCGGGAGCAGGGCCGGCGGCGGATAGGTGACGCCGCTCGGGATGTGGCCCGACCCGGTCGGCGCTCCCCAGGCGACAGCGTTCGGAAACTGCGCCAACACGGTGTGCGGCCACACCGGCCCCGCCGCGGAGGGGGCGAACCCGCTGGCCGACGGGGCAGGCGACGTCGGCGGTTCCGAGGGCGGCTGCCGATCGTCCGACGACTTCGCCGGTGCCGTGAGCGTCGGATCGGAGCGGAGAATGCGCCGGTGCAGGTCCTGGAGGGCCTCGCCCGGCTCGATGCCGTACTCGTCCCGGAGCAGGCCGCCGAACTCCCGGTAGGCGGCGAGCGCCTCCGCCTGCCGGCCGCTGCGGTAAAGAGCGAGCATGAGCTGGCGCCGCAGCCGTTCCCGGACGGGGAATTCGGCCACCAACTCCCGCAGTTCCCCGATCATCTCGTGGTGCCGGCCGAGGTCCAGCGTCAGCTCGGCCCGGGTCTCCAGCGCCACGGCCCGCAACTCCACCAGCCGCTGCCGGGCGGCTTCGAAGGTCGGGCCGGTGAACCCGACGAACGGCTCCCCCTGCCACAGCTCCAGCGCTGCGGCCAACTCGCTCAGCGCCTCGACGGCACGCCCCTCGGCGCGCCACTGCCGGGCCCGGTGGATGCCCCGCTCGAAGCGGACGGCATCGAGCGCCTCCGGGCCGACCCGCAGCAGGTACCCGGCGTCGGTCAGGCTGAGCACCTGCCCCGGCGTACGCGGTGACCGGTCCGGCTCCAGCACCCTGCGCAACCCGGCGACGTACTTCTGCACCACGTTGGGGCCGTTCGCGGGTGGATCGTCCGGCCAGACCGCCTCGACGATCTGCCCCGTGGGCACCGGCCGGCCGGCGGAGAGCAGCAGCACGGCCAGCACCGCACGCTGCTTGCCGGGGCCGAGGTCGATCTCCCGGTCGGCGTACCAGGCCCGCTGAGGCCCGAGGATCTCGAAACGCAGCGTTCCTGACATGCGAGTTTCCGCTCCTGACACCCCCGTGAGCACCAGACGGCAGTGCCCGGCAGCCGGACGGCAGCATATCGGCAGCCGGGCCGCCGTGCCGGCGGGCAGCATCGGCGCCGGCAGAAGCCACGCATCGAGAAAGAGAAGTGTGATGACACAGGCAACGGGCACCGCCGGCACCATCCGACGGACGTTCGGCACGGTCGCCGCCGTGCTGGCCACGACCACCCTGCTCGCGGGTTGCGGGGCGAAGAGCGAGCCCGCAGCGGCGCCGCAGGACACCCCGGCCGCCAGCCCGAGTGCCAGCCCCAAGGAGGCGCTCCTGGAGGCCGTCCCCGACGGCACCGAAGGGACGTTCCGGTTCAGCGGCAAGGACGCGTCCAGCACGCTCACCGGTTTGATCGACCACGAGTCGAAGGCGTTCGAACTCAACACCACGCTGCCGCCGGACTCCGACGGTATCGCCGTGAAGATGTCGTTCCTCGTGATCGGGGACGAGACCTGGATGAAGGCGAAGTTCACCGGCCGTCCGGGCCTGCCGAAGCTCCCGGACAAGTGGATGAAGTTGGACCCCGCGAAGCTGACCGACGCCGCCTCCATCCCCACCTACGACGGCGCGGACCAGGGCAACGCCGGCCCGCTCATCCAGGCGGCCACGTCGGTGGAGGAGCAGAGCCCGGGACGGTACGTCGGGTTCATCGACGTGAGCGGCGGAGAGGCGGCGAAGGCGCTGGAGGACGATGCGGCGGCGGCGCTCGGCGAGGCGGCCAGGAAGGTGCCGTTCACCGCCGTGGTCGGCGCGGACAAGCACCTGGCCTCGCTGACGCTGAAGATCCCGGCCGCCGGCAAGGCGAAGGCGTACGACTACGTCGTCAACTACACCGACTACGGCAGCGCGCCGAAGATCAGCGTGCCGACCGGCGCCGCCACCACCAAGGCACCGGCCCTGGCGTACGAGTTGTTGAACGGCTGACCCACGACACAGGAGGGCGGCGGCCACACGGGGGGCCGCCGTCCCTGCGTCGTGTCTGGCGGGCTCAGCGGCCGAGGACCGAGCCCCCGTTGACGCCGAGGACCTGCCCGGTGACGTATCCGGCAGCCGGACTCGCCAGGTAGCGAACGGCCTCCGCGACATCGTCCGGCACTCCGGCCCGCCCGACCAGCGTCGCCGCCACCCGCTTCGCGTGCCCCTCGGCGGTCATCCGATCACCGAAGAACTCGGTCTCGGCGACGTACCCGGGGCTCACGACGTTGACCGTGATCTGCTCCGGGCCGAGCTGCGCCGCCAGGTCGTACGCCCAGCCGTGCAGTGCCGCCTTCGCCGCCGAGTACGGCCCACCACCGCCACGCTGGGCGGAGATCGAGCTGACCAGGATCACCCGGCCACCGGGTCGACGAAGGGCCGGCCGCAGCGCCTCGGTGAGCAGCACGGCGGTGAGGACGTTGGCGTCCAGGTTGGCCCTCCAGTACGCGGCGGTTCCGGCGAGCGTGCCGGTGTCCCCGGCGAGGTAGCCGCCGGCGTTGTTGACCACCACGTCGACCGGTCGGTCGCTGATCGCCGCGAGAACCCGACCGAGTTGGTCCGGGTCGGTCAGATCGGCGGTGACAGCGGAAACGGCGTCGGTACGACCACAGTCGACGGAGATCCGCGCAGCGGTATCCGTCAACACGTCCGCTCGCCGCCCGACGATCAGAACGTCGTACCCATCCCCCGCGAGCGCCCCCGCAACAGCCGCGCCAATCCCCGTCCCGCCCCCACTGACAACCGCAAGCCGCCCGCCCATCGCCCGCCCTCCCCATTGCCCGAAAACCCCATCGATCATGAAGTTATCGCCGTCGACGTCGGCGTGTCGCGGCTATAACTTCATGATCAACGGGGTTGGGGTGGGGGGCCTAGGGGCGGGGGGTTTGGCGGAGGGCGCGGGTTAGGTGGGTTAGGCGGGGGGTCAGGCTTGTCAGGCCGCCGGGGAAGAAGTAGACCGCCAGGATGAAGACCGTGCCGAGGACGAACAGCGGCTGGCTCAGCGGGCGGCTGAGGAAGGCCGGCAGGTTGTCCACCGCGTCGCTCGTGCCGAACGCGGTGAGCCGGTGGTCCAGGTACATGTAGAGGACGCCGCCGAGCACCGGCCCCCACCTGGTGCCCGGCCCGCCGAGCACCACCATGACCAGCAGCGACAGGGTCAGCTCGGAGGACGTGATGTGCGGCGACGCGCCGCCGACGATCAGGACGTAGACCACCCCGCCCGCCGACGCCAACCCGCCGGCCAGGGTGAACGCCACCAGCTTGTAGCGGTACGGGTCCAGCCCGAGCACCCCGATCCGCCGCTCGTCGTCACGCAGCCCGGCGAGCACCCTGCCGGTGGGTGAACCGCTCACCCTGTGCACCACGAAGACCGCCAGGGTCAGGTACGCGAGCGCCAGCCAGTACAGGTTGACCGTGTTGGTCACTCCCACCAGCCCGGCGGGCAGCCCGGACACGTCCAGTGGCAGGCCCTCCTCGCCGCCGGTGAGCCCGCCGAAGTCCCGCGCCACCAGGATCGCCCCGACCTGGGCGAAGGCCAGCGTCACCATGGCGAACGCGATGCCGACGGTACGCAGCGCCACCGCGCCGAGCAGCGCGGCGAGGATGGTGCCGCCGGTGACGGTCAGCAGCGCCGCCTGCCACAGCGGCAGGCCGGCCCGGGTGATGAGGATGTCGGTGCCGTACACACCGGCGGCGAAATAGAGCGCGTGCCCGAAGGAGAGCATCCCGGTCCGGCCGAAGAGCAGGTCGTACCCGGCGGCCAGCCCACCGAAGATCAGGCAGATGGCGAGGATCTGCAGGGTGCCGGGTGAGTTGACCGGCCCCTCGAAGATCCCCGGAAGGGAGATCGTCGAGTACGGCAGGATCGCCAGCACGACCAGCGCGACCAGCGGCAGGAACGGGCGGACCCGGTGCACACGGCTTGGTTTCGGCGCGGTGGGTGCCGGTGCCGGGGTTACGTCGAGGAGCGTCATGCCGTTGCCACCTTTCCGGCGATGCCCTGCGGGCGCAGCAGCAGCACCACGGCCAGCAGACCGACCACACAGATGTCGCCCAGCCCGGACGTGCCGTAGTAGTTGACGAACTGCTGCACCAGCCCGACGACGACCGCCGCGTACGCGGAGCCGACCACCGAGCCCATCCCGCCGATCACCACCACGATGAACGCGAAGATCAGCAACGAGCCGCCCTGCCCGGGCGAGACCGTGCCGAAGTAGACCCCGCCCAACGCACCGGCGAGCGCGGCAGCCGCCCCACCGATCGCGAAGACCAGGGTGAACGCCTTGCGGACGTCGATGCCCAGCGCGGTCACCATCTCCCGGTTCTCCACACCGGCCCGGATCACCAGGCCGTACCGGGTCCAGCGCAGGAACGCCAGGATCGCGCCGAGCACCAGCACCGCCGCGATGATCAGCAGCAGGCCGCCGTTGGGCACCTGCGCGCCGAGGATCCCGGTCACCTCCCGGGTCCAGTCCGGACGGGGGAACGGCCGGGCGTCCGCGCCCCAGGTGGCCTGCAACAGCGCCACCCCGGCCAGCGACAGGCCGACGGTGACCAGCACCTGTTCGATGGTGCGGGAGTAGAGCGGGCGGATCAGCACCAACTCGACCAGGATCGCCACCAGCGTGCCGGCGGCCACCCCGAAGGCGACCGCGAGCACGAAGCCGAACCCGTCGCCACCGGCACCCGGCAGATTGCCCGCCGCCCACCAGGTGCCGTACGCGCCCACACCGAGGAACAGCCCGTGCGCGAAGTTGAGCACGTCGGCCAGGCCGAAGACCAGGGACAACCCGGAGGCGACCAGGAAGTACAGCGCCGCCAGGCCGAGCCCGGTCAACGCCAACAGGATCACGGTCGCCATCAGCGTGCGTCCTTCCCGGCCACCGGGGCCCGGTCCGGCCCGGTCGGGCGGTGCGCCTCGCCGGCGCCCACCCCGAGCAGCGACTTCGTCAGCGCCGTCTCGAGCAGCAACTCGCGGGCGTCGCCGGTCCAGGCCACCTTGCCGGCGGCCAACACGACCGCGTCGCGGGCCAGCCGGCGTACCACTGCCAGGTTCTGCTCCACGAGCAGCACCGGCACCGACTCCGCGACCCGTTCCAGGACCTCGGCCACCTCGGTCACCACCTTCGGCGCCAACCCCTTGGTCGGCTCATCGACCAGCAGCAGCCGGTTGTCGTTGAGCAGCACCCGACCGATCGCGAGCATCTGCTGCTGGCCGCCGGAGAGCGAACCGGCCCGTTGCCGTCCGCGCCGGTCCAGCTCCGGAAAGAGCGCGAAAACCTTGTCGTACGCCGGGCTGGTGCCGCGCCGCTCGGCGAGCCGCAGGTTCTCGGCGACGGTGAGCCCGGCGAACACGCACCGGTCCTCGGGCACGTAGCCCAGCCCACCGCGGACCAGCCGGTGGGTGGGGCGGGACAGCAGGCTCTGCGCGCCCATCCGGATGACGCCGCGCACCTCCCCGGCGGGCGGGGTGAGGCCGACTATCGCGCGCAGCGTGGTGGTCTTGCCGACGCCGTTGCGGCCGAGCAGGACTGTCACGCCGGTCGGGGCGACCGTGAAGGACACCCCCTGGAGGATGTGCAGCCCGGAGATCCGGACCGACAGGTCCTCCACACTGAGAATCGGTTCCATCAGAGCGACTCCCCCAGATACGCCTCTTGGACCGTGGGGTTGGCCATCACCGTCTCCGGGGTGTCGCAGGCCAGCAGCGCGCCGTGGTGCATGACGGCGATGCGGTCAGCCAACTCCAGGATGACGTCCATGTGGTGTTCGACCATCAACACCGCCCGGCCGCTGTCCCCGGTCAACGACTTGATCACCGCGACCAGCTCGGGTACGTCCTCGGCACTGACACCGGCCATCGGCTCGTCCAGCAGCATCACCCGTGGTTCACCGGCGAGCAGCAGGGCGATCTCCAGCTTGCGTTTCTCGCCGTGGGCCAGGGTGCCGGCGAGCGCCGTACCCCGATGAGCGAGGCCGACCCGGTCGAGCGCCGCGTCGGCGGCGACGGCCACCTCTCGGTCGGCCGCCGCCCGCCGCCACAGTGCCATCGAGCCCCCGCGGTGCGCCTGCACAGCGAGCCGGACGTTCTCCCGCACGCTGAGCGAACCGAAGACCGAGGATGCCTGGAAGGTACGGCCCAGGCCGAGGCGTGCCCGCCGGTGCGGCGGGAGCGCCCCGATGTCCTGCCCGTCCAGGGTGATCCGGCCCTCCGTGGCCCGGCGCAGGCCAGTGATCAGGTTGAACAGTGAGGTCTTGCCGGCGCCGTTCGGCCCGATCACGCCCAGGAACTCCCCGGGCGCCAGGTCGAGGTAGACGCTGTCGACGATGGCGACCTCACCGATCCGCCAGGTCAGACCGCGGGTGGCGAGCATGGGTCAGCCCTTCATGGCCACGGCCGGCGGTGCCGACTCGTCACCGGTGAGGCTCTTCTGCGCGGTGGCCGTGAAGGCGGTGCCGCTGCCGGTCAGCTTGGCCTGGTACATCGGCTGGAGCAGTGCGTGGTCCGCCGCCCGGATGGTCATCTTGCCCTTGACCCCGTCGAAGCTCCAGCCCTCCAGGGCGGTCACCATCTTGTCGGCGTCGTCCCCGCCCTCCTGCACGGCGCGGACCACCATCTGGGCGGCGGCGAAGCCGTCCGGGTGGAACAGGTCGACGGTGCCGACCTTGGCCTTCAGCGCCTTGCTCGCCTCGGTGTCGCTGGCACCGTCGAAGTAGTGCGACAGGAAGGAGATCTTCGCGCCGGCCGCGCCGAACGTCGGCCAGGAGGCCCGGATGTCGAGGCCGGTGACGACCGTCGTGGACGAGAGCACGCCCTGCTGGTCGAGGGTCTGCCACATGGCCGGGGCGGTCGTGCCGGCCCAGGCGACGAAGAGCAGATCCGGCTTCGCGGTCTTGATCTGGCTGGCGAACGGCGTGAACTCGGTGGCACTGGCCGGCGCCCGGACGCTGCTGACGGTGGCGCCCGCGCCGCCGATGACCGCCTTGACGGCCGCCTCGTTGGCGTCGCCGAACGCGCCGTCCTGGGCGAAGACCACGACCTTCTTGCCGGTGGGGTCGCCGATGAACGACTTGGCGGTCACCACGTCCTGGTAGGACTGCCGGCCAGAGCGGAAGGTGTACTTGTTGGCGCCGGTCACCGCGTCGGTGGCGGCCGGCCCGGAGATGAACAGGACCTTGTTCTGCGCCGCGATCGGGGCGACCTGGAGCGCCACGCCGGAGGCGGTGGAACCGGCGATGATCTTCGTGCCCTTGCCGATCAGGTCCTTCGCGGCGGACACCGCCTTGGCGGGATCACCCGCGTCGTCGACCTCGGTCACCTCGATCGTGCGGTCACCGACCTTGCCGGTGCCCTGGGTGGCGAAGTCGAGCCCCGCCTTGAACCCTTCGATGTACTGCTTTCCGTAGCTGGCCAGTGCACCCGACTGGGAGTACACCAGGCCGACCTTGACCGGCGCGGCACTGTCGCCGCCGCCGGTGGCGGTGTCCTGCGGGCTGCCACAGGCCGTGGCGGCGAGCGCCGCGGCCATCATCGTGGCGGCGGAGAGGAACACCCGCCGCGTCGTCCGGACCGTCATTGCGACTCCACATGAGGACTCGGAGGGAGAGAACTTCTTCGTGACGGCTCACGCTAGAAGTGACGTCACCCACGAGCTATGTGGCGGAAACACACAAGTAACAGGAAGGGGGTGGCCGGCCCTGACAACACGGGCGCTGGGCACCGTGCCGCAGGGGGCCGCGATGGCCGCCACCTCCATGCTGGCGCGAATGCCGTGTCGCGTTCCGCCATCGCGTGCTCGATCGTGGATGTAGTGGCCTCGGGCGCACCCCGACACCGCTGTTTCCAGGATCGAGCGCGATCTTGAACCCGCTCGCGGACATGTCGCCGGCCCGGCGGACACCGGAATGAGCGTTCCCGCTCTCGGCGGGGTGCGGAAAAGGAAGATTGTCTGGTGCGCCGGTTCTTCCGCAACCCCGTGCGGCTGGTGCCGTTCGCCTTCCTGGTGCCGATCCTGCTCGGCACCGGGCTGCTGATGGCACGCTGGGCGACCGTCGACCACCAGCGACCGCCCCTGGTCACCGCGCTGTTCACCGCAACGTCGGCGGTGTCGGTCACCGGCATGGCGGTCACCGACACCCCCAACTACTGGTCCGGCTGGGGACTGCTGGTGATCACACTGCTCACCCAGCTCGGCGGTCTCGGCATCCTCACCGCAGCGGCGCTTGTCATCCTGGTGGTCTCCCGCCAGCTCGGGCTGCGCAACCGGCTGCTGGTGCAGGCCGAGACGGCGGAGTTCGGCATCGGTGACGTGGGCCGGTTGCTGCGCCGGATCGCGGTGACCGTCTTCGCCTGCGAGGCAGTGATGACCGCGGTGGTGGCCGGCCGGCTCTGGCTGGCCTACGACTACTCACCCGGGCGTGCCCTCTGGTCGGGCGTCTTCCATGCCGTCCAGGCGTTCAACAACGGGGGCTTCGCGCTCTACTCCGACGGCCTGCTGGCCTTCAGCCGCGACCCGTGGGTGTCGCTGCCGCTGGCGTTCGGCGCGATCGTCGGCGGGCTCGGGTTCCCGGCCCTGTTCGAGGCGGTCCGCGAGTGGCGTCAGCCGGCCCGCTGGGCGGTGGCGACCAAGCTGACCATCTGGGGCAGTGCCGTGCTGCTGCTGCTCGGCTTCGCCGGTCTGCTCGCCGCCGAGTGGACAAACGCCGAAACGATCGGCTCGTACGACGCCGGGGGCAAGGCGCTCGCGTCGTTCACCCAGATCGCGCTGAGCCGCACCGGCGGTTTCAGCGTGCTGGACATCAGCGCGTTGCAGGAGGAGAGCTACCCGCTGCTGATCGTGTTGATGTTCATCGGTGGTGGCAGCGCCAGCACGGCCGGCGGGATCAAGGTCTCCACCTTCTTCCTGCTCGGGTTCACCATCTGGGCGGAGCTGCGCGGCGAGCCCGACGTGACGGTCGGGCACCGCCGGGTGGCCACCGCCAGTCAGCGGCAGGCCATCACCGTGGCACTGCTCAGCGTCGCGCTGGTCACGGCCGGGACGATGGCGCTGCTGCTGCTCACCGAGGGCGTCCCCTTCGTCTCGGCCCTGTTCGAGATCACGTCCGCGTTCAGCACCACCGGTCTGACCGTCGGGCTGGCCGGCACGCTGCCGGCCAGCGGCCAACTGGCTCTGACCGTGCTGATGTTCATCGGTCGGGTCGGGCCGCTCACCCTCGGCTCGGCGATCGCCCTGAACACCCGGCATCGGCTCTACCGCTACCCCCAGGAGCAACCCGTTGTCGGCTAGCGATGAGGAGGGAACGAGGTGTCGGCTAGGCGTGCGGACGACGGCGGCGTCGTGGTGATCGGGCTGGGTCGGTTCGGCTCCCACCTGGCCGGGTCGCTGACCCGGATGAACCACGAGGTGCTGGCCATCGACCGGAGCCCGGAGCTGGTGCAGCGCTGGTCGGCGCAGCTCGACCGGGTGGTCCAGGCCGACGCGACCGAGCAGGGGGCGCTGGGGCAACTCGGCGTCGCCGGCTTCGGACGGGCCGTGGTGGCCATCGGGGCGTCGATGGAGGCCAGCGTGCTCACCGTGCTGGCGCTGGTCGAGCTGGGCGTGCCACAGGTCTGGGCGCGGGCCACCTCACAGAAGCACGCGAAGATCCTGTCATCGGTGGGCGCGCATCATGTGATCTTTCCGGAGGCGGAGACCGGCGAGCGGGTGGCGCACCTGATCGTCAGCCGGCTGCTCGACTTCGTCGAACTCGACGACGACTTCGCGATCGCCGCCGTCCGGGTGCCGGAGTCCCTGGTCGGTCGCACCCTGCTCGACCTGCGCCCGAACGACCGCTACGGCGTACGGGTGATCGGCGCCAAGATGCCGGGCGAGCGCTTCCAGTACGCGTCGGACAGCACCGCTCTCCCCCGGGACGGGGTGCTCGTCGTGGAGGGCGGGATCGACCAGGTGCAGCGGTTCGCAGGGCTCCGCTGAGGCTGCTCACTTCTTCCCGCCGCCCGGCCCCTTCCGTTCACCCTTTGTCACTTTTCCGCTTTTCCCGGGCCACCACCCGGCCCCTTCCCCTTGCCGGGCTTCTCGGGCTTCGGCGCGGCCTTCGGCGGCGCCTTGGGTGCGGTCTTCGTCGCGGCCTTCGCCGGAGTCTTCGCCTTGGGCGGCGACGTCTTGCTCGGCGGGGCGGTGGACGGTGCACTGCCGGCCACCCCGGAGACGCGTACCCCGCAGGTCGCGTCGCCGAGCCGGAACTCCACCGGCAGCGGGTTCGCCCCGCTGTACTTCCCCGTCAGGGTGAGCTTCTCGGCCGCACCCGGCGCCAGGGTGGCGCGCTGGGCCACGGGCCGGATCAGGACCGTGCTCCCCTGCTGGTCCACCGTGGTCGGCTCCGCCTTCGTCACCGTCTGCTGGCCCGGGAAGGTGAATTTCATCGTCCAGTCGCGCAGGTCGCGGTCGCCGGTGTTGGTCAGGGTCAGCTCGGCGGTGAAGTCCTTGCCGGAGTCCGTGCGCAGCGCGTACGCCACCTCGCACGGCGCGGCCTCCGGCAGGCCCATCCGAGCTTGGGTCGTGGGCCGCTCCTGCCCGTTGGCCGGGCTGCGCGAGGTGAGCCCCCACATCGCCCCGGTGACCGCGATCAGCCCGACGGCGGCCACCCCGGCCTCCACCCGCCGGCGCCGGCTCACCCGCCGGCCCCGGTTGCGGGTACGCGACAGCGGCAGCGCGTCCGTCTCCGCCGACCAGGGCAGGATCGTGGTGCCCGCGCTGGCCAGCGCGGCCGGATCCAGTGGGCCGGCCGGCGACACCGGCAGGGCCGCCAACATTCCGGCCGCCTCGGCCAGGGTCCGGGCCAGCTCGCCGGTGGCAGGCCGGTCGCCGGGCTGCTTGGCGAGGCAGCGGCGCACCAGGTCGGTCACCTCGTCGGGCAGCCCCGGCACCGTCGGCATCGGATCCGGGTCGCTGTACATGTGCGCCCGCAGCATCTGCGTGGTGGTGTTGGCCTCCCACGGCAGCCGGCCCGTGAGCATCCGGTAGAGCAGCAGCCCGACGGCGTACACGTCGGTGGCCGGGGAGACCTGGCCGTTGTCCAGCCGCTCCGGTGCGAGGTACGCGGGCGTGCCCAGCAGTGTGCCGTCCGGCCCCTTCTCGCTCTCCCCCACCAGCGCGGAGATGCCGAAGTCGACCACCTTGACGCCGGTAGGGGTGAGCATGACGTTGCCCGGTGTGACGTCGCGGTGCACCACGCCACGGCTGTGCGCGGTGGCCAGCGCCGAGCTGACCTCGGCACCGATGGTCACCGCCTCCCGCCACGGCAGCTGCCTCTCCCGGCCCAGCCGGGCGGCCAGCGAACCGCCGTCGACCAGCTCCATCACCACGTACGGCACGGTCAGCCCGACCTGCTGGGACTCGCCGTAGTCGTACACGTTGGTGATGTTCGGGTGGCACAGCCGCGCGGCGGCCTGCGCCTCGATCCGGATCCGGTGCCGGAAGGCCCGGTCGCTGGCCAGCCGGGAGGCCAGCACCTTCACCGCGACCTGGCGGCCGAGCACCTCGTCGTAGCCGCGCCAGACCACCGACATGCCGCCCGCGCCGAGCTGCTCGACCAGCCGGTACCGCTCATCGAGGAGTTGCGCACCGTTCCGATCCCCACCACCCATGGTGGCCGTTGTTGCCCGTACGCACCCGGACTACACCTGAAGGATCGGAATCGGTCACGAAGTTCACTCGTTCAGGCGGTCGCCAGCAGTTGGTCCACCGGGGCGTAGTCGTCGGTCAGCACGATCGCATCGCCGACGAAGTTCGTCAGCTCCGCGCCGGAGAGCAGGCTGACTGTCGGGTCAACCTGGTCCAGCCGGGCGCGGACGGCGGCCAGCGGCAGCGGCGCGTCGGAGCCGACGATGAGGAAGTTGCTGCCCCGCTCCTCGGCGAGCGCCTCCGGTGGGGCGATCAACGCGACGTGCGTGAACTCGGCGGCGACCGTGGCCAGTTCGGCGCGGATGAACCGCAGCGGCGGGTAGTCGATGACGTTCTGCACGTACACCCCGCCGGGGCGGGCCACCCGGCGGACCTCGGCGGCCATCTCCCGGGTGGCCAGGTGCCAGGGCACCACGAGGTGCCCGAACGCGTCGCCGACGACCAGGTCCCGGCTGTCCGACGGCTCGCCGGCCACCAGCATCCGGGCGTCACCCACCACCGCCCGCAGGTCCGGCCCTGGGCGTACGCCCAGTTCCCGCTCGCCCAGCTCGACGAGCCCGCCGTCGATCTCGAAGACGACGTTCTCGGTGCCCGGCCGGGTGGCGGTCAGGTAGGTCGGCACGGTGAACCCGCCGCCGCCCAGGTGCAGCGCGTCCAGCCGCTGCCCGGCCGGCGCGACCACGTCGGCGACCGCGCCGATCCACTTCGTGTACGCGTACTGCAGGTGTGTCGGGTCGGCCAGGTCCACGTACGAGTGCTGGGCCGAGTTGAGCAGCAGCGTCCGGCCGCTGGGCCGGTCCGGGTCCGCGGTCACCCGGGCGCAGTGGTACGCCGTCTCGATGTCGCACGGGTTCGGCGCGACGGTGCTCAGCCCCGCCCCGATCAGGCCGAGCACGGCCAGCGCGGCCCGGGTGCGGGCCGGGCCGGGCAGCTCGGTGGGCTCCTGCCGGCGCAGGTACCAGCCGAGGCCGAGGCCGACCAGCCCGAGCGCGATCGCCAGTGCCAGCAGGATGACCGTGCTGCGCAGTGCGGCGACCAGCACGAAGCCGGTGAGCAGGGTGGCGGTGATGCCGCCCAGGGTGCCGATGCCGGACAGCCGGCCGACCACCTGGCCGGTGCGGCGTAGGTCGGCGAGCTGGAGCTTCACGACCAGCGGGGTGACCGCGGCCAGCAGCGCCGCCGGCACGAACACGGCGAGCGCCACCAGGATCAGGATGCCGCTGGCCGCGCCGCCGCGCAGCACCTCACCGGCGTAGCGGACGACGGGCAGGGTGACCGCGGTGGCGATGCCGGCCAGCACCAGCGCCGGCGCCAGCAGACCACGTGGGTTGCGCCGGTCGGCCAGCCAACCACCGGACCACGCCCCGTACGCGATCGCGGCCAGCGCGATGCCGATGACCGAGCTGGTCACCTGGAGGGTCACCCCGACATAGGGGCCGACCAGGCGGAGTGCGACGGTTTCCAGCACCAGCACGGCGCCGCTGGAGAAGAAGACGAGGAACGCGGCCAGGCCGTTGGGCAGTGCCCGGCCGATGACCGGCGCAGACGGGGACGAGGGGGCCGGCGGGGCCGCTACGTCGGACGGTGGGGAGCTCATCGTCGCGATGGTACGCAGCGAAGCTGATGCTCCGGGTCAGTACATCGAGAGATGAACATGGTTCGTGTGGGACGCGGCGGGACTGCCGCTGCCACTGTAGGCACGCCACCCGGTGCCGGGATGCCAGATCTGCCTGTACCAGATCACGTAGAGCACGCCGAGCCGGTCGGCGTTGCGCACGTGCCAGGCGGCCAGGCTGTCCCCGTACGCCTTGTCGCCGCCTGTCGCGTTGCGATCCTCGAAGCCGTTCGTGGCTGCCGCGAAGTCGCAGGCCCGACCCTTCGGGTGCTCACCGCCGCCACCGCTGCGCTTGCAGGAGACGTGCCGCTTGTAGCCGGCGGCCTGGGTCTGCTTGAGCGCGTTGAGGGTGCGCGGGGTGATGCAGCCGGAGGTGGTCGGGTCCTTCACCGAGCAGGACTCCGACGGCCAGGATCCGTCGGAGTTGCGGGGCGCCGGCTTCGCCGAGGCGGAGCTGCCGCCGCTGAAACCGTTGCTGCTGCCCGAGCTGACCTCGGCGAGCGCCGCCTCGGCCTCCTTCTTCTTCTTCGCCATCACGGCGAGCTGTTTCTGCTGCTCGCGGACCTCGGTGTCGATGGCGACCTTGGCCTGCTGTGCCTGCTGCCGGGCGTCGACGAGATCACGCAGCCGCTTGCTGTCCCGCTGGGCCATCAGGTCGAGGTCGCTCGCGCGTTCCAGGAACGCCTGCGGCGTGGCGGTGTTGAGCAGCATCGACGCCGGGGTCAGCCGGCCGACACGGTACGACTGCGCGGCCACCTCGCCAACCTGGGCGGTGAGCCCGACCAGCCGAGCCTCGATCGTCGTCAGCTCACCGGTGAGCGCCGTCTGCCGGCGCTTGGAGTTGTCCAGTTTCGCCTTGGCCTCGATGTGCCCCTTGGCGGTCGACTCCAACGCGTCCCGCAGCTTCTTACTGCCGCCCTCGTCGGGCTCCGCGTACGCGGGCACGGCGGTGCCGCCGAGCAGCAGCGCGACGGCGGCGAGCATAGCGAGCAGGGCGCGGCGACCGAGCCGCGGGCTGAGCCTGGTCCTGGGCACCAAAGCGTCCTTCCGTCGACCGCCGGCCCCCGGTGAACCACTGTGCGGCGGCGTCCCCGCCGGCGCCGGTCGGCGGCCTGCTGGCGGAGACCGTCGGTCACGATACCGGACTGTAGGCCGGTGACCAGCCCCCGGAACTCCCTGCCGCACCGATGTCGACGGAGCGTCCCAACGCCGTCGCGCAGTGCGCGGATCAGGAGCCGAGAAGGGCTTCGTGGACCGCAGCCCAGACCTGCTCGTTCGCCGCGACGAGCAGACCCCGGCCGTCGTCGGCGGGGTGGTAGTCGACGCCGTCGAACCGGCGGGCGACGCCACCGGCCGCGCGGACCAGCAGGGTGCCCGGGGCATGGTCCCACGGCAGGGTGCGCCAGAAGAGGGCGAACTGCTGCTCACCGGTGAGGATGTCCAGATACTCCCGGCCGGCGCAGTGCTGGCCGGGCAGCAGCTCACCGAGCCGCCTGCCGCCGGCGCGGACCCGGTCCCGGGTCTCCGGCGGCAGGAACCGGGTCATCGCCGCGCCCCGCAGGTCGCCCACTTGTGGCACCGATGCGGCGCTGCCCACCGGCCGACCGTTGAGCAGGGTGCCGCCCTCGGCCCGGCCGGCGGCCAGCGTCTCGGCCAGCGGATCGAGGATCCAGCCGGCGGTCGGACGGCCGTCGGTCAGCAACGACACCATCAGGGCGAACGGGCGCCGACCGGCGGCGAAGTTGGCGGTGCCGTCGACCGGGTCGACCAGCCACACGTCCCCGCCGTCACGCAGGTGCCGCAGCAACCCCGGGTCGTCGGCGACGCCCTCCTCGCCGACGACCTTCGAGCCCGGCCGCAGCTGGCGCAGGCCGGCCGAGAGCAGTTCCTCGGCCCGGCGGTCGGCGACGGTGACGATCTCACCGGGCGCCTTCTCCGACACGTCAGACTCGTCAAGTTTGCGGAACAGCGGCAGCACGACCTGGTCGGCGGCCTCCAGGAGCAGGTCTCCGACGTCGTCGAGCAGGGTGTCAGCCACGCGGCGGCAACTTGACCACGCTGACGAAGAACTCGTCGATCTGGCGGACCACCGAGATGAAGCGTTCGAAATCCACCGGCTTGGTCACGTAGGCGTTGGCGTGCAGCTGGTAACTGCGCAGGATGTCCTCGTCGGCCTGCGAGGTGGTGAGCACGACCACCGGGATCCGGCGCAGTTCGTCGTCCTTCTTGATCTCTTCGAGCACCTCCCGGCCGTCCCGGCGGGGCAGGTTGAGGTCGAGCAGGATCAGGTCGGGCGCCACCGCGTCGGCGTACTGACCCTCCTGCCGCAGGTAGGCGAGCGCCTCGGCGCCGTCGGAGACGACGGTCAGCCGGTTGCGCAGCTTGTGCTCCTCGAACGCCTCCTGGGTCATCAACACGTCACCCGGATCGTCCTCCACGAGCAGGACCTCGATCGGGCTCTTGCCGTCCGCCGGCGCGGTCATCCCACCGTCTCCCTCATGTCACCCGTTCTACCGCTTTCCGGAGACCCGTCGGCCCGGTCCGGCCGGTCCGGCCCGGCGGACTGCTCCGGCGGGGCGGCCGGCGACTCGTCCGAGGGGGTCGTCTCCGCCGCGGCGATCGCCTCCGGCTGGTCCGCCGGGTCGGCGGCAACGGCCGCCTCCACGTCCTCGGGCCGCGCCGGCAGGGTGAACCGGATCGCCGTCCCCTCCGGCACATCGGTGTCCACCCACACCCGGCCACCGTGATATTCCACGATCTTCTTGACGATCGCCAACCCGATGCCGGTGCCCGGGTACGCGTCCTTCGAGTGCAGCCGCTGGAAGATCACGAAGATCTTGTCGGCGAACTCCGGCTCGATACCGATGCCGTTGTCCTGGCAGCTGACCTCCCACTCGCCGTCGACGAGGCGAGCCGAGATGTGCACCTTCGGCGGCACGTCCGGACGGCGGAACTTGATCGAGTTGCTGACCAGGTTCGCCAGCAGGTTGGTGAGCAGCGGCTCCTCACCCCGGATCACCGGCATCTCGGTCCAGGTCAGCTCGGCGTCGGCGTACTGCCGGGCAGCCTCGGTCTGACCGGCCACGTCACCCATCACCTTGTTCAGGTCGACGTCGACGAAGCCGGTGGTGAGCCGGCCGATCCGGGAGAACGCGAGCAGGTCGTTGATCAGGCGCTGCATCCGCTGCGCGCCGTCCACCGCGAAGGCGATGTACTGGTCGGCCCGCTCGTCGAGTTGCCCCGAGTAGCGGCGCTGGAGCAGTTGGCAGAAGCTGGCGACCTTTCGCAGCGGCTCCTGAAGGTCGTGCGAGGCCACGTACGCGAACTGCTCCAGGTCGCGGTTGGACCGGGTCAACTCCTCGGCCTGCTTCTGGAGCTGGCTGTTGACCCACTCGATGCGCTCGCGGGCCTCCCGCACCTCGGCCAGGTCGGAGGCGATCTTCTGGCGCATCGCGTCCACGTCCCTGCTGAGCTGGATGAACTCCGGCGGGCCGACGGCGGCGATGCGGTGCTGGTAGTCGCCCTCGGCGACCTCCCGGACCTGGCTGGCGAGCCCGATCAACGGCCGGATCACCATCCGGTCCAGGGACAGCAGCAGAATCGAGCCGGCGATGACCACCACCAGCGCGGCGACGATCAACAGCACGACCAGCAGGTTGCTGCTGCGGCGCACGTCTCCGGCGGACTGCTCCCGGGCGGTCAGGATCTCCTCCTGGAGATCGCCGACCGCGGACCGCAACTCGTCGAACTGCTGCCGGGCCTCGTCGGTGACCAACGCCTGGCCGGCGCTGGTGCCCCGCTCCTCGGTGGCGGTGATCACCGGCTCCGCCACCGACTGCCGCCACCGCTCGGTACGCTCCTCGACCACCCGCAGCTCCTGCCCGATCTGCGGGTAGTCGTCGAGCAGCGTCCGCATCGAGGCGATGGTGTCCCGCTCCTGGTCGAGCCCTTCCTGGTACGGGCCCAGGTCGGCCGGGTCACCGCTCACCGCGTACCCGCGGACTGCGGTCTCCTGGTCGAGCAGCGCGTTGAGCAGTTCCTGCGACTGCACCCGCAGCGGGGCGGTCTTGTTCAGGATCGCGTCGATCTGGGTGCGGTTGCGGGCGGCCACCGCCGCCTCCGCGCCGGCCAGGCCGATCAGCAGCAGGCCCACGACGACGAGCATGGTCATGACCCGGCGGCGCAGACTCCAGCCGCCGACCATCGGCTTCACCGGCCATCACCCCGGCTGACCAGCAGCATGGCCACGTCGTCGGCGAGCGGACCACCGTTGAGCTGCTCGGCCCGGCCCACCAGCCAGGCCGGCAGCTCGGGCAGCGGCACCTGGCGGTTGGCCGGCTCGTCGAGCAGCCCGCCCAGACCCGGCACGTCGAGCCGCTCGTCGCTCGCGCCCACCCGCCCCTCGATCAGGCCGTCGGTATACATCAACAGGGACCAGTCATCGGTGTCGAACTCCAGGTCGTAGGCGATCGGCCGGCGGGGGCGTACCCCCAGCAGCAGGCCACCGGGCGCGGGCACCGGGGTGACCCGGCCACCGGAGAGCAGCAGCGGCGGCGGGTGCCCGGCGAGCCGGACGGTGGCCCGGTTGGCGTCCAGGTCGAGCCGGGTGGTGGCCACCGTCGCGAAGATCTCCTGAAGCCGGCGCTCACTCATCAGCACCTGCTCCAGCGCGGGCAGCACCTCGTCGTCGGGCACCCCGGCGAGCACCAGGGCGCGCCAGGCAACCCGCAGCTCCACGCCGAGCGCGGCCTCGTCCACCCCGTGCCCGCAGACGTCCCCGACGATCAGGTCGAGACGGTCGGGATGGGTCTGCACCACATCGAAGAAGTCCCCACCGATCAGCGCGGCATGCCGGCCGGGTCGATAGAAGGTGTGCACGGCCACCTGGTCGGTCGTCATCAGCGGCTGGGGCAGCAGGCCACGTTCGAGTCGGGCCGACTCGGCCTGGCGCAGCTCGACCTCACGCAGCCGGCGGGCGTTGACGTCGGCGCGCTTGCGCTCCACCGCGTAGCGCAGCGCCCGGGTCAGCAGCACGCCGTCCACCTGACCCTTGACCAGGTAGTCCTGTGCGCCCTCGGCGACCGCCACGATGCCGAGATGTTCGTCGGAACGGCCGGTCAGGACGCAGACCGCCGCGCCGCTGGACATCTCCAGCACCTGGCGCAGCCCGTCCAGCCCCTGCGCGTCGGGCAGGCCCAGATCCAGCAGGACGCAGTCGACGTTCGTGATCTGCTGCCGCGCCTCGCTGAGGCTGGTGGCGACCAACAGGTCGATCATCGAGTTCGTCTCGGCGAGCAGCTCACCGACGAGGAAGGCGTCGCCCTCGTCGTCCTCCACCAGCAGCACCCGCAACCGCTCACCGGGCGGCAGGTTGGCGTGTCGCCCCAGGCCACCGTGCGGGTACGGCACGACGGGGGAACCGGCCAGGCCGGCTCCCCGCTGCGGCCGGGTCACCGCCGCGAGACGCGGGAGTTCGCTGGTGATGTCGGGCTCCTTCCGAGTGCCCCGCTGATCCTGTATTAGACAACGGTCGCACACAACACGACGGGCGCGGCACGGGCGGGGATGGGCCGGGTCACTGCTCGCCGACGGGCCGGCGATCGATGGACGTCCGGGTGTGCCGTCCCATGGTGGCGGAGGGCAGGATGGTGCCACCCCAGGCACCACCACCATCGAGGAGTTCCCGTGGGCGCACCCCCCACCCCTGCCACGGCGGGCACACCGGTCCGTCCGGGTCCGGGCGTACCCGCTGCCGATCGTGCGCTGGCCCGACCGCGCCGGCGGCTCGTGGCCGCCGCTGCGGCGCTGGTCGCGCTGGTCGCCGTCGGCGCCGGCAGCCTGCTCGACCTGCGCACCCCGGCCCCGGCGCCGGCCGACGCGCCGGCGGGTGAGTTCAGCGCCAGCCGGGCGTACGAGGACGTGCAGGTGATCGCCGCCCGGCCGCACGTCGCCGGCAGCCCGGCCAACGACCAGGTCCGCGCGCATCTTGAGCAGCGGCTACGCGGGCTGGGCCTGGAGACCGAGGTGCAGGACACCGTGGCACCGGAGGCGGGCCAGCTCAGCGGGGCGGCGGGCGGTGCGACCCTGGCCCGCGTCCGCAACGTGGTGGCCCGGCTGCCCGGCACCGACCCGACTGGCCGGGTCTTCCTGGTCTCGCACTACGACTCGGTGCAGACCGGGCCGGGTGGCAACGACGACGCGGCCGGCACCTCGACCATCCTGGAGGTGGCCCGCGCGCTGACCACCGGCCCCCGGCCCCGCAACGACATCGTCTTCGTGCTGACCGACGCCGAGGAGGCGTGCCTCTGCGGCGCGGCGGCGTTCGCCGCCAGCCATCCGCTCGCCGCCGACGGCGGGGTGGTGCTCAACCTGGAGGCGCGCGGGTCCACCGGGCCAGTGATCATGTTCGAGACGTCCCGGAACAACGCGAAGCTGGTGGACGTCTTCGGCCGGGCCGCCCCGCACCCGGTCGGCACCTCGTTCGCGGTGGAGATCTACCGGGCGCTGCCCAACGACACCGACTTCACCGCGTTCCTGGACCAGAAGTTCGTCGGGTTGAACTCGGCGTACATCGACGGCGGCGCGATCTACCACACGCCGCTGGACACCCCGGCGTCGATCGACCAGGGCAGCCTCCAGCAGCACGGGGACAACGCGCTGGGTCTGGCCCGGGAGTTCGGCCGCACCGACCTGACCGACCTGCGCTCCGGCCAGGACGCCACCTACTTCCCGGTCCCCGGCGGGCTGGTCCGCTATCCCGGCTGGCTCACCCTGCCGCTGGCCCTGCTGGCGGTGCTCGCGGTGGCCGCGCTGGGCTGGCTGACCCGCCGGAGTGGCCGGGCCAGCACCGGCCGGCTGGCCGCCGGGTTCGGGCTGGCCCTGGTGCCGATTGTGGCCGCGCCGGTCGCCGCGCAGCTGCTCTGGCTGGCGATCACCACGATCCGTCCGGGGTACGCCGAGCTGCTCGACCCGTACCGACCGATCTGGTATCGGTTGGCCGTGCTGGCGCTCGCCGCCGCCATCCTGTTCACCTGGTACGCGCTGACCCGCCGCCGGATCGGCCCGGCCGCGCTCGCGGTCGGCGGGCTGGCCTGGCTCGCCCTGCTCGGGGTGCTGCTCGCCGTGGCGGTGCCCGGCGGGGCGTACCTCACCACCCTGCCGGCCCTGGCCGGCGCCCTCGGCGGGCTGGTCGCGCTGCGGACCCGGCAGACCGGGCCGTGGCCCGTGGTGGCGGTGACCGCCGCCGCCGCAGTCGGTGTGGTCATCCTGCTGCCCACCGTGGTGCTGCTCTTCCCCGCGCTCGGCATGGCGATGGGCGGGGTCGCCGCGCTGGTCGCGGTGCTGCTCGGCCTGACCGCCCTGCCGGTGGTCGACCTGCTGCACCCGCAGGCCGGCGGCCAACGTGGGATGCGGGCGCTGCGGGCCCGGCGGCTCGCCGTGCTGCCGGCCGGTGCCGCCGCCCTGGCGGCGGTGGTGCTCGCCGGGGTCGGGCTGGTCGTGGACCGCTTCGACGCCGAGCACCCCGCGCCAACCCACCTGATGTACGCCATGGACGCCGGCACCGGCCAGGCCCGCTGGCTCAGCCACGAGAGCGGTCCGCAGCCGTGGACCGCCGGCTACGTGGACGGGTTGACAAGCGTCGAGGACGACTTCCCCGGGCTCGGCGACGGTGAGCTGCGGGCCGGGCCGGCGGCGGCGGCGAACCTGCCGGCGCCGAAGCTGGAGGTACTGGCCGACAGCACCTCCGGTGCCGAGCGCACGTTGCGGCTGCGGCTCACCCCGCAGCGGGCGGTCCGGCTCGCCACCCTGCACGTCGACGCGTCGACCGCCACGGTGCTGCGGGCCGAGGTCGCCGGCCGTTCGGTGCCGGTGGAGCCCCGGGAGGGGAAGTGGGGCTTCGGGCTGGTGTTCCACGCCCCACCGACAGAGGGCTTCGAGGTCACCCTGACCGTGCGCCCGAACGGCGGGCAGGTGGCGCTGCGGGCCATGGACGCGAGCGACGGGCTGGACGCGCTGCCCGGGTTCCGCCCCCGGCCGCCGGACGTCGGCGTCGTCGGGTCGCACAGCTCCGAGATGCTGGCCGTCGCCCGCACCTACCCCATCTGACGGACGGGCCGATGGTCCGGCGGGGGTTGCTCCCCGCCGGACCTGGTCAGTGCGGCGCGGCCGGGCCCAGGTCACTCGGGTCGGTGTTGCCACCGCAGATGATCACCGCCACCCGCTCCCCCGCCTGCGGCACGTACGCGCCACCGACCAACGCGGCCAGCGCGGTGGCACCGCCCAGCTCGGCGGCGACCCGCAGCTCCGACCAGAGCAGCCGGCGGGCCCGCACCAGATCCTCGTCGCGCACCAGGACCGACTCCACCGCGGTACGGCGAGCGGTGTCGAAGGCGATCTCGCCGATCCGCCGGGCACCCAACGAGTCCGTGGCGATGCCGCCCACCTCGATGTCGACCGGTCCGCCCGCCTTCAGAGCGGAGTGCAGCGTGGGGATCTGCTCGGGCTCGACGGCGACGACGCGTACCGACCCGTCGAACCAACTGGCGATGCCGGACACCAGACCGCCGCCGCCAACCGCCACCAGCACGGTGTCGATCCCGTCCACCTGCCGTTCCAGCTCCCGGCCGACGGTGCCCTGACCGGCCACCACCTCCGGCTGGTCGTACGCGTGCACGACCAACGCGCCGGTCTCGTCAGCCCGCTGGGTGCTCGCCGCCAACGCCTCGGCGTAGTGCTGACCCACCTGCCGCACCTGGGCACCCAGCCCAGCCAACCGCTGCACCTTGACCGGCGAGGAGGTCACCGGCACGAAGACCTCCGCCGGTACGCCCAGCGCGCGGGCCGCGTACGCGACCGCGAGGCCATGGTTGCCCCCAGAGGCGGCGATCACCCCCGCCGACGGCAGCGGCCCCTGGAGCATCCGGTTGAACGCGCCACGCGGCTTGAACGAGCCGGTGTGCTGGTGCAGCTCCAGCTTGAGGCTGAGCTGCCCGGGCACGCCCAGGTCAGCGCCGTCGACAGCGATCACCGGGGTTTCCCGGACCCGTCCCTGCACCAGCGCGGCAGCCGCCTCGACGTCGCTTCTGTTCACCATGGGAAACGCCCTTCACTACGACCGTCGTCGGTGATCATCCTAGGGAGCGTCGAGGAGGGCACCCTGGTCGGCGGCGCGCCGCAACCGGCGGTGCTCGGCGGTCACCACCCCCAACAGGGCCAGGTCGATCGCGACCACGGCGACCGCACTGAACTGGTTGACCGTGAAGTTGAAGATCTGCCCGAACAGCAGGTCGACGAGCAGGGCGAGCTTGAACAGTCGGAACGCGTCGAGCCGGCTCCGGCGCAGCAGCCACGCCGCCCGCAGACTGAGCACCGCTATGACCAGCGCGGTGGCGGTGACACCGACCACCGCGCCCCACTCGCGCTCCTGGTCCAGCTCTCCGGTCACTCCGTCCAGCAGCACCCCCACCACGATTAGCACCGGCTCCACCACCAGGTAGACCACCACCAGCCAGACCAGCCAGCGCTGCCGGGTCGCCCAGGCGGCGAGACGCCGGGCCCGGTCCGCCGCCCGCTGCCAGAACCGGACCGGGGGCGGCTCGCGTCGGGGCACCGCGTCCAGCAAATGCTCCACGGCCGCCTCGGCGGCAGGCCCGGTGCCCCGCACGAGACGCCGCACGTCCGCCCGGCGCCGGTCGGTCAGCCCGGCGGGCAGACCGCTGAGCACCACGTCCAGCGCGTTGGCCGTACGCTCGGCCGGGGTCAACTGCGATCGGCCGGTACGCCCACGTACCGCCTGGGTAAGCAGGACGAGCAGGGCGAACGCGACGTAGATGATGGCGGCGGCCGGAGCGTAGAAGTAGTCAGTGCCGGTGGTGACGAACTTGCCCACCTCGTCGATGAACAGGCCGAACCCGACGCCGCCGACGATCGCCCCGGCGGTGCGCGGCCCTTCGCCCAGAAAGACCAGCGGGATCCCCAGGCCGACCGCGAGCAGCAGGCCACCCCAGAGCACGTGCGCGATGTGCAGCCCGCCGCCGCCGAGCTGCGGATAGTCGGCAGCCTCCAGGTACGCCCGCACGGCCAGCACGGTGACCACGCCGGAGAGCACGAACGCCTGGAGATGGGACGCCGCCTCGACCGCCCGGGTCGGCAGCCGACGCACCAGCCAACCGACGCCGGGGCGGTGGCGCGAAGGTCCAGGAGACATGCTCCGAAACCTAGTAGCCACCCACTCCTCGCGGACGTGGTCCCGGTCGACCCGGCGACGCCAGCGCATCACGCCGAGGGCTGACGCTGCTCGCGCGATGTCGGATACTTCGGCCATGACGCTGTCAGCGCCACTCCCCGCCCTCGCCGAGACGGGCAGGGCCGACCCCGGCACCGCGTTCCTGGTGCTGGCCGGTCTCACGATGCTCACGGTGCTGGTGTCCCGCACCCGGATCCGCTCGTCGACCCTGGTGGGAACGCTGAGCGCGGTGCTGCCACTGGCCGTGTGCGACGTCCTCGCCGCGAGCCTCTGACCCCATCGGGTGGATGCTGGCCGTCAGCGCGATCAGGTAGCCACCTGACCACTGGCGGCGGAGAACGTCGCGCCCATCGCAACGTTCGCCAGCTCCGCGGGCAGACGAACGTCGACCCTCGGAAGCTAGATCGACTCTTACTTCGATCCGGTCTACGGAGATGGAAGATGGTGTCGCCGTCATGAACGCATTGCGCCTCCGGGGCTGGCTGTGGCCTACCCGGTGGCTAGCCGCCATGCCGCATAGGCAACCCCGATGAGCAGCGCGGCTGCTAACGCGAGCCGGAACAACGAAAGAGTTCCCGTCAACTCGCTATTCAGCGACTCCACCGTGCCGGGGAGCTCCGGTATCGAGGAAGGTCGGAATACCAACGCACCGACACGCCCCTCAGGCACCGGGAAGGAGTTCCGGACTCGTCGCCCCGAATTCCCGTTGCGACGCGGCACCCAAGCCACGACGTTAACGGCGCCGGCTGGAACTGCGACGTCGTACGGATCCCACCCAGGCAACCGATACTCGACGTCCTCCACTGCGACGATCGGCGCGACGTCGTCGGATAAGGCGTCGTCGTCGAGCCACCACTGCGGCTTGACCGGAATGACCCGCAGCACGCCTTGCCCCGATGCGATCGGAACCGTGACAGGAGCAGCCTCCTTCGCAGTCAGGTCGCGCACCACGTCCGGGCTGAGCGCCTTGTTGCGCACGAAGAACAACTTCGCGGCCAGGCTCGGCCCCAACACGGCCGTGAGAAGGAGCAGCGTGACGAGCAGCGCACCGCCGAACGCGAGATAGAACCCGATCATGGCCAACAGTCGGCCGACAAGCCAGCTATCGCGAAAGTGCTCGGCAAGCACCAAGAGGCCGATCGCCCACCCATCGAAGACGACGACAACGACCAGCATGTGGACGGCAGTGCTGGCGAGAGCCTTCGGATAGCGCCGGACGGCTTCCACGCCCTCGACCCTAACGACAGTCGACAACGCGCCCCGCGACCAGCAGCACAGTCGACCGCGGGCAGTAGGAGGCCAGGTCGAGCGAGTAGGGCACGAACTAATGCGCCGAGGTGTAGCTACTGTGCGCCTCCGGTGTTCTTCTTCTGCGCGGCCAGCAGCTCGCGGGCCTCGGCCAGCAGTTCGCGCAGCTCGTCGCGGTCGCGTCGGCTCCGCATGCGGCTGCGGTCCTGCGGGCTGGCGCGTCCCAGACCGAGAGCGTCGGCGGTCTCCTGAGACACACGCGTGCGGACCAGATTGCCGACGTGGTACCGGGTGGAGGTCTGGGTGGTCTTCCGCTCGTCGGGGCTGTAGCCAGCCTGGGCGTACAGCTCGCGTACGGCGTACCGGTACAACCCGGTGCGCCCGGTCCAGTCAGGGTCTCCGGACGTGGTCAGGTAGTGCTCGCGCAGGTCGACCATCTGCTCGGCGAGGTCGCGCAGCAGGATCGTGCGGCGCTCACCTGTGGTTTGACGCGCAGCACGGAGGATGCGCAGGATTTCGCGCTCGATCTGCTGCTTAGAGGCGGCCATATCGCTAGAATACGCGCGCGCGTGAGTGCAAAAGGCAACCGACAGCAGCGTAAACAGCCCCTGACCGCCTGCTGTCCCGGGGGTCACGTGGCAATGCGGGGCTGCTGCTGGACTCTCTGGTACTCCGCGAGGGTGCCGTCAGCGAGGGCCGCGCCGGCAATCCGCGGCTGTCATGGCCGGACACAGATCCGGCACAACCGAGCGCGAGTAGCGGCGCAATATGCCGGACGCTGACTCCGCTCGTGCGATGGCGGATACTTCCGCCATGACGCTGTCGCCCCCACGGTGGCCCGGCCTCGTTCGCATGGCCGACCCGCGCATCTCGTTCCTGGTTCTGATCGGCTGGTACGCGGCCGTCGTCGTGGCGTTCGGCCTGTTTCTCGGCACCCTTTCCGGGGCCGTCCCGGCGGACTGCGGCGAGGTGTGCGACTCGGAACGATCCCGGATGCTGCTCATCGGGCTCTACGTCGCCCTACCGGCGATGTTCCTCGCGTTGTTGGTCAGCCTGGCGTCGCTCGCGGTGCTCGCCTCCCGCACCCGGATCGGCTCGGCGGTCCTCGTGGGGACCCTGTCCGCAGTGGTGCCGCTGGCCGTGTGCGGACTCCTCACTTTCAGCCTCTGACCCGCCCGAGGTTCACGTCCGGTCGACAGGGCGTCGCTCCGTGGAGAGCGAGGTGGTGGGCCGCCTCGCGTCCTCCCCTCGGCGGTGCGCCTCCAAGTGCTCCCGTAACGCCGCCTGCCAGGCCTTACTCCCGGCCTCGTCGATCGGCCCGCCGCACCATCGGTGCGACCAGTCGGAGTAGTGCATGCCCTCATCGCCCGGGTGGATGCTGCCCATCAGCGCGTCCACGCCACGAACCGCTCGTACAACTCGGCCGGCGCCACCTCGGACAACTCCACAACGACGATGAAGAGCAGGCCACCGACGTACATGGAAAGGCCGATGCGGTCACGCGCGTACGCCTCGGCCAGGCGTACCCGCGCGGGGTGGCACGGCCAGGGCGGGTCAGCCGCACACGTCTGACAGTGCCACTGCGGCCGGCGCGGCAGGTGCTCCCCGTTCATCCGGCGATCCAGCGCTGACACCAACCGCTCAGCCTGGCTCGCACGTGCCATCTGGGGCACGCCGGCCATCACAGAGCTGCCCGCCCACCGGGACTGCCGTCCCGCGTCGTGATCCGACGCGCGCCGGACCTTTGCGGGTAGCAGGTCGCTGCTCCGGTTCGGTCCAACTGGACCAGATGCCGTCTGCGCCACCAGCGCTTGAATCGCTCCCGCATTGCCACCACGCCTCCCACCGATCACTGCGCGTGCTCGTCCCGTACACCGTGCGGCGGTACGCTCACATCGGTCGACGGGTTGCGCGTTGCCAGCCAGCGCCGGCAACCCGGCAACTCCGGCGGGAGGCGCGAGACATGCCAACATTCGGCGTCCGGATGCGGACAGCGCGGGAGGCGCGTGGGCTCAGCCTGGCCGCTCTTGCCGAGTTGCTGCCCGCCGACAAGGGGCACCTCTCCCGGCTTGAGAACGGCCGTCGCCGGCCCGGCGAGGATCTGGCCCGTCGGATCGACGACGTCCTCGCCGCTCGCGGGGAGCTGATCGCCTGCGCCGCCCTGGATGTCGCCGCCGCTACCGACACCAGGCCGTCGGAGACCGTCGAGCTGCTACATCGGATGCACGCCAGCGACACCGCCCCCGCCACCATCGAGACGTTGCAGGCGACCGTGACCGAGTTGTGCTGCCAGTACGGATGGCGCGACGCGAGGGAACTCCGCGCCGAAGGTCAGAGTTGGCTGCGTGAGGTCGCCCGGCTGCTGCAACGACCGACCGGCTTACGACAGCACCGCGAATTGCTGGTGTGCGCCGGCTGGTTGGCACTGTTGATCGGCTGTGTTGAATACGATCTCGGGATGCGCGCCAGCGCCGAGGCCACCCGTACTGCTGCCCGTCAACTCGGCGACGAAGCCGCTCACGCCGGCATCACCGGCTGGGCGTGGGAGATGACGGCCTGGTTCGCACTCACCCAGTCCCGCCACGAGGCGGCGTTGACCGCGGCCCGGGCCGGGCAGGAGGTTGCTGGGCGGCAGAGGGTGGCCGTGCAACTGGTCGCGCAGGAAGCCAAGGCGCTCGCACGGCTCGGCGATCTCCACGGTGCGCGGACGGCACTCGATTGTGGTCGGCGGCTCCTCGACGAACTCGGTGCACCAGAACGACCCGACAACCACTTCGAAGTCGATCCGGGCAAATGGTTGTTCTACGCGATGGACGCCTACCGGCTCGCTGAACACGACACTCTCGCCGAGCACTACGCCAACGAGGTCCTGCGTCTCGGCACCGGGCCGGACGGCATCGATCGGTCACCCATGCGGATGGCCGAAGCGAGGCTCACTCTCGCCGCCACAGCCCTGCGCGCTGGCGACCTGGACCGGGCCGTCGAGCAGGGGGTGACAGCGTTCGCCGCGTCTCGCCGGTCCCTGCCCTCGCTGCTGCTCGTCGCCGGCGAAGTGGACGTCGAACTCCACCGCCGTTACCCCCACGAGCAAGCCACCGCCGACTTCCACGACGCACTGAATGCTGTTCGATAGCCATTCGCTGATTCCACATCCGCCCGTTATGGTCCACGACATGCGGTTGGAGAAAGTCACGCCGAAAAACTACGAGGCGGCTCTCGAACTGTCGGTGCGCCCCGATCAGGAGGACCTCGTCGCGCCGGTGGTCAAGTCGCTCGCCGAGGCGTACGTCTTCGCATCGAACGCCTGGCCGAGGCTGATCTGTGACGGTGATCAGGTGGTCGGCTTTCTGATGGCCTTCCTGGACATCCAATGGAGCCACAATCCGGATGACCTGCGCTCCGGCCTCTGGCGGCTGAATATCGCGGCGGACGCCCAGGGAAAGGGTTACGGCCGATTCGCCGCCGAGGCCGTTTGCGCGGAGATCCGCGCGCGAGGCGGCACCCGCGCCTATGTCACCTGGGCTCCCCGGCCAGGAGGACCAGAGGAGTTCTACCTGAAACTGGGTTTCCGGCCGACCGGCGAGCAGAGCGGTGGTCAGACCGTCGGCGTGCTCGATCTATGACCTAAGCGGCAGTCCCGAGCCTGCGAACCGCAGCCCGACAGGGACCGCGGGACGTGGCGCGGCCGGGCAGAATGCCAGCCATGCGCCGCCTCGCAACCGTTCTCTGCCTGCTGACCGCCGCGGTGCCCACGGTGGCTGCCTGCGCGGAGCCACAGACCCGGCCCGGAGACGCCGCCCCGAGCGCGTCCGCCGTGTGGGGCACCTACGAGGCCGAGGTGAGCGGCGTGACGCCCGGTCCAGGTGCCCGGGAGGTGACCGTGCAGGTCAAGGCGCTCGCTGGTAACGATGGTTGCTCCCGCAACGTACGGGTCGGCTACCACACAGAAGAGAACGGCGTCATCTTCGCCAACATCGTGCAGGATTCGGCCGAGTCCGCCACCGTTGGCGCCTGCCCGACCTTCGAGCCCGCCGAGGTAACCCTCACGTCGGAGGAGCCGATCGGCAACCGCCCGCTCTCGCTCAACCAGAAGACGTGGGCGCTGAAGAACGGCGCCTACACCCGCTGTGACGAGAACCTGGGCTGCAACCCACCGAAGGACCGTTGCGATCCGACCTGGACGCGTGCGGCCGTACGGGGGATGGACGTGTCCCGCCACTCGCAGGGCCACGTCGAAGCCTGTGACGGAAACTGGTTGATCATGACCGTGCCCGACGACCCGACCGCGTGCGGCGCCGAGCCTCGCCCGGGGTGTGAGGCCAACACCGCCGTCCGGCGCTACTTCCTGCGCAACGAGCCGGCCGGATGGTCGACTGTCGCCCGGACCACGTCGGGTGGGTGCGACGCGGTCGTGAAAGCCGCACCCGCCTTCCCCCGGAAGCTCTGCGCCAACCTGGAACCGACGGCCCGGCTCGTCACCGTGGCACCGCCGCTGCCGTCAGGTCAGCCCGGCGGCTGAGTCCCTGATCGACACCGTCTCGCCGAGGCAGCCGCATCCGCGGCGCGACCGGTGGCACTCGTTGATCGGGTGGTTCATCAACCGATCAACGCGAGAGTGGTCGCCACCCCCGCCGCCGGGAGAGCTACTTCCAGCGGAAGTGGACGAAGAGGCGGCCGAAGTTCTTCGAATCCTTCTCCACCCGGTGGTAGAGCTGCTTGACGTCCTTCTGGTCGAGGAACCGCAGCACCCGCTTCTTGAGCTGGCCGGACCCCTTGCCAGGGATGATCTCGACGAGGGTGGCCTTCTTCGCCACCGCCTCGTCCATGATCCCGCGCAGCGCGCGGTCGATGTCCTGGCCCTTGTTGAAGATCTCGTGCAGGTCCAGCTTGAGCTTCATGCCGCAGCCCCCGGCCGGTCAGGTCCCATGCCCGCCATCCTAGGCATGCCCGGCGGGTGGCCCGCCGTACGACGAAGGGCGGCCCCGCAGGACCGCCCTTGTCGTCACCGTTTCACGCTCAGCGCGTGCCGCCCACGCGGGTCGACACCCGCTCCAGCGCGACCCGGTAGTCGTCGTTGGCCGCGTGCATCGCGGCGGCGATCCGCAGGTGCCGCAGCGCGTCCGAGTGCCGGTTCAGCCGCTCCAGCGTCCGGCCCAGCACGTGGTGCGCGTAGTGGTCGCTCGGGTCCCGGTCGACCAGCTCCCGGAGGTGCTCCTCGGCCCGGTTGAGCTGGGCCGATTGGAAGTACGCCCGGGCCAGCAGCTGCCGGACCGCCGCGTTGCCGGGTTCGGCGTCCACGATCGGCTCCAACAGTCGGGCCGCTCCGCTCGGGTCACCGGTCTCGAAGAACATGGTCGCCCGCCGGTAGTCCGCCAGAAGATCCATCTGCCCGCCTCCTCGGTCGCGCCGTCACCTTGTCCCGACGCTGGCACAACACCGGAGGTTTGGCGACTGTTCCCGGGGTCGAGATCCAGGCCACTTTGGCTCAGGTGCGGGCGTTGCGGCGGCCGGCGGACAGCTCCCAGGCACGGACGCCGCCGACGATCCCGGCGGTGTTCGGCACCACCACCACGTCATCACCCATCCGGGTCAACTGCTCGGGCCGGATCAGCCGCGAGTTGCCCCCGCCCAGATAGAGCCGGTCCCAGCGGAACACCGGGCGGAGCCCGTCCACCACCTGCCGGATGCGGCGGGACCAGAAGGCGTCGCCGAGCCGCCGGCGCTCCGGCTCACCCACGTACGTGTCGTAGGTGGTGCCCCACCGCACCGGCGCGTGGGACAGCTCCAGGTGCGGCGCGAGCAATCCTCCGTCGAAGAGGGCGCTGCCCAGCCCTGTCCCCAGGGTCAGCACCAGTTCGCAGCCGGTGCCGGCGACCACCCCGGCGCCGTGCACCTCGGCGTCGTTGAGCACCAGCGCCGGCACCCCGAACGCGTCGGCCAGCGCCCCTCGCGCGTCCCAGCCGGACCACTCGGCCAACAGGTCGGGGTCGACGCGGGTGCGAGGCCCGTTCCTGGTGACGTAGTGCGGGGTGGCCACCACCACTCCGTGCCGGATCATGCCGGGCATGCCGACGGTCAGGCGGTCCGCCGTCGGTAGCTGCCCGCCCAGGTCCAGCAGCGTCTGGACGAACAGCGCGGGCGGCAGCGGGTACGGGGTCGGCACCCGCAGCGGCCGTGCGCGCATCGTGCCGGCCTCGTCGAGTACGGACGCCTTGATGCCGCCGCCACCGCAGTCGATCGCCAGAGTGGTCACCACGCCGTTGAGTGTGCCCGCTGCCGTCGGTCCTCATGCGGGCAGCCGGATAGGCTGCCGTCCTGATGAGCGCCACGATGATCGTCAAGGACCTGGCCGCCGGGCACGGCGACCGCCCACTCTTCGCCGGACTGGACCTGGTGGTCGCCCCCGGCGACGTGGTCGGCCTGGTCGGGCCGAACGGCGCTGGCAAGTCGACGCTGCTGCGTACCCTCGCCGGGTTGTTGCCGGTGGAGGCCGGCAGCGTCCGACTCAGCCCGCCCACCGCGAGCGTCGGGCACCTGCCGCAGGAGCCGGAACGGCGACCGGGCGAGACGGTACGCGACTTCCTGGCCCGGCGGACCGGGGTGACCGCCGCGCAGGCCGCGTTGGACGCGGCGACCGAGGCGCTGACCGCCGGAGCCGCAGGTGCCGATGACGCGTACGCCGATGCCTTGGAGCGCTGGCTCGCCCTCGGCGGCGCGGATCTGGACGAACGCGCCGAGCAGGTCAGCGCCGACCTGGGGCTCGCGGTGGACCTGGACCACCCGACGACCGGGCTCTCCGGCGGTCAGGCCGCCCGCGCCGGGCTCGCGTCGCTGCTGCTCAGCCGCTACGACGTGTTCCTGCTCGACGAGCCGACCAACGACCTGGACCTGGCCGGGCTGGAACGGCTGGAGGAGTTCGTCACCGGGTTGCGCGCCGGCACGGTGCTGGTCAGCCACGACCGGGAGTTCCTGACCCGCACGGTGACCCGCGTGCTGGAGCTGGACCTGCCCCAGCAGCAGATCAACCAGTACGGCGGCGGCTACGCGGCCTACCTGGAGGAGCGCGAGGTGGCGCGCCGGCACGCCCGCGCGGACTTCGAGGAGTACGCCGACACCAAGGCCGGTCTGGAGGCGCGGGCCCGCACCCAGCGTGGCTGGATGGAGAAGGGCGTGAAGAACGCCCGGCGCAAGGCCACCGACAACGACAAGATCGGCCGCAAGTTCCGCAGCGAGGCCACCGAGAAGCAGGCCTCCAAGGCGAAGCAGACCGAGCGGCTGATCGAACGGCTCGACGTGGTCGAGGAGCCCCGCAAGGAGTGGGAGCTGCGCATGGAGATCGCCGCCGCGCCCCGCGCCGGCGCCGTCGTGGCCACGCTGCGAGGTGCGGTGGTACGTCGTGGCGGGTTCACCCTCGGCCCGATCGACCTCCAGATCGACTGGGCCGACCGGGTGGCGGTGACCGGGGCGAACGGCTCGGGCAAGTCCACCCTGCTGGCCGCGCTGCTGGGCCGGCTGCCGCTGGACGCGGGCACCGCCTCGCTCGGGCCGGGTGTGGTGGTCGGCGAGGTGGACCAGGCCCGAGGCCTGTTCCTCGGCGACGCGCCACTGATCGACGCGTTCCACGCGGCCGTACCCCACATGTCGCCGGCGGACGCGCGGACCCTGCTGGCCAAGTTCGGGCTGCGGGCGGCGCACGTGCCGCGCCCGGCGGCCACCCTCTCCCCCGGCGAGCGGACCCGGGCGGCGCTGGCCCTGCTCCAGGGCCGTGGGGTGAACCTGCTGGTGCTCGACGAGCCCACCAACCACCTGGACCTGCCCGCCATCGAGCAGCTCGAATCGGCGCTGGCCAGCTACCCCGGCACGCTGCTGTTGGTCACCCACGACCGGCGGATGCTGGCCGCCATCGAGACGAACCGCCGCCTGCGGGTCGACGCCGGGCGGATCGCCGAGGATTGATCCGTGCCCGCGGGCCAGCCCGGGGTGAGAATGACGCCATGCTCAAGTGGGAGTACGCGCTGCTGGTCCGCCGCCGTCAGGCCGCGACCACCGACCTCGGTTGGGAGGTCGTCTTCGTCTGGTACGGCCCGGACGGCTCGATGGTCGACGTGACGCCCTACGGCGACACCTCGCTGGCCCACCTGAACCGGGCCGGCGACCAGGGATGGGAACTGGTCGCCATGAGCGAGGACCCGTCCCTGCCCGGCAACCACGAACTGCACCGCTACCACCTCAAGCGGCCGAAGCCGGCCGACCCGCCGCCCCGGCAGCGAATGCGCGCCGGGGGCCGATCGGGCCGCCGCACCCTCTCCGGCTGACCTGCCGCACACCGTTCCGGCCGCCCGCCGAGCGCCCTGCCGCCCCGGCTCGATCCGCCGCACCCGGACGCGACTCACGGCTCACGGTTTGCGGCTCGTGGTTCACGGCTCGCGCCCAGGGCTCGGGGGTCGGGGGTCGGGGGTCGGGGGTCGGGGGTCGGGGGTCGGGGGTCGGGGGTCGGGGGTCATCGTCGGGCGTGATGTCTCTGAGACATTTTGATTACTCTCAGACATCACGCTCGCCGCAGTGTCCCCTCGGCCCTGCGACACGCCGACAGACCGGCACGCCGGCGCCGCGCACGAGTGGGGCATACCGGGCGCGGATGCGGGTAACGCGCGGCGGGAGGTGGCCCCAATGGTTGCATTGGCACAGACTCCGCCCTCGGCCGACCGGCTGCGGGCGATCGACGAGTTCCTCGCACAGGCGTGGGCGGACCAGGTCCGGAACGACGACCGGCTGCGCCCTCTGGCGGTCGAGGTGCGGTTCGACCGGGGGGTGGCCCACCTCAGTGGTGAGGTGGCCAAGCCCGACGACCTACGGCTGGTGCGGGATCTGGTGGGCCGGCTGGCCGGCGTCTACGGCGTCTGGTGTCGGGTCGGCGTCGGCGGGCGGGAGCCGGTGGTGGTGGACCTCGGCTGCGGGCCGACGAAGCAGTGGCAGGGCAACCTGGGGCTGGACATCTTCCCGGCGCCGGGCGTGGACGCGGTGGCGGACCTGTCCGGCTCTCTGCCGCTGGCCGACAACTCGGTGGACGTCCTCTTCGCCGTGCACATCCTGGAGCACCTGATCGACTTCCTGCCCCTCGTGGACGAGTGCCACCGGGTGCTTCGTCCGGGCGGCGTACTGCATGTGATGAGCCCGTGGTGGGGGCACGTCAACGCGGTGGCGGACCCGACCCACGTCCGGCTGATGGACGTGCAGACGTTCAAGGGGATCTGCCAGTTGAGGCCTCCGGGCACCCCGCGCTGGTATCCGCTGCACGCCGGCTGCGACGGCGCCTCCATCTTCGCCGACCTGACCCCGCTACCCCCCGACAAGGACCCGGCACCCCAGTCCCACCTGGCCCGCTTCTTCGACTAACCGCCGGCAGCGCGGTGGGTGGATTCGCGGATCTCCAGGCGGTACGGGGCTGACAGCTCCCGGGCGGGGGCGGCTCGGTCGCCGTCGAGGCGGTTGGCGAGCAGTTCGACGGCGAGACGCGCGATCCGCTCCTTGTCCGGCGCGATGGTGCTCAGCGTCGGAATCGAGAACCGGCCGTCCTCGATGTCGTCGAAGCCGACCACCGCCACGTCCCCGGGCACCCGCAGACCGGCCTCGTGCAGGGCGCGCAGGGCCCCCAGGGCGAGCGTGTCGTTGAAGCAGAACACGGCGTCGGGGCGTACCCCCGAGGTGAGCAGGCCGCGCATGGCGGCCGCGCCGTCCGCGCGGTGCCAGGCCGACGCGGGCGCCACCAGGGCTTCGTCGAAGTCGAGGCCGGCGGCGCGCAGCGCGTCGGCGTAGCCGGCGAGGCGCAGCCGGGCGCTGGCGCCCTCGTCGGTGCGCTGCGAGCCGATGGCCGCGATCCGGCGGTGGCCGAGCTGGATCAGGTGGTTGGTGATCTCCCGAGCGGCGGCCACGTTGTCGATGACCACGCGATCGGCCGGGCCGTGGTCGACCCGCTCGCCGAGCAGCACCATCGGGGCGCCGTCCAGGCCGGTCAGGTCCTCCGCGGTGAGCGCCAGCGGGCTGAAGATGAGCCCGTCGATGAGGTGATCGGTGATGCCGGAGGCGACCACCCGTTCCTGCTCGCGCCGGCCGCCGGTCTGGTCGATCAGCACCGTCCAGCCGTAGTCGGCGGCGGCGGTGACGACGTGGCGGGCCAGTTCGGCGAAGTACGGAATGTCCAGCTCCGGCACGGCCAGGGCGATGACACCCGTGCGCCCCTTGCGCAGGTGGCGAGCGGAGAGGTTCGGCCGGTAGTTGAGTTCGGCGATGGCCTGCTCGACCCTGGCCCGCGTGTCGGGCCGCACGTGGACATAGCCGTTCACCACGTTCGAGACGGTCTTCACCGACACGCCGGCCCGCTCGGCCACGTCCTTGAGCCTGTGTCGCACTCCGCAACCTCCCCGCTGTGACCCAGCGCACCATACCTGGGCACCAACCTCTTACAACGTTGCCTACAACGTTAAAAAGACGCCTGCGAGGGCACCTTCCCCACCGTCGGGATCGGCTGCCGGCGGCCGGCTCCCGGGAACCTCTTGCGCCGGCGACCCGGAGTGTGAAAATTTCCTTCCAGAGGCAAATAGGCAACGGCGAATCTTGCCGAACCTGTCGCCCAGAACACCGGGAGCCCCAACGAAGGGACACACCGCATGAAGGCACCTCGACTCGGAGCCGCCGGGCTGGTCGCGGCTCTGCTCGGCACGCTCGTCGCCGCCACCCCCGCCAGCGCCGCCACCCCCGCCAGCGCCGAGACCTCCACCGCCTGCGTCACCAACCCGGCCACGCCGAAACGGCAGTTCCGGGCGATGTGGATCTCGTCGGTCGTCAACATCGACTGGCCCAGCAAGGCATCTCAGAGCAGCCCGGACCGGATCGCCGCCCAGCAGACCGAGTACCGCGAACTGCTCGACCTCGCCGAGCGACTGCACCACAACGCCGTCGTGGTCCAGGTCCGGCCAACCGCGGACGCCCTCTGGCCCTCACCCCACGAGCCCTGGTCGGAGTACCTGACCGGCGTACGCGGACAGGACCCGGGCTGGGACCCGCTGGCCTTCCTCGTCGCCGAGGCACACCGCCGCAACCTGGAGTTCCACGCCTGGTTCAACCCGTACCGCGTCTCCATGCCGGCCCCCGGCGGTGCCGGCGCGGACCTCGCCCAACTCGCCCCGGGCCACCCGGCCCGACAGCATCCGGACTGGACCTTCGCGTACCCGCCGGCCGGCGTCGCCGGCAGCCGCCTCTACTACAACCCCGGCATTCCCGAGGTACGCGAGTTCGTCCAGACCGCGATGATGGACGCGGTTCGGCGGTACGACATCGACGGCGTGCACTTCGACGACTACTTCTACCCCTACCCCAGCGGCACCCACCAGGTGCCCGACGATGCCACGTTCGCCGCGTACAACCGGGGGTTCACCGACCGGGCGGACTGGCGGCGGGACAACATCAACCTGCTGATTCAGGAGATGAACGGCAAGATCAAGGCGGCGAAGCCGTGGGTGAAGTTCGGGGTCAGCCCGTTCGGCATCTGGCGCAACCAGACCGCCGACCCGCTCGGTTCGGACACCACCGGCAGCCAGTCGTACGACATCATCTCCGCCGACACCCGTAAGTGGATCAAGCAGGAGTGGATCGACTACGTGGTGCCGCAGCTCTACTGGTACATCGGCCAGTACCCGGCCGCCGACTACGCGCGACTGGTCCCGTGGTGGGCCGAGACGGTACGCGGCACCCGCGTGCAGCTCTACATCGGCCAGGCCGACTACAAGAGCGGCGACCCGGCGTACGGGCCGTTCTGGCAGAACCCACGCGAGCTGTCCGACCATCTGACGCTCAACCGGTCGTACCCCGAGGTGCAGGGCAACGTGCACTTCTCCGCCGTGCAGGTACGCGCCAACCGGCTCGGCGCCACCGACATCTACGCCGCCGAGCACTACTCCCGGCCGGCGCTGGTGCCGACCATGTCGCACCTGCCGGCCCGGCCACTGCTCTTCCCGGTGGTCACCAAGGCCGCCCGGGAGGCTGACGGCGTACGACTGACCTGGCGCCAGCCCGCCGACGGCGCCGGCCCACTGGGCACTGCCACCTCGTACGCGATCTACCGGTTCGACGGCACCACGCTGGCGGGCCGGTGCGGCATCGCCGACGCCGCGCACCTGATCGACACCGTTCGGGCCACGCCCGGGGCGCAGTCCTGGGTGGACACCTCGGCGGAGCCGGGCCGGCGCTACACCTACCAGGTGACCGCGCTGGACCGGTCCGCCAATGAGAGCCCGGCCAGCCCGCCGGCCTTCGTTCTGCGCTGACCGATCCGATCCTCGCCGGACTGCCCCGGGTGCCACGGCACCCGGGGCATTCGTCTGTTTCAACGCATGTCACCAATAGTTGGCGAGACGCATACCGACCAGTTGATCAGTTGATCGAAACTTATCGACACCCGGTAACCCGCCGGTAACTTCCCCGCTCACCCCCGCGGAGGTAACCCGTGCCCCGACGTCTCACCACCATGCTCGCCTCGGGCGCGCTCGCACTGCTCGCCACCATCGCCGTCGCCTCCCCCGCCGCCGCAGCCGTCACCCCCCAGCAGAAGCTGTCGGTGCTCTCCAGTTGGACGCAGACCAGCGCGTCCAGCTACAACTCGTGGAACAGCGCCCGGGTCAACCGGGCACCGTGGGCCGAGTACAACTTCAACTGGTCCACCGACTACTGCTCGTCCAGCCCGGACAACCCGCTCGGGTTCACCTTCAACCTGAGCTGCTACCGACACGACTTCGGCTACCGCAACTACAAGGCGGTCAGCCAGTTCCCCGCCAACAAGTCCCGCCTGGACAGCGCCTTCTACGAGGACCTGAAGCGGGTCTGCGCCACCTACAACGCGGTCGTCCGCCCGGCCTGCAACAGCCTGGCCTGGACCTACTACCAGGCGGTCAACATCTTCGGATCGGTGGCTGCCGTGCAGCAGGCCGACATCGACCGTGCCGCCCGGATGAAGGCCAAGGCCGAAGCCGCAGCCCGCGCCTAACCCCTTCGTCCGTTGATCATGAAGTTATTGCCCGTCCGCCCGGCGTGTCGCAGCAATAACTTCATGGTCAACGAGGGCGGGTGGGGATGGGCCGGGTTGGGATGGGTTGGGGTGGGGTGGGTTTGTTAGGCGCGCTCGGTTCTGGTGGCGGGGTGGCGGTCGGGGTCGGCGGGGCGGCGCGGTGTGGGCTGGGACAGGCCGGTGCTGAACCGGGTCGAATCCGCCGCCAGGTCCGGGTGTTCCACGTCGAGCGCCAGCGTGACCGCCTCGTCCAACCCCAACTCGGCACCCTCGCCGTACGCGTCGTCGAACGCCGCGTCACCCAACACCCCACGCAGCTCCGCCTGCTGGTCAGCCCAGTATTCGCCGTAAACTCCCGGCGTCCCCCGCATGCTCGACCGGGTCGCCTGCGCCGCCCCGAACAACCGGGCGGCGGTCGACCGTTCCCCGCTCAACGCACAGCGCACCGCGATCGCGTTCAACGTGTCGCAGGCTCGACCGTGGTAACCGTGGTACATCCGGGAACGCAACGCCACCAGCAGGTGCTCGTGCGCGGCGATCACGTCGCCCCGGGCCAACGCGACCATCCCCAGCAGCATGTCCACCGAACGCCGGCCCCGCTCCACCGGCCGCGCCGCCTCCACCGGGCGCGCCGCCCCCAGCAGTTCGGCGGCCTCCTCCAGCGCGCCGCGCCGCCACAGCAGCTGCGCCAGGCCGAACACCGCGAACAGCGCCTCGCCGACCACGTCCTGCTCGTGGGCCCAGTCGATGACCTCCCGGCACACCCGCTCGGCCTCGACGAACTGGCCCATGTCGACCAGCGGCGCCGCCCGGCCGGCGAGCACCCTCGCCAGCAGCCCGGCGTCACCAGCCTGCCGGGCCGCCGCCTCCGCCCGCTGTGAGTAGCGCAGTTCCTCGGCGAACTCCCCGTCGGCGCCCGCGTGCAGCGAATGCATGTGGTACGCCGCCGCCATCTCCGACTCCGGAATCCACTCGCCCGTCTCGGCGATCCGCCCGTACAGCCGGAACAGCCAGAGCCGACCCTCCCGGGCCAGCCCACGCTCGCGCCACCACTGGTCCAGGCCCCCGGCCAGCCGGAGACCGTCACGGGCGCTGCCACCGGTGGCGCACCACCGCAGCGCGGCCCGCAACTCGTCGGCCAGCGGGTCGAGGGTGTACAGCGACAGCGTCACCGGCCGACCGTCCGGCCCGAGGTGCGCGCGTTCAACCGCGTGCGCCGACCAGGCCACGTGCCGGTCCCGGGCCGCCTGTTCCTCACCCGCCTCGACCAGCCGCCGCGCGGCGTACGCCCGGATCGGATCGAGCATCCGGTACGAGCTGCCGGCGGCGCGCGGCTCGGCCAACACCATCGACTTGTCCACCAGCACCGACAGCGGATCCAGCGGGTCGTCGCCCAGCAGCCACTCCACCGTCGGCAAATCCACCGGCCCGGCGAACACCGCCAGCCACCGCAGCAGCCGCGCGGCCCGAGGGCCCAACGTCCGGTACGACCAGGTGACGGTGGCCTGCATGGTCAGGTGCCGTTCGGTGGCGGAGCGGTGCACCGCCCTGCTCGCCGGGGTGGGCGGTGGAGTCCCGATCGCCGCAGCCACCAGATCCACGGTGTCCTGCTGGTTACCCGACCAACCCCGCTCCACCGGCGGCGGCTCCGGGTCCGCACGGCCCGCGTCCAACGTTCCGAGCACGTCGTCCAGCCGCTCGGCGAGCTGACCCACGGAGAGCACCCGCAGCCGGGCCGCCGCCAACTCGATGGCGAGCGGCAACCCGTCCAACCGCTGCACCACCCGACGCAGATCGGCCGACTCGGACGCCTCCGGCTGCCGGCCGCCACGCGCCGCCGCCGTACGGTCCAGCAACAACGCCACCGCGTCGCTCTCCGCGCCGTCCGCCCGCGGGTCGACCGAGAGCGGCGGGATCCGCCACACGACCTCGCCGGGCAGGCTGAACGACTCGCGGCTGGTCGCCAGCACCCGCACGCCGCTCCCGCCGGAGAGCAACCGCGAGATGACCTCGGCGCAGGCGGACGGCTGCGTGTCGCAGGTGTCCAGCACGACGAGCATCCGGCGACCGGCCGCGTACTCGACCAGGGTGTCCAGCATGGGCCGGCCCGGCTCGGGCCGCAGGCCGAGCACCGCGGCGACGGCGAACGCCACCAACCCCGGGTCGGTCACCGTGGCGATGTCGACGAACCAGACCCCGTCCGGGTACGCCTCGACCACCCCACCAGCGACCTCCACGGCGAGCCGGGTCTTGCCCGCGCCGCCCGCACCCAGCACGGTGACCAGGCGGTGCTGCTCCACCAGCCGACCCAGCTCGGCCCGTTCGACCCTCCGGCCAACAAACGACGTCACCTGGGTCGGCAGGTTGTGCGCCACCGCGTCGGCGGTGCGAGGACGGGGGAACTGCCGCTCCAAGCCGGGCGCGACGAGCTGGAACAGCCGTTCCCGGTCGTCGAAGCCGCGCAGCCGGTGCAGGCCCAGGTCGAGCAGGGTGGCACCGGGCGGCAGCGGGTCGGCCCGGCGGGCGGTCGACGCCGAGCAGAGCACCTGCCCACCGTGCGCGGCTGCGGCCACCCGGGCAGCCCGGTGCACCTCGGGGCTGGCGTACTCACCGTCGCGCGGCTCGGCATAACCGGTGTGCAGGCCCATCCGCACCCGGGGGGCGGCCTCCTCGGTGGGCCAGTCGTGACTCGCCAACGCTCGCTGGGCGGTCAGGCACGCGGTCAGCGCCGCTGCCGCGTCGTCGAAGGCCAGGAAGAACGAGTCGCCCTCGGTCAGCAGCTCCGCGCCACCGGTGGCGGCCAGTGTGCGGCGCAGCAGCCGGCGGTGCTCGGCAAGCACCGGGCGGTAATCCGCGCCAAGCAGCTGGGCCAGTCGGGTCGAGCCCTCGATGTCGGTGAACACGAAGGTCACCCAACCGCTCGGGAGCTGGATCCGTGGCGACATGCGTGGAACCTCCGCCCGTGACGTCGGGTTCATGCTGCCTGAGTCCGAGCGGTCACGCATCGTGAGAACGGCCGGGCACGTGCCGCCTCAAGGTGCCACTCGGGCCCAATCCCGGCAAGGACAGGCCCACCTGTCGGCCGCGATCGGGGGAGATCAGCAGCCGCAGGCGCCGCCGCAGCAGCCACCACCGGCTGAAGCCGGTGCACCACCGGCGGGACCGCCGGCACCGCGGCCGGTGACTGAGACAGCAGAGAGCAGTTTGACCGTGTCGGCGTGACCCTGTGGGCAGGTCGCCGGCGCGCTGGCCGCCGCCATCGGGCGGTTGACCTCGAAAGTGTCGCCGCAGGCGCGGCAGCGGAACTCGTACCGGGGCATGACAACCAGGGTACGTGGACCTGACGCTCACCGGTGACATGAGTGATACTCGACGGGTGGTGGACGGCGAGGACAAGACGCGTGTGCAACCGCTGCGACCCGCCGCGCCGCTGGACGGACCGCTCCACGGTTCGGGAGCCGCACCGGATCCGGCAACCCGAAAGCTGCCCCGGCCTCGCCGACCCTGGTTGAGCGGCAGCAGAAAGGACGCGGCGGCCGGCCCGACCAGCGGGGCCGCCCCGACCGACGCCAGCGGGGCCGACACAACCGACGCCAACGTCGCCGGCTCCCCGACGGCCGACGCCCCTGCCGACGCTCCAAAGGCCGACCCGTCCGACAGCGGATCGGACGCCGCGACCCCGCCAACCATTCCGGGCGCCGAGACGTCAACCGCCGACACGAAGGCCGACGACGACAAGACGGCCGACACGAAAGCCAGTGACGCCAAGATGGGCGCCACGAAGGCTGCCGACGCCGAGAACAACGACGGGGCCGGCGAGGCGCGGGCTGTGCCTGCGGCGGGTGCCGCCGTGGCGGACCCTGCGGTGACCAAGGTGGACGGCGTCGCCGTCCCGGCAGCGCCCGCAGGCGGCCGGCGGCGGCGCGTGCCGTTCGCGCACGCGGTTCGCCTGCCACCGCCGCGCCAGGCAGCGGCGACCGCCGTCCGGGCGACCCGCGACTGGTCCCGCCGACCCAGCGGCCGACTCACCCTCCCCGGGCTCTTCCTGCTGGCTCTGGTAGCGGCGACCGCCGCGGCGGGTGCGCTACTCGTCCCGGCGACCATCCGCGCGCCCCGGCCCGTGGCGGCCGACGCCTCCGTCACGCCGACCGCACCCGTACCGCCGGCGATGCCGTCCGCGCTGCCCACCGGCCCACTGCCGACAGGGCCACTGCCGACCGCCCCGCTCCCCACCGGCCCGCTGCCAGGCGGCGGGCTGCCCACCGGTCCGGGCGCCGGGCTGCCGGGCGGCGGCGGTCGCCCCTCGGACGCCCTGGCAGGCTGGGCTCAGCAGGTCGGCGCCAAGGTCGGCATCCCCCCGGCCGCCATGCAGGCGTACGGGTACGCCGAGTGGGTGCTCGCCCAGACCAACCGCAGCTGCGCGCTGAGCTGGACCACGCTCGCCGCGATCGGCCAGGTCGAATCCGGGCACGGCTCGGCCAACGGCGCGCGGCTGGGACAGGACGGCAAGGCGCTGCCCGAAATCATCGGTCTTCCGCTGGACGGCAACGGCGGCCGGATGCGGATCATCGACACCGACCGCGGGTCCCTCGACAAGGACACCACCTACGACCGGGCGATCGGCCCGATGCAGTTCATCCCGACCACCTGGCAGGAAATCGGCGCGGACGCGGACAACGACGGCATCAAGGACCCGCACGACCTGGACGACGCCGCGCTGGCGGCCGGCAACTACCTGTGCAAGGGCGGCCGGAATCTCAGCATCCCGGGCGACTGGTGGAACGCGATCCTGTCGTACAACGACGTGCGCCGGTACGCCCAGGCCGTCTACGACACAGCGAACCGTTACGGACAGGCAAGCCGTACGTGAAGTGATCGTCCGCATACATTGGAGGTCTGGACACTTCCCCCCGGCAGCTGTTAGCGGCAAGCTAGACGGGTGATGGTGCGCGAGTGGGACCCTAGGACGGCGTCGTCCGCCGAGATCGCGTCGCTGCTGTCCACGCTGAACGCGGTTCTGGCGGCCGATCTTCCGCAGGACCCGCCGTGGCGGGAGACCTCCCTGCGGGAATACCTCGCCGAGGTGATGCCCGGTGAGCGACGGATCTCCTGGATCGCCCAGGCCGAGCCGACCGACCCGGACGATCCGGGCGCGGTCCTCGGGCAGGTCCACGTGCTGCTCCTCGGTGACATCGGCGTGATCGAAGTGCTGGTGCACCCGTCCGTGCGGCGCAGCGGTCTCGGCCGTGACCTGGTGTTGCGCGCCGCCCGCCGGGTCTACCAGGAGGGCTTCCAGTCGATCGGCGTCGAGGTGGTCGGTGACACGCCGGCGGTGGGCTTCTACGAGTCGCTCGGCTTCACCCGGGAGTACGTGGAGACGCGCAGCGTGCTCGACCTGGCTGCGGTCGACTGGGCCGAGTTGACCGAGATGGCCACCGGGATCGGGTCGGGCTACCAGCTGGAGTTCTTCCCCGGCGGGCCGCCGGACGACCTGATCGAGTCGTACGCGCGGGCCAAGGCCGAGGTGCGCGACGTGGACGACGGCGAGCTGCGCCCCAGTTCCTACGACCCCGAGCGGCTGCGGGACAGCCTGAACACCCTGCACCGCCGCGGCATGAAGCCGTACATCGTCCTGGCCCAGCACGAGCAGAGCGGCGAGGTGGCGGGCCTGACCGAGGTGGTGGTGCCGGCACAGCACCCGACCCGCGCCGACCAGTACGACACGATCGTCGTGCAGAGCCACCGGGGCTACGGCATCGACCGGGCGATCAAGGCACGGATGCTGCTGGAGCTGCGCTCCGCCGAGCCGGAGCTGGCCGAGGTGCAGACCTGGAACGCGCAGGCCAACGAGGCCATGCTCAAGGTCAACGCGGAGCTGGGCTACCGACCCGACCGGGACTGGTGTGAATACAGCGTCGACGTCGCGGAGCTGGTGCATCGGCTCGACCCGCCGCGCTGAGGAATTCACGAAACTGTCCAATGAGGGATGGACGGTGGACAGCCGCGCACCTTAACGTGCGTTGACTCCCATCCACCCATCGTGGAGGCCCTATGCGCCCGCGCCGCACCATAGCCGTGCTCGCGACCGCCACCGCCGCTGTGACCGTTTCGGCTCTCGGCGTCGCACCCACCGCGGCCAGCGCCGCGCCCACCGACCTTTTCATCTCCGAGTACGTCGAAGGCTCGTCGAACAACAAGGCGATCGAGCTGTTCAACGGCACCGGAGCCGCCGTCGACCTCACCGCTGGTGGCTACCAGCTCCAGCTCTACTTCAACGGCTCCACCACGGCCACCACCATCGCGTTGACCGGCAGCGTGGCCGCCGGGGACGCATTCGTGTTCGCCAGCGCCTCGGCCGGGGCCGCCATCCTCGCCCAGGCCGACCAGACCACCGGGGCGAGCCTGTTCAACGGTGACGACGCGATCGTGCTGCGGCGGGGCTCCACCGTGCTCGACTCGATCGGTCAGGTGGGCGTCGACCCGGGCACCGAATGGGGTGCCGGCGTCACCAGCACGGCCGACAACACCCTGCGCCGGCTGCCGACGGTGACCGCTGGTGACACCGACCCGTCGGACGCGTTCGACCCGCCCGCGCAGTGGGCCGGCTTCCCGGTCGACACGTTCGACGGGCTCGGCACGCACACCGTGGACGACGGTGGGCCGGTCGACGTGCCCGCCACGCTGACCTGCGGCGGGCCGCTGGTGACCGCCGCGGGAACGGCCGCGACCCGCGAGATCACCGCCACCGACCCCGACGACACGATCGTCGACCTGGCGGTGACCGCGGTCAGCCCGACCCCGGCCACCGGCTCGATCACCCGTACCGCGGTCACCCCGGCCGACGGGGTGGGCGGCACCGCCCGCGCCACGGTCGGCGCGAGCGCCGACCTCGCCGCCGGGGCGTACACCGTCACCGTCACCGCGACCGACGCGGGCGGCGGCAGCGCGAGCTGCGCGCTGGCCGTGCAGGTGACCCGGGAGTTGACCGTCGGCGAGGTGCAGGGCCCGACCACCGACGCCGAGTCCGGGCCGGCCGACCGGTCGCCGCTCGCGCCGGCGAGCGGCAACGGCACGAGCAGCACCATGTACGACGTACGCGGCGTGATCACCCAGTTGACCCTGGCGCGCACGTCGGCTGGGGCGGAGCAACACGGGTTCTTCCTGCAGAGCCGCACCGGTGACACCGACGGCGACCCGACCAGCTCCGACGGCATCTTCGTGTTCATGGGCACGTTCACGTCGTTGATCGGCGGCTACGTGCCGACGGTCGGCGACGAGGTGGTGCTGCGGGCCCGGGTGTCGGAGTATTTCAACTTCACCCAGCTCTCCGGGGCCTCGCTGGTCCGCAGGGTCGCCACCGGCCTGGACGTGGACTCCACGGTCGCGGTGACCGACGCGGTGCCGCCGGTCGAGCTGGCCGACGCGCAGCGCTTCTGGGAGCGGCACGAGGGCTCCCGGATGCGCGTACGCGCGGGCAGCGGCGCGGTGAGCGGCCGGGACGTCTTCTCGTCCACCGCCGACGCGGAGCTGTGGGTCGTCGACCGGGGCGACCCGCTGTTGGAGCGCACCGACCCGTACGCCCGGCGGGTCTTCCGGGACTCTCACCCGCTGGACAACGACCCGACCCGCCGTTTCGACGACGGCAACGGCCAGCGGGTGCTGCTGGGCAGCATGGGTGTGAAGGCCACCGCCGGGGACAGCACCGCGCTGCTCCCGCCGGCGCACACCTTCGACACGCTGCGCGCCGACGTGGTGGGCGGCGTCTACTACTCGTTCGAGAAGTACGGCGTGCAGGTCGAGCGGGCGGACTTCGCCGCCGGGGCCGACCCGTCGAAGAACAACCCTCCGAAGCCGGCCGACCGGTCGCAGGAGGTGGCGGTCGCCACCTACAACGTGGAGAACCTGTACGACTACCGCGACGACCCGTTCGACGGCTGCGACTTCGCCGGCAACTCCGGCTGCACCGGGGTCAGCCCGCCGTTCGACTACGTGCCGAGCAGCGAGGCGGACTATCGCGAGCACCTGGCCTCGCTCGCCGACCAGATCGCCAAGGACCTGCACGCACCCGATCTGATCCTGGTGCAGGAGGCCGAGGACCAGGACATCTGCACGGTGTCCGGGGCGGTGCTGGCCTGCGGTGACACCAACAACGCCGACGGCGCGCCGGACAGCGTCCAGGAGTTGGCGCTCGCGGTGGCGGCGGCCGGCGGGCCGGCGTACGCCGCCGCCTATGACCGGACCGGCGCGGACGCCCGCGGTATCACCTCGGCGTTCCTGTACCGCACCGACCGACTCTCGCTGGCGACCGCGACGGCGGGCGACCCGCTGCTGGGGTCGGCACCGACCGTCCAGTACCGCAGTGCGGGGCTGCCGGCCAACGCCGACGTGCAGAACCCGAAGGCGCTCAACGCGATGCTCCCCTCCGACGTGGACACCTCCACCGGCAAGGACGGGAACAACGTCTTCACCCGTGCTCCCCAGCTGGGCAAGTTCAGCGTGGCCGCGGCACCTGGCTCGACCGAGCGGTTCACCCTCTACGCGCTGAGCAACCACTACTCATCGGGCCCGGACAGCCGGATCGGGCAGCGTCGGGAGCAGGCGGCGTACGGTGCGGCGATCGTCACCGCCATCGAGGCGGCCGACGCACACGGGCGGGTGGTGTACGGCGGGGACCTGAACGTCTTCCCCCGTCCGGATGATCCGATCGCCACCGGTAGCCAGCCCACCCCGTCGGACCAACTCGCCCCGCTGTACGAGGCGGGTCTGCACAACCTGTGGGACAACCTCGTCGCTGACGTGCCGTCGTCCGCGTACTCGTACAGCTTCGAGGGGCAGGCGCAGACACTCGACCACCTGTTCGTGAACGACGCGCTCTACGGCGATCTGGTGCAGGTGCGGGCGGCGCACATCAACGCCGACTGGCCGGCGGAGTTCACCGGCGACGGGTCGCGCGGTTCCAGTGACCACGACCCGCAGGTGGCCCGGTTCCGGTCCCGAGCGTCGTTGACCGTTGCCGACGCGGCGGTGGTCGAGGGCAACCAGGGCACCCGGCAGCTCAATTTCACCGCCGCCGTGTCCCGGCCGCTGTCCCAGCCGGTGCTGCTCTGCGCCGCCACCGTCGGCCTGACGGCGCAGATCGGCTCGGACTTCGACCCGTACGCCGGTTGCCGGACCCTGGCCGCCGGGCAGACCTCGCTGACGTTCCCGGTGACCGTGCGCGGTGACCGGAAGCGGGAGTCGGACGAGAAGCTGACGCTGCTGGTGGCGGGTGTGCCCGGGTTGCGCCTGGCCGATCCGCTGGCGGTCGGCACCATCACCAACGACGACTGACCCTCAGGCACCGTGTCAGCGGCCCGTCGTCCAGGTTGACGCCTGCACGACGGGCCGCTCGCATGTGCCAGGTGAACCATGTCGGTCAGTAGTAGTCGTGGACTATCGGCGGAGGTGGTGCGCTGCGGTGCTGCGCCACCCGCACCTCCCACTGGCTGCGACGGCGTCGCGCCTCGCGATCCGCCGAGCTGCGGTGGTAGGTCTCCGGAGGTCGGGCCAGCCCGTAGATGTCCCCCCACCACTCCCCCGGCTCGGGGTCGAGGATGGTGTCGAGGTGCGAGGGATAACGGCGACCCGCGCCATCATGAACGTCCTCACGGTCGGCCATTGGTTGGATGATCCGGCCTTCCTGGTCCACGACGACCAGGTAGAGCCCGGCCGCGCCGAGGAGGCGCTCCAGCACGGCCAGGCTCGGCGTCAGGCTGCCCGCTTCGACCCGGCCCACCGTCGAGGGCGAGACCTTGGCGAAACGAGCCATCTGATGCTGACTCAGCCCCACGATTCGACGTGACCGGCGAACCAGACCGGCGATGGGAGACCGGCCGACGGTGGGACCGGGGGACGGAGGAGGATCGAGCGCCGACGCCATCCGCCCACCATGCCCGCGACGCCACCCGGGCTCAATCCCTGTGGATAAACCTGTGGACAACGTCCATGGGGTGCCGCGCCGGCCCGGGGCCAGTGCCACAGTTGGCGTCCTTTGCTCTGCTTCAACGGACGCAACAGTCCGATCCCAAAAGTGTTGCGTCCGTTGAAGCAGAGCAAAGGGGGCGCAACAGGGTACCGGGGTCTAGCGGGGTGGCCACTCGTGAGCGGCAGTCCGGGCCGAACCGTGCGGCCCTCTACCGGCTGCTCAGTAGCGCTGGCGGAGCAGACCGGCGGCCTCGACCGCCCAGTACGTGAGGGTGATCTGCGCGCCGGCCCGCTTGATCGAGGTGAGCGTCTCCAGCATCACCCGCTCCCGGTCGATCCAGCCGTTCGCGGCGGCTGCCTCGACCATCGCGTACTCCCCGGAGACCTGGTAGGCGGCGACCGGGACGTCCACCGCGGCCCGCACCGCCGACACCACGTCGAGGTACGGCAGCGCCGGCTTGACCATCACCAGGTCGGCGCCCTCGGCGACGTCCAGCGCCACCTCGCGCAGCGACTCGCGCAGGTTGGCCGGGTCCTGCTGGTAGGTGCGCCGGTCGCCCTCCAGCGCCGACTCCACCGCCTCCCGGAACGGGCCGTAGAAGGCCGAGGCGTACTTCGCGGCGTACGCCAGGACGGCCACGTCCTGGTGACCGGCCGCGTCGAGCGCCCGGCGGACCACGCCGACCTGGCCGTCCATCATCCCGGACGGCCCGACCATGCCGACCCCGGCGGCGGCCTGGGCCACCGCCATCTCGGCGTACGCGGCCAGGGTGGCGTCGTTGTCCACCTCACCGCCGGGGGTGAGCAGGCCGCAGTGCCCGTGCGAGGTGAACTCGTCCAGACACAGGTCGCTCATCACCACCGTGGCGTCGCCCACCTCGGCCACCACGTCTCGGATGGCGACGTTCAGGATGCCGTTCGGGTCGATGCCGCCGGAGCCGGTCGGATCACGCCGCTCGGGCACCCCGAAGAGCATGATCCCGCCGACACCGGCCTGGACCGCCTCGGTCGCCGCCTTGCGCAGCGAGTCCCGGGAGTGCTGGAGCACCCCCGGGAGCGATGCGATGGCCCGGGGCTCGGTCAGCCCCTCCTTGACGAACATCGGCACGACCAGCTCGGCCGGGTCGACCCGGGTCTCGGAGACCAGCCGGCGGATCGCCGGGGTGCGGCGCAGCCGGCGCGGCCGGATCTCGGGGTACGACATGGGAGGCCTCCTCGGACGGCTACCTGAAGCGCAGGGCGGTCGGCCCCTGCACCTTCGAGCCACGGCGCTGCTTGGCCGGCATGGCGGCCAGCTTCTCGCGCAACTCGACGGCGTAGGCGGCGAGCGCCTCCACCAGGTCGGGCACCGAGGCGTGCGGCGGCTGGACGTCGACCCGCAGGCCGAACTCCGTCGCGGTCTCCGCCGTCTTGGGCCCAATCACGGCAACAACGGTCCGCGCATGCGGCTTCCCGGCGATGCCGACCAGGTTCCGCACGGTGGAGGATGACGTGAACAGCACCGCGTCGAAACCGCCCGACTTGATGGCGTCCCGGATCTCGGCGGGCGGCGGCGCGGCCCGCACCGTCCGGTAGGCGGTCACGTCGTCGACCTCCCAGCCGCGCTCGGTGAGCCCGGCCGCGAGCGTCTCGGTGGCGATGTCGGCGCGCGGCAGCAGCACCCGGCCCACCGGGTCGAGGATCTCGTCGTGCGGCGAGAACTCGGCCAGCAGCCCCTCGGAGGACTGCTCCCCGGCGGGGATCAGCTCCGGCTGGATGCCGAACGCGCGGACCGCGTCCGCCGTGGCCTCACCGATGCAGGCGATCTTGACGCCACCGAAGTGCCGAGCGTCCAGCCCGTGCTCGGCGAACTTCTCCCAGACCGCGCGGACCGCGTTGACCGAGGTGAAGATCACCCAGGCGTACCGGCCGTCGACCAGACCCTTGACGGCCCGCTCCATCTGCGCCGGGGTGCGCGGCGGCTCGACCGCGATGGTCGGCACCTCACACGGGATCGCCCCGTACGCCCGCAGCCGGGCGCTCATCGCGCCGGCCTGCTCCTTGGTCCGCGGTACGAGCACCTTCCAGCCGTACAGCGGGCGGTTCTCCCACCAGCTCAGCTTGTCGCGCTGGCCCACGCCCACGCCCACGGTGAGCACGACCCGACCGGTGAAGCCGAGCGCGGCGGCCACGAAGCTGTCCACGGTCGACGTGGTCGTGTACTGGGTCTCGCCGGTGCCGTCGCCGGTCACCCCGACGCCCGTGGTGCCGTCGACCCCGGCGGCCAGCAGACCGTCCCGGACGGCGGCAAGGTCACCAGCGTCCACCGCGAGCGCGAGCGAGCCCCGGCCGACGGCTGCGGCCAGCGCCTCGAAGTCCAGCGCGGAGACGTCCTCGACGTCGGCGGCGGTACGCACGCCCGGCAGCGGAACACCCGCGTAGGTGGCCACGCCCTCGGCCTGGCCGACGCCGGGCACCACCTCGAAGTGGGCGGCAGTGCGGGCCACGGCCTGCACCTCCTTGACCACCGAGTCGTGGCCGAACGGGTCGCCGGCGACCAGGTGCACCGCGTTCAGCCCGGACCGGGCGGCGGAGATCAGCACCTTCGCCACGTCGCCCGGTGCGCCTTCGGCCGGCGTGAACTGGGCGTCCTCCCTGGCCTCGGCGCGGACGACGGCGAGCAGGGAATCTGGGACTCCCCGGTCGTAGATGACCTGGTCGGCGTCGACCAGGGCGTCGTGCGCCCGACGGGTCAGCAGGCCCGGGTCACCGGGGCCCGCCCCGACGAATGCGATACGGCCGACGGGCTTACGGGTGCGGGTCATTCTGTGCTCCCAAATTGCTGGGTCCCCGGGCCGGTGTGTCCTTCGTGGCCGAGGATCGAGTCGGCGCCGAGTTCGAGGAGTTCGGCGGCGAGTGCCTTACCGATCTCCGCCGCGTCGGCGGGCGTTCCGGTGCGGGACAGCCGAAGGTCACGAGTGCCATCCGGACTGATCACCGCCCCGCGCAGGTAAATCTCATCGCCGGCGTCACCTTCGGCGAGTTCCGCATAGGCGGCGACGGGTGCGCTGCACCCGGCCTCCAGCGTTGCCAGCAACGCGCGCTCCGCGATGACCGCGGCGTGCGACGGTGCGTGGTCGAGCAGCGCGAGCAACTCGACCAGGTCTTGATCGTCGACCCGGCACTCCACGGCCAGCGCGCCCTGGGCGGGTGCGGGCAGCATGAGCATCGGGTCCAACGTCTCGGTGATCACGTCGGCCCGGTCGAGGCGGGCCAGCCCGGCCCGCGCCAGTACGACGGCGTCGAGGTCGGCTTCGGGGCCGAGCACCCGGGACAGGCGGGTGTCCACGTTGCCGCGGATCGGGGTGACCTCCAGCTGCAGGCCGAGGGCGTGCAGTTGGGCGATGCGGCGCAGCGCGCCGGTGCCCACGGTGGCCCCGGGGGGCAACTCGGCGAGCGTCCGTCCGTCCCGGGCGATAAGCGCGTCGCGCGGATCCTGCCGGGCCGGCACCGCCGCGACGAGGAGCCCGCCGGGGACCGCGGTGGGCAGGTCCTTGTAGGAGTGCACCGCGAAGTCGATGGTCCGGGCGGTGAGCGCGTCGCGCAGCGCGGAGACGAACACCCCGACGCCGAGCCGGTGCACCGGCGCGTTGGACCGGTCGCCGGCGGTGACCACCTCGACCAGCTCGACCGGGCGGCCGGTGGCGGCGGTCAACGCCTCGGCGACCTGGCCGGACTGGGCCATCGCCAGGGCGCTGCCCCGGGTGCCGAGTCGCAGGGGGGCGGTCATCGGGCACCTCCGGTGGGCGGGGTGGGGTCGTCGGCGTCCACGCCGGCCGCCGGGTCGACGTTGGCGAACGTCACACCGAGGTCGGGGGTCATCACGTCGGGGACGGTGTCCACCGGTGAGGTCTGTGGCACCTGGAGGTCGAACAGCTCACGCAGCAGGGCCGCGTACTGGTCGCCGCCGGGCTCGGCGGCGAGCTGGCGGACCTTGACGGTGGGCTGGTGCAGCAGCCGCTGCACCACCCGGTGCACCGTGCGGGCCACCTCGGCCCGCAGGTCGTCGCCGAGGTCGGGGCGGCGCTGGGCCAGCCGGCGCAGCTCGGCGGTGACGACGTCGTCGGCCCTGCCGCGCAGCGCGGCCACGGTGGGTGCCACGTCGGCGCCGCGCAGCCAGGTGAGGAAGCTCTCCACCTCGCCGAGCACGATCCGCTCGACGGCGGCGGCGTCGGCCGCGGCCGGACCGTCGGCGAGCAGCGCCGCCATCCGGTCGATGTCGATCACCTCGACGCCGGGCAGCTCGGCGACGCCCTCCCCGACGTCACGCGGGACGGCCAGGTCGAGCAGGACCAGCGGGCCCCGGGCCGGGTCCCGCTCGGCCAGTGCGGCGCTGACCACCGCGCGGGTGAGGACCGGTTCGGTGGACGCGGTGGCGGCCACTACGATGTCCACTGTGGAGAGGGTGTCGGTCAGCTCGGCCATCGGCGCGGCGCCCGCCCCGTACGACTCGGCGAGCCGGACGGCCCGGTCGGCACCCCGGTTGGTGACCGTGAGCGGCCCGGCGCCCAGTCGCGACAGCGTGGCCACACCGAGCGATCCCATCGCGCCGGCACCGATCACCAGTGCGGGGCGGCCGGCGAGGTCGCCGTCGAAGTGCCCGGCGGCCAACTCCAGCGCGGCGGTGACCACGCTCTGGCCGGCCCGGTCGATGCCGGTCTCGGAGTGGGCCCGCTTGCCGACGCGCAGCGCCTGCTGCATCAGCTCGTGCAGCAGCCGGCCGGCCGAGTCGGCGCCGCTGGCCCAGTGGTACGCGTCACGCAACTGGCCGAGGATCTGCGCCTCGCCCACGACCATCGAGTCGAGCCCGCTGGCGACCCGGAAGACGTGGTCCACGGCGGCGGTGTCGTAGTGCACGTAGAGGTGGCTGGCGAGCGCCGACGGCGCGCTGCCGGCCTGCTCGGCCAGGACGGCGCAGATGTCGCCGAGCCCACCGTGGAAACCGGACACGGCGGCGTAGACCTCCACCCGGTTGCAGGTGGAGACGAGCACCGCCTCGCTCACGTACGGCTGGGCGACCAGGCGGTCGAGGGTTCGGGTGAGGTCGGCGGGGGGCACGGCCAGCTGCTCCAGCGTGGCGACCGGGGCGGTCCGGTAGGACGCGCCGACGACGAGCAGTTTCACGTGCCGATCGCCTCCTGGGTGTCGGTGGTCGCGAGCCCGCCCGGCAGGGCGGTGAGAGCGGACCCGCCGGTGGCGGGCAGCGCGGTCAGCGACGCCTTGCGGTGCTCGTGGAAAGACAAAATCTGCAGCTCGATGGCGAGGTCGACCTTGCGCACGTCGACCCCCTCCGGCACCGAGAGTACGCACGGCGCGAAGTTGAGGATGCTCGTCACGCCGACCGCGACCAGCTGGTCGGCGACGCTCTGTGCGGCGGCGGCCGGGGTGGCGATCACGCCGATCGCGACGGATTCCGCGGCGGCGACCGCCGGCAACTCGTCGACATGTCGGACAATCAGCCCGTTGATCTCTTCGCCGACGCGGGAGGGGTCGGCGTCGAGCAGCGCGACGATCCGGAAACCCCGGCCCGCGAAGCCGTCGTAGCCGGCCAGAGCGTGACCGAGATTACCCACGCCGACCAGGGCGACGGCACGACGTTGGGTGAGCCCGAGCACATACTCGATCTGCTCGATCAGCAGCGCGACGTCGTAGCCGACGCCCCGGGTGCCGTACGAGCCGAGGTGTGAGAGGTCCTTGCGGAGCTTGGCGGAGTTGACCCCGGCGGCGGCGGAGAGGCCCTCGCTGGAGACCGTCTCGTGGCCGGCGTCGGCGAGGTTGTGCAGCGCGCGCAGGTACTCCGGAAGCCGAGCGACGGTCGCCTCGGGGAGGTCCGGGAGCGTCGGTACGGCACCGGCGCGGCCGGACGCGCCTGGGTGACGGTGCTGACTCATGAGACTCCGTGCGGTGCGATCCTCGGCCAACGTCGCTGGTCGGCCGTTTGTGGACTCCCGCTGGCGACCGAGATTGCCGGCTGTGCTAGCAGGGCGCGTCGGAACTACAGAGTAGGCGCTTGTGAAGACGTGCACAAATCGCGATCTTGTCGCTCCGTGGCGCGACCCCACCAGCACCTCCTTTTCACAAGATCGATTCAGCAGCCGTCCGACCCTCGGCCGCCCGGGGCGATTATTGCTCAATCCCGACTTCTCTGACCAATCGCGCGCCGCGCGTCGCCAACCCGCTCGGACGCGTCGATCTTGCAGTTGCCGCCCCCGCATCATTCCCATACCGGGCGATTCGGCGACCACAAATGCAAGATCGACGCGTTGCGGGGGGTTGGGGTAGGGGCAGCACTACGGGAGAGAGGCGGGGTTTCGGGATGGGTGGGAGAACCCCAGATGCCTAGCCTTTTGGCATGACCACCGTTACTGCCACCAATGATCAACAAATGCTGGCGCCCAGCATCCCCCGGCAGCTGTTCGTCGACTCCCGGTACGTGCTGCTCGGTCTCCCCCTGGCGCTGGCCAGCTTCGTCGTCCTCGTCGTCGGCCTCGCGGTCGGCGTCGGCCTGGTGGTCACCGTGATCGGCCTGCCGATCCTCGCCGGCACCCTGTACGCCGCCCGCGGTCTGGCCGACATCGAGCGAATGCGGCTGTCCGCGGTGCTCCGGCAGCCCCGGATCCGGCCGCACTACCGGCAGCCCGAAGCGGGAGCGAACGCCTGGCGGCGAATCTTCGTACCGATCCGGGACGCCCAGTCCTGGCTCGACCTGGCACACGGCATCCTGCGCCTGATCGCGGCGTTGGGCACCTTCGTGGTGACCGTGGTCTGGTGGGCCGGAGCAATCGCCGGCTCGCTCTACTGGGCCTACGACTGGGCACTGCCCCGGGCGGACGCCGATGGCGACCAGGACCTGGCACAACTGCTCGGCCTGGGCGACTCGACCACCGCCCGGATCGGGCTGCACACCGCGCTCGGGGTGTTCTTCCTGATCACTTTGCCGATCGTGGTCCGGGGCTGCGCGCTGCTCCAGGCCAGCTTCGCCAAGGCCATGCTGACCGGGGTGGCCGAGATGCGCGACCGGATCACCGTGTTGGAGGAGCAAAAGCGGGCCGCCGTGTCCGCCGAGGCGTCCGCGCTGCGCCGGCTGGAACGTGACATCCACGACGGCCCCCAGCAGCGCCTGGTCCGGCTGGCGATGGACCTCAGCCGGGCTCGGATGCAGCTCGCCTCCGACCCGGAGGCCGCCGGCCGGACCATCGACGAGGCGGTCACCCAGACCCGGGACACCCTCGCCGAGCTGCGGGCGTTGTCCCGGGGCATCGCCCCGCCGATCCTGGTCGACCGTGGTCTGCCCAGCGCCCTGGCCGCGCTCGCCGGCCGCGGGCTGATCCCCATCGAGCTGGAGGTGGACCCGCAGCTCGGCACGGCGGGCGGGCGGCTCGACCCGGCGGTGGAGAACACCGCGTACTTCGTGGTGGCCGAGGCGCTGACCAACATCGCCAAGCACAGCCGGGCCACCGAGGCCGTGGTCGCCGTGACCCGGCAGGGCAGCCACCTCCAGGTGCGGGTGGGTGACGACGGACAGGGTGGCGCGCACCTGGCCAAGGGGCACGGGCTGGCCGGAATCGCCGACCGGGTGCGGGCTGCCGGCGGTGAGCTGGCCGTGGTCAGCCCGACCGGGGGGCCCACCGAGATCCGCGCGGAGCTGCCGCTGTGAGCGTGCCCGCACCGAGCCTGCGCGACAGGCCGGACATGGTAGACAGCACAACCATGCGCATTGTGATCGCCGACGACGCCGTCCTCCTCCGGGAAGGGCTGGTGCGGCTGCTGACTGAGAGCGGGCATCAGGTGGTGGCCGCCGTCGGGGATGGCGAGGCGCTGGTCGAGGCGGTGGTGGAGCACCGGCCGGACGTGTCGATCGTCGACGTCCGGATGCCGCCGACCCACACCGACGAGGGGCTGCGGGCGGCGGTGGAGGCCCGTCGGCTGGTGCCGCGTACGCCGATCCTGGTGCTCTCCCAGTACGTCGAGGTGTCGTACGCCGATGACCTGCTGGACACCACCGGCGGGTCCGGCGGCGGGATCGGCTACCTGCTCAAGGACCGGGTGGCCGCGATCGACGAGTTCCTGGACGCGCTGCGGCGGGTGGCGGCGGGCGGCACGGTGCTCGACCCGGAGGTGGTCGGCCAGCTCTTCGCCCGACGGCGCCGGGACGACCCGCTGCGCGAGCTGACGCCGCGCGAGCGGGAGGTGCTCTCCCTGATGGCCGAGGGGCGTTCGAACACGGCCATCGCCCGTGCCCTGGTGGTGAGCGACGGCGCGGTGGAGAAGCACGTGCGCAACATCTTCACCAAGCTCACGCTCCCACCGGACACCGAGCAGCACCGGCGGGTGCTGGCCGTCCTCACCTACCTGCGGAACTGACCTTCCCGGCGGCCAGGGCCACCGCGTCGGTGAGGGTGTCGGCGACCGGGTGGCCGGAGGCGCGCAGCCGCGCCGGGTCGGTGAAGCCGCCGGTGTAGAGCACCGCCCGGCCGCCGACCGCGAGGGCCGCGTCCGCGTCGTCGATGGAGTCGCCGATCAGCACCACCGATGCGCCGTCGACGCCCAGCTCGGTCAGGTGCCGCTGGAGCGACTCGGCCTTGGGTCCGCCGCCGACCGTGGCCCGCAGCCCGTCCACCCGGGTGAAGTGCCCGGTCAGCCCGTAGGTGTGCACGGTGGGCACCAGCTCCTCGTGGAACCACATGGACAGCAGGCTCTGGCTGCCCTCCCAGGTGGCCATCGCGGTCTGCGCGTCGGCGGCCAGCTCGCAGGTGGTCAGACCATTGCGGTACGCGTCGTGGAAGATCCGGTCCAGTCGGCCGAACGCCTCGGCGTCCACGGCCTTGCCGAGCACCTCGGCGTAGTAGTCGGCGATCGGGCGGCGGAACCGCGTCCGGTGCTCCTCGGGGGTGACCGTCGGCCCGCCGACGCTGGCGAACGCGGCGTTGGTGGCGGCCACCACCAGGCTGAGGTCGTTGAGCAGGGTGCCGTTCCAGTCCCACACCAGGTGGGGGTGCGCAGGGCTCATCCGAGCACCATAGGCACCATTCAGAGCTGAGGGGTGGTCAGGTCCCGCAGCAGTCGGTCCTCCTCCACCCGCCAGTAGCCGTGCTCCTTGCCGTCGAGCATCACCACCGGCAGCCGGTCGCCGTACTCCCGTTCCAGCTCCTGGTCGTCACTCACGTCCCACTCGACCCACTTGTCCCCGGTGACCGCCACCACCCGGTCGAGCGCCGCCTTGGCGTCGTCGCACAGGTGGCAGCCGGGCCGGGTGATCAGGGCGAGCCGGGCGTCAGTGGCCATCGGTTACCTCCGTGCGGGTGTCGGCGGATGCGGACGGGCCGGCTGGTGTCGCCGGCCGGAGCTGGGTCTTGCGTACCTTGCCGATCGCCGAGTGTGGCAGGGCATCGACGAACTCGACGGTGGTCGGGCACTTGAACCGGGCCAGGTTCCGTGCGCAGTGGGCGAGCAACTCCTCGCTTGTCACCGGTCGCCCCTGTGCCGGCACCACGTACGCCCGCACAGTCTCGCCGGTCCGCGGGTGCGGCACACCCAGTACCGCCGACTCGGCCACCCCGGGGTGCCCGGTGAGCACCAACTCGACCTCGTGCGGATAGACGTTGAACCCGTTGACCAGGATCAGCTCGCCGAGCCGGTCGACCAGGAAGAGGTCTCCGTCCTCGTCGGCGTACGCGATGTCGCCGGTGCTCCACCAGCCCTCGGCGTCCGGGCCGCCCCGACCGTCGGGCCAGTAGCCGGCGAAGAGGTTGGCGCCACGCACGACGATCTGCCCCGGGTCGGTGCCCGGCGCGACGTCGGAGATGTCCAGCTCATCCGGGTCGTCGTCGAGGACAGTCTGGCCGTCGCGCCACAGGTCCACCCCGTCCGGGCCGACCAGGCGCAGCCGCACGCCGGGCAGCGGCCGTCCGATCGAGCCGGCCTTGGTCTGCCCGCCGACCAGGGTCGAGGTGAGCACCGGCGCGGTCTCGGTGAGGCCGTACCCGATGTGCACCAGGTGGCCGGTGGCCTCGGCGAAGCGCGCCGCGACCGCGGGCTCCAGCGGCGCCGCGCCGCACACCGCCACCCGCACCGACGCGGTCGCCGCGCGGACCGTCGGCGCGTCGGCCCAGGTCAGAAACATCGACGGTACGCCCACCAGCACGCTCACCCGGTGTCGCGCGATCTCCTCCAGCCCCGCCTCCGGCCCCGGCTCGTCGAGCAGCACACCTGTCGCGCCATGGTGGACGACCGCGCCGAGCCCCGCGTTGAGCCCGTACGCGTGGAACAGCGGCAGGGCCAGCAGCACGGTGTCCGTGGAGCCGACGACCGGCGGGTCGATCCGGTCGACCTGTTCGTGGTTGGCCACCAGCGCGCCGTGGGAGAGCATCGCTCCCTTCGGGTGGCCCTCGGTGCCGGAGGTGTAGAGCAGTACGGCCAGGTCGCCGCCGCCTCGGTGTGGGCGCGACGGCGGTTCGGTCGCGTCGGCGGTGGGCGGTGTGCCGTACACGGCGGTGAGCGCGGGTAGCTCGGTGGCCACCTCGGCGACCAGGCTCCGGACCCGGTCGGTGCCGATCAGCACCGACGCGCCGGAGTCGGCCAGCACGTGGCGCAACTCCGGGGCGGTGAGGCCGGGGTTGACCGGGACAGCGACCAGCCCGGCCCGCAGGGCGCCGAGCCAGCCGATCACGAAGTCGGGGGTGTTGGGCAGCGCGATCGCGACGCGGGGCGGTGTGTCGCCCCGCTCGGTGTGCGGCGCGACGGCGGCCAGGCCGTGCGCGGCGGCGGTCACGGCAGCGTCCAGTTCGGACCAGCTGATGCTCCGGTCCCGCCAGTGCAGCGCGGGCCGGTCACCGTGGTCGTGGGCCGCCCGGTGGAGCCGGTCGGCGAGGTTCGGCGCGGAGTCTGCGGCTGCGTCCTGCACGGTGGTCGAGTCTGGCACAGCGGGCGGTGTCAGGCCACGCCCCGACAGGTGGGCGAAGGGCTGTCGCGAGTGCCGCTCAGGTCCCGCCAGCGGGACCACCCACTGTGCCGCCGGCGATGCGATCAAGTCCCCCTGATGGGACGATCGTCGACTCCGCCCGACGATTCGGCCGCGCCCTCGCCACCGCCAGGCGCGGAGGGTCAGGCGATCGGCCAATGTGCCCTCGAGCAGGGGATCATCGTGGAACACCGGCCCGACGGAAAGTCAACCGCACACGACGGACAACTGGTCCGCCGCCGGTGCGACACCGGCGGAAATACTTCCGCCCTGTGTAACGGACTTGCCACGCGCGGGTGACGTTGGCCCTATTATCACTCGGGTCGGCTCACCCCATTTGCCGTGAGTCGACACCCCTCAGCCCGAGGAGGCCCCCGTGCCTGTGAGCGCATTGGACCAGCACCTCAAGGGGAACTGCCGCCTGTCGGCACACCCCGGAACCGTCCTGCCCGACCGGATGCCCGGTCGGTCCACACTGATGGCCCGCAGACCGGCCCGTCCGGCGACCGACCGGACGGGGGCTGTGCGATGACCGCCTTCGGTTACGCGGAACGCCCGGTCGGCCTGACCGGTCAGACGACCCGCGCCCAGGTCAACGAACGTCCGGCGGCCCGCACGCCGCCGGACGACCAGCACAGCGCGGCCCAGCGGACCCGCAATCGCCCACACACCAACGAGCCGCCACCGAGACCGGCGGTTCCCGGCGGCAACGCGATGCCGACCGGTGGCCGGGTCGCCGCGCCGGCCCGCCCGACCATGCCGGCCCAGGGCCGTCGCGTCGGTGACACACCAGCGGTGACAAGCGATCCGGCGGCGGGCGAGACCGCGGTGATCCCGGCCGTCCAGGCCACCACCACGACCACCCCGACCACACCGACCGGCTTTCCCAGCCGACCGGACCCGTCCGACCCGGCCACCGAGGTCTGGACGCTGATCGAGCGGGCCCAGGCCGGCGAGTCCGAGGCGTTCGGCCTCATCTACGACCGGTACGTGGACACCGTGTTCCGGTTCGTCTACTTCCGGGTCGGCAACCGCCAACTCGCCGAGGACCTCACCTCGGACACCTTTCTGCGCGCTCTCAAGCGGATCGGCAGCTTCACCTGGCAGGGCCGCGACCTCGGCGCCTGGCTGGTGACCATCGCCCGCAACCTCGTCGCGGACCACTTCAAGTCCGGCCGGTACCGGCTGGAGGTCACCACCGGCGACGTGCTCGACGCCGACCGGGAGGACCGGGGTCCGGAGGGCAGCCCGGAGGCGGCGGTGGTCGAACACATCACCAACGTCGCGCTGCTCACCGCCGTGAAGCAGCTCAACCCGGAGCAGCAGGAGTGCATCGTGCTGCGGTTCCTCCAGGGCTTCTCGGTCGCCGAGACGGCACGTGCCATGGGCAAGAACGAGGGCGCCATCAAGGCACTCCAGTACCGGGCCGTACGGGCGCTGGCGCGGCTCCTGCCGGACGGCTTCCAGCCATAGGTTGTTCGGCGGGGCGGTCGGCACTGATCGGCGTTTGCGCAGCTCAGGGTTGGTCTCGTCCGGTGACGGCGATCACTTTCCGTGATTTCCGCCCCGCCCGGCCCGTAACCCGTGCCCGGTCCGCCGCGTTTCTCCGGGTGCGACCGGTGGTTGTCCCGGCAAGCCCGGGTCACCGAGGTCCGACCGGCACACCGGGCGGCACCTCACCTCCGTGGTGTCACACTGCCGCCCGGTCGCTGGCAACGACGGCGGCCGACCGGCCGTGACCAGCGAGAGGAGGTGCCAGCGGTGGACAACATCCTCTTCTCCCGCCGGCGCGCCGAGCGCTTCGCGCAGCTTCTCGACGAGGCCAACGGCGGCCGGCGGCACCACGTACGGTCCCGGGTGGACGGCCAACTGGCACCGCTCGTCGCGGTGGGCCAGCGGCTGAGCGTCGATCCGCCCACGACCGAGGTGGACCCTGACTTCCGCACCGGCCTGCGAGCGATGCTGCTCGCCACCGCCGAGCGCGAGGCGATGGCCACCGCCCCGGCGACCGCCGAGCCGGCCGCCAAGCGTCCCGCCGCCACGACCCGCGGGTCGCTGCTGCCGGCGGTCACCGCCCGACGCGCCCGCGCCCGGGGCGCGATCCTGATCGGCATCGCCGCTGGCGCCGTCGCCGTCTCCGGGATCTCCGCCGCCAGCGAGAACGCGGTGCCCGGCGACGCGCTCTACGGCATGAAGCGCTCGACCGAGCGAGCCCAGCTGGCCCTGGCCAGCTCGGACATCAGCCGGGGTCAGCTCTTCCTGGACTTCGCCCGGACCAGGCTCGGCGAGGCCGCCGAGCTGCGTGGCGACCCGATCGGCTACAGCGCCGTTCTCGACGACATGGACGCCGACACCCGGCAGGGCATCCGCCTGCTCACCACCGCCGCCGTGCAGCGCGCCGAGCCGAGCAGCCTGGACACCGTCAACGCCTTCGTCGCCAGCCAGCGCCGCGCGGTGAGCAACCTCCTCGACGGCGCTACCCGGGCAGACCGGGTCCGGACCCGGCGGTCATTGGAGCTGCTGGACACCGCCCGGGAGCGCTCGGACGCGCTGCGCGCCGCGATCGCCTGCGGCCTGCCTGCGCCGACCGGCAGCGACACACTCGGGCCCGCGCCGACCACCTGCCCCGGCGCCCGCTGATCCGCCGGAGCCCTCTACCGCACGTCCGACCGACCACGCCACAGTTCCCCGTGTGCGTGGTCGATCATCCGTGCCCGCCGGATACCCTCGCTGGAGGCATCCGTTGCACCTGGTCAGGAGGGGAGTCGCGTGGCGCGCAGCCGCAAGGTGACGGTCAGCACCGACGCCCAGGGTCACACCGCGGGTTGGGCGGAGACCGAACTGGCGCCGGTGACCCCACCCGCTCCGGACCCGACCGCCGCCGCCTTCTTCGACGTCGACAACACGATGATGCAGGGCGCGTCGATCTACTGGTTCGCTCGTGGGCTCGCCGCCCGGGACTACTTCACCACCGCCGACCTGGCGCGCTTCGCCTGGCAGCAGCTCCGGTTCCGGGTGCTCGCCCGGGAACACGCCGGTGACATGTCCCAGGCCAAGGAGGCCGCGCTGGCCTTCGTCGAGGGCTGGCGGGTCGACGACGTCGAACGGCTGTCGGAGGAGATCTTCGACGAGCTGATGGCACCTCGGATCTGGACCGGCACCCACCAGCTCGCCCAGCGCCACCTGGACGCCGGTCAGCGCGTCTGGCTGGTCAGCGCCGCCCCGGTGGAGATCGGCCGGGTGATCGCCACCCGGCTCGGCCTGACCGGTGCGATCGGCACGGTGGCCGAGGTGCGGGACGGGGCGTACACCGGGCGGTTGGTGGGCGACCTCATGCACGGGCCGGCGAAGGCCGAGGCGGTCACCCAGCTCGCCGCCGTTGAGGGGCTGGACCTGGCCCGCTGCGCGGCCTACAGCGACTCCGCGAACGACCTGCCCCTGCTCTCCGCGGTGGGCCGGGCGGTGGCGGTCAACCCGGACGGCACCCTGCTGCGGCAGGCCCGGCAGCACGGCTGGGAGGTACGGGACTTCCGCACCGGCCGCCGAGCCGTCAAGATCGCCGTGCCGTCGACGGCGGCAGCCGGCCTGGTCGCCGGGGCGGTGACCGCCGGCCTGGCGCTCCAGCGCCGCCGTCGCGCCGGCTGAGGCGTCGGCTCAGGGGCCGAACGGGTCGGGCCGCCGCTCCAACAGCGAGTGCAGCGTCTGCTGGATGGTCTCCCGCACCTGGTCGGCGAGGTTGAAGACCACCAGCGGGTCGTCCGCCGAGTCGGTCAGGTGCGCGGTCGGGATCGGCGGGCAGAACTCGATCAGCCACTTGCTGGGCAGCGGCACCATGCCCAGCGGCCCGAGCCACGGGAAGGTCGGCGTGACCGGGAAGTAGGGCAGCTTCAGCAGCCGCGCGAGGGGCTTGATGTCGGCGAGCATCGGATAGATCTCCTCGCCGCCGACGATGGCGACCGGCACGATCGGGGTGCCCGTCCGCAGCGCCGCCGAGACGAACCCGCCTCGACCGAACCGTTGCAGCTTGTACCGGTCGGCGTAGAGCTTGCCGATGCCCTTGAACCCCTCGGGGAACACGCCGACCAGGTCGCCGCCGCCGAGCAGCCGCTCGGCGTCCGGGTTGCAGGCCACCGTGCCGCCGGTCTTGCGGGCGATCTCCGACACCACCGGCATCCGGAAGACGAGGTCGGCGCCGAGCAGACGCAGGTAGCGGTGCGCCGGGTGCTTGTCGTGCAGCGCCGCAGAGAGGATCAGCGCGTCCAGCGCCACGGTGCCCGAATGGTTGCCGACCACCAGGCCCGGCCCGTCGACCGGCACGTGCTCCACACCGCTGACCTCGGTGCGGAACCAGTCCCGGTAGAGCAGCCGCAGCAGCGGGTGGAAGACCGCGTCGGTCAGCTCCGGGTCGAAGCCGAACTCGTCGACCTCGTACTCCCCGGACAGCCGGCGGCGCAGGAACGCCAGGCCGTTCGCGACCCGGCGGTCCCACGGGTCGCCCGGCCGGTCCGGCACCGCCGGACCGGTGCCCGGCGCGCCACCGACTGTCGTGCCGCTCTCGACCGAGGGCTCGTCGGTGGCTGCGGTGTCGACCTCGTCGGCCGGCGTCGAGGCCGGCGCGAACTGTGCCGCCGGTCGGTGCCCGTTGCGCCGCGCCGGCTCCACGTCCGGCACCAACCCCGGGGGTACGTCGAAACGCCCGTTGCCCGCCGGCTCGCGGCCCGTCTCCGGCCCGGTCACGACGACCGCTCCCGCACGGCGGCACGGACCTGCCGAATGCCGTCCAGGACGAACTGCTCGGCGGCGGCCAACTGATTCCGGCTGAGCACCACCCCGCCGTGGTGGGCGCGGATGAAGTCGTCGAACGCGGCGGCCGTGGAGCGGGGCGTGAAGCCGTACTCCTGCTCAAGCCGGGTGGTGTCGACGACCCGGCCGTGCACGAAGAGATCGACCTGGTCCAGGCCGTAGCCGCCGAAGCCCATGTTGCGCGCCAGCGCGGCGGCGCCGGATAGGCCCGGCTCCAGCACCGGCACGGCCACCCGGCCAGCCCGCCGGATCGCCTGGGACAGCGACAGCACACCCGGACCGGCGACGTTGTAGGTGCCCGGGTGGTCCTCGACGATCGACCGGTGCAGCACCTCCAACGCGTCGTCGAAGTGCAGGAACTGCAACCGGGGATCGCGGCCGAAGACGGTGGGCACGAACGGCTGCGAGAAGTAGCGGGTCAGCGTCGTGTCGGCGGTCGAGCCGATGAACGGGGCGAAGCGCAGCACCGTCGCGGTGACGTCGGGCCGGCGGCGCCGGAAGCCTCGGACGTACCCCTCAAGGTCGAGGATGTCGCGGCCGAAACCGCCGCGCGGCACCTCGCGCGGTTCGGTCTCCTCGGTGAAGACGGCCGGGTCCCGGAACGACACCCCGTACGCGGCGGTCGACGACCGGACCACGAGCTTGCGCAGCCGGGGCGCTCGCTGGCAGGCGGCGAGCAGTTGCATGGTGCCGATGACGTTCTGGTCCTTCATGGCCGACCGGCCACCGTGCTGCGGGTCCGGGGAACTGACCAGCGCGAGGTGCACCACCGCGTCGACGTCCAGGTCGGCGAGGAGCCCGCCGAGTGAGCCGGGATCGACGCGAACCCGTTCGACCCGGTCCAGCAGGTCGGTGAGTTCGGCGCCGGGCTCCGGCACGTCCACCCCGATGACCCGCTCGATACGCGGGTCGGCCGCCAGTCGCGCCGCCACGTGGGCGCCCAGGTACCGGCCGACGCCGGTGACGACGACAACCCCCGGAGCACCTGGGGTGCTACCGGGGGTCATCTGACGCACCTACGCCGGCAGGGGGGATCGAGCCGGGACGACCACGGCCTGATCACCTGAGCCTCCGGAAGTCGACAGTTAGGCAAGAGACGCCGAACGCCGGGCCGTGAGCCCGGCGGCGATCACTTGCCGAGACGGCGACGCTGGACGCGGGTCTTGCGCAGCAGCTTGCGGTGCTTCTTCTTAGCCATGCGCTTACGGCGCTTCTTGACCACCGAGCCCATACGACAGCCTTTCGATACAACGTGCGGGGCGGGCCGGATGACACCACGCAGGTGGCGACGGCGACCGCATGCGGACAACGGACCGGACCAGTCAGGGCGGCGGGGCGCACCGGTGGGTCTCGGTCGGGCTCCAGGGTAGCGGGAGAGCGTCAGCAGGACCAACGCGCCCCCGTCGACGCCCGTTACGTCGCACTCGATCAGGGAGCCGGTGGCTCAGGCGGTTTCCTGAAACGCGCCCCGGAGATATTCGTGCACGGCGTGCTCGGGCACCCGGAAGGACCGGCCGACCCGGACAGCGGTGAGCTCACCGCTGTGCACCAGGCGATAGACCGTCATCTTCGACACCCGCATGACCGTCGCGACCTCTGCGACGGTCAGGAACTTGACCTCCGACAGCCGTCCGTCGGACTGTGACCCGGCCATGGCTCACCGACCAATCCCATGCCCGGCGCGTGCCAACCCGACGGATGCTCCGGGCCGGGCGGCGACGCGCGTGTTATCAGTACGGTAGCGGGGCGGCTGTGACCGGCGCGATCCCTTCTTACAACTGATCATGTTTGGTTCGCCGGTTCACCCGATCCGTGCTCCCGGATTCTCCCCGCCTGGGTCCGTCGTCCGGTTGCGCCCGGGAGAGTCGTCCAAGGCGCTGGCCGGCGTTCCCGTCGCCGCTGTGTCGAGCGGCGGGCCGCGGAAGGCGCCCGGTGGCTCCGGCGGCGCCACCAGAGCCACCGGACGGGTGCCCCGGGCCGCTTCCGGACACGGACCGGGGCTCCGCGCTGGGAGCGGGGACCAGTGTCTCAGGTCGACCGTGATCAACGGACAGCGGTCGATCATGAAGCTCGACGGGGTCGTCGGCGACCGCCGCCGCCCGCTCGCGGCGCTGCCGGGCGGTCTCAGGCGGCGACAGCGCGCACGTACGCCACGCACTCGTCGTGCAACGTCGACCACGGCTCGTCGAACACCTGCTCGGCGGCGACGTCGAGGGCCTTGCGCTCGTGCACCACGGCCTTGAAGAAGGCGAGCAACTGGTCCGGCCCGAACCGGTCGACGAGGTGCCGGACGGCGAGATAGCCGACGCCGTAGCTGCCGCCGACCCGTTCGGCCGCGGCGTCGTCGGTGGGGGTGATCCCCTCCAACCGGCCGTCCCAGCTGCTACGGACCAGCTTGCGCACCTCGGCGAGCCCCTCGTACCGCTCGACCGGTTGACCTCCGGCACCGGCGAACTCGGCCAGGCCCTCGACCAGCCACCAGGTCGTCTTGCCCGGATAGCCACGCTCCGGCAGCGACGCGGCGTGGGTCAACTCGTGCCGGAGCAGGTCGTCGGTGCCGCTGCTCGGCAGACCGTCGGCGCTGAGCACCACCTCGTGGTGACCACCGCCGACGGTCACCGCGTAACCGCCAGTCCACTGTGGTCGGCCGCCGCCATACCAGCGCTGCCACTCGGTGCGGCCGGCGTAGAAGATGCGGTAGCGGTCCGGCGGCGAGCCCGCCACCGCGTACCCGTCGGCGACCCTGGCTGCCGCCTCGGCCTGGGCCAGCAGGCCGGGCAGCTTGCCGCGCAGCGCCGGTGTGGTGGCCACGATGGTCCGCTCGCCGACCGCCACGACCAGGTCGCTGATCTCCCACGGTCGGGTGCCGGTCTCGGCCGACTTGGACTCCTCCAGGGCGACCAGTCGGGGCTGGTCGCCGTTCTCCCGCCAGCGGGTGCCGATCAACACCGGGCTCGGCCGGCAGTCCGGCGCCACGAAGCAGTACTGGAAGCGCACCAGCAGCCGCCACTCGCCCGGCCGGCCGACGATCGGTGCGGGCAGGCCGCTCGGCTCGGCCCGCCAGACGGTGACCTTGAGTGCGCGCAGCGCGGCGAAGCGGCGGCGCAGGTCGGTGTGCGCGGCCGGGTCGGCGATGGCGAGGTAGGCATCCTGGTCACCACCGAGCAGCGCCGTGGACTGCCGCTGGAGCTGCGCGGTGATCCGGTCGGACAGCCCACGGGCGACAGCGGTCGCCGGGTCGTCGGTCGCCGAGGCGCCGGCCCGGCGGACGGTGGCCTGGTCGCCGGACTCCCGCACCACCCCGACGACCAGCAGCGCGGGCAGCCCGCAGCCCAGCAGCAGGACGACCACCACGAGCACCGTCCACAGCGGCCAGAGCCGCCGCGACGATGGCTGATGCACCCCGTCAGTCACCCGCCGAAGGTTACGACCATTCGGCCGATCGAACGAACCGCTACCAACCCCGACCCAACCCGTGGACCCCCCACCCCGCCTAGTCGCGCCGAACCCGGCTAGTCGTCACAGCCGTAGAGGGGGGGTTACTTCTTGGAGATCAGGGCACGGCCGAAGAAGACCAGGTTGGTCGGGCGCTCGGCGAGCCGGCGCATCAGGTAGCCGTACCACTGGTCGCCGTACGGGACGTACGTGCGCACGGTGTAGCCCTCGCCGGCCAACCGGGCCTGCTCCTCCGGGCGGATGCCGAAGAGCATCTGGAACTCGAAGCGCCCCGCCCCCCGGTCGAACCAGCGGGCCCGGTCCTCGCCGATCGCGATCATCCGGGGGTCGTGGGTGGCAAGCATCGGGTAGCCGTCGCCGGACATCAGGATGTTCATGCAGCGGACGTAGGACTTGTCCACCTCGCGAGCCGACTGGTACGCCACCGACTCCGGCTCCTTGTACGCGCCCTTGCACAGCCGCACCCGCGACCCCGCCGAGGACAGCTCCCGGCAGTCCGACTCGGTGCGACGCAGGTACGCCTGGAGGACCGCGCCGGTCGACGGGAAGTCCTTGCGCAGCTTGGCCAGCACCTCCAACGTCGAGTCGGTGGTGGTGTGGTCCTCCATGTCCAGGGTGACAGTGGTGCCCGCCGCGTCGGCCGCCGCGCAGATCGCCCGCGCGTTGTCGTACGCCAACTGCTCGTCGAACATCTGACCGAGGGCGGAGAGCTTCACGCTCACCTCGGCGGCCGGGGTGAGCCCCGCGCTGGCGAGCATCTTCAGCAGCTTGAGGTATTCGTCCCGGGTGGCGATGGCCTGCTCGGGGGTGACGGTGTCCTCGCCGAGGTGGTCGAGGGTGACAGCCAGGCCGTCGTCGATGAGCCCGCGGGTCGCGCGCAACGCATCGTCGGTGGCGGCGCCGGCGACGAACCGGCGAACGACATCCCGGGTGTACGGGGCGGTCGCGACGAGCCGCTCGACCTGGGATGACCGGGAGGCGGCGAGGATGACGGAACGGAGCATGAGCCGAGCGTATCGCCCCTGCCAGCACCCTCGCCGGGGGGCGGCCGAGGCCGCCGTTTCCCAGGTTGGGAGGGCCGTCGCGCGGCCGATCCGACAGCCGGGTGCTCAATCCGACGCCGGGGCGGGGTGACGCTGCTGGCGTCGATCGGCTACAACGATGCCGTGGACCAACGCCCCCGCCGCCGACTCCGGTCGGCCTCCGTGCAGCTTGGCGCCCTCACGGCCCTGGCGCTCGCCCTCTCCGGCTGCAACATGACCTCGGACGACGACGATGACGATGACTGCGCCCTCGGCCCGGTCGGCGGGGGCGGCACGGTCGCGCTGGCGATGCGCGTCCCCGACTCGGCCGCAGGTCGCACCGGCCCGGAGCCGACCACGACGGCCGTGCCCGAGCGCGGCGGCTTCGGCACCCACCTCGCCGCCTGCGGGGGTTGACGTGCGGCGCGTGTCCGTCACGCCACGGCCCGACTGGGACGCCACCATCCGGGCGCAAGGGCTGGTCTACGTCGACACCGAACTGCCCGACGGCGGGATCATGTCGTACTGGGACGAGACCGCCGCGTACGCCTTCGACCTCGACGAGGTGCTGCGCCTGGAGGAGGCCACCGAGGAACTGCACCGGATGTCGGTGGCCGCCGCCGAGCACGTGGTGGCGCAGCGCCGGTACGCCGAGTTCGGCATCCCGCAGTGGGCGGCCGAGGCGGTGGCCCGGTCCCTGCGCGAGGCGCCACCCACCCTCTACGGCCGTTTCGACCTGGCGTACGACGGCACCTGGCCCCCGAAGATGTTGGAGTACAACGCCGACACCCCCACCGCGCTGGTCGAGGCGAGCATCATCCAGTGGTTCTGGCTGGAGCAGACCCGCCCGGAGCTTGACCAGTGGAACAGCCTGCACGAGCGGCTGGTCGGCGCCTGGGCGAAGATCGGGGCCGGGCTGCACGAGCCCCGGGTCCACGTGCTCTGGTCGAACGAGGAGGAGTCCGGCGAGGACCACATGACCGCCGGTTACCTCGCCGAGACCGCCCGGCAGGCCGGCCTGAGCGTCGAGTTGCAGCCGATCCAGGAGATCGGCTGGGACGGCCGGCGCTTCGTCGACGCCGCGGACCGCCCGGTGACCACCTGCTTCAAGCTCTACCCGTGGGAGTGGATGCTGGCCGAGCCGTACGGGCCGCTGGCCCTTGCCCCGGGCACCCCGACCACCTGGATCGAGCCGGCCTGGAAGCTGCTGCTGTCCAACAAGGCGCTGCTCGCGGTCCTCTGGGAGCTGTACCCGGGTCACGACTACCTGCTCCCGGCGTACCTCGACTCGCCGCGCGGCATGACGGAGTACGTGGCGAAACCGCTGCTCGGCCGCGAGGGCGGATCGGTACGCATCGTGACGGCCGAAGAGGAGATCACCAACCCGGGGATCTACGGCGACGAGGGCTGGTGCTACCAGGAGTTCCGCGCGTTGCCGCAGTTCGCCGGTAATCGGATGGTGCTGGGCAGCTGGATCGTCGACGGCGAGTCGGCCGGTGTCGGGGTGCGGGAAAGCGCCAGCCTGATCACCGACGGTTACGCGCGGTTCCTGCCCCACTACATCGACGCGCCGCGCACCGCGTGAGTCGTCTACCGTTGGGGGCGTGAACTTCGACGCGTACGCCCGGACCGGCGTTGACCTGGTCAACGCCCGCCTGGACGACCTCGACGACCTGCGGGCCCTCTTCACCGACGACCATTCCTGGATGAGCGACGAGGTCGTGGAACGGGATGTGGCGATCTTCCGGCGGGCGCAGAAGCGGCTCCGGGACGTCTTCGAGTACGGCACCTCGGGGCGCGACGCCCAGGCGGTGACCGAACTGAACGCGCTGCTGGAGGCGTTCCCCGTCCAGCCGCGCATCTCCGGGCACGACTCCAGCGACTGGCACATGCACGTGACCAGCCGGGGCGCGTCGGTCAGCGCCGAATACCTGGCCGGCGCGGTCTGGGGGCTGTCGGTGTGGCTCTGCGAGTACGGCAGCGCCCGGTTCGGCGTCTGCGCCGACGAGCGGTGCGGCAACGTCTATCTGGACACGTCGTCCAACTGCTGCCGGCGGTTCTGCTCCGAGCGCTGCGCCACCCGCTCGCACGTGGCGGCGCACCGGGCTCGGAAGCGGGCCGCGATCGGCGAGCAGGTGACGGTCGCCCCGCAGCCGACGGCCGGCGCCGACTCGCTCACCCCGATCAGCTAGCCGCCGGCTGCCCGCCCCGGCCTACGCCGGGTCGGTGCGCCGACCGCGCGGACGCTCAGACGTCGACCGGGGACGGCGTGCTCAGGTGCTGGCGGGCGAACTCCAGCGCGGCGCGCAGATCCGCCTCGCGCACCGCGCGGCTCTTCGCGCCCCGCGTCGCCACCTCCACCGCCACCGAGCCGGTGAAGCCCCGCCCGGCCAGGGACGAGAGCAGCTCACCGCAGGGCTGGGTGCCACGCCCGGGCACCAGGTGCTCGTCGCGGCCCTCGCCGGTGCCGTCCCCGAGGTGCACGTGGACCAGACCGTCACCCATCCGGTCGGCCATCTCCAGCGGGTCGCTGTGCGAGGCCGCGCAGTGCGACAGATCCAGGGTGTACGACGCGTAGCCGGCGTCGGTGGGATCCCAGCCCGGCACGTACGGGACGAACTGACGACCCGCCATCCGTACCGGGTACATGTTCTCCACCGCGAGGTGCAGCCCGGTGAACTGGTCCGCGACCGTGGCGAGCCCGTCGACGAACCCGCGTGCGTAGTCGCGCTGCCAGGTGAACGGCGGGTGCACCACGACGGTCGGCGCCTCCAACGTCTCGGCCAGCTCGGCGGCCTTACGCAGTCGCTCCCACGGGTCCGGGCTCCACACCCGCTGGGTGACCAGCAGGCAGGGCGCGTGCACCGACAGCACCGGCACGCCGTAGTGCTCGGAGAGGCCGCGCAGCGCACCCGCGTCCTGGCTCACCACGTCGGTCCAGACCATCACCTCGACGCCGTCGTAGCCGAGCTGCGCGGCCAGTTGGAACGCCGCTGCGGTCGGCTCGGGAAAGACCGACGAGCTGGACAGGAGCACGGGAACGCGGGAAGTCACATCAGCCAGGGTAGCCCGGCTGTCACGGGACCATCAGGACGAGCATCGACAAAACGCCCGTAAGCAGACGCTGCCCTCACATCGGTGCGAGTTGATCGAGCCGGCGGAGGATGACGCCCTCGCGCAGGGCCCACGGGCAGATGTCCAGCGAGTCCAGGTCCAGCTTGCGCATCACCGCCTCGGCGACCACCGCGCCGGCCAACAACTGATGGGCCCGACCCGCGCTGACCCCCTCCAGCTCCATCAACTGGGCCGGCGGGATGTGCCGGATGAAGCCGATGACCTGCCGCAGCCCGGCGCGGGTCAGGCTGCGCCGCGCCCAGAGCCCGGCCCCCGACGGCGCCGCCCCGGCCAGTCGGGCCAGGGTGCGGAACGTCTTCGAGGTGGCCGCCGTCCGCTCCCAGCCCACCTGGGTCATCTGGTCGACCACCTTGTCCAGCCGGCCGTCCACGTACTCCCGCAGCTTGTCGACGGCCTCGGTGGTCGGCGGCGCCGCGCTGCCCGGGTCGACCCGGAGCCGCTCCCGGGTCAACCGGCCGGCCCCGAGCGGCAACGAGATCGCGACGTCCGGGTCCTCGTCGATCCCGGCGGCGATCTCCAGGGAGCCGCCGCCGATGTCGAGCACCAGCAGACGCCCGGCCGACCAGCCGAACCAACGCCGCACCGCCAGGAAGGTCATCCGCGCCTCGTCCGCGCCGGAGAGCACCTCCAGGCGTACGCCGGCCTCGTCGCGGACCCGGGCCAGGACGTCGGCGGCGTTGGTGGCGTCGCGGACCGCGGAGGTGGCGAACGCGATCAGGTCGTCGGCCTCCAGACCGGTGGCCGCAGCCCTGGCCATGCCGACCGCCTTGACCAGGCCGTCCGCACCCGCCTCGGTCAGCGCGCCGTCCGGGCCGATCTGCTCGGCGAGGCGGAGCACCACCTTCTCGGAGTGCGCCGGCCAGGGGTGCGCGCCGTGGTGCGCGTCGACCACCAGCAGGTGCACGGTGTTGGATCCGACGTCGAGGACACCCAGTCGCATGGTGAAGACACTAGGTGCAACATGTTTGCGCGGCTCGCCGGCCCATCAGGGACACCGGGCGTACGCTGGGCCGGGTGACGATGGAGCTCCGCGTGCTGGTGGACGATCCGGGCGACCCGCGCAGCCGCGAGGTGCCGCTGGACTTTCCCCGGGAGTGGATCGAGTTCGCCGATCCGGCCGACGACAACCACCTGATCCGGGCCGACCTGACCTGGCTGCTCTCCCGCTGGACCTGCATCTTCGGCCGGGGCTGCCACGGCATCATCGCCGGCCGGTCCGCCGACGGCTGCTGCTCGCACGGGGCGTTCTTCACCGACTCCGACGACGAGAAGCGCGTCCGCGCCGCCGTCAAGCTGCTCACCCCGTCGACCTGGCAGCATTTCCGGCGCGGGTTCAAGAACTGGACCGACGAGGACACGATCGACGGCAAGAACCCGGCGCGCCGCACCGCCACCCAGGGCGCGGACGGGCCGTGTGTCTTCCTCAACGACGCCGACTTTCCCGGCGGCGGTGGCTGCGCCCTGCACGGTCAGGCGCTGCGCGACGGGGTGCACCCGTTGGACTACAAGCCGGACGTCTGCTGGCAGTTGCCGATCCGGCGTGACCAGGACTGGGTCAAGCGGCCGGACAACTCGAAGGTGCTGGTCTCCACGCTCTCCGAGTTCGACCGGCGGGGCTGGGGTGCCGGCGGGCACGACCTGGACTGGTGGTGCACCTCCTCGACGGACGCGCACGTGGGCGCCGAGCCGATGTACCTGTCGTACGGGCCCGAGTTGACCGCGCTGATCGGTGCGGCGGCGTACGAGCGGCTGGCCGAGCTGTGCGCGGCCCGGGTGAAGCAGGGCATGATCGCCCCGCACCCCGCCGACGAACCCAGCTGAGGGCCGCCCGCGCGCGGCTGGAGGTAGGGGTCGTGAGCCTTTGGAGCTGAATCGCTGACGACATCAACGGATGATTCATCTGCGACATCAGCTCCAAAGACATCCCGCAAGCGCACGCCCCGCCGGTCGCACACGAACGGACGAGACCCCTGCGGATCACGGCTCGAACTTGTAGCCCAGCCCTCGGACGGTGACGATGAAGCGCGGCGCGGACGGCTCCGGCTCGATCTTGGAGCGCAGCCGCTTGACGTGCACGTCCAGCGTCTTGGTGTCACCGACGTAGTCGGCACCCCAGACCCGGTCGATGAGCTGGCCCCGGGTCAGCACCCGACCCGCGTTGCGCAGCAGCAGCTCCAGCAGCTCGAACTCCTTCAGCGGCAGCTGCACCGTCCCGCCCTCGACGGTGACCACGTGCCGCTCGATGTCCATCCGCACCGGGCCGGCGGCCAGCGTCGGGGTGCCGGAGTCGGCCACCTCCGGGCTCTGCCGTCGCAGCACCGCGCGGATCCGGGCGACCAGCTCCCGGGGCGAGTACGGCTTGGTGACGTAGTCGTCGGCACCGATCTCCAGGCCGACCACCTTGTCGATCTCGCTGTCCCTCGCGGTGACCATGATGATCGGCACGGCCGAACGCTGCCGGAGCTGCCGGCAGACCTCGGTCCCGGACATCTCGGGCAACATCAGGTCGAGCAGCACGATGTCGGCGCCGGTCCGGTCGAACTCGGTGAGGGCGTCGGTGCCGGTCGCGGCGACCGAAACCTCGAAGCCCTCCTTGCGGAGCATGTACGACAGGGCGTCGGAGAACGACTCCTCGTCCTCGACCACCAGAACGCGGCTCAACGGGGGGTTTCCTTTCATTGCTGTCAGACCTGCCGTAGCTCGGCCGGACCGGCCTCGATCCCAGCCGGCGGCAGTGTCGCCAGCAGGTCGTCCGGTGGACTTGCGGGCAGCCAGAGGGTGAACGTCGATCCACCCCCAAGAGTGCTCGACACCTCCACCCGACCGCCATGGTTGCTCGCGATGTGTTTCACGATGGCCAGGCCGAGCCCGGTGCCGCCGGTGGCACGCGAGCGGGCCTGGTCGGCCCGGTAGAACCGCTCGAACACCCGGCCCACGTCCGTCGGGGCGATACCGATGCCCTGGTCGGCGACCGCGATCTCGACGTGCTCGTCGCCACTGCGGAGGGTGACACGCACCGTGGTGCCCTCTTCCGAGTAGTTGATGGCGTTGTCCACCAGGTTCGCCACGGCCGTGGCGAGTTGGCTGTCGCTGCCGTAGGCGGTGAGCCCGCGCTCGCCGTCCACCGTCACCTCGACGTTCCGGGCGGCTGCCGTGGTGCGGGTCCGGTCGACCACCTCGGCGATCACCCAGTCGAGCGCGACGGGCTCCGGAGGCGGCTGCGGCTCGGCGCCCTGGAGCCGGGTCAGCTCCAGCAATTCCTGCACCAGTCGGCCCAGCCGGGTCGACTCGTGCTGGATCCGTTCGGCGAACCGGCGGGCGGCGACCAGGTCCTCGGAGAGGTCGGGCGCCGCGGCGCCGGCCGGCTCGGTGGCGTCCAGCAGCGCCTCGGCGAGCAGTTGGAGCGCCCCGATGGGGGTCTTCAACTCGTGGCTCACGTTTGCCACGAAGTCACGGCGTACCCGGGTCAGCCGGTGTGACTCGGTCACGTCGACAGCTTCCACCGCGATGAAGCCGTTGCCGATGCCCATGGCCCGCAGGTGCACGCCGAGCGGGTTCTCCCCCGCGCTGTCGCGGCCCCGGGGCAGGTCCAGCTCGATCTCGCGCCGCACGCCCGTGCGCCGCACCTGGCCGGCGAGGGTACGGATCAGCGGGTGAGCGGCGATCGAACCGGGGGCGCCGCCGGCACGCAGCAGACCCATCGCACGGGCCGCCGGGTTGATCAGCACGGGCACGTCGTTGTCGTCCAGGACCACGACACCGGCGCGGAGCGAATCGATCGTCCGTCGACCGAGCCCGGCCTGCTGCTCGTCGGTTATCGCGGGCCTCCCCCTGCTCCAGCGGGAGCTCACGCTCCCCGTCGACGTGGACCGGGCGTCACGCGCCGGCCGGATCCGGGGCAGCAGGAGGCCGGCGACCAGTCCGGCCACCAACACCACCGCCACCACGACCGCCACTGCCCACTCCACCCGGCGATCGTAGGGTCATTGTTAACCTGGCTACCACACATAACGGGACGAACCACCCTCACTTCCGAAACTGTTCACCCGCACGTCTGGCGTCGTTCATCGTGGTTCATCCGGGATCCGCCCACGCCCCCTACCGTTGGCGTCGCACCTGCTCAGCCCTCCCTGCTCAGCCCCCTGCGCCGGCACCCGTCGGCGGCGACCGACCACAGGACGTGATGATGCGCGACGAGTTCCGGGCCGACCTCCAGATCGTCAGCCAACTGCTGGTGGACATGGCGGAGGGCGTCCGCGCCGCCATGCGCCAGGCCACCCGGGCCCTGCTCACCGCCGACCGGCAGGCCGCCGAGACGGTCATCGAGCGGGACGCCGAGATCGACGACCTCTACCGGCACGTCGAGGAGCGGGTGTGTGACCTGCTCGCCCGGCAGGCACCGGTCGCCTCCGACCTGCGTGCCATGATCACCGCACTGCACGTGGCGGCCGACCTGGAGCGGATGGGCGACCTCGCCGAGCACGTGGCGAAGACCGCGCTGCGCCGGCACCCCTCCCCCGCCGTCCCGGCCGAGCTGCGGACGGTCTTCACCGAGATGTCCGAGATCGCCGACCGGATGGCCGTGAAGATCGGTTCGGTGCTGGCGAAGCCCGACGCCGACCTCGCCAGCGAACTGGACCACGACGACGACGCCATGGACGAGCTGCACAAGAACCTGTTCGCGGTGCTGCTCGGCGACGACTGGCCGTACGGGGTGGAGACCGCGATCGACGCCACCCTGCTGGGCCGCTACTACGAGCGCTTCGCCGACCACGCGGTCAACGCCGGCGAGCACGTGATCTACCTGATCACCGGCCAGAGCACCACCACCAGCTGATCCGCGTGCGAAAGGGCCCCCGGTCGACGCGTCACGCGATGACCGGGGGCCCTTTGCCGACGTGTCAGCGGCCCTGGTTGGCGACCGCCGCGGCGGCTTCCTTCGCTGCTGTGGGGTCGAGGTAGGTGCCGCCCAGGCTGAGCGGACGCAACTGCGGGTCGAGGTCGTAACGCAGCGGGATGCCGGTCGGGATGTTCAGCTTGGCGATCGCCTCGTCGGAGATCTGGTCGAGGTGCTTGACCAGGGCGCGCAGCGAGTTGCCGTGCGCGGCCACCAGCACCGTCCGGCCGGCCAGGATGTCCGGCACGATCGAGTCGTACCAGTAGGGCAGCATCCGGTGGACGACGTCCTTGAGGCACTCGGTGCGCGGCATCAGCTCGGTCGGCAGCAGCGCGTAGCGCGGGTCGCCCACCTGCGACCACTCGTCGCCGTCGGCGATCGGCGGCGGCGGGGTGTCGTACGACCGGCGCCAGAGCATGAACTGCTCCTCGCCGTACTCCTCCAGGGTCTGCTTCTTGTCCTTGCCCTGCAGTGCGCCGTAGTGCCGCTCGTTGAGCCGCCACGACCGGCGCACGGCGATCCAGTGCCGGTCGGCGGCGTTCAGCGCCAGCTCGGCGGTGCGGATCGCCCGGCGCATCACGCTGGTGTGCACGACGTCCGGCAGCAGGCTGTGCTCGCGCAGCAGCTCGCCGCCGCGCCGCGCCTCGCCCTCGCCCTTCTCGGTCAGGTCGACGTCGACCCAGCCGGTGAAGAGGTTCTTGGCGTTCCAGTCACTTTCGCCGTGCCGCAGCAGGACCAGCGTCCCGATGGTGGGCCCCTCGCTCGCAGTCATGCGGATCATCCTGCCTCAACCCGGCACCGGACACGCGGGCACCCGTCGTGACGACCGCCACGTGAAAAAGAAGGTGACCCGCCGATCGGGCCACCACTAGGGTCGTAAGGCGCAACAGTCACTTCGGTCATTACTTGCAAGCGGGGGCACGACGTGCGGACGATGCGGAACTGGTTCCGGGACACCACCGGCGGACTCCCCACCACCTTCTGGTACCTGTGGGCCGGCACCCTGATCAACCGGCTCGGCTCGTTCGTCCTCGTCTTCCTCGCCATCTACCTGACCCAGGAGCGCGGCTTCTCCGCCTCCCAGGCCGGCCTGGTGCTCGGGTTGTGGGGCGTCGGCGGCGCGGTCGGCACCACCGCCGGTGGCACCCTGGCCGACCGGTGGGGTCGCCGGCCGACGCTGCTCACCGCACATGTCGGCGCGGCCGTCATGATGGTCGCCCTCGGGTTGGCCCGGGACCTCTGGGCGGTGGCGCTGGGCGCGCTGCTGCTCGGCATGTTCGCCGAGGCGGCCCGGCCCGCGTTCGGGGCCATGATGATCGACGTGGTGCCGGCGAAGGACCGGCTGCGCGCGTTCTCGCTCAACTACTGGGCGATCAACCTGGGCTTCGCCTGCGCCGCCATCCTGGCCGGTCTCGCCGCGCAGGCCAACTACCTGCTGCTGTTCGTGGTCGACGCGGGGACCATGCTGGTCACCGCGCTGATCATCTTCGTCCGGGTGCCGGAGACCCGCCACGGCGGAGCGACAGTCGCGGCGGTCACGGCACCGCGCGGCGCCCTGCGCACGATCCTCAGCGACCGGGTCTTCCTCGGCTTCGTGGCCCTGAACCTGTTCGCCGCGCTGGTCTTCCTCCAGCACATTTCGATGCTGCCGATCGCCATGGGTGAGTCCGGCCTGAGCCCGGCCACCTACGGCTCGGTGATCGCGCTCAACGGCGTCCTGATCGTCGTCGGCCAACTCTTCGTGCCCCGGCTGATCCGGGGCCGGAGCCGCTCGCACGTGCTCGCGCTGGCCGCCGTGGTGATGGGGGTCGGGTTCGGGCTGACCGCATTCGCCGGCACCGCCTGGTTCTACGGGCTGACCGTGCTGATCTGGACGGTCGGCGAGATGCTGAACTCGCCGTCCAACTCCACCCTGATCGCCGAGTTGTCCCCGGCCGAGCTACGCGGCCGATACCAGGGCGTGTTCTCCCTGTCCTGGCAGATCGCCGGGGCCGGCGCGCCGATCCTCGGTGGCCTGGTCCGTGAGCACGCCGGCAACGCCTCCCTCTGGTTCGGCTGTGCCGCGCTCGGCGTGCTGACCGCGGTGGCCCACCTGGTGTCCGGCCCCGCCCGGGAGCGTCGGGCCGCCGAGCTACGCCGCTCCGGGGCGACGCTGGCACCGGTCGGCGCCCGGCCACCAGCACCACAGCCCGCCGAGTCGGCAGCCTGATCATGTGCGGCGCCGTGACGAACGGCCCATGATCAGGAAACCGACTGGCGCGACCGGGCCTGACTTCCTACCGTCCAGGGGAAACGGTTAGGAAGCTGAACTGTCGGGAGGTCGGGTGCGAGCCCTGCGGCACTGGTGGCACGACACCGCAGGCGGGCTCCCCGCCACCTTCTGGTACCTCTGGGCCGGCCTGCTCATCAACCGGGCCGGCGCGTTCGCGATGCTCTTCCTGCCGCTCTATCTCACCGACGCGCGGGGAGCCAGCGAGTCGCTGGCCGGCACGGTGGTCGGGGCGTACGGAGCGGGCGGCGCGGCCGGGGTGCTGCTCGGCGGGGTGCTGGCCGACCGCTGGGGCCGACGCGCCACCCTGCTCGCCGCCCACCTGGCCACCGCCGCCCTGATGGTGGCGCTCGCGTTCAGCCGCCCCCTGCTGCTGATCGCGGTGCTCTCCGCGCTGGTCGGCGTGGTGCACTCGATGCCCAGCCCGGCCTTTGTCGCGGCGATCGTCGACGTGGTGCCCGCAGAGCGTCGCTCGCGGGCGTTCAACCTCCAGTTCTGGGCGTTCAACCTGGGCATGGCGGTCGCCGCCCTGCTCGCCGGCGTCCTGGCCCAGGCGAGCTTCACCGCGCTGTTCCTCGTCGACGCGGGCGCCACACTGACCGCCGCCGCCGTCATCGGCTGGAAGGTTCCGGAGACGCTTCGCCGCACCGCTGACCTGCGCCCGCCCACCCCGTCGAGGGCGATCCGGCCCCGCCGGCCAGGCCTGCACACCGCGCTCACCGACCGGACCTTCCTGGTCTTCGTCGGGCTCACCTTCGTGCTGGCCGTCCTCACCATGCAGACGTCGACGATCATGCCGCTGGCCATGCGGGCGGACGGTCTGGGTCCCTCGGCGTACGGGGTGGTCGTGGCGCTCGGAGGCGCGATGATCGTGCTGGGGCAACTGTTCGTGCCCCGGCTGATCGACCGGCACCGCAAGCACGTCGTACTGGCGGTCTCCACGGCTCTGCTCGCGATCGGCTTCGGTGTGCTGGCCGTGGCCGACGGGCTGGGCGTCTATCTGGGCGCGGCAGTGGTCTGGACGGTCGGTTCGATGCTCGCCGCCCCACCCAACGCGCAGATCAACGCGGATCTGGCACCGCCGCAGCTACGCGCCCGGTACCAGTCGGTCTTCTACCTGACGTTCCCGGCGGCGGCGTTCGTCGCACCCACGCTGGGCGGAGTGAGCCTGCAACACCTCGGCCACCGGCACTGGCTGATCGTGGGCGGCCTGGGCCTGCTCGCCGCGCTCGGGCACCTGCTGGCCGGGCCGCCCCGGGAGCGGCACGTCGCCGCGCTGCGCCCGGTCGCCGACCGGGAGCCGGCGCCAGCCCTGGACCGGGTGCCGACCGCGTAAGCAAGGCGGTACGACACGCGCAAAGCGCCCACCATGTCCCTAAGGTCATGGTGGGCGCCCGCCGGTGGGGCCGGCGGCGGCGGGCAACACTCACCCCCGTAAGCATCGCCCGCTCACGCCGCCGGTCCAAACAGGTGGGCACCGTCCCCCAACGGTTAATCCACCCGTTCCCTCGCGCCTCGCCTGGTGCGCGGATCTGATCGATCCGCCGCTCCCCCGAACGTTTCCAAGCGTGGCGCGGTGCAATAAAGTTAGTTCGCCCGGATTCTGGGATCAACCCAAATGGGTTGTCTTGCCGATCACAACTGGCGAGTATCCCCAGTCAGGGCCTCGGTCGTTGGCAACAAGCGCGTACCCCTCCGGCATTCCCGTAAACACCTAGCCGTCCTCCCGATCGGGTGACTCGGTCCGGAAGAAGTTGCTCTGCCGGCCGTCGCGCATCTGCTCCTGATAGATCAGGTTCAGCCGCCGCAGATCGAACGTGTGGAACCACTGATCCCAGGTGATCTCACGAATCCGGCTGCTTTCGCGATATCCGGGGATGTTGAAGGTCAAAACACCCGCCCGACCGTCCCGCTCGGTGCCGGCGATGGTGGCAGGCTTCGCGCCACGCTCCCGAGCCCAGCGCTGGATCACCTCGTGGTTCGCGGTGATCAGACTCCGCCCCGGTCGCTCCGGCCGGTCCGCGATCGACGCGATCACCTGCGAACCGCTGACCGATCGCCCGGTGCCCCGTCCGGTCCGGATCCCACCGGCCGCCGTGCCACCGCTGGCCGGACGGCTCGCGGCAGCGCGCTTCGCGGGCGCCGCCCGCTTGGCCGCCGGCCGCGCCGGGGCCTTCTTCGCGGGTGCCTTCTTCGCCGGCGCCTTGCGCGCGGACGCGGTACGGGCCGTCGCCGTCGTACGCGCGGTGGCCGTCTTCTTCGCGGCGGTCGTCTTGCGCGCGGCGGTGGTCTTGCGCGCGGCGGTCGCCTTCGCCCCGGTCGTCGTCTTCCGGGCAGGAGCCGTCTTGCGCGCCGCCGTCGTCGTCTTCCGGGCGGCGACCGTCTTGCGCGCCGCCGTCGACTTACGCGCGGCGGTCGTCTTCTTCGCGGCGGCCCGCTTCGCGGGAGCGCTCTTGTTGGCCGGCGCGGCCTTCGCGCGGCTCGGCGCGGCCCTCGACGCCGACTTCTTCGTCGCGGCGGCACGACCGGCCGACGCCCTGCTGCCGGTGGCCCGACCGGCCGGGCCCGTGCTGCGCCGGCCCGCGCCGCCGCCCTCGGACCGCAGCGAGCGCACCAACTGTTTCACCAGGTCGGGCTTGCGCAGTGCGGAGATCCCGGAGACCCCGCGTTTGCGCAACTGACCGCGGATGTCGTCCACCCGCATCCGGGAGATCTCCGACTCGGAGACCCCGGGAGTACCCGGCGTCTGATTGCCGGCCTGCCGCTTGGTTGTGGTCGCAGTCCCGCCGCGACCTGAGCTGTTCCGCTGAGCCATGGGACGCTCCGCTCCTCGACACTCCGTCCTCGGCGCGCGGGGGTCCCTGTGCCGCACCGCGCGGTGCGGCATACCCGTCAGGAGCAGTCCGAACCACCGGCAACCGACCAGCTGGAATTTGAGCGGTCAGGCCGGGTCGGAGGCAGGCTTCAGGCCGGATCGGGACCGTTGCCGGACGGTTCGAAGAGGTGGGCGAAGGCGGCCAGGTTGGCGGTCGACTCGCCGCGCTTGACCCGCCACTCGTACTCCCGACGGATCGAGCTGCCGAAGCCGATCTCCAGCATCGTGTCGAAGGACTCGTCGGCGTACGTGAGAACGGCACCGAACAACCGGTCCAGCTCGTCGGCGTCCACACCAGCCGGGTTGACCCGCCCGGTCAGGTACACGTCGCCCACCGCGTCGGTGGAGAACGAGACGCCGTACATCCGGGCGTTGCGCTGCAACAGCCAGGCCCACAGTTCCTCGCGCCGCTCGTCGGGCTGGCGCATCACGAACGCCTCGATCCGCAGCGCGTGCTCCCCGACGATCAGATTGCAGATCGTCTTGAGCTTGTGAGTGCCCGGAAGGGTCACCGCGTACGAGCCGGGGCCGGTCGATTCCCAGGCCAGGTCACGCTCGGCACACACCGACTCGATCAGGGACGCGAGATCACTCTTCGGGCTCACCGGCCCCACTCTACGACCGGTCCGGTCGGCGCACCGGATGAGAAACCGGTGCCGTCGTCACCAGGAGCAGGACAGCGCGGGGTCGCCCGCCAGGTCGGCGGCGAGCCGTGCTCGGCGCGTGGCGATCGCCTCGCCGTAGACGTCGAGCAGGCCGGAGACGGTGCGGTCCCAGGAGAAGTGCCGGGCGTGCTGTTCGGCGCCCCGGGCCAGCACGGCCCTGCGGGCTCGGTCGGGAAGCAGGCGACCCAGAGCGCGGGCCCAGTCCACCGGGTCGTGCCCGTCGATGAGCACCCCGCTCACCTGGTCCCGCACGGCCGTGACCAGCCCGCCGACGGCGGCGGCCAGCACCGGCGTACCGCAGGCCTGTGCCTCCAGCGCGACCAGCCCGAAGGATTCGTTGTGCGACGGCACCGCGACCAGGTCGGCGGCCCGGTACAGGGCCGGCAGGTCGTCGCCGGTGCGCGGCGGCAGGAAGCGGACCCGGTCGGAGACCCCCAGCGTGCCGGCCAGCTCGATCAGTGCGGTCGGCCGGTCCAGGCCGCTGCCGCTCGGCCCACCACAGATCGCCACGGTCACCCGGTCGGCCAGGGCAGGGTCACGCTCGCGCAGCGCGGCGACCGCGCGGATCAGCACGTCCGGCGCCTTCAGCGGCTGGATCCGGCCGACGAAGGCCACCACGTACCCGTCGACCGGCAGCCCCAGCCGGCGACGGGCGGACCGGGCGGCCACGTACCTGTCACCCGGCGCGGGCCGGAACCGGGCCAGGTCGACGCCCGGCTGCACGACGGTGACCTGGGCGGGGTCGGCGTCGTACCGCTCGACCAGGTCGCGGGCCTCCACCCGGGTGTTGGCGACCAGCCGGTCCGCCTCCGCGACCACCTGCTCCTCGCCGATCACCCGGGCCTTGGGCTCCGGTCGGTCGTCGGCCGCGAGTTGGGCGTTCTTGACCTTCGCCAGGGTGTGCGCGGTGTGCACCAGCGGCACTCCCCAGCGCTCCTTGGCCAGCCAGCCGACCTGGCCGGAGAGCCAGTAGTGGGAGTGGATCAGGTCGTAGTGACCGGGCGGGCGGGAGGCCTCGGCGCGCAGCACCCCGGCGGTGAAGGCGCAGAGCTGGCCGGGCAACTCCTCCTTGGTCAGCCCTTCCAGAGGGCCGGAGGTGATGTGCCGAACCTGCACACCGGGAGCCATCTCGACCACCGGGGGGAGGTCACCGGAGGTGGCCCGGGTGAAGATCTCCACCTCGACGTTGGCCTCGGCGAGCCGCCGGGCGACTTCCAGGATGTAGACGTTCATCCCGCCGGCGTCGCCCGTGCCGGGCTGGTGCAGCGGGGACGTGTGCACCGACAGGGTGGCGATGCGGCGGGGCCGGGGCCACGGTTGGATACCTCGCTGACGACCGACACCGGTGTGCATTTCCGCCACGTCCGCTCCCTCTGCCACGGTTAATGCCGTCCCGCACGACCGGCGCTTCTCGGTCAACCGGTACGCCGGGTGTCATCTTCCCCACCGGACCACGGAAATTCGTCGGCGCGGGCCGCCGGGGTGACGGACCTCATCACGTCCGCCCCCGTCCTGCCCGTTCACGCTCACATCCACGCCCGCCCGGAACGAGTCGGACGGCCGAGACGACAATGATCCGATGACCTCTGTCGCCATCGTCACCGGAGCGTCCAGCGGGATCGGGGCGGCCACCGCTCGCCGGCTCGCCGCGGACGGTTTCCACGTACTCGCCGCCGCCCGCCGTACCGACCGGCTCGCCGATCTGGTCTCCGAGATCACCTCCGCCGGAGGTCAGGCCACCGCGGTGACCTGCGACGTCACCTCGGACGAGTCGGTGGCCGGGCTCGCCGAGGCGGCGGCGCGGGCACCCGGGCCGGTCACCCTGCTGGTCAACAACGCTGGCGGCGCTCGCGGCCTGGACCCGGTGGAGTCCGGTTCGATCGACGACTGGCAGTGGATGTACGACGTCAACGTGCTCGGCACGCTGCGGGTGACCCAGGCGCTGCTGCCCGCGCTGGAGGCGTCCGGCTCGGGGACCATCGTGGTGGTCTCCTCCACGGCCGGGCTGACCGTGTACGAGGGCGGCGGCGGTTACACCGCGGCGAAGCACGCGCAGACCGCCATCGCGGGAACGCTCCGGCTGGAGCTGTGCGGCCGGCCACTGCGGGTGATCGAGATCGACCCGGGCATGGTGAAGACCGACGAGTTCGGGCTGGTCCGGTTCGAGGGCGACGCGGACCGGGCCGCCGCCGTCTACGCCGGGGTGCCCGATCCGCTGGTCGCCGAGGACGTGGCGGACTGCATCGCCTGGTGCGCCACCCGGCCCGAGCATGTCAACGTGGACCGGCTGGTGGTCCGACCCCGGGCGCAGGCCGCGCAGCACAAGGTGCACCGCGTCAACCCGTGAGGCGTGGGCGGTGAGCCGGGACGGGAGGCCACGATGAGCGGGGCGGCGCGGCGTCGGCCACTCGGCGTGGTCACCCGGGGCACGACCAACCCGAACCGGCTCCGCCGGGTGGACAACTGGATCGTCGCCACCTGCGCCGACCGGCTGCGGGCCGCGGCGGACCCGCTGGTGGTCGATCTCGGCTTCGGTGCCACCCCGGTGACCGCCGTGGAGCTGCGGGCACGGTTGGCCGCCGGGGTCCGTCCGGACGTACGCCTGGTCGGGCTGGAGATCGACCCGGCCCGGGTGGCCGCCGCGACACCGGCCGCCGACCCGCCGGGCCTGACCTTCGCCCGGGGTGGCTTCGAGCTGGCCGGGCTCCGGCCGGTGCTGGTCCGCGCGTTCAACGTCCTGCGACAGTACGACGAGCGCGAGGTGCCCGACGCGTGGCGGACGATGACCGCCGCGCTCGCCCCGGGCGGTGCGCTCGTCGAGGGCACCTGTGACGAGCTGGGCCGGCTCGCGTGCTGGCTGCTGATCGACGCCAACGGTCCTCGGACGCTGACCCTGGCCGCGAAGCTCCCCACCCTGGGCAGCCCCGCCGAGCTGGCCGAACGGCTGCCGAAGGCACTGATCCACCGCAACGTTCCCGGTGAGCCGGTGTACGACCTGATCGGGGCGCTGGACGACGCCTGGCGGGCCGCCGCCCCCTACGCCCCCTTCGGTCCGCGCCAACGCTGGCTGAGATCGGTGACCCACCTGCGCGAGACGGGCTGGCCCATCCTCCACGGCCCGCGCCGCTGGCGTCACGGCGAGCTGACCCTCCCCTGGCCACCGTCCGGCTGACCGGACGGTCCCGCTGGCAAAGGCCGGCTGGTACGGCCCCGCTGGCACGGGTCGGCGGTGGTCAGAGGGCGCAGTTGATGAGGACCGGCTCGGGGTGCAGGGTCACGCCGAAGCGGGCGTGCACCGTGTCGCGGATGGTGTTGGCCAGGGTGAGCAGGTCGCTGGTGCTGGCCGTGCCGCTGCGGTTGGTGAGGGCGAGGGTGTGCTTGCCGGAGATGGCCGCGCCGCCTGGGCCGGGGTGCCCCTTCGTGAAGCCGGCCTTGTCGATCAGCCAGGCCGCGCTCACCTTGACCGTGTCGTCGCGCCCGGGCCAGGCGGGTGGCTCGCCCAGGTCGGTCGCGCGCTCCCGGAGCAGCTCGTACGTCGCCCGGTCGAGCACCGGGTTGGTGAAGAACGAGCCGACCGAGCGGGCGTCCGGATCGGTCGCGTCGAGCACCATGCCCTTGCCGGCGCGCAGTCGCAGCACCGCCGCCCGAGCGTCGGCCAGCGGCACCTGGTCGCCCACCTCGACACCGAGCGCCCGAGCCAGCTCGGCGTAGCGTACCGGCCCGGAGAGCGGTGACCTGGCCAGCCGGAAGTCGACCGACAGCACGATCCAGCGGGTCTGGTACTTGAAGATGCTGCCCCGGTAGGCGAACCCGCAGTCGACGGCCGGGATTGCCTGACGGGTGCCGGCGACCCGGTCGTACACCTCGACCCCGCTGATCGTCTCGGCGACCTCCTGGCCGTACGCGCCGACGTTCTGGATCGGGGTGGCGCCGGTCGAGCCGGGGATGCCGGAGAGGCATTCCAGACCGGCCCAGCCGTTGGCCACGGTGGCGGCGACCAGGTCGTCCCACGGCTCACCGGCTTCGACGCGTACCGTGACCGACCCGGCGTCCTCGGCGACGACCCGCAGGCCCCGGGAGCGCACCAGCACGACGGTGCCGGGAAAGCCGGCGTCACCGATCACCACGTTGCTGCCGCCGGCCAGGATCAGGACCGGCTCGCCCGCGAGCTGGACCGCCCGCACCAGCTCGTCGGCGTCGCTCGCTGCCACGATCCGCCGGGCCGGGCCGCCCATCCGCAGCGTGGTGTGGTTGGCCAGTGGACCAGGGATGGCACGATCGGCTTCGGTTGTCTGCTGGGCATGGGCGTCTGACACGTATCTCACCTTAGGCTGATGTGCAGCCGCAGCACCCACTGGTCGCTCGGCACCCCCGGGAGGATGGCGATGAGCAGACTGCAGGGCAGCAAGGATTTCTGGATCGGGGCGCTCCGGACCGAGGGTCCGGCCTTCGCCGCGGCGGTCGCCGAGGCACCGCCGGAGACACCCGTGCTGTCCTGTCCCGGCTGGACGGTCAATGATCTCACTCTGCACCTTGCCGGCATCTACCACTGGGTGTGTTCGTTTGCCGGGTCCGGCGAGACGAGCGCGCCGCCGGCCCGCCCGCAGCCGCCGGAGGTGGCGCCAGGGCTGAGCTCTCTCCAGTTCTGGCAGCAGGGGTACGACAAGCTGCTGACGCTCTTCGACGGGCTCGACCCGGAGGCGCCGGCGTGGAACTGGGCACCGCAGCCGAAGAGGGCGGGCTTCTGGCCGCGCCGGATGGCGCACGAGACGGCGGTGCACCGCTGGGACGCCCAGCTCGCCATCGGCGCTGGCGACCCGATCGAGGCCAAGCTGGCGGCCGACGGGGTGAGTGAGGTGCTGGACACCTGGCTGCCGTCGGGCCGGGGTCGGGTGCCGGGCGGCCAGTGGCACGGGGTGGTGCAGCTCGCGTCGACCGACGCGGACCAGCAGTGGTTCCTGCGGCTGCGCGGCGAGGGGGTGGCGCTGCTCGACACGGCGACCATCTTCGACCACGACGACCACCACGCCCGAGCGCAGGCCAGCGGCACCGCGAGCGACCTGCTGCTGGCGCTCTGGGGCCGGGTCAGCTTCGAGACGCTCGACGTGACCGGCGATTGCGCTCTGCTCGACGGCCTGCGTACCCGCTGACCTGGTAACGGGCCGATCCGGCTCGACGAGGGCGTCACCCCGACGGGGTGGCGCCCTCGTCGCGTATCCGGGGGTTGGTCAGAAGCCGAGAGAGCGCTCTCTTGACAGAGGGTCGAGGAGACACCACCCTGTCGTGAGAGCGCTCTCTTGGCTATCTGCCATCACCTGACCACCTTGAGAGAGGTCCATATCCCATGGCTGTCTTCCCACGCCGCCGCCTCGCCGCGGTGGCCGTCGCCGCCGCAACCGCCCTGCTCGTCACCGCCGGCTGCGGCGGTGGCGACGACGCCGAAGGAGACGGGCCGGTCACGCTGACCGTCGACGTCTTCGGCCAGTTCGGTTACGAAGAGCTCTACCAGGAGTACATGGCCGCGAACCCCGGCGTGAAGATCGTCGAGCGGGGCACCGGCACCAACCTCGACGAATACTCACCGAAGCTGACCCAGTGGCTCGCCGCCGGCCGGGGCGCCGGTGACGTGGTGGCCATCGAGGAAGGCCTCCTGGTCGAGTACAAGGCGAACCCCAACAACTTCGTCAACCTGCTGGACCACGGCGCCGCCGACCTCAAGGGCAACTTCCTGGAGTGGAAGTGGAACGCCGGCCTGACCGCCGACGGCAAGCAGCTCATCGGCCTCGGCACCGACGTCGGCGGCATCGCCATGTGCTACCGCAAGGACCTCTTCGAAAAGGCCGGCCTGCCCACCGCGCGGGACGAGGTCTCCAAGCTCTGGCCGACCTGGCAGGACTACATCGCCACCGGCGAACGGTTCGTCGCGGCCAAGACCGGGGCGTCCTTCCTCGACGCGGCCACCAACACGTTCAACACCATCCTGCTCCAGACCGCCGGTAACACCACCGGCTACAGCTACTACGACACCAGCGGCAACCTGGTCGTCGACAGCAACCCGGCCGTGCGGCAGGCCTGGGACACCACCATGGACATCGTCGACTCGGGCCTCTCCGGCAAGTACGGCTCCTGGTCGGAGGAGTGGGTGTCCGCCTTCAAGCAGTCGAAGTTCGCCACCATCGCCTGCCCCGCCTGGATGACCGGGGTCATCGAGAGCAACGCCGGCGCGGGCGCCCAGGGCAAGTGGGACATCGCCCAGGTGCCCGGCAACGGCGGCAACTGGGGCGGCTCGCACCTCGCCGTGCCCAAGCAGAGCAAGCACCAGGCCGAGGCGATCGAGCTGGCCAAGTTCCTGACCAGCGCCAAGGGCCAGATCGGCGCGTTCAAGGCGAAGGGTCCGCTGCCCTCCTCGCCGCAGGCGCTCGACGACCCGGCGATCTCGGGCGCGACCAACGCGTACTTCTCCGGTGCGCCGGTCGGCACGATCTTCGGCGCCGGCGCGAAGAGCCTCAAGCCGGTCTACATGGGCCCCAAGAACCAGGCCGTCCGTACCGAGGTGGAGAACGCCGTGCGGACCGTGGAGCTGGGCCAGCGCAACCCCGGGCAGGGCTGGACGGACGCGGTGACCAACGCCAAGAAGGCCGCCGCCAAGTAGCCCGAGCGTGCGGGCGGGCCCCCGGCCGCCGGAGGCCCGCCCGCACCGTGAGAGGAGTTCCCGGGCATGACCGTCCAGCTCGATCCCCGCCCGCCAGCCGTACCGGCAACCGGGCCCCACCGCCGATCGACGGGTCGGCTCAGCCGGCTCGACACCCGCTACTCGCCGTACCTCTACATCGCCCCGTTCTTCCTGCTCTTCGCGGTCTTCGGGGTCTACCCACTGGCGTACACCTTCTGGGTGTCGCTGCACGACTGGGACCTGCTCGGTTCCGACCACCCGTTCGTCGGCATGGAGAACTACACCCGGCTGCTCGCCGACGTCGACTTCTGGCACGCGCTGGTCAACACGCTGGGCATCTTCGTGATCTCCACCGTCCCGCAGTTGCTCGCCGCGCTCTGGCTGGCCAACCTGCTGAACCGGGGACTGCGCGCCCGCACCGGCTGGCGGATGGCGGTGCTCGTCCCGAACGTCACCTCCACCGCCGCCGTGGCGATCGTCTTCGGGGTGCTCTTCGGCCGCGAGTTCGGCATGATCAACTGGATGCTCGACCTGGTCGGGATCGACGCGATTGAGTGGAAATCCAACCGGTTCGCCTCCTGGGTGGCCATCTCCGCCATGGTCGACTGGCGGTGGACCGGCTACAACGCGCTGATCCTGCTCGCCGCGATGCAGGCCATCCCCCGCGACCTGTACGAGGCGGCGGCGATCGACGGCGCCAGCCGGGCCCGACAGTTCTGGTCGGTCACCGTGCCGATGCTCAAACCGACGATCCTCTTCTGCACCATCATCGCCACCATCGGCGGGTTGCAGCTCTTCACCGAGCCCCGAATGTTCAACTCCGGCACCAACCCGATCCGGGGCGGACCGCTGCGCGAGTCGCAGACCCTGACCATGTACATGTTCGAGAACGCCTTCGCGCCGCACTACAACTTCGGCTACGGCTCGGCGGTCGCCTGGCTGCTCTTCGCGCTCATAGCGGTCGTCGCGGCGGTCAACGTGCTGGTGCTGCGCCGGCTGGGCGGTTCCCGGCCGGGAGCCCGGAAGGGAGCCACCCGATGAGCCGACTCTGGCGGGCCAGCCCGCTCACCTACCTGGCCCTGGTGGTCGCCGCCGGCCTGTCGATCTTTCCGATCTGGTGGATGTTCGTCGTCGCCAGCCGCACCAACGACGCGATGGGCCAACTCCCACCCCCGATCACCCCCGGCGGCAACCTCGGCGCGAACATCTCCCGCCTCTTCGACAACACCGACGCGTACTTCCTTACCGGCCTGATCAACTCGACGGTCGTGGCCACCACCGTGACCGTATCCGTGGTGTTCTTCTCCAGCCTGGCCGGTTTCGCCTTCGCGAAGCTGCGGTTCCGGGGTCGCAACGCGCTGCTGCTGGTCATCATCGCGACGATGATGGTGCCGACCCAGCTCGGCGTGATTCCGCTCTACATGCTCATGAGCAAACTCCAGTGGAACGACCGGCTGCCCGCCGTGATCGTCCCGGTGCTGGTCACCGGGTTCGGCGTGTTCATGATGCGGCAGTACGCCGGCCAGGCGATCAGCGACGAACTGATCGAGGCCGCCCGAATGGACGGCTGCGGCACGGCCCGGGTCTGGTGGCACGTGGTGGTGCCCGCGCTGCGCCCGGCCGCCGCCGTGCTCGGTCTACTCACGTTCATGACCACCTGGAACGACTTCCTGTGGCCGTACGCTGTGCTGAACGACCCGGCGAACCCGACCGTGCAGCTCTCCCTGCGAGCGCTGTCGGACGGCTACTACCAGGACATGTCCCAGGTGTTCACCGGGACGGCCATCGCGACGCTACCCCTACTGCTGGTCTTCGTGCTGTTCGGCCGGCAGATCATCGGTGGGATCATGGAAGGTGCGGTCAAGGCGTGAACGAACTCCGGTTTCCCGAGCATTTCCTCTGGGGAGCGGCCACCGCCGCCTACCAGATCGAGGGCGCGGCCCGCGACGACGGACGCGGCCCGTCCATCTGGGACACCTTCAGCCGCACACCCGGCAAGGTCTACCAGGGTCACACCGGCGACGTCGCCTGCGACCACTACCACCGGTACGTCGACGACGTGGCGATCATGGCCGAGCTGGGGCTGCGGGCGTACCGGTTCTCGGTCGCCTGGCCCCGGATCCAGCCCGACGGCAGCGGCCCGGTCAACCCGCGCGGGCTGGACTTCTACGACCGGCTCACCGACACCCTCCTCGCCCGGGGGATCGACCCGATCGTCACCCTCTACCACTGGGACCTGCCGCAGGCCCTCGGCGACCGCGGTGGCTGGACCAACCGGGAGACCGCCGAGCACTTCGCCACGTACGCCACCGCCGTGTACGCCCGCCTCGGCGACCGGGTGGACGTGTGGACCACGCTCAACGAGCCGTGGTGCTCGGCGTACCTCGGCTACGGCAACGGGGTGCACGCCCCGGGCGAGCAGAACCCGGCGGCGGCGTTCACCGCCGTACACCATCTGCTGCTCGGGCACGGCCTGGCGGCGCGGGCGCTGCGGTCGGCCGGCGCACGCAGTGTGGGCATCACCCTCAACCCGGCCGACGTACGGCCGGCGGACCCGCAGAGCGCGGCCGACGCGGCCGCCGTCCGCCTCGTCGATGGCCTGCACAACCGGATCTTCCTGGACCCGCTGCTGGCCGGCGGCTACCCGGACGACGTACGGGAGCACGTGGCCCGCATCGTCGAGCCGACGTTCATCCGGGACGGCGACGAGAAGCTGATCGCCGCCCCGATCGACCTGCTCGGGATCAACTACTACGCACCCACCTACGTCGCCGGTCGACCCGACGGCGAGGGCAACGGCGCGTACCCGGGCACCGAGGGCGCGGTGCACTTCCTGCCGCCGGCCGGGCCGCTCACCGACATGGGTTGGATGATCGAGCCCGCCGGGCTGACCCGGCTCCTCGAACGGATCGCCACCGACTACCCCGGGGTGCCGCTCCTGATCACCGAGAACGGCGCGGCATTCCCCGACAAACCGGGCGTCGACCAGGCCGACGGGCCGGGACAGGTGATCGACACCGACCGGATCGCCTACCTCGACGGGCACCTGCGGGCCGCGCACGAAGCGATCTCCCGGGGCGTGGACCTGCGCGGCTATCTCGTATGGTCGTTCCTGGACAACTTCGAGTGGGCGGAGGGTTACCGCAAGCGGTTCGGGATCGTGCACGTCGACTACCTGACCCAGCGGCGCACACCGAAGGCCAGCGCCCGGTGGTACCAGGAGGTGATCTCCCGGAACGGGCTGTGACGAGCGGGGGTGGGGTCGCGATGACGACGGCGCAACGGCCGACGCTCGAGGCGGTGGCGGCACGGGCCGGGGTGTCCCGGGCCACCGTCTCCCGGGTGGTCAACGGCTCCACCACCGTCGCCCAACCCATCCGGGAGGCCGTCAACCGGGCCGTCGCCGAGCTGGGGTACGTGCCCAACCTGGCCGCCCGCAGCCTGGTCACCCAGCGCACCGACTCCATCGCCCTGGTCATGCCGGAGGCGGCCACCCGGGTCTTCTCCGACGACCAGGTGTTCCCCGGCATCATCCGCGGCGTCAGCCAGGAGTTGGAGGCCGCCGACAAGCAGCTCGTGCTGATGCTGGCCGGCTCCCCCGCCGGGCACCACCGGGTCGAACGGTTCACCACCGGCCGGCACGTCGACGGGGTGCTCTTCGCCTCGCTGCACGGCGCCGACCCGCTGCCCGGGACGCTGGCCCGGCTCGGCATTCCGGTGGTGTGCAGCGGCCGACCGCTCGGCGACGTGCCCGTGCCGTACGTGGACGTCGACCACGTCGGCGGTGTCACCGCCGCCGTACGCCACATGATCGACAACGGTCGCCGGCGGATCGCCACCATCGCCGGTCCACAGGACATGGTCGCCGGCATCGAACGGCTGAGCGGCTACCGGGAGGCGGTCACCGCCGCCGGGCTGCCCGAGCTGGTCGCCGTCGGCGACTTCACCCGGGAATCCGGTGCGGCGGCCATGCGCCGACTGCTCAGCGAGCACCCCGACGTGGACGGTGTGTTCGCCGCCTCCGACCTGATGGCGCACGCGGCCATGCGCGCACTGCGCGAGGCCGGCCGGCGGGTGCCCGAGGACGTGGCGGTGGTGGGCTTCGACGACATCGAAACCGCCGCGTACACCGAGCCGCCCCTGACCACCGTCCGGCAGCCGATCGTGGAGCTCGGCCGACGGATGACCCGGCAGCTGCTCCGGCTGGCCGCCGGCGAGACCATCGAGCAGGCGATCATGCTCCCCACCGAGCTGATCCTGCGCGACTCCGCCTGACCGCTTCGGCGCGCACGGCCATCGCACCGCCAACCCATACCGCCCACCCACATCCCCCGGCGCGCGCAGGCCAACTGTGCGTGACGCTCGTCCACCGCCCGGCTACCCCCTTCCCCGCCTTTGCTCTGCTTCAACGGACGCAACAGAGACGGATCGTCACCGCCGCTGTCGCTGCGGCGACCTCCTCCACCAGAAAACCCGCTGCTCAGCACGCTGTTGCGTGGGTTGAAGCAGAGCAAAGGCTGCGAGGGACGGCCGAGGACGGCTGGCGGTCGTTACACCGAGTGACGTCGGGCGGCTTGGACCCGTACGTGACGGACAGTGCCGCCGCGCGAGCCCTCGTGCCGCACGCCCGCGCGACGGTTAATCCATGGCGTCGCTCGCCGGTCGTCGTTAGCCTCGCCGACATGCCGGATGCTGTCGCGTTGCTGCACGTCCCCGCCCTCTCCAACGTCGCCGAGTACGCCTACGCGGCCACCGTCGCGCCACCCGCCCGCCTGGTCTTCACCGCCGGTGACAAACTTGTCGAGGTCGAAGCCGTAGCCGCCGTACGGACGGGGGCCTGACATGCGGATCCGCGTGGCACGGCCCGACGACGCGCCGGCCGTGGTGGCGCTACGGGCGACGGTGCACCCCTACCTGGTGCGCGGGGTCGAGTCCACCCGCAAGATGATCGCCGACCCGCCTCCCACCCCGGGCTGGACGGCGTTGGTGGCCGAGGCCGACGACCGGGTGGTCGGTTGGGTGTCCGCCGAACCCAACGGCCGAACCTCGACGGCGAACTTCGGTGACATCAACCTGCTGCACGTGCATCCGGAGCACCGGCGACGCGGTATCGGCAACGCGCTGCTGGCGGCAGCGACCGACCACCTTCGCCCGCTGGGAGTCCGCCGGGTGCGCGCCATGGCACAGCCGGACGCGCTGCCGTTCGCCCGCCAGCACGGCTTCGAGCCCAGCCGCGGGATGCGCTACTCCGCGCTCGACCTGGACCCGGTGCCCTCGTTCCCCGACCCACCCCCGGGCGTACGCCTGCGGCCGGTCGCCGAACTGGACCCACACGTGCTCTACGCGGCCGACGTGGTCTCGGCCCTTGACGAGCCGGGCGACGTGCCTGTCGACGCGATCAGCTACCAGATCTGGCAGAACGACGTCTGGGACAACCTCGGGCTGGACCGGACGGCCAGCACCGCCGCCGAGGTCGACGGCGAGGTGGCCGCCTTCAGCCTGGTCAAGCGGGACGGTGACCGGATGTGGTCGGACTACACCGGCAGCGTCCCGGCGTACCGGGGTCGCGGTCTGGCCCGGCTGGCCAAGACGGCGGCGCTGCACCGGGCCGCCGCCGCGGGTGTCCGCGTCGCGTACACCTCGAACGACGAGGCGAACGCGCCGATGCTGGCGATCAACGCCCGCCTGGGCTACCGGCCGGTCGCGGCCGAGTGGTCCTGCCTGGCCGACCTGACCGGGCCTTAGTCGCTGTCGCGATCGAGGTACGGGGTGAGGAACTCGCGGGCGAGGCTGGTCGCCGCGCGCAGGGGAAGCCCACCCTCGATCATCCGGCTCAGGGCGTAGACGATCGACTGGACCAGTTCGGCCATGCGGACCGGGTCCGAGGAGCCGTGGTCGGTGAGTGCGGCGCGCAGCGGGGCTTCCAGGCGGTCGTGCATGAGTTGGCTGGAGCTGGCGAGGATCTCGCTGCTGCCAGCCGACGCCAGCGCGCGAGCCAGCGCGTGATCGCCTCGGGCAACCAGTTGCAAGTTGGAATCCACGTACGCCTGGATCTTCTGCCCGGGCGTGGTGGCGGCGTCCATGCGCTTCTCGACGTACGCCGACCAGCGGGGAAACGTGTCGGTGACCAGGGCGTCGAACATGTCGGCGCGGGACTTGAAGTACGAGTAGACGCTGGATCGGGCGAGACCGGCGTGCTGGGCGACCTCGGCCAGGCCAGGGATCCGCTCGGGGTGTTGCGACAGCAGGGTGCGGGCGGCGTCGAGCAGCGCGGCGCGTTGGGACGCCCGGTGCTCGGCGACGGTCGAGGCCTGGATCTTCGGCACGCCGCCCCCCTTGTTCCGGACGGACGTGACCTGCCTGGTCCTGCGCCCGCACCCTGCCGTGGTCAGTCGCTGGCCGCGAGCTTGCCGTCGACCATCTCGTAAACGGTGTCACAGTACTGCAGCACATCGTGGTCGTGAGTGACCATGACCACCGCGACCGACCGCTGCCGGGCCTCGCGGGCCAGCAACTGCACGATCTCGTGGCTGCGTGCCCGGTCCAGCGCCGCCGTCGGTTCGTCGACCAACAGCACGCTGGGCTCGGTGACCAGTGCCCGGGCGATCCCGACACGTTGGCGTTCGCCGCCCGACATCTGGTGCGGACGCCGGTCGGCCTTGTCGGCCATGCCGACGTCCGCGAGCAGCTCCAGCGGGTCACGGCCGGACCGCTCCGACCGCGGCCCCAGCCGCAGGGGCAGCCGCAACTGGTCGGCGGCGGTCAGCGCGGGCAGCAGGTTGCCCGACTGGAACACGAACCCCACATGCTGGCGGCGCAGCTCCGTCCGCGTGCGACGGCTCGACACGGTCATGTCCTGACCGGCCACGGTGACGGTCCCCTGGTCGGGCCGGGCCAGGCCGCCGGCGACGGCGAGCAGACTGGACTTGCCCGCACCGGACGGACCGACGACCGCGGCGAGCTCACCGGGTCGCACCGTCAGGTTGACGTCGTCGAGCGCCTGCACGGTCTCGGCGGCGTTGCCGTGCCGCAGGAACACCGCGCGCATCACCAACCCGAGCCGCTCGGGCGCGTCGTCGGCAGGTGTGGTCGAAGCGGTCGGAGCGGGACGGCTACTCATCGGTTTCCTCCCAGAGCGGTGGCCGGGTCGACAGAGGTGATGCGGATGACCGCCGCGCCGGCTCCGAGCAGGCCGAGAACGACGAGGCCGACCCCGGCGGCGGAGATGCTCGGCATGCTCAACGCGAACGGGATGCCGCTGCCGGTGATGAGGGCACCGAGCGCGAGCCCGACCCCCACACCGACGGCGACAGCGGCCGCCAACAGCACGAACGCCTGCGTCAGCGCGTCCCGCAGCACCCAGCCGGTCGAGGCGCCCAGCGCCCGCAGGACGGCCACCTCGGGCTTGCGCTGGATCGCCCACACCGCGAAGAACGCTCCGGCCACCAGCGCCGAGATCGCGTACAGGAATCCCTGAATCAGCTGGAGGGTCGTCGTCTCGGCGGTGTATCCCGGCGAGGCGCCGTAGGACTCCTTCAGGGTCAGGCTCTCGGTGCCCGCCGCGGTGTCACCCGCGGCCAGGTCGACGGACTTCCCGTCGTCCGCGCGGACCGCCACCGCCGTGATCTCCGTCGCGGCACCCTGCGGCAGCTCCGTGCCGGGGGCGGTGCCGGACTTGATGGCCTGCCACGCCGCCAGCGGCACGTACGCCACGTCCACGTGCCCGAAGGTGTCCTGCTGCTCGGTGACGCCGACGACCCGCAACCGCGTGCCGAGCCGATCGATGGTGACGATGTCGCCCATCTGCAGCCCCGCGTCCAGCGCGGTGGGGCTCACCACGATGCCGTCCGCCGTTCCCAACCGCTCACCCTGACTGACCGAGGGCGACAGGAACGAGTCGGGCTTGACGCCGAACAGCGCCAGGTCGACCTCCGTTCCCCGATCGGTACGCGTGTTCACCAGCGTGTTGCCGAAGGGTGTCGCGTCCGCGACGCCCGGCTGGGCAGCCCACTCGTCCACCGCCGACAGGTCCACGACGCTGCGGGAGAACGCGGAGTCGCGCTGGACGTCCTGCTGGAAGGCGAATGACGTGACCGGCAGGTTCTGCAGCCCGGACACACCATCGCGGACCAACCCGACCGACAGCCCCGACAGCATCACCATCAACACGGCGATCAGCGCGATCACGGCGCCCATCAGAGCGAACCGCATCCGGGCAAAGTTCAGCTCACGAATCGCGAGGAACATCAGCGCCCGCCCTCGTGGATTGTCGACATCATGTCGGCATGTTATCAACACGCTGTCGACAAAGACGACGCCCCCGCTGTCACCCCCACCACACCAGAGCCTGCGGAAACAGCTGGCCGCAGACGCCCGACAGGCCGGTAGTGACCAGGCGGCACCACCGCCCGACGCCGTGATCAGGCGGCGTCGAGGACGTGGCGGGCCACGGCGTGGGTGTCCGTCCCGAACAGCACCAGGCGGGCCTCCTCGACCAGGATGATCTCCACGTCAGTTCTCCTCGACGGGCCGGCCGGTAGGCGGCGCGGACAGCGGGCCGTCGATCGGCTGGCCGAGCGAACGGCGGGTCAGCAGGGCGGCACCGGCCACCGCCGCCGGCATGACCAGCACGGCTCCCAGCGGGATCAGGAAGCAGAGGAAGACCGCCACCCCGAAGCCCAGCGCGGTGGGGCGGTCGGCCTTGAGGATCGCCCGGCGCTGCGGCAGCCGCATGCCCCGCCGGTAGAACGGCGCGCCGACCAGCTCGACGGCGAGGAACCAGCCGCCCACCGCCGCCCCGATCACCGGCACCACGGTCTGCCCCACCACCGGGATGAAACCAGCCAGGAAGAGCGGGATGCCGATCAGCGCGGCGAGCGCGACCAGGCGTACCGAGTCGGCGAGGCTGCGGCGCAGCGACGGCCAGAACGGCACCTCCACCTCGTTGGGCGTGCCGCCGTACCGCTGCTCCACCCGCTCGGAGATCTTCTCGTAGAACGGGTCGCCGATGACCAGGGTGACCGCCGTGAAGGTGAGCACCCCGACCAGCCCACCGAGGCCGAGGATGGCCAGCCCGGCGACCACCCGTGCCAGGCCGCGTGCGGTGCCCGACCAGTCGTCGGCGAACGGGGTGACCAGCGCGGCGAGGTTGTCCACGAAGTACACCAGGGTGGCGAACGCGCCGAGGAACAGCACGCCGGAGATCAGCGCCGGCACGACACCGAGCAGCATCAGACCGGGGCTGCGGACGTAGAGACCCAGCCCTCGCAGGAGCAGCCCCGCCCCGCCGAGGAAGCGTCCGACGACCCCGGTCACCGGGCTGGTGATTCTGCTGACGTCCACGATCGAGCAGCCTAACGAGCGGTCGTCGAATCCGCCGGGCGACCGCTAGCAGCGACACCCGCCGTACACATCAACCGCTTGACGGATGCATGCGATCAACCGGGGGCGTCGTGATCATCGCCGCCTGGTCGATCCGCTGCCGGCCCACCCCGACAACCCTTGAGGGGTACGAAGCCAGCGGCGGAAGGGCGGCGCGATGCCGGTCATCGAGGTGACCAGACTGCACAAGCGGTACGGCGATCTGGTGGCGGTGGACGACGTGTCGTTCACCGTGGAGGCCGGCGAGATCTTCGGCGTCCTCGGCCCGAACGGTGCCGGCAAGACCACCACCGTGGAGTGTGTCGCCGGGCTGCGCGTCCCCGACGGGGGCGGGGTGTCGGTCCTCGGACTCGACCCCCGCCGGGACGCGGCCCAGCTTCGGCAGCGGGTCGGGGTGCAGCTTCAGGAGAGCCAACTGCCGGACCGACTCCGGGTGGCTGAGGCCCTGGAGCTGTACGCCTCGTTCTACCGCGACCCGGCCGATCCGGCCGCGTTGATCGAGAAGCTGGGCCTCGGCGACAAGCGGAACACCGCGTACAAGAAACTCTCCGGCGGTCAGAAGCAGCGACTGTCCATCGCGCTGGCGCTGGTCGGCAACCCGGAGATCGCCATCCTCGACGAGCTGACCACGGGGCTGGACCCGCAGGCCCGACGGGACACCTGGGGCCTCATCGAGCAGGTCCGCGACAGTGGGGTGACGATCGTGCTGGTCACCCACTTCATGGAGGAGGCCGAGCGGCTCTGCGACCGGGTCGCGGTGATCGACAGGGGAAGGGTCGCGGCCCTGGACAGCCCCGCGGGCCTGGTGTCGAGTGTCGCTCCGGAGCAGCACGTCCGGTTCCGGCCGTCCGCCCCGATCGACGACCGGCTCCTCACCGACCTGCCAGAGGTTTCCGAGGTGCGGCGCACCGGCAGCCAGGTGGTGGTGACCGGCACCGGTGAGCTGCTGCACGCGGTCACCTCGGTGCTCGCCCGCAACCAGATCGTCGCCGCCGACCTGCGGCTGGAGCAGTCCACCCTCGACGACGCCTTCGTCGAGCTGACCGGGCACCGGCCCGCAGACTGAGAGGGAACCAGGATGCACGCCTTCCGCCAGATCCTGAGGATCGAGGCGCGGCTCTACCTGCGGGACCTGCCGACGCTGCTCACCACCGTCGGGCTGCCCACCCTGATCCTGGTGGTGATCGGCCTGATCCCCTCGCTCCGTGAGCCGGATCCGAACTTCGACGGGCAGACCTTCGTCGGCTACTTCGCTCCGTCGCTGCTGGTGGTCACGCTCGCCATGGTCGGGGTGAACGTCCTGCCCTCCGTCCTGGCCACCTACCGGGAACGCGGCGTGCTGCGCCGGCTGGCGACCACCCCGGCGAACCCGGCAGCCCTGCTCGCCGCTCAACTGGCGCTGGCCCTGACCGGCATCCTGGCCAGCGCGGTGCTGCTCATGCTGGTCGCCCGGCTGGCGTTCGGGGTGCCGCTCCCCCGGCACCCGCTCGGCTTCACCGTGGCCTTCGTGCTCGGCACGGCGGCGCTGCTGGCACTCGGTCTTCTGGTCGCCGCCGTGGCCCGGACGACGAGAGCGGCACAGGCCCTGGCCGTGCCACTGTTCCTGATCACCATGTTCTTCGGCGGGGTCTACCTTCCCCGGTTCCTGCTCCCGGACTTCGTGGCGCGGATCGGCGACTACACGCCACCGGGTGTGCAGGCGCTACTCGACGCCTGGACGGGCACTCCACCGCAGCCGTTGCACCTGGGGATAATGGCGGTGATCGCGGTGGCCGCCGGCACCGGCGCGGCGAAACTGTTCCGCTGGGAGTGAGCGGGGATTCGATGACCAGCAGCGGTGGGCACGACCGCCTGACCCACTGGCGAAAGCACGAGGCGAGCCTCTATCGGGTGTTTCCCTACGGTGGGCTGGCTCTGGGCACCCTGCTGGCCCTCGTCGCACCGGCACCCCGCAGTCTCGGGGTGATGCCCACCCTCGCCGTCACCGTGGCGGCCGGATGCTGGGTCGCCTGGTTCATCACCCTGCACCCCGGCTGGCAGAGCCGACTCAGGCCGATGGCGGTCTACTACGTCGGGCTGCTCACCTTCGCCGCCGCACTGGTGGCCGTCAGCCCGTGGTACGGCTTCTTCGCCTGGATCGGTTACATCCACGCCTTTCCGGTGCTGCCCAGGCGTTGGCGGATCGCCGGGGTGGTCGCCACGGCCGCCCTCATCGCCACTTCCCACGCCGGCGGTCTGACAGTGGCGATGTCGCACTGGCTGCTCTGGCTGCTGCTGGTGCTCTTCAACCTGGTGGTGGCCGGCTCGGTGAGCTGGTTCGCGATGGTCGCCGAACAGGAGGACGCCAAACGCCAGCGGTTGGTGGCCGAACTCGGCGAGGCCAACAGCCAACTCACCGAGACGGCCAGGGAGAACGCTGGACTGCACGCCCAACTGCTCACCCAGGCACGGGAGGCAGGTGTGCTGGACGAACGCCAACGGATGGCGCGGGAGATCCACGACACCCTGGCCCAGGGGTTGGCCGGCATCATCACTCAACTGGAGGCGGCCGAGCAGACCCGCGACCGGTCCGCCGACTGGCGCCGGCACGTCGACAACGCGCTCGCGCTGGCCCGGGAGAGCCTCACCGAGGCCCGCCGCTCGGTGCGGGCGGTCCGCCCCGAGTCGCTGGAGACAGCCCGGCTGCCGGACGCCCTCGTCGCGCTGGGCGGGCGCTGGTCGGCCCTGCACGGGGTACGCGCCGAGGTCGCCACCACCGGTACGCCCCGTCCGCTGCACCCGGAGATCGAGGTGACCCTGCTACGGGCCGCCCAGGAGGCGCTGGCCAACGTGGCCCGGCACGCCGCCGCCTCACGGGTCGGGCTGACCCTGTCGTACATGGCGGACGTGGTGACCCTGGACGTGCGCGACGACGGGACCGGCTTCGAGGTCACCGACCAGCCGGCGCCCCGGATGCCGACTGGCGGCTACGGGCTGGCCGCCATGCGGCAGCGGGTGACCCGGGTCGGTGGCGAGTTGGCCGTCGAGTCGGAGCCGGGCGGCGGCACCGCCATCTCGGCGTCCATCCCCGCGCTACCCGGAGGTGCCGGGTGACCACCCCGATACGACTGCTGATCGTCGACGACCATCCGGTGGTGCGGGACGGGCTGCGCGGCATGTTCACCGGCGACCCCGGTTTCGAGGTGGTGGGCGAGGCCGCCGACGGGGCCGAGGCGTTGGCCCTGGTCGCGACGCTCCGGCCGGACGTGGTGCTGATGGACCTGCGGATGCCCGGGATGGACGGGGTGACCGCCATCGGCCGGTTGGCCCGCTCCGGCAGCGCCGCCCGGGTGCTGGTGCTCACCACCTACGACACGGACGCGGACGTGCTGCCGGCGATCGAGGCCGGTGCCACCGGCTACCTGCTCAAGGACACGCCCCGTGAGGACCTGGTCCGCGCCGTCCGGTCCGCCGCGCGGGGCGAGTCGGTGCTCGCGCCGAGCGTCGCCGGCCGGCTGATGGGTCGGCTGCGCGCGCCCGTCGAAGAGCCGCTCAGCCAGCGTGAGCTGGAGGTGCTCACCCTGGTGGCCCGCGGCGCCTCCAACCGGGAGGCCGCCGCCCGGCTGTTCATCAGCGAGGCCACCGTCAAGACGCACCTGCTGCACCTGTACGCCAAGCTCGGCGTCAACGACCGCGCCGCCGCGGTGGCCACCGCGTACGACAGGGGGTTGCTGACCCCCGGCGGACGCTGAGCGGGGCCGGGCAGGATGGGCGGGTGCGCGCGTCCCGACTGATCTCGCTGTTGTTGCTGCTACAGGCGCGTGGGTCGATGACCGCGGGCGAGCTGGCGCGGGAGTTGGAGGTCTCCGAGCGGACCGTCTACCGGGACGTGTTGGCCCTCTCCGCCGCTGGCGTGCCGGTCTACGCCGATCGGGGTCGGGCCGGTGGCTACCGCCTGCTCGGCGGCTACCGGACCCGGCTGACCGGGCTGAACCGGGACGAGGCGGAGGCACTCTTCCTCGCCGGCCTGCCCGGACCGGCCGGCGACATGGGGCTCGCCGACGCGGTGGCCGCCGCCGAGCTGAAGGTGCTCGCCGCGCTGCCGCCGGCCCTGCGGGACGCCCCGGCCCGGGCCGGGCAGCGGTTCCACCTGGACGTGCCGGGCTGGTTCCGGGAGACCGGCCCGCCGCCGTGGTTGGCCGAGCTGGCCCGGGCGGTCTGGGCAGACCGTGTGGTGGAGGTGCGCTACCGACGCGGCGACCGGGAGGTGACCCGCCGGGTCCAGCCGTACGGGCTGATCCTCAAGAGTGGCGTCTGGTATCTGGTCGGCCGGGTCGGCGACGACACGCGCACCTACCGGGTCGACCGGGTCACCGGCGTCGAGGTGGGCGAGGAGCAGTTCGAGCGCGACGAGGGCTTCGACCTGGCCGGGCACTGGCGCGAGCAGGCCGGATCGTTCCTGCGGACCATGCTGCGGGCCGAGGTCACCGTCCGGCTCAGCCCCGCCGGCCTGCGCCAGCTCCGGCACCTGGTCGATGCCCCCTTCGTGTACGACGAGGTGGTGGCCGCCGCCGGCGCACCCGACGGGCAGGGCTGGGTGCTGGCCCGGTTGCCCGTCGAGTCCGTCGGGGTGGCGTACCATCAACTGTTGGGGCTCGGCCCCGAGGTGGAAGTCCTCGACCCACCCGAGCTGCGGGAGCTGTTCGCCGAGGCGGCCGGACGCCTCGGTGCGCTCTACCGGTAGCCGGTGACGTCCGCCGGCTTGCCCGCGTCGACCACCTCCACGATGTACCGGAAGCCCTCCGGTTGGCTGCCGTCGACGTCGGTGAACCCGTACACCTTGGAGAGCGTGCCGGCGTCGACGGACCTGCCGTTCCAGCGGGCCCTGCCCTCGTCGGCGGCGAGCGCGGCCACCGCGCGGCCGACGAAGGCCGGGGTCTCCGAGATGAGGAAGTTCGGGTCGGTGGCCGCCCCGTCGCGCCAGGTCGCCTCGGTCACGCCGAAGTGCTCCAGCATCGCCTCGGAGCGGATCCAGCCGGGGGTGAGCGCGACCGCTGTGCAGCCGTGCGGCTTCAGCTCGTGCGCCTGGCTGAAGGCGAGCCGGTTGACCGAGACCTTTGCCAGGTCGTAGAAGACCGAGAGTCGGTAGTTGTCGTCGTTGTACGCCTTGGTGCCATCACCCATCTCCACCACCAGCCCGCCGGGCTTGCGGATCAGCAGCGGCAGGGCGAAGTGGCTGGTGATGATGTGCGTGTCGATGGCCAGCCGCAGGGTACGGAAGCCGGCGTCCAGCGGCTGCTCCCAGACCGGCTTCTCCCAGGTGACCAGCGGGTCGCCGCCCCAGATGTCGTTGACCAGCACGTCGAGTTGGCCCTGCTCGGCGTCGATCCGGGCGACCAGGTCGCGGACCTGCTCGGGGACCAGGTGGTCGACCTGCACGGCGATGCCCGTGCCGCCGGCAGCGGTGACCAGCTCGGCGGTCTCCTCGATGGTCTCCGGCCGGTCCATCTCCGAGCGGCCGGCCCGGGTGCTGCGGCCGGTGGCGTACACGGTGGCTCCGGCCGCGCCGAGTTGGACGGCGATCTGCCGCCCGGCACCCCGGGTGGCGCCGGCGACGAGCGCGATCTTTCCGATTAGCGGTTGTGTCATGCCAACGACGTTGTCAGCAATACCTGACAACCGCCGTCCGAATTGCCGCGCCTGATGACATGACCGGGCGGCGTTACTCGTTCAGGAAGCCGGACACGCGCTCCCGCAGGTCGGCGCGGTCCGACCAGAGCACGCCCGGCCGGTCGTACACGTGCAGGGTGGCCTGGGGCAGCGCGGCGGCGAGCTGCTCGGCGACCTCGACCGGGTGCAGGTCGTCGCCCGCGCAGCCGATCACCAGCGCCGGCGCGGTGACGGCCGCCAGAGCGGCGGTGTCGCGCAGCGGCGCCTGCTCGGGCAGCGTGGCCAGGCCGTCGGACAGACCGTCGCGGAGCAGTTGGTCGAGTCGCTGCCGCAGGTACGCCCAGCCGGCCGGGGTGTTGCGGACCGCTGGGGGCAGCTCCAGCGAGACGACGTCGGCGACCGCCGACGCGTCCCCGCTCTCCACCGCCTCCAGCAGGGCGGTGAGGCGTTCCCGGGCGACCGGGCCGCGCGGCTGGTCGAGCACCGCGGGCAGGAAGAAGACCAGCTTCTCGAAGCGCTCCGGGCTCTCGGCCAGCAGCCGGCAGAGCGCGCCGGCACCGAGGCTCGCCCCGAACGCCCGGCTGGCGCTGCCCAGATCCGCGATGGCGCGCAGGTCCCGGGCGAGGTCCAGGTAGTTCCACGGGCCGGCCGGCGCTTCGGAGCGGCCGTGCCCACGGAACTGGAAGAAAACCTTGCGGCCGGTCACCCCGCTGCCGAACGGCCGGGTGGTGGCGATGCCGTTGCCCAGCCCGTGCGCGAACACGGTGACCGGATCACCGGTGCCGGTGACCAGTCGTTCCAGCCGGACGCCGTGCGGGGTGGCGACCAGCTCGGTCTCCGGCTCCGGCAACGCCGGTCGGCCGGTACGCGGCCCGCCCGGGCCGGGCCCCCAGGTGCGGGGACCACCGTCGGGCGGTGGCGGCCAACGGAAACCTCTCACCAGAACCCTTTGCCGTCACTGAGGTCGCGCAGACCGACCCGGACGTCGAGCAGGTAGATGAGCGCGGCGGCGATGCCGATCAGTCCGAAGAGGCTGATCGGGCCGAAGCCGAGCAGCGTCAACACGAGGCAGACCGCCAGGATGGCGATCCAGCCACCCTTGGGCAGCGTCCCGATGGCGGAGAAGCCGTCGGAGCGCTGCGTGACGGCGTGCACCAGCGCGACACCCTGGATGATCAGCGCGAAGACGAGCAGGATCAGCTCGATCACGTAACGGACTTCGAACGCGAAGAGCGGCGCGGCGTTTGCCATGCCGGCAAGCTTATGTCGAGGACCCCGGCTACGTCCGACAAGGACGCCGCCGGGGTCGTCGACACCACGAACTACTCGGCGGCCGGGCGGGTCCGCTTGGTGGCCCGGGGAAGCTTCGCCGACGGGGTCTCGGCCGGCTTGACGGCCTTCGCCCGAGTGGTCTTCTTGGCCACGGTCGGCTTGGCCACGGTCTTCTTGGCGACGGCCGGCTTGGCGTTGGCGATCTCGGCCACCTCGGCCGGGGTCGGCACCTCGGCCGGGGCCTTCACCTCGGCCGGGGTGGCGACAGCAGCCGGGGTGGTGGCCGCGGGCACGCCCTCGGTGGCCTCGATATCGGCGTTGACCGTCTCGGCGGCCTCCAGCACGCCGGCGCCGACGACCCGCTCACCCCGGGCGACGAGCGCGCCGTACGCGGCGAACGCCCGCTCCTGTGCGGCCTGGGCGCTGGCGACGACCACGGCGGCGTTGCGGGTCGCGGCGGCACGCAACTTGTCGAGGTCGGCGACCTCGCGCAGCTTGACCAGGTCGGCGGACTCGCGGAGCTTGGCCAGATCCAGCTCGGCCTGCGCGCGACCCCGCAGGGTCTCCGCGGTCTCGTTGGCGGTACGCAGCGTCTCGGTGGCCCTCTGGCGCAGCTCGAAGCCGGTCAGCACGGCCCGGCCGCCCAGGTCGGCGACGACCCGGGTGCCGAGGACACCGACCACGGCCGGCAGCTTGCGCAGGTGCTCCAGGGCCAGCTCACCGGCGCCTGCGGCGGCGTAGATCGGGGCGGGGATGCGGTTGGTCTTCGGCTCGGTCATGACGTCTCCTCCTCGGCCGTCTCGGCGGCCTTCTTCTCGGGGGTGTTGGTGCGGGTCGGGGCGGGGGCGGTGCCCGCCTCGGTGACGGCGACCGATTCGAGCACGGCCTCGGTCGGGGTGCCGCCTGCGGTGGTGGGGCCGGTGGCGGCCAGGTTGGCCACGTCGGCCGGCTGGTCGGCGACGTCGGTCGGGGTGGTCGCTCGGGCCGCGTCGGCGGTGGCCTCCGCGCGGGCGCCCTCGGCGGCGGCCTGGGCCTCGGCCAGCCGGGCGTTCTCCCGGCGGAAGGTCTCGTAGATCTGGCTGAGTGACTGCTTCTGGGCCATCGTCAGGTCGGGGTCCACCGCGATGGAGGCGAGCACCCCGTGGCCCTCCTTGTCGTCGAGCAGCCCGGCCCGCAGGTACATGGCCGGGGTGGAGACCCGCAGCGCGTTGGCCAGTTGCTGGAGCACCTCGGCGCTGGGCTTGCGGAGGCCGCGCTCGATCTGACTCAGGTATGGGTTGCTGACCCCCGCCTGCTCGGCGAGCTGCCTTAGCGAAATCTTGGCGTTGCGCCGCAGATCACGAATGAACCCGCCGACGTCGGGGAGGTCCTTTGGTGTGGCCATGGCCCTGACGCTAATCCGCCCTGCTAACTCCTGCAAGCAAAACGCTAACCAGAGTTAGCAACGTCTCAACATCCCGTTTGCGTGCCACTCGCACGTTCCGTACGGTCCGTCCCGTGGACAAGATCACAATCAACGGAGCAGCCATCGCCTACGACGAGGCCGGCACCGGCTCCCCCGTCGTACTCCTGCACGCCGGTATCGCCGACCGCCGGATGTGGCGGGGCGTGCTGCCCGCGCTCGCCGCCCACCACCGGGTGATCGTCCCCGACCTGCGCGGGTACGGAGACTCGGAGCTGCCGACGACGCCGTTCGCGCACCACGACGACGTGGCCGGCCTGCTCGACGCGCTCGACCTGCCCCGGGCAGCCCTGGTCGGCTGCTCCTTCGGCGGGTCGGTCGCCATCGACACCGCGCTGGCGTACCCGGACCGGGTGAGCGCGCTCGCGCTCTTCGGCACGGCGGTGTCCGGCAACGAGTGGTCCGAGGAGGCCAACGACCTCTGGGACGACCTCGTCGGCGAGGTCGACCCCGACGACTTCGCCGCCGGAGCGGCCGGCGAGGTGCGGTTCTGGGTGGTCGGCCCGACCCGCCAGCCGACCGACGTCGACCCCGACCTGATCACGTTCGCGCAGGAGATGGATCAGCGCGCGCTCGCCGCCGAGTTGGCGCTCGGCGCGGTGGAGGTGGGCGAGCTGGCGCCACCCGCGATCGGCCGCCTCGGCGAACTGCGGGTGCCCGTCCTGGTCACCGCAGGAGCGGCCGACGTGCCGGACATCCGCCGGCTCGCCGACCGGATCGCCGCCGAGGCGCCCGACGCGGTACGGCTGCCCGACGTGCCGGACGCCGCGCACCTGCTGCCCCTGGAGCGCCCCGAGCCGGTCAGCGCCGCCCTGCTCGACTTCCTGAGCTGACCGGCCCGGCCGGCCAGGAGCGGCTCGACCTGCTGACCGGCCCGAATCCGAGCCCACGGGGCGGGTGCTCATCCGCGAGCCACCGTCCCCGACAGCCCGGACCCGCCGCTCACCAGAGCGGACGGATCGCGCCGACCGGGACGCCGCCGCCGAAGAGCGGCACCTCGGCGTACTCGGCCAGCACGGGGGCGTCCACGCCGAGCCGGCGCAGCGCGGAGACCAGCACCGGCATCCGGGCCCGGTCGGCTCCGTCGTCGATCTTCAGGGCCACCGCGCCGACGCCCGGCACCCCCACCGCGATCACGCCCTCGGCGCCGACCTTGGCGAGCAGACCGGGGACGCCGCGCATCAACCGGGTGTCGTCGGCCTGGGTGCCGCCGACGATCTCCGGATGGGCACGCATCGCGTCGGCAACCGCGCGCGGCACCGAGCCGGGCTCGGCGTCGACCAGCCGGAGGTACGCGCCGGCCAGGCCGGTCAGCGACACCGCGAGCACCGGGGCGCCGCAGCCGTCCACCCCCACCGCCGCCGCCGGCTCGTCGGTGAACTCCTCGATGGCTGCCCGCAGGCGCTGCTGCAACGGGTGCTCCGGCCGCCAGTAGCCGTCCAGCGGCCACTCGGCGGCCTGGCAGGTCAGCATCATCCCGCTGTGCTTGCCCGAGCAGTTCATCTGCACCCGGGTCGGGCCGCCCCCGGCGCGCAGGACCGCCTCCCGGGCCGCGGCGCCGACCGGCAGATCGGGCGGGCAGTGCAGGGCCGAGGAGTCCAGCCCGGCCCGGTCCAGCAGGGCGTCGACCCGGGCCAGGTGGAAGGCCTCACCCGCGTGACTGGCGGAGACCAACGCCAGGTCGGCCGGGTCGGTCAGCGACAGGCCGGCACGGACCATCCCGATCGCCTGCATCGGCTTGCTGGCCGAACGGGGAAAGATCGGTGCGGTCACATCTCCGGCGGCGGCCACCGGCACCCCGGCGGCGTTCAGCACCACCACCGAGCCGCGGTGTACGCCCTCCACGAACCCGGACCGGACCACCTCGGCGAGCGGCACGCCGCCCTCGTACGTCTTCGTCACGGCTGGACGGTACCGACGGTCCGGGGTCGCCCGGCGGCGGGGTGACCAGGAGGTCCTCCGCCCGGGTGACAGGGGCCCAGGGCGGAGCCGCCCTTACACCAGCCGGGGCGTGGCGGGCCCTACAACCCGAGCAGCGCGCGGGCCTCGACGGTGGTCAGCGGCGGACGCTGGGCGAGCTGGGCGAAGGCGACCGCGCGGGCCACCAGTTGCATGTTGGACTCCACCGGGCGGCCCTTGGCGTACGTCACCGTGTCCTCCATGCCGACCCGCAGGTGCCCACCGGCCGACAGCGAGGCCAGCAGCACCGGGATCGTGCTGCGGCCGATGCCGGTGGCCGCGAACGTGGTGCCCTCGGGCAGGTCCCGCAGCATCCGGTGCGCCGCGACAAGCGTCTCGGTGGTGCCCGGCATGCCGCCCGGCACGCCCATCACGAAGTCGACGTGCACGTGCCCACCGGCCGGCAGCCCGTACTTGCCGAGCAGCCGCTGCAACGCGGCCAGGTGGCCGAGGTCGAAGATCTCGTACTCCGGCACGATCCCGCGTTCCTGCATGCGGGTGTGCAGGTCGACGATGAACTCCCAGCGGTTGAGGAAGACGTCGTCGCCGAAGTTGACCGTGCCCATGGTGCAGGAGGCCATGTCCGGGCGGGCGTCGAGCACGGCGAGCCGGGAGGCCTCCGGGTCGGTCACCGCGCCACCGGACGAGAGCTGCACGATCAGGTCGGTGCTCTCCCGCAGCGCCGCCACCGTGTCGGCCAGGCGCACCGGGTCGAGGGTCGGCCGCGCCGCGTCGTCGCGGATGTGGACGTGGATCACGGCAGCGCCGAGCGCCTCGCACTCCTTGGCGGTGAGCAGCAGCTCGTCCAGCGTCACCGGCAGCGCCGGCACCTCCGCCTTGGCCGACTCCGCGCCGGTCGGAGCCACCGTGATCAACGTCCCTGTCGTCATGCCGGCGATCCTAGACGGCCCGCTCAGGACGGGTCGATCGCCGCAGCGGTCTCGTTGATCAGCAAGGCGGCGTCGTCCGGAACGTTGCGCTTCAGCACGGCGAGCGCGACCTGACCCAACTCGTGGTGCAGCACGGCGGAGCCCACGAAACCCACCGCCCGGCCGTCGAGGGTCACCGGCGTACCGGCGGTCGGTGGCTGGTCGGTGGTCACCCCGTCCAGGTGCAGCAGCACCAGGCGGCGCGGTGGCCGGCCCATGTTGTGCACGCGGGCCACCGTCTCCTGGCCGCGATAGCAGCCCTTGTCCAGGTGCACCGCCGGGCCGATGAGGTCCACCTCGGCCGGGATGGTCCGGTGGTCGGTGTCCACCCCGACCCGAGGCTGCCGGGCGGCAACCCGGATCGCCTCGTACGCCCAGAGGCCGGCGACCGGCACGCCCGCGCCGCGCAGCTCCGCCACCACCTGCTCCATCGCCGACCGGGGCACCAGCAGGTCCACCCCGAGCAGGCCGCGCCGGGCCCAGCCGCCCGTCGGCAGCGGTCGGACGTCGTACCGCACGCCAGCCCGGGGCGGCACGGCGCCGGCGGCGAACTTCGGGCCGGGAACGGGAATCAGATCCGGGGCGGCCAGCCCGGTCACCCCGAGCGTGGCCAGGGCCTCCGGCGCCGCCGGCCCGACCAGCGACAGCAACGCCCGTTCGGCGGTGGCGTCCCGGGGCTCGACCTTGCTGAAGAACCGCATCTTCTCCAGATAGGTGAGCAGGCCCTCGGTCGCCCCTGGTTCGGTGTCCAGCCAGGTGGTCTCGCCGTCCTCGGCGACCAGCGCGTGCTGCTCGATGTGACCGTGCGGGGAGAGCACCAGCAACTCGGTGCCCTCTCCGGCGGCCAGCGTCGCCAGGTGCTGCGAGGTGATCGTGTGCAGCCAACTGGCCCGTTCCTCGCCGGGCACCGCGATGATCCCCCGGTGCGACCGGTCGACCAGGCCGACCTCGGTGTCGAGGACACGCTGCTCACGAAGCGGGTCGCCGTAGTGCGCGGCCACCCCCCGCACCCCGGCCGCCGCGTGCGCCGGCTCCGGCTGGTCGCGGCTGGCCTCGTCGATGCTCTCGACGGCCACTGCGCCCGCGATGTCGATCATGTCTGGTCCCCGTTCTCGCAGCGACCGCAGACGCCGAAGAGTGACACGTGCCCGATGTCCACCCGGAAACCCCGCTGCGCGGCCAACTGGTCGGCCAGCGGGCGGAGCAGCTCAGGTTCGATCTCGTCGATCGCGCCGCACTCACGGCAGACCAGGTGGACGTGTTGGTGCTCACCTGCGGCGTGATAGGTCGGCGAACCGTGCGAGAGGTGGGTGTGTGTCACCAGGCCGAGCCGTTCCAGCAGCTCCAGCGTGCGATAGATGGTGGTGATGTTGACGCCGGCGGCGACCTCCCGGACCGCGGTGTGCACCTGCTCCGGCGTGGCATGGCCCAGATCGAGCACCGCCTGGAGGACAAGCTGCCGCTGGGCCGTCAGCCGCAGCCCACGGGCCCGGAGCATTTCCGCGAGGGAAGATTCGGACACCGTCCGATCATAGTTCGGTTGTCACGGCTGTCTCCGCCGCGCGGCGGACCACCGCTACGCTCCACGGTCATGGCGATGTCGTCCGACGGGGAGATCGTGGCCGATCCGGCCGCCCGGATCGCCGTGCTCGGGCGCGGCCTGGTCCCGGCCACCGAGCCCGTCCTGCGCGGCGACGACCTCGGCGTCCTGCGCGGCGACGGGCTCTTCGAGACCATGCACCTGCGTCAGGGCCGGCCGTGGCTGCGCGACGAGCACCTGGCCCGGCTGGCCGCGTCGGCCGCCACCATCGAGCTGACCCTGCCCCCCACCGCCGAGCTGGTCGACCTGCTCGACGAGGTACGCGCGGGCTGGCCAACGCAGGTGGAGGGGGCACTCCGGCTGGTCTGCACCCGAGGCCCGGCCGGCGGCCCGCCGACGATCTACGCCACGCTCGACGAGGTGCCGACGTCGTCCCGGACGGCCCGACGGGAGGGGATCAGTGTCGCCACCCTGCCACTCGGGATGCCCGCCGACGCCCGCAACGGGCTGAGCTGGCTGCCGGCCGGGATCAAATCCACGTCGTACGCGGCCAACAGCGCCGCCCGCCGCTGGGCCGTCCGTGCCGGCGTGGACGACGTGCTCTGGATCTCCTCCGACGGCTACGCGCTGGAGGGCCCGACCGCCAACGTCGTGTGGCTCGCCGACGACACGCTCTGCACGGTGCCGGCCGCCACCACCGGCATCCTGCCCGGCACGACCATGGCCTGGCTGCTCGCCCACGCCGCCGAGCTGGGCCTGAGCGCCGCCGAGCGGATGGTCACCACGGCCGAGCTGCACGCGGCGGACGGCGTCTGGCTCACCTCATCGGTACGCGGGGCCGCCGAGGTCCACACGCTGGACGGGGTGCGTCGGGCTCCCTGCCCACGCACCCCCGCCCTACACGCCCTGCTGGGTTTCCCCGTCTAGTCAGCCGCCGACCCGGATGAGCCGGGCGGAGAGGTGCGGGCTGAGCGGCTGCCCCACCGCGGCCAACTCCTGGGCGTAGAGCAGCGCGCCCTCGACGATGCCGAAGAGGCGGTGCCCCCCGGTGACCTCCTTGGCGGTCGGCGACCGGACGACCGCGTCGGTGGCGAACTCGACCTGGGTGCCGGTGCGCTTGCCCAGGTGCAGCTCCATCACGCCGGTAGGGGTCGTGATCAGGGCCTCCAGCTCGTCGGTGGCTCGGCCGTCCACCATCACCGGCCGCCACCAGCCGACCTCACGCCCGGCCGGGCGGACCGGCCTGCTCTGCTCGTCGAGGATCCAGGCGCGGGACTCGTAGTGCAGGAACGGCCGGCCGTCGTGGCTGATCCGGATTTCCTGGGCGTAGTCGAAGTCCTCGATGGTGGGGTAGCCGCCCTTGCCCCGGCCACGCCAGAGGCCGATGTAGGGCAGCAGGCCGTCCAGCGCGGGGTGCAGCTTCGGCCCGACCCGTAGGTCGTGGCTCTCCTCGTACGGGTATTCCTCGACCGGCGGCGCGTTCAGCCACGGTGGCTGCAGCGGGTTCTCGTCGCTCACACTGCCACCTTCGCTCGCGACTGCGGGGCTCGCAAACCCGGCTCACTCCTCGCGCTCACCGTGCCACCTTCGCTCGCGACTGCGGGGCTCGCAAACCCGGCTCACTCCTCGCGCTCACCAGCGTCCTCTCGATATGCGTACGGCAAGGTACACGAGGCCACCGGCGAGCCCGCCCAGGCCGGCGACCAGCAGGCTGACGAACCCGATCTCGGTAACCATCCAACCCATCCTATGCTGTGCGTCATGGCCCGCTCTCTCGTCGTCAAGGCCACCGCGGGGGCGGACGCCCCGGAGCGGTGCGCGCAGGCGTTCACGGTCGCCGCCACGGCGGTCGCGGCCGGTGTGGACGTCTCGCTCTGGCTCACCGGGGAATCGACCTGGTTCGTGCTGCCCGGCCGCGCCCAGGAGTTCGAGCTGCCGCACTCCGCGCCGCTGGCCGAGCTGCTGCACGTCATCCTGACCAGTGGCCGGGTGACCGCCTGCACCCAGTGCGCGGCCCGCCGGGGGATCGGCCCGGACGACGTCCTTCCCGGTGTCCGGATCGCGGGCGCCGCGGCCTTCGTCGAAGAGGCCATGGCAGAGGGCGCGCAGGCACTGGTCTACTGACCACCAGCGCGCCACGGCGGGACAGGCCGGCGGAGTACGGATACCGGCCCGGCACCCCGGTCAGCTGCCTACGATTCGGAGGTGACCGAGGCGACGGAGAGGTTCTTCGAATCACTGCCGGCGCGTGCCCCTGCCATCCTGTGTGGCCTGGCCGACGGTGCCCTCCAGATCGATCTCAGCACCGGCCAGCAGACCGAGCAGTGGATGGTCCGGATGCAACCGGGCACGGTCCGGATCAGCCGCGAGCGGGGCCCGGCCGACGCCATCTGGTCCTGCGACGCGGCCCTGTTCGACCGGTTGATCACCGGGGAGGCCCAGGGAATCGCCGCGGTGCTGCGCAACGAGAGCACGTTCAGCGGCAACGTGGTGCTCTTCCTGGCCTTCCGCCGCTTCTTCCCGGACCCGCCGGGCACCCGCGACCCGCGTGAGGTGGCCCGAAAGGCAGCCGGGCGGCCGGCGTGAAGGATCTCGTCAGCATCCTGGACGGCAACACCTTCCTGGTCTGCGACCGGGCGGGCGACATCGAGCCGTCGTTCGACTTCCCCACCGGGCTGTTCTCCTTCGACACGCGCTTCCTGTCCAGCTGGGTGCTGACCCTGGACGGCCAGCGGCTGCACACCCTCTCGATGGACGACAGCGAGTCGTACCGGACGAAGTTCTTCCTGGCCCCCGGGCAACCCACGCACTACCTGGACGCCAAGGCGTCGGTGATCCGCAGCCGGTCGATCGGGGGCAGCTTCGAGGAGGAGCTGACCGTGCTGAACCACTCCGGCGATGAGCTCGAGTGCACCGTCCGGCTGGAGATGAGCAGTGACTTCGCCGACCTGTTCGAGATCAAGCACGCTCGGCAGAAGCAGGGCCACACGACGGTCTCGGTGACCGACAACGAGCTGCGGTTGACCTACCGGCGGGAGGCGTTCCACCGAGAGACACTCGTCAGCTCCAGCATGCCGGCGGAGGTCGACACCGCCGGGATGTCCTTCCGGATCCGAATCGGCCGCAAGGGCGAGTGGACCACCCGGCTACGCGTGTCCACCGTCGTCTACGGGGCGCGGGGCGAGGACATCCGGGCCACCCTGCCGTTCGGCGGCAGCCGCAGCGCGGACGCCATCCGCGCCGAGCAGCAGGAGCTGATCGACCGGGCACCGAAGCTCGGCTGCGACTGCGAGCCGCTGGCCGGGGCGTACCGGCGCAGCCTCAACGACCTGGCCGCCCTGCGCTACGAGTCGATCGCCCTGGGCGTACGGCTGATCGCCGCCGGGCTGCCCTGGTTCATGACCCTGTTCGGCCGGGACAGCATCTTCACCTCGTTGCAGGTGGTGCCGTTCCTGCCGGAGCTGATCCCACCGACCATCCTGATGCTGGCCGGCCTGCAGGGGCACCGGGTGGACGACTTTCGGGACGAGGAGCCCGGCAAGATCCTGCACGAGCTGCGGTACGGCGAAACCGCCGGCTTCGAGGAGCAACCGCACTCGCCGTACTACGGGTCGGCCGACTCGACTCCGCTGTTCGTGATCCTCATCGACGAGTACGAGCGCTGGACCGGCGACGCCGCGCTGGTCCGTCGGTTGGAGCCGCACGTGCGAGCGGCACTGGAGTGGATCGACACGTACGGCGACCTGCTCGGCACCGGCTATCTCTGGTACCAGACCCGCAACCCGGAGTCCGGCCTGCAGAACCAGTGCTGGAAGGACTCCTGGGACGCCATCTCGTACGCCGACGGCCAACTGCCCGGCTTTCCCCTGGCCACCTGCGAGTTGCAGGGCTACGCGTACGACGCGAAGATCCGGGCCGCCCGGTTGGCCCGGACGTTCTGGAACGACCCGGCGTACGCCGACCGGTTGGAGCAGGAGGCCGCCGCGCTGAAGCAGCGGTTCAACCACGATTTCTGGATCACCGAGCGGGGGTACTACGCGCTCGCGCTGGACGCCGACGGCCGGCAGGTCGACGCGCTGACGTCGAACATCGGGCACCTGCTGTGGAGCGGCATCGTGGACGAGTCCCGGGCCGGCAAGGTGGTCGAGCACCTGCTCGGGCCGCAGCTCTTCTCCGGCTGGGGGGTGCGGACCCTCGCCGAGGACCAGGGCCGGTACAACCCGATCGGCTACCACGTGGGCACCGTCTGGCCGTTCGACAACTCGATCATCGCCTGGGGCCTGTGGCGGTACGGCTACCGCAAGGAGGCCGGGCTGATCTGCGACGCGATGCTCGCGGCGTCCCGCTACTTCGGAGGGCGGCTTCCGGAGGCGTTCGCCGGCTACGCCCGCGATCTCACCGACTATCCGGTGGAGTATCCGACCGCGTGCAGCCCGCAGGCGTGGTCGACGGGCACGCCGCTGCTGTTGCTGCGGGTGATGCTGGGGCTGGAGCCACAGGGCGAGCATCTGATCATCGATCCGGCCGTGCCGCCGGGCATGGGCCGGATCGAGCTGCTGGACATTCCCGGCCGTTGGGGGCGGGTCGACGCGCTGGGCCGCAGCCGCGACCCGGATGAGGCGACGGACGGCTGACCGGGGCGTCTCGCCCTAGTCCGGGCAGCCGACGGTGGCGGCCAGGCGTACGACGTCCGGGCCGAGTTCGGCCAGCACTGTGACATCGCCGACGCGGTACGCGTACACCGGCGGGTTGTCCAGCAGTGGGGCGCCGCCGGCCAGCGGCGCGAGCGCGGCGGCCGGCGCGGGCGGGTCTAGCTCGGCGGACCGCGCGGTGCGGGCCAGCGCGCCACCCGGGCAGGGTGCGGTGACCAGCTCCGGCGCGGCATCGGCCGGCCGGTCGAGTGCCGTCAGCGCGGCGGTCAGGGCCGCGGCCTCCGGGCCGGCGGCGGTCGCGGGCGTCGGGGTGTAGCCGGAGCCCACCGGCCGGCAGCCGGTCTCGACGGTCAACCGGACCCGGCCGTCCCCGGTCGACCGGCCCCCGACGGCGACGAACTCGCCGGCGTCGGCGCGCAGCTCCGGGCCGTCCAGGCCGGGGCCGACCCCGGCTCGCCAGTTGGCCGGCAGCCGATCGGCGATCCCGGTCAGCACGGCCCGCTCGGTGCCGGCGGGCGCGAGCACACCGACCTCACGTCGCAGGGCGGCACCATCGGAGAGCGGGGTGACCCGACAGCCCGAGCGGATCCGGGCGGGACCAAGTTCGAGCAGCCCGGCCGGACCGGCCGCGCGGGCCAGTTCGCCGACCGCCCGGTCGACGATCGGACCGGCCTGGTCGAGGGTGCGCTGCTCGCGCACGGTCGGTGGGTCGTCGCGGACCGACGTCCAGGCGAGCCCGGCCAGCAGGACGGCCCACAGCACGGACGCGACCAGCAGCCAGTGCCGCCGACGCCGGGCGGGTGCCGGCGCGGCGGGACCGCTCGACGGGGCCCAACCCGTCTGGACAGCACCGCTCACCCGGTCATGGTGTCACGAGCGGTCCGCCGGCCCGGAGGCAGCGGTCGGTCGGCCACGGGGCACCGGGCCGTATTCGCCGCAAACGTCACTGACCAGGCACTTCCCGACGTTATCCATTGAGCACCGTCTGGCGCGCCCGTCCCGAACCGATCGGGACCCAACGTGGGGAGGAACAGTGCTCCGACCATCATCCTTGAGATCCACTCTCCGGCGAACAGCCGTGGCGTGCGCCGCGATCCTGCTGGGCCTCACCGCCCAACCCGCGGTCGCCGCCCAGCGAGAACCGGACCCGCAACCCGCGCCGGCCCGCGTGGACCAGCGACTGCTGCGCCAACTCGGCGCGACCGGCAGCGGGAGTTTCCTGGTCTACCTGCGGGACACCGCGCCGGTGGCCCGGACCGCGAAGCTCCGTGACGCGGACGACCGGGCCCGCGAGGTGCACCGGCTGCTCACCACGACCGCCGAGCGCACCCAGCACGATCTGCGGGCGCTGCTGACCGCCCGCCGGGCCCCGCACACCGCCTACTGGATCGCCAACGCGGTGCGCGTGACCGGCGACCGGAAGCTGGTCGACGAGATCGCCAAGCGACCCGAGGTGGCCCGGATCGAACCCACCCGCAGCTACCCGCTGCGGCGACCGACGCCGGCCGCCGGCAGCCGCGCCAGCGCCGACGGCGTCGAGTGGGGGCTGACCAACATCAACGCGCCCCAGGTCTGGAGCGACCTGGGCGACCGCGGCGAGGGCGTGGTGGTCGCCAGCATCGACAGCGGCGTCCAGTACGACCATCCCGCGCTGGTCGGGGCGTACCGGGGCAACCTCGGTGGCGGCGCCGTCGACCACGACCACAACTGGTACGACCCGGCCGGGGTGTGCCCGAGCCCGGCACCCTGCGACAACAACGGCCACGGCACCCACACCATGGGCACGATGGTCGGCGACGACGGCGCCGGCAACCAGATCGGCGTCGCCCCCGGCGCCCGGTGGATCGCCGCGAAGGGCTGCGAGGCGGACTCCTGCTCCGACGCCTCCCTGCTCGCCGCCGGCCAGTGGGTGCTGGCCCCCACCGACCTGAACGGGCAGAACCCCCGCCCCGACCTGCGGCCCGACGTGGTCAACAACTCCTGGGGCGGTGCCGGCGACGATCCGTGGTATCAGCAAACCATCGCGGCCTGGCGGGCCGCCGGCATGTTCCCCGTCTTCTCCTCCGGCAACGACGGCCCGGCCTGCGGCAGCGCCGGCTCCCCCGGCGACAACGCCGACGCGTACGCGGTCGGCTCGTACGACGTGCACAACGCGATCTCCGACTTCTCCGGCCGAGGCGACGCCACCGACCCGCAGTCGTACAAGCCGAACGTCGCAGCCCCGGGCAGCAACGTGCGCTCCAGCGTGCCGGGCAACTCCTACGCCGCCTTCGACGGCACCTCGATGGCCGCCCCACACGTCTCCGGCACCATCGCGCTGGTCTGGTCGGCGGCACCGGGTCTGAAGGGCGACATCGCCGCCACCGAGGAGTTGCTCGACCGGACCGCCCGCGACGTCGACGCCACCGCCTGCGGGGGCACCGCCGCCGACAACAACGTCTTCGGTGAGGGCCGACTCGACGCGTACGCGGCGGTGCGGGCCGCCCCGCGCGGCACGGTCGGACGGATCGCCGGCACCGTGACCGCGGTAGCCGGCGGCGACCCGATCGCCGGCGCGACAGTCGGCGACGGCAGCCGCAGCGTCACCACCGGCGCGGACGGCCGGTACGCGCTCACCGTGCCGGCCGGCGAGGCCACGGTCACCGTGAGCGCGTACGGCTACGCCGGGCAGTCGGCCACCGTCACCGTCACCGAGGGCAGCGCGGTCACCCGGGACTTCGCGCTTGTGGCAAGCCCGACGGTCACCGTCAGCGGCCGGGTCACCGACGGCTCGGGGCACGGCTGGCCGCTCTACGCCCGGGTCGAGGTCGCCGGCCGCCCCGGTGGGCCGGTCTTCACCGACCCGGTCAACGGCCGGTACTCGTTCACCGTGCCGGGCGGCACCACCTACCGGCTCACCGTGGCGGCCCGCCATCCCGGCTACCGCACGGTGACCCGGGACGTGGCCACCGGCACGCGGCCGGTGACTGCCGACATCGTCGTACCGGTCGAGCCGGCCTGCACGGCGGCCGGCTACGCCAGCAGCTTCGGCACGCCGGTGCTGGACGAGAGCTTCGACGGCACCGACCCGCCGGGCGGCTGGTCGGTGCGCAACCGCACCGGCGACGGCGGCTGGACCTTCAGCGACGAGGGCGAGCGCGGCAACCTCACCGGTGGCAGCGGTGCCTTCGCCATCGTGGACAGCGACCGCCTCGGCTCCGGTAAGAGGCAGGACACCGACCTGGTGACCCCGACGGTCGACCTGAGCGCAGTCCCGGCACCGGTGCTGCGTTTCCACAGCGACTGGCGGGCCGTCGGCGTCAGCGACGCGGCCGACGTGGACGTCTCCACCGACGGCGGCGACACCTGGACCACCGTCTGGCACCAGACCGACAGCCGGCGCGGACCGCGCGTCGAGGAGGTGCCGCTGGATCCGGCGGCCGGAGCCTCCACCGTCCAGGTCCGGTTCCGCTTCCACGGCGGCTTCGCCTGGTGGTGGGAGGTCGACGACGTGCAACTGGTCAACCGCGACTGCGCGCTGATACCCGGTGGGCTGGTGCTCGGTGTGACCACCGACCGCAACACCGGCACGCCGCTCAACGGGGTCACCGTGGTCAGCGCCGACCAGCCGGAGGATCGCGGGGTGTCGTCGGCGACGCCGGAGGACCCGGCCCTGCCGGACGGCTTCTACCAGCTCTTCTCCCGGCTGACCGGGGCGCACCCGTTCGCTGCCAGCCGATCCCCGTACCAGGAGGCGACGAAGAGGGTGACCGTGGTGGCCGACAGGGCCCGCCGGGCGGATCTCGCGCTGGCGGCCGGTCGGCTCACCGTCACCCCGGGCGGCGTCGAGTCGTACCAGCCGCACGGCAGCACCCGGACCACGAAGGTGACGGTGCGCAACACCGGAACGGCCCCGGCCGCCATTGACCTGGTGGAGCGCAACGGGCGGTTCGACCTGCTGTCCAGGGCGGGAGCACCGCTGCGGGAGCAGAAGATGAAGGGCATCAGCAAGGCCCGCACCGGCACCACGTACGGCGGGGCGAACACCGAGGCCAGGCCACGGGCGCAGGACGCCTGGGCCGGGATCGCCGACCTGCCGACAGCGGTCTACGACAACGCGGCGGCCAACCTGGACGGCAAGGTCTACTCCGTCGGCGGTGGCGGCGGCAGCGGCCAGGAACGCAAAGCATGGCGGTACGACCCCGACACCGACGTGTGGACGGCGCTGCCCGACCTGCCGACGGCCCGATCCAAGCCGGTCGCCGCAGCCGTGGGCGGCAAGCTGTACGTGATCGGCGGCTGGGGCGCCGACGACGAGACGGTCGCCTCGGTGGACGTGTTCGACCCGGCCACGAACAGCTGGAGCACGGTGGCCGGGGCGAGCAACCCGTTCCCGGTGGCGGCGGCCGGCGGCGCGGTGGCCGGCGGAAAGGCGTACCTGGTCGGTGGCTGCCTCGACAGCACCTGCACCGACTCGGACCGGCTCGTCGTCTTCGACCCGGCGACCGGTTCGTTCCAGACCGGCGCGGCCTACCCGCACCCGGTCTCCTGGCTCTCCTGCGGTGGGATCGGCAGCGCGGTGTACTGCGCGGGCGGCACCGGCGGCAGCGACTACACCGACGCCCACCGGTACGACCCGGCGGCGGACGCGTGGACCCGCCTGCCCAACCTGCCGGTCGACCTCTGGGGTTCGCAGCACACGGCCGCCGGCGGTCTGCTGGTGCTGGCCGGTGGCGTCACCGCGGCGTCGACCGCGGTGACCAACCGGACCATCGGGTACGACCCGGTGGCCGGGAGCTGGCGGGACCTGCCCAACGTCCAGTTCGGCCGCTACCGGGGCGCCGCCGCCTGCGGCGCGTACAAGATCGGCGGATCGCCGTCCTCCTTCGTGGGCTCCGCGGAGAGCGAGCGGATGGGCGGCCTGGACCTCTGCGCCGGGGAGGCCGACCTGCCGTGGCTCGCCACGACGCCGGCCAGCTTCACCCTGGCGCCGGGCGCGTCCCGGGCCGTCACCGTCACCCTGCGCGCCACCGCGGCGACGGAGGTGGCCCAGCCGGGCACCTACTCCGGCGAGTTGGGGATCGCGTCGAACACGCCCTATCCGGTGGCCGCGGTGCCGGTGACGATGCACGTGTCGCCGCCGGCCAGTTGGGGCAGGATCCAGGGCACCGTCACCGGCGTCACCTGCGGCGGAGCCACCGTGGGAGTCCCGGCGACGGTCCGGGTGAACCTGGTGGGCAGCACCACCGGCCACACCCTGACCGCCAACGCCCAGGGCCGGTACGTCTGGTGGCTGCCGAAAGGCCGGTACGAGGTGATCGTGGCGAAGGACGGCTGGGTGCCGCAGAGCCGGCGCACACGGATCGAGGCGGGCATCGTCAACACGCTCGACTTCGGCCTCGACCCGGCCTCGTCCTGCACGAGAGCCACCGGCATCTGACCCCTCCGAGACGACCGGGGCCGGTCACCCTTGATGGGTGACCGGCCCCGGTCGATCAGAGCAGTGGGTCAGGCGACGGTGACGGTGACCTCGTTGAGGCCCCGGCCGGCGGTGACGGCGGCGTCGCCGTTGCCGTGCCGGGAGAGCGCCCGCAGCGTCCAGGAGCCCGGCGCGGCGAAGAACCGGAACTGACCGGCCGCCGAGGTGACCACCTCGGCGGTGAACTCACCGGTCGAGTCCAGCAGCCGGACGTACGCACCCGGCACGACCTCGTCCGCCGCGGAGCGGACGATGCCCGTGATCACGGTTTCCTTCTCCAGGTCCAGGCTGGCCGGCAACGGCGCGGCCTGGTCCGGTGCGGCGCAACCCGCGGCGGTGGGAGCGGTCATCGTCAGGCCTCCCCGGGTTCGTCGCCGAGCGCCACCGGGACGCCGACCAGCGAGCCGTACTCGGTCCACGAGCCGTCGTAGTTCTTCACGTTGCGGTGACCGAGCAGCTCCTGCAGCACGAACCAGCTGTGCGAGGAACGCTCGCCGATCCGGCAGTACGCGATCGTCTCCTTGCCGTCGTCCAGCCCGGCGTCGGCGTAGATCTTGCGCAGCTCGTCGTCGGACTTGAACGTGCCGTCCTCGTTGGCCGCCTTGGACCACGGAACGCTGATCGCGGTCGGGATGTGACCGGCCCGCTGCGCCTGCTCCTGCGGCAGGTGGGCGGGGGCGAGCAGCCGGCCGGCGAACTCGTCGGGGCTGCGCACGTCGACCAGGTTCTTGGTGCCGATCGCGGCGACGACCTCATCGCGGAAGGCCCGGATGGAGGTGTCCGGCTCCTGCGCGACGTACTGCGTCGCCGGGCGGGAAACCGCGTCGGTGACCAGCGGGCGGGCGTCCAGCTCCCACTTCTTGCGACCGCCGTCGAGCAGCTTCACGTCGCCGTGGCCGTACAGCTTGAAGTACCAGTAGGCGTACGCCGCGAACCAGTTGTTGTTGCCGCCGTACAGGATGACGGTGTCGTCGTTGCTGATGCCCCGCTCGGAGAGCAGCGCCTCGAACTGGGTCTTGTTGACGAAGTCCCGGCGGACCTGGTCCTGCAGGTCGGTGCGCCAGTCGATCTTGACGGCGCCGGCGATGTGGCCGGTGTCGTAGGCCGAGGTGTCCTCGTCGACCTCGACGAAGACGACGCCCGGGGCGTCGAGGTTCTTCTCGGCCCACTCGGCCGAAACGAGTGCGGTGTCGCGACTCATCGAATCACTCCCTGGTGAATGGATGGTGAGCCAGCGCGCGGATGTCAATGGGTGAAGCTGTCGCAACGCGCGGGACCCAACGGAAGGACGGGATCACAGGTTCGTGCGACGGCGCCGCTGCCGGGCGTTTGGTGGGATCACCGGAGGGGTCGGGGACCCTGCATGCCGGTGGCCGCCTCAGGCGGCCGAAAACAGCCCCGCCGTCAGATGACGGGGCGACACAGGCAGGTGGCCACGCGGCACAGGTCGACCGCGCGCCGTTTGGTGAGGTGAGTCCCCATGGCCACGGAGCCTACCAGTGAGTGACCGGGCTGCCACAGAGCCGACCAGCATCCGGGAATCACCGGGGCCGCTGGGCCGTAGCAGCGTCCCGCCGCCGGAGGGCCTGACGCGCCACTCAGCCAACCGAGTTGATCGGCACGTCCTTCGCGTCGGCGGTGACGGCCAACCCTTCGGGCAACGGCCGGACCTCCCGGACCGCGAGCTGGAACGGCAGGTCGGGCAACGGGACGTCGACGGAGATGCCCTTGGCGTAGTTGTTCAGGATGGTGCGGGCCAGTGGCAGGTTGGGCAGGCCCTCGGCGTCCAGGTTGCTGAAGCGCAGGGCGACCGCGCCGCTCTCGGCGACGGTGACGTCCGCCGTGCCGCTGACCGTGAAGTTCTGACCGAGCACGTCGACCGGCGCGGTGACGGCGAGCTTGCCGCCCTGCTCGCCGAGGGTGAGCCCGGGCCGGTTCAGCAACGCGGCCAGGCTGTCGTAGCTGATCGTGCCGGTGCCGTTGACGGTGTCCGCGACGACGTCACCCTGCCCGGTGCGCAGCGTGTCCAGGGATGCCCGCACGTTGCGGGCGTCCACGTCCAACACCGGCAGACGTACGGCGTCGCCCTCGACCGAAGCCTGCACGTCCCGCAGCTTGATGGAGATCCGCTCGTAGCGGCCGTCGAGCACCTGGGTGAGGAACGGCGTCCCGCCGACCTCGACCTCGGGGGCGGCTGCCTGCGCGCCCTGCTTGCTGACCTCCTGGCTGACCCGGTCGGCGATGAGACGCTCGGCCACCCCGACCGCCACCCGGTCGGCGACCACCAGCAGGGCCGCCACCACCAGGAGCAGAACGACCAAACCGATGAGCAGCTTGCGACCGCGCCGCCGGGGCCGGGCCTCACCAGCCGGATACTCCTGGGCCACGACGCCTCCTGTCTCCGCCCGCCACGGCGGGCGGGGCGTCCGTACCGGTGCCGCAGCGCGGCGCCTCCGTTGGTACCCGACCGGCACCGCGCTCAACCGTTGCTCAGAGAAAGAGCATGCACATGGCGTACGCCGCAGGCGCGGCCAGCGCGAAGCCGCCGAGCGGCCCCTGCATGTGCCGGGCAACCCACATGGTGGGCAGCTCGCCGGCCATCAGGCGGCCCGCCTCCGCGTACCCCACGGCGAGGTCCGAGAGGACGGCCGTGACCGCCGCGACCAGACCGAGCACCGCGGCCCGGGTCGGCGTGAAGGGCGTCACCAGATAGCTCCCGAGCACCGCGCTGACCAGCGTGCCGGCCATCGCACCGGCCACCACACCAGCGGCGCCCCGAGGCACCTGCGGGGCCAGCCGGGGCCACGGCAGCACCGCGTCGGTCAGCCGGGCGACGGTCAGCGCCACCCCGCTCGCGGTCAGGCAGACGGTGATCGCCTGGGTGCCGGCCGGGATGCGGCTGAGCACGATCAGGGTGCCGAAGGCCACCACTCCGACCACGATGAGCAGCGTGGCGCCGAGTGAATCGGTGACCCGGACCCGGTCGACCCGACGGACCAGTTGACCGAGCACCGCGGCGAGGAATCCGCCGACGGCCAGGAAACCCAGTGGCGCCAGGCCGGCGACGTCGGTCTGCACGGCGGCGATGTCGACGGCTGCGGCGACCGCGGCGCTGATCCCACCGACCAGCAGCGGCGCCGGCGGGCGCATCGCCATCGCCCAAGCGAGAACGAACAGCAGTTGGACGCCGAAGATGATGAAGGCGAACGGCAGCCGGTGGCCCGGCCCCGACGTCTGCGCGCCGAGCACCAGACCGAGACCGAGCAGCGCGGCGAAGCCGGCGATGGTCAGCGCCAGCGAGCGGCGCACCTCGACCGCGGGTACGACCTCTTCCTCCGGCTCGTCGATCTCGTCCTCGGAGCGGCGGGCCGGCTCACCGGCGCGGCGGGCCCGGCGCGGCCCACCTCGTTCACGGCGTTCGGCGTCGGTGACGGCCGGCCCGGTGCGCGGCGCCGGTGGATGACCACGGGTCGGGGCGGCCGGACCCGAGCGGGGGCCGTCCGGCCACGATTCGCGGCCGGCGTCGGACGAGGTGGAGGGAAACACGCCCCGATCGTGCCAGACCGACCGCCCGACGCGGTGGTCCCGGGTTTCAGCAACGTTAAAACCTGCGCCACGATCAGGGGCAAGCTAGACAAACAGGAAATGGCCTGATGGTGCGGTCGAGGCGATCGGTTAGGCTCAAACGCGTTACCCGCCCGTCAGCGACGCCGGGACCACGCAATTTCTCAGCGCACTCCTTGGTGAGTGTGTCTGGTCGCGCGCGGCGATGCGCCGCCGGGACGGAGGTGATCGTGGAGATCCTGCTGCTGGTGACCGCACGTGCGGGGGAGCCGTCGGCTGTGCTGCCGGCACTCGACCTGTTGCCGCACTCGGTTCGCACCGCGCCGCGTGACGTCCGCACCCTGGTCGCCGGGCCCAGCCCGGACGCGGTGCTGGTCGACGCTCGATCGGAGTTGAGCGAGGCCCGGGCGACCTGCCGGATGCTGCACGCCACCGGGCTCGGCGTGCCGCTGGTCGCGGTGGTGACCGAGGCCGGCCTGATCGCGTTGAACGCCGACTGGGGCGTCGACGACGTCATCCTCGCCTCGGCCGGTCCCGCCGAGGTGGAGGCGCGACTGCGTCTGGCGGTCGGGCGTCTGAGCAACGCGACCGCTGGCGCCGGTGGTTCGATCCGCGCCGGTGAGCTGACCATCGACCCGGACACGTACGCGGCCAAGCTCAAGGGCCGCCCGCTCGACCTCACCTACAAGGAGTTCGAGCTGCTGAAGTTCCTGGCCCAGCACCCGGGTCGGGTGTTCACCCGGGACCAGTTGCTGCGCGAGGTGTGGGGTTACGACTACTTCGGCGGCACCCGGACGGTGGACGTGCACGTCCGGCGGCTGCGCGCCAAGCTCGGCTCGGAGTACGAGTCGATGATCGGCACCGTCCGCCAGGTGGGTTACAAGTTCGTTGTTCCGCCGTCGCGGTCGCTGCCCGAGCCGGAGCACGCGCCGCTGCCCGTCTGACCCCACGCCGCCCGGGGAGCGGGTCCCGCCCGGGACGATTTCCTATATGCCCTTTTTAGGCAGCTCGTCGGTTCTATTCTGACTGCCGGGTTTGTCGAAAAGGGGGCATCGGTGCGCGCAGGTTCCACGGGGGCGACGGGCCGGCGCGCCCGGTCGACCGGGCGGAAGCCGTGATTCGGGTCAACTCGACCGCGCGTGCGGCGGCGATCGTGACGGTGGTGGTGGTCGCACTGCTCAGCTCGGCGTACGTGCTGGGTCGCGCTCTCGTCCCCGACGAACCTCGACGGCACGCCACCGGCATCACCACCAGCGGCGACGACCCGCACTACGCCGACCAGCTTCCCAGCGACGAACCGAGCAGCACCCCGAGTGCCAGCCGCAGCGCCGGCCCCACCGAAGCCGGCCAGGACGGTTCGGGGCGGGACGCCAGCGGCGACAAGCTGTTCGGCGCGCACACCGGCACCGGCAACGCCCGGCTCGCGCTGACCTTCGACGACGGACCGGACCCGCGCTACACCCCGCAGGTCCTCGCCACGCTGCGCGAATACGGCGTCAAGGCCACGTTCTGCGTGGTGGGCGAGAACGCACAGGACCACCCGGACCTGATCCAGGCGATCGTGGCCGACGGGCACACCCTGTGCAACCACTCCTGGCACCACGACGTCTCCCTGGGCAACCGGTCGGCCGACCAGATCCGTGCCGACCTGCTGCGCACCAACGCGGCGATCCGGGCAGCGGTGCCGGAGGCGCCGATCGTCTGGTACCGACAGCCCGGCGGCGCCTGGACCTATCCCGTGGTGTCGGTGGCACAGCAGCTCGGCATGACCCCGCTGCACTGGTCGGTGGACCCGTCCGACTGGCAGGCGCCCGGTGCCGGCAAGATCGCGGCGACGGTGGCCACCCAGGTGGAGCCGGGCTCGGTGGTGCTGCTGCACGACGCGGGCGGCGACCGGCAGGGCACGGTCGACGCGCTGCGCCGGATCCTGCCGGACCTGAGCACGCGCTTCGAGTTGGAGGCGCTGCCCACCGACCCGACCTGAGCCGGGCGACAGCTTCGACGACAGGCGTCCTGCTGCTCGTCTCCTGCCATCCCGCAGGCCAAGGGCTTGGTGCGCTGCCTTTGGAGCTGATGTCGTAGACGATTCAGCCGCCAGGCGGGCGTTCGCTGTCCTGGATCCATCAGCCGGGCCGGTGATGTCGCAAACGGTTCAGCTCCATAGGCGTCGACAAGCACCGCACCCACCAGCGCCGACCGCAGCCTCCACCGACGACGGGCGCGGCTGTCTCGGCGACGGCTGAGGCTTAACTCGGCGACGGTCCGAGCGTCACGGCACCCAGCGGATACGGTGGCGGGATGAGCAGCGCGGAGCCGACCAGCGATCAGGTGACCCGGGCCGACCGGCTGGAGCCGGCGGAGATCGCCGACGTGCTGGCCCTGGCCCGCGCCGCAGGCGACACCGACGGCGCGGACCCGCTCGACGAGCACGTCCTGCTCCGGTTGCGCGACCCGGAGGCCAGGGCCGTACACCTGCTGGCCCGCGCCGACGACGGCGCCCTCACCGGGTACGCGCACCTGGACACCACCGACCCGGTCGGTGGGATCGGGGTGGAACTTGTGGTGCACCCCGGCTACCGGCGGCGAGGCACCGGTCGGGCGCTGGCCCGGGGCGTGCTCGCCTCGGCCACCGGGCCGCTGCGGGCGTGGGCGCACGGCGACCACCCCTCGGCGGCGGCGCTCGCCGTGGACCTTGGCTTCACCCGTGCCCGGGTGCTCTGGCAGCTACGCCGGCCGTTGGCCGTCTCGCTGGGCGAGCCGCGCCTGCCCGACGGCGTGGCGCTGCGCGCGTTCCGGCCGGGGGCGGACGACGCGGCGTGGCTGACCCTCAACGCCCGGGCCTTCGCCGAGCACCCCGAGCAGGGTCGGTGGACCCCGGAAGACCTGCGGGTCCGCCTCGCCGAGCCGTGGTTCGACCCAGCCGGCTTCCTGCTCGCCGAGGAGACCTCGACCGGCCGACTGCTCGGCTTCCACTGGACCAAGGTGCACGAGCGCCCGGGATCGGCCCGCATCGGTGAGGTGTACGTGCTCGGCGTGGAGCCGACCGCGCACGGCGGCGGGCTCGGCCGTGCGCTGACCACGGCGGGGCTGGCGTACCTGCGCGACAAGCGCGGCCTGGACCGAGTGATGCTCTACGTGGACGAGTCGAACGCCGGGGCGGTCGCGCTCTACGAGCGGCTGGGCTTCGCCCGCTGGTCCGCGCACATCAACTACCACCTCGGCTGAGCAGCAACGGGCACTGAAGTGCCCCGGTTCACTTAACGGACAACTCACCCTCAGCGAGCGGTCATCTCGAAGGCCGTACGTGTTCACCCTGCGTTCACTTGCGACCGGCGAACCGGCTACCTGGCACTTCTAACTTTCGTGTCAGCCGGTCACTGCCGGTCCTCGCGCCCCGGGATCGGGGCGCCAAGTCAGACGCGAAGGGAAACCCCTCAGGTGAAGCTCCAGCGGTACGGCGCTATCGTCGGCCTCGCTCTCGCCGCGACGCTCGGCCTCAGTGCATGCGGCTCGGACAACAACGAGCCCGCTCCCGGCGCAAGCGCTTCGGGCTCGACCGCCGCGGTCGACTGCGCTACCGGAACGCTGAACGCCCAGGGCTCGTCGGCGCAGAAGAACGCCATGGCCGAGTGGATCAAGGCGTACCAGCAGAAGTGCCAGGGCACCACGATCAACTACGAGCCGACTGGTTCTGGCGCCGGCATCCAGGCGTTCATCGCCGGGACCGCCGACTTCGCCGGCTCCGACTCCGCGCTCAAGCCGGAGGAGCAGCCGCAGGCCGACGCCAAGTGCGTCGACGGCAAGGCCATCCACCTGCCGATGGTGATCGGGCCGGTGGCCGTCGCCTACAACGTCAGCGGCGTGGACAACCTCCAGCTCAAGCCGGCCACCCTGGCGAAGATCTTCGCCGGCAAGGTCACCAAGTGGGACGACGCGGCCATCAAGGCCGACAACCCGGACGCCAAGCTCCCGGCGACCACCATCCAGACGGTCCACCGCTCGGACGAGTCGGGCACCACCGACAACTTCACCAAGTTCCTCTCCAAGACCGCCGAGGCCGACTGGACGCTTGGCAACGCCAAGGCCTGGAAGGGTCCGGGCGGCACCGGTGCCAAGGGCTCGGACGGCGTGGCCAGCCGCGTCAAGGGCGCCGAGGGCTCGATCGGCTACATGGAGTGGTCGTTCGCCGAGAACGCCGGCCTCAAGATGTCCAAGATCGGCAACGGTAACGGCGAGTTCGCCGCGCTGACCGCCGAGGCGGCCGGCAAGACCATCGCCGGGGCCAAGATCGAGGGCCAGGGCGACGACCTCAAGCTGTCGGTCGACTACAACACCAAGGAGGCCGGGGCCTACCCGATCGTCCTGGCGACGTACGAGATCGTCTGCGGCAAGGGCCTCGCGGCCGACAAGTTGAAGCTGGTCAAGGGTCTGCTGAGCTACGCCGCCAGCGCCGAGGGCCAGAACTCGCTGACCGACCTGGGCTACGCCCCGCTGCCGGAGACGGTTCGCACCAAGGTCGAGACCGCGGTCAAGAACCTCTCCTGACCCGACCCCACCACCTCAGCAACCGAATCGAGCGAGCAGATGGGTGAAACCCCTCACCGCTCGGCCGACGCCGGCGCCGGCGGGACGCGCGTGACCCAGAGTCGCGAGTGGCCCGCCGGTGCCTCGGCGCATGTGGCCGAGGCACCAGTCAGCACCCGTCCCCCGGGCGGTGGCGGGCTGGGCGGCGGCGGCGCGCTGCCGCGCAGCCGTAAGTTCGGCGCCGAGCGGGCTTTCCGCGGTCTCACCCTGGCCGCCGGCACCACCGTTCTGGTCATCATCGCCGCCATCGCGATCTTCCTGGTCGCGAAGGCGGTGCCGGCCCTGCGCGCCAACACCGAGAACTTCTGGTCCTACGAGGGCTGGTCGCCCAACGAGACAGAGCCGAAGTTCGGCATCGGCGCACTCGCCTTCGGCACCGTGCTCAGCTCGGCACTCGCGCTGCTCGTGGCGGTGCCGGTAGCGCTGGGCATCGCGCTCTACCTCTCGCACTACGCACCCCGCCGGCTGGGCACCGCGCTCGGCTTCCTGGTCGACCTGCTCGCCGCCGTGCCGAGCGTGGTCTTCGGTCTCTGGGGGCGGGACGTCTTCAGCAGCCCGGTCCGGGACTTCTCGGTCTGGCTCAACCAGCACTTCGGCTGGATCCCGCTCTTCGGCGGCGACGGCCCGTTCGGTGCCTCCGTCATGCTGGGCGCCCTGGTGCTCGCGATCATGGTGCTGCCGATCGTCACCTCGCTCTCCCGCGAGGTGTTCCTCCAGACGCCGACGGCGAACGAGGAGGCCGCCCTCGCCCTGGGCGCCACCCGCTGGGAGATGCTCCGCACGGCGGTGCTCCCCTACGGCCGCCCCGGCATCATCGCCGCGGTGATGCTCGGCCTGGGCCGCGCACTCGGCGAGACCATCGCGCTGGCGCTGACCCTCGGCATCACCTTCGGCATCTCGTTCAACCTGATCCAGAACGGCGGCAACACCATCGCCGCCAACATCGCCAACGCGTTCGGCGAGGCGAACGAGACCGGCCGGGGCGCGCTCATCGCCTCCGGCCTGGTGCTGTTCACCATCACGCTGATCGTCAACATCACGGCGCGGGCGATCATCTACCGCCGCCGGGAGTTCACGGAGTCGGCCGCATGACCACAACCGCCACCTCCCACCGCACCCGGCCGCCGGCCCAGCCCGACTCGCTGCGGGGTCGCCGACTGCCCTGGTACGCCGCTCCGGCCATCGCCGTCGCCGCCCTGGCGCTCTCCGCCGTGATCGTCTACGGCACCACCATCGGCGGCCCGGTCCTCGTGGTCGTCCTCGGCGCGATCCTCTACCTGGTCGGGCTCTTCGCCGCCGCCAACGCGGTCGAGGGGCGCCGGTCGGCCCGTAACCGCACCTGGAGCGCGCTGATCCACTCCGCGTTCGTGCTGGCGGTGCTGCCGCTCGTGTCGGTGGTCTGGACGCTGGTCAGCAAGGGTGCCGAGCGGCTGGACGCCAACTTCTTCCTGACCTCGATGAACAACATCGGGGCCCGCGACGCGAACGGCGGCGCGTACCACGCGATCGTCGGCACGCTGGAGCAGGTCGGCATCGCCACCCTGATCACCGTGCCGCTCGGCATCCTCTGCGCCATCTACATCGTCGAGTACGGCCGGGGCAGGTTCGCCTTCGCGATCCGGTTCTTCGTGGATGTCATGACCGGCATCCCGTCCATCGTCTCCGGCCTGTTCGTGCTGGCGTTCTGGGTGCTGATCGTGTCGCCGTGGTTCAACGACGGCCGGCCGAGCTTCTCCGGCTTCGCCGCCGCGCTCGCGCTGAGCGTGCTGATGCTGCCCACCATCGTCCGGTCCACCGAGGAGATGCTCCGCCTCGTTCCGGCGCCACTGCGCGAGGGCGCGTACGCGCTCGGCGTACCCAAGTGGAAGACCATCCTGCGGGTGGTCCTGCCGACGGCGCTGCCTGGCATCGTCACCGGCGTCATGCTCGCCGTCGCCCGCGCGGCCGGCGAGACGGCGCCGGTGCTGCTGGTCGCCGGCGGCGGCGCCGCGATCAACACCAACCCCTTCGAGAACAACCAGTCGTCGCTGTCCCTCTTCGTCTACCAGCAGGCCGGTGACGCGTCGAGGTACGCGCCGGCACGGGCGTGGACGGCGGCACTCACCCTGGTCGCCCTCGTGCTCATCCTGACGATCGCGGCGAAGCTGCTGGCCCGTCGCAACCGGCTCAGCCGATGAACCCCGGAGGTACCACCACCATGGCCAAGCGTGTCGAAGCCTCGAACGTCACCGCCTTCTACGGCGGCTTCAAGGCGATCGAGAACATCAACCTGACCGTCGAGCCGAAGACGGTCACCGCCCTGATCGGCCCGTCCGGCTGCGGCAAGTCGACCTTCCTGCGGTCCATCAACCGGATGCACGAGGTGCTGCCGGGTGCCCGGGTCGAGGGCAGCCTGACGATCGACGACCAGGACATCTACGACCGGGACGTGGACGTCACAGCGGTCCGGCGCATGATCGGCATGGTCTTCCAGCGGCCGAACCCGTTCCCCACCATGAGCATCTTCGAGAACGTGGTGGCCGGCCTCAAGCTCAACGGCGTCCGGAAGAAGTCGATCCTGGAGGACGCGGCCGAGAAGGCGCTGCGCTCGGCGAACCTGTGGGACGAGGTCAAGGACCGGCTGGGCAGGCCCGGCGCGGGCCTCTCCGGCGGTCAGCAGCAGCGGCTCTGCATCGCCCGGACCATCGCGGTCGAGCCGCAGGTCGTGCTGATGGACGAGCCGTGCTCGGCCCTGGACCCGATCTCCACGCTGGCCATCGAGGATCTGATGTTCCAGCTCAAGGACAAGTTCACGATCATCATCGTGACGCACAACATGCAGCAGGCCGCGCGGGTGTCGGACCGGACCGCCTTCTTCTCGATCGAGAAGACCGGCGACCCGGGCCGCCTCATCGAGTACGACAACACGCAGAAGATCTTCAGCAACCCGAGCGTGAAGAAGACCGAGGACTACATCACCGGCCGCTTCGGCTGAGCCGACCGCGACCGTCACCGGCGTCCCCGCCCTCCCGGCGTGGGCGCCGGTGCCGTATCCGGCCTCTCCGCCTCTCTCCGACGGCGGGCGGCGGGCGGCGGGCGGCGGGCGGCGGGCGGCGGGCGGCGGGCGGCGGGCGGCGGGCGGCGGGTCAGCCGAGCACGAAGCGGGGTTCGCCGTCGGGCGGCAGGTCCAGGCGTGGAGTGATCGGCGTGGCGGCGTCCCGGTCGGCCGCCGCCCGCGCCACCCCGGCCAGATCGCCGGCCGCCGCCACCTGGGCCAGCGTGACAAGGGTCGGCGGCAGCATGGTCAGCTCGCCCGCCTCGGCGCGGGCCAACGCGTCCGCCGGCCGGATCCACAGGGTGTGGTCGGCCTCGCCGGAGACGTCGCGGGTCCGCTGCCCCGCCGGCAGCAGGGCCACGAAGAAGTACGTGTCGAAGCGGCGCGGCTCGAACTCAGGGGTGACCCAGCGGCTCCACGGCAGCAGCAGGTCCGACCGAAGCGTGAGCTGACGGTCGGCGAGCAGAGCGGCGAAGCCCAGTCGGCGTCCCTCCAGGTCCTGCCGGGCCGCCTCCCAGTCGTCGCCGCTGACGTCGCCCACCACGGTCGTCGGGTCCGGGCCGGCGAGCAGCACGCCGGCCTCCTCGAAGACCTCGCGGGCAGCGGCGCAGACCACCGCCTGGGCGGCATCCGGGGCCACTCCCAGCCGGGCCGACCACTCGGTCGGCGCCGGGCCGGCCCAGTCCAGGTGCGCCTCGGAGTCGGAGCGGTCCACGCCGCCCCCGGGGAAGGCGTACATCCCGCCGAAGGTCATCGCGGCGACCCGGCGGATGACGTACACCTCGAAGTCTGTGTCGGTCGGACGCAGCAGCAGCACGGTGGCCGCGACCCGGGGCACCGCCGGGGCGACGCCCTCGGCCTGGAACCGGCGGGCGTGCTCGACCAGGGCGGCCGGGGCGGCGAAGCCGTCGCTGTCGATCGTCATGCCGCGAGCCTAGTTGCCGAAGACGCGGCGACCGGGGCGCGGCCAGCCATGATCGACTCCATATCGGCGATATCGCCTTATCCCGCCACCAGGACACCCCCACATCGCCGACACGGAGTTGATCAGGGGCACGCATCCCGGCAAGCGTGGCCGGCTGGCCGACGGTTCACCTGGCTCGGCTAGCGTTTCCGGCATGACTCGTTGGGGCATCCTGGCCACCGGCCACATCGCCAGCCGTTTCGCCGAAGACCTCCGGCTCGTGCCGGACGCCGAGTTGGTCGCCGTCGGCTCCCGCGCCGCCGAGAGCGCCCAGCGCTTCGCCGACACCTACGGCGCGAAGCACGCATACGGCTCCTGGGTGGAGTTGGCCGCCGATCCGGAGGTCGACGTGATCTACGTGGCCACTCCGCACGCCGCGCATCACGAGGCGGCGATGACCTGCCTGACCGCCGGGAAGGCGGTGCTGCTGGAGAAGCCGTTCACTCTCGACCTGGCCAGCAGCACCGAACTGGTGGACACTGCCCGCGCCGCCGGGGTCTTCCTGATGGAGGCCATGTGGATGCGGATGAATCCGATGATCCTGCGGGCGGTGCAGCTGATCGCGGACGGGGCGATCGGTACGGTGCGCGGCGTCCGGGCCGACTTCGGGGTCGCCGGGCCGTTCCCGCCGGAGCACCGGATGCGGTCCGTGGCACTGGGTGGGGGTGCCCTGCTCGACCTGGGGATCTACCCGATCAGCCTGGCCTACCTGCTGCTCGGTGTGCCGCAGCACATCCGGTCCTGGGCGAAGCTCGGCCCGGAGGGGACGGACGAGAACACCGGCATCCTGTTCGGCTACGACACCGGGGCCCTGGCCACGTTGAGCTGCGGCATGGTCGGGGCGAGTGAGCTGTCCGCCTCGATCACCGGCAGCACGGGCCGCATCGACCTGCCCGAGCCGTTCTTCCGGCCGGGGTCGCTGACCCTGCACCGCGACGGTGTCGAGCCGGAGACGATCTCCACCGAGGTCGTCGGCAACGGCTACCAGTACGAGGCGATCGAGGTGCAGCGCTGCCTGGCGGCCGGGCTGACCGAGAGCCCGATGGTGCCGCACTCCGCCACCCTTGAGGTGATGGCCCTGCTGGACACGGTGCGCGAACAGATCGGCGTCCGGTACGTGTGACGCGCCCGGCACCTGGCTGGGCAGGGAAAGGGCCCCTCGTCGCGTCGACGAGGGGCCCTTTCCCGAGCGGTGGTCAGCCGAAGAGCGGCCGGACCAGCAGGTAGGTGACGCAGGCGATCAGCGCGGCGGCCGGGAACGTGACGATCCAGGCGATCACGATGTTGCCGGCGACGTTCCAGCGGACCGCGGAGAGGCGCTTGGTCGCGCCCACGCCCATGATCGCCGAGGTGATGGTGTGGGTGGTGGAGATCGGCGCCTTCAGCACCAGGGCGTTGAAGTAGAGCACCGCGCTCGCCACCGTCTCGGCGGCGAAGCCCTCCGGCGGACCCAGGTCGATGATCTTACGACCGAGGGTACGGATGATCCGCCAACCGCCGGCGTAGGTGCCCAGGGCCAGCATCGTCGCCGAGGTCCAGAACACCCAGCCGGGGATGTGGCTCTTGTCGTCCTGGAAGCCGCCCGTGTAGAGGGCCAGAACCACGATGCCCATCGTCTTGGCGGCGTCCTGCATGCCGTGGCCGACCGACATGGCGGCCGCCGAGGCGGTCTGCGCCCAGCGGAAGCCCCGGTTGAGCTTGCCCGGCTGCCCCTTCCGGAACAGCCAGAGGATGGCCAGCATCAGCAGGTAACCGAGGGTGAGGCCGACGATCGGCGACAGCACCATCGGCAGGATGACCTTCTCGCCGATCGTGACCCACTGGACGATGCCGCCGGCCGACAGCAGGGTCGCGCCGACCAGACCGCCGAAGAGCGCGTGTGAGGACGACGATGGCAGGCCGAAGTACCAGGTGATCAGGTTCCAGGCGATCGCGCCGAGCACACCGGCGAAGACCACACCGAGGCTGGCCACCCCGGTGGGGAGGGTGACCAGGCCGTCGCCGACGGTCTTGGCCACCCCGGCACCGAAGTGGGCGCCGATGAAGTTGCCGACCGCGGCGAGCGCCAGGGCGATCCGGGGTGTCAGCGCCCGGGTGGAGACGCTTGTCGCGATCGCGTTGGCGGCGTCGTGGAAGCCGTTGGTGTAGTCGAACGCCAAGGCAACCGCGATCACCGCCAGTACGGCGATGAGTTCGGGAGACACCGGCTCAGGACTCCTTGACGGCGATGGTCTCGACCGTGTTGGCCACGTGCTCGAAGGCGTCGCAGGCGGCCTCCAGCTCGTCGGCGACCTCCTTCATCTTCAGCACCGTCAACGCGTCGTACTCACCGGAGAAGAGACGGACGAGTAGCTGCCGGTTGATCCGGTCGCCCTCGTTCTCCAGCCGGTTGCACTCGATCCAGTAGTCCTCGAGATCCTTCATCGACTTCAGCCGGGGCATCGCGTCGGCGGTCAGCTTGGCCTGCTGGTCGAGCACGTTGACCATCTCGTGCAGCTCGCGGGGCAGCGCCGGCAGCTCGGTCAGCCCGTACAGGTAGAGCAGGTCGCCGACCGCTTCCAGGTGGTCCATCACGTCGTCCAGCAGCGAGCCGAGCCGGTAGATGTCCTCCCGGTCGAACGGGGTGATGAAGGTCGAGTTGATCTTCTTGTACAACTCGTGGGTGATCTGGTCGCTGTCGTGCTCGACCTCGGTCAGCCGCTCGCTGACGGACTGCACGTCGACGCCGGGCAGGGCCAGTTCGTTGAGCAGTGCGGTGCCCCGGACCAGGTTCTGCGCGGCCCTGGTGAAGAGCTCGTAGAAGGCGCCCTCGGTGGGGCGGAAGGAAAACTTCACAGCACAGACCTCGTCGCGTCGGTGGAAGGTGGCGGCGTCCGTCGGCGTCCGCCCGGTGAATGCTAGGAAACGCCAGAACCGCGAATTCGGCGGCCCACCCCTGGTCAGACCACATTCATCGCTCGTTCATCTGCTGTTCATCTCTGGCGCCCCACCCGCACCCGCTCCCCCAGCAAGCAAGCGCTCCCGCTCGTGCGCGACGTCGAAATCGGCAGCCGGATACCCGAGAGCGAGCGTGTCGAACGTCTCACGCAACAGATGCGCCACCGCCCAGTCCCGGTACCACTTGCGGTCCGCCGGCACCACGAACCAGGGTGCGGCGTCCGTCGCGCACCGGCTCAGCGCCTCGGCGTACGCGGCCTGGTAGTCGTCCCAGCGGGACCGGGAGTCGACGTCCGACGGGTTGTACTTCCAGTGCTTGCGCGGGTCGGTGAGCCGCTCCAGCAGGCGCTTGCCCTGTTCGGCGTACGAGATGTGCAACATCACCTTCACCAGGGTCACCCCGTCGTCGACCAACTCCCGCTCGAAGGAGTTGATCTCGTCGTAACGGGCTCGCCAGGTGGCCTCCGGCACCAGCGAGCCGACCCGGGCGATCAGCACGTCCTCGTAGTGTGACCGGTTGAACATTCCGACGTACCCGGGCGGTGGCAGCGCCCGGCGGATCCGCCACAGGAAGTCGTGCCGCAACTCCTGCCGCGTCGGCGGACCGAATGACCGAATGTGCAGGCCCAGCGGGTTCATGGCACCGGCCACCCGCTTGATCGTGCCGTCCTTGCCCCCGCAGTCCATCGCCTGGAGGACCAGCAGCACCCGGTGCGCCGGGCGGTCCGAGGCGGCCTTGGCCATCGCGAAGAGCATCTCCTGCTGCCGGCCCAACTCGCCGCCGACCAGTTCGACCTGCTCGCGGGCCCAGGCCTTGCGGCGCTCGCCGGTCCTCTCGGTCGCCGGCAGGCCGGGGGCGGACCGGGGATCGATCGCAGCGAGGTCCACCGGCGCGGTGACCCGCAGCAACTCCCGCACGGACCCGCCGTCCGGCGCCACGATCTGCCCTTGCTGGGGTGCGCTCATCGTCGGATCATCGCCCACCCGGCGGCCTTCCGCCCGTCGAGGGTCGCCCATCCCACCGTCACCTGCGGGGCTGCCGGCACGTCCGGTTGGCGGGAGGATGGACGCGGGACACGTACCGACTGGGGAGGGTGGTGGGTCGTGCGGGACCTGGCGACGGAGTTCGAGGCCGAGCGGGGTCGCCTGCTCGCGGTGGCCCACCGGATGCTGGGCCGCCGCAGCGAGGCCGAGGACGCGGTGCAGGAGACCTGGTTGCGCTACGCCGGGGCCCTCGCCGACCCGGCGGCCCGCGGCGAGATCCGCGATCTCTCCGCGTGGCTGACGACCACCTGCGCCCGGATCTGCCTCGACGTGCTCCGCTCGGCGCGGGTCCGCCGCGAGGCGTACCCCGGGCAGTGGCTTCCGGAGCCGGTGGTGAGCCCTCTGGACTCCGGGCCACCGACCGACGGGTTCGCACCCGACCCCGCCGAGCGGGCGGTCCGCACCGACCAGGTCGGCACCGCACTGCTGGTCATGATGGAGCGGCTCGCGCCCGAGCAGCGGGTCGCGCTCGTGCTGCACGACGTGTTCGCGGTGCCGTTCGCCGGGGTCGCGGACGTGCTCGGCACCACCGAGGCCGCCGCCCGGCAGCTCGCCTCCCGGGCACGGCGGGCGGTCACCGCTCCGGACGCGCCTCGGCACACCGCCGATCCGGCCGAGCAGCGGCGCGTGCTCGAAGCGTTCGTGGCCGCCGCCGAGTCCGGCGAACTGGATCCGCTGCTGCGCGTGCTCGCGCCCGACGTGGTCCTCCTCGGCGACTCGGGCGGCCACTTCCCGGCGGCCCGCCGGCCGGTGGTCGGGGCGGACGCGGTGGGCCGCTTCACGCTCGGCCTGTTCGGTCGGGCCGGCCGGTACGCGCAGCGGGTGCGGTCCCGGCCGGTGCTGGTGGACGGCGTGCTCGGCCTACAGATGGAGACGGTCCACAGCGACGGTCGGCCGATCCGCATGATCGCCGCCTTCGCCGTGCACAAGGGCCGGATCACGGGCGTGTTCAACCAGCTCAACCCGGAGAAGCTCGTCGACCTGCCGCCGCTGGGCGACGACGACCCGTGGCCGCCGCGCTGGTGAGCCGGGCTCAGACCACCAGAGCCAACCATTTGCGGTACGAGGTGGCGAACGGCTCGGTGCCGTCGCCGAGCGCTCCGAACAGCCACCGGGCGGCCGCCTCGGCCTCGACGACCACGTCCTGCGGGTAGCCGAAGAGGGCCCGGTGCTCGGCGAACTCGTCCTCGTCGAGCAACTCCACCAGGCCGGTGGCCCGGCGACGGACGACATCCAGGTCCAGGTCGATCAGGTGGACCGTGTCGTCGGACTCCCAGCGGGCCGGGGTGGCGATGTCGCAGTAGACCTCGCTGGTGCGCGGCGGCGGGTTGAACATGCACGTCCACCAGGCGTGGTGCGGCACCAGCAGGACGAAGGGGATCTTCTCCACCGACGGCCGGCCGTGGTAGACCGACTCGGTGCCGAAGGGGACACCGAGCCAGATGCCCAGGTCGTCCTCGGCGAGGCGACGGGCCGGGTAGTCACGGTGCGCGCTGCCGTCGTACTTGCGGTAGATCACTCGGACCACGTCGCTCGGCATGATTCGCACCCTAACCGATACTGCCCACGCGTCGTAGTGCTGCCGTAACCGGACGGCTGGCACCGAACCGACCTGCGGGTCGGCTGTGCGCCACGCGGGCGGATGGGCGCAGCCGGTGTCGGCCGCGACGGGTACCGTCGCACGGTGACTCCGCCCCGCACCGCCACCGGTTCCGCCACCCCGTCGGCCCGTGGCGGGAGCCGGCGGCGGGGTGCCCGGCCCAGCGGCACGGAGCTGCTCGCGGCGGCGGTCGGCGCGGTCCCCGGCGGCGCGGCGCGCCCCGGCCAGCAGCAGATGACCACCGCGATCGAGGAGTGCGTGACCAGCGGCGAGCACCTGCTCGTCCAGGCGGGCACCGGCACCGGTAAGTCGCTGGCCTATCTGGCACCGGCGCTCACCGTGGACGGCCCGGTGGTGGTCTCCACGGCCACCCTGGCGTTGCAGTCCCAGCTCGTCGACCACGACCTGCCCCGGCTGGCCGACGCGGTCGAGCCGCTGCTCGGCCGCCGACCCACGTTCGCGGTGCTCAAGGGCCGCCACCACTACCTCTGCCTGGCCCGACTGGACAATTCCACCGAGGACGAGCCGGAGGACACCCTCTTCGACGCCCCGGCCGCCCGACCCGGCGGCGGGACGAAATGGCTGGGCGAGGCGGGTCGGCTGGGCAAGCAGATCGAGCGGCTGCGCGGCTGGGCCGAAAAGACCGCCACCGGCGACCGCGACGAGCTGGATCCGGGGGTCGACGACCAGGCCTGGCGGCTGGTGTCGATGCCGGCCCGCGAGTGTGTCGGGGCGACCCGCTGCCCGTTCGGCGCGGAGTGCTTCGCCGAGGCGTCCCGGGCCCGCGCCCGCGAGGCTGACATCGTGGTGACCAACCACAGCCTTCTCGCGGTCGACATGCTGGCCGACCGGCACATCGTCCCGCCACACAAGCTGCTCATCGTCGACGAGGCGCACGAGCTGGCCGACCGGGTCTCCTCGGCGGCCCAGGCCGAGCTGGTGCCGGAGCTGATCGACCGGTCCACCCGACGCGCCCGCCCGCTGCTGCGGCCGGAGACCGCCGAATCGCTCACCGCCGCCGGCGACGCGCTCGCCGTCGGGCTGGCCGAGGTGCCGGCCGGGCGGCTTACCGCCGGGCTGCCGGCGCCGCTGCGGGAGGCGTGCACCCTGCTCGACGCGGCCACCCGCGCCGCCCTGGACTCGATCGGCGACGTCAAGTCCGACGATCCCGACCCGGTCCGCAAGCAGCAGGCCAAGGCCGCGTTGGACGACCTCTCCACCACCACCCAGCGGCTACTGGAAGAGGCCGACCACGACGTGGCCTGGGTGGAGAAGAACGACAGCGGCAGCCGCCGAGCCCTGGTGGTCGCGCCGCTGTCGGTCGCCGGCACCCTCGCCACCCACCTGTACGACGAACGCACCGTGGTCGCCACGTCGGCCACCCTGGCGCTCGGCGGCCGGTTCGACACGGTGGCCCGCGCCCTCGGCCTGGACGCGCCCCCGCCCGCGCCGCCGTCTCCGGCCTCCGCCGCGCTGGCCGCCCGCACCGCGCCGGGCCGCCCGGCCGCCGAGGCGCCCGGCCGCCGGCTGGCCGGCGACACCAACCCGGGGGCGATCGTGCCGGCCACCGAGGGACCGGGCTGGCGGTCACTGGACGTGGGGTCGCCCTTCGACTACGCCCGGCAGGGCATCCTGTACGTCGCTGCGCACCTGCCCCGGCCCAGCGTCTCCGGGCTCCCAGAGGCCGCCGGGGAGGAGCTGCTCGGGCTCGTCGAGGCGCTCGGTGGGCGTACTCTCGGGCTCTTCTCATCCAGGCGGGCCGCGCAGCAGGCGGCGGAGTTGCTGCGCGCACGGACCGACCTGCCGGTGCTGTTGCAGGGCGAAGAGGCGTTGCCGCTGCTGGTCCGCCGGTTCCGCGAGGAGCGCACCAGCTGCCTGTTCGGGGTGATGTCGCTCTGGCAGGGGGTGGACGTGCCAGGCGACGCCTGCCAGCTCGTCGTCATCGACCGACTGCCCTTCCCCCGCCCGGACGAACCGCTGGCGGCTGCCCGCGCGGCGGCCGTGGACGCGGGTGGCGGCTCCGGCTTCGCGGCGGTCAGCGTGCCGATCGCGGCGGTCCGGCTGGCGCAGGGCGTCGGCCGGCTGATCCGGGCGACCGGCGACCGGGGCGTGGTCGCGGTGCTCGACTCCCGGCTGGAGACAGCCCGGGGCTACGGGCCGTTCCTGCGTCGCTCACTGCCGCCGTTCTGGTACACGACCCGCCCCGAGGTCGCCCGCGGCGCCCTGGAACGCCTCGCCGGCTCCTGACGCCCCCCTGCCCCACGCAGCGCCGCGACGCGGGCGCGGTGCGTCAGGGGGCTTGTGCGGCGACTACGACGGCGTCCGGTGGGGTGTCCGGCACCGTGCGGGCCGCCAGTCGGCGCACTGCCGTGTTCAACACGGCGATCAGTGGCACCGAGACCAGCGCACCGGTGATGCCGGCGAGCACCACGCCAGCGGCGATACCGATGATCACCGCGAGCGGGTGGATGGCCACCGCCCGACCCATGATCAGCGGCTGGAGTACGTGCCCCTCCACCTGCTGCACACCGATCACGGCGCCCAGGATGATCAGCGCGGTGACCGGGCCGCTGTCGACCAGCGCCACCAGGACCGCCACGCCGCCGGAGAGCGCCGCGCCGACGATCGGGATGAACGCGCCGAGGAACACCAGCGCCGCGAGCGGGAACGCGAACGGGACGTCGAAGATGACCAGGAAGATGCCGATGCCGACCGCGTCGATGAAGGCCACCAGCACGGTCGCGCGGACGTACGCGACAAGGGTCTGCCAGGAGGCGCGGCCCGCGTCGTCGACCTTCCAGCGGGCGGCCACCGGCAGCAGCCGTACGAGGAACCGCCAGATCCGGCTGCCGTCGCGCAGGAAGAAGAACGTGGCGAAGAGGACCAGCAGCGTGCCGGTCAGCACCTCCGCAAGCGTCGCGGCGGTGCTCAGCGCGCCGCTGGTGAACTTCGAGGTGTTGTCGTTGATCCAGCCCTGCGCCTCGGTGATGTAGCGGTCGAGCTGGTTGTCGGAGAGGTGCAGGGGGCCGGTCTTCAACCAGTTCTGGATCTGCCGGACGCCCTCGGAGGACTTCGCGCTCAGCTCCGGCACACCCTGGATGAACTCGTTGACCACCAGGGTCAGCGTGCCGACGACCCCCGCCAGACCGCCGACCAGCACCACCGCCGTGGCCAGCGACCGGGGCAGCCGGGCCCGCAGCAGCCAGCCGACGGCCGGCGCGAGCAGCGCCGACAGCAGCAGCGCGATGGCCAGCGGGATGATCACAATCTTGACCGTGCCGACGATCCGGAGCAGCGCCCAGGCGACCACCCCGATCACGATCAGCCGCCAGCACCAGGCGGCGGCGATCCGCAGCCCGTGCGGCACGTCGGCGTCGTCCCGACTGGATGTCGACGTGTGCAGGTCCACCGGAGGCTCCGCGCCGACGACCGTGGCCGTCGGCGGGGCGACGGGCCCCGGCACGGCGGGCGAGGCCAGCCCGGGCGTCTCCGGCGCGTCACTCGGCTTCTGCTGGCCGGTGTGTACCGACTCCCGGGTCGACTGGTAGGCGCGGCGCAGCCGCCCGCGTACCCGCTCGAAGCGGCTCAAGCGCACCTCCTGGCAGAAGAATCAGCCCGCCCACGGCGAGAGGTCGGACAGCGCACGTCCGTTCCCGACACACTAGGGCAGTTCCGCCACACAATGCCCCAGCCACCTCGGGCGTAACCACCGGCAGCCGGTCACCGGCGACACGGTAGCGTCTCCCCGTGACCGCCGACCAGGATTTCGACGCCGGCCTGCCGATCCGCCTGCTGCACGACCGCGTGCTGGTACGCATGGACGGCAGCGAGGGCGAGCGGCGCTCCACCGCCGGCATCGTCATCCCGGCGACCGCCGCCGTCGGCAAGCGCCTGGCGTGGGCCACCGCCGTCGGCGTGGGGCCGAACGTCCGCGCCATCGTCTCCGGCGACCGGGTGCTCTTCGACCCCGACGACCGGTCCGAGGTCGAGCTGCACGGCCGCGGGTACGTGCTGCTGCGGGAGCGCGACGTGCACGCCGTGGCGGCCGAGCGGATCGAGAACAACTCCACCGGCCTCTACCTCTAGGACGCGCCTCCCGGGTCACCGGCGGCGGCGCGTGCCGTTTGCCCGGCCGCACGGCGGGAAGCCAGCCGGCGACCGTGGCCCTGGGGAGGGACGATGCCGGTATTCGTTAAGAAGCTGCTGACCTGGGGCAGTGTCGCGTTCCTGATCTACTTCATGGCGTTCCGGCCGGACGGCGCCGCGCAGATGTTCAAGGCGATCGGGGCCATGCTGGTGGCGATGGCCCAGGGGCTCGGTGACTTCCTCACCACCCTGATGACCTGAGCCCCGCCCCACCAACCGCCGTCAGGGGTGACCGGGCGGCCAGGGCGTCGCGGGGCGCACGCCGTGCCAGCCGGGCGGCGCATAGCCCATCGGGGGCGGCGGCGGGGCCAGCACCACCGGAATCGGCACCACCGGCTCGTCGGGTGCGGTCACCGGACGCTGCGTACCGTCCGGGAAGCGCAGGTGGTAGCGGCTACCGTCCCAGACCCCCACCGGAGCCTGCGGGTCCCGACCCACGAAGAACGACCGGTACGCCGTGATCGCCTCCAGCAGTTGCCGCTCCTCGGCAGCGGTCCGCTCCAGGTCGGCGGGCTTGCGGTCCAGGCCGCGAAGCGTCCCGTCGCGCAGCAGCGCCAGCCGGGTGGCGCTGAACTGGTACCCCCGCATCGCCCGTACACCGGCGTCCCCGGCGACCCGGCGCGCCCAGCTGCGGGCGGCGTGCCGACGGCCGAGGCTGCTCAGCGCGGCCACCTCGGGTGGGCTCAGCCAGCCGGCGCGTACGTAGTCCGGGAGTCTCCGTTCGGTGAGCCGGCCCTCCCACGCGCGCAGCCACAGCGCGAGCCCCACCATGCCGAAGAAGACCGGGACCATCAGGCCGAGGAAGCCGTACAACATGATCACTGCTTCGCCGGTGGCCTGGGTCAGCGTGGGCAGCAGGTTCCAGGTGCCGTGCAACATCATCGCCAGCAACAGCCCGGCGACGGGGGCGAGCACCCGGACCCGACGGTCGGCCGTTCGGGCCGCGATGCCCAGCCCCACACCGGCCATCGAGGTGAAGAGCGGATGGGCGAACCCGAACAGGAGGATCCGGACGATGAAGATGGCGATGACCTGTTGGGTGCCGGTCGCCGGGCCGTACCGGTCGGCGCCTGCCGCGTAGCCGTACCCGCCCAGGTAGAGGATGTTCTCCACCATGGCGAAGCCGACCGCGGAGAGCCCGCAGTAGACCAGCCCGTCGGTGATCCCGGACCACTCCCGGCGGCGGAACACCAGCAGCAGGATCGGGCCGAGGGCCTTGGTCAACTCCTCGATGAACGGTGCCACCAGCACCCCGGTGAGCGCTGTCGGCAGACCCCAGTCGGCGAACCGGGCGGCCGAGAACTCGTTCACGGTGAGCGAGGCAGCGGTGGAGACGAATGCTCCCCAGCCGAAGCAGAAGATCAGGTACTTCAGTGGTTCCGGTTCGTACCGGTCCAGCCAGAGGAAGCAGGCGACAAGCACCGGCACCGGCAGGATCGCGGCAACGACCCCGACCAACAGCGCCTGTACGCCGAGCGACTGGCCGAGCGTGAAGACCATGAACAGCGCGCACGCGGCGATGAGCAACACCACCCCGGCCAGCACCAGGAACCGTCGCCAGCCCAGTCGGCGCAGCGGCATCCGGGGCGTCTCGCCGGCGGGCGGGGCCGCGGGCGTCGACGACGGCAGGGGTGCACCGGGCGGGGTGTCGGCCATGCGGTCAGCGTAGCCATCCGGTGCCGACTGATCCGGTCGCATCCACAGCCGCTATGCTTTCCGCAGGTCACGAGCGCCAGCGTCAAACCCCGGTTTGCTGGCCGGCAACCCTCGTCAGTTCGCGGTGGGGTGCCCCGGGTGATGACCGGGCCCAGCCCGATCGGCGTGCTGGGCAAGCGCGGACCCCGTCCCGACATCACGCCCGGGGTCCCTGACCCCGGAGGTTCCGGCGTGCCCGTCACCCTCGTACCCTCGCTGCCCACGATCGCCGCGCCCGCTCCGGCGGCGCCGCTCGACGTGCTCGGCGTACCCGGCGAAATCAACCTGGACTACGCGGCCACCGCGCCGTGCGCGCGGGCCGCGGCCGACGCGGTGACCGAGCTGCTGCCCTGGTACGCGAGCGTGCACCGGGGCGCTGGCGCGCTGTCGCGCCGTTGCACGCTGGGCTACGAGCGAGCCCGGCAGACGGTCGGCGACTTCTTCGGCGCCCGTGCCGACGATCACGTGATCTTCACCCGGAACACCACCGACGCGCTCAACCTGCTGGCTCGGGCCCTGCCCGCCGGCGCGACGGTGGTCACCTTCGCCGGCGAGCACCACGCCAACCTGCTGCCGTGGCCGCGCGGCTCGGTCCGGCTGCCGGTGCCCACCGACCCGGCCGAGGCGGTACGCGCCCTCGCCGCCGCCCTCACCGAGCTGCGCCGGAACAGCAACCCGGCGCTGCCGGTGCTGGTCGCGGTGACCGGTGCCAGCAACGTGACCGGGGAGCGGTGGCCGGTCGCCGAGCTGGCGCGGGTGGCCCACCGGCACGGTGCCCGGATTGTCCTCGACGCCGCGCAGCTCGCCCCGCACGCCCCGGTCGACCTGCTCACGCTCGATGTGGACTACCTGGCCGTCTCCGGCCACAAGCTGTACGCCCCGTTCGGCACGGGCGTGCTCATCGGCCGATCGGACTGGCTGGACGCCGCCGCGCCCTACCTGGCCGGTGGCGGCGCGACCAGCCACGTCGGGCCGGCCACCCACGACGTGGCCTGGACGACCGGCCCGGCACGGCACGAGGGTGGCACACCGAACCTGTTGGGCGCGGTGGCGCTGGCGGCGGTGTGTGAGGCGCTGGGCGACGCCGACCGGGCCGCGCTGGCCGCCGACGAGCAGGCTCTGCTTGCCCGGCTGCGCGCCGGCATCGCCGCCCTGCCGCACGTGGTGGAGTTGCGCACCTTCGGCCCGGACGCGCCACGGGTCGGCATCGTCTCGTTCGTGGTCGCCGGCCGGGACTCCGCGGAGGTGGCCGCCCGGCTGGCCGCCGAGCACCGGATCGGCGTACGGGACGGGTTGTTCTGTGCCCACCCGTTGGCCCGGCGGCTGCTCGCCGAGGCGGCGGGACGTACCGGCCGGCGGGATCTTCCGCCCACCGCGTTGCGCGCCAGCATCGGCCTGGGCAGCACCGCGGCCCAGGTGGACCGGCTGCTCGCGGCGCTTGCCACGCTGGGCTGAGCGCTCAGCCGATGGGCGGCGCGGTGGGCGGCTTCGGCGCCTCGCCCGGCTCGGCCGGCTCACCGACCGGCCTCTCCTGCTCCCCGAATGCGGTGCGGATCCACCGGTTCGCCTCCTCCTGCTCGATCCCGGAGGCCACCAGCAGGTCACTCGCCGTCGTCCGGATCTGGGCGACCACCACGCTGCCCGAGAAGCCGACCCCGGCGCCGTACGCCCGGCCGGCCTCGCTGACCGCCCGCAGCGACCGCTCCCGTGCCTTCTGTGGCTCCTGGCCCGCCGCGAACTCCTGTTTGAGCAGCCGGACCGCCTCGGCGAGGTGCGCGATCCCGTCCGGCATCGGGTCCGGTACGGGCTCCTCATCCTCGATCAGCGTGACGGACCGGCGGATCAGCGTGCCGGTGTTGCGCATCGCCCGGTCGATCGGATCGGCCGCCTCCGCGTAGTGGGTCAGTTCGCCGCGGCGGTGCCAGCGGGCCGGGGAGAGGGTGGCCGTCTCCTTCGCGCCCTCGATCGCCTCGGCCAGGGTGGCCAACTCCTCCTTGTTGTTGCGCATCCGGTCCAGTGCCCGCTGGATGGCGTCGCGGTCCCGTTTGCGCAGCCCGTCGGCGGCGGCGTCGAGCTGGTCGGCGAGCAGGTCCAGCGCCGGCCGGACGGCCCGATTGATCACCCGCAGCGGGTTCAACGGCAGCAGCACCGCCGTCACCAGCAGCGCGACCCCGCCGCCGAGGAACGCGTCGATGAAGCGCGGGATCTCCAGATCCTCCGTGGAAGGGCTCAGCGTCACGATCAGCACCGCCGTGGCCGCCGCCTGGATGACGATGGCCACGCTGGCCCCGGCGAAGATGGTGAGCAGGATCGCCACCGTGACCACCAGGCCGAGCTGCCACGCCCCGGTGCCGAGCAGGTAGACCAGGACGTCGCCGATCGCCACCCCGATCGCCACTCCGAGGATCAGCTCCACGGTCCGGCGGAATCGTTGCCCGACCGACGCGGCCAGGGTGCCGACCGCGGAGATCGGCCCGAAGACCGGCTGCGGGTTGCCGAGCAGCTTGTGCGAGATCAGGTACGCCAGCCCGGCGGCCAGCCCGGCCTGGACGGCCAGCCCACCGGCCATCCGTACCCGGTGCAGCCGGTCGTGCAGGGTGGCCCGCCCGCGGTGGCGCAGCTCCTCGGTAGCCTCGGCGATGCGCGCGCCGTCGACGTCCACCAGTCCTTCCCGCAACGGGGCACGGCGCACCATCGGTGGTTTCTTGTCGCGGGCCGCTGCCATGGGCGCGACTACCCGAGGCGAGCCCGCTGAATCCTCCCGCCCCACGCGCACGGGACGAATGCGGCAGACTCGGGCGGTGACCGACCTGCTGGACCGGTGGCGGGCGGCAGCCCGGGGTGCCGGGGTGACGCTCGACGATGCCGCGACCCGGGCCGGGGAGCACCTGCTCACCCGGTGGCGGGAGCCGCACCGGCGCTACCACACCGTGGCGCACCTGACCGCCGTACTCGACGTGGTGGACGGGCACGCCGCGCTGGCCGACCGGCCCGACCTGGTCCGCCTGGCCGGCTGGTGCCACGACGCGATCTACGACCCGCGGGCGCCCGGCGACACCAACGAACGGGACAGCGCCGCGCTGGCCGAGAGCCTGCTCACCAGGCTCGGGGTGCCGGCGACCGCGGTGGCCGAGGTGCGCCGGCTCGTGCTGCTCACCGCCGGGCACGCGGTGCCGACGGACGATCGGGACGGCGCCCTGCTCTGCGACGCGGACCTCGCCGTGCTGGCCGCGCCGCCGGCCGCCTACGACCGCTACGCGGCGGCCATCCGGCAGGAGTACGCGCACGTGCCCGAGCCGGCCTTCCGGACGGGTCGGGCCGGCGTGCTCACCGCGCTGCTGGCGCTGCCCGCGCTGTTCCGGCTGCCCCCTCTCGCCGACCGATGGGAGCAGCCGGCCCGGGACAACCTGCGCCGGGAGCTGGCCAGCCTCAGCGGGCCGTCGACGCTCGCGGGCTGACCAGGTGCTTCGGGCGGCGCAGGCCGGCGTCGCGGAGCAACCGGACCAGCTCCCGGCTCGGCACCACCCGGGCTCCGAGCCACACCGCCGCCGCGAACCGGTCGGCCGGGATGTCGTAGTGGTCGCGGTCGAAGCCGCGCCGGGGTGCGCCCAGCGCCTCGGCGAAGGCGTGCAGCTCGGCGTAGGAGACGTCGCTGATCAGGTGTGACCAGAGCCGGCCGCGCCACGGCCAGGCTGGCCGGTCCAGGTAGAGCATGTGCCCAAGTTAGCCCGCAGAGTCGATCATGTTGATGATCGGCGGCCGGCGACCTAGCCTCGGCTGCATGGCCCCCACCGGACTCCTCGACGACCTGCGCGCCGCGCTGGGCGAGAACGCCGTGCTCACCGACCCGGATCTGCTGCGCATGCACGAGCGGGACGAGGCCGACCTCTGCGCCGCCGGCACTCCTCTGGTGGTGACCCGCCCGACCAGCACGGAACAGGTGGTCGCGGTGGTGCGGGCGGCGGCGCGGCACGGCGTACCGGTGGTGCCGCAGGGTGCGCGGACCGGGCTGGCCGGCGCGGCGAACGCGGTGGACGGCGCGGTGGTGCTCAGCACCGTCGCGATGAACGAGATCCGGGAGATCGACCCGGTGAGCCGGATCGCGGTGGTCCAGCCGGGTGTGGTCAATGCGACGCTGGCGGCGGCGGTGGCCAAGCAGGGGCTCTGGTACCCGCCGGACCCCGGCTCCTGGGAGTCGTCCACCATCGGCGGCAACGTGGCCACCAACGCCGGGGGCATGTGCTGCGTCAAGTACGGGGTGACCACCGAGTACGTGCTCGGCCTGGAGGTGGTGCTCGCCTCCGGCGAGGTGCTGCGCACCGGCCGGCGTACCGCCAAGGGGGTGGCCGGCTACGACCTGACGCGGCTCTTCGTCGGCTCGGAGGGCACCCTCGGGGTGATCACGGAGGTGACGGTGGCGCTGCGCCCCGCCCCGGCCGAATCGCTGACCCTGGTCGCCGTCTTCCCGTCCACGGCGGCTGCCGGCGCGGCGGTGGCGGAGATCGCCGCACAGGGTCTCAGCCCCAGCCTGCTGGAGTTGCTGGACCAGACCCACCTGCGGGCGATCGAGGCGTACCAACCGATGGGGTTGCGGACCGACGCGCAGGCCCTGCTGCTGGCCGCCGCCGACACCGGCAGCCGGGCGGCCGACGACCTGGCCGGCCTGGCCGAGGTGTGCGAGGCCGCCGGCGCCGACGAGGTCTACGCGGCCACCGACGCGGTGGAGGCGGCGGCGTTGTTGCAGGCCCGACGGTTGGCCCACCCGGCGATGGAGAAGTTCGCCGCCGACGCGTACCCGGGCGGCAATGGTGGCCTGGTGATCGACGACGTGGCGGTGCCGCGCGGCGCGCTCGCCGCGCTGCTGGACGGGGTGGCCCGGATCGCGGCGGAGTGCGAGGTGCCGATCGGCGTGGTGGGGCACGCCGGGGACGGCAACATGCACCCGAACATCGTCGTCGACCGGGCCGACCCGGCGAGCGTGGAGCGGGGCCGGCGGGCGTTCGACGAGATCATGCGGCTCGGCCTGGACCTGGGCGGCACCTGCACCGGCGAGCATGGGGTCGGGCTGCTCAAGCGGGACTGGCTGGCCCGGGAGATCGGCCCGGTCGGCGTCCGGGTGCACCAGGCGATCAAGTCGGCGCTCGACCCGGCCGGCCTGCTCAACCCCGGCAAGGTGCTCTGACCCGAGGGCTCTGGTCAGCCCTCGATCTCGGCCGGGGTTGCCTGGGTGAGCAGCAGCAGGATCTCCCCCGCAACCGCCGTCCGCTCCTCACCCGGGCAGTCCTGTGAGGTGACCAGCCCGGAGGACGTGAGCAGGCTGGACGTCAGGGCGTCGATGCAGGTCGCCCGGTACCGCCGGACCTGGTCGGTCTCGTTGGCCAGCGCCGGGTCGGCCAGCAGCACCTGAAGCCGTTCGGTCAACTCCGGGGCGAGCCTGCCCCGGGAGGTGACCCCGTCACCGGCACAGTCGAGGCACTGCCAACTGCCGTCCCGTTGGACGCTCAGGGTGCGCATCGGGCCGTCCGCGCCGAGCCGTTGCAGCAGGCTGACCTGACCCACGGCGATCGTGGTCGGAATCTCGGGCTCCGACCCGCCCGCTGCCGCACCGGCTGGTGGTTGCGCGGCCGGCTCCACAGACGCATCCCGGTCGAGCGGCGCGCAACCGGTCAGGGCGCTGGCGAGCACCGCAGCGAGAAGGAGAGCGAGCGGGCGGGAGTGCGCGCGGTAAGGCACGCGCGGAACCTACCCCACCGTAGGTAGCGTCCGAAACCACCATTCGGGGGGGTATCGTTAGTTACCCCTTGGTAACGTATTTTTCATCACCGAGCGGACGGACGCAACTCAGCCTGATCGTCTTCGTCACCCCGGTCCGCGGCGTAACCCCGAACGTCCGGAGCGCCCAGTCGGGCCGCGTCCGCCGCCGCGTCGTCCGGCATCAACTGGGACTGCCGCTCCGCCTCCACCCGCACGCGGTAGTGCTCGACCTCGCGGGCCCGGGTCGCCGCGTCCCAACCGAGCACCGCGCCCATCAGCTCGGCGGCGTGCTCCGCCGATTCCAGGCCACGGTGACTGGTCTCGAAGGAGATCCGGGTCCGCCGGGTCAGCACGTCCTCCAGGTGCAGCGCACCCTCGGCCCGCGCCGCGTACGCGACCTCGGCGGCCAGGTATTCCGGAGCCCCGGCCAGAGGCGAGCCGAGCAGCGGATCGGCGTCGATCATCGCGAGCAGGTCCAGCGTGAGGCTGCCGTACCGCTCTAGCAGGTGCTCCAGCACGCCCACCGGCACACCGTGCCGACGGGCCAGGTCGGCACGGTCCCGCCACAGCGCCGGATAGCCGTCCGCGCCGAGCAACGGCAGGTCGGCGGTACGCGACGCGCGGGCGCCACCCAACCGACGCACCGCCCGGTCGACCACGTCCGAGGCCATCACCCGGTACGTCGTGTACTTGCCGCCGGCGACCAGCAGCAGCCCCAGCATCGGCTCGAACACGGCGTGCTCGCGCGAGAGCTTCGAGGTGGAGTCGGCCTCGCCGGCCAGCAACGGGCGCAGCCCGGCGTAGACGCCCTCGATGTCGGCGGTGGTCAACGGCCGGTCCAGCACGGTGTTGACCTGCTGCAACAGATAGTCGATGTCGCTGGCCGAGGCCGCCGGGTGGGATCTGTCCAGGCGCCAGTCGGTGTCCGTGGTGCCGATGATCCAGTGCCCGCCCCACGGGATGACGAAGAGCACCGAACGCGCCGTACGCAGGATGAGCCCCGTCTCACCGGTGATCGCCGAGCGCGGCACCACCAGGTGCACCCCCTTCGAGGCGCGCACCCGGATGCCGGGCCGCAGCCCCACGTCGTTGAGCATCCGGGACATGTCGTCGCTCCACACACCGGTGGCGGCGATCACCGTGCGGGCCTGCACCTCGAACTCGGCGTCCGGGGACCCGGCCGGCGCCTCCAGGTCGCGAACCCGGACGCCGGTGACCTCCCGCGCCTGCCGGATCAGCCCCACAGCGCGGGTGCTGCTGACCACCGTGGCGCCGAGGCTGGCCGCGGTGCGGGCCAGGGTGACCACCAGTCGGGCGTCGTCGACCTGCCCGTCGTAGTAGCGGATCGCCCCGGCCAGCGCGTCGGCCCGCAGGCTCGGGAAGATCCGCCGAGCCCCCTCCCGGGTCAGGTGCCGGTGCAGCGGCATGCCCCGGCCGCCACCGAATAGACCGGCGAAGGCGTCGTAGGTGGCCACACCTGCGCCGTAGTACGAGCGGCGGAAGATCCGGGCGGGTAGGTCCCGCAGACCCCGACCCGCCGGCAGCGGCACCAGGAATGGCACCGGGCGAACCAGGTGCGGCGCGAGTCGGGTCGCCAGCAGACCCCGCTCGGTCAGCGCTTCGTGGACCAGATGGAACTCCAACTGCTCCAGGTAGCGCAGCCCACCGTGGATGAGCTTGCTGGACCGGCTCGAGGTGCCCGAGGCGAGATCGCGGGCCTCGACCAGGGCCACCTTCAGCCCTCGGGACGCGGCGTCCAGAGCGGCACCGGCACCTGTCACGCCGCCCCCGATGACCAGCACGTCGAAGCGCTCGGCACGCAGTCGGCGCAGGTCGGAGGCACGGCGGACCGGCGAGAGCTGGCCGGCGACGGCTCGGGAGACATTCGGATCACGCACCTGTCCACCGTAGCCGCCATGGTCACCGGTCGACATGCGGCGCTCGCCCCGTACTGTGCGAGTCATGCAGGTCGGCTCTACGTCACCCGCTGGTCAACCACCGCCCCACCAGCCGTGGGCCACGGCCCGGGCCAACCCGTGGCCGGTGGTCGCGGCCGTCCTGGCCGGCGGCTGGACGGTGGCGGTCACCGTCGTCGCCCAGTCCGGTGGCTGGCTCACCGACCAGGTGCTGCTGAGCTTCGGGCGAGACCGGGTCGGCTGGCTCTGGCCGGTGCTGGGCCTGTTCACCGCCGCGCTGGTGGGCACTCCCGCCGTGCTGCTGGCCTTACTGCCCCGCTCGGCCGCCGTCCGGGCCACCGGGCGGGCCTGGCTGGGCGCGGCACTCACGCTCGCGGTGCTGACGCTGGTGCGGATCGTGCCGCCGGTGCACCACGAGGCGTACCTGGCCGTGCTGGCCGGCGCGACGGCGCTCACGACGCTCGTCCTACGCTGGTGGGCACGCCGGTCGGCGTCCACCCGCTCGGGCGTCGGCAGCAGGCCGGGCCCCGACGCCGCAGCCGAGGGCGCGCCCGACAGCGGCGGCGGGGCTGCGCCCGACAGTGCCGGCGGCGGCGGGGCGACCGGGGCCGTCGGCGCTCCGGAGCCGGCCGGGCGCGGGCGGGCGATGCGCCGACCCGTGCCGCTGCTCGCGGTCGCCGCCGGGCTCGCGCTCCTGCTGCCCTGGGCCTGGCTCGGCGCGCTCGGCGGGCTGTTGGAGACCGCGCTCGCGGCGCTGGCCGCCGCCGCCCTGGGCGTGCTGGCGGCGACACTGCTGGACGCCACCTTCTGGTCCCGGTTCGCGATCGGCCGGCCGCCCCGCCCGGCCCGGTTGGTGCTGGTCGGTGGCCTGGTCGCCGGGGTGGCGCTGCTGCTGCTCGCCGCCGGTGTCGGCGAGTCCGGCGCACAACTGCCCGCCCTGCTGACGCTGCCACCGGCGGGTTTCGCGCTGGCCGCCCTCTGGGCCGCGATCCTGCGGCCGACATCCGGGGCGGCGACGGACGCCTCCCGTACCGGCCGGGCCGCGACCGGGTGGCTAGTCGGCCTGGCCGTGCTCGGACCGCTGGCGTTCACCGACCCGGAAGAGATCACCCTGCTGCTGGTCGGCACCCGCGACGTGCCGTTCTGGGTGGCGGTCGCCGCCGGTGCCGGGCTCGCCGTCGCGGTCCTGGTCGCCATCGGGTACGGGGTGTTGCTGGCCCGACCGGCGGCGCGGACGCCGAGCCGTCGGGTGGCCGCGTTGACGGCGGCGGTGCTGCTGGTGACGGCGGTCGTCGTCGACGTCGGGCCGGGACAACCCGGGCTGCACGGCGAGCGGCTGCTGGTGGTGCTGCGGGAGCAGGCCGACCTGACCGGTCTGCCGGCCGGCACACCCGGGCAGGCCGGACGCGACGCCCGGGCGGCCGAGGTCTACCGGCGGCTCGTGGCCACCGCCGAGCGGAGCCAGGCCGACCTGCGCCGGGACGTGACCCGGCTACGACTCGACCCGGTGCCGTACTACCTGGTGAACGCGGTCGAGGTGGACGGCGGCCCGTTCGTGCGGGCCTGGCTGGCGCGTCGGCCCGAGGTGGCCCGGGTGCTGGTCAGCCAGCGCCTGCGGCCACTGCCCGCCCCGGCGGGGCAGACCCGGGGCACCGCGCCGGCACCCACCGGCCCGGAGTGGAACATCCGGCAGATCGGCGCCGACCGCGTCTGGTCACAGCTCGGGGTGACCGGAGCGGGCATCGTGGTAGGCAGCTCCGACTCCGGAGTGGACGGAGGCCACCCGACGCTGCGGGCCGGGTTCCGCGGCGGGGACGACTCCTGGTACGACCCGTGGAACGGCACCCGCGCCCCGAACGACCAGGGCGGGCACGGCACCCACACGGTCGGAAGCGCGGTCGGACGGGACGGCATCGGGGTGGCGCCGGACGCGCAGTGGGTGGGTTGCGTCAACCTGGACCGCAACCTGGGCAGCCCCGGGCACTACCTGGAGTGCCTCCAGTTCATGCTGGCCCCCTTCCCGACCGGAGGTGACCCGTTCACCGACGGCCGGCCGGAGCGCGCCCCGCAGGTGCTGACCAACTCGTGGGGCTGCCCGCCGATCGAGGGCTGCGACCCGGTCGCGCTGCTGCCGGCCAGCACGGCTCTGGATGCCGCCGGGATCTTCGTGGTCGCCGCCGCCGGCAACACCGGCCCGTGGTGCGGGTCGATCGACGACCCGCCCGCGCCGTACTCGAACGTGCTGACCGTGGGCGCGGTCGACGCGCAGCGGCGGGTGGCCGAGTTCTCCTCGCGCGGTCCGGTGCCGGGCAGTGCGGGCAAACCGGACCTGCTGGCACCGGGGGTGGGTGTGGTGTCGGCGATGCCGGGCGGCGGGTACGCCGCACTGGACGGCACCTCGATGGCGACCCCGCAGGTCGCCGGAGTGGTCGCGCTGATGTGGTCAGCGAACCCGGCGCTCGTCGGTGACCTGCCCCGGACCCGGCAGATCCTGCGGGACACCGCCACATCGGCCGAGCCGACCTACAGCTCCCGCGACCCGGCCGACGCCTGTGGCGGCCCGGCCAACGTCACCGGCGCGGGCCAGGTCGACGCCTACGCCGCCGTCCAGGCCGCCCGGCGATAGGCGGGACGTCGTTTCGGCTCGATGGGCGGGAGCGCGGCTCGGCACACGGTGATCTAGGGTCGGCCACCATGGACGTCGAGATCACCGTCACCGAGCTGACCCCCGACCTGGTTTCCACCGTGGTACGGCTCTGCGTGCGGGCTCTCGACCTGCCCGAGGACGCCGCCGAGGCCGCTGCCATCGTGGACGTGCTCTGGCCCCGGGCCGCCGCCGACCGTCCGGTGGCCGCGCTTGGCGCGTACCGGGATGCTGATCTGGTCGGGGTTCTGCTCTGCTCGGTGTCGTCGAGCGACCCGTCCACCGGGCACGTCGATCTGGTCGCGGTGCTGCCCGACCAGCGTCGCCGGGGTGTCGGCCGGACGCTGCTGGCTCGGGCCGAGCGGGTGCTCGCCGAGCGCGGCGTGACCGAGGTGCTGCTGGCCGGCAACCCGCCGTACTACGCGTGGCCGGGCATCGACGTCCGCTACACGGCGGCGGTCTGCACCGCTCTCGCGCTGGGCTACCGGCAGGACCGGACCGCCTGGAACATGACCGCCGACCTGTCGTACGACGGGTCGCCGGCGCTGCGGTCCACCGAGGCGGCGGAGCGGCGGCTGGCCGATCAGGGCATCACCGTACGCCGGGCGGTGCCAGCGGACCTGCCGGCGTTGACCGCGTTCGCCCGGTCCGCCTTCGGTGGCACGTGGGACGGCGAGTTGGCCGGGTCGGTGGGTCGCGAGGGCGCCGGTTGCCACCTCGCGGAGCGAGCCGGTGAGGTGCTGGGTTTCGCCGCGTACGGGTCGTCCCGACCGAGCTGGTTCGGGCCGATGGGCACCGCGCCGGCCGCCGAGGGTTCGGGCATCGGTGGGGTGCTGCTGCGGCGCTGCCTGCGTGACCAGCGGGCGGCGGGGCTGGACCGGGCTCAGATCGGCTGGGTGGGGCCGGTGCCGTTCTACTCGGGCAGCGCGAGTGCCCGGATCGAGCGGGTCTTCTTCCTGTACCGGCGGACACTCCATGTCGATTAAAGGGCGAACGGGACATAGACCCAGATAACGCGTTCGCCCCGCATCGATCATCGACGCCCCCTACCGTTTCGGTAGAGGAGGCAGCCATGACCACGGATGATGACCAGACCGAGGACGGCCCGCCGATCACCTGGAAGCCGGTCGCTGAACTCCCCGGTCAACTGCCGTTCGACCGACTCGACTACGGCGACGCCGAGCAACTGGCCGAGATGACCACCGACGGCACGTCGGTGGTCGAGGAGTCGCAGGAGATGGTGGACGCGCCGATCCAACTGCCTCCGCCGTACGACCAGGCGAAGAAACGGCGCAACCAGCGCCCACTGCCCACCTGACGACGAACGGGGCGGACCGCGTCAGCGGCCCGCCCCGTTCTGTGTCGGACTGGACTCAGAAGTCCATCTCTCCGCCACCCGGGCCAGCCGGGGCAGCCGGGTTCTTCTCCGGCTTGTCCGCGACAACAGCCTCGGTGGTGAGGAAGAGCGCCGCGATGGAGGCGGCGTTCTGCAGCGCCGAGCGCGTCACCTTGGCCGGGTCGATGATGCCCGCGGCCAGCAGGTCGACGTACTCGCCGTTGGCGGCGTTGAGGCCGTGACCCGCTTCGAGGTTACGGACCTTCTCCACCACGACGCCGCCCTCAAGGCCGGCGTTGACGGCGATCTGCCGCAGCGGGGCGTCCAGCGCGACCTTGACGATGTTGGCACCGGTCGCCTCGTCGCCGACCAGGTCCAGCTTGTCGAAGGCGGTCTTGCCGGCCTGCACCAGCGCGACGCCACCACCCGGGACGATGCCCTCCTCGACGGCCGCCTTCGCGTTGCGAACGGCGTCCTCGATGCGGTGCTTGCGCTCCTTGAGCTCGACCTCGGTGGCCGCGCCGACCTTGATCACCGCGACGCCACCGGCCAGCTTGGCCAGCCGCTCCTGCAGCTTCTCGCGGTCGTAGTCGGAGTCGCTCTTGTCGATCTCGGCCCGGATCTGGTTGACCCGACCCTGGATCTGCTCGGCGTCGCCGGCACCGTCGACGATGGTGGTCTCGTCCTTGGTCACCACGACCTTGCGGGCGCGGCCCAGCATGTCGACGCCGACGGCGTCGAGCTTGAGGCCGACCTCCTCGCTGATGACCTGGCCGCCGGTGAGGATGGCGATGTCGGCGAGCATGGCCTTGCGGCGGTCACCGAAGCCCGGCGCCTTGACGGCGACCGACTTGAAGGTGCCCCGGACCTTGTTGACGACCAGGGTGGCCAGGGCCTCGCCCTCGATGTCCTCGGCGATGATCAGCAGCGGCTTGCCCGACTGCATGACCTTCTCCAGGATCGGGAGCAGGTCCTTGACCGACGCGATCTTGCTGTTGACGATCAGGAGGTAGGGGTCGTCGAAGACGGCCTCCATGCGCTCCGGGTCGGTCATGAAGTAGGCCGAGATGTAGCCCTTGTCGAAGCGCATGCCCTCGGTGAGCTCCAGCTCCAGCCCGAAGGTGTTGCTCTCCTCGACGGTGATGACGCCTTCCTTGCCGACCTTGTCCATCGCCTCGGCGATGATCTCGCCGACGGTGCTGTCACCAGCGGAGATGGAGGCGGTGGAGGCGATCTGCTCCTTGGTCTCGACGTCCTTGGCGAGCTTGGACAGCTCCTCCGAGACGCTCGCGACCGCAGCCTCGATGCCCCGCTTCAGGGCCATCGGGTTGGCGCCAGCGGCCACGTTGCGCAGGCCCTCGCGCACCAGGGCCTGAGCCAGGACGGTCGCCGTCGTCGTGCCGTCACCGGCAACGTCGTCGGTCTTCTTGGCGACCTCCTTGACCAGCTCGGCGCCGATCTTCTCGTACGGGTCCTCGAGCTCGATCTCCTTGGCGATGCTCACACCATCGTTGGTGATGGTGGGGGCACCCCACTTCTTCTCGAGCACGACGTTGCGGCCCTTGGGGCCGAGGGTCACCTTTACGGCGTCAGCGAGCTGGTTCATGCCTCGCTCGAGGCCACGGCGAGCCTCTTCGTCGAACGCGATCATCTTGGCCATACGGCGTTGTCCTCCTGGACACTCACGGGCCACCCGAGATGTGTGCCCCGGATGGGCCGCCTGGTGTACGCACCTTGGGACGTCGCCACCTGGCGACGACGACGTCCTTCGGCCGGGCCGGATAGCCCGCGACGACCGGCCATGCCACCCCGGCGTCTCCACGCCGGTGCAACCTGGCCCCACCGTCCCGACCATTGGCACTCACGGTATGCGAGTGCCAATGACTTGTTTAGCACTCTCCCCTGCCGAGTGCAAGCACGATGGGGGCGCTCAGCCGAGTTCCGCCGCCAGTCCGGCGCTGTTCACCGGTGCCTCATGGGCCCGCTGCTCGGTGTACGTGACCAGCAGGCCGACCAACTGGACGAGGTGGGCCGGCAGGACCAGCACCGCGGTGACGCCGATCACGGCCACCGCCACGACCGCGGCGCCCGGCGACGCCAGCGGGTCCGGGCCCAGCGCCACGATGCCCAGCGACTCCAGGAAGCCGCCCATCATGCTGCCGACGATCACCACCCCGGCCACCAGCGCCACCCGGCCGAGCAGCAGCCCGAGCCGGTCGTGGAACATCCGGAACGACCGGCCGATCGGGTTGCGCCGTTCGAAGAGGTAGACCGGGCCGGCCATGCTCAGCGCGAACGCCAGGTAGATGCCCGGCAGCAGGCAGAAACAGACACCTACGCCGACGAGCACGCTGATCAGCAGAGTCCAGCCCCACAGACCGAGCGCCCGGCGCACGCCGTACCGCAGCGCCGCGTCGATGCTGGCCGGCCGGCCAGCGGCCTGCTGCGTGATCACCCAACTGCCGGCGGCCCACCCCACCGCCTGCACCAGACCAAAGAGCAGGCTGCCGCCGATCAGTGCCACGAGAAGGGTTGCCATGTCGACGGCGAAGTTGTCCGGCAGCCCGGCCGCCGGGTCCAGATCGGCCTGCGCCTCCCAGCCGGCCGACGGGTCCACGGCCAGCGAGATGACCGAGAGGACCGCCGACGGCAGCACCTGGGTGAGCAGCAGGATCGGCACCAACTGCCGCCAACCCCGACGCAGCGCGCCGTTGACCCGATTGAGCCAGCCGTAGATTCCGGCACCGGGCGGAGTGACCAGGGGATCGTTGGGGTCGAGGCCGTGACCCGGCGGGTACCAGCCGACCGGTGGCCCCGGATACCACGGCTGCCCGCCGTACGGACCCACCCCGGGCGGGTAGCCGCCGGTGGGCGGGAAGACCCAGCCCTGCTGCTGCGGCGGCCCCCAACCACCCTGCGCCGGATCCCAACCGGGCGGCGGACCGGAGGGCGCGCCCGGCGGCATGCCCGGCGGCGGACCGAAGTGCGTGCCCGGCGGCATGCCGGGGGCCGCGCCGGAGGCAGGCGGCGTGCCGGGCGAGGTCGGGTCGGACGGACCCGGCTCCCCCGGCCCGAGGGGTGGGGTGGGCGGGGGTGGCTGGTCGGTCATGAACCCTCCTCAGCATCGGCTGGACGGTTCACGATCTTCCCGGGTGGGCGTCACCACCACAGCCCCGACCCTCCGACGACCGGAGGCGATTCACCGGCCGGCCGGCCGAGAATTTCAGGCGACGACGCGGACGTGCTCCGCCTGCGGACCCTTCTGACCTTGGGCGATCTCGAACTCAACCCGCTGACCGTCGTCCAGCGCCTTGTAACCGTCCATCTCGATCGCGGAGAAGTGGACGAACACGTCCTGACCGCCGTCGACGGCGATGAAGCCGTAGCCCTTTTCGGCGTTGAACCACTTCACGGTGCCCTGTGCCACGGTGCACTTCCTCACTCTGCGCGGCGTTGCCTGGCCCCGGCGCACGGCAGGGCCGAACGCCTTCCGACCACCGCTTCACCGATCGACGTCGACCGCTGAAATGGGTGACCGAAATCGCACGCTACACGAGGAGTGACGGCCGCGCACTACCGCAAATCGGGCACATCACGGGCGGCATCGAGCGCGTTTCCGACAGCAGGAGCCATCCCCTGTTTTCGATCAAAGCAATCCATGCTCATAACTACCGGCGCGCTGCGGACGGCGCTGCGGCACCTGTCGCCTCGTGTCGCCCGCGACGATCCCGCCCTGGCGACCAGGTTGCGGAACAGACGCAGGCGCGCAGCGGAGGCGCGTACCTCGACGACGCGATCGAGGACGTCGAAACCGTCGTCCACCCCTGTGATAGGCATGCGGGCATGACCACCGATCCAGGCCTCCGGCCGACGAAGATCCGTCGGGTACGCCCGGAGGACGCCGCCCGGATGCGGGCGCTGCGCCTGGAGATGCTCGCCGACGCACCGCTGGCCTTTCTGGAGACCGTGGCCCAGGCCGCGGCGCTCTCCCACGCCGAGTACGCCGCCCGGGTCGCGTACACCTCGCTCGGGCCCAACAGGGCGCAGTTCATCGCCGACCCGGGCGGCCGGCTGGTCGGGCACGCCGGTGGCACAGTCGCCCCGAACGAGCCCGAGCTGACCGTCATCTACGCCGTGTACGTCACCCCGGCCCGGCGGGGCAGCGGGCTGCTCGGCGAGCTGATCGACGAGGTGGCAGCCTGGTCCCGAGCCTGTGGCCGGCCGGAGCTGATGCTGGAGGTGGTGGTCGGCAACGACCGCGCCTACCGCGCCTACCAGCGGCTGGGCTTCACCGACACCGGCGTACGCGTCCCACACCCCACGGTCCCGGCACTGACCGAGCTGCAAATGCGCCGACCGGCCTAGAGCTGCTGCCCAAGAGCCGGCAGCGCCCCGACCAGCGTGCCCACGAAGGGTTTCCGGGGCGGCCCGACCCGCGCGGGGATCAAGCCTGACCGCCCGGAGTGGGTCGGGCTGCCCCGGAAACCCCGACCGCAGCCAGAATCAGACGTGCCGCCGAGACTGCACGATCCGGAAGCGGTTCGAGACGTAGGCGCCGTCGGTAAGCGCCGAGTTGGCCGCCGCGTTGGCACCGCTGCCGTGGAAGTCGGAGAAGGCCGCCGACTGGTTGACGAAGACCCCGCCGGTCAGGTTGCAGGACAGGTGCACCCCGACCTCGACCGCCACCGCCTCGGCGGCGTCGAGCACCGCCTCGTCCGTCGAGTAGACCCCCGCGGTGAGCGCGCCCTTCTCGCCGACGGTCCGGCGCATCAACTCCAGGCTGTGCGCGGTGGAGTCGGTGGCGATGGCGAACGAGATCGGCCCGAACCACTCCCGGCCGTAGGTGTCCGCGTCGTCCGCGGCCAGCTTCACGATCGTCGGGGTACGCACCACCGCGTCGGCGTACGCCGGGTGTGCCACGGCCCGCGACTCCAGCACCGGCGCGCCGACCTTGGTCACCTCGGCCAGCCGCTCCAGCACCCCGTCGTTGACGATGGCGCCGGTCAGCTCGACGCCCCGGGCCGGGTCGGCGGTCAGCTTGCCGACCGCCGCGGCGATCCCGCCGGCCACCTCGTCGAAGCTCTTGTGCCCCTGGTCGGTCTCGATACCGCCGGCCGGGATGAGGATGTTCTGCGAGGTGGTGCACATCTGACCGCTGTAGAGGGTCAGCGTGAACCCGAGGTTGCGGCACATGCCGGCGAAGTCGTCGGTGGAGTCGATCACCACCGTGTTCAGTCCGGCCTTCTCGGTGTAGACGGCCGCCTGCCGGGCGTGCGTCTCCAGCCAGTCGCCGTACTCGGTGGAGCCGGTGAAGTCGACGATCTTCACGGACCGGTGCAGTGCCAGGTCACTGGCGAGCTTCTCGCCGGGCGCCTCGGCGGCCAGCAGGATCAGGTTCGGGTCGAAACCGGCCTCGGCGAGGACCTCCCGGGCGTACTTCACAGTGACGGCCAGGGGCAGCACCGCGCGCGGGTGCGGCTTGACGATCACCGGGTTGCCGGTGACCAGCGAGGCGAACAGCCCCGGGTACGAGTTCCAGGTCGGGAAGGTGTTGCAGCCGATCACCAGCGCCACTCCACGGGGCACCACGTGGAAGGTCTTGGTCATCCGCAGCGGGTCGCCCTTGCCGGCGGGCTTCTCCCAGCCCGCCGTGCCCGGGTGCCGGGTCATCTCGGCGTACCCGTACGCCAGCGCCTCCAACGCCCGGTCCAGCGCGTGCGCGCCGCCGGCCTGGAAGGCCATCACGAACGCCTGCCCGCTGGTGAACTGCACCGCGTTGGCCAGCTCGAAGATGTTCTTGTGCAGCCGGTCGAGGATCTCCAGGCAGACGCCCACCCGGGCCTGCGGGCCGGCGTCGCGCCACGCCGGCAGCGCGGCGGAGGCGGCGGCGATCAGCTCGTCGGGGGTGGCGTGCGGATAGCGCACCGCCAGCTCCACACCGAACGGGCTCGCCTCGGTGGCGATCCGCCCGCCCGTGCCCGGCTGGTCGAGAGGAAAGTCGCCACCCAGGTACGCCTCGAAGGCGGCCTTGCCGTCGGCGGCGGCGGTCTCGCCGTACACCCGGGGGCTGGGCGATTCGGGGTACGCGGACCAGTAGCCCCGCTCCGTGATCGCGGTCAGCGCGCGGTTGAGGGTGTCGGCGTGCCTGTCGTACAGGGGCTGCGGGGTCTCCGTCATGCCCGCCATCATGCCTGAGGACGGTCCGCGAGCAGTAGCGCCAATGCCCGGCAGAGACGCATGCCTGAGAACGGTCCGCGAGCAGTAGCGCCAATGCCCGGCAGAGACGCATGCCTGAGGACATCGCAGGAGCAGTAGCGCCGATTGCTCGTCAGAGGGTGAGCTGCCAGTTGTTCCAGGAGTCCACCGGGCGGAAGCCGAGCCGCTCGTTGATCGCGATCATGTAGCTGTTGCTGGCCGCGTTGAAGGTGTCGATGACCCGTACCGCCGGTTCGTGGGTGAGCAGGTGATGCAAATTTTCGATCTTGGCGAGCAGGCCGAGCCGGTGCCCCCGGTGAGCCGGATCGACGATGGTGATCTGCTGGAAGGCGTGCCAGTCCGCGCTGGCACCCACGTCCAGCAGAGTCCAGGCGACCAGCCGGCCGGACTCCTCATGCCGCACCCCGAGGTGGTAGCGCCGCCGACCCCGGGCCTCCAACGCCCGCTCGGTGCCCCGGATTCGCTCGGCGTCCACCTGCTCCGGCTCCCACTGCACGTCCCCCATCGGCGCGTCCATGAGCAGCCGGCCGTCCAGGTAGGCGATGTCCGCCAGGTACTCCGGCGGGGTCGCACCCTGCCAGGTGACCGACCGGTACCCCTCGGCCAGGGCGTGTGCCTCGGCCAGCGCCGACCTCAGCGCGACCCGGTCGACGGTGTCGACCGCCAGCCGGCGACGCACCTCGACCAGCGCGGCCTGGGCTCCGGTCATGGCGGCGAACGCATCACCGGCGCCCGTGCGGGCCGGGCCGTCGGGGAGCGCGCGGACGGACATTCCGACCACCCGCTTGCGTCCGTGCTCGCGGAGCAGGCGCACCCCGTACTCGTGCAGTGCCCGGCCGACGCCGCGACGCCGCAGCTCGGGATGCACCGTCAGCTCGACGGACGCGTTGTCGGTGTTGTCGAGTCGGGGCAGATCCAGTTGGAGGTAGCCGGCCGGCACGCCATCCAGCCGGGCCAGCGCCCAGAGCGACTCGGTGCCGGGCATCGGCGTGTGGAAGAGCGCGTCGAAGCGACGGCGACAGAACGGCGGGAGATACGGCAGGTCGACGTCGTTGGCCGCCGCGCCAATCCGGTACGCCTGGTCGATCGCGGCCCGGTCGGAGCCGTCGAACGACACGATCGTGATGCTCATGCCGGCGAGCCTGGCACCCGGAAAAGCGATCGGGCCACCGAATTAATCCGGTGGCCCGATCGAACGTGGTCGGGAGGGACACTCGCACAACGCCTCCGGCGTTGGGTCGCAAGAACTTCAAAAGTCTCCGGCGAAATGCCCTCCCGCACGGAGCATCTTGCGCCGTCCGGTTCCTGCCGTCAAGTCCGCAGCGGCGGGTTTTCCACACTCACCGCGAAAAGCCAGTTACCCGGCGGATCGACCCGATCCCCCGTCCGGGCGATCCCCCCTCCCCCGCCCGACCCGCCCTGGCCCGACCCCGGCCCACCCGGCCCGGCCCGGCGCATGACCCACTCCATATCGCCGATGTTGCGGTTTCCGAGGAGGCGGATACCGCCATGTCGGCGAAACGGAGTCGATCACGCCAGCACGTGGCCGGTAAGCGACCGGCGACGAGTGAGGCGCGGGCGGGCGGGCAGGCCGGCGGGCCGGCGAGGGGAACCGAGGGTGGGGAGGGGTTGGGGACGGGGGCGCGTCAGCCGAGGAGGCCGGCGTCGCGGGCGGCGCGCAGCGAGGGCTTGATGTGGTGTGTCGGGCCGACCTGACCGGCCACCGCGTCGATGGTCTTCAGGCCCTCGCCGGTGTTGAAGATGACCGTCTCCGCCGTCGGGTCGAGCCGACCGGACTCGACAAGCTTCCGCAGCACCGCCACCGTCACCCCACCAGCGGTTTCGGCGAAGACACCTGTGGTGCGGGCCAGCAGCCGGATGCCGGCGCGGATCTCGTCGTCGTCGACGTACTCCATCCAGCCGCCGGTACGACGGACCGCCTCCAACGCGTAGAGGCCGGCGGCCGGGTCACCGATGTTGAGCGACTTGGCGATGCCGGTCGGCTTGACCGGCGTGATCGTGTCGGTCTCGGCGTGCAGGGCCGAGGCGATCGGGTTGCAGCCGGCCGACTGGGCGCCGAAGACCTTCCAGCCGCCGGCCGGTGCCTCGACCAGCCCGATCTCGACCAGCTCGGAGAACGCCTTGTCAATCTTGGTGAGCAGCTCGCCGCTGGCCATCGGGATGACCACCTGGGCCGGGATCCGCCAGCCGAGCTGCTCGGCCACCTCGTAGCCGAGGGTCTTGGAGCCCTCCGCGTAGTACGGCCGGACGTTGACGTTGACGAATGCAGTGTCCTCGAACTCGTCGGTCTCGACCAGTTCGCCGCAGAGCCGGTTGACGTCGTCGTACGAGCCGTCGATGGCGACCAGTTCACCGCCGTAGACGGCCGTGGTGATGACCTTGCCCTGCTCGAGGTCGCTGGGGATGAAGACCACCGAGGGGGTGCCGGCGCGGGCGGCGTGCGCGGCCACCGAGTTGGCCAGGTTGCCGGTGGACGCGCAGGCGAACCGGCTGAAGCCGAGCGCCTTCGCCGCGGTGAGCGCCACCGAGACGACCCGGTCCTTGAACGAGTGGGTGGGGTTGGCGCTGTCGTCCTTGACCCAGAGCGGCGCGGTGATGCCCAGCTCGGCGGCGAGATGCGGGGCCGCCACCAGCGGGGTCAGCCCCGGGTCGAGGGTGACCCGGGTGGCCGGGTCCTGACCTGCGGGCAGCAGCGCGGCGTACCGCCAGATGTTCTTCGGGCCGGCCTCGATCTGCTCGCGGGTGACCGTGGCCAGGGCAGCGGTGTCGTAATCGACCTCCAGCGGGCCGAAACACTCGTAGCAGGCGTGCTGGGCGGCGAGCGGGTAGCGGGCCGAACAGGCGCGACAGACCAGGGCGCGGGCGGGGCTGGTGGAGGTGTCGATGCCGGAGGCGGCGAGGGTCGACGTCATGTCGGGGAGTCCTCTCATCTTTCCCCGCATCGCACGGTGCGGCAGGGACGGAATTGGCACCTGCCCCGCAGGTCGCTCAGCGGTGAGCGCGCAGGGTGGTTGCCGGGGCGTCGTCGGGCCGTATCCCTCAGCCCCTCTGGATGAGGTATTCAGTTGTGCCGTCGAGTCTAGGCACCGCCGGCCGTCGCATCCAGCGCGGATCCCACGCTGTGAGCTAGTCGACCAGGTCAGGGCGGGTGGTCAGCGGGCGGTCACCGCCATCGGATCGACCACCGCGACCGAGTCGGTGACCGCCGCCGGCCGGGGCGGTGCCGAGGGCCGGGTGCGCGTGGCGAGGTTCGCCGCGACCAGAGCGGCGATGGTGATGGCGGCCCCGACCAGCTCGACCGGCTCCGGCCGGTAGCCGCGGGCGATCTGCACCACGAAGGTGACCACCGGCACCAGGTTCATGAACAGGGCGGCGTTGGCGGAACCGAGTCGCTGCACACCGGTGTTCCACGCGAGCGCCGCGATGACGGCGGCGACGATCACGGCGTACGCCAACTGCGGGGTGACCGCCACGAGGTCGGCGGCGGCCGGCACGTGCTGCCACCCGACGGCGTCGGCGCCGATGCTCACGGCCAGCATGGCGGCCGTGCCGGTGACCGCCGTCAGGGTGGTGAAGCGCAGCGGCGACCAGGCGCCGAACCGGCTGGCACCGTGGGTGTAGATCGCCCAGCCGAGCACCGCGCCGATCATCATGAGCCCGCCGAGACCGAACTGGCCGAGACCGGCCAGGCTCCCGCGGGTGATCACCAGGCCGACTCCGAGGAGCGCCACCAGGGAGAGGGCCAGCAAGAGCGGCGTTGGGCGTACGCCGTCGCGGACCCAGCGGACCAGTTGGGTGATCACGGGGGTGGTGGCCACGAAGAGGGCGATCTGTTGCGGGGCGGCATGGTCGAGAGCCAGGCTGGTGAGCAGGTTGAAGCCGGCGAAGCCGATCACGCCGAGCGCCACCACCTCGACCGTCCGACCGCCCAGCCGCAGCGCGGTCGCGCCCTCCCGGAGCAGCAGGATGGCGACCAGGATGACGGCGGCCAGCAGGTACCGGACGGTGGTCAGGTTGAGCGGGTCCACCCGGGTCAGCGCGGTAGCCAGGATCGGGAACATCGCGCCCCAGCTGAGCACGGCGAGCAGCGGATAGGCGGCGGCACGGGATCGCATCGTCAGCTCCAATGTTCGAGTATCTTCGAACCAACGGCACCGACCATAGGAGCTGGTTCGAGGATTGTCGAACAACGGTTACACTGGTCACGTGGAGCTGCACGAACCGGACCTGACCGCCGTACCGGTCACCGCGGTGTTGGCCGCGCTCGCCGACGACGTGCGCCTACAGATCGTGCGAGCACTCGCCGAGGGCGGCGAGCACGCCTGCAACACCTTCGAGATCGGCGTCTCCAAGGCGACCCGCAGCCACCACCTGAAGGTGCTGCGCGAGGCCGGCATCACCCGCACCCGGGCCGCCGGCACCAGCCGCTACGTCCGCCTCCGCCGTGACGAGCTGAACAAGCTCTACCCCGGCCTCCTGGACGCCGTTCTCACCCCCCGCCCGCCAGCCTGACGCCGCGCTGCCCTCGCCCGCCAGCCTGACGCCACTCTCGTTCGCCGGCCTGACGCCACGCTGCCCCCACCCGCCAGCGCACTCGCCGCGCCACCCACGCCGCCGGCCTGACGCCGCGCGCCCCTGCCCGCCAGCGCACTCGTCGCGCTGCCCTCGCCGCCGGCCTGACGCCGCGTCGCCCCGCCCGTCAGCACGCTCGTAGCGCCGGGCAGGTGGGACATGTCACCGGCGCACGCTATGGAGCTGAATCGTCTGCGACATCAGCAAAGGAATGACCCCTCGCCAGGCGCGCTGCCGGAGCCGCCCCATCGAGGCTCCGGCAGCGCGCGGCACGTGTGCGGTCAGACGGGTACGGAGCTGGGCTCGGCCGACGAGGCAGGTGCTGGCGCCGATGGAGAATCGGCGCGACGCCCGACGAGCAGCGTGTCGAGCGCCCAGGAGCCCGGCCCGAGCGCCGCGACCAGCAGGAACGACCAACAGAAGAGCGCCGAGAGCTCACCGCCGTTGTGCAGCGGCAGCAGGCCCTCAGGCTGATGCACGACGAAGTAGGCGTACGCCATCGAGCCAGACGCGAGAAGCGCGGCGGGTCGGGTGAAGAGCCCGACCAGCACCAGCGCGCCGCAGACCAGCTGGATCAGCGCTGCCCACCAGCCCGGCCAGGTGCCGAAGGGTATCGCCTTGCCGGTCATGGGGTTGCCGCCGAACAACCCGAAGATCGAGGACAGGCCATGCAACGCGAACAGCAGGCCGGTCACGATGCGGAACAGGGACAGGATCGGCCCGCCGAGCCGAGACAAGTTCATGAGACCTCCATCGACAGAGATAGATACCCGTCAATGATGAGGCAGGAAGGGATTGAAGTATATAAATTCCTTGCTAGTGGGAAGATCCTGGCCGAAAACATCTCGGAAAAGTGTTCGCGGCCGAGAGCCTTCCTAGCGGCAGATGCGTGGCACCCACGCCCCGCCAGCTGCACCTATGCAAGAACTTGAGCTGCACGCCCCACCAACTTGGCGTCGTGGGAGCGCTCCCGAACTTTAAGATACAGCCTGTTCAGTTGCCCGTACAGCTTGTTGAACTGCCCATCGCGCCGACCCGCGCCCGCCTCGACTCACCACGGCCGGCTTGTCGTCGTCACCCCACAGCACAGAATCAACCCGTGCCTCGCCATGGCCGCCGCGACCGGCCTGTCCGGGCAAACCAGCGCGGGCTGCGTCCACCCGCCGATCCGCCAACTCCCCCCGACCGACATGCGGGCCGCTACGGCTCGCAGACCCTGCGCATGCATGGTCAACTCCATATCCCCGATATTGGGGTGACCAGGTCGCGGGATGCCGCAATGTCGGCGAAATGGAGTGGATCAACAGACGGCGATAGGCGAGCAGGCGGGCGATGTCGCGAACGATTCAGCTCCAAAGGCACGCCAGGAGGGCCCGGACAGGCGGGCGGCAGGCAGCCGGCAGGCCAGGCAGCGGCGGGCAAGCCGGGCCGCAGAGGGACCTCGGGCAGGCCGGGCCGCGGAGGGATGCCGGGCCCTGGAGGGATGCCGGGCCGTGGGCAGTGGTGGGACGTCGACATGAGCGATGATCAGCGGATGATCTCGCACGACAGGGCAGCGCGGCGACGCATCGGCGCGGCGCTCGCGGTGGTTCTCCTGCTCGGCGCCTGCACTCCTGGCGACCATCGGGGCCAGGGCGGGGACGGCCGGACCGCACCGAGCCCGTCGGCGAGCGGCGACCCGCTGGCCGAATGCCCGGAATCCGGCATCCGGATCCGGGCAACCGGCGGAGACGCGGCCATGGGCCTACGTGCCCTCGGCCTGGAGCTGGTGAACTGCGGCGAGCAGCCCTATCGACTCAACGGCTACCCGGGGTTGCAGGTGCTGGACGAGGAGCGCCAGCCGATCGTTCTGCGGGTGGTCAACGGTGCGAAGGACATCACGATGGGCTTCGACCAGCCGCCCCACGAGGTCACGCTGCGAACCGGTGAGCGGGCCACCGCCGTGGTGCTCTGGCGCAACCTGGTCACGGATTCGACAGTCGTGGCGACCAATGGGGCGTACCTGATGGTCGCGCCCGCTGCCGGGCAGCCGGCCCAGGAAGTCGACCCGGAGGGGCCGATCGACCTGGGTAACACCGGCCGGATCGGCGTCAGCGCCTGGAAGAAGGCCGAGCCGTCGACGCCAGCGCCGACGCGGCCGGCCCCGCCGCCGGCGCCGAGCGCGGTGCCGTCCTCGGTGAGCCCACCCGACAGCCGGCTGTGAGACCGGCCGGCAACGAGATCAGCCGGCTATGACGTGATGTCCTTGCGGGTGAAACGCCAGAACGCCAACCCCCAGAACAGCGTCGCGTAGCTGATCGCGGAGATGCATCCGCGTACCACGTCGTCGGTCTGCACAGGGGTGGAGAGCAGCCCCAGCCAGGCCGTGCTGAAGTGGGTGGGCAGGAAGTCACGCACCGCGCCCAGGGCGGTGATCTGGTCCAGGATGCTGGACAGGATCCAGAGCAGCACCGCACCACCGACCGCGCCCAACGCGGCGTCCGTCGTCACCGACAGCAGGAACGCCAGCCCGGCCACCACCAGCAGGACGACCGCCAGATAGCCGAGCACGGCCAGCAACCGGAGCAGCCCCTCGGTGGGTTCCAGCTCGGCGGCGACCGTGCTGCGCAGCGGCGACCAGCCGTAGCGCAGGGTGCCGGCGAGCAGGGCGGTGCCGGCCAGCAGAAGCAGAGCCAATCCCGAGTACGCGAGCGCGACCACCAGCTTCACCGCCAGCAGCCGGGCGCGGGGCACCGGGATCGCCAGCAGGTAGCGCAGACTTCCCCAGCTCGCCTCACTGGCCACCGTGTCGCCGCAGAACAGCGCGACGACCACCACCAGCAGGAACGACGCCGACACGAAGATCGAGAACAGGGTGAAGTTGAGCCCACCGGAGGTGGCCAACTCGACCAGGCTGGAGAACTCGTTGCGGCCGTTGTCGTCGTCGCCGCCCGAGTCGAACTGGAACGCGATCAGGATGATCAGCGGCAGCAGCACCATGAACCCGAGCGCCAGCTGGGTCCGCCGCCGGGACGCCTGCCGGCGGAACTCCGCCGCGAACGGCATGGTGGCCGACGGCCGGTAACCGCGGGCCGCACCGGCCGGGTCGGTCACGCCCAGCGGCGTGTCGACGGAAGAGCCAGCCATCACCGGTCACCGCTTCCCCGAGAGTTCTCGCCCACCAGGGCGAGGAACGCGTCCTCCAGGCGGCGCCGGGGCACCACCCGGTCCACTCCGATGCCGGCGCGCACCAGCTCGGCCACCACCTCGCTGCGGGCCGTGCCGTTGGTGTCGACCACCAACTGCCCGTCGCTCTCCGGCAGCACCCGTACGCCGTGCAGGCCGTCCAGCACCGCCCGCGCCGCCGCCGGGTCGCTGACGTCGAACAGCACGCTCGGCGACTCGCCCACGATCTCCTCCACCGGCCCGGACGCCACGATCCGACCCTTGTTCACCACCACCGCGTGCGTGCAGGTCTGCTCCACCTCGGCCAGCAGGTGGCTGGAGACCAGCACCGCGCGGCCGTCCGTGGCGTACCGCTGGAGCACCCGGCGCATCTCGGCGATCTGCGGCGGGTCGAGCCCGTCGGTCGGTTCGTCCAACACCAGCAGCTCGGGCAGCCCGAGCATGGCCTGGGCGATGGCGAGCCGCTGACGCATACCGTGGCTGTAGTTCTTGATCTTCCGGTGCACCGAGTCGCCCAGTCCGGCGATCTCCAGCGCCGCGTCGAAGTGCGCGTCCTCCGCCGGGCGCCCGGTGGCCTTCCAGTACGCCTTCAGGTTGTCCAGCCCGGAGAGGTGCGGCAGGAAACCGGGCCCCTCCACCAGCGCGCCGATCCGGGAGAGCACCGGCGAGCCGGGCACCAGCCGACGACCGAAGACGTAGATCTCGCCTGCGGTCGGCTGGGTCAGCCCCATCAGCACCCGCAGTGTGGTGGTCTTACCGGCACCGTTCGGGCCGAGCAGGCCCACCACCTGACCCGGGTGCACCTCGAAGTCGACGTTCGACACTGCCACGAAGCCGTCCGCGTACTCCTTGCGCAGTGCGCGCACGGCCAGCGGCGTGTCCGCGTACTCCGGATGCACCGAACGGTCCTGGCGGCGGTGCCGGCGGCGGACCACGGCGACGACCACGACGAGCCCGATCGCGATGGCGGCGAGCAGGCCGGCGAGCACCCAGCGCCACACGGTCGCGGCGGTGGGGATCGGCTCGCCGCTGATCGTGGGCAGGCTGACCGCGCCGTCCGCCGCCACCGTGTAGACGGTGGGCTGGGCCGGCGTGGTGTACGCCTGGTCGGAGGTGGCGACCACCAGGCGCAGCCGGTGCCCGGCCTCGACGCGGTGGACGATCCCGGGCAGTGTCACGGTGACCGGGCGGGCGTCCTGCACCCGCTGCGGCAGGCCGGTGAGGCGGACCGGGGCGACCAGCCCGTTCGGCAGGGTGGCCGCGCCGTCCTTGTCGACGTCGTAGAGCTTGACGAAGAGCACCGCCTCACCCGTCGGCGACGCGGCCCGCAGGGTGACGGTGGGCGCGCCCGCCACGTCCACCGCGTCGGTCAGCGGCGTCGACTCGAACCGGGCGTGCTGGCCGGGCACGTCGCCGGCCACTCCGCCGAGCAGCGAGGCGAGCCCACCGGCGAACGGGATCGAGGAGATGGCCGCCGGGTTGCCGTTCGGCGGGTTCGCGATCGACTGGGCCGGGCCGGCGACCGTGATCTCGCGGCGGCTGTCGCCGCCCAGGCCCGGGTAGTCGGCGGTACGGAAGCCGGTGGCGACCAGACCCCGGTCGAGGGCGTCGAAGCCAGCGATGCGCGACCAGGTGAAGTCGTCGCCGGGCGCGTCGCCCTCGCCCTTGACGTAGTGGTCGAGCCACTGGACGGTCAGGAACTTCACCCGGTCCGAATCCGAACTCGGGCCGGCGCCGCCGTCGTGGCCGCCGGTGAACCAGGCGACCCGCACCGGGGTGCCGGCGGCGGCGATGCCCTTCGCGTTGGCGTCGGCCTCGCCGAGCGGGAAGAGGGTGTCCGCCTCGCCCTGCACCAGCAGCGTGGGCGCCTTGATCCGGTCCAGCACGCCCGCCGGGCTGGAACGGCGAAGCAGGTCCACGGCGGCCTGGTCGGCCTGGCCGGTGGTGGCGATCCGCAGGTACGCGGCGCACACGTCGGCGGCGAACCGACCACAGGACGGGTCGGCCGCGCCGGCCGGAGCCCCACCGGGACCGGTGCCCGGGCCGGCGCCCGGCCCCGGGCTGGGCGGGCCGGCCGACTCCGGTGCGCCCTGCGGCTGCTCGGAGGTGCCGCCGGAGATCCCGGCCGGGCCGGAACCCACGTTGCCACCCCCGCCGAAGAACAGGCCGGCCCAGCCCTTCTTGAACACGCCCTCGGTCGGCTCCCGGCCGGTGCTCTCCGGCAGGAACGCACGCGACAGGTCGTTCCAAGTGATCATGGGGACGATCGCGTCCACCCGGGGGTCCTGGGCGGCCAGCAGCAGCGCCAGCCCACCGCCGTACGAGCCGCCGACCACGCCCACCTTCGGGTCGCCGGGGGCGTCGGTTCGCACCTCGGGCCGGGCGGCCAGCCAGTCCAGCAGCCGCTCGGCGTCGCGCACCTCGTAGTCCGGGCTGTCCAGGTGGATCTCGCCGCCGCTGCGGCCGAAGCCCCGCGCGGTCCAGGTGAGCACCGCGTACCCGCGCCCGGCGAACTCCTTCGCGTCGGAGCGCACCGACTCCTTGGTGCCGCCGAACCCGTGCGCCAGCAGCACCGCCGGCACCTTCCGACCGGACGACGCCTCGGCCGGCAGGTAGAAAGTGGTGTCCAGGTCGACGGGCTCGTCACCGGACGGTCCGGAGCGGACGGTGAGCATCGCGCTCTGGGTGCGTACGCCCGATTCCCGTGGCCACACCGCCCAGGTGACGGCGGCGGCCAGCAGCACGACGACCGCCGCCGCGGCGATCACGCGACGGCGGGTGGGCAGGGCACGCCGGAACCACGCGGCCGGCGATGGCGATCTCATGCGGCACACGGTACGGCCCACAGCCTGAGCGCTGGCTGAGATCCGCCGTACGTCCGTCCGGTTGCCCCGATCGGTGATCGGGTGGGGTGCGACCGCCCATCGTCCGGCGCGTGCCAGTGAGTTGAGTTCGGATCCTGTGAATTCCGATCTTCCTCAGATATCCACCTCGATCCCTTCATGTCACACCCGCCAATGCCACACAGCGTGTCGACAACCCGGACGAATGGTGACATCGCTCGAACTGACGCGAACCTGACTCGCTGGCAGCGGCTCCACCCCGGCAGCGTCGATTAGTTTTCCGGTCCGGCGGACGGGACTCGTCGGCGACCCGCAACCGCGTCGATCCCCCACCCGACGCCGGAGGAGACACACCATGACAGTCCCCGCGCCGCGGGTCCGTCGACGGACGTCCATGATGGGTCGGCTGCTGCCGCTGCTGCTCGTCGCCGCGCTACTGGCACCGTTGGGTCTGCTGCTCGCCCAGAGCTGGCGGCACACCGGCGACGAACGGGACCTGACCGCCCGGGAACGGCTCGGCGTGCAGTACCTGCGCGCCCTCGCCCCGGTCACCGAGGCGCTGGTGGAGGCCCAGTCGGCGGCGGTCAGCGGCCGGCCCGTCCCCGGCGAGCCGCTGACCCGCGCGGTCGAGCAGGCCGCCACCGTGGACGCTCGCATCGGCGCCGAACTGCGGAGCCAGGAGCGCTGGGCCGGTCTCCGGGCCAAACTGGAGGCGCTGCGCGACCGCAGCCCCGCCGACCCGGAATCCGCCTACACCGCGTACGGCGAGGTCACCGACCTGCTGCTCGACCTGCACGACAAGGTGCGGGCGAGCTCCGGGCTCATCCGTGATCAGGGCGCCGACTCGTACTTCCTCCAGGACAGCGCCGGCGAGGAGTTGCCCGAGGCGGTGGTGGCCGCCGGCCGGCTCGCCGACCTGGGCACGCTCGCCAGCCGCCGGCCGGCCGCCGAACGACCCCGCAGCATGGTCGAACTGACCAGCCTGCGGGTGTCCGCCCTCGGCCCCGCCAACGACGTGGTGGACAACCTGCGCGCGGCGGTGGACAGCTCGGAGAGCACCGACCTGGGCGCGAACGTGCTGACCCCACTGGACGCCTACCAGCGGTCGGTGGAGGCGCTGGCCGCGTACTCGGCCCCGGCCCCCGACACCGGCGTGGTGGACCAGGGCCAACTGGCCGCAGCCGCGCTCAACTCGCGCAACGCCGCCCGGCAGCTCCAGCCGGTCATCCTCGGCGAGCTGGACGCCCTGCTCGTCGAACGGATCGACGGGCTGGACCGGGAGCGTTGGGTCACCGCCGGGGCCGGGACCGTCGCCCTGCTGCTGCTGGCCTGGCTCGCCACGCTGCTGATCGCCGCCGGTCGTCGGGCCCGACGCCGGGCGGCCGTGCTGCCCTCCGCGGACGTGGACAGCCCCGGCACCCCGCCACCGGGCGACCTCTGGCATCCGTCGGGTGGCACGGGTAGACCCGCCGACCAGCGACCGCTGCAACCCGTCGGCGCGGCCCAGAACCCGGAGATCGCGCACTGGGGGCCATTCGATGCTTCTCGGTAGGCTCCGGATCCGCGGCAAGCTCGCGCTCCTCGTGGTGATCCCCCTGCTCAGCATGGTCGGCCTCGCCGTGCCCGTGGTGCTCGACCGGGTGGCGGCCGCGCAACGCGCCAGTGACATCACCGACCGGGTACGGCTCGCCAGCCAGGTCGGCAGCCTGGTCCAGGACCTCCAGCAGGAGCGCGTCCTCTCGGTCGGCTTCCTCCTCGGTCGGGTCGAACGCTCCGAACTGATCCGCAAGTCCGTCGACGTGGACGACCGGGTGACCGACCTGCGGTTCGGAGGCGGCGAGGCGCTGACCGACGAGGTCGATCGTGCCCTCGACGGGGTGTCCGGCCTCATCGACCTGCGCACGGCGGTGCTGGCCGGGACCGCGAACCCGGGCCAGGTGATGGACGGGTTCGGGCCCGTCAACACCGCGATGATCGAATCGCTCCGGTTGACGATCGGCGTGGACACCGACACGTTGACCGGCCGCCAGGTGCTCGCCCTGGACGGGCTGCTGCGCGCCGACGAAGGTCTGGGTGCGTGCGCCACGCTGAGCGTGGTGGTGAAGGCGACCGGCACACCGCAGGCCAGCGCCCGGTACGTGGCGTGCGTCGCCGCCCTCCAGGTGGACAGCCGGCGCTTCCGCAGCCTGATCACACCCGAGCAGCTCAAGGTGGCCCTGCTCCTCGACTCGGCGGTCGCCGCGCGGACCAGCGCCGACTTCCTGGTGACAAGTGCCCGGGACCCGGACGGCGCGGTCCGCGACGTGCCGCTGGAGGTGCTCTTCCCCTCGGTCCGCTCGATGATCCGGCTCGGCCAGTTCGTCGAGAAGAAGCTGGTCGCCGACGTACTCGCCGAGGTCACCGCCGAACAACGGCGGGCGCTGACCGCCGCGTACCTGGTCGGCGGCGCGGCGGCGCTGATCCTGGCGCTGGTGGTGCTGCTGAGCGCGGCGGTCGCGCGGACGGTTGCCCGGCCACTGACCCGGCTCACCCGCTCCGCCGACCGGGTCGCCCGAGTCGCCGAGGCCGAGTTGGTCCGGGTCACCGACGACGAGGCGGAGAGCACCCAGTCGGTCCGGTTGGAGCCGGTGGACATTCGAGCCAACGACGAGATCGGCGACCTGGCCCGGGCCTTCGACCGGGTGCAGAACACGGCGGCCCAACTGGTCGAGCGGCAGATCGCGGGCCGGCGCAACGTGGCGCAGATGTTCGGCCACGTCGGGCGGCGTACCCAGAACCTGGTGGGTCGGCAGATCGCGCTGATCGACCGGCTGGAGCAGCAGGAGGCCGACCCGGGTCGCCTGGAGCACCTGTACCGGCTCGACCACATCTCCAGCCGGTTGCGGCGCAACGCCGGCAGCCTGGTGGTGCTCTCCGGTTCGGCCGGAGCCGACGCGCACACCGCGCCGGTGCCGCTGGCGGACGTGGTCCGGCTGGCGCTCGGTGAGATCGAGGACTACACCCGGGTGGACGTGCAGGTGCCGCCCGGCATCGCAGCCGCGCCAGCGGTCGTCGGCGACCTCGTCCTGGCGCTGGCCGAGCTGATGGAGAACGCCACAGTGTTCTCCCCGCCGCACACCCGGGTGCTGGTGGCCGGTGAGGCCTCCGACGCCGGTGCCAGGATCACCGTGGTGGACCGCGGCATCGGCATGACCGAGCAGCGGCTGTTCGAGGAGAACGCCCGCCTCACCCGACGGGAACGCCTCGACCTGGCGCCGACCGAGGTGCTCGGCCTCTTCGTGGTGAGCCGGTTGGCCCGACGCCACGGCTGGGCGGTGAACCTGACCGCCACCGTGGGCGGCGGGGTGACCGCACAGGTGGAGATCCCGTCGGCGTCGCTGGTGCTGCGCCGCGCCGACCGGGCCGGGGCCACCGTGGCCCGGGCCGCGGTGCCGGACCGGAGTCGACGCCCGTCCGCCGCCATCGACTCGGCTCCGAGTGCCCGCTCCAGCGCCGTCGTCGCCGCGCCGGCCAGCCTCGACACGGACCTGCTCAGCCGGGCCACCCGCAGCCTGGAGTCCGGCCAGTCCTGGGACGCGTTCGGTGCCCGGGAGCCAGCCGACACGGCGGCCACCGTCGACGCGGCACACGCCCCGACGGCCCTGACGGATACCAACGCCGGGCTGCCCCGGCGGCCGGCCCGGGGAACGGCGGGCGTCGGGCAGCCGCGCACGGCCACCGCCCTGGAGAGCCGGGAGCCGTCCGGCACCCCCACCGGCCCTCGGGTCCGGCAACGGGTGCCCGGGGCCAGCCTCGCCGCCGCCGGCACGCCGGTCGGGCCGGTCGACGCCACCAGCGCGGACCCGACCGCCGCCCGCGCGCTGGTCGAGGCGTTCCAGGCCGGTGTACGCCGGGCCGAGCAGACCGTCACCATCGACCTGCCCGCCACGCCGGACAGCACCGACCCCCTGGTGGTTCACACCGTCGGCCCGACGGAGGCCACACTGGACCGTCCCCACCTCAGCCGCCGGGTGCCCGGAGCGAACCTCACGGTCACCCCGCCCTGCCCGCCGACCAGCCCGCACCCCGGCGACCCGGCCGAGGTCCGCAACCTCATCACCGAGTTCGAGGCGGGCGTCGCCCGCGCCCTCCGTGAAGTCAGCCCAGACCGCCGGAACGAAGAAGGATCATCACGGTGACCAGCCCCTTCCTGCACGAGAACGTCGACCACCAGAGCCAGCCCGCCGCCGGGGACCTCAGCCCCGAGGCTCGCACCTTCAACTGGCTGCTCGACTCGTTCACCTCCAGCACCGCCGGGGTGCTGGAGGCGATCGCCGTCTCCTCGGACGGGCTGCTGATGGCCATGTCGGCCATCAAGGACCGGTCCAACGCCGAGCGACTGGCCGCCGTGGTCTCCGGCATGACCAGCCTCGCTGGCGGGGCGGCCAGTTGGTACGCGCTCGGCGGCCTGAACCGGGTGATCGTCGACATGGCCGACGGCTACCTGTTGATCAGCGCGATCAGCAGCGGTTCCGTGCTCGGCGTCGTCGCCGACCGGTCGGCCAACCTGGGCACCGTCGCGTACGAGATGACGCTCTTCGCGGGGCGGGCCGGTGGGGCGCTCACCCCGCGGCTGATCGTCGAGCTGAAGAACGCCGTCCAGCAATGACCCCGGAGGTCGCCGGCGAGGATCCGGACCCGGAGCCGCGGGTCCGGATCCGCCCCTACCTGCGCACGCCGCACCCGGGTGGGGGCGGCACGCCGGCGGCGCCGGAGCCGGAGCCGGAGGACGGCCGTCCGGCGGGTCCACGACCGTTCGTGCTCACCTCCGGACGGGTGGAGAGCGTGGACCCGGCGATCGGGCTGGAGACGCAGGTGACCCTGCGCGCCGACGACGGTCGGTGGACCGGCACGTCGACCGCCCTGCTGGCGCCGGAGCTTCAGGCGATCATCGCGCTCTGCGCCGAGCCGATCTCCGTGGCCGAGTTGTCGGCCCGGACCCGGCTGCACTTCGGCGTGACCCGGGTGCTGGTCGGCGACCTGCGGGCCGCCGGGCACCTGGACGTGCACGTCACCGACGGCAACGACGCCTTCAACCCCGACCTCATCCTGCGAGTGATTGATGGACTTCGTGCGATCTCCTGAATGGCCGGTCGCCCCGATCGGGGGGCTCGCCGGCAACAGCGCCGCCGCCCGTTACGGCACGCCGCCGGGCACCGACCCGGCGCTCGGGCGCCCCGGCCCGCCGCCGACCGCGCCGCCACCGCCCTACCGGCCCCAGGCGGGTGCCGGGCCGACGCCGCCGTCCGGCCGGCCGCCGGTGGCGCCACCGGTACCGGTCAAGATCCTCGTTGCCGGCGGGTTCGGGGTGGGTAAGACCACCACCGTGGGGGCGATCTCCGAAATCGCTCCGCTGACCACCGAGGCCGAGATGACCAGCGCGGGGATCGGCGTGGACGATCCGGGCATCCGCTCGACCAAGACCACCACGACGGTGGCGATGGATTTCGGTTGCGTGACCATCGACCGCAGTCTGAAGCTCTACCTGTTCGGTACGCCGGGGCAGGCCCGGTTCGGCTTCATGTGGGACGACCTGGCCCGGGGCGCGCTCGGCGCGCTGGTGGTGGTCGACAGCTCACGGCTCGACGACTGCTTCCCGGCGATCGACTTCTTCGAGCAGGCCGGTTTGCCGTTCGTGGTCGGCGTCAACGCGTTCGACGGGCGGCTGGCCCTGGAGTTGAGCGAGATCCGCTGGGCGCTGGCCATCGGTGACCACGTGCCGTTGGTGCAGTTCGATGCCCGGGATCGACTCTCGGTGCGGGACGCCCTGTTGGTCGTCCTGGACCGCGCGTTGGACCGGGCGACCCGAGACAGGTAGGGCCTGAGCCGACCGGCTCCGGCCGTGGCGGGAAGGGGTGATCTGGTGAGGGGCGACCTGGACGAGACGCTGGCCCGACTGGCCCGGCGCGAGGAAGCGCTGCGCCGGCGGACCAGCGATCGTGACGACACCGCACCGCCGCCGGCTCCGGTCGGTGGCCCGGAGCACAGCTCGGGCGGGCGCGCCGACGCCCACAACGCCGGGCCGGGCCGCCACGACGCGCGACACGCTGGCCGGGACGACCCCGCCGACGTCGCCGGGTGGGGTCCGGTCGAGGCCGTGGCCGAGGCAGTCCGCGAGGTCGTCGGCGCTCACCCCGGGCTCGCGGTGACCGTGCACGTCGAACACGACGGTCGGACGTACCCGCTGCGGGTCCACTGGGACGGCCAGGACGTCACGGTCGGCCCGGAACCGTCGGCGGCCCCGGTGGATCCTCCGCCGGCCTGGCCGCTGTCCGGCCGGACGGTGGCGGGCTGGACGCCCGGCCCGGACGGGTTGACGCCGGACCCGGCGGCCCGCCTGGCGGAGCTGATCCGGCGGGACCCGACGCTGCTGGACGAGCTGGATCCGCGGCGCTGATCGCCGAGACTGGCCGTCGGCGGCTACGGTCGGGCGGTGGCGCAACCCGACCTGACTCTGATCGCGAGCCTGCGGCCCGCGGCGCTGGATGCCCGACGGGGCATCGTACGGCTGCACCCGGAGGCGCTGACGGCGCTGGGGCTGCGCCCCGGCGACCCGGTCCGGTTGGCCGGCCGGCGGGAGACCGCCGGGATCGTCGCGGCGGCCGGAGCGGGAGCGAGCAGTGCCCTGCTGTACGCCGACGACCTGACCCTGGGCAACCTGGGGCTGCGTGACGGCGGCCAGGTGCGGGTGTCGCCGGTGCCGCTGACCCCGGCGGGCCGGGTCACCCTGGCCGGGCCGGTGGAGGTGGTCGCGGCGGTCAGCCCGGAGATGCTCCGACTGGCCCTGCTGGGCAAGGTGCTCACCGCCGGCGATGACGTGTCGCTACTGCCACAGGACGTGCTGCCGGACGCCTCGGTGCGCAGCCTGGTCGAGGCGGCCCGCCGCAGCCTCTCCACCACGATCGGCTTCGCCTGGACGAGCACCCTGCTCAGCGTGGTCGCCGTCGAGCCGTCCGCCGGGTCGCTGGTCACCATGGACACCCTGGCCGGCTGGGAGCACGGCCGCGCCACCCACGGCCCGGCCGCCGGCCGGCTCTCCGCCCCGGCCGATGTCGCCCCGGCCCGGCGGGGCGCGACAGCTCCCCCGCCGGAGGCGGCCGTCGACGCCCTCGACGTGACCGACGCGCCCGACGTGGACGAGCTGCCCGGGCTGCGGGCCCAGGCCGAGGAGCTGACCGAGCTGCTGGACCTCGGCTTCCACCATCGGGAGGTGCTGGGCCGGCTGGGCACCACCATCTCGCTGGGCGTGCTGATCGGCGGGCCGGCCGGCTCCGGCAAGTCGGCGCTGGTCCGGGCCGTCGCGGCCCGGGTGGGTGCCCGCGTACACCCGCTGTGGGCGCCCGAGGTGGCCGCGTTGAGCAACCAGGCCGCCGCCGACCGGCTGCGGGCCACGGCGACGGCGGCCCGCGCCGCCGGGCCGGCGGTGCTGCTGGTCACCGACCTGGAGGCGCTCGCCCCGGCGGACGAGCCCGGCCCGCTGGCGACGGTGTTCCGGCAGGTGCTCGCGGAGAGCGTCCGGGCTGGCGTCGCCGTGGTCTGCACCACCAGCCGGCCGGAGGCGGTCGACCCGGCGCTGCGCGCACCCGACCTGCTGTCGCTGCGGATCAGCATCCCGCTGCCCGACCCGGCGCTGCGCCGCGAGCAACTCGGCGTGCTGACCCGGCAGGTGCCGCTCGCCGACGACGTCCGGCTGGACGAGGTGGCCGGGCGTACCCCCGGGTTCGTCGCGGCGGATCTGGCCGCGCTGGTCCGGGAGGCCGGGGTACGCGCCGCGCTGCGACAGAAGTCCGCCGAGACGCCGACGGTGTCGATGGCCGACTTCACCGCTGCCCTGGAGGTGGTCCGGCCCACGACGATGGCCGCGTCGACTCTGGAGCTGGCCTCGGTGACTCTGGAGGACGTCGGTGGCCTGGACGAGGTCAAGCAGACGTTGACCGAGTCGGTGCTCTGGCCGCTGACCTACCCGGACACCTTCGCCCGCCTCGGCGTGCAACCGCCGCGCGGTGTGCTGCTCTACGGCCCGCCCGGCTGCGGCAAGACGTACCTGGTGACAGCCCTGGCCGGGACGGGACGGGCGAACGTGCTCTCGGTCAAGGGCGCGGAGTTGCTCTCCAAGTGGGTGGGCGAGAGCGAACGCGCCGTACGGGAGTTGTTCCGCCGTGCCCGCGAGGCGGCGCCGACGCTGATCTTCCTGGACGAGATGGACGCGCTGGCACCGGTACGCGGCCAGGCCACCGACGGGGGCACCACCGACCGGGTGGTCGCCGCGCTGCTCACCGAACTGGACGGGGTGGAGACCCTGCGCAACGTGGTGGTCATCGGCGCGACGAACCGGCCGGACCTGGTCGACCCGGCGCTGCTGCGACCGGGCCGGTTGGGGCGGCTGATCTACGTGCCGCCGCCGGACGGGGCGGCACGCGCGGAGATTTTGCGGGCCGCCTCCCGACACGTGCCGCTCGCGCCGGACGTCGACCTGGCCGCCCTCGGCGAGGAGCTGACCGGCTTCTCGGCGGCGGACTGCGCGGCGCTGGTCCGGGAGGCGGCGCTCGCGGCGATGCGGGAGTCGCTGGCCGCCGCCACCGTCACCGCCGCGCACGTGGCCACCGCGCGGGATCGGGTCCGCCCGTCGCTGGACCCGGCCCAGGTGGCCTGGCTCGCCGGGTACGCGGCCGAGCGGGCGTGACCGGCTCGGCGGGTCACACGGGCTGTCAGAGCGCGGGTGGCGTCGAATCGAGGCAGATCTCGGCGTACACCTTCCCGCCGTCCTCGCGCAGTTTCGCACCACACTTCTCAAGTACGGCGACCGCGCCCGCATTGTCCCGCGTGGTCTCGGCCACCACGAACCGCATGCCGGCCCCGGCGGCGGCGTTGAGCAACCCGCGCAGGGCGGCCGCGCCGATCCCCTGCCCGCGCGCCGAGCGGCCCAGCCAGATGCCGGTCTCCACCGTGCCGGGATCGTCACAGCGAGTCATCCGGACCATTCCCAGCACCTCGCCGCCGACGAGGATGGCGTACATCTGCGAGCCGGTCGGGCCGTCCAGGCCGCCGAAGCTTGCCCGGTGGTAATCCCGGAACGCTTCCCGGCGGGCGAGCGACCAACCGGCGGGAGCCTCGACCGGGGGCATCACGTCATCGGGTTCGGCTTCAGCAGCCGCTACTGAGAGCAACGACTCGAGGTTCCGCTCGTCCACCGGCTCCAGCCGGACCGCACCTGGCACGTGCCGCAGTCTGCCGTCCTCATCGGCCGAAGTCCACCCCATTGGGCTTGCACTGGCGGTCCGGCCACCGGTACCGGCCGGTCGGACGCTTGAGTGTTCCTCCTCACGCTCCGTCGTCACCCGTCGGGATGGCCCGATGCTCAGGCGGTCAGCCCGAACTCACAGAACACCACCGACGCGTCGTCGGTGGACTTGTGCCGGCGCAGCCGATCCGGGTGGTCGCGCTCGGCGACCCGGACCCGGTCGAGCAGCGCCGCCGGCCCGTCGGCGCTCAACTGGTCCATGAGCCCCGGCCAGTCGGTCAGCCCGAACTGCTCGACCGCGCTGGACGCGCCGTCGCTGAGCAGCGCCGCCCGCCGCAGAGCCCTCGGGCCCTGCCGGGGCGCCGACCCGGTCACCGCGTGGAAGGCCGCGTCGGGGTCGGCCGCCGCGACCCAGTAGCCGTGGGTGCGGTTCATCCGCTCCCGCTGTACGCCGACCGCGTGCCGGAACCGGGTGACCGGGTCCGACGCCCCGGCCGGCACCATGGCGACCGTCTGCCGCAGCTCGGCCATCGCCACGTCCAGCCGATCGTCGGTGACCACGCTGATGTGCCCGCCCTCGTCGAGCACCAGCGGGCTGTCGCAGAGCACCAGGTAGTCCACCTGGTCGCCGCAGTCGCGCAGCAGGCACACGGTGCTGGACGGGGTGCCGGGATGGTCGAGGTCGCACTGCCCGCCGTGGTCGGCGCGGACGGCGAGGATGGCCGCGGCCAGGTTGCTGGTCAGGCGGGCCGCCGGACGCACCGCCTCGGCCACCGCGATCCGGGCGGCCAGGTGCCGGACGTACCACTCCGGCCCGTGCACACAGCCGGTGTCGAAGCCCTCCGGCACTGTCGCGCCGTCCAGGACGCCGACCAGCGGGCCGAACTGGAAGACGAGATCTTCGTTGACCGGGCGACCGGGGGCCGGCGCGGACGCGGAACGGACCCGCATCACCGGCGCCGACCCCGCCTGGCCGAACGGGTCACCGCTGCCGGATGTCGTCGACGGCGGCATGCGCCTGCCCCTGTACCTGTCCGGCGGAGGACCGGCCCTGCTCCCGGACTGCCGACATCCCCTGTTCGGCGGACGACCGCACCGACTGCGCCGCCTGCTGCGCGGGCTCCCGCATGTTGTCCCGGACCTGGTGGCCCACCTGGCTCGCCTGTTCGCGCAGCTCACCGGAGTGTTCGCTCACCATGCTGCGGGCCCGGCCGGCCAACTGCCGCTCCCGCCCGCTCGGCGGGACCAGGGACGCGGCCAACAGCCCGACCCCGAAGGCGACCACCCCTGCCGCGAGTGGGTTGCCCTGCGCCTCGTCGCGTACCGAGCTGGCCATGTGCGACATCCGCTCGCTGGACTGCTGAGCATTGTGGCTCGTGCTGCCCATCACCTTCTCCTTCGCTCGGGTGAGCGCGCCGCGGGCCTCGCCCACGCGGTCACCGGCGATCCGACGCGGGTTCACCCTGTCGGTCAGCGCGTCGACATCATTGCTCAACTCGTTGCGGGTCGTCTCGATCTCCCGCCGGATCCGATCCGGATCACTGGACATGATCTGCTCCCTCGCGACTCGATCATCGACCCCGCAGGGCATTCGGCAATTCCTGTGCGCTCTGCTTCGTCCGTGGCAGCACGGCACGCAATCGGCGCACCTGGGCTCGGGCGTTGATGAAGAGGCCACCGGCGATGGCTGCCCAGATGATCGCCACGATCAGCGCCGCCCAGCCCTGGTCCATCGTGTTGGAAAGCCCCCACCACGCGGCGTACGAGACGAACAGCACGGCCAGGAACCCGGCCAGCCCCGCCCCGCCGAACATGCCACCGGCCTTTCCGGCCTGACTCGCCTCCTCGCGCAGCTCGGCCTTGGCCAGCTCGACCTCCTTGCGCACGAGCGTGGAGAAATCCCGGGTCACGTCGCCCAGCAGGTCGCCAACCGATGCCTGGGCCCGCTCCTTCTCCGGGGCGCTCACGGTGCCACCCCGCCCGGCAGGTCACGCTCCGGCCGACCGACCGGCGAGACGTTCTGTGCCCGCGCCACTCCGCTGTACGGCTGGTCGGGCTGCTGCTGCCCGGCGCCGGCCGCCTGTCCCTGTGGAGGCGGTGGGCCGCCGGACATCTCCACGCCGCCACTGGCGGTCAGGCCACGAGTGAGCCGCCCGACCAGCAGCCCTGCCACCGCCGCGCCGGCGAGGAAGGTGCCCGGATGCTGTCGGGCGTACGTACGCACGTCGTCCAGCACCTCACCGGGCTCCCGTCCGTCAAGCCAACCGGCGGCGCGTTGAGCGGCGTCAGCCGCCCGGCGGACCGCCTGGCCGGCCAGCCCGGAGTCGCCGTCGCGTTCGGCCATCGAGTTGAGCCCCTGGCCCAGGTCACGCAGACCGTCGGCGGCCCTCTGCTGTTGCGACCGGGCCTGATCACGAAGCTGGTTGGTGGCCTCCCCGGTCAGGTGCCGGGCCTGCTGACGCGCCTCGGCCGCTACCTGCCCACCCTGCTTAGCCGCGGTGTGGGCAACCTGGCCGCCGGCCTGTGCGGCCTGGTGTCCGACCCGGGACGCCTCCTGCCGAGCCTGCTGGCCACTGCCGGTCGCACCCTGCGATGGCCGGCTCGGGTTGGCACCCGTCATGACCCCTCCCCCCGTCAGACCGCAGCCGCCTGAGCGGCGGCTCCGTGTTCGGGGTGCCTACCCGTCGTGCCTGGCGACATTCTCTGATCGGCGACGGCGGACCGGGCACCGAGGACGCGGGCCCTCAGGCGGGCAGGTTCGGGACGGGCACGACGACGTCATCACTGCGGGTGCATGGAAGGCCCGGCTCCGCCGGTCAGCGGCGGCGGTTGCGGGCGCGCGACGAGCGCAGCCGGCGGAGCCGGCCGATCAGCACGGGGTCGGCCGCGAGCGCGGCCGGATTGTCCAACAATCCGTTGAGCAGCTGGTAGTAGCGCGTCGAGGAGACCCCGAAAGTGTCCCGGACGGCCTGTTCCTTGGCCCCGGCGTGCCGCCACCACTGCTGCTCGAACGCGAGGATCGCCCGTTCGCGCGTGGTCAGTCCCACGGGCGGCGCGGTGGGCTCGGCCACGTCTTCGTCGTCCGGACCGATGTCGTCGGTGCTCTCGACGGGCGGCGCCGGCCGGGGGGTCGGGACGCTCGGCGCGCGGCCGCCGGTCGCCTCGTCCGCACGAGCGTCGGTGGACGGCTCGGGGGCGGCCGGGGCGGCGTCGGCGGGCATGGCGCTCAGCCTAACCAGGGATGACCAAGGTCGCAGCAGCCGGCACGGCCGGCCCGCACGTCGGAAGACCCGACGGCCGGACCGGCCGCGCCGTTGTCGCTCGTTGCCGTGTCGATGCCGGTCAGGAGATGTCGCGCCGCCGCATCGTCCAGAGCGCCGCCCCGAGGATCACCACCAGGCCGACGGAGAGCAGGACGGACGACTGCTGCCAGGTGATGTCCAGCGTGGCCGGATTGCACTCGCCGTAGTAGGTCGCGTTGCAGGCGTTCCAGTCCTCCAGGGTGACCTTCTTGGTCATCCACGCGATGGCGTACGTGGGCAGCAGCCACGCCTCGGCGAAGCGCACGTTCGCCATCGTCAGCAGGATGCCCAGCCCGAACTGGCCGACCACCATCAGCGCGACGACACCGCCGAGGGCCATCGCGGTGTGTCGTCCCAGCGAGGCCAGCGCGAACCCGATGGTGGTGATCACCAGCACCAGTGCCACGCCGCGCAGACCGGTCAGGGCGAACGACTGCCACGCCCCGGAGGTCATGTTGTCGGTGCTGCCCCGCAGCGTCGCGACGGCCCAGAACCCGGCGAACCAGAGCACTGCGGCGGGCAGCGTCACCGCCAGAATGCCGGTGAGCAGCGCGGCCAGCTTGGTGAGCAGCACGGTGAGCCGCTTCGGCCGCCAGAGCAGCAGGTTCATCATGCCGCCGTTGCTCCACTCGGCACCGATGAAGGACGCGCCGACCACGAACCCGACCAGCGCGAGGATTGCCGCGAACGGGATCAGCGTCTCGTCGAACGTCTTCCGGAAGTCGAACGACGACGGCAGGAACCACTTCGCGTCGATCTGGTCGCGGGTCGGCGGCGTGATCACCGAGCAGTCGTCGGGGTAGCGGCCGTCGTTCGGCGTGCCGGCCGTTTTGGCCTGCTCGCACGCGGTGCGCTCCTGCTCGCTCCAGCGCACCTGCTCCTGGTGCTGCTGGTCGGCCTGGCGTTCGGCCTTGGCGAGCTGACCGGCATCGATCTTCTGGTTGGTGAAGAAGACACCGACCACCACAGCGGCCAGCACCAGCAGGCCGAGCAGCGACATGTAGCGGGTGAAGCGCCGCTTGGCGAGCCGGCGCAGCTCCGTACGATAGAGGCTCACGCGCCCCACCCTCCTGCGGCGGTGCCGGGCTGGCCCGTCCCACCGACCTTCGTGGACTCGTCGACCTGCCGGTGCTGGCCGGGGACCGGCGCGGTGGCGGTCAGTTCGAGGAAGACACTCTCCAGATCGACCGCGATCGGGGCCAACTCGCTGACGTAGAGGTTCTGCTCGGCGAGCAGCCGGGTGATCGTGGCCGGCTTGTCGACGCCGGCCAGCATCAGGTGGTCCGGGTGCCCGGTGACCCGGACGCCGGCCCGGGTGAGCGCCTCGGTCGCGGCCGGCAGGTCGCTGACCGCTTCCAGCCGGATCCGGACCGCGCCGGACGAGTGCTGGGCGAGCACCTCGTCGACCGGGCCGAAGGCGACCCGTCGACCGAGCGAGATGATGGTGACCGAGTCGCAGATCAGTTGGATCTCGCCGAGGATGTGGCTGGACAGCACCACGGTCATCCCGGATTCGGCGAGCGTCCGCATCAGGGTTCGCATCTCCCGGATGCCGCCCGGGTCGAGGCCGTTGGCCGGCTCGTCGAGGATGAGCAGCTTCGGGTTCTTCAGCAGGGCGGAGGCGACGGCGAGCCGCTGCTTCATGCCCAGCGAGTACGTCTTGACCCGCTCGCCGGCCCGGTCGCGCAGCCCGACGAGCGCCAGCACCTCGTCGACCCGTGTCTGCGGCACCTCGCCCGCACCGGCCAGCAGGGACAGCGTGTCCCGGGCCGAGAAGTGCGGGAAGAACTGCGGGCTCTCCACGATCGCGCCGACCTGGCCGGCGACGGTGGGCAGCGCGTCGGGCACCTCGTGACCGAGCAGCGCCATCCGGCCGCCGTCGGGCCGGATCAGGCCGAGCAGTGTGCGCAGCGTGGTCGTCTTACCGGACCCGTTGGGGCCCAGGAAGCCGTGCACCTGCCCTGCCTCGACCCGCATGTCGAAGCCGTCGAGTGCGTTGCGGGTGCCGCGCCGACGACTCTTGTACGTCTTACGTAGACCTTCGATCTCCAGGACAGCTGGCAAGCTGCACCTCCCCGATGGGTGGGCGTGACAGCCGACACCATACGCGGTATGCAGGAGGGTGCAATACTCGGTATACACCGACGCGCCGATCGATGTGTTTCATCGACGGAACGTGACCGGTCAGGCGCAGACGACCTGCACGCCGGCCGCGCGGAACGCCTCCACCACCTCCGGCGCGGCGCCGGAGTCAGTGACCAGCGTCTCGACCCGCTCGACCGGGCAGATCCGGGCGAAGGCGTGACCGCCCAACTTGGACGAATCCGCAATTATCACGACTCGCTTCGCGCGGGCCACCATCAAGTTGTTCATGGCCGCCTCGCCCTCGTGGTGGGCGGCTGCGCCGAGCTGCGGATCGATCGCGTCCACGCCGAGCAGGGCGACGTCCAGCGTCACCTCGCGCAGCAGCGCCCCGCCCAGCGGGCCGACCAGCTCGAACGACTTCGGGCGTACCACCCCGCCAGCCACCACGACCTTCATCCGGGACCGCACGAGCAGTTCGTTGGCGATGTTCAACGCGTTGGTCACGACGGTGAGCTGGGCACCCTCGGCACTGGTGTTCAGGTCCGGTCGTACGGCCAGCGCCCGCGCCACCTCGGTGCTGGTGGTGCCGCCGTTCAGGCCGACGACCGTGCCGGGCGTGACGAGCGCGGCGGCGGCGGTGCCGATCCGCTGCTTCTCGGCCGAATGCTTGGCGGTCTTGTAGCGCAGCGGCAGGTCGTACGAGACACCGTTGGCGACCGCCCCACCCCGGGTCCGGGTGATCATCTGCTGCTGGGCGAGCTGGTCGAAGTCACGCCGGATGGTGGCCTGGGAGACGTCCAGCCGTTCGGCGGCCGCCTCGACGCTGACCCGGCCGTTGTCGGTCAGCATCTCCAGCAGGGCGTTCCATCTGGCGTAGCGGTCCACCGCGGGGGCCCTCCCAGTGACTGCACGAACGGTGATTGATTGCGTGCACACTAGTGCGCGAAACTGGGTCGGCGCAAAAGACTGGACTGCGCGATCGGCCAGTCGGTTGCCACGGCCACCCCGGTTCGCGCAGAATAACGCGCGAAATACGGGTGTAACGAGCCGTATTGCGCACAGGTCGGCCTGCGAGGAGTTTCCCATGACGTACGTGGACGCGGAGATCGCGAGCCAACCCGACTGCTGGCGGGAAGCCGCCCGACTGTCGAGCGAGGTACACGGCGACCTTCCGCGCCCCGGCGAGCGGGTCGCCGTCGTCGGTTGCGGCACGTCGTGGTTCATGGCGATGGCGTACGCCTCCCGGCGCGAACAGGCCGGCCAGGGCGAGACCGACGCGTTCCAGGCGTCCGAGTTCCCCGCCGGCCGCCGCTACGACCGGCTGATCGCCATCACCCGCTCCGGCACCACCACCGAGGTGCTGGAACTGCTCGCCGCGCTGCGCGGGCAGACGCCCACCACCGTCATCGTCGGCGACCCGGCGTCCCCGGCGGTCGAGCTGGCCACCGCCGCGGTGACGATGCCCTTCGCCGACGAGCGGTCGGTCGTGCAGACCCGCTTCGCGACCACCGCGCTGGCCCTGCTGCGGGCCCACCTCGGTGACCCGGTGACCGCACTCGCCGCCGACGCGGAGGTTGCGGTGCGCTCCCCGTTGCCGATCGACCCGGCCTCCATCGAGCAGGTCACCTTCCTCGGTCGGGGGTGGACGGTCGGCCTGGCCCAGGAGGCCGCGCTGAAGTGCCGCGAGGCGGCCACCTTCTGGGCCGAGGCGTACCCGGCCATGGACTACCGGCACGGCCCCATCTCGGTCGCCGCCCCCGGCCGGCTGGTCTGGGCCTTCGGCGAGCTGCCCGACGGGCTGCCCGAGGACGTGGCGGCCACCGGCGCGGCCTTCGTGCACAGCCGTACGCACGGCTGGCGCACGGCGCTCGGCAGCTGGTCGGCAGGCCGCACCCCGGTCGACCCGATGGCCGACCTGATCCTGGCCCAGCGCTTCGCCGTCGCGCTGGCGACGAGCCGCGGCCTCGACCCGGACGCGCCCCGGCACCTCAGCCGGTCCGTGGTGCTGGCGTGAGCGCGAGGAGTGAGCCGGGTTTGCGAGCCCCGCAGTCGCGAACCAGGATGGCGCCGTGAGCGCGAGGAGTGAGCCGGGTTTGCGAGCCCCGCAGTCGCGAACCGGGATAACGCCGTGAGTGACGGCGCCGACCGGGTGGTCGTTGCGCTGGACGTCGGCGGCACCGGCATGAAGTGCGCGCTGGTCCGGCCGGACGGCGTGGCCGTACGCACCGAGCGACACCCCACCGACGCCGCCCGCGGCCCGGCTGCCGTGGTCGACACCATCCTCGACGTCGCCGAAGGGCTGGCCGCCAAGGCGCGTGCCGACGGGCTCACCCCGGTCGCGGTCGGCATCGCCGTTCCCGGGGTCGTGGACGAGGCGCGCGGGGTCGCGGTCTGGTCGGCGAATGTGGGCTTCCGGGACGTACCCCTGCGGGACCTGGTGGCGACGCGCCTCGGCCTGCCCACGGCGCTCGGCCACGACGTGCGCGCCGGGGGTCTCGCCGAGGCCCGGCTCGGCGCCGGGCGCGGCACCGGCCACGTGCTCTTCGTGGCGATCGGCACCGGCATCGCCGCCGCGCACGTCGTCGACGGCGTGGCCTCCGTCGGCGCACACGGTGCGGCCGGGGAGATCGGCCACATCCTGGTACGCCCCGGCGGCCCGCGCTGCGGCTGCGGGCGGCCCGGCTGCCTGGAGGCGGTGGCCTCGGCCGCCGCGATCGGCCGTCGGTACGCGGAGCTGGCCGGCGGAACACCCGACCCGGCGGTGACGGCGGCCGTGGTGGCCGAACGGGCGGCGGCCGGCGAACCCCTCGCCGGGCAGGTATGGCGGGAGGCGGTCGACGCGCTCGCCGACGGCCTGGCCAGCGGGCAGGCGCTGTTCGACGTGGCGATGATCGTGCTCGGCGGCGGCCTGGCCCAGGCCGGGGACCTGCTCTTCGGCCCCCTGCGGGTGGCGATGCACGATCGGATGACCTTCCACCGGGAGCCGCGGCTGGTCGCGGCGGCCCTCGACGACGAGGCCGGCTGCCTCGGCGCTGCCCTGCTCGCCCTGGACGCCCTGGACGCCGCCGGCGTCGGTGACCATCAGGAGGAACGATGACGGCACGGGTGAACGGCCGAGTGGTGAGCCCGACCGGTGTGATCCGGCAGGGCTGCGTCGAGTGGGACGGTGACCGGATCACCGCCGTGGCCGAGTATCCGTCGGTCCGCGACGGGCACTGGATCCTGCCCGGCTTCGTCGACATGCACACGCACGGCGGCGGCGGGCACACCTTCACCACCGGGGACGCCGACCAGGCCCGCGCGGCGGCCGGCTTCCACCTGGCGCACGGCACCACCACCCTGCTGGCCAGCCTGGTCAGCTCACCGTTCACGGTGATGCGGGCGGCCACCGAGGCGTTCGCGCCGCTGGTCGACGAGGGTGTGCTGGCGGGTGTCCACTTCGAAGGCCCGTACCTCTCGGATGCCCGCTGCGGCGCGCAGAACCCGGAGCACCTCCGCGACCCGTCCACCGACGAACTGGCCGAACTGATCGAACTGGGCCGGGGCGCGATCCGGATGGTCACCCTCGCCCCCGAGCGCGACGGAGCGCTGGAGGCGATCAAGCTGCTCACCGCCCAGCGCGTGGTGGCCGCCGTGGGCCACACCGACGCCACCTACGAGCAGACCCGCGCGGCGATCGCCGCTGGCGCGAGCGTGGGTACGCATCTGTTCAACGGCATGCGGCCGGTGCACCACCGTGAGCCGGGGCCGGTGGTGGCCCTGCTCGACGCGCCCACCGTGATCTGTGAGCTGGTCGCCGACGGGGTGCACCTGCACGACGGCATCCTGACCTTCGCCACGGCGACCGTCGGCCCCGACCGGGCGGCGCTGATCACCGACGCGATGGCCGCCGCCGGGATGGCCGACGGCGAGTACGAGTTGGGTGGCCAGGCCGTCACCGTGGCCGACGGGGTGGCCCGGCTCGCCCGCGACGGCGCGATCGCCGGCAGCACCCTGACCATGGACGCAGCGCTGCGGCACGCCGTGGACGCCGGCATCCCGATGGCCGACGCAGCTCGGATGGTAGCCACTACCCCGGCGCGGGCCATCGGCCTGGGCGACCAGGTGGGTGCCCTTCAAGTCGGCCTCCGCGCCGACCTGGTGGTGCTGGACGAGGACCTGAACGTGGTTCGAGTGCTGCGCGGCGGCTCCTGGGTGGAGTAAGGCTCGGCCAGCCGCTCCACGCGCGCCCGTGTGCAGCGGCTGCGGCGGCGTCGGTGGCTGCGTCGGTGTCGGTGGCTACAGCGGCGTCGGTCACCGACGCCGGCCCGGCCGACCTGACATGTGGTTCGCGGGCCCTTTGGAGCTGAATCGCTTACGACATCACGCCCTCAGCCCTTCAGTCCTCAGCCCTTCAGTCCAGCCCTTCAACGACCAGCAGCAGCCGAGGGGCGCTGGGTATTGGCGCTGCCGTGGGCCGTGGGCACTGGGCACTGGGCGATGGCTATTGGGCGCAGGCTGGTGTGCCTGGGCGTGGGCCGCCAACCTGTCGGCCAGCAGCCAGCGGCCAGCAGCCAGCAGCCAGCAGCCAGCGGCCAGCGGCCAGCGGCCAGCGGCTGAATCGTTTGCGACATCAGCTCCAAAGGCAGCGACAGGTGCGGGTGGAGGCGAGCCCGGCCACGTGCCGCGAGCGGCTGCTGATCGCCGAGGGCTGGCTGCCCTACCGACCACACCCCACCCGGCCACGCGAGCACCTGACAAACGGGACCACCGCAAGCACCCGACGGCCGGAACCGCAGCAGCACCCGACCGGGTGCCAGGGACGGGCACGGCACGACTGTGCCGGGTCAACTGATGGCGGTGACCTCGACGCCGAGGACGGCCTGTTCGTCGGGGCGGTGCACCAGCACATCGGCCAGGTACGACTGGACCGCGTGGCGCATCCCGACGTCCCGGCCGGCCTGCTCGGAGAGCAGCCACTTGTGCTCGATGATCTGCGCGAACAGTTCCTGCGGCTCCAGCTTCCGCCGCAGGTGCGCGGGTACGGCCCGGACCACCGGCTCGAAGACCTCGGTGAGCCAGCGGTGCGCCGCCTGCTGTTCGTCGATCAGGTCACTCTCCGCCCGGTAGGCGTCCAGGTCGTTGAGCAGCTTGCGGGCCTGGTTCTCCTCGGCGTCCAGGCCGGTCAGCCGCAGGAGCCGCCGGGTGTGGTAGCCGGCGTCGACCACCTTCGGGCGGACCAGGTAACGCCCGTCCTCGATGCTCGACATGGCGACCTCGGCCACGTCGAAACCCAACTCGTTGAGGCGGCGGATCCGGCCCTCGATGTCGTGCCGGGCCTCCCGCTCGATCGCCTGCTCATAGGTGATCTCGTGCCAGAGCCGCTCGTACCGCTGCACGACCTCCTCACAGACCACCTCCGGGTCGATGGACTCGTGCAGCAGGCCGGCGGCCTGCAGGTCCAGCGCCTCGCCGAAGATGTTCACCCGGGCGATCTCCAGGTCCTCGCCGCGCTGCCCGTTGGAGAGCGAGTTGTGCAGGGCGCCCGTCTCCGCGTCGACCAGGTAGGCGGCGAACGCGCCCGCGTCGCGGCGGAACAGCGTGTTGGACAGCGAGCAGTCGCCCCAGAAGAAGCCGGTCAGGTGCATCCGCACGATCAGGGCGGCGAGCGCGTCGAGCAGCCGGCTCATCGTCTCGGGCCGCAGGGTGTGCGAGAAGAGCGCCCGGTACGGCAGCGAGAACTGCAGGTGCCGGGTGATCAGCACCGATTCGAGGGGTTCCCCGTCATCTGTCTGCCGGTCGGCGACGACCGCCACCGCCTCCACCGACGGGAAGTCGATCCGCTCCAGGGCCCGCAGCAGGTCGTACTCCCGCTCGGCGATCCGCTCGCGGGTCTCCTTGAACGCGTAGACATACTCGCCGAGCCGGACGAACCGGACGATGTGTCGGGAGATGCCCTGCGGCAGGGCCACCAGGTGCTGGGCAGGCCACTCCTCCAGCGGTGTCGACCAGGGCAGGTCGAGCAGCGCCGGGTCAACGAGGGCAGAGGTGATCCGCACGGGCACAAGCATGACGGGTCGCCCCCGCATCCGCCTCACATCGTGGTTGGGCCCACAGCACCCAAGGACAGGCGACCACGGCCGCCCCGGCCCGCGCCGGTCCGGCCGCACCGGAGGCCGGTAGCGTGGTGCCGTGCTCAAACCCACGGGGGTACGACGTGAGCTGCGGCTGCGTCCGGTCCGGCCGGCCGGCTGGTGGTTCGATGCGCTGCTGCTGATCGGGTTCGGCGCGTTGACCCTGGCCCTCGCCGCAGGCGCGTTGCTCGGCCTGGACCTCGCGGTCCGGGAATGGGCCTACGCCCACCACCCGGCACCGATCTACTGGACCGCGCGGGTGTTCAATTTCCTGGGGCAGGGTGGCTGGCTGCTGATGCCGCTCTCCGGGGCGCTCGCCGTGGCAGTGGCCTGGCGGGCCCGCACAGTCCGGCCGCTGCTGCTGGTGGCGGGGGCGTTCGTGCTCCTTTATCTGACGGTCGGGCCGCTCAAGGTTCTGACCGACCGGGCCGCACCCAGCTCCGATCTGCCGCCGACCCAGTCGGTTCGGATCTTCAACGACCTGCCGCCCACCGAGTACGACCTGTCCTACCCGTCTGGGCATGTCGCCAACGCGATCGTCTGGTACGGCGTGATGGCCGTACTGCTGACCGCGTTGACGGCGGGGCGACTGCACCCGACGGTGCGCCGACTGATCCGCTTCGCCCCGCCAGCGATCCTGCTGATCACCACGACCTACCTGAACTTCCACTGGCTCACCGACGGTGTCGCGGCCCTGCTGCTGGGGCTCTTCCTGGACCGGCTGCTGCACCGGGTGCCCTGGGATGAGCTGCCTCTCCCCGGTCGGCTACGCGAGTGGGACCGGCCGTTCACCTCGTACCCCTAGGGTTTCGGCCCGTGGACCAACTGACGCGGCGGCTCGGCGTACCCGATGCGGTTGTCATCGGGTTGGGCTCGATGCTCGGCGCGGGCGTCTTCGTGGTCTTCGGCCCGGCCGCGGCGGCGGCCGGCGGTGCCGGCCTGCTGCCGGCGCTGGTGCTGGCCGGGTTCATCGCCTACTGCAACGCGACCAGTTCGGCGCGGCTGGCGGCTCGCTACCCGGAGTCCGGTGGGACCTACGTCTACGGTCGGGAGCGTCTCGGGCCGTTCGCCGGATTCGTGGCCGGCTGGGGCTTCGTGGTCGGCAAGACGGCGAGCTGCGCGGCCATGGCGTTGACAATCGGGGCGTACCTGTGGCCAGGGCAGGCCCGGCTTGTCGCGGTCGGCGCGGTGCTCGCGGTGACCGCGGTGAACCTGCGCGGCATCGGTAAGACGGCCACCGCCACGAAGGCCCTGGTGGCGGTGGTGCTCGCGGTGCTGGCCCTGGTCGCGGTCGTCGGCGTCGGTGGAGGCGGTCTGGATCTGGACCGGCTCGGTGACTCCGGCGGGTCGAGTCGGGGTGTGCTCACCGCCGCCGGGCTGCTGTTCTTCGCCTTCGCCGGGTACGCGCGGATCGCCACGCTCGGCGAGGAGGTGCGCGACCCGCAGCGGACCATCCCCAGGGCCGTGCCGCTGGCGCTCGGGGCGGTGCTCGTGATCTACCTGGTGCTGGCCGTGGTGACGCTCGGCGTGCTCGGCGCCGACCGGCTGGCCGACTCCGCAGCGCCCCTGGTCGACGTGGTGACCGCCGCCGGACTGCCCGGTCTGGCCTGGGTGGTCCGCGCCGGGGCCACGATCGCCGTCGTCGGGGTGCTGCTCTCCCTGGTCGCCGGGGTCGGCCGGACCACGCTCGCGATGGCCCGCCGACGCGACCTGCCCGGCGCGTTGGCCGCCGTGCACCAGGTGCACCAGGTGCCGCACCGCGCCGAACTGGCCGTCGCCGCCGTGGTGATCGTGGTGGTGCTGCTCGGCGACGTCCGCGAGGCGATCGGGTTCTCCAGTTGCACAGTGCTCGTCTACTACGCGATCACCAACGCTGCGGCGCTGACCCTGGGCCGGGACCCGGACCGGTGGCTGCCGGTCCGGGTCCTCGCCGGCCTGGGCCTGGTCGGCTGCCTGCTGCTCGCGGTCAACCTGCCGCTGGGCAGCGTCGTCGCGGGCTTCGGCGTGCTGGCCGCCGGCGCCGCCGGGTACGCGCTGCGCCCCGCCCGCCGCAGACCGGAGTAGGCCAACGACGGCCAGGGTCAGCGACTCAGCCGTTGGTAGCGGCGCACCGCCAGCGGCGCGAACACCGCGACCAGGAGCACCGGCCACGCCACCGCCAACAGCAGGGGTCGGACCCAGGATGCGGAAACGCATGACACTGATTGTCGCTCAGTGTCGGCCGGGTCCGGTTGCCCGGCTCCGGTCGGCAGGTGGTGTCGTCGACCGGTCAGGTGGGCCGCGTCGCGGTGGAGTCCGGCTTGTTGCCGACGTCCGGGTCGCTCGGTTCCACAGCGCGCGGCCTGACCGCCGCGCCCCGAGCCGGCGGTACGGCACCGTCGGCCGGCGACAACGGAACCGGCACCGGGTGAACCGCGCCGGCCGCCGAGGCGGCGACCTCCTGGTCGGTTGGCACCGACCTGGTGACGGTGGCCGGCAGCGTGGGCGGGGCGCACTGCCGGGTCAGCCAGTCCAGGCCGTGTCGGCGGGCGACCACGGTGAGCCGGTCACCCGCGAAGATCACCTGCCGGGGGTCGAGGTCCTTCCACCAGACCGTCCTGCCCCCGCCGGCCGGGGTCCGGGCGATCAGCCGGACCTGCCCGTCCCGGCTGACCGTGCCCAGTGGACGGCCGTCCAGCGCGGAACCGGCGGCGACCGGCACCTCGGCGACCGGCAGCGCATGCCGGTCGACCGGGATGGTGGTGATCACCGCGCGTTCGGTGAGCGCTCCGATGAAGGCCGGGGCAGCCAGGTAGGAGACCGACCGGGACACCCCGAGAGCGAAGGTCTCCTCCACCCGTTCGGCGAGGTCACCGTCGAAGAGCCGCAACACCACCCGCAGGTCGGCACGGAGATCACGGGCAGCGAGCGCCGCCTCCAGGTTGGCCACGTCGTCGGTGGACGCCACCACCAACGCCTGGCAGTCGGCCACCGACGCGGCGACAAGCGTCTCCGGCAGCGCGGCGTCGCCGACGATCAGCGGCACCTCCAGTTGACGGGCCAGGGCGGCGCCACGTGGCTCCGGAACCTTGTCGATGGCCACCACCTCGACGCCGTACTCACGCAGTTGCGCCATCACGCGCGTGCCGACGTTGCCCAGGCCGATCACCACCACGTGCCCGGCCCGGGCCGGCTGCTGCCGGCCGGTGTGCAGGGCGAGCCGGGCGTTGACGATGCCGTCCACCACCACGGCGGTGATCAACGGGATCAGCGCGAGCCCGGCCAGGTTGAGCACCACCTGCATGACCTGCGCGTCCGCCGGCTTGCCGGTGTCCGGGTCGGCGCCGCTGAGTGTGGTGACAAGCGTCAAATACAGCGCCTCCAACGGGGAGACGTCCTCGGCACGGGAGATGAGCGCCCCCAGCACCGCGATCAGCGCGAGCACCAGCATCACCGCGATGCCGATCTTGCGGGTGGCGAAGCCGCGTGCCGCCCGCATCAGCACCGCGACCGGGCGGCGCCGCCGACGGGCCCGGACCAGCCGGCGGGCGGCCACCTCGGTGCCGGGCGGCTGACCGGTCGCCTCGGCCAACACCAGGTCCGCGCCGGCCTGCTCGGCCGGCAGCAGCTCGACACCGTGCTCCTCGCTGAGGTGGGCCAACGCGCACACCACGTCCTGCGGCCGGACGTCGGCCCGCCGGGCCACCCGCAGCGTCTTGTCCCGATGTTGGAAGGAGCTGGGGTCGACTTCGCCGAGCGCGGCGGCCACGAACGCCGGCGCGGCCATCTCGGCGTCGGAGAGCACCTCGACCGGCGCCTTGAGCAGTTTGCGTACGCCGTCGGCGAGGGTGCCGTTGAACATCCGCAGCACCTGGCGGACCCGCTGGTCGACGGCCTGGGCGCAGAGCGCGGCGTGCAGGTTGCCCACGTCGTCCTGGTGCAGCAGTGCCAGCCCGGCCGCCCCGGCCAGGCCGGCGGTCTCGAAGGTGGCCACGTCCAGCCGGTCGGAGCGGACCACCCGGACCCCGCGCAGCGCGGCCACGTCCGGCCCGTCGCTGGGGTAGCGCTCCGGCACCACCACGGTCACCCGGGCCCCGCCGACGGGCAGCTCGGATTCGAGGATCGCGCGGGCCACGTAGTAGGCGAGCGAGTCCCGGCCACAGATCACGTAGTGGGGGCGCGGATCCCCGGCGGACCGTAGCCGCCAGTTCCACTCGACCGCCCGTCGCGCCCGGTCCCGCCACGGCTCCGCCATGTCCGGATCGTAGTCAGCACGACCACGCTGGGCGACCCCGTCCGGATCATCCCACCTCAGGAATGCCGGCCCGGGCGGCGGGTAGAGCAGCGACATGCAGACCTTCCTCCCGTACCCGGACTTCCTGGCCAGCGCCCGCGTGCTGGACCAGAAGCGGCTGGGCAAGCAGCGGGTGGAGGCCATCCAGGTGCTGCGCGGGCTGACCCGGCCCGGGTACGGCTGGCGCAACCACCCGGCGGTGAAGATGTGGGCCGGGTACGAAGAGGCGCTCACCCGCTACGGGCTGGACATGTGCGCGGTCTGGACCGAGCCGGGTCGGGCCGACACGTGCGCCGCCACGCTGACCGTCGACCTGGCCGCCGCCTGCGGGGCCGGGGTCGTACGCACGCAGGACGAGCTGGCCTCCGCCAGTGAGCTGCCACCGTGGCTGGGCCGCGACGACCTGCACGTCAGCCACCGCGCGTCGCTGCTGCGCAAGGACCCGGCGCACTACGGCCCGATCTTCGGTCCCGACGTGCCGACGGACCTGGAGTACGTCTGGCCGGCCTCCGACAGAGCGCGCCGTTGCCTCCCGTAGGGGAGACTGGCCGTAAGGGAGGTGCCCGTGGCGCTGTCGCAAGTGGTGGGTCGGCTCATCGGCGTACGTCAGCATGAGGTGGACCCGGGCGGCGACGGCGCGGACCGCGTGCCGCGACCGGTCGCGGCGGTGGTGGTGGGCGGCGGCATCGCCGGCATGTCGGCGGCGGTCGTGCTGGCCGAGCGGGGCGTGGCGGTGACGGTGCTGGAGGCCGCGCCGACGCTCGGCGGTCGGCTCGGCGCGTGGCCGGAGGCGCTCGCCGACGGCAGCCAGCAGAACGAGCATGGTTTTCACGCGTTCTTCCGTCAGTACTACAACTGGCGTTCCATCCTCCGTCGCGTCGACCCCGGCCTGGGCTTCCTCAAGCCGATTCCGGGCTATCCGATCCTCAGCGAGCAGTGGCCGACGGAGGAGTTCGGCAAGTTGCCGCCGGCACCGCCGGCGAACCTGTTGGCGCTGCTGCTGCGCAGCCCCAGCCTGCGCCTGGCCGACCTGCGGTCGATGGACCGGGACGCCGCGCTGCCGCTGCTCAGCTACGACCCGGTGCGCACCTACGCCGAGCTGGACGACTCCACCGCCGACGAGTTGCTGGCCTCGCTGCGGCTGCCGGACCGGGCGCGGGCCATGCTGTTCGAGGTCTTCTCGCACTCGTTCTTCAACCACGAGGCGGAGATGTCGGCCGCCGAGATGGTCGCCCAGTTCCACTTCTATCTGCTCGGCAACCCGGAGGGGCTGGCCTTCGACTGCCCCGATGAGGACTACGCGACGGCGATCTGGGAGCCGCTGACCCGACACGTGGAGAAGCACGGCGGCCGGGTGCTGACCGGGTCCGCCGCGACAGGTGTGCACCGCGACGCCGACGGCTGGCGGGTGACGACCACCGACGGCGGCAGTCACGCGGCGGGCCACGTGGTGCTGGCCGTGGATCCGCCGGCCCTGGCGGCACTGGTGGCGGCCTCCCCCGACCTGGTCGGGCAGGCACCGGAACTGGTGGCGCGGATGCCCGCGTTCGGCACGCCCGGGCCGCCGTACGCCGTGGCCCGGTTCTGGTGCGACGGGGACGTGTCCGCCGAGCGGGCGGTGTTCAGCGGCGTGTCCCGGCAGCCCACATTGGATTCGGTGACGCTCTATCACCGGCTGGAGAACGAGTCGCGGCGCTGGGCGCGGCAGGCCGGCGGGTCGGTCATCGAGCTGCACGCCTACGCCTGCGAGCCCGACGTGCCGGCCGACGAGCTGGCCGAGCGGATGCGCCGCGAGCTGGTGACGCTCTGGCCGGAGGCCGCCGACCTGCGGGTCCGCGAGGTGCGCGCCCGGGTGGAGGCGCAGGCGCCGGCGTTCACGCCGGGCAGCCACGCCTGGCGTCCGGGGGTACGCACCGACGCGACAGGCCTCTACCTGGCCGGCGACGGCATCGCCACGGACTTCCCGAGCGCCCTGATGGAACGCTCGGCGGCGACCGGGATCATCGCCGCGAACCACATCCTGCGCGCGGAGGGCGGCGCGACCGAGCCGGTACGGTCCATCCGGCCCCGAGGGCTGCTGGCCGGGCGATCGAAATACGTTGCCCCTCTCTCCCCTGCCGACCTACCGTGATCGCGCAAGGTCAACCACCGCCGCGGGAGCAGATCATGACGATGTCGCACGTCACCACCGTGCCGTCGTCCGTGCTGCTGCCCGGCGGCGGTTGCCGAGCGGAAGGTCCCCGGGCGGGCCGGCCCGACTGACGCGTACCCGAACGCGCTGAGCCGCCTCGTCCGACAGCCGGACCGGGCGGCTCTTCGCCGTCCGGAGCAGTCCGCCCCTGGAAGGAGATCCCGGTGGACGCCGTCCTCGTCATCAACGCCGACCTCGGCCCGCTGCACCGGGTCACCGTTCAACACGCCATCCGGATGCTCTGCCGCCGGGTGGCCGAGATCCACGAGGCGGAGCCGGACCAGGTGATCGGTGTCTTCCCGATGCCCCGGGTGGTGCGGCTGGTCCGCTACGTGGTCACCCGGTGGCGGTTCAGCGCCGGGCCGGCCTGGTCCCGGGCTGGCGTGCTGCGCCGCGACGACCGGTGCTGCGCGTACTGCGGTGGTCCGGCGTCGACCATCGACCACATCCTGCCCCGCTCGCGGGGCGGCCGGAACACCTGGCGGAACACCACCGCCGCCTGCTACGGCTGCAACCAGCGCAAGGGTGACCGGACGCCGGCGGAGGCGGGCATGCCGCTGCGCCGGGAGCCGGTGAACCCGGGCTGGGCGGCGCTGGCCGGGCGGTGACGGACCGGGCCGGCGGGAACGGGGGGCCGCGTCTGGGGTACGTCCCCGGCGCGGCACCCGCCGGCCCCCGGTCAGGCGGCGCGTTCCTTGACCTTCGGCTTCGGGCGGCCGTTGGCGCAGTGCACCCGGATCTCGCTGCGATGCTCGGCCGAGGTCAGCTCGACCTGGACCCGCTTCGCCGGGCCGGGGTCGTACGGCTGCGCCCGGTAGCCCGGGGCGGGGGTCACCGCGAGCACCTCAGGCCCCACCCCGACGCAGCGAACAGCGACGGTTCCGCCCTGAGCGTTCACGTTCACGCCCGCCAGCACGGTAGGTGTGGGTGTGGGCGTGACCCGGGTCGGGTTCGGTCGCGGGGTGCTGGCCGCCGGGCTCGGGACGGACGGGCCGCCCGCCCCGACGGTTGGGCCGGATGGCGAGCTGGACGGGGTGCTCCCGGCCGAGCGTGCGGTGGCAGGGCGAGAGTCGGTCGGGTCAGGCTGCGGCAGCCCAACCGCGGTGGCGCCGCCCGGGCCGGCGCTGGTTCCCGGGGTGGCCGCATCACGCTCACGGGTGCCAGAATCGCCCAGCGAACCGGCCATCGCCATCGCCGCGACCACCGCGCCGCCGACCGCCAGCACCGCCCGCCGCCGACGCCAGGACCGCGGCCGGGCCGTAGTGACCACCCCGACTGTCGCACCACCGACCGGCCCGGTGGAACGGGCATCCCCGTCGCCACCGGGCGAGCACGGACCAACGGCCACCCCACTGGCACCGGCGGTCCGGTCGAGGCCGGTATCCGGCTTGGGGGCAGGGCCCGGATCGACGTGCGGCTCACCGGCGCCGGCGATCGGGTCGGGGCTGATGTCCGGCTCTGGCGCCGCACCGACGGCAGCGGGATCGGACGTGGCTGACGCCGCGCTGGCGGCGGAGCGCAGGATCCGCGCCGCCTCTACGGCCGGCGGCCGGTCGGCCGGGTCGTGAGCCAGGCACCAGCGGCCGAGCCGCTGGATCTCGGCCCCGTGGATGTCGGGCAGCGGGTCCGGCTCGACCTGCGTGGACGCGCGGAGCATCCCGGCCTGCGCCTCGGCGGCCCAGGGCAGCCGACCGGTGAGCACCCGGTGCAGGAGCAGGCCGAGGGCGTACACATCGGAGGCCGGCAGCACCTCGCCGGCCGCCAGCCGCTCCGGCGCGAGGTAGGCCGGTGTGCCGAGCAACCGCCCCTCGAAGTCGACCTCCGGGTCGCCGATGGCGGCCGCGATGCCGAAGTCGAGCATCTTCGCACCGGCGGGGGTGAGCATCACGTTGCCCGGCTTGATGTCGCGGTGCACCAGCCCTTGGGCGTGTGCGGCCGCGAGCGCAGACGCCACCTCGGCGCAGATCCGCAACCCGGCGCGGGGCGGCAGCGGCCCTGCGTTCAGTCGTTGTTCGAGGGTGTGGCCGTCGAGCAGTTCCAGCACCACGAACGGCACCACTACACCGTCGAGCGGCGACTCACCGTAGTCGTAGACGTTTGTGACGTGCGGATGCGACAACCGGGCTGCCGCCTTGGCCTCGGCCCGGATCCGCCGCCTGCCGTGGGCGCCCGAGACGACAAGCACCTTCACCGCCACGTCCCGTTCGAGCACCTCGTCGTACGCCCGGTGCACCGCGGACATACCGCCACTGCCGAGACGCTCCAGGAGCCGGTAGCGGCCCGCAAGCAACCGATCACGCTGCACGACCGACAGCCTGCCGTACGACCCGGAGCCGACACCACCCGGGATCGAGGTTTCACAATGCGTGGAATCGGCGCCCGTCACAGCCGTCCCAATCCGGATACCCGTGGTTGTCCGCCCGCCAAACGCGCAGCCGCCGGCCGGCTCAGCCGCACCGGCAGGTACCCACCCACGCTCCCTTTGCTCTGCTTCAACCCACGCAACACTGATGGCGCGTAAGTGTTGCGTGGGTTGAAGCAGAGCAAAGGACCTGCGGTGTAGGTGGTCCGGCGGGCCGCCAGGCCCCGGCGGCCAGCGGGCCGACGGGTCGACGGGTCAGCGGGTCGACGGCCAGCAGGTCGGCTGCTGACGGTCCGGCGAGGCCTGGCCGTCGGAACTGACGTCCCAGCACCTGACGCGGCAGCCTGAGCGATCAGACCTCGGTCGGCGCTTGCCAGGCGAAGCGGGGGGTACGGCGCTCGGCCGCGGCCGCCACCCCTTCCCGGGCCTCGCCGCTGCTGGCCACCTTCCGGTGCCACCAGGCGATTCGTGCCGGCCCGGCCCGGTCGTCGACGATCTCCTTGGCTGCGGCGACGCTCAGCGGCGAGCGCTGGGCGATCGTGGCGGTGAGTTCGTCCACCCGTGCGGCGAACCGGTCTGCGGGCAGCACCTCGTCGACCAAGCCGATCCGCAGGGCGCGCTCGGTGTCGATCAGCTCGGCGGTGAACAACAGGTGCTTGGCGGCGGACGGGCCGACCAGCCGGGCCAGCCGGCGGGTCGTCGGCGCGGGATAGACCAGGCCGAGCCGGGCCGGCGGTACGCCGAAGCGGGCGTCGGCGGCGGCGATCCGCAGATCGCAGGCGACGGCGAGCTGGCAGCCACCGCCGACGCAGGCTCCCCGGATGGCCGCCACTGTCGGCTTGGCGAAGCTGGCCAGCCGCTCCTCGGCGGCCACCGCGATGCTGGCGTCGCCCGCCTCCAGGAGCTCGGCCAGGTCACCGAGGTCCGCACCGGCGCAGAAGGCGTCACCCGCGCCGGTGAGCACCAGCGCCCGTACGTCGGGGTCGGGCTCCAGCCGGTCGAGCAGCTCGGGCAGCTGCCGCCACATGGCTGCCGTCATCGCGTTGCGGCGGGCCGGGTTGTGGATCACCACTGTCGCCACCGGCCCGGTCACCTCGACGGTCAACTCCGCGTCCGACACGTCCGCCCCTCTCCGCGCCAGCGTCCGACGCCGCTGATCCGACCCACCGACACGCGGCGGTCAGGCGACCATAACGGCGCGGACCCGGCGACCACCCGTGAGGGGGTGGCCGCCGGGCCCGGCGTCGATCAGCTCAGGTCAGGAGACGGTGAGCGCCGTGTCGTCGACCACGAAGGACGTCTGCAGCGAGGAGTCCTCGGTGCCGGTGAACCTCAGGCTGACGGTCTGACCGGCGTACGCGGCCAGGGAGAAGGACTTCTGGCTGTAGCTGGTGCCCTTGTTCAGGTTCGAGTAGGTCGCCAGCGTCGCCAGCACCGTTCCGCTCGAGTTGAGCACCTGCACGGTGAGCTTGTCGTACGCGACGCTGGTGGTCGTCTCGGCCGAGTTGACGTACAGCCAGAAGCTGAGGGCGTACGACGAGCAGCCGGCCGGCAGGCTCACCGACTGGGCGAGCGTCTCGGTGCGGGTGCTGCCATACCCGTTCAGCCACGCCTTGTACGACCCGGTGCGGGCCGGGCGGGTGCTGGAGTTGGTGATGACGCCGGAGCTGGCCGTCCAGCCGGTCGCGCCGGACTCGAAGCCCGGGTTGGCCAGCTTCTGACCCGGCGCGGTGCAGCCGCCACCGGTGCCGTTCACGGTCAGCGAGTACGTGGCGCTGCGGGTGACCGCGCCGGCACCGTTGACGGTGATCGAGTAGGTGCCGGGCGGGGTGCTCGCCGAGGTGCTGATGGTGAGGGTGGACGAGCCGCCCGAGGTCACCGAAGCGGGGCTGAACGCGGCGGTGGCCCCGCTGGGCAGGCCGGACGCGGAGAACGTCACGGTCTGCGCCGTACCGCTGGTGGTGGCGGTCGCCACTGTGGTGGAGACCGAGCTGCCCGGGTTGACCGATCCGGCGGTCGGTGAGAGCGCCACCGAGAAGTCGTTGCCGGTCGAGCAGGTGGCGTCGTTGCCCGCCACGTTCACAGCGGTCCAGGCGGCCTGCACGGCCTTGTACTCGGTGGAGCAGCTGCCGTACAGGTCGGTGGCCGCCCGCAGGGTGTAGGCGCGGGCGGTGTTCGCCGGGTTGCTGGTGTTGACGTACGACGTGTTGGAGGTGAAGTACACGTCCAGCGCGCGGTACCAGATCTTCTCGGCCTTGGCCCGGCCGATGCCGGTCACCCCGGGAGCCGAGCCGCAGACCGGCGAGGTGCCGTACGACGTGGCGCCGGTGCCCTCGGCGAGGTTGAAGAAGAAGTGGTTGGCGACGCCGGAGGAGTAGTGCACGTCCTTGTTCCGGGTGCTGGTGGACCAGCAGCTGTCGGACGAGCCGTCCAGCGACGGGTTGTACATGTAGCGCAGCGGCGTACCGTTGCCATTGATGTTGATCTTCTCACCGACCTGGTAGTCGCCCGGGTCGCTCGGCGCAGCGGCGTAGAACTCCACCATGTTGCCGAAGATGTCGCTCGTGGCCTCGTTGAGGCCACCGGACTCGCCGGAGTAGACCAGGCCGGCCAGCGCCTCGGTGACACCGTGGCTCATCTCGTGCCCAGCCACGTCCAGCGAGACGAGGGGGCGGGAGTTGCTGGAGCCGTCACCGTAGGTCATCTGGGCGCCGTCCCAGAAGGCGTTGACGTAGTTGTTGCCGTAGTGCACCCGGCTCGGCACGCCGTTGCCGTTGCCGAAGATCCCGTTGCGGCCGTGCACGTTCTTGAAGTAGTCGAACGTCTTCGCGGCACCGAAGTGCGCGTCGACGGCGGCCGACTGCCGGTTGGACGTGGCGCCGTTGCCCCAGGCGTTGTCGGCGTCGGTGAACGTGGTGCAGGTGGACGTGCCGTTGTTCATGTCGCAGGTACGGCCGTTGCCGCGCGCCGGGTCGATCATCTGGTACGTGCTGCCGGAGAGCGTCGTGTCGATGCTGACCGAGCCGCTGTAGACGCCCTGGCCGCTGCCGACCACCGACTCGATCTCGTCGTACGACCCCACTGCCGCGCCGGTGACGGCGTCGGTGATGACGTGCAGCCGGGACGGGGTCTGCCCGTCGGGCTGCCAGCCGCTGACCACCGTCTCCCAGGCGAGTCGACCCTTGCCGGAGCTGGCGTCGACGAACAGCTCGGGTGCGCCTACCGATTCCGCCTTGCCGGTGAACTCGGCGCGGGCGGCCTTCTTGGCCGCGTCGGCGGTGACCTTGGCCGTGGTGGCGACGGTCAGCGGTGCGGCGAGTCCGACCGAACTGCCGGCGTAGGTGCCGTTGGGAGCGGTGTGGATGACGAAGTCACCGCCGTACACCCGAAGGCCGTGGTAGGTCCGGGTGTAACGGGTGTGCGCCGCGCCGGAGGCGTCCACCTTGGTGCTCTGCACCTGGTAGGACTCGGCGCTCGAACCCTGGACTGCGCCGGGGTTCGTTCGCAGGACGGTCGCCGCCTGTGCCGCGGCGGAGACGCCCGGCGCGGGGGCGGTGGGTGGGGCCGCTTGTGCCGCGGTGGCGACACAGGTCAGCAGGCCGCTGGTGAGCAGCGCTGCGCTGACGGCGGCGACGGATCGTTTCACGTGCCCTCCTGGAAGGAGAAAGAGTGTGACGGGGGTAGTCACGCATGTAGATATAGCCATGTGTCGACGAAAAGAGAAGGGCTGAACCGTTCCCAGACATCGACATTGGCCGAACGGATGAGTGCCTTGACAAGGGAACCAACGGCCCGCATCGCGCGTCCGACGGACATGAGACCCGCCTCGACAGCCGGTGCCACGATCGCGCTCCTGGCCGTTTTCCTGGTCGGCTGCACCAGCACCGACCAGGCCGACACCTCGCAGGCCCAGCCGTCGGCCACCGCCGACGGCACCTCGGCCACTGCCGTTCCGCCGTCCGCTGTCCCCGCCACCCCGGCACCCACGCCGACCGCCTCCGGCGCCACCGACAGCTCGCCCGCGCGCGTGCTCCTGTTCCGCTCCGGCGGCTTCGCCGGACGCGGCGACCAGGTGACCGTCGAGCCGGACGGCCGGTGGACGGCGGTGGACCGGGCCGGCAGCCGGCGTACCGGCCAACTCGACCCCGCCGACCTCGGCCGGCTACGCGGGCTCGCCGCCGACCCCCGGCTGACCACCGAGGGCCGCCAGGACACCAGAACGACCAGTTGCTCGGACGCGTTCAGCTACCGGCTGACCGTCGGCACCATCGAGACCGGGTACGTCGACTGCCCCGCCGACCCCGCACCGCCGCCGGCCACCCGGGCGCTTGTCGAACTGCTGCTCCGGGCCACCGACTAACGCCCGGCCCTCAGACCAGATAGTCCTCAGGCAGGCCGGTGCCACGCAGCTCCGGCGGCAGATGCGCCACGTCGTTGACGGCGATCAGGTTCGGTGGCCCCGCCAGGCCGTACCGGATCACGGTCAACCCCGCGTTGTGCGAGTTCAACCCCAGCCACCGCCGCTCCGGCGCGTCCAGCGCGTGCCGGACCAGCCAGCCGATCAGAAAGGCGTGCGTCACCACCAGCTCACGGACCGGCTCACCGCCGGCGGCACCCTCGGAATCGTCCGCCGGCACGGCGAAGCGCCGCACCGCCGCCGCCGTCACCCGCGGCCCGTCGGCCCGCTCGGCCGCCGAGAACCGGCCCAGAAACTCGGCGTACGCCGACGGTAGGCCGGCCGGATCCGTGTCGTGCGGGAGGTGGTCACCGGCCAGCTCCGACGCGTACACCGGAACCCCGGGCAGCGACGCGGCGACCAGCTCGGCGGTCTGCGCGGCCCGGCGCAGCGGCCCGTGGTGGACGGCAGCGAACGAGCGGCCCCGTAGCCGCTCGCCGAGCAACGTGGCCTGTCGCCGGCCCCGCTCCGACAGGCCGGTGTCCGGCTCGCCGGGACCGGTCAGGTCCTGCTCGGCGTGCCGGGCCAGGTACAGCAGTCGCGTCCGCACGCTTCCCATCCCAGCACGCCGAAGGGCGCGGGATTGACCCGCGCCCTTCGGTCTCGGTAGCCGGCTCAGTCCACCCGGCCGGCCGCCGCCCGCGCGAAGGTGACCGACACCCACAGCCAACCGGCCGTCACCGCCAGACCAAAGGCCACCATGACGGCCGGAGACGGACGGACCATCAGCGCCACCCAGGCCATCGCGAAGAAGACCCCCGTCGCCAGGCTCAACGCGGCCCGTCCGCGCGCCTCATGGCGGCCTGCCCGACGTGCCGCCACCACTGTCGCGACGATCAGCGACACGAAGGCGACCGCCGCCACCAGGAAGTGCAGGCCACCGTGCCAGCTGATCTGGCCGGCACCCCGGGGCGTGCCCGCCGGGAACCCGTCGGCCGGGTCGGCGCTGAAGATCCCCGCCCCGATGCAGCCTGGGTCATCGGTCCACCCCTACGCCCGGGGGAACATCTGGCCGATGCGGATCCGGTTGCCGAACGGGTCGCGGATGCCGAAGTCGATGCCGTACGGGCGCTCGGTCGGCTCGTCGGTGATCTCGACGCCCTTCGCCACGAGATCCTCGTACGTCTTGTGGGCGTCGTCGGTGGTCATGAAGAGGTACCCACCCAGGGCACCCTTGGTGAGCAGCTCCCGGACCTGCTCGGCGGTGGCCGGGTCCAGCGCCGGCGGCCCCGGCTTCTCCAGCAGGATCTCGCGCTCCGGGTCGCCGGGCAGGTTGACCGTCAACCAGCGCATGAAGCCGAGATCCTGATCGGTGTTGATCTCCATGCCGAGCTTGTTGACGTAAAAGTCAAGCGCCTCGTCCTGGTCGAGGACGTAGATCTGGGAGCGGCTGATCGCGTTCATCGTCATGCCCATGACGCTAGACGTCGCCCCTGACCTGCTGCTTATCCAAAACCGCTTGGTCTCGTCCAGGCCTTGGTGAAGCAGGACGGCACGTTCGTCGGTGCGACGTGGCGACGCCGAAAATCCGAGGGCGACTCGCCGACGATCTGTCGGAACGTCCGGCTGAACGTGCCCAGGCTGCCGAAGCCGACCGCGTAGCAGACGTCGGTGACGTCCCGGTCGGTCTCCACCAGCAGCGCCATCGCCCGCTCCATCCGGCGCCGCTGGAGGTAGCGGTGCGGAGTCTCGCCGAACGTCGCCCGGAACGTCCGGATGAAATGCGCCTCGGAGACGTGCGCGATCCGGGCCAGCGCCGGGATGTCCAACGGCTGGGCGTACGCCCGGTCCATCGCGTCCCGGGCACGCAGCATCGCCCGGTTCGACGCCTCCGCCGCGCGACTCATCGACCCCTCCCGCTCGGCTCGTTGCCCGGCCCAGGCTACCGCCCGGCCTGGCCAGCGCAGGGGGTCAGCTGACCTCGGGCGGGTTGCTGGGTACGCGCGGACAGCGGTTGCGGCGGCATTCAGCGCTGCGCGTATGCGCCGGTGACCCGGCCGGTGAAGCCACCGGCGGCCACGATCAGAGCAGCGACGCCGAGCACGGCGCCGAGCAGCACCGTGCTGTGCACGCCGTGGCTCGGTAGCGCGAGGCCAGCGACCAGGGCACCGCCGGTGATGCCGACGTTGACCGCGGCAGAGACGGTGGCGGCGGCGAGGTCGGAGCGCCCGGGCGCCACCTGCAGCACGACGCCACCGAGCACCGCGGTGAACGCCGCGAAGGCCAGTCCCGCCAGAGCGAGCAGGCCCACGGCGGCCGCCGGCCGGTGGCCGATCACGTACAGCCCGAGCAGTGCCACCGACTGCAGCGCGATGGTCGCGACCAGGGCGAGCCACGGGCCGCGGTCCACCACCGCTCCGACAGCGAGGATCCCGAGCACGCTGGCAACACCGCGCACCAGCAGGATGACCCCGACCGACGAGGCGGGGAAACCGCTGACCTCGGTGACGAAGAGGGCGACATAGGTGTAGGCGGCGATTGCACCGGCGGTCGTCAGGATGGCCACCGCCACCAGCAGCCAGAAGCGGTAGGCGTCGGGTGTCGCGCCCCGGGCGGCGTGCCCCTGCCCGGGCGGCGTCGACGGCAGGAGCGAGGCCACCGTGACGAGCACGATCGCGCCGAGTCCGGCCACCGCCAGGAACGACACACGCCAGCCAGCGCGTTCGCCCAGCCAGGTGCCCGCCGGCACCCCCAGGACCAGAGCGACGCTGCCGCCGGCGAACACGATCGCGACCACCCGCCCGCGTAGACCGGGTCGGAACAGCTCGGCCGCGGCCGGCACCACCACCGCCCAGAACAACGCATGGGTCGCCGCGGTCGCCATCCTGGCCGCCAGCAGCAGCGCGAACGTGCTCGCGAACACCGTGATCGCGGTGCTGACGACGAAACCGGCCAGGAGCGCCGACAGGAGTAGCCGGCGAGGAATTCTCCTGGCCAGCGCCGTCAACGGGATCGAGGCGACAACGACCACCGCGCCGTACGCGGTGACGAGCGTGCCCACTTGCGACGGCGGGACGGCGAGGTCCGCGGCCATCGGGAGCAGCAGGCCGATCGGCAGCGCTTCGGCGGTGGTGTAGAGGAAGGTCCCGCCGGACAAGCCGATCAATGCTCCCACTGCTCGCCCGCGACCCATCCATCCCCCAACTGTTTCCGTCTAAATCCCGTACAGTAGAAACACGCTAGTGGCGACCCCGACAGAGGGTCAACTGGTAAAGTGGACTTTGATGGAAACAGTCGAGGACGTCACGCGGATGCACCTGGTGGGCGGCAACCTCGCCCTGGACTTCATCAACACCCGCACCGGTCCACCCGCCGGGCCCTCCGACGACGACGTGCTCACGGGCTATCCGGAGCTGGTCGCCTGGGGCGTGTACGCGGGCGCCCTCACCGAATCGGAGGCGACAGCGCTACGCCGGCTGTCTCACGACGATCCAGACGGCGCTCGCGCTGCCTTCTCACGAACGCTGGGCACCCGCGACTACCTCGACGACATATTCCGGTCGCTGGCCGCTGGAGCAGCTCCGGGCACGCCTGCGCTGGCCCGACTGCGGGACGACGAGGCGGACGCGCTCGGCCACGCGCAGCTTGAGGTCGGGAGCACGTTCACGTGGGTCTGGCGAGATGACCACACGCTTGCCCGGCCTCTACGGCCAGTGGTGCACGCAGCGGTCCACCTGCTCACCGCGGGGGCGCTGAACCGGATCAAGGGATGCGGAGGCTGCCGCTTCATCTTCAACGACGAGAGCAAGAACCGCAGTCGCCGCTGGTGCAGCATGGATGACTGCGGAACTGCCGAGAAGATGCGCCGCTACGTCGCCGCCCGGCGCACCCGTGCGACGCGGTGAACGCCCGCTCTAGCCCGGCCGCCACGACGGCGGGGAACCTGGCATCATGCCTGGAGCGCCAGCCGACCCCCGGTCAGGCGGATGCCCCAAAAGGTGCCACATCACGATGAGTGTTACCCAACAACGCACTCCCCGGGTCGAGTCCCTGACCGGGCTGCGCTGGTTCGCCGCGTTCGCGGTGTTCCTGTTCCACGCGAACCAGATCATCAAGCTGCCAACGGTCTACGACATCAAACTCGGCGACTTCTTCCGGTTCGGCGATGCCGGGGTCACGTTCTTCTATGTTCTCTCGGGCTTCGTACTTACCTGGTCGTTCTCCCCCACGGTGGGCACCGGGACGTTCTACTGGCGCCGGCTCGCCCGGGTCTGGCCCGCACTCGCGGTCAGCACCGTCATCGCCTGGGTGGCCTTCGACCAGGTCTGGCACGACTCCTGGAAGCGCACCCTGCTGAGTCTGTCGCTGGCCGAGGCGTGGTTCCCTCCGGCGGACCATCTCGTCGCCAACCCCGTGGCGTGGTCGGTCTCCTGCGAGGCCTTCTTCTACCTGCTCTTCCCGTTCGTCATCCGGCCGCTCCTGCGGCTGCGGCTGCCGGCGCTCGCGATCCTCGCCGCCGCCGGCCTGGTCATCGAATGGGCCTACTGGTTCATCGTGCAGGATTTCATCGACCCGAAGCAGTACTGGATCCAGCTCTCCTGGTACCTGCGCTTCCCGCCGATCCGGTTCATCGAGTTCCTGCTGGGAATGATCGCCGCTGCCGCGCTGCTCCGCGGCTGGCGGCCCAGAATCAACCTGTGGCTCGCCCTGTCGTCGGTGCCGGCATCGGTGCTGTTCCTGTGGTGGGGCGCACGGCAGGGCTGGTGGGGCCCGCACTGGTCGCAGCAGGGCCTGATTCCCGCCTGCGTGCTGGTGGTGCTCGCTGCGGCGATCCGCGACCTCTCCGGGCGGCCCTCGGTCTTCCGGAGCAAGCCGCTGGTCTCCCTCGGCGCGTGGTCCTACGCCTTCTACCTGGTCCACCTGTCGCTCATGTACTGGCTGATGGGCACGGTGGACGGCAGCCCCGCGAACTGGGCGAACCTCAAGGTCCTCCTGGTGTGGGCGGTGATGGGCATCGCCCTGGCGTGGGCCTGCTACCGGTGGATCGAACACCCGGTGGAGAGATCCCTGCGCCGCCTCTACCCGCGCCGCGTCACGTCCGCCCCGCAGGAGGTCGGTCCGCAGGAGGTTGCTCGGCACGAGACCGCGCCGCAGGAGACCGGTACACAGGAGTCCGTTGCGGTGCCCCGGCAGCGTCCCGAGGCCGTCCTCGCCGGGGATGGTGGTGCCCAGCCCCAGACCCAGGAAAATGCCGTCCTGACCGGGCATGATCCCCAACCTGAGGAGGTCGCGCCCGGCACCTACCGGAGCGTGCACAGCCACATTCCATGACCCGGTACGCGGTCGGCCGGTTGCTGTCAGCCGGCCGACCCGCAGCTTTCGCCGATCGGGAGAGCCTGATGGAATTGGAGCCCCCGGCCGGGATCGAACCGGCGACATCTCGCTTACAAGTTCTGGGCGCTCCGTCCGAGCCTGTCCGCGCACGTCTCTGACGCCGGCCGCTGATCTGCCGCCCTCCGTCTCCGACCTGCCACGTGGCTGTGCAGCGCGTACATGCGGCCCGCCGGGAGCGGCTAGCGGAAGCGTGGGCTGAAAGCGTCTCGCCATAGCATGATGTCGAGATCGACTTGCGGCACTTTCCACTCGAAATATGCCATATAGCGTGCTGGCTGCAAGCAGATTAGGCCCAGGAAGATTACCGATGGCCAGATCGGCCACAGGCGGTCAAAATCGATAATGACCAGGGGCAAGCTCACCAAGGCTGATCTCAAGTACCACACGGCGAGGCGATAGGGAAGTGTCGTTCGGGCGCGCTGGGTCACGACACCGAAATCGCTCGTCTCCGGCTCAGACACGGCAGCAGAGTAGCGCCCCCTCGACGGTCCTCGGCCCGTCGAGTGCACTGAACCTGACCGGCGCTGACCGCTACATCGGGCACGCTGCGGGCACGGCTGGCTGAGCGCCTACGCTGCTGCCCGTGGAAGGCATCGGGGCTGGGGTCATGTTCCTGTGTGGCGCGCTGGGTTGCCTATTCGTCTGCCTCATGCTGTGCGCCGTCGCTGCGTCATGGGCCACTCGGCCCGAACACAAGCGCTGACCGTACAGCGTGACCTGGCCATTGCCCGGCACGCCGACATGCGGTCACCCTGGCCTACCCCGACGAATTTCGGCGTCGTGCGGCTGGCTGTAGGCCTGGAAGAGGGCGGCCCCAAGGTGTGTGATGACTACGATTGGCGGAAGTGACCGACTACGCCGGGCGCTGACGGCTGCCGGAGATCCTGTTGCTGTCAATCACCGCGCTCCCGGTCCTGCGGTCCGGGGAAGCGCCTGGTGGATATGGAGCCCCCGGCCGGGATCGAACCGGCGACATCTCGCTTACAAGGCGAGTGCTCTGGCCAGCTGAGCTACAGGGGCGCGTGCGTCGAGGTCAGCATAGCGACTGACGTCCGAATATCCCGCTCGCGAGGGCTCCCGAGCACGGGAAACGTCATGAACCCGACGTCCGTACGCCGGGGTGCGGTGTCGATTGATGTCTGACCGTGCCCGAGTGACCGGAATGCCGGGCCGCTGGCTCACTTCCGACGACCCCTCACCTTGGCAGCGGGGTGAAACCCGTTTACGGTGCAGTGACACGGATGACGATCAGCCGCCCCGGCGGCGACCCGTCGCCCGCTGACCGGTACGGGTACGTGCCGGTCGCTCCTTCACTCGGATCGTCCGGCACGTTCCTGCCGGTGAAAGGAAGCCGCTTCACCATGGCTACGGTCACCTATTCCAAGGCGTCCCGGGTATACCCGGGGCAAGAGCGTCCCGCCGTCAACGAGCTGGACCTCGAGATCGGCGACGGCGAGTTCCTCGTCCTCGTGGGCCCCTCCGGTTGTGGCAAGTCCACCAGCCTGCGGATGCTCGCCGGCCTGGAGGACGTCGACGCCGGCTCGATCTACATCGACCAGCGCGACGTCACCCACCTCCCCCCGAAGGCCCGCGACATCGCGATGGTCTTCCAGAACTACGCCCTCTACCCGCACATGACGGTGTACGAGAACATGGCGTTCGCCCTCAAGCTGCGCAAGACCTCCAAGTCGGAGATCGACCGGCGGGTCAAGGAGGCGGCCGGGCTGCTCCAGCTGGAGGAGTACCTGAGCCGCAAGCCGAAGGCGCTCTCCGGTGGTCAGCGTCAGCGTGTCGCGATGGGCCGGGCGATCGTCCGCGAGCCGCAGGTCTTCCTCATGGACGAGCCGCTGTCGAACCTCGACGCCAAGCTCCGTGTGCAGACCCGTACCCAGATCGCTTCCCTCCAGGCCAAGCTGGGCGTCACCACGGTCTACGTGACGCACGACCAGGTCGAGGCCATGACCATGGGTCACCGGGTCGCGGTGCTGCTCGACGGTGTTCTCCAGCAGGTCGACACCCCCCGGGCGCTCTACGACACCCCGGCCAACGTCTTCGTGGCCGGCTTCATGGGCTCTCCCGCCATGAACATCAAGACCGTTCCGCTGAACGAGCGGGGCGCCGAGTTCGCCGAGCTGCACATCCCGCTGACCCGGGAGCAGGTCGAGGCGGCCCGCGCCGAGGGTGGCGACGGCAAGGTGACCGTGGGCTTCCGCCCGGAGGACTGCGAGCTGGTCAGCCCGACCGAGGGCGGCATGCCGGTCGTGGTCGAGCTGGTCGAGGACCTCGGCTCGGACGCCAACGTCTACGGCCACGCCGCTCTGGGTGGCAACTCGGAGCGCTTCGTCGTCCGCACCGACCGGCGCAACATGCCGAACATGGGTGACACCGTGTTCGTCAAGCCGACCGCCGGCCGCAGCCACGTCTTCCACGCCGCCACCGGCAGCCGGATCTGACGTAACGCCGTACCGAATAGGGGTGGTCCGCTTCGGCGGGCCGCCCCTTTCGTCGTACCGACGGCACACCTAGACACACGACGAGGCCCCTCCCGGCAACCGGGAAGGGCCTCGTCGACGTTGTTACAGCTCGACCGAGCGGCGGCGGGACACCTCGGCGAGGGTGACCGCAGCGGCCACGCTGGCGTTGAGCGACTCCACCTCGGAGATCATCGGGATGCTGACGGTCAGGTCGCAGGTCTCCCCGACGAGGCGGGACAGCCCGCGCCCCTCGGAGCCGACCACGACCACCAGCGGGCCGACGGCGGCCTCCAGGTCGTACAGGTCGGTGTCGCCGTCGGCGTCCAGGCCGACCACCATGAAGCCGGCGTCCCGGCATGCCTTCAACGACCGGGTCAGGTTGGTGACCTGGGCCACCGGCACCCGCGCGGCCGCGCCGGCACTGGTCCGCCAGGCGGTCGCCGTGATCCCGGCGGCCCGCCGCTCGGGTACGAAGACACCCTGCGCACCGAACGCGGCGGCCGAACGGATCACGGCACCCAGGTTGCGCGGGTCGGTGACCCCGTCCAGCGCGACCAGGAGCGGCGCCGGCTGCTCCAGGGCCGCGGCAACCATGTCCTCGAAGGGCTGGTACGCGAACGGCGGCACCTGCAACCCGACACCCTGGTGCAGCACTCCCCCGGTCATCCGGTCCAGCTCAGCCCGGCTGATGTCCAGGATGGCGATGCCCCGGTCGGCGGCGGTCCGGAGGATCTCGTTGATCCGGTCGTCCGCGTCGAGGCCCTGAGCCGTGTAGAGCGCCGTCGCCGGCACCAGGGCGCGCAGCGCCTCCAGCACCGGGTTGCGCCCGACCAGCAGCTCCGGCGTGTCCTTCGAAGGGTTGGACTTGCGCCCCGGCGCGACCCGAGGACCAGACCGACCACCGGCGCCACCCCGGCCTGCGGCACCACCGCGACCGCCGGCACCAGACCGACCGGCCGGTACGCCCCGACCGCCGCCCCTGCCCCAGGTGGTGTCCTTGCTGCCCGGCTGACCGATCTTCGGGGCACGCCCCTCCTCGGCCGCCGCCCGGCGCTCCTTGTCCTGCTTCCAGGCGGTGCGCTGGGGCAGCTTCTCGGTGCCCGAATATCCCTTGTGCCACGGCCGCTCGTCGGCGGGCAGGGTACGCCCCCGCCCGGTGAGCGAGTCCTTGTTCTTGCCGCCGGAGCCCTTGGGGGCACCCGCCTTCGACGTCAGTCGCCGGCCACGGCGCTGCGAGTTGCCGGCCATCAGTCCTGCTCTCCAATAGTCCAACGGGGGCCCTGGGGGGTGTCCTCGACCACCACGCCGGCCAGCTTGAGCTGGTCACGTACCGCGTCGGCGGCGGTCCAGTCCTTGCGGCCCCGGGCCTGCGCACGCTGCTCCAGGGCCAGCGCGATCAGGGAGTCCACCACGGCACGCAGATCATTCGAACTGCCGCCACCGGTCCAGGCGGCGTCGAGGGGGTCGATCCCGAGGATATCCAGCATCGCCCGGACCGCGGCCAGGGTGGTGCGGACGGTCACATCATCGCCGACGCTCAGGGCGGTGTTGCCGTCCCGGAGGTGCTGCTGTAGCACGGCCAGGGCGGCGGAGGTGTTGAGGTCGTCGTCCATGGCCGCGACGAAGCCGGCCGGCAGCTCGCCGAACTGCCCGGCGCCCACCCGCTCGGCGGCCCGCTGCACGAAGCCCTCGATCCGCCGGTACGCGGTGGCCGCGTCGCGCAGCGAGTCCTCCGAGTAGTCGATCACCGAGCGGTAGTGGGCGGCGGCGTAGTAGTAGCGCAGCTCCACCGGCCGCACCCCGAGCGAGTCCACGTACGCCAGGTCCAGTGCGTTGCCGGCGGACTTGCCCATCTTGGCCCCGCCGATGCTGAGCAGCCCGTGATGCACCCAGTAACGGGCGAACGGGAGCCCGGCCGCCTGGGACTGGGCGATCTCGTTCTCGTGGTGCGGAAACGTCAGGTCCAGCCCGCCGCCGTGGATGTCGAACTCCGGGCCAAGGTAGCGCCAGCACATCGCCGAGCACTCGATGTGCCAGCCCGGGCGACCCAGCCCCCACGGCGACGGCCAGTAGGCGTCCGCCGGCTCGTCCGGCTTGGCGCCCTTCCAGAGCGCGAAGTCGCGTGGGTCCCGTTTGCCCCGGTCGGGGGCGTCACCGGCTGACTGCATCGCGTCCGGGGACTGACCCGACAACGACCCGTACGGTGGCCAGGACGCCACATCGAAGTAGACGTCGCCGGAGCCGTCGGTCGCCGGGTACGCGTGCCCGTCCGCGATCAACTTCGTGATCAGCTCGTGCATCTCGGGGATGTGCCCGGTGGCGCGCGGCTCATAGGTGGGTGCCAGCACGTTCAACGCCCGGTACGACTCGGTGAGGATCCGCTCGTTCGCGTACGCGATCGACCAGAACGGCCGGCCCTGCTCCCCCGCCTTGACCAGAATCTTGTCGTCGATGTCGGTCAGGTTGCGGATGAACGTAACCTCGTAACCGGCGGACAGCAGCCAGCGGCGCAGCACGTCATAGTTGACGCCGGAACGAAGATGGCCGATGTGCGGCGGCGCCTGAAGGGTGAGACCACACAGGTAGACCCCCACCTTGCCGGCTTCCCGCGGGACGAAGTCCCGCACCGATCGGGTGGCGGTGTCATACAGGCGTAGCGTCACCGTACAAGGGTAGCCGTCCGTGTCTGTCCGGGTCCGGCGGTGCCGGGTCGTACGCTGCCAGGCGTGGATGCGACCGCACGCCCCGGTGAGCCCCCCGCCCACCCCACCGGCCCAGCCAAGGCAGCCGCCGGGCAGGCCGACGCGGTCCCGCCGTCCGACAGGGGCACCAGGCGAGCCGGCACAGCAACCGGGCGGCCCGACACGCCAGCCGACGCGGTCCCCGGTCGAGCTGGGGAGATGGCGCAGACGCTGGACCGGGGATTGCGGCTGTTGCACCTGGTCGCCGACGCGCCGGGCGGGCTGACCGTCACCGAGGCGGCGGCCCGGCTCGGCATCGGCCGGGCGGCCGTCTACCGGCTGGTGGGTCCGCTGACCGGGCACGGCATGTTACGGCGCGACAGCGACGGCCGGCTCCGCCTCGGTGTCGGCGTGCTGCACCTGGCCCGACGGGCACAGCCGCTGCTCGCCGAGGGGGCGCTGCCCGCGCTGCGCCGGCTCGCCGAGCAGGCCGGCGCGACCGCGCACCTGACCGTGGTCGAGGGCGGGGAGGGCGTCGCCCTGGCGGTGGTCGAGCCGAGCTGGACGTCGTTCCACGTCGCGTACCGGACGGGAGCACGGCACCCGCTGGACCGGGGCGCGGCGGGCCGGGCCATCCTGGGCGGTCGGGCCGGGGTGGCTGACCCGGTGATCAGTAGCGGAGAGTTGCAGGCTGGGGCGTACGGGGTGGCCGCGCCGGTGCTCGGCGTACCCGGGCTGGAGGCGAGCGTCGGCGTGGTAGCGCTCGCCCCGCTGGACGTCGACACGATCGGCCCCCAGGTCCTCGCCGCCGCCACAACCATCGCCACCACCCTCCGCTGACCCCCGCACGCTCGCCGAGGCTGATCAACTCCACATCGCCGACATTGCGGCATCCCTGCCGATCGATAGCGCCACGTCGCCGACATGGTGATGATCTCGACGTATAGCACTCCGATCTGGTGCTCGGCAGTCATCCACAGGCACCGGACGCGTGACCGCCGGGCACTGTCCACAGGGGTATCGGACGCCAGGCCGGGGGTCGGAGTCTGGCCGCATGCCTCCTCGCCCCCACCGGCCTCCCGCCCTCGCCTGGCAGGTCTTCCGCGGATCCGACGTGATCCGACGGGGCCTGGTCACGAGACATCAGCTGCGCGGCTCGTCCTGGGTCCGCCTCCGCCACGACGTGTACGCCGATGCCCGCCTCGATCGTGACCACGGGCTAGCCGCCCAGGCGGCAATGTTGCGGCTGCCGGCCGGGTCGTTGATCGCTGGGCCCTCCTCGGCCTACCTGCATGGCATCGAGCACGCCGCCGGCTTCGAGGACGACGTGCACGTTCTGGTGCCGAGGGCCGCCCGGGTCGACTCTCAGCGGGGCCTACGCGTACACCTGGTCGGTGCCGGCGTTCCGGTGCCCACGGGGCTTGACGTGAGTGCGGGCCTACCGCCGATGACGGCCCCTCCCGACACGCGGAGCAACCCCACACTCCGGCGAACGGATCCGTCCTCCGCAGCGTGGGAGACGGCGGCCTGGTCTGACCCACTGCGTGCGGTCGCCATCGTCGACTCGCTGCTCGCGAGCGGTTTGACCACCCGGGCTGGGCTCACCGCCGTCGGCACCGCCAACGCGGACCGGCCAGGCGGCCGGCGCGCGTGCTGGATCTTCGATTTGGCCGATCCGGGTGCGCAGTCGCCACCCGAGTCGCAGCTACGGGTACGTCTGGTGCTGGGCGGGCTACCCCGGCCGGTTGCCCAGCACCCGATCCAGTTGGCTGGCGGGCTCGTGCTGCATCCCGATCTGGCCTGGCCCGAGTTCCGGGTGGCCGTGGAGTACGACGGTCGATGGCACGCTGATCCGGAGCAACTGCACCGCGACCGTCGACGGCTCAACCTGCTCGTCGGCGCGGGCTGGTTGGTGTTGCACGTGACCAGCCGGCGGCTGCAGAACGAGTTCCCGGCGGTGCTGAGTGAAGTTCGATCGGCCCTGATCTCCCGTGGCTGGCGCAGGTGATCACCGCCGGATCTGATCCACACCAGTTCGCCGACATGGCGGCATCACACGACGCGGATACCGCAATGTCGGCGATCTGGAGTCGATCATGGGCGCGGAACACCCGGCAGCGCCCAGGACACCGACAAGGCCCAGGACACCGACAGGCCCTGGACGCCGACAAGGCCCTGGACGCCGACAGGCCCAGGACCCCGGCAAGGCCCTGGACGCCGACAAGGCCCGGCCGACGATTGTCGGCCGGGCCTTGAGGTGGTGTGTTACGGGCGGGCGTTGGGCTTGAGCGGGGTCTTCACCGCCGCGTAGGCGTCGACGATCCCGTAGCCGTAGAAGCCGTTGAAGTTGACCCCACCGGCGCAGTAGGCGTCGTAGGTCTCGTCCCGGCCCTCATTGCGGTACTGCTGGAGCCGCGGCTCCGGGCAGGCACGCTCCGTGGCCGTCCGGTAGAGGTGCTGCTCGACCAGGTCCGGCGACATGCCGAAGCCGCCCCGGCGCTCCGGCTTGCCGTGCCGGCTGACGATCAGCGCGGCGACGCCGGCGGCGTGCGGGGACGCCATCGAGGTGCCCTGGAGGTAGGTGTAGTAGCCGCACTCACCGTTGGCCTTGCACTGCTTGAAGACCGACTCCTCGAAGCCGGCGACGATGTTGCCGTCCGCGTCGACCGAGCCTTCCTCCTGGAGCACGTGCTTCGGGTACGTCGAGAGGATCATGTTGGCGTCGGTGCGGAACGTGTCGGTGCCGAAGCCGTCCCGGAACCAGCCGCCCGGCGCGGCCACCGAGATCTGCTCGGTGCCGTAGTTGGAGAAGTCCGACTTCTTGCCGGACGGGCCGACCGACGACACCCCGATGACGTGCGGGCCTTCGACGGGCAGGTCCCAGCAGCTGTTGTTGTCGATCGGCCGGGGGTACGGGGCGGTCCCACCGTAGTTCGGGCTGCCGGTGTCGGTACGCGGCGCACCCAGGTCCATGTTGCTGTTGCCCAGCGCGCCGACCAGGGTGACGCCGTTGTTGTGGGCGAAGACCAGGGCCCGCTTCATGGCCTTGATGGTGGCCCGCTGCGCGGCCTGGTTCTCCGGGGAGTCGGCCGGGTTGGCGGTGCAGTTGAAGAGCCACGGGTCGACGTAGAACGACATGTTGACCACGTCGATCCCGGACCGGCCGGCGTGCACCAGCGCGTTGACGACCGGGTCGAGGAAGAAGTAGCCGGAGTCCTGGCCACCCTTCAGCTCGACCAGCGAGACGTTCGGCGCGACACCGGAGAGGCCGAAGCCGTTCGCGGCGGCACCGATGGTGCCCGCCACGTGGGTGCCGTGTCCGCCGTCGTCGGTGCCGACCGGGTCGAGGCAGCTCGGCACCTCGCAGGGGCCGTCCACGTCGACCAGGTCGGGCGCGAAGTTGCGCGACAGCGCCCAGTTGAAGTTCGGCGCGATGTCCGGGTTGCTGGCGTCGATGCCGGTGTCGAGCACGCCGACGGTCACCCGGCGGTCACCCGGCTCGGTCTTGCGGGCCTGGTCGGCCCGGATCATCTTGAGGCCCCACAGCTTGTCGTCGAGCGGGTCCAGCTTGGCGCCCTTCTTGGGCCCCTTGCCGGCGGCCTTGATGGCGGCCGTCAGGTGTTCCTGCTCGACGCGGTCCAGCTTCGGCTTGTGGCCGATCGCCTTCTGCGGGGCGGCGCCGACCAGCGCCGGGGCAGCGGTCGCCCTGGCCGCGAAGTCAGCCCGATCGCTGGTCACCTGGAACATCCCGACCTCGTCGGACCGGGACACCACCGTGCCGCCGGCTGCCCGGATGGCGGCGACCGCGGTGTCGGCGGCGACGCCGTCCTCGGCGACGACGGTGAAGGTTCGGGAACTGGTCGGCGCGGCGCTGGCTGGTACGCCCAGCCCCGCAGCCGTAAGTGCCAGCACTGCCGCGGTTGCGACGGCGCTGACGGTGAAGCGCTTGCTCACCACATCAGATCCTCTCGTTGAGGGACGTGGCAGCCATCACACAACACCCGGCAGGATTCCGCCAGATGAGCGCCCGTTATGGCGGTGAATCTCTACCTGATCCGTCCAGGTGGGCGGGCACTCCACCTGGATCGACGGGCACCGCTGGATGATCGTCCGTCAGCGCCGGCAGGTCGGCGAGCCCGGCAGGTCGGCGACCATGCCAGGCAGGTCAGCGAGCACGGCAGGCAGGTCAGCGAGCACGGCAGGCAGGTCGGCCATCGTGGACACTTCGGCGTCGGGCACGAATCCGTCCGGGCGTGGCCGGCCGGCCCGGTTCAGCCACACCGAGCGGAGGCCGGCCCGTCGGGGTGCGACGACATCGTGCACCCACGAGTCACCGACGTACACGATCTGCCGGGCCGGGACTCCGGCCGCCTCGACCACCGCCGCGTAGAACTGCGGGGCTGGCTTCTTGGGCAGGCCGTTCTCGTGCGCGTACACCTCGAAGGCGAACTCACCGGCGAGCCCGCAGCGTTCGGCGCGGCTGTTGCCGTTGGTGGCGAAGCCCAGCGTGTACCGGGCGCGCAGCGTGGCCATCGCCGGCAACACGTCCGGGAAGGGGCGGGTGAGGGCGAACCGGCGGGCGAAGAAAAGGGCGGCGATCTCGTCCAGGTGTTCCTCCAGCCCGGCGCGGGCCAGCGATCGGGCCAGCGCGGCGCGGCGGATTTCCATCACCGGGGCGGCGCTCAGGTCACCGAAGACCGCGCCCCAGTCCGACTCCAACTCGGCGAGGGTCACTCCGGCGGCGGCCGGGGTGCGCCGCCGCATCTCGTCGAGGACGGCCACCAGCCCGCCGGTCACCGCCGGGCTCAGGTCCAGCAGGGTCTCGTCGGCGTCGAAGACGACGGTGGTCAGCATGGTGCCCACTGTCTCACCGCGCGTTGACCGCCAGCGCGGGCTCGGGCGCCACGGACGCCGGTGTCGACGGCGTTCCGCGCAGCTCGTCGAGGCGGACCAGGGCGACCCCGGCGATGATCAGCACACCGCCGAACAGCTGCCAGGCGGTCGGCAGTTCGTTGAGGAACAGCCAGGCGATCAGCACCGCGAACAGCACCTCGGTCAGCCCGACGAACGACGACAACCGGGCGCCGAGGATCCGGGTGCCGGCGATCCCGGCGAGGTACGCGACCACGGCGGCGACCAGGGAGAGCCCGGCGATGGGCAGCAGCCAACTGGTGCGTTGCCCGGCGAAGGTGACCTCGCCGAACGTGGCGCGCAGCGGCAGCAGGCCGGTCAGCCCGACGAGGAGCAGCACGACGGCGCCGACGGCCATTCCGCCGCTGGCCATGGCGACGGAGGGCAGCCGGGGGTCGACACGGCCGGCGAGCACGAAGTAGCCGGCCAGGCCGAAGGCGGCACCCAGCCCCCAGAGGACGCCCACGGGGTGGAAGCTGGTGGTGCCGGTGAGGTCCAGCACGAACGCCAGCCCACACAGGGCGGCCATCGAACCGGCCACCGTGAGCTGGCGAGGGCGCTGCCCGTGCCGCAGCCACATCCAGACCACGACGAGAATGATGCCGAGGTACTCCAGCAGGAGCGCGACGCCGACCGGCAGGTAACGCACGGCGTTGAAGAAGCACACCTGGGCCACGGCAACCCCGAGCAGCCCGAACAACCCGACCGCTGTCATGTTGCTCCGCAGCACGTGCCATCTGCCCCGCAGGGACAGCACGGCGGGGATCGCCAGCACCAGGGCGGCGATGCCGACGCGGCAGATCACCGCGGCCTCGGCCGACCAGCCGGCGTCGATGAGCGAGCGCGCGAAGGTGCCCGAGGTGGCGAACGTGACCGCGGAGAGCAGTGCCAGCGCGGCGCCGGCGGCGGGTCGTGGGTGCATCTCGCGCTCCTCGGGAAGACACAATGTCATGAGCAAACTATCCTTGTGCCGATGACGCTAGGTGCCACCTGTGACAGGAATCAAGTTGCTGTTCGCTCATGACACCGAATATTCGTTGATCGCCGCCGCCGCGCTGGTCAACACCTCGGGCCGCGACGGGGAGCTACTGCCCGACGTCGCCGCGCTGAACGACTACTTCATCCGGCACTCCTACAGCGGGCGGCACGAGTGCACCGACGCCGAGCTGCACGCCGTCCGGGCGCTGCGGCCCCGGCTGCGGCGCATCTGGCACGCCGATCCGGCCGAGGTCGTCGCCGTGATCAACGACCTGCTGCTGGAACACCGGGCGTTGCCGCAGCTCATCCGGCACGACGACGAGCCGTACCATTTGCACGCTGTGCCCCTCGACGCACCGCTGGCCACGCGGATGGCGGTGGAGGCGGCGATGGCGATGGCCGACCTGGTCCGGATGGACGAGCTGAGCCGACTGCGGATCTGCGACTACCCGGACTGCGGCAACGTGGTCGTCGACCTGTCCCGCAACCGGTCGCGGCGGTTCTGCGACGCCGGCTGCGGCAACCGGGCGGCGGTGACCGCCTACCGCGCCCGTCGGGCCGCCGACCGCTCCTGAGCCGCGGCCCACTCCTGCGCCCACACCTCGTACTCCACCTCGCCATGCTCGGTCCCCGGAATCGGGTCGTCCCACTCCAGGTGGAAGGTCCGCACGTGGCGCAGCCCCGCCTTCGCCAGCACCCGCCGGGACCGGTCGTTGACCGCCATCGTCTCGGCCCACACCCGACGCACACCCACGACGTCGAAGGCGTACCGCACCAGCGCCCGGGAACCCTCGGTGGCCAGGCCACGCCCCCACGTCGCGCGCCGCAGTCGGTAGCCCAACTCGGCCTCGCCTCCGTCGCCCGACGGGTCGAGCGCGAACCAGCCCAGGAACTCGCCGGTCGCCCGGTCGAGCGCCGCCCAGCGGCCCAGCCCGGGGTGCCTGTCGTACTGGGCCAGCAGCCTCGGCAACTGCTCGTCGCGGACCGTCGCCAGCCCCGTGGCGACGCCACCGGTCAGGAACCGCATCACCTCGGGGTCGCTGTCCAACTCGACCAGCGCGTCCACGTCGGCCCTGGTCAGCCGCCGCAGCCGCAACCGCTCGGTCGCCGCCGGCAGACCGGCGCCATCCGCACCCATGGCCGGATCATCCCGCCCGCGCCGCGATGCCGTCGAGCCGATTTCCGCGCCGCGCGAGGTGGTCGCGTCAGCGCGGGGGCGCGGCCACGAAGAGCCGCCAGGAGTACGCGTCGACGGCGAGCACGGGTCCGTCCGGGTCCTTGCTGTCGCGCACCCCGACCACCTCCCCCAGGTTCGTAGCCACCTCGACACAGTTGGCGTCCTGGTTGCTGCGGCTGCTCTTGTGCCATCGAGCGTCGGTCAACTCCACGACTCGGCCACCTCGCTCATCAACTCGATGGACGCCTGCGGGGGCAGGGCTTCGCCCAAGGTAGCCTCCCAGACCCGCTGCAACCGCGCCAGATCCGCAGGCTGGTCCAGCTCCTGGCCACGGACCTGACTGTCCAGATAGGCCAGCTCTGTGCCATCGGGCAGGGTGGCAAGCGCGAACTGCCCGCCGAGCCCCGGGTACTCCTCGGCCGATCGCGGCACCACGTGCAGTCGGACCCGAGGGTGCCCGGTGGCGATGCCCACCAGGTGCAGCGTCTGGTCGCGCATCACCTTCCGCCCGCCCACCCGTCGGCGCAACACCGCCTCGTCCAGCACCGCCACGATGTGCGGCGACCGCTCACTGTGCAGCACCTCCTGGCGGTCCATCCGATCGGCCAGTCGCCGTGCGACCTCCTCGGCATCGAGCAGGTCGCCCGCCTCGAAGACCGCCCGCGCGTAGGCCTCGGTCTGGAACAGCCCCGGAACGTAGCGGGGCTCGTACCACCGGACCGTGCGCGCCTGCTCAAGAATCGCCTGCCAGCCGCGCAGCCACGGTTGCGCCCGGTCCAGGCTGACCAGCTCGGTGGACATGCGGCCGAAGAGGCCGCCGGTGTCCAGGGCACGGTCGACGAGTTCCAGGTATTTGCCGGTGGGCGGCTGCTGGCCCAACTCGACGGCGCTGACCATCGACGCCGAGTAGCTGACCGCCTTGGCCAGCTCCTCCTGACTCCAACCCCGCCGGGCTCGCGCCCGACGAAGCTCCGCGATCAGGAACGCCGCCGCCGTCATCTGCCCATCGGCCATGCCTGCCGCCCTCCACCTCGCCGACGATCAACTCCAGTCGGCCGCCAGCGGCGGTCCCGCCTGCAACAGGGCAGCCACGACAGGTCGACCAGACCCTTCCGACCGTAGCCGCCTGATCACCAGACTGTGAAGCGCGACACCGCCGCCCGTCCCCCGGGTCTGTCGGCGCCGCCCGGGACCGCCCGCTCCCCCGGTCGGGCGGTCCCACCCCAGACCAGGCCGACCGGCCCCGCAAGATCGTGCTCGATCGTGGAAGTAGTGCGGTCCCGGCGGACGGAGACCACTACATCCAGGATCGAGCACGATCTTGGCGGCGGCGGGTCATGCCGCAGCCAGGACCGAGCCCGATCTTGGCTGCGGCAGGTGATGCCGCAGCCAGGAACGAGCGCGATCTTGGCTGCGGCGGGGTGATGACGCAAACGATTCAGCTCCAAAGGAAGGCCGCACCATGACCCGGAGCGCCCCGGACGACCGCGCCACCATCCCACGTCGACCGCACCTGCCACTGCGCCCGCTCTGGCTCTGCCGGGTCTGCGCCGCGCCATGGCCGTGCCCGGTCGCCCGGCTCACCCTGCGCCAGGAGTACGCGCACGACCGGATCGCGTTGAGCATCTACCTGTGCACGGTCCTGCACGACGCGGCCGCCGACCTGTACCGGCTCAACCCGCACGACGGCCCGGACCCCGCCGCGCTCTACGCGCGCTTCCTCGGCTGGGCGGCACCCCGCGGCGACCCGCAGGTCAGGGGTGAGTCATCCGAAGCAGGTCGAGCGCCTCGTCGAGCTGGGTCTCAGTGAGCTTGCCGGAGTCGACGTGACCTCGGGAGATCACCACCTCTCGGATGGAGGTCTGCTTGGCCAGCGCCTCCTTGGCGATCGACGCGGCCTCGTCGTACCCGAGGTGGCGGTTCAGCGGGGTGACGATCGACGGCGACCCCTCGGCGTACGCCAGGCAGACCTCGGCGTCCGCGACCAGGCCGGCCACCAGGCGGTCGGCGAACAGCCGACTCGCAGCGGCCAGCAGCCGGATCGACTCCAGCAGGTTGCGGCCCATCACCGGGAGCATCACGTTCAGCTCGAAGTCGCCCTGCGAGCCGGCGAAGCCGACCGTCGCGTCGTTGCCGATCACCTGGGCGCAGACCTGCCGCATCGCCTCGGCGACCACCGGGTTGACCTTGCCCGGCATGATCGACGAGCCGGGCTGGAGGTCGGGGATGCGCAGCTCCCGCAGCCCCGCCCGGGGGCCGGAGCCCATCCAGCGGATGTCATTGGCGATCTTGTAGAGACCCACGGCCACGGTGCGCAACTGCCCCGAGGTCTCCACCAGCGCGTCCCGGGCGCCCTGCGCCTCGAAGTGGTTGCGCGCCTCGCTCAGCGGCAGCCCGGTCGACTCCCGCAGCCTGCCGATGACGGCGGCGGCGAAGCCGAGCGGGGTGTTGATCCCGGTGCCCACCGCGGTGCCGCCCAGCGGCAGCTCGGCCAGTCGGGGCAGCGACGCCTCCAGCCGCTCCACGCCATAGCGGACCTGTGCCGCGTACCCGCCGAACTCCTGCCCGAGGGTGACCGGCGTGGCGTCCATCAGGTGGGTACGGCCGGCCTTGACCACCGTCTCGAACTCCGCCGCCTTGCCCTCCAACGCGGCGGCGAGGTGGGTCAGCGACGGCAGCAGGTCCTCCACGATGAACTGCGTGGCAGCCAGGTGGATCGAGGACGGGAACACGTCGTTGCTGGACTGTGAGGCGTTGACGTGGTCGTTCGGGTGCACCGGCCCGCCCAGTTCCCGGCTCGCCAGGGTGGCGATCACCTCGTTGGCGTTCATGTTGGACGACGTTCCGGAGCCGGTCTGGAACACGTCGATCGGGAACTGGTCGTCGTAACCGCCGTCGGCCACGTGCGCGGCGGCGGCGGCGATCGCGGCGGCCACGTTCGCGTCGATCACACCAAGCTCGCCGTTGACCTCGGCCGCCGCGCCCTTGATCTGGGCGAGCGCCTTGATCTGCGCCGGTTCGATACCCCGACCGGAGATGGGAAAGTTCTGCACCGCGCGCTGGGTCTGCGCCCGCCACAGCGCCTCGGCGGGCACCTCCACCTCGCCCATCGAGTCTCGTTCGATCCGGTAACCCGTCGCCTCTGGAGTCGTCACGCGTACCATCCTGCCGCGCCACCTGCCACTGTGCAGGGAAAGTGGCGCGGCCCTCAGCCCAACTCGGCCGAGAGCCGCTCCACCTCGCGCGATCTGGCGACGCGTACCTGTCGGGTCAGCGGCGGCCGACGGTGAGCACCGGCTTGGTGACCTCGGCGAAGAAGTCGTTGCCCTTGTCGTCGACCACGATGAAGGCCGGGAAGTCCTCCACCTCGATCTTCCAGACCGCCTCCATGCCCAGCTCGGCGTATTCGAGCACCTCGACGTGCCGGATGCAGTCCTGGGCGAGGCGGGCGGCGGGGCCGCCGATCGAGCCGAGGTAGAAGCCGCCGTGCTGCTGGCAGGAGCGGGTCACCTGACCCGACCGGTTGCCCTTGGCCAGCATCACCTGCGAGCCGCCGGCGGCCTGGAACTTCTCCACGTAGGCGTCCATCCGGCCGGCGGTGGTCGGGCCGAACGAGCCGGAAGCGTACCCCTCGGGGGTCTTCGCCGGGCCGGCGTAGTAGACCGCGTGGTCGCGCAGGTACTGCGGCATCGGCTCGCCGGCGTCCAGCCGCTCGGCGATCTTGGCGTGGGCGATGTCGCGGGCCACCACGAGCGGGCCGGACAGGGACAGGCGGGTCTTCACCGGGTACTTGGACAACTCGGCGCGGATCTCGTCCATCGGCCGGTTCAGGTCGACCCGGACGACCGTCTCGGCGTCGAGCGAGTCGTCGGTGACATCGGGCAGGAAACGCGCCGGGTCGGTCTCCAGGCGCTCCAGCCAGACGCCCGACGGGGTGATCTTGGCGACGGCCTGGCGGTCCGCCGAGCAGGAGACGGCGATCGCCACCGGGCAGGAGGCACCGTGCCGGGGCAGCCGGACCACCCGTACGTCGTGGCAGAAGTACCGGCCGCCGAACTGGGCACCGATGCCGAAGTTGCGGGTCAGCTCCAGCACCTCCGCCTCCAGCTCGATGTCGCGGAAGCCGTGCGCGCTCATCGACCCGGAGGTGGGCAGCGCGTCAAGGTACTTGGCGCTGGCGTACTTCGCGGTCTTCAGCGCGTACTCGGCGGAGGTGCCGCCGATGACGACGGCCAGGTGGTACGGCGGGCAGGCGGCGGTGCCGATCAGCCGCAGCTTCTCCTCCAGGAACTGCATCATCCGCGTCGGGTTGAGCAGCGCCTTGGTCTCCTGGTAGAGGTACGACTTGTTGGCCGAACCGCCGCCCTTGGCCATGAACAGGAATTTGTACGCGTCGGGGTGCCCGTCCGGGTCCTCGGCGTACAGGTCCACCTGGGCGGGCAGGTTGCTGCCGGTGTTGCGCTCATCCCACATGGTCAGCGGGGCGAGCTGGGAGTAGCGCAGGTTCAGCCGCGTGTACGCCTGGTAGACGCCCCGGGAGATGGCCTCGGCGTCCGTCCCGTCGGTCAGCACGTGCCGGCCGCGCTTGCCCATCACGATCGCGGTGCCGGTGTCCTGGCACATCGGCAGCACCCCACCGGCGGCGATGTTGGCGTTGCGCAGCAGGTCCAGCGCGACGAACCGGTCGTTCGGCGACGCGGCCGGATCGTCGATGATGGCGCGGAGCTGGGCCAGGTGCGCCGGGCGTAGGAAGTGCGCGATGTCGTGCATCGCCTCGGCGGTCAGCGCGGTCAGCGCGGCCGGGTCGACGGTGAGGAACCGGCGACCTCCGGGGCCGTGCACGACGTCCACGCCCTCGTCGGTGATCAGGCGGTATTCCGTCTGATCAGGGCCGGTCGGCAGCAGGGGGGCGTACGAGAATGCAGCGGCACTGCTCATGAGCGGCAAGCCTAGGGCAGACCGGTCGATCATTCCCACCCGCCGGGCTGCTGCTGGGACGACGCTCTCATCCGCCGAGCCCGTCAGCCGTCCTTGCCGCCGCCGGGCTCGGGGCAGAGTTCCCCCTTCGGCCCGCAGTCACCGTTGTTGCCCGACCCGGGGCCGGTGCCACCCGGGCCGGTGCCACCCGGACCGGGGATTCCGCTGTCGCCGGGCGACGCCGGAGTGCTCCCGGTGCCCCCGGTGGCCCCGAAGCGGACGTACCCGATCTCCCGCCCCTCGCCGATGATCATGCCTTGCGATCCGACCGCGAGGGCGTTCGCGGAGGTGCGCAGCATGGCCAGTTCCCGGCCGCTGCGCGGGTCCACGGCGACCAACCGGGACGGCTTCTCATCGCCGAGCACCGCCGCGTACGGGGTGAGCGCGGCACCGGACTTGGCGCTGGCGGGCCGGGTCCACAGGACCCGGTCGGTGCCGAGCTCACGGGACACCACCGAACGCTTGTCGGCGCTCCGGAACACCGCGTACCGGTCGTCGACCGCGATCAGCCTGGTGGCCGCTTCGCCGACCCAGAGCAGCCGCCCGTCGTACCCGTCGATGACCGCCTCACGGCCGTCCGCGCCGACCCCGATCAGGACGTTCCGGGCGCCCTGCGGGTCCTCGCGCTGCACGCAGCCGGCGGTGTCGGCGGTCCGCAGGTTGACCCCGGCCCGCTGCCACGCCTCCTGCCCGGTCGCCGGGTCCCGGGCGGAGATGGCGTAGTAGCAGGTGCCGTCCTGGGAGCGGGCGGCGATCCGCAACATCCGGCCGCCCACCACGGAGAGCCGCTCCTCCCGACCCGGTTCGACGTTCTGCAGCACCCGCCCGGTGGCGGTGTCCACGACGTGCACGCGGCCGTCGACCGGGAAGCCGAGCAGCGGTGGCACCGGCTCCGGCCCGGCCACCCCGTCGTCGATGCGGGTGGCGGTCAGCCGGCGGGTGCCCCGCAGGCCCGGGTTGTCGGCGAGCAGGCCGCTGTGCACCCCGGGCAGGAACGCCGTCCAGAGTGGCTTGGTGCCGCGCGGGTCCCAGGCGCTCAGGGTGCAGTCGGTGGCGTCCGTGCAGCGGGCATCCAACAGAAGATTGCGGTACGTCCACACGGCGACCGCGTCGTCGTCGCGCCGCCGGGTCGCCCCCGTGGTCGGGTCGAGCAGCTCGTACCCCTTGACCAGGAGCTTGCCCACGGCGACGACCGGGTCGCGGTCACCGCCGGCGACCGCCGACCAGTCCGCCTTGCGCTCCCAGAGCTGGGCGCCGGTGGCCAGGCTGCGGGCCTCGACCCGGGTGCGCTGCTCGACCACGACGGCGTCGCCGGCGATGGTCACGCTGCGCGGAGTGCCGCCGACCCGCTGCTGCCAGACCATGTCCGAATCGGAGATGGGTTCGCTGCGGTCCACCCAGTCCCACAGGCCTGGAAAAGGGTTCCACACCCCGGTGGCGGCGAGGGCGACGACCACGGCGAGGCCGAGCAGCAGCCCACCGCGCACGCTCCCCTTCGCCACACCGCACACCGTAGCCACGATCACGGATCTTCCGTACGCCCGCGCCGCCGTGTCGCCGCGCTTTCTGGGCCCGGAGGTGTTAAAGCCGCCGGGTGGTCACCTCGCGTCGGCGCGGACGGCGCTGCGCACCAGCGGCAGGGTGCGGTAGGGGATCTGCTCGGCGAGCGCGATGATGGTCGATGCTCGGGTGATCCCGGCCGAGGAGACGATCGAGTCGATGACCCGTTGCAGGTCGGTGTTGGAGCGGGCCACGATCCGGCAGAGCACGTCGCTGGAGCCGGTGATGGTGTGCGCCTCCAGCACCTCGGGGATCGCGGCCAGGTGGGCGGTGACCGGGTCGTGGCCGTGCCGCTGACTGATCTCCAGGGTGACGAAGCTGGTCACCCCGAACCCGATCGCGGCCGGTGAGATCTCCGGGCCGAAGCCACCGATGACGCCCCGGTCGACCAGCTTGTCCAGCCGGGCCTGCACGGTGCCCCGGGCCACGCCGAGGCGGCGGGAGCACTCCAACACCCCGATCCGCGGCTCCTCGGTGAGCAGTTCGACCAACCGCACATCGAGCGCGTCGAGCTGTACAGCCTGCTCACCGTTCATGGGTTCAGACCATACCGAATGCACAACCTGACCAGCATTTCCACCAACAGTTGCCCAGCCGGGGTCGACACCGCGATCCTCGCCACAAGAGGACACCACGGCGGCCCACGAGGCCGGCCGGTACGCGAGGGAGGCCACCATGACCCAGGCGATCGACCGACCCAAGTCGACCGAGGACGTCGACGTCGACCGGCTCGTCGGCGCAGTCGACCACGACATCAGTCACGACCCGTTCCCGGTGCGGGGCCTCGACCACCTGCACTTCCTGGTCGGCAACGCCAAGCAGGCCGCGCACTACTACTCCACGGCGTTCGGCATGACCTGCGTGGCGTACCGCGGGCCCGAGCAGGGCTACCGCGACCACGCCCAGTACGTGCTGACCAGCGGATCGGCCCGGTTCGTCCTGACCGGCGCGGTGCGCCCGGACGCCGACGGCGCCGAGCACGTGGCACGGCACAGCGACGGCATCAGCGACATCGCGTTGGAGGTGCCGGACGTCGACGCCGCGTACGCGCACGCCGTCGCGCAGGGCGCCACCGGCGTCGTCGAGCCGCACGAGGTGAGCGACGAGCACGGCACCGTCCGGATGGCCGCCATCGCCGCGTACGGCGACACCCGGCACACGCTCGTCGACCGGTCCCGCTACACCGGCCCGTTCCTGCCCGGCTTCGTGGCCCGCGGCCCGATCGTGGACCGGCAGCCGATGATCGACGCCGGCATCCAGCCGAAGCGGTTCTTCCAGGCCGTCGACCACGTGGTCGGCAACGTGGAGCTGGGCCGGATGGACGAGTGGGTCGAGTTCTACAAGCGGGTGATGGGCTTCTCCAACATGGCGGAGTTCATCGGCGACGACATCGCCACCGACTACTCGGCGCTGATGAGCAAGGTCGTCGCGAACGGCACCCGCAAGGTGAAGTTCCCGCTCAACGAGCCGGCGATCGCCCGCAAGAAGTCGCAGATCGACGAGTACCTGGAGTTCTACCAGGGCCCGGGTGCCCAGCACGTCGCCGTCGCCACCAACGACATCCTGGCCAGCGTCGACGCGATGCGGGCCGCCGGTGTGGAGTTCCTCGACACCCCGGACTCGTACTACGAGGACCCGGAACTGCGCGCCCGCATCGGCAACGTACGGGTGCCGATCGAGGAGCTGAAGGCCCGCAAGATCCTGGTCGACCGGGACGAGGACGGCTACCTGCTCCAGATCTTCACCAAGCCGGTGCAGGACCGCCCGACGGTCTTCTTCGAGCTGATCGAGCGGCACGGCTCGCTCGGCTTCGGCAAGGGCAACTTCAAGGCGCTCTTCCAGGCCATCGAGCGAGAGCAGGAAGCGCGCGGCAACCTGTAACACTTGCGAGCGTGACGCAGCCTCCGACGTACCCGACGCCGCCGGCCGGTGGGCCCCCGCCCGCCGCCGGCGGCGCGCCGCCGCCGCCCGGACAGATCCCCCAGGGGTACGCCGTGCCGCCGCAGTACGCCCCGCCCGGGTACGCCCCGCCGCACTGGTACGCCGGGCCACCCCGCCCGGTGGGCCCGCCGCCGCCGACGCTGAGCCCGGCTGGGCAGCCACTGGCCAGCTTCGGCGACCGGCTGCTGGCCTGGATGATCGACACGGCGCTGGCGACTGTCGTGTCGCTGATGCTGTTCATGCCGATCTTCCTGGTCCTCTGGTGGCGGATGTTCACCGAGATGACCCAGACCAACCCGGACGGCACTCTCGTGGAGCCCGACCCGCGCACCTTCTTCGTCAGCTTCTTCCTGCCGATCCTGCTGCTCCAGTTCGGTCTGTTCGTCGTGCTGCTCGGTCTCTACTGGCTCTACCACGTGGAGTACCTCAAGCGCGGCGGCCAGACGCTCGGCAAGAAGATCATGAAGCTGCGCGTGGTGCCGCTCGACCCGACCCGCACGCTCGACCGGCGGATGGCCGGCCGACGGTGGCTCGTGCAGTACCTGGCGTCCTCGCTGGTTCCGGGCATGAGCTACGCCGACGGGTTCTGGCAGCTCTGGGACAAGCCCTGGCAGCAGTGCCTCCACGACAAGTTCGCCGGAACGGTCGTCGTTAAGGTTGCCTCGTGAGTGTGCAACCAGGCTGGTACGTCGACCCGGCCGACCCTGAAACCCGGCGGTACTGGGACGGTGAGGGTTGGCTCGGCGCGCCCATCCCCGTCGACGCCACCCCGCCGGACGGGCCGCCCCCGGCCGAGCCGCCGCCCGTACCGGTCACCCCGGCCGCACCCGCCGCAGCCAACGGGGTGACCAACCCACCGGGCTGGCCACCGCACTCCGGTTCGGCACCGCACCCCGGGCAGGGCCCGCAGACAGGTCAGGCCCCGGGCTGGACGCCCCAGGCCGGTCCGCCCGGCTGGACACCGCCAGGTGCGCCGCCCGGCTGGACGCCGCAGACAGGTCAGGCCCCGGGCTGGACGCCCCAGGCCGGTCCGTCGGGCTGGGCACCGCCAGGTGCGCCGCCCGGCTGGACGCCGCAGGCCGGTCCGCCGGGCTGGACACCGCCGGGCGCGCCGCCCGGCTGGCCCGGACAGCCGCCCGAGCCGCGCCCGCACGGGCTGCCGCTGGCCGGCTACGGCCGCCGGTTCACCGCCCGGCTGATCGACTTCGGCATCGTGTTCGCACTGAACGCGGTGGTCAACGGCTGGTTCGTCTGGCGATGGCTGGAGGAGCTTCTGCCGTACTGGCGGGAGGCCTTCCGGCGCGGCATGGAGGGCAACACCTCCACCGAGGGGCTGCCGCCGATCAGCGAGCAGGCCGGGCTCCTCCAGGTGGTGATCGTGGTGATCGCCGCGGCGCTCTGGCTGGCGTACGAGGTGCCCTCGATGGCCACCAACGGGCAGACCTTCGGCAAGCGGATCATGCGGATCCGCGCGGTGCCGATCGCCGCCGACCAGCCGTTGGGCTTCGGTCGGGCGTTCAGCCGGTGGAGCACGATGGGCCTGCCCACCCTGCTCTGGTACTGCGCCGGCCTCGGCCTGGTGCTGCAACTGGTCGGCGCCCTCTCCCCGCTCTTCGACCATCCGCTCCGCCGAGCGCTGCACGACAAGCGCGCACAGACGGTGGTCGTCCAACTCCCCGACCCCACCGAGTCCACCACCACTGACGACCACCCCCAGCCCACGGGAGACACCCCATGACGGACTCCGGACGCCACGAGCCGGCGCTGCGACTGACCCGCGCCGACCTGGACGCGCTGCCCAACTACGTTCCCGGGCGCAGCCCGGCCGACCTGGCGCGCGAGCTGGGTCTGCCGGAGGCGATCAAGCTGGCCAGCAACGAGGTGCCGTACGGGCCGCTGCCGGGCGTGGTGGAGGCGGTCACCGAGGCGATCACCGCCTCGCACCGCTACCCGGACATGGGCGTCGTGGCGCTGCGCGACGCGCTCGCCGAGCGGTACGGGGTGGACGCCGACCGGATCGCCACCGGCTGCGGGTCGGTGGCGCTCGCCGAGCACCTGGTCCGGGCCACCTGCCTGCCCGGCGACGAGGTGCTCTACTCATGGCGGTCGTTCGAGGCGTACCCGATCATCGCGGCGACAAGCGGCGCGACAAGCGTGCGGGTGCCCAACGACGCCGGGCACGGGCACGACCTGGCGGCCATGGCGGCGGCGGTGACCGACCGGACCCGGATGATCCTGGTCTGCAACCCGAACAACCCCACGGGCACGGCGGTACGCCGGGCCGAGCTGGACCGGTTCCTCGACGCGGTGCCCGACGACGTGCTGGTGGTCATCGACGAGGCATACCGGGAGTTCGTCACCGACCCCGAGGTGCCGAACGGGCTCGACTACCTGGACCGGCCGAACGTGGCGGTGCTGCGCACGCTGTCCAAGGCGTGGGGGCTGGCCGGTCTGCGGATCGGCTGGCTGGTGGCCCAGCCGGTGGTGGCGTCGGCGATCCGCAAGGTGGCGACCCCGTTCTCCACCAGCACGGCCGCCCAGGCCGGGGCGCTCGCCGCGCTGACCCAGGTCGCGGAGATGGAGCGCCGCTGCGCGCTGGTCATCGCCGAACGGGACCGGGTCACCGAGGCGCTGCGCAAGTTCGTGCCCGACGTGCCGACCAGCCAGGCCAACTTCGTCTGGCTGCCGCTGGGCGACCGGGCCGTGGCCTTCGGCAAGTCGTGCGAGGCGCGCGGAGTGATCGTCCGACCGTTCCCCGGTGACGGCGTCCGGGTCACCATCGGCACGCCGGCCGAGAACGACGCCCTCCTGGCGGCTGCGGAGGCGGCACTGACCTGAAGTAGTTGACCATCTTGTGACATAAGAGCTGTTTGTCCTGTTCTGCGTCGTTTATGCCCTACCTTCCGAAGTAAGCCGGCGTGCCGAGGACGCACGCCGGCTCACTTCGAGAAAACGGGGTAACGAACAGTGCGTACTGCCAAGATCTGTCTCGCCGGGGCCGCTGCCGCCGCGATGGTGGGCTTCCTCGCCACGCCCGCCGCCGCCGCGCCCGACGACACGACGGACACCACCTTCGAGGTCCTCGCCGGCACGCTCGACGTCGTCGCGCCGGCCACCGCCGACCTGGGCACTGGTGCCCCCGGTGGCACCATCACCGGCCAGCTCGGCACCGTGACGGTCGACGACTCCCGGGCCGCCGACGACGCGTCCTGGGTCGCGTCGGTGACGGCGTCGGTCTTCCAGACCGGCACTGGCTCCCCGCCGGAGACCGTCCTCCCGGAGGAGATCGACTACTGGTCCGGCGCGGCGACGGCGACCACCGGCACCGGCACCTTCACGCCGGGTCAGCCCACCGCCGGCGACGCGGCGCCGCTGGACAGCGTCACCCCGCTCACCGCGTTCACCCACGCTGGCGGGACCGGCGGCAACACCGCCAGCTGGAACCCCACCCTGGTGGTCAACGTCCCGCTGGACAGCATCGCGGGCGAGTACACCGGCACGGTGACACATTCGGTGGCGTAGCCGCCGGGGGCGGTCGACCATCGCGGTCGCGCTCGCCCTGTTCTGCCTCGCCGGTCCGGGTCTGTCGACCCGGGCCGGCGCGGCCGAGCCGGGAACGGGGTCGGACGAGGGCAGCATCGGGATCCGGTTGCTGGAAGCCCCGACCGACCGCCGCACCGATCCCCGGGCGCTGCGCTACATCGTCGACCACCTCCCGCCGGGCACCACCATCAAGCGGCAACTGCTGATCGCCAATCGCACCGGCGAAACTCGTCGCATCGACGTTTATCCGGCGGCGGCCACCCTGGAGGGTTCGGCGTTCCGCTTCGGCGAGGGACGCGCGACAAACGAGCTGACCTCATGGATCACCCTCGACCACCCGACCGTGGAGGTGCAGCCGTGGGGCGAGACCCGGGTCCAGGCGACCATCACGGTGCCGCCACCCGCCTCGCGCGGCGAGCGGTACGGGGTGCTCTGGGCGTCCACCGCGTCCGCGCCCCGGACCGGCGGGGAGATCACCCAGGTCCATCGGGTCGGCGTCCGGATGTACCTCGACATCGGCCCCGGCGGCGAACCGGCCTCCGACTTCTCGATCGGAGAGCTACGCCCGGCTCGCAGCCCCGAGGGTGAACCGTCGGTGACCGTCCAGGTCGCCAACACCGGCGGTCGCGCCCTCGACCTGACCGGGACGGTCACCCTGAGCGATGGGCCGGCCGGCAGCCGGGCCGGTCCCTTCCCGGTCGGGCAGGGCGTCACGCTTGCGCCCGGTGGCTCCGGGCAGGTCGTCGCTCGACTCCCCGCCGAGTTGCCCAACGGCCCCTGGAAGATGGAGGTGAACCTGGAGAGCGGGTTGGTGAAGCGCAGCGTCACCGCGCAGATCCAGTTCCCCGACGCGGGTCAGGTCGGAGAGCGGGGCAGCGTCGTCTCCCGGATGATCTCCGGCTGGGCCGTGGGCGCAGCCGTCGCGGGCCTGCTGTTGATCACCGGCCTCGGGGTGCTGGCCCGCCGATCGCGCCATTCCGGTCGGCCTCCCATCCGCAGGCCGCGGGAGCGGATCCCGGCCGGGCGCTGATGCCGGCCGCCACCGGCGGCGGCGCAGGCCATCAGACCGGCCGCCTCCGGCGGGCGGCGAGCCAGCCGACAAGGAGCAGAGCCCCGCCCAGCCCGGCGAGCAGCAGCGCCGACCCTCCGGAACCGGTGACCGGCAGCTGACCACCGTGGCTGGGCGTGGGCGTCGGTGGTGTCGGCGTGGGGGCGGGTGGCGTCGGGGTCGGCGACGCCGGCACGATCTCGAAGGTGACGCCGTCGTCCGTCGACCGCTCGGCCCACGCGGCGCTGAGCCCACGCGCCGAAGCGAAGTCTGCGGTAAGCGTCGGCGAAACCGCCAGCGTGAGGCTCGCGGTGGCGGCGAGCGCGCTGCCCACGAGGTAGTTGGCTGCCGTCCGACCCATGCGCCGACCCCTTCCCACGGAAACCTGGACCGTGAGAAACATACCCTTTTTGGACAAAGGGTATGACCAGGTGCTGAAACCCCGCGATCAGGTGGCGGCCAGGATCACGGCCTCGGCGGTCAGGTAGTAGCGCTGGTCGTCACCCTCCGGGTCGACCGGCTTCCGGAGCCGCTCCACCGCGACGTAGCCGTCCTCGGCTAACACCGCCCCGGGCGCCCAGCCCGTTCCGTCGGACCCGACATTGAGAGAGAAGCGGGACAACTGCGCGCCGGTCGCCGGATCCAGCGTCACCAGGTCGTTCACCTCGGTCAGCAGGTGCACCCGGCCGGGCTGCACCGCGAGCACCCGCGCCGTTCCGAGCCCCGGCGACCGCCACAGCTCGGTGCCGTCACGCGCCGAGCGACCCACCGCCGCCCCGTCGACCACGGCGACGGCCTGCTCGCCGGCCAGCGTGGCACCGGCCGGGTCCAGCGCCGGAGCGGGAAGCGGCTCGCCCTCGCCCAGCAGCCAGCCCCGACCACCCGCGTCCCCGGGCCCGGCGGTCCGCAGCCCGGAGCACGCCGAGTGGCCGGTACGGCAACCCAGCGGAGTCGCCACCAATCCGTCCGAGCCACCCGGCGGTCGCCACCGCGTACCCACCGCGCCCGTCGCCGCGTCCCGGAACTCGACAGTGGCCGGCCCCGCGCAGCTGTCCAGGCCGATCAACTGCCCGGATGCCGTGGTGCCGACGTCACGGCGGCAGTCGCCGGGCAGGTCGACCCGCCACAACTCCCGGCCGCCGGCCACCTCCACCCCGCGTGCCTCGGTGTCGCCGGTGACCACCAGCACCGTCCGGCCGTCCGCGAGGTCGGTGAGGTAGAGCCCGCGAGGATCCCAGACGATGGCGGCCCCGGTCCGCCGGACCACCGCCGCGCTCTCGGCGGGCACCGGACCCTCGGCCCGCCACCGCACCCGGCCGGTGGGCGCGTCGAGCGCGACCACCTGACCGTCGGACCAGCGGCTGATCACCGTGCTGCCGCTGGCCACCACCGCGGTCAGCTCCGCCGGCCAACGCCGGTACGACCAGTAGGGGGTGGTGCGGTGCCGCCCGTCGACCGGACGGTCGGCATAGACCTGGCGGTGTGCGGCGTACACCCGCAGCCTCTCGTCCACGATCAGCGGGGCGACCGGCAGCCGACCGACCACACCGACGGGCGGTTGGGCCGCGGCCGGGTAGTCACCCGTCGCCACCGTGCTCACCTCGGCCGGCGCGAGCACCCGGTGCACGATGATCGCGGTGGCCGCCGTGGCGAGCAACGCCACCACCGCCAGCACGAGCCGTCGCCGGCCCCTCGGGAACCCCATGCCGCACCTCCGCCCGGCACCCTACCCAGCGGAACTGGTCAGACCCCGGTCAGGTCGCGTCGGCCACTGTCGCACTTAGTGCGGGCTGGGCGCCGGTCAGGCCGCTTCGACCGAGCCGGCCACACCCGCCGCCACGGCCAGGTCGGCGAGATCACGCCGGAGCGCCACCTCGACCGCCCTGGCGGCGAGCCCGCCGAGCAGCAGCGCCACCACGCGACCGTACGGGTCGGTCGGCACCGCCTCCTGAGTGATGGTGATCGCCGTGCGAGCCCGGCCGCGACGGCGGACCTGTCGCAGGCTCCAGGTGATCCGGTATTCCGCGCCGGCACCGGAGGAACACAGCACCAGTCGCTGCGGGGCGAGGGCCTCCACCACCAGGAACTCCTCGGTGAGCGTGCCACCGCCCGGCTGGACGCGCTCCTCACGCCAGGCGGTGCCCGGCCCGAACGGGCCCGGGGTGAGCAGCTCGACCGGGCCGACAGCCGTCGGCCGCGCCGCCCGGCCGGGCAGGTCGGTCAGCAGACGCCAGACATCGACAGCGTGTGCATCGATGAGCCCGGAAACCGTCACCGTCGACATGCCACCCTCCCGTGTCGTCGACGGTACGCGCGGTGAGGGCCGGACGAGGCCCCCGGGACGGAATTTCCACCACCCGGAGGCCACGCTGTCCGTTTCGGCAGTCGCTTGGCACCGGTCGTCGACCGGTGCCGGCGCGCCGGTCAGCGTTCGAAACGACCGCCCCGGATGGCGCCGATGAACGCCGTCCACCCCGGCGGGCTGACGGTCAGTGTGGGACCGGCCTGGTCCTTGGAGTCGCGGACCCCGACAACGCCGAGGACGTCGACCAGGTTGTCCGCCACCTCCACGCAGAGCCCCTGGTCGTTCGAGCGGCTGCTGGTCCGCCAGATCGCTCCCGCAAGATCGTGCATCGTGATTACCTCCGTGTGCGATGGGATTGCCCCACCGCTGACAGGCGGGCTAAGGCCCGACCGTGCCGGTCGACGGGGCAACATGATCCGCGTCAACCAACGGGGTAAGCAGGCTTGGTGATCGCACAGCCGGTGCGATCACGAGTCCCGCCGATGAGACGGCCCGACGGACCGCGTGTCCGACCCGCGCCAGGGCGGGTGGAAGCGCCCGACTCAGCGAGCCGGGCGGATCGTTCCGGTGACCTCACCGAGGGCGATGGTGGTGCCGTCCGGGCCAGGGGCCGTGGCCGTGATGGTCACCGTGTCGCCGTCGACGAGGAAGGTGCGGCTCTCGGTGCCGACCTTCGCCGGCTCCGCCCCACCCCAGGTCAGCTCCAGGAACGAGCCGACCTGCGAACGGTCGGGGCCGGAGACGGTGCCCGAGGCGTACAGGTCGCCGGTGCGCAGGGACGCGCCGTTGACGGTGAGGTGCGCCAACTGCTGGGCCGGCGTCCAGTACATGCCGGCGAACGGCGGCTCACTGACCCGTTCGCCATTCCATTCGACGGCGAGCCGGAGGTCCAGACCCAGGTGCGGCACATCGCGCAGGTAGTCGACCACCGGCGGGTCCTGGTCGGGTGCCGGCACGAAGGCGTCGGCCAGCGCGTCCAGCGGCGTCACCCAGGCCGAGACCGAGGTGGCGAAGGACTTGCCGAGGAACGGGCCGAGCGGCTGGTACTCCCACGCCTGGATGTCCCGGGCCGACCAGTCGTTGACCAGCACCACGCCGAACACGTGGTCGGCGAAGTCGTCGACGGAGACTCGCGCGCCCAGCGGGCTGGGCACACCGACCACGAAACCGACCTCGGCCTCGATGTCGAGGCGTACCGACGGGCCGGTGACCGGACCCTCGGCAGAGGCGCGCTGACCGGTCGGCCGGATCACCGGCGTGCCGGAGACGACGACCGTGCCGGCCCGCCCGTGGTAGCCGATCGGCAGGTGCTTCCAGTTGGGCAGCAGCGGCGGTTGACCGGGGCGGAAGATCTGGCCGACGTTCGAGGCGTGGTGCTCGGAGGAGTAGAAGTCGACGTAGTCCGCCACCTCGATCGGGAGCAGCAACTCCACGTCGGCCAGGGGCACCAGCAGCGGCTCCACCGCCGGCCGGTGCGCCGGGTCGGTCAGCAGCTCGGTGATCCGCTGCCGCACCGACGTCCACTGGGGACGACCGAGCGCCATGAAGTCGTTGAGGGTGGGCCGGCCCAACGTGCCTGCGGCCAGCACCAGCTCGGCGGCCTCCGCGCCGGCCAGGTCGAGCACCCATGACCCGATCCGTACGCCGATCCGCGCCTGACCCCCATCGGACCGGAACACCCCGTACGGCAGGTTCGTCACCCCGTACGGCGAACCGTCAACGCCGGTCACCCAGGTCATGCGTCGTAGCCCCCGTTCACCAGCCCCAGCTGGATCAGATCGGTCAGTGGTTCCAGAATGCTGCACGAGCCGAAGCCGACCCAGAGTGGACGCGGCGCGTCCCGCCACGCGTTGACGCGCTCCAGCAGCGGGCGCGGGTCGAGCACGGCCAGCAGTTCGGCGACCGCGCCGACGCTCTCACCACCGGCGGCGGCGAGCGTCGCGGCCAGCACGTTGGCGTAGCCGTGGTGGGTGAAGCCGGTCTCCGGATCGAGGTGCCGGACCGCCTGGTGCAGCCCTGCGGTGAGCTTGAACGGCAGGCCACGGTCCCGGCAGGCGCAGATCACCGCGGCCAGTTCGGCCGGGGTGGGGAACAGTTCGGCGGCCAGTCCGCCGGTGCGGAACTTGGCCGCGATCGGCAGGCCGTCGGCACGGGCGGCGGCGAGGGCGTCCAACGCGCCCATCAGCCCGAAGGTCAGCGGCAGTTCGGCGTAGACGGCCTCCACGCCCGGTAGCGCGTCGGTCAGCCGCAGCAACTCGGCGATGCCGGGCAGCGGGTCCTCGCCGCGCTTGGCGACCGCCACCTCGACCTGACGCGCGGTGACACCGTCCGGGGCGAGAAACGACAGGGCGAACGGCAGGTTCCCGATCCCGGTGTCACCGATCACGCCGACCACCAGGCCCTCGCCGGGGTCGATGAGACCGCTCAGCTCACCGGCGGCCACGTCCGAGGCGGGGATCAGCAGCGGGCCGACCAGGTCGGCGTACCAGGCGGCACGGTGCTGGCGGTGGGCGGCCAGGGCGTCGTGCAGCGCGGCACTGCCCGGAGGGAAGACAGCGGCGTCGTCCACCAGGCCGTGGAGGAGTGCGGGCACCTGCGTTGACACGGAACAAGAATGTACGGGACGCTACGAGGAACGGACAACAGCGTCCGATTATCGGACGCCTTCGGCCGGTGAACGGGATATATCGGGAGGCGAGATGCCGTACTACCGCAGCGTCGGCGAGGTGCCGCGCAAGCGCCACACCCAGTTCCGCCAGCCCGACGGCAGCCTCTACGCCGAGGAGCTGATGGGTCAGGAGGGCTTCTCGTCCGACTCGTCCCTGCTCTACCACCGGCACGCGCCCACCGCGATCCTGGCCGCCGACGAGTTCACCCCGCCCGCGTTCACCCGGGCTCCGAACCTGCCGCTCAAGCCCCGCCACCTGCGCACCCACAAGCTCGACGCCGGTGGCGCCGACCCGATCCTCGGCCGGCAGTACCTGCTCGCCAACGACGACGTCCGCATCGGGTACGTCCTCGCCGACCGGCCCTCACCGCTGTTCCGCGACGCCACCGGCGACCACTGCCTCTACGTCGAGGCGGGCACGCTGCGGGTCGAGTCGCCGTTCGGTGTGCTGGAGGCGATCGAGGGCGACTACGTCATCATCCCCACCTCGACCATTCACCGGCTGGTGCCCACCGGCGACCAGCCCGTGCGGCTGCTCACCGTCGAGGCGTCCGGGCACATCGGGCCGCCCAAGCGCTACCTCTCCGTGCGCGGCCAGTTCCTGGAGCACTCGCCGTACTGCGAGCGCGACGTCCGCGGCCCGGACGCACCGCTGCTCGTCGACGGCGAGGAGGTCGAGGTGCTGGTCCGCCACCGACGCGGTTGGACCCGCCACGTCTACGCGAACCACCCGTTCGACGTGGTCGGCTGGGACGGTCACCTCTACCCGTGGGCGTTCTCCATCCACGACTTCGAGCCGATCACCGGCCGCATCCACCAGCCACCGCCGGTGCACCAGACGTTCCAGGGGCCCAACTTCGTCATCTGCTCATTCGTGCCCCGCAAGGTCGACTACCACCCGCAGTCGATCCCGGTGCCGTACAACCACCACAACGTCGACTCCGACGAGATGCTCTTCTACACCGGCGGCAACTACGAGGCCCGGCGCGGCTCCGGCATCGAGCAGGGTTCGATCTCGCTGCACCCGTCCGGGTTCACCCACGGCCCCCAGCCGGGTGCCGCCGAGCGGTCCATCGGCGCGGAATACTTCGACGAGTTGGCCGTCATGGTCGACACCTTCCGCCCACTGGACCTCTGCGACGCGGCCCGCACCTGCGAGGACGAGGGGTACGCCTGGACGTGGGCGCGTCGCGCCTGACTCAGGAGCGGACGGCCGTGCGGGTGAAGATGGCGAACTCGGCGATGGTGGTGGTGGCGATGGCCAGCACCAGCGGCCACGGCGAGCCGACCACCGCGTACGCCAGCAGCAGCACCGGCGCGGCGGCCACCGCGTAGACCGCCAGGGCCAGCGCCCGGTCCGAGTGCAGGAGGCTGGGCAGGATGGTCCGGGTCAGCCCCGGCAGCCGGGCCGCGAGCTGCCAGACCACGATCCCGCCGGTGAGCGCGGCGAGGACCGCGAGGACGCGGGAGAACCCGTCGTTCGCGGCAGCCGCGAACGCCACCACCACCGCGGCCACCAGCGACCAGCCGGCGCCGTAGAGCACCAGGCGGTGCAGCCCGTAGGCGATGGTCCGCCCCGAGTCCATCCGCTTCGGGCTGATCGTGGCCGCCTCGGCGAGGTGCTCCAGCGCCACCGACCAGCGGCGCTGCTCCAGCCGGATGACACCCACGTCCTGCCCGACGTCGGCGAGGCGCGGGTCGAGCCGCAGCGCCTCCCCGTAGGCCCGCTCGGCCAGGTCGAACAGCTCCAGCCGGGCGGCGACCAGGCCGAGCACCAGATGCGCCTGCGGCTCCTGGGGCGCCAACTCGACCCCTCGCCAGGCCGCGTTCAGCGCCGGCTGGCCGTTGCGTGAGTCGGCCAGGATCGCCGCCGCGCTGCGTTGGGCGTACGCGTCGGCGGGGCCGAGCGCCAGCAGACGGTCGGCGGTCGCGGCGGACTCGCCGTAGCGCTCCAGGTCGGCCAGCGCCATGGCCCGGACCACCAACGGCGGCAGCGCCTCCGGAGCGGCGGCCACGGCCGCGTCGGCAGCGGTGAGCGCGTCGGCCGGCCGGCCCGCTGCCAGGTGCACCCGGGCGAGCATGGTGAGCGCCTCCGGATCCGCGGGCTTCAACGCGAGCCCGTAGGTCAGCTCCGTGGCAGCCTCGTCGTGGCGGCCGAGCTCGGCAAGGAGCTGAGCCCGGTCGAGGTAGCCGTCGGCGGCGGAACGGTCAGGCGTGGGTTCGCTGGACATCGCGGCGAGCCTAGGCGGCTGGCGCGTCGTACACCAGGGCCACCGCGATGCCGGTCAGCCCTTCCTCGCGGCCGGTGAAACCGAGCCCGTCGGTGGTCGCGGCCGAGAGGGTGACCGTGGCGCCGACGGCCGCCGAGAGCACCTGCTCGGCCTCCGCACGACGCCGGCCGATCTTGGGCCGATTGCCGATGACCTGCACGGACACGTTGCCGATCTCCAGGCCGGCGGTGCGCACCCGGCGGGCGGTCTCGGTCAGCAGGGCAACGCCTGACGCGCCCTCCCACTCCGGCTCGCCCACCCCGAAGGTGGAGCCGAGATCGCCGAGACCGGCAGCGGAGAGCAGGGCGTTGCAGGCGGCGTGCGCGGCGACGTCCGCGTCCGAGTGCCCGGCGAGGCCGTCCTGGTCGGGCCAGAGCAGGCCAGCCACCCAGCAGGGACGGCCGGGCTCGAAGGCGTGGACGTCGGTCCCGATGGCTACCCGAGGAACGATCATGAACCGAGGGTACGCGTCAACCAGCGGAAGTGAGCAGATGCTCCGCGAGAGCCAGATCGAACGGGCGGGTGATCTTCAGGGCGTACTCCGAGCCGGGCACGCAGCTCACGGTGACGCCCTGCTTCTCGACCAGCCCGGCGTCGTCGGTGAGCGCGTCGCCGGCGGCGGCGTGCGCGGCGGTCAGCACGGCCCGGCGGAAGCCCTGCGGGGTCTGCACGGCACGTAGGGCGGACCGGTCGACGGTGCCGAGCACCACCTCGCCGGCACCGACCTCCTTGATCGTGTCGACGACCGGCAGGACGGGGATCACCGCGTCCCGACCTTCGCGGACGGCCGCCGCGACGGACTCGACCAACTCCGGTGGGGTCAACGCGCGGGCGGCGTCGTGCACCAGGACGATCGTCGGGCCGGCGGGCACGGCCGCCAACGCGGCGGCCACCGACGCCTGCCGCTCCGCGCCACCCGGCACCACGATCACCGGCGCCACCGGGGCCAGCAGTTCACGGACGGCCGCCACCTCGGCCGACGGCGCGGCCACCACGATCGTGTGCACCGAGACGGCGGCGGCCAGCCGACGCACGGCGTGCACCAACAACGGTTCGCCGGCGAGCAGGCGCAGCGCCTTGGGTCGGCCGGGGCCGAGCCGTACGCCGGCACCCGCCGCAGGCACGAGGACCGCGACGTCACCGCGCGGATTGAGCTGCGCGGTCACGTCGCGGTCCTCGGTGGTTTCTTCGCTCGGAAGTGGGTACGACGATGCTGTGGACTAGGCCTCGGTGAGGACCTTGTCGAGCAGCGTCTCCGCCTCGTCCTTGGTGCTCTTCTCCGCCAGCGCGACCTCGCCGACGAGAATGTCACGGGCCTTGGCGAGCATCCGCTTCTCGCCCGCGGAAAGGCCCCGCTCCCGCTCCCGGCGCCACAGGTCGCGAACGACCTCGGCGACCTTCAGCGGGTTTCCGGAGGCCAGCTTTTCCAGGTTGGCCTTGTAACGCCGCGACCAGTTGGTCGGCTCCTCGGTGTGCGGAGCCCGGAGAACGTCGAAGACCTTGCCGAGGCCCTCTTCGCCAACCACCTCGCGGACACCCACGATCTCGGCATTCTCGGCCGGCACCCGGACCGTCAGGTCACCCTGCGCGACCCTCAGGACGAGATATTGCTTAGGCTCGCCCTTGATGACCCGAGTCTCGATTGCCTCGATGAGTGCGGCCCCGTGGTGGGGGTAGACAACGGTCTCGCCGACACTGAAAACCATAGGTTCGAAACCCCTTTCGCTGTGTCTAGGGTAACACGGTCAGGCAACGATGTCTCACCGATGTCCTGACCGTTGGCGCAGCTCAGGGGCCCTGTGAGAGGTCTTTCTTCAGCTTGACAGGCAGTCAAACCGATGATTCGAACACACTCCGTAACCTGCGGATAACTTCCCGGTACGGGTGAACAGAACGTCGAGATCAAGGGCTATGCGCTCATCCCATGGTATCCCGCCCGGCGGGACTGCGCCCAGATGTAGCGGGAGGCGGCCCTGGTGCGGGACCCTGGAGTCCGAGCAACACTCCGCTCTCGAGACGCTTCCAGGGGGTCCGATGGGCAAGCCGGACGCAGAGGGCCACGGACCGTCCGACGGCCTACCTGACCTGCCACCCGAGTGGGGCCGCGTCGTGGTCCCCGACGACGCCTCGGCGCTCGCCAGCGAGGCCGCCCGGGTTCGCCGCGAGCTGCGCCGGGCCGCCGGTCAGCACGCCGGGCACCGGGCCCTCGCCCTGCCGCTGCTGGTGCTGCTGGTGGCGGTGCTCACCACGCTGGCCGGCCTGCTCGCCGTGACCTGGCCGCGCGCCAACCGGAGCACCGACCGGCCCGCCCCGACCCCGTACGCGCCACCCCTGACCGTCGCCGGGCGGGCGCTACCCGCGCTCGACCTCGTCGACGCCGCCCAGGCGCCCGTGCCGCTGCGCGGCCTGCTCCCAGCCATGATCATCCTGGTGGACGGCTGCCCCTGCCCCGAGCGGGTCGGCCAGGCCGTGGCCGCAGCTCCGGACGGGGTCGCCGTGATCACCGTGGCCGGGGGGCGGACGGTCGCGGCCACGCCACCGGCCGGTGGAAATGTCCGGGCGTTGGCCGACCCCGCTGGCGGGCTGCGCTCGTTCCTGGGCCAACCGGCCCGCCCCGGCACGCTTACCGCGCTCCTGGTCGACCGCACGGGCGTGGTGACCCGGGTGCTGCCCGACCTCGGGCCGGTCGAGACGTACCAGAAGGAACTGACCGCCCTCGCCGCCTGACCGGCGCTCAGGGCAGCGCGACGAGTTGCGCCTGGACGTCGATGGGCCGCTCACCCGCCGTCGACAGCGACACCCGGATCGGCCCGCCAGTGGGGAACACCTCGGCCGTGGCGATCGTGCCGTCGCAGTCGATGCGGGACGGGCCGGTCATATCGGCTCCGGTGACCGCCACCACGAGGGTGCCGGGCCGGGTGCACCGGTACTGAAGAAGGTGCCGGACGCCATCGTCGGCGGACTGCCGGGTCACGCCCCGCCCCGAGGTGAGTTCCTTCCGCTCCCGCCAGATTGTCGCCTTGAACATCGGCAGGTCACCCGATCGGAAGCTGTCGCCCGGCGTGCCCTCGACGTCGGTGATCATGCCGGTCGCCGGGTCGATCACCACTCTCGGCCTGGTCTGCACCTCGCTGACCTCACCCGTCTCGGGATCGATCCGCACCCGCACCGGCCCATCCGGCGTCCCGGAGGCCAGGACACGTTCCAACGCGGTGCTGACGGTCGGCTGCTCACTCGGCTCGGCCGTCGAAGGACGAGCCGAGCCTTCGGTCGGGTGGGGAGCGGCGGCCCGCCACCACCAGCCGCCGACCACCAGGGCGGCCACCACCACCCCGGCCAGCACCGCGGACCGCAGCCGGTGGCTCACCTCCGCATCCATGTGGGTGAGCGTACCGGCCGGGGTCGCGGTCGATCAGCCCTGTCGATCGAGCAGGGCGGCGTACAGGGTGAGGCCCGGACCGAACGCCAACATGACGATCCGGCTCGGGGCCGTCGTCGCGCGAGCCAGCCGGTCCAGGATCAGCAGCACGGTCGGCGAGGAGCAGTTGCCGTGCTCGTCGAGCGTCGCCCAGGACGCGGCCAGCGCCTGCGGCGGCAGGGCGAGCTCCCGCTCGACCACGTTGAGGATCCGGGGGCCGCCCGGGTGTACGGCCCAACCGTCCACCTCGGAGCTGGTGCCGTCGTGCCGGGCCAGCAGATCGTCCACCAGCGCGCGAACATGCCGGGAGAGCACCTGCGGCACCTTCGGCGACAGCCCCATCCGGAAACCGGCGTCGGTGACGTCCCAGGTCATGTGGTCGGCCGTCGAGGTGTCGGTGACCGAGGTGACCTCGCGCAACGCGTACCCCGGGCCACCCGGCACCACCACGGCGGCGACCGCGGCGTCCGAGAAGAGCGCGTGCGAGACGATCTGCTGGGTGTCCACCCGGGCGCTGGACGGCTGGATGTGCAGGCTGGTCAACTCCGCGCAGAGCAGCAGCGCCGGCCGGCCCCGAGCGGTGACGAAGTCACTCGCCGCGCCCAACCCGGGCAGTGCCGCATAGCAGCCCATGTGGCCGACGAACATCCGCTGGGTGCTCGGCGACATCCCCAGGTCCCGAGCGAGCAGGATGTCCAGCCCCGGGGTGGCGTACCCGGTGCAGGAACAGACGATGAACATGCCCACGTCGCCGGCGTCCAACCCGGCGGCCGTCAGCGCGCGCCCGACCGCCTCCTTGCCCAGCGGCAGCGCCTCCACCTGGTAGCGGCGCATCCGCCGTTCGGTCGGCCACTCCGAGACGTCCTCCAGGAGGGGGTTGACCGCGGCCTGGCGCCGGGTCACCCCGGAGTTCGCGAAGATCCGCTGGGCCAACGACCGGGTGGTGCCGGAGAAGTGCCGGGAGAAGAAGCCCTCCCACAACTCGTCCTGCGAAGCGGACGGCGGCTGCGCCGTCCCGAGCCCCGCGATCACTGGTACGGGCACGATCCCCACCTCTCGTCAGACGCTGTCCTCCCCCTGGACGTCCCACCGGCCACCTCGGCCGGCCCGATCCCCGCGCGAGAACCGCAAGGCCGGCTCACCAACGCGGTGCCGATCCGTCACGGTCCGGATCGCCGCCCAACGCGGCGATGCCCAGCCAGTCGGCGCAGACGTCCGACGTGGCGGGGTGCAGTGAGCCGCAGCGGGCGTCCCGGTAGAGCCGCTCCAACGGATGGCCGCGCCGGGTCGCCGAGGTGCCCGCCGCCTCCAGCACCGACGCCGCCACCTCGGCGGCCGTCGTGCCGGCGAGCAGCTTCGCCCGCCACACCCAGCGGTTGGTCTCCTCGTCGCCCGGTGCGTCGTCCACCCGGCGGGCCGCCTCGGCCACCACCAACTGGGCCGCCGCCGTCGCCGCGTCCGCCCGGCCCAGCCGCGCCCGCACCGCCGGCAGGCCGGCCAGGTTGCGGGCGTTGAGATGCTCGGCCGCCGCGTCGATCGCCGCGCGGGCCACCCCCACGTACACGGCGGCGTAACTGGCCACCAGCCAGTGCGGCATCAACTGGGCGACCACCAGGGCCAGCCCCTCCACCCCGCCCAGCAACCGGTCGGACGGCACCGTGACGTCCAGGTGCAGGTCGTGCGAGGAGGTGGCGCGCATCCCGAGCGCGTCCCAGGTCGGCTCGACCGTCAGACCATCGCCGGCCGGCACCAGGAACTGCGAGACCACCGACTGGTCGGCCGAGCTGCGCGCGGCCACCAGGTAACCGTCGGCGTGCCCGGCACCGGAGCAGAAGGTCTTGCTGCCCTTGAGGTGCCAGCCCTCGTCGGTCGCCTCGTAGACCGTGCTCAGCTGGGACAGCCGAGCACCGGCGCCCCGCTCGCTCATCGCCACCGCGTACCAGGAGCCCTGCGCCGCAGCGGTGAGCAGCCGGTCCCGGGCGGCCAGCGCCTCGTCCGGCACACCGAGCGCCTCGGCCAACTCCTCGGTGACCGCGCCCAACGCGCCGGTGACCGAGGCGTGCATGTTGAACACCAGGGCGGTCGCGCCGTTGCCCCGGGCAAGCTCAGTGGCCACTGCCGCGTACTCGGCGAAGGTGGCACCCAGGCCCCCCAACGCGCGGGGCACCATCAACCCGAACAGGCCAGCCTCCCGCAGGTCACGGAAGTCCTCGACCGGAAAGGAGCCGTCCCGGTCGTGCTCCGCCGCCCGCGCGGCGAACCGCGGCGCCAACCGGCGGGCCGCCTCAAGCGCGTGCACCGTCATATCGCCCCCTCCTCGGCGTCCCTTACCCCCGCCACGACCCGACTATCCGTTACGGACCCCCCGGCCCTGGTACAACACGGCGGTGGACCGGGTCGGAACGATGCGCGGGGCACGGCCGGTGCGCGCCACACCCGACGCCCGGGTCCCCCGAGCCCGGCGCAGCAGCCAGGCGACCAGGCCGCCGACCTGCGGCCGGATGCCCCTCAGCCGCAACTCGACACCGTGCCGGGCGCACTCGACGACCAACGCACGAGCGTCCACGAACAACCGTGGATCGTGGATGCCGCGCGGCACCGCGGGCAGCCGCTCGGCGATCCGCACCGCGACCAGCCGAGCCAGCGCCGTGTCGTTAAGGGTGTCCAGCACCAGCAGGCCACCCGGACGCAGCAGCCGGCACGCCTCGGCCACCGCGCGCCGCCAGTCCGGCACATGCTCCAGCAGCTCACCGGCCGAGACCACGTCGGCGCAACCGTCGGGGAGCGGCACCGCGGTGGCATCGCCCTGCACCACCCGCACCCCGCGCTCGGCGGCCTGCACCAGCGCCGAGCGGGTCAGGTCCACACCGACATGGCGGTAACCCTTGCCGGCCAGGTGCGGCGCGAGCAGCCCGGCACCGCAGCCCAGGTCGACCAGGATCGCGTCGGGGCGGCCGGCCGGCGGCACCAGCGCCGCGCGGGCCTCGGCCAACCAGTGCAACATCGCGAACGCGCCATCCGGCCGCCACCACTCACCGGCCAGGTCGTCGTACTGGCGCGGGTCGTTGCGCGGCAGCACCCGGGGACCGGTGGACGCCGCGGCCGCAGCCACGTCTCGCATGGAAACGAGCGTGGCACGACTGCTCGGTAACGACCAGACTTCCCTTATGTCGTCCAGGGTGTTAGGGCTGGTCAGAGCGAGCCATCCGGAACCGGCCGCAGCGGTGACCACGGTGGCCGGTCTGCTCGCCTGGGGAGTGGGGCACCGACCGGCGGGAATCGTCTCGGTGGTGCTCGCCGTGCTGGCCAGCCAGCTCGCCGTCGGCTGGACCAACGACGCGCTGGACGCCGAACGGGACGCCACTGTGGGGCGTACCGACAAGCCGGTCGCCGCCGGCGCGGTGGGCCGACGCGCCACGGCCTGGGCTGCGGCGGCGGCCGCGGTGGCCTGCCCGCTGCTGGCGCTGACCACGAACCCCACGGCGGCGTTCTGGCTCACGGTCGCCCTGGTCTCCGCGCTGCTCTACGACTGGCCGCTCAAGGCCACCGCCTTCTCGGTGCTGCCATACGCCGTCTCCTTCGGCGCGCTGCCCGCCTTCGTGGTGCTGGGGCTGCCCGGCGAGCCGACCCCGCCGGCCTGGCTGCTGGTCGCGGCGGCCTGCCTGGGGGCCGGCGCGCACTTCGCCAACGTGCTGCCCGACCTCGCCGACGACGCCCGGACCGGGGTGCGCGGCCTGCCTCACCGACTCGGCGCGGCCGGCAGCCGGGCGGCCGCGGCGGGGCTGCTCCTCGCCGCGACCGCGACCCTGGTCCTGGGGCCACCCGGGCCGCCGTCGGCAGTCGGCCTGGCGGCGGTCGGCACGGCCGCCGTGGTGCCGCCACTGAGTTGGTACGCCGGACGCTCGGCGGCCCGCGCCGGCCGGCGGCCGGTGTCCGCTTTCCGGGCGGTGATGCTGGTGGCCCTCATCGACGTGGTTCTGCTGGTGGCGAGCGGCCGGGTGGTGTGAGAGGCACCCAAGAAGGTGGCATTGCCGGGTCCGTGTGCGGGCCTCGATCAGCTCCAACTACCCTGGAGCGCGGTCTGCGCGGGTAGGGCCACCATGCCCGGCGTGCGGCCGGGTGGGGATCGTAACGAGGAGGACCGACGTGACGCGCTCGATCAGGGGATCCCGGCGGGCGGCCCTGTTGCTGTCCGGTATTGCGGCTGCCAGCCTGCTGGTGTCCGGATGCGGCACCGGTCAGGTCGCCGAGACCGCGTTGAAGGAGCCGTCGATCCAGGGCGTCAACCTCACGACCCCCAACGGCGCCTACGCGGTACGCGGCCTGCTGATCGACTACCCCGGCACCGAGGGCTACCGCGCCGGCCAGGACGCGCCGCTCAACGCCGTGATCTACAACGACTCGAAGAGCACCGTGACGGTCACCGTCACCACCGAGAGCGCCCGCGAGGTGGTGATCTCGGGCGGTTCGGCGAGCCCGTCGCCCTCCGCCGAGGCTTCGGCCTCCGCCAGCCCGTCGGCCTCCGAATCCGGCTCGGCCAGCCCGTCGGCGACCCCGTCCGGCACCGGGTCGTCGTCGGCCACCCCGTCCGCGCCGGAGTCGGCGCGGGCATCGGGTTCGGCCAGCCCCGCCGCGCCGGGCCAGCCGGCCCGGATCGAGCTGGCACCGCAGAGCTACCTCCAGCTCAACTCCGAGGCCACCAGTCAGCTCCGGCTGATCGGCCTGAAGGAGGCGCTGCGCAGCGGGCAGAACGTCGTCGTGACGTTCGACTTCGGCAACGGCAACACGGTCACCAGCCCGGTGCCGATCGCGGTGCCGCTCACCGCGCCGCCGGTCCCCTCGCCGATCATCGAGCGCCTCGGCGGCCACGACGAGGGCGACACGACCCACGAGTGACCGACCTGCGCATCGACAGACACCCCGGCGTGGTGACCACCACGCCGGGGTGTTTTCGTCGCACGGGAAGGCTAGCGTCCTGATGTGACCACCTCCCGATCGACGTCGCCACGCGGCGGCACGGCCGGTGCCGCCCGCGGCCGGTCCGCCGCCCGCGAGCCGCGCCCGGCCTACGAGTGCGACGCCTGCGGGCACCAGCCCCCCAAATGGGTGGGGCGCTGCCCAGAGTGCGGCGAGTGGGGCTCGGTGGTCGAGTCCACGGTGACCGGCCCGACCGTCTCCGGTCGGGTGGTCAGCTCCCGGATGCCGGCCGAGCCGGCCCGGCCGATCGCCACCATCAGCGCCGCTCCGGCCCGCGCCCGGCCCACCGGCGTGAGCGAGCTCGACCGGGTGCTCGGCGGCGGGCTGGTCCCCGGGGCGGTGGTGCTGCTCGCTGGCGAGCCCGGCGTGGGCAAGTCGACCCTCCTGCTGGATGTGGCGCAGCAGTGGGCGGTCGGCGCCGGCAGCCCCTCGCTGGTGGTCAGCGGGGAAGAGTCGGTCAGTCAGGTGCGGTTGCGCGCCGAGCGGATGGGCACCCTGCACGACCAGCTCTACCTGGCGGCCGAGAGCGATCTGGCGGCGGTGCTCGGGCACCTCGACGCGGTCAAGCCCGGTCTGCTGGTGCTCGACTCGGTGCAGACCATCTCCACCACCGGCACCGAAGGGGTGCCCGGTGGGGTGACGCAGGTCCGCGCGGTCACCTCCGCGCTGGTCTCGGTCGCCAAGGAACGCGGCATCGCCACCGTGCTGGTTGGGCACGTCACCAAGGACGGCCAGGTGGCCGGGCCCCGGGTGCTGGAGCACCTGGTCGACGTGGTGCTGCACTTCGAGGGCGACAAGCACTCCTCGCTGCGCTTGGTGCGCGGCGTCAAGAACCGGTTCGGCGCGGCCGACGAGGTCGGCTGCTTCGAGATGCACGAGGGTGGCATCAGCAGCCTGGCCGACCCGTCCGGTCTGTTCCTGACCCGCTACTCGGAGCCGGTCCCCGGCACCTGCGTGACGGTGGCGATGGAGGGGCGACGGGCACTGGTCACCGAGGTGCAGGCGCTGATCGGCGCGACGGTGGCCGGCTCGCCCCGCCGTACGGTCTCCGGCCTCGACTCGGCCCGCCTCGCCATGGTGCTCGCGGTGCTGCAACGGCGCACCGAGCGGTTGACGCTGCACGACCGGGAGGTCTTCGCGGCCACCGTGGGCGGCATCCGGGTGGTGGAGCCGGCGGCCGACCTGGCCGTCGCGTTGGCGGTCGCGTCCGGCGGGCTCAACCTGGCGATCGCGCCGCACCTCGTGGCGATCGGCGAGGTGGGCCTGACCGGTGAGGTGCGCCGGGTCGGTGCGGTGCCCCGCCGGCTGGCCGAGGCGGCCCGACTGGGGTTCAAGGTCGCCCTGGTTCCGCCGGGTTGCGGCCCGACCAGCACCGGCGCCGGGCCCGAGCAGATGCGAGTGACCGAGGTCACTGACGTCCGCTCGGCACTGCACCATGCGGCTCGCGCGTCCGCCGAGTGACCCACCGTGCCGACGCGGACGGCCATACCGGACACCACGGCGCCAGCGGAAATGCTCGGAAGGGGCAGCATCGTGACACATCACAGTAACCACGACAGCACCCACCGCACGGCAGTCCGTAGACTGTGCCCGTGCCGATCGACCGCGACACCACCAAGCCTGCCGGCGCGCCACCCCAGGCCCGCACCGGCGCTGTGGGCTCGCCAGCCCGCCCGATCAGCGTGAGCGTCACCGCCGCCGCCGGCAGCGCCGGCGACCCGCTGCGGGCCAACCTTGCCCTGATGGCACCCGGCACCGCGCTGCGGGACGGGTTGGAGCGCATCCTGCGCGGGCGTACGGGCGCGCTCATCGTGCTCGGTTACGACAAGGTCGTCGAGGGCCTCTGCACCGGCGGCTTCCCGCTGGACGTGGAGTTCTCCGCGACCCGGGTCCGCGAGCTGTGCAAGATGGATGGTGCGGTGGTGCTGTCCAGCGACGGCACCCGCATCGTCCGGGCGGCCGTGCACCTGATGCCCGACCCGTCCATCCCGACCGAGGAGTCAGGCACCCGGCACCGCACCGCCGAGCGGGTGGCACGGCAGACCGGCTACCCGGTCATCTCGGTCAGCCAGTCCATGCGGATCATCAGCCTCTACGTCAACGGTCAGCGGCACGTGCTCGACGACTCGGCGGCGATCCTGTCCCGGGCCAACCAGGCGCTCGCCACCCTGGAGCGCTACAAGCTCCGGCTGGACGAGGTCTCCGGCACGCTGTCCGCCCTCGAGATAGAGGATCTGGTCACCGTACGGGACGCGGTGGCGGTGGTGCAGCGACTGGAGATGGTCCGCCGGATCGCCGACGAGATCGCCGGTTACGTGGTCGAGTTGGGCACCGACGGCCGACTGCTCGCCCTCCAGCTCGACGAGCTGATGGCCGGCGTGGACGCCGACCGCACGCTTGTCATCCGGGACTACCTGCCGGTCGGCCGCAAGTCCCGCACCCTGGATGAGGCGCTGGTCGAGCTCGACCTGCTCGGTGCCACCGAGCTCATCGACCTGGTGTCGGTCGCCAAGGCGATCGGCTACCCGGCCGCCTCTGATGCGCTGGACGCCGCCGTCAGCCCACGTGGCTTCCGGCTGCTGGCCAAGGTGCCCCGCCTGCCGGTGGCCGTGGTCGACCGCCTGGTGCTGCACTTCGGCAGCCTCCAGCGGTTGCTAGGCGCGACCGTGGAGGATCTGCAGGCCGTCGAGGGGGTGGGCGACGCCCGCGCCCGGGGCGTCCGGGAGGGGCTGTCCCGGCTCGCCGAGGCATCCATCCTGGAGCGGTACGTCTGATCCGGCTCAGCCGGTAATGGTGATCTTCACGGGTGCGCTGAGCTTGGTGCCGACCCGGGCGAACGCCTGGTACGTCCCCGCCTGCGGGAACGGGCCAGCGGCCAGCCCACTGCCGTCGCACCGGGTGGCGTCCCGCCCGTTCCAACCCACCTGGTAGGAGCGCTCGAAGTTCGGCGTGAAGGTCTGCACGTCCGAGCCCTGGACCTTGCCGCAGGTGTCCGAGGACCACACCTTCTCGGCACCGGACTTGATGAAGATCTCTTGGAGGTCGGCGCCGACGTTGCGGCTGCACGTCCGGTCCGACGTGTTCTTGATCTTCAACTGGAGGTCGACCACCGCCCCGCGCTGCACCGAGGTCGGCCGCGCCACCGCTGTCACACTGATCTCCGCGTCGGTGCAGGTGCTGTCGTCCGCCGAGCCGGCGGATCCTGGCGGCGGGTTGTTGCTGGTGATCTCGGGGGCCGGCTCCGTGGTCTCAGGAGCGGCGGACCCGGACGCAGACGGAACCCCGGTCTGCGGTGTCAGCACCGGCCCGGCCGGCCCCGGGCTCGCGGTTGACGGGCTCACGGTCGGCGTCGGCGTAGCCCCCGCCTCCGTTCGCCCGCCCGAGCGACCCGAGCCGGTGCAGGAATAGAGCAGGACAATCAGGAAGAGAAGCCCCGCTCCGAGTACGACGGCGCGACGCCGCCAGTACACGGCGGGTGGCAGGGGGCCGACCGTCAGACGCATGATGCCCCCCACCGTAGCCGCGCCGCACCCACCAGCCCGGCACGACGCGCCGTAACGCCACCCCGACGACCCAACAACCCTCTACTAGGGACGGAGGCGGCGATCGCCCGCGGCCCGATCAGAGGTAGACCTTTCGCTGGTAGACGGCATGTGCGCCGGCCACCCGGTCCAGGAAGAGCAGACCGGCGCAGTGGTCGATCTCGTGCTGCAACGCCCGCGCCTCGAAACCGTCGGTCACCAACCGCACCGCCGCGCCGCTGCCCGGCAGATCACCCTCCACGACCAGCCGGCTGGCCCGTTTCACGTCCCCGGTCAGGTCCGGCACCGACATGCAGCCCTCCCGGCCCGGCTTCCACCTCGTCGCCTCGACGACCCGGGCGTTGCAGAGCACGAACGTGCCGTGCACGGTGACCGCCTTCGGATGCCCGGTCACGTCGACGGCGAAGACCCGAGCGCCCACGCCGATCTGCGGCGCGGCCAAGCCCACGCAGCCCGGCGAGACCCGCATGGTGGCCACCAGATCGGCGGCCAGCCGGACGGTCTCCTCGGCCGTCGGATCGACGTCACCCCCGGCCTGGCTCAACACCGGGTGCGGGGCCGACACGACGGCCCGCACCTCACCCGGCACCGCCAACGACTCCGGTGTCCAGTCACCCAGGCCGGCGTACGCCTCGACGTCCGGACCGCTCCGTTCGCCGCTCACAGCAGGTCCGGGTCTGCCGGCCGGAGTGTGACCTCCACGCCCAGTTCGGCGGCCGTCCGGTGCAGCCGGTCGGCCAGCGTGTCCGCGACACCGGCCGGCAACTCGACCTCAGCCAGCACCACGTAGAGCGAACCCGCCAACCGGGTGCTCAGGTCGGTGACGTTTCCACCGGCGTCCACCAGCACCCGGGTCATGGCCGCGACGATGCCCATCCGGTCCGACCCGTGCACCGCCATCACGTAAGGCTCTCCGACTGGGGCAACCTCACCGTCTGGCGTGACCGCGCGTACGGTCGCCAGCAGCTGCCCCTCGGCGGCCAGCGCCTCCAGCGCCGCCTCGACCTCGGCGGCGGCCGGCCCGGTGCAGATGAGGGTCATCGCGAAATGCCCCCGCAGGCGGGTCATCGTGCTGTCGGTGAGGTTCGCGCCCAACCGGGCCAGGACCTCGGCGACGTCGGCCACGATGCCCGGCCGGTCACGGCCGATGACGGTGATCGCGAGCTCGTTCATCCGCGCATTCTGCCCGATCCGCCCACCATCGCGTCGACACCCCGCCCGAGCCGCCCATCCAGCGGGAACACATCGCGTGACATCATCGACGGCGCCATGACTCAACCCGATTTCGCCGCCCTGGTCAGCCGATGGTTCCAGCAGCACGCCCGCGACCTGCCGTGGCGCGAGCCCGGGGTCACACCGTGGGCCATCCTGGTCAGCGAGGTCATGCTCCAGCAGACACCGGTGGTCCGGGTCGTCCCGGCCTGGCACGCCTGGCTGGCCCGCTGGCCGGAGCCGGCCGCGCTGGCTGCGGACACACCCGCCGAGGCCATCCGGATGTGGGGACGCCTCGGCTACCCCCGTCGGGCCGTCCGGCTGCGGGAGTGCGCGGTCGCGATCGTGCAGCGGCACGGCGGCCAGGTGCCGGACCGGCTGGAGCAGCTCCTGGCGCTGCCCGGGGTGGGCACGTACACGGCTCGGGCGGTGGCCGCGTTCGCGTACGGGCAGCGGCATCCGGTGGTCGACACCAACGTACGGCGGGTGGTCAGCCGGGCCGTGGCCGGCGAACCGGACGCCGGGCCGGTCACCCGCCCGGCCGACCTGGTCGCCACCGAGGAGTTGCTCCCGACGGAGCCGGCCGCGGCTGCGCTGGCCAGCGCCGGGTTCATGGAGCTGGGCGCGGTGATCTGCACGGCCCGGTCGCCGCGCTGCCCGGCCTGCCCGGTCGAGTCGGTCTGCGCGTGGCGGGCCTCCGGGCAGGCGGCGCCGGCCGGGCCGACCCGCCGCCCCCAGCGGTACGCGGGCACCGATCGGCAGGTACGCGGACTGTTGCTCGGGGTGCTCCGGGAGACCACCGGGCCGGTCCCACACCAGCGGCTCGACCAGGTCTGGACCGATGACGTGCAGCGCGCCCGCGCCCTGGCCGGCCTCGTGCAGGACGGCCTGGTCGAACCGGTCGGCGCCGACTCCTTCCGCCTGGCCGGAGACGGCCCGTCCCTCCCGACCGCCGACCTCACCACCTGACCCGCCGAACCCTTCGGCGCGCCCCCGCCGGCCGCTGCGGCGCAGGCCTTGATTCGGCGCGCCCCCGCCGGCCGCTGGGGCGCAGGCCTTGATCGACTCCATATCGCCGATATCGGGGTTTCCCGGGGGCAGGACACCGCCATGTCGCCGATACGGAGTCGATCACCGCACGAGGCGCACGGCGCCTCCGAGGTGTTAGCCGCGCATGGTGAGCGGACAGCGCAAAAGGCGGGGCCCGGTGGCTTGCGCCACCAGACCCCGCCCTCTTGCTGCTGGTTGAGCTACTCGTCCGCGCCTGCGGCGGCGGTGCCACCGAGGTCGGCCGGCACGGCGTCCGGAACCTCGACCGGCTTCTCCGCGCCCCGGAAGACGAGCTTGGACTTGTCGATGTCGTTCGGGTCGCCTTCGCAGTCCACCACGACGATCTGACCGGGGGTCAGCTCGTTGAACAGGATCCGCTCGGAGAGGTTGTCCTCGATGTCGCGCTGGATCGTGCGACGAAGCGGACGGGCACCGAGCACCGGGTCGAAGCCCTTCAGCGCCAGGTACTTCTTGGCGTTGTCGGTCAGCTCCAGACCCATGTCCTTGTTGTGCAGCTGCGTCTCGATCCGCCGGATCATGATGTCCACGATCGAGAGGATCTCGTTCTGCCGCAGCTGGTGGAAGACGATGGTGTCGTCGATCCGGTTGAGGAACTCAGGCCGGAAGTGCTGCTTGAGCTCGTCGTTGACCTTCTGCTTCATCCGGTCGTAGTTGGACTCGGAGTCCTCCGACTGCTGGAAGCCCAGCGACACGGCCTTGGCCACGTCGCGGGTGCCCAGGTTGGTGGTCAGGATGATGACCGTGTTCTTGAAGTCCACGATCCGACCCTGACCGTCGGTGAGCCGACCGTCCTCCAGGATCTGCAGGAGCGTGTTGAACACGTCCGGGTGGGCCTTCTCGATCTCGTCGAAGAGGACCACCGAGAACGGCCGACGACGCACCTTCTCGGTCAGCTGCCCGCCCTCGTCGTAGCCGACGTAACCGGGAGGGGCACCCACCAGCCGGGAGACCGTGTAGCGGTCGTGGAACTCGGACATGTCCAGCTGGATGAGGGCGTCCTCGCTGCCGAACAGGAACTCGGCGAGCGCCTTGGACAGCTCGGTCTTACCGACACCGGACGGGCCGGCGAAGATGAATGAGCCCGACGGGCGCTTCGGGTCCTTCAGGCCGGCCCGGGTACGCCGGATCGCCTTCGAGACCGCCTTGACCGCGTCCTCCTGGCCGATGACGCGCTTGTGCAGCTCGTCCTCCATGCGCAGCAGGCGCGAGGTCTCCTCCTCGGTCAGCTTGTAGACCGGGATGCCCGTCCAGTTGCCGAGCACCTCGGCGATCTGCTCGTCGTCGACCTCGCTGACGACGTCCAGGTCACCGGCCTTCCACTCCTTCTCCCGCTGCGCCTTCTGACCAAGGAGCTGCTTCTCCTTGTCACGCAGCTGGGCGGCGCGCTCGAAGTCCTGCGCGTCGATCGCGGACTCCTTGTCGCGACGCACCTGGGCGATGCGCTCGTCGAAGTCACGCAGGTCTGGCGGCGCGGTCATCCGACGGATCCGCATCCGGGCACCGGCCTCGTCGATCAGGTCGATCGCCTTGTCCGGCAGGAAGCGGTCGGAGATGTACCTGTCGGCCAGCGTCGCGGCAGCCACGAGAGCGGCGTCGGTGATGCTCACCCGGTGGTGCGCCTCGTAGCGGTCGCGCAGGCCCTTGAGGATCTCGATGGTGTGGGCCAGCGACGGCTCACCCACCTGGATCGGCTGGAATCGACGCTCAAGCGCGGCGTCCTTCTCCAGGTGCTTGCGGTATTCGTCGAGCGTGGTGGCGCCGATGGTCTGCAGCTCACCACGGGCCAGCATCGGCTTGAGGATGCTCGCCGCGTCGATCGCGCCCTCGGCGGCACCCGCACCCACCAGGGTGTGGATCTCGTCGATGAACAGGATGATGTCGCCGCGCGTGCGGATCTCCTTGAGCACCTTCTTGAGGCGCTCCTCGAAGTCACCGCGGTAGCGGGAACCAGCGACCAGCGCACCGAGGTCGAGCGTGTAGAGCTGCTTGTCCTTCAGAGTCTCGGGCACCTCGCCCTTGATGATCTTCTGGGAAAGCCCCTCCACCACGGCGGTCTTACCGACGCCGGGCTCACCGATCAGGACCGGGTTGTTCTTGGTACGGCGGGAGAGCACCTGCATGACCCGCTCGATTTCCTTCTCGCGCCCGATGACCGGGTCGAGCTTGCCCTCGCGGGCGGCCTGGGTCAGGTTACGGCCGAACTGGTCCAGCACCAGGCTGGTCGACGGCGCGGCCTCACCCGGGGCGGCGCCAGCGGCGGCCGGCTCCTTGCCCTGGTAGCCGGAGAGGAGCTGGATCACCTGCTGGCGGACCCGGTTGAGGTCGGCGCCGAGCTTGACCAGCACCTGGGCGGCGACGCCCTCACCCTCGCGGATCAGACCGAGCAGGATGTGCTCCGTGCCGATGTAGTTGTGCCCGAGCTGCAGCGCCTCGCGCAGCGACAGCTCCAGCACCTTCTTGGCCCGCGGCGTGAACGGGATGTGCCCGCTCGGCGCCTGCTGGCCCTGGCCGATGATCTCCTCGACCTGCTGGCGGACGCCCTCCAGGGAGATGCCGAGGCTCTCCAGGGCTTTAGCCGCGACGCCTTCACCTTCGTGGATCAGGCCCAGCAGGATGTGTTCCGTACCGATGTAGTTGTGGTTGAGCATCCGGGCCTCTTCTTGGGCCAGGACGACAACCCGTCGCGCTCGGTCGGTGAACCGCTCGAACATGCCCTCGTGCTCCTCACGTGCCGTGCGCCTTGATGGTCAAGATCTTGGCGGGGCCGGTGCACGAACGTCCAGGACGGGCGTCCGTGCCTCCTTACTCTATCGTCGCTGACCGACTCAGCTGAGGTCGTGTGTCTCTGCTCTGGGTCAGTTCCACGTCGTTTTACACAACCGTCCGCGCTCAGGAGGTGTTCCGGTACCCCTGTCGCTACGCGCAGAGCGAAATCCGACCGGCGCGACAGAAGCCCTCTCCCGGCCCTCGGAGCGTCTCCGGGGCCCTGCGGAGGGCGGACCGGCGCCGGCGACGAGCACCACGCGCGGCCCTCAGGGAGTTATCCACAGGCTGTGGATTTCCACTCCACTGGTTGTGGACAACGTCGGTCCGGCCCGAAAGCTTCCCCGGGCCGCGAACCCGGCCGGCACCGCCGGGCCCGTCCCTTCACACGGCGACGCCGGCCCGGAGAATCTCCGGCCCGGCGTCGGTGTCGCCCTCGGTGGCCGCCGGCCACCAATTGCTGAACGGATCAGCGCTTGGCGTGATACTCGTCGACGATCTCCTGCGGGATACGACCCCGATCCGAGATGTCCTTGCCGGCCTTCTTGGCCCACTCCCGGATCGCCTTGTTCTGCTCCCGGTCGGCGGTCGCGCCACCCCTGCCGCGGGCAGCCCGTCCACCGATCACCACGCCACCGCGACCCACCTTGGTGCCCGCGCCGACGTACGGCGCGAATACGTCGCGCAATTTCGCGGCGTTGACACCGGACAGGTCGATCTCGTACTGAACGCCGTCGAGCGCGAACTTGACGGTCTCGTCAGCGTCCCCGCCGTCCAGGTCATCGACCAGCTTGTGAATGATTTGCTTGGCCACGTCCCACATTCCTTTCAAGCAGGGTGCCCTGCTAACGAGAGCACAATAACCCCCGCACTGCTCGCCTCGTCAATGGGATGCGGTTCCGACTCGCTGAGAGCCAGCTGTGACTACTCCGGGCGGACCAGCGGGAAGAGGATCGTTTCCCGAATTCCGAGGCCCGTCAGGGCCATCAACAGCCGGTCGATTCCCATTCCCATACCGCCCGCCGGCGGCATTCCGTACTCCATCGCCCGGAGAAAGTCCTCATCGAGACGCATCGCCTCGTCGTCGCCTCGGGCGGCGAGCTGCGCCTGGGCCAGCAGCCGTTCCCGCTGCACCACCGGGTCGACCAGCTCGGAGTACGCGGTGCCCAGCTCGAAGCCGAGCACGTAGAGGTCCCACTTCTCCGCCAGGCCCGGCTCGGTGCGGTGCGCCCGGGTCAGCGGGCTGGTCTCCTCCGGGTAGTCCCGAACGAAGGTGGGCGCCTCCAGGCCGGGCACGACCAGTTCCTCGAACAGTTCCTCGGCCAGCTTGCCCGGGCCCCACTTCGGGTCGACGGCCAATCCCACCTTGTCGGCATACTCCACCAGACGGGACCGTTCGGTGCGGACCGTGACCTCCTCGCCGAGCGCCTCTGAAAGGACTCCGAAGAGTGTCACCGAGCGCCACTCGCCGCCGAGGTCGAACTCACGCCCGTCCGCGTGGGTCACCACGGTCGAGCCGCCGACCGCGATCGCCGCCTGTTGCACGAGATTGCGGGTCAACTCGGCCATCGTGTCGTAGTCGCCGTACGCCTGGTAGGTCTCCAGCATCGCGAACTCGGGCGAGTGCGAAGAGTCGACGCCCTCATTACGGAAGTTGCGGTTGATCTCGAAGACGCGATCGACGCCGCCGACCACGGCGCGCTTGAGAAACAGTTCCGGGGCGATTCGCAGATACAGATCCGTACTCAACGCATTGCTGTGGGTCACGAACGGTCGGGCCGCTGCTCCACCATGCAACAGTTGTAGCATCGGCGTTTCCACCTCGATGTAACCCTGCCCGTGCAGTGAATCGCGGAGACTGCGCACCGCCGCGGCGCGGGTACGGACCATCTGCCGGGCCTGCGGCCGGACGATCAGGTCGACGTAGCGCTGCCGGACCCGGGCCTCCTCGGAGAGCGGCTTGTGCGCCACCGGCAGTGGCCGCAGCGCCTTGGCGGTCATGTCCCACCGCTCGGCCAGCACGGACAACTCACCCCGGCGGCTGGTGATCACCTCACCGGTCACGCCGACGTGGTCACCGAGGTCGACCAGGCGCTTCCAGGCCTCCAGCCGCTCCGGCCCGACCCGGTCCAGGGAGAGCATCGCCTGCAACTCGGTGCCGTCACCGTCGCGCAGGGTCGCGAAGCAGAGCTTTCCGGTGTTGCGTACGAAGATCACCCGGCCCGTGACCGAGACCTGGTCGCCGGTCGCGGTGTCCGTGGCCAGGTCGGCGTACTTCGCGCGGATCTCGGCGAGGGTGGTCGTCCGGGAGAAACCGACCGGGTACGGCTCGATGCCCTCGGCGAGCATCCGGTCCCGCTTCTCCCGGCGGACCTTCATCTGCTCGGGAAGGTCGTCGGCGGGGTCCACTGGCACGGCGTTCTGCTCGCTCACGGCACGCTTCCTCGTCACGAAAGATTACGGGGGGTCAGGCCCGAGCGTACTCAAGCGTTCCGGGGGTCGTTACCGGATAACCTGCCCGCCATGGTCGATCACACTCACGCCCTCTCCTTTGGCGCTGCGGCGAGCGATTACGACCGGTTTCGACCCCGTTATCCGGAAGCGGCGGTCCGCTGGGCACTTGATGGGTTGAGCGACGCCCGGGTGGTCGACCTGGGCGCGGGCACGGGCATCCTGACCCGCGCCCTGCTGGCCCTCGGCCATGAGGTCGTACCCGTCGAGCCAGATCCGGGGATGCGAGCGCAACTCGCGGACGCCACGCCGGGCACGACGGCGCTCGCGGGCAGCGCCGAGGCCGTGCCGCTGCCCGACGGCGCGGCGGACGCGGTGCTGGTCGGCACGGCCTACCACTGGTTCGACCGGGAGCCCGCGCACGCCGAGATCGCCCGCGTACTCCGGCCCGGCGGCGCCTTCGCGCCGATCTGGAACGTCCGGGACGACCGGCTCGACTGGGTGGCGGAGCTGAGCCGGATCGCCCACATCGGGGAGAAGTCCGCCAACCTGATCGAGAGCTACACCGACTTCGGCCCGGCCTTCGACGCCATCGAGCTCGGCGAGTTCACCCACCGCACCACGCTCACCCCCGACGGGGTGCTCGGGATGATCCGCACCCGCTCGTACTGGCTCACCGCGTCCAGCACGGACCGGCAGCGGGTCGAGCGGGAGCTGCGGCACCTCCTGGACAGCCACCCGGACCTGGCCGGTCGGGAGGCCGTCGAGCTGCCATACCGCACGATCGTCCTGCGCGCCCGGCGGCGCTGAGCCCCACCGGCGTCAGAGATTGCGGTCGTAGACCATCCGCAGACCGATCAGCGTGATCATCGGCTCGTGGTGGGTGATGCTGTGGCACTCGTTGATCACCAGGGAGGCGAGGCCGCCGGTGGCGATCACCGCCTTCACCTCACCCAACTCCTCGGTCATCCGCTCGACGATCCGATCCACCTGGCCGGCGAAGCCGAAGTACAGGCCGGATTGGAGGCACTCCACGGTGTTCTTGCCGATCACCGAGCGGGGCTTGGTCGCCTCGACCTTGCGCAGCTGGGCGGCCCGGGCGGCCAGCGCGTCGAAGGAGATCTCGATGCCCGGGGCGAACGCCCCTCCGAGGAACTCGCCCCGACCGCTGATCACGTCGAAGTTGGTTGTCGTGCCGAAGTCCACCACGATCGACGGCCCGCCGTAGAGGGTGTACGCGGCAAGCGTGTTCACCACCCGGTCGGCGCCCACCTCCTTCGGGTTGTCGATCGCCAACTGCACACCCGTCCGCACCCCGGGCTCGACGATCACGCTCGGCACGTCGGCGTAGTAACGGCCGAGCATGGTCCGCAGCGACCGCAGCGCGGCCGGCACCGTGGAGCAGGCGGCCACGCCGGTGATCTCGACGTTGTCCGCGGCGAGCAGGCCCCGGAACTTCAGGCCCAGCTCGTCCGCCGTCGAGCGGGCATCGGTCTTGATCCGCCAGGAGTGCACCAGCTTGTCGCCGTCGAAGGTCGCCAGCACGGTGTTGGTGTTTCCGATGTCGATGCAGAGCAGCACGCACGCAGCCTAGACAACTATTCCGTGCGCAGGTCCAGCGCGATGTCCAGGATCGGCGACGAATGGGTCAGCGCACCCACCGAGAGGAAGTCGACGCCGGTGGCCGCGTACCGGCTGGCCACCTCAAGGGTCAGCCCGCCGGTCGCCTCCAGCTCCGCCCGGTCACCCACCGCGGTCACCGCCTCGGCCAGCACCTCCGGCGTCATGTTGTCGCAGAGCAGGAACGCCGCACCGGCCTCCACCGCCTCCACCGCCTCGGCGACCGTTGTCACCTCGACCTGCACCGGCACCTCCGGGAACGCCTCCCGGACCCGCCGGTACGCCGCGGTGATGCCCCCGGCCGCCAGCTTGTGGTTGTCCTTGATCATGGCGACGTCGTAGAGGCCCATCCGCTTGTTGGTGCCCCCACCGGCCCGCACCGCGTACTTCTCCAGCGCCCGCAGCCCCGGCGTCGTCTTGCGGGTGTCCAGCACCATCGCCTTCGTGCCCGCGAGGGCGTCCGCCCAGGCGCGGGTGTGGGTGGCCACCCCGGACATCCGGCAGAGCAGGTTGAGCGCCGTCCGCTCGGCCGTCAACAGCAGCCGGGTCGGGCCGGTCACCGTCGCCAGCACGTCGCTGCGGGCCACCCGCTCACCGTCGCGGGCCAACTGCGACACCTCGACGGTACGCCCGAACCCGGTCACCTCGCCGACCAGCTCGAACACGGCGGCGGCCACGGCCAACCCGGCCAGCACACCGTCCGCGCGAGCCACCAGGTCGGCGGTGTCGCTCTGCTCCGCCGGGATGGTCGCCACGCTTGTGACGTCGAGGAAATCCGGCCCCAGATCCTCGACCAGCGTGTTCTCGATCACCTGCCGTACCTGTGCCGGATCCAGTCCAGCCGCCCGCAACGCCGCCTGCGTCGACTCTGTCATGAACGTCCCTCCCATTGCTGCGTCAACCCGCCCTGCGCCCCGACCGCCCCGACCAGATGGCCCAGCCACCGCTCGTCGGCCGTCGGGAAGTCCTCCCGCCAGTGGCATCCCCGCGTCTCGGTGCGCGCGTACGCGGCGGCCACCAGCGTCGACGCCACCGTGAGCAGGTTGGTCGCCTCCCAGTCGGCCGTCCGCGGCCGGCCCCGGGCAACGCCCAGCTCGGTCAGCGTCCCCGCCGTCTCGGCCAGCGTCGCGGCGGAGCGGAGCACCCCGGCTCCCCGCGTCATGGCCCGTTGCAGGGTCGGCGTCGCCTCGGCCGGCAGCACCCAGCCCTCGCCCCCGCGCCAGGCGCCGGTGTCCGCCGGCTGAACCTGCTCGGGCAGGCCGGCGGCGATGTCCTCGGCGATTCGCCGGGAGAAGACCAGGCCCTCCAGCAGCGAGTTGCTGGCCAGCCGGTTCGCACCGTGCACACCCGTGCAGGCGACCTCGCCGCAGGCGTACAGGCCGGGGATGGAGGTGCGGCCGCGCAGGTCGGTGCGGACGCCGCCGGACGCGTAGTGCGCGGCCGGCGCCACCGGGATCAGGTCGGTGGCCGGGTCCACGCCGATCGCCAGGCAGGACGCCACGATGGTCGGGAACCGCCCGGCCAGGAAGGCCCCACCCAGGTGCCGGGCATCGAGGAAGACGTGGTCCGCGCCGTTGGCCAGCAGCACCCGGTGGATGCCCTTGGCCACCACGTCCCGGGGAGCCAGCTCGGCCAACTCGTGCTGGCCCACCATGAACCGTTTGCCGTCGGAGTCCACCAGGTACGCGCCCTCGCCGCGCAGCGCCTCGGAGACGAGCGGCTGCTGCGCGTGCCCGGCGCCGGGCACCCCCGCACCAGGCGGGGTGATCAGGGCGGTCGGGTGGAACTGGACGAACTCGACGTCGGTCACCGCCGCGCCGGCCCGCATCGCCAGCGCCACGCCGTCGCCGGTGGAGACCGCCGGGTTGGTGGTGGCCGCGAAGACCTGCCCCATTCCCCCGGTGGCCAGGACCACCGCACGGGCCAGCAGCGCGCCGACACCGTCCTCGCTGCCCTCGCCCAGCACGTGCAGGGTGATCCCGCAGGCCGGGCCGAGGCCGTCCGGGCCGTCGCCTGGCGCTCGCAACAGGTCCAGCACCAGCGCGTGCTCCACCAGCCGGATCCACGGGTCGCGCTGCACCGCCGCGTGCAGGGCCCGCTGCACCTCGGCGCCTGTCGCGTCGCCACCGGCGTGCACGATCCGATCCGCCCGGTGGCCGCCCTCGCGGGTCAGCATCAGCGAGCCGTCGGGGTGGCGGTCGAACTCGGCGCCGATCCGGATCAGCTCCCGCAGCCGGGTCGGGCCCTCCTCGACCAGTGCCCGGACCGCCGCCGGGTCGCAGAGCCCCACCCCGGCGATCTCGGTGTCCCGGGCGTGCGCCGCCGGGGTGTCCGCCGGGTCGAGCACGGCCGCGATGCCACCCTGCGCCCACCGGGTCGAGCCGTCGTCAATGTTGACCTTGGTGACGACCGTGACGTGCAGACCCGCCTCACGCAGATGCAGCGCGGCGGTCAACCCGGCCACCCCGGAGCCCACGACGATCACGTCGGTGGTCTCCACCCAGCCGGGCGCGGGAGCGGCCAGCTTCGGGGGCAGGGCCGGCAGATCGACGGTCGGAAGGTCCATCCCCCCAGTCAACCCGAACCATCCTCGCTCGGGGGCGACGGGGGCGGGACGAGTGGTTTGGGCTACCCCGTCCGACGGCGGCAGCGCCGCGCCGACCGGCGGGCCCCGGTCACTTCGTCCGGACCGGCAGGCCAGCCGGGCCGACGCCCCGCAGCGAGGCGGTCACCGTACGGTCGCTGAGCCACAGGTAGCAGCGGACACCCCGATCACCGACCCGCCAGCGCCCCGCACCCGGCGGACGCACCACCACGCCGCTGCGGAACCGCAGGTGGACGTCGTTCGGGACGCCGACGTACCGGCCGAGGACGCTGCGGCACCCGTCGTAGAGCGGCACCCAGTCGGCGTCCTTGGCCGGGTACGGCTTGTCCGGTGCACGCCACACCCCGACGAACTCGGCGTCGTGCTGCGTGCCGCACTCCACCGGCACCAGCGTTCGCACACCCGCGCCTGCCCCGCCACGGGTCTGCTGACAGCCCAACCGCAGCCCGGAGGCCACCTTCAACGCGTCCCGCAGACTGCCCGACCGGACCACGACCGTGGCCGCCGCCTCGACCGTTGTCAGCTCGGTGAGGTCACACCGGAACCAGCGGGAGCCGGCCGCCCAGCCCGGCCCGGACGGCAACGCCACCGACAACCGCAGCCGCCCGGCCCGCCAGTCGTCGCCCACGTACCCGGAGGCCCGGCTGTCGCACTCGGCGAACGCGCCGCGCAGCTCCGTCGACCCGTTGGCCGGGGCTGCGGCCTGCTCGGCCGGGAACGCCCCCACGTGCACGGTCTCCACCCGGTGCGGGCCGGCGCAGTCGATCGGCTGATAGCTGGCCAGGGTGATCACCTCGGCGAAGTCGGCGGCCTGGCACACACCGGCGGCCGGCGTGAACGCCGTGGCCGGCGGCAGCGCCGCCCAGTCGTCGGTCAGGTCGCCGTCCAGGTCACCGGGCGCGGCACAGCCCACCAGCAGCACCGCCGAGACGGCAGAGGCGAACAGGGTCGTCATGGCACGGCGCATCGCGGCCTCCCCCAGCCACCGACCATCTTCCGACGGCGTGCCAAGGGTAACCGGAAATGACCTTCCGGTGACAGACCGGAATCGCGCCGCGTGGGATCAGACGCCGGACACGGCCAGCGGGCTGGGCACCGGGTCGCCGGCCGTGCCCGGGGCCGCCGCAGCCGGGTCGGCACCCAACTCGACGACCCGGTTGTCGGCGTCCACGTGCACCACCCGGGGCCGGTACGACCGGGCCTCGGCGTCGTCCATCTGCCCGTACGAGATCAGGATGACCAGGTCACCGGGGTGTACGAGGTGGGCGGCGGCACCGTTGATGCCGATCACGCCGCTGCCCCGCTCACCCGGGATCACGTACGTCTCCAGCCGGGCGCCGTTGGTGACGTCCACGATCGCGACCTGCTCGCCGGGGAGCAGGTCGGCAGCGTCGAGCAGGTCCTCGTCCACCGTCACCGAGCCGACGTAGTGCAGGTCCGCCTGGGTCACCGTAGCGCGGTGGATCTTCGACTTGAGCATGGTCCGCAGCATCGGGGCTGGCCTTTCGGGGAAAGTGGTGGAGGGCGCGGCCGGTTCAGGGGCGCGGGGCGAGGTGAATGGCCGCGTTGTCGATCAACCGGGTGCTGCCCACCCACGCGGCGATCACCAGCCGCGCCGGCCCGGACACCGGCCCCGGCTCCAGGTCGGGATCGGTGAGCACCAGGTAGTCGAGCTGAGCACCGGGCGTACCGGTGCCGAAGGCTGCGTGCGCGGCGGTGAGCACCGCCCCCGCGTCCTGGCCGTCGTCGGCGGCCCGGCCGCCAGCCCGCAGCGCGGCGGAGAGGCTCAGCGCCGCCGCCCGCTCGGCCTCGCTCAGGTAGCGGTTGCGGCTGGACAGCGCCAACCCGTCCGGCTCCCGGACGGTCGGTACGCCCACCACCTCGACCGGCACGTCCAGATCCCGCACCATCCGCCGGACCAGGGTGAGCTGCTGATAGTCCTTCTCGCCGAAGAACGCCAGATCCGGCCGGGTGAGCTGGAGCAGCTTGAGCACCACGGTGAGCACACCGTGGAAGAAGCCGGGGCGACTGGCACCCTCCAACTCCGCGCCGAGCGGTCCCGGGTCGAGACGCACCCGGGGCTGGCCGTCCGGATACATGTCGGCCACCGACGGGGCGAAGACCAGGTCGGCCCCGGCCCGCCGGCACACCTCCAGGTCCTCCTCGAAGGCGCGCGGATAGCGGTCGAAGTCCTCGTTCGGCCCGAACTGCAGCGGGTTCACGAAGATCGTCACCAGCACGTGGTCGGCCCGTTCCCGGGCCGCGCGCAGCAGCGTCTCGTGCCCGGAGTGCAGGGCGCCCATGGTCATCACCACGCCGACCGTGCCCTTCAGCCCGGCCCGGGCCTCGGCCAACTCGGCCCGCGTGTGCACAACCTGCGTCATGCCGCCACCCCCCGATCGCTGTCAGCCAGCACACCCAGCAGCGATTGCGCGTCCACCGGCCGCAGCCGGCCGGCGGCGATCGCCCGGTCGGCGGTACGCCGGGCCAACGCCAGATATGCGGGAACAGACTCCGGCGCGGTGGCCGCCAGCCGGGCCAGGTGCCGCTCGACCGTGCCGGCGTCGCCCCGGGAGACCGGGCCGGTCAGCGCGTCGTCGCCGAGCCGCAGCGCGTTCTCCAGGGCGGCCCGCAGCAGCGGGGCGAGCACCTTCTCCGGCCGGGCCACCCCGGCGTCACGCAGCCGGTCGGTCGCCTCGTTCACCAGGGTCACCAGGTGGTTCGCGCCGTGTGCCAGCGCGGCGTGGTACAGCGGGCGGTCCGTCTCGGCCACCCACTCGGGCACGCCACCCAGGTCGGCGACCAGCCGGGCCGCCAGCGGGCGCAGCTCGGCCGGGGCGGTCACCCCGTACGAGATGCCGGCCAGCCGGGCCAGGTCGTCCGGCGTACCGGTGAAGGTCATGGCCGGGTGCAGGGCGAGCGGGCGGGCGCCGACCGCTGCGGCCGGGGCCAGCACGGCCAGCCCGTGCGCGCCGGAGGTGTGCGCGACCACCTGGCCCGGACGCAGCGCGCCCCGCTCGGCGAGGTCGGCGACCACGCCGGCCAACACGTCGTCCGGCACGGCGATCAACAGCAGGTCGGCGGCAGCGTCGGCGACGGCGTCCACCGGACGGCGGGGCACCTCGGGCAGCAGCAGGGCGAGCCGGGCGCGACTGGCCCCGGAGCGGCCGGCCACGGCCACCACCCGGTGCCCGGCGGCGACGAGGGCCGCGCCCAGCACGGCACCGACCCGGCCGGCGCCGACGACGCCCACGGTGAGCAGACGGGAGGTGACGGGGGCGCCGGTGACGGCGCGGTCCCACGGTGCGGCGGGCCCAAGCTGGGCGGCCGGACGCGGGCGCAACGGTGCGCTCATGGCGACGATCCAGTCCTCGAGAAGGGGTACCGGTCGATCGCAAGTATGCTCCCGCGCCGCAGAGCCCAAACAGGATGTGTGAAAACCTTCACCACCCCGCGCGGGCTCTCGTCACCGCCTCCCCGGGGGCGACGTGATCGCGCGCAGCTCGGCGGCCACCTCGGCGATCAGGTCGGCGAGCGAGGCGTCACTGCCGGGCGCGACCCAGCGGGCGTACGCGACCCGGAAGACCGTGACACCCGACTCGGTGGCCAGGGTGGCCGTGGTCTCGTCGAGGCCCTTGGCTCGCAGGGCGGTGGTGACCGCGGCCACCAGCGAGCCCATCTTCCGCAGTTCGCGTTCCTGCAGCTCCGGGCTGCTCTCGATGATGGCCTGTCGCGCCCGGACCAGTTCGAGGCGGTCGACGAAGACCTCCTCCGCCATCCGTTCGAAGGCGGCGATGACCACCTCGAATGGGCCGGCGTCCGTCTCGGCCACCGTCTTGGCCAGGACCTCCTCCAGGTGCCCGCTGCCACTGAAGAGGGCCTCGCGCTTGTCCCCGAAGAGCCGGTAGAAGGTGCGCTTGTCGAGGCCGGCACGGCCGGCGATGTCGGCGACGGTGGTCTGTTCGAAGCCGCGCTCGCGGAACAGCTCGAAGGCGGCCGCCTCCAGGCGGCCACGCGCGTCCGGTTGCCAGCGGGCCATGCGGCGATGGTATCCGATGTCACACCGCGACATTATTTCCGGCGCGATGTCGCGTGGTGACATCAGGCGAGGTACGGTGATGTCGCAATGTGACATCGGCACTCACGAAGGAACCACCATGCGCGTATTCGTCACCGGCGCCTCCGGCCATGTCGGCTCGGCAGTCGTACCGGAACTGCTCTCCGCCGGACACGAGGTTGTCGGTCTGGCCCGCTCCGACGCGTCCGCAGCCGCGATCGAGAAGATCGGCGCTCAGGCACGCCGCGGCGATCTTTACGACCTCGACGTGCTCCGCGAAGAGGCAGCCGCCTCCGACGGGGTGATCCATCTGGCGTTCCGCCACGACCTCATGATCAACGGCGACCTGGCCGGCGCCGCCTCGGCTGACCTGGACGCCCTCACGGCACTCGCCGACGGCCTGGCCGGCTCCGGCAAACCCCTGGTCGGCACGGGCGGGACGGCCATGCTCGTGATGGGCGGCATCGTCGGCCGCCCCGGCACCGAACGCGACACCTTCCCGGGCGGCGGCTACCGGATCGACGCGGAGAACTTCGTGGCCGGCCTCGCCTCGCGCGGGGTGCGCTCCTCCATCATCCGGCTCGCGCCCACGGTGCACAGTTCGCTCGACCGCTACGGCTTCATCAACATCATCATCGCGGCGGCCCGGCGGAACGGGTACGCCGCGTACGTCGGCGAGGGCACCAACCGGTGGCCGGCCGTGCACACGCTCGACGCAGCCCAGCTCTACCGGCTCGCCCTGGAGAAGGCCCCGGCCGGTGTGCGCCTGCACGGAGCTGCCGACGAGGGAGTCCCCTTCCGGCAGATCGCCGCCGCCATCGGCCGCAACCTCGACCTCCCGGTCCGGAGCATCAGCCCCGACGAGGCGAACGACTACTTCGGCTTCCTCGGGCAGTTCGCGCAGATGGACAATCCCACGTCGTCCGCGATCACGCGCGAACTGCTGGGCTGGACCCCTGCCCACCCCGGCCTGATCGCCGACCTGCACGAAGGGCACTACTTCCGGGCATGAGCCACGACGGCGGCGCGGCGGGGATCGGAGTCGCACCGGGACGGTGGCCGTAGGGTCGGCACGGTGATGCCCCCTGAACTCGGAGCGAGCTGATGCCGATCCCGTGGCGGGACGCGATGAGCCTGGCCCTCTACGGGCCGGACGGCTTCTTCGTGGCCGGCACCGGGCCGGCCGACCACTTCCGGACCAGCGTGCACGCCTCCCCGGCCTTCGCCAGGGCGCTGCTCCGCCTTCTCGCGCAGGTCGACGCCGCCCTCGGCCATCCTGACCGGCTCGACGTTGTCGACGTGGGCGCTGGGCGCGGGGAGCTTCTGCATGGCCTGCTGCGATCCATCGAAGACGCCGCCGGGCTCGCGGTGGGGGTTTCCGGGGCCGCAGCCGGTCGGTCCCCCGACGCTCCGTCGTCCGTCGCTGGTCGTGCGTCGCTCGCGGAGCGCGTCCGGTTCACAGCGGTCGAGTACGCGGCCCGCCCCGAACACCTGCCCGAGGAGATCGAGTGGGTCTCCGAGATTCCTGCGGGGATCAACGGTCTGTTGATCGCTACCGAGTGGCTGGACAACGTCCCGCTGGACGTGGCCGTGCACACGCCCGATGGCTGGCGGTACCTGCTGGTCGACCCCGACAGTGGTGCTGAGACGGTTGGTGAGCTGGTCAGTTCCGCTGATCGCGAATGGCTCACGACCTGGTGGCCCTCAACTGACGCGACACGCGAAACCCCGCACAGCGGCCACCGAGCAGAGATCGGCAGACCACGGGACGATGCCTGGGCAGCAGCGGTGAAGAGCGTCGAACGTGGGTTGGCGGTGGCCGTGGACTACGGGCACCTGCGGGACAGCCGGCCGGTGGACGGGACGTTGACCGGGTACCAGAGTGGACGACAGGTGCCGCCGGTGCCGGACGGGACAAGGGACGTGACCGCGCACGTGGCCATGGACTCGGTCGCCTCCGCCGGCGCGGCGGTCGCCCGGTGCGCGTACTCCCTGGTCTCACAGCGGGAGGCGCTGCGGGCGCTCGGGGCCGACGGCGGCCGACCCCCGCTGAGTCTGGCCGGCACCGACCCGGCCGGGTACGTGCGGGCGCTGGCCGCCGCGTCGGCGGTGGCCGAGCTGACCGACCCGGCCGGGCTCGGCGGCCACTGGTGGCTGCGCCAACCGGTCGGCATCGGGCTCGGGCCGGCCGTGGCACGATGACGGGCATGACCACCGACGCCGGGGACCTTCGTGAACTGACCGTCGGCACCGGGGCCGGCCTGGTCGCCGGGACCGGCGGTGAGCAGCTCGGCACCGACATGGTGCTGAACATCGGCCCGCAGCACCCGTCGACACACGGCGTGTTGCGGCTCAAGCTGGTGCTGGACGGCGAACGGGTGATCGCCTGCGAACCGATCGTCGGCTACATGCACCGGGGGGCCGAGAAGCTCTTCGAGGTACGCGACTACCGGCAGATCATCGTGCTGGCCAACCGGCACGACTGGCTCTCGGCGTTCTCCAACGAGCTGGGCGTGGTGCTCGCCGTGGAACGCCTGATGGGCATGGAGGTGCCGGAGCGCGCCACCTGGCTGCGGATGGCCCTCGCGGAGCTGAACCGGGTGCTCAACCACCTGATGTTCCTCGGCTCCTACCCCCTGGAGATCGGCGCGATCACGCCGATGTTCTATTCGTTCCGGGAACGGGAGACCATCCAGGCGGTGATGGAGGAGGTCTCCGGCGGCCGGATCCACTACATGTTCAACCGGGTGGGCGGCCTGAAGGAGGAGGTGCCCTACGGCTGGACGGGCCGTGCGCGGGCGGCGATCGGCGAGGTACGTCGACGGCTGCCCGACCTGGACAACCTGATCCGGCGCAACGAGATCTTCATGGCCCGCACCGTGGGGGTCGGTGTGCTGTCCGCAGCCGACGCCGCCGCGTTCGGCGCGTCCGGGCCGGTGGCTCGGGCCTCCGGCCTCGATCTGGACCTGCGCCGCGACGACCCCTACCTGGCCTACGACGAGCTGGACGTTCCGGTGGTGACGAAGACCGCCGGGGACTGTCACGCTCGCTTCGAGGTGCTGCTCGACCAGGTGTACGTGTCACTGGACCTCGCCGAGCGGTGCCTGGACCGGGTGGACCAGCTCACCGGGCCGATCAACACGCGGCTGCCCAAGGTGCTGAAGGCCCCGGAGGGGCACACCTACGCGTGGACCGAGAACCCGCTCGGCATCAACGGCTACTACCTGGTGTCCCGGGGCGAGAAGACGCCCTGGCGGTTGAAGCTGCGCACCGCGTCGTACGCCAATGTGCAGGCGCTGGCCACCCTGCTCCCCGGCTGCCTCGTACCGGACCTGATCGCGATCCTCGGCTCGATGTTCTTCGTGGTCGGCGACATCGACAAGTAACCCGGGCGGGTCAGCGCCAGCGGTCGGTGGTCGGGGCGCCCCCGGCACGTGGCACGTCGTCCTGCGGTGGATAGCCGTACCGTTCCTCGACCCGCCGTCGTCCGGCCCGCTCGGGCGCGGGTTCCGCCCCGTGGCCGCGCTGGCGCGGCGGGTGCCACTCGTCCGGCACGGGCACCCCACCCGCCGGCAGCGCCGGCCGTCCCTCCGGCTCGGCCCGGTGGTACGACTCGCGCTCGTCATGCCGGCGCGGGTCCTCGTGCCGACGCGGGTCCTCGTGGCGGCGCGGGTCCTCGTGGCGGACAGAGGCCCAGCGGTCGGCCACCCGATACTCGGTGCCCGTGCTGTCGGCGTGCACCTCGGCCCGGCGCTCACCGACGTGCAGTTCACGGCCGGTGTCATCGTCGCGGACGGCCGCCCACCGGTCACCGGCCCGCAACTGCGACCAGTACTCGCCGGTGTCGTCCGCCCGCAGGGCCGGACCGGATTGCGGCACGCCGGCGCTGCCCCGCTCCGGCTCGTGCGGCGGGGACCAGCCGCGGTCGTCGCGCTGGGACCGGGCACCCCAGGCGGGCTCCTCGGGCTGGGCGTACGCGTCGCGCGGGTCGGTCCACTGCGGGTCGTCGCGGCGGGCCGTCCAGCCCGGCTCGTCGGCTCCGAGGTCGGGCCCGTCCCGGTCCGGCCGGGTCGACTCGCCACGGGTCACGGGCTGTGCGCCCCAGGGACGGTCGTCAGCGGGGCGGGCGCGGTCGTGGGCAGGGCGGGCGCGGGCGCGGTCGGGACGGGCGCGGTCGTCGTCGTGCGCGGATCGGGGGTTCTCCGGGTCGCCCCACGAACGGTCGGCCGCCCGGGCACCTCCCTGGGGACCGGCACCGCGCGGGGTCCATTCCTGCGCCGGAGGGGCCCACTGGCCGGTGTACCCGCTGCCATAGCGTCCGTCCGGCTCGGCCTGCCCGCCATCGACCACGGTGTGCCGGGTGGTGACGTGGACGGTCTCGGTGTGCCGGACCACGCCGACCGGCCGGTGCACCGGCTCGGGACGGTCGTGCTCGCGGGGTCGGTCGTGCTCGCGGGGGCCGGGGATCGAGCCGAACCCGGTCGCCCGTGGCTCGGCGCCGTACAGCCCGGCGGCGGGCGGCTCGGGCCCGGCGTCCACGACCGCGTGGCTGCGGTACGCCGGCTCGTCGTCGTCGGCGCGCTCGGGGCCGCCCCAGCGCGCGGCGGCGTCGTCCGGGCCCGACACCCGAGCACGTGCGGCCGGCGCGTCGCCGGGAACCGGGACCCGACTGCGGGCGGCCGGGGCCTGGCCGACAGGTTCGACAGCCGGCACCCGCGCACGACCGGCACCGGCCGGCTCTGCCGCCGGGGCAGCACCGGCCAGGGCGGCGCCGGTGGCGTCGAGGCGGCGGCGGACCGCGACGATCCCCTCCTGGGCCCGCTGCGCCTGGTCGAGCGCCTGATTGCCACGCTGGGCGGCGGCGACGATCTCGGCGCGCAACTCCCGCCGTAGCTCGTCGATCTCGTCCAGCAACTCGTCGGCCCGCGCCGAGGCCTCGGCACCGTCGGGCCGCAACGCGATGGAGAGGCCGATCAGCATCACCGCCAGGATGGCGAGCACCGCCGCGACGCGCAGCGGGCCGTTACCGTCCGCGACCAGCAGGATCAGCGCAGCCAGCGGGGCCAGGCCCACGCCGACCCAGAAGAGGACGGTCAGCAGCAGCGGTTGACGCCGGGCGTCGGGGGTGGCCGGGGCTGGCATGGATGTGCAGCCTACCCACGATGTCCACTAGATGGAACGGGCTCCCCGACGTACGACGCCCCCGTCCCGGGGCGGGACGGGGGCGTCGTCAGCACGCCGAAAGTGGGTTCAGCTGGTGGCGAAGGCGCCGTCCGAGGAGAAGATCAGACCCACGCTGATCTTGCCCTCACGCAGCGCGTTCTTGGTCAGCGGCCCGCCCTGGTCGAGCGAGGAGAACGAGCCCACCGAGAGCCCGTACGTCTTCTCCAGGCCCGGCTTGCAGAACGGACGCTGCTGGCACTCCGGCGGCCCACCCAGCACGGTCGCGCTGCCGGAGCACTTCGCGGCGAACTCGGAGAGGGTCCGCACGCCGTACTTGTCGGCGAAGGCCTGGGTGACCGCGAAGGCGTTCTGGTCCTGCGCGGCGGCGGGGGCACCGAACGTGAGGCCCACCTTGTCACCCTCGGCCTTGAGCGCGGTCACCGTCGTGTTGATGTCGGGTGAGGAGACCGGCTGGGCGTTCGGGCCGTTGGCCTTGGTGTTGAGGAACTCGGCCATGGTCGCCGCGTACTCCGGGATGACCTGGACCTCGCCCTTCTCCAGCGCCGGCTCGTAGAGCTCCCGGTTGCCGATCTGCTGCACCTTGACCTGGTAGCCGGCCGCGGTGAGCGCGATCCGGTACAGCTCGGCCAGCGTCTGGCTCTCGGCGAAGTTGCCGGCGCCCACCGTGATCTCGCCGCCCGGGCCCTTGGCGATGCCCGCCGTGACGTTGTTGGCGGCGGCGAACTCCTCCGCGGCGACCTTGGGGGTCTTGCGGTCGTCGTTGACGGCCTTGTTGAGCTGGACCAGCTTCGGCGTGTCGAGCGCCGCGGAAACCTTGTCCAGTGCGGCGATCAGCTGCGGGTTGGCCGCCTTGCTGTTGACCGCCGGGATGACGTTGTCGGAGTTCTGGAGCTTCTTGTCGTCCTCCAGTGCCACGAGCTGCTGGCCGGCGACCGGGGCGCACCCGGCGCCGGACGCGCTCGGCTGCGGCGCGTCGGTGCCGGACGAACCGGCGTCACCGCAGCCGGTGAGGAGCGCTGCCCCGGCGACGGCGCCGATCGCGCCCATCGCCAGACGTGTACGTGCGCGCATGTGCCCGCCTTCCGTGTCCCGGCGCGACCCGTCCCGGGCCGGCCGCGTGTCCGACGGGCGATCCTGACTGACGGCCGCCCGCGACTATCCACCCAACATGGTCCGCAACCGACCGACAACTTGAAATGGGCATCGTCACCGCATCGTCACCGAACGTCCCGCCGCCGGTCGCCGCTTCGCCGTCCGCTCACCCGGACGGGCCACCGGCGGGCGGGCGTCAGGCCCGGCCGGTGGCGTCGGCGGGCAGGGGCCGCCCGGCGCGCTGTCGCCCACGCCGCAGGGGACGGGGGGTGACCAGCCGTTCGACGATGCCGAGGAGCAGCTCGGCCAGCAACGCGAGCCCGGCCACCAGCACACCACCGGCCAGGATCTGGCCGCCGCCGGCCGCGATGCTCAGCCCGAACCCGGTACGAATGATCTCGCCGAGCCCGCCGCCGTTGACGAACGAGGCCAGCGCGGCGGTGGCAATCACCTGCACGGCGGCGGTCCGGAAGCCGGCCGCCAGGTAGGGCACCGCGAGCGGCAGCTCCACCCGGCGCAGCAACTGCCCGCCGGACAGACCCATCCCGCGGGCGGCGTCGCGCGCCTCCGCGTCCGCCTGACGTACGCCGGTGTAGGCGTTGGCCAGCAGCGGCGGGACCGCGAAGACGGCCAACGCCACCACCACCGGGGTACGGCCGAACCCGAGGAAGGTCAGCGGCAGGATGGTCAGCAACGCCAGGGTGGGGATGGCCAGGGTGGCATTGGACACCAGCACCACCAGGCCGCCGCCTCGCCCGGCGTGCCCGAGCCAGAGCCCGACCGGCCAGGCCACCAGGCAGCCGAGCGCGACCGCGGCGGCGGAGATCACCAGGTGCTCGCCGAGGCGGTCCAGGATGCCGCCAGGGTTGGTCCAGTTCAGGGGGTCGTTGAGCCAGAGCACCGCCTGGTGCACCGGGTTCGCCGCCGCGCTCACCGGGCACCTCGGACAGACCAGGGGGTGATCAGCCGGCCGATGAGGACCAGCAGCAGGTCCAGCAACACCGCGAGCGCCACGCAGAGCACCGTGCCGGTCATGATCTCGGCCTTGTAGAGGTTGTTCTGAAAACCGGCGAAGATCAGCTGGCCGAGCCCGCCGTGCCCCACCAGCACCCCGACGGTCACCAGCGCGACAGTCGAGACGGTGGCCAGTCGCAGCCCGGTCAGGATGCCCGGGATCGCCAGCGGCAGATCGATCCGGAAGAGCCGTCTCCACCGGCCGTAGCCCATGCCCTCGGCGGCCTCGCCGACCTCCGGCGGCACCTGGTTGAGCCCGGCCACCACGTTGCGGACGATCAGCAGCAGCGCGTACAGGACCAACCCGACCAGCACGGTGGTGGTCCCGGTGCCCAGGTACGGCGCGATGAACGCGAACAGCGCCAGCGACGGAATGGTGTAGATCACGCCGGTGACGCCGAGAATCGGGCCGGCCAGCGGGCGCACCCAGTACGCGAGCACCGACAACGGCAGGGCGATCAGCACCGCGATCAGCACCGCGCGCCCGGTGAGGGAGGCGTGTTCACGCAAGGCGGCGACGATCGTGTCAGAGTTGTCCCGCACGTACTGCCAGGAGAACCAGGGGTTACCCGGGTCGGCCCGGTAGCTCAGGCGGAAGGACATACGTGGACGTTACCCCGGAGGCCCCCGGCGCGGCCGAATCCCCTCGCGCGGCGTCGATCTCCCTACAGGGCATCCAGAAGCGTTACCCGAACGGCACTGACGCCGTCCGCGAACTCAGCCTGGAGGTCAAGGCCGGCGAGTTGGTGGTGCTGATCGGGCCGTCCGGCTGCGGCAAGTCGACAGTGCTCCGCATGATCAACCGCCTGATCGAGCCGACCGCCGGCCGGATCACGCTCGGCGACGAGGACGTCACGGACGTCGACCCGGTGCGGCTACGCCGCCGGATCGGCTACGTGATCCAGAACGTCGGCCTCTTTCCACATCAGACGGTCCGGGCGAACGTCGCCACCGTGCCGGGCCTGCTCCGCTGGTCCCGCGAGCGGACCCGGACCCGGGTCGACCAACTGCTCGACCTGGTCGGGTTGGACCCGGCCCAGTTCGGCGGTCGCTACCCGCACGAGCTGTCAGGCGGTCAACGGCAGCGCGTCGGTGTGGCCCGCGCGCTCGCCGCCGACCCGGTGGTGCTGCTGATGGACGAACCGTTCTCGGCCGTGGACCCGATCGTCCGGGCCCGACTCCAGGAGGAGTTCCTCCGCCTCCAGGCCGAAGTCCGCAAGACGATCGTGCTGGTCACCCACGACCTCGACGAGGCGGTCCGGCTCGGCGACCGGATCGCGGTGCTCTCCGAGGGCGGGCACCTGGAGCAGTACGACACGCCTGCCGCCCTGCTCGGCTCGCCCGCAACCCCCTTCGTACGCGAGTTCGTCGGCGCCGACCGCGGCATCCGCCGGCTGGCCGTCACCCCGCTCGACCGGGACGCGCTGGAGCCGGTGCCCGGCGACGTCGACCTGCCCACCGTGCCGCTGGACGGCACCGCGTACGACGCGCTGGCGGTGTTGCTCACCTCGGGACACGACCGGCTCGTGGTGACCGACGCCGGCCGACCGGTGGGGGCTCTCAGTCGGCAGCGCCTGCTCGACCTCGGCCGGTCGACGGGCTGACCGGTCGGGTCAGGCACGACCGCCGAGGCTCGCGGTGCCGATGATCCAGCCGGTGAGGAAGCCGTAACCGGCACCGGCGCTGGCGTCCCGCAGCGCGCCGAGCAGCGACGGGTCCGGGCCGAGCAGCGCCGCCAGCACGGCGGCGAGCCCACCGGCGAGCACGTACGCGGCCCAGCCGGAGAAGAACTGGCTGATCGAGCCGGGCACCCGGGCCACCTGCGCGGCCGGCAGCAGGTAGAGCAGGGTCACCGCGAGGACCACCAGCAGAACGGCCCGCAGGTTGGCGGCGAACAATCCGCCGGCCTGCCCGTCAGCGTCCAGCAGCCAGGCCGGCCACGCGAGCAGGCGCAGGTAGAAGCCACCGGCCGAGTCCGGGCTGGTAAGCGTGTTGGCGGCCCAACCGGTGTACGCCGGGCTGCCGCAGATGCCGACCAGCAGCAGCACGGCGAGCGCGCCGGTGCCGGCGGCCGTGCCGTAGCGGCTGACCGGGCCGGAGCGGCTGACGAGTCCCCTGATCCGCCCAGGCCCCGAACCGGCCGGTCGGGCGGACCTGGGCTGCCCCGGACGGCTCAGTGCTTCAGCAGGTAGTCGATGAAGGCGGCCCGCAGCAGCGGCGCCGACTCCTCGTAACCGTGACCGGTCAGCTCCCGCCACAACGCGTTGGCCTCGTCGATGGTCGGGCCGATCGAGTTCGGTGCGCCGTCCAGCACCGTCGCCTCGTCCGCGTTCGGCAGGCGCCGCAGCACCGACCAGTAGAAGCCCACGTCGCGACGCTCCCGGGCCCGGGCGAAGGCCCGCTCCCGCAACTCCTCGGTGGACAGCGCGTCGAGTTCCTCGAACGAGGATCCGCCCCCGGTGGCGGCAGGTGTGTCGGTCATGTCGCCGAGCCTAACGCTCGAGATCACCTTCGGCTCGACGGACGGCGCGGCTCACCGGTCGTTGGCGTCCCAGCGGCGCGGGCCGTCCTCCCAACGCGGGTCACGCCACGGGTCGACAGGTTGCGGCGCGGGCGGCGTCGGCAACGTCGGGGGCCAGTTGTCGGCCGGCTGCGCCTGGGGCACCGACCAGCCCGTGCTGATCGCGCCGTCGCCGACCGGCTCGGGCGTGTCGACGCTGCCTGGGCGGGGCCGCCCGAACCTCTCGACCAGCCGGGTCACCGCCAGCCCGACGCCGAACGCCACACCACCGACCGCCCAGACACTCACCGTCCAGTCGCGCTCCGGCGCGTACGCCAGGAAGACGGTGACCAGGCTGACCGCCAGCACGGTGCCGAACACCCCGCCCCGGCGGCCGTACGCGCTGGTGCCGCCGAGCAGGGACACCCCGACCGCCAGCACGGTCCACTCCAGCCCGGAGTTGGGTGTGACCGGCCCGGGGTTGTTGGCGGCGAGCAGGATGCCGGCGAGCGCGGCCAGCACGGTGGAGCCGACCAGCGCGACCGCGGTGACCACGGCGGCCAACGCACCCCGACGACGGGCCGGATCGGCGACCGGTCGGTACCGGCCGACCAGCTTCCGGATCGACCGGATCGCGCCGAACAGCCCGCCGAGGACCGCGACGGCGGCGAAGCCGGCGAAGAGGTAGCCGGCCGTCCGCGAGGGCTCGTAGTCCCCCTGCACCAGCACCGGCGCCGAACGGCGTTCGATGTACACCACCACACCGGCGGCTCCCGCCAGGCTGGCCGCCCAGCCGGGCACCTGCAGCACCACCACGGCCAGCGCCAGCACGAGCCCGCCCAGCGCGGCGACCACGACGGCCGACCCCACGGACGCCATCAGGCCCCGGTCGCCCTGCTCCGCGTAGTGCAGCGCGGCGGCGACCGCGACCGGCCCGATGATCAGGTTCGGGGCGGCGGTGCGCAGGCTCAGGCCGGCGGCGATAGCGAGCAGGCCGAGCCCGACCGCGTTGACCAGGAGTGTGCGCAGGGCGGCGCCGCGCAGCACATCCGGGTCGGCCCGCCAGAGCAGCCAGCCCAGGGCGACCAGGCTGGCCAGCAACAGGAATTCCCAGCCCACGTGCACGCCGATGCGGTCCCGGCCGGGCTCACCGTGGGTGGGGTCGTCGAAAACGTTCTCCAGGACGGCGGCGGGAACCCCTGACGAGGGTTCGATCGGCCGGTCCCGGCCCGCTTCTTCGTACCCCATGGCGCCGCCTCCCCAGTCGCCGGCCGTCCTCGGTCCGGCGCACGGACGGATCGGGGGCGGCCATTGCTCTCCGATCGCAGGCACCGTACCCGCGCCCGGAGCCGGACGTAACCCCTCGGCTCAGCGCTGACCCGGGCGGCTCTCGCGCTGGTCGGGCTCGTGGTCGTCCGGGCGCTCCGGCACCCGGCAGGATCGCTCCAGCCAGAGCGCGACGCCGACCAGCGCCAGCGACGCCAGCAGCCCGCCGCCGGCGGCCGGCCGGTCCTCCGACGCGGCACGAGTGGGCTCGATGAAGAGCCAGCCGCTGAGCCCGGCATAGAAACCGGCGAAGATGGCGCCGGCCAGCGCCGACGCCTTGGCCAACACCACGAACCGGGCAACCATCAACGGGTTGACCGGATCCCGGCCGGGCTTGCGGTCGATGCGGCCACGGGTGTTGATGGCGGCGTACGCCTCCAGCACGGCGAGCGCGGCCAGTGCCGCCACCGGCAGCCAGGGCAGTTTGGGGAAGCCGCGGTAGAAGGAACTGATCAGCAGCCAGGCCACTGCCGCCGCGGCGAGGGCCGCCACGACCAGTGTCGAGATGCGGGTGGGGCCCATCCGTGACCGGTCCGGGCCCGGCCCCCCGCCCGGTGGTGGGGACTTCGCCTGCGTCATGCCGGCCGGCTCCACTGGGTCATGCCGTCGACTCTAACGCCAGTTCGGGCCGGGGACGCAGTTCCAGCGCGTCGTCGGCTGCGGGGCCGGCGGTTAGCAGGTCGGTCAGCCAACCATGGCCGGGCAACCGTCCGTAGGGCTGGATGTCGATCCACGGCCGCAGCACGAACGCCCGCAGGTGCGCCCGGGGGTGCGGCAGGATCAGCTCCTCCTCGTCGCTGAGCACCGGCTCGCCGTCGTCGCCCCAGACCGCGATCACGTCCACGTCGAGGGTGCGCGGCCCGAACCGCCGCTGCGGGTCACGGACCCGCCCGGCCGCGCTCTCCGCGGCCCGCGCCCGCTCCAGCCAGTCGCGCGGGCTGGCGGCGTCGTCCTGGGCCAGCACCACCGCGTTGAGGTACGCGGGCTGGTCGGCGTCTCCCCACGGTGGAGTCTCGTACACGCCGGAGACCAGGAGCACGGCGTCGCCGAGCGTGGCGACGGCTGTACGCAGGTGGTCGAGCCGGTCGCCCAGGTTGCTGCCGAGCGACAGCACGGCCCGGGTCACCGGGTACGCGCCCGGGTCATGGTGACAGCCACGTCGGTGAACGTGTGCGGCACCGGCGCCTCCGGCTTGTGCACGGTGACCGTGGCGGCGCTGACCCGCTCGTCGGCCAGGCAGACCGCGAGCAGCCGGTCCGCGAGGGTCTCGATCAGGTTGACCGGCTCGCCGGTCACCACCGCGACCAGCCGCTCGGCCAACTCGCCGTAGTGGACCGTCGCGGCGACGTCATCGCTGGCGGCGGCCGGTGCCAGGTCCAACTCGAGGACGGCGTCGACCACGAAGTCCTGCCCCTGTTCCCGCTCGAAGTCGTACACCCCGTGCCGGCCGCGGGCCCGCAGGCCGGTCAGCTGAATGCGGTCGGTCATCGCTTCCCCTCTCGCCGGCCGGCCACCCGGCCGGTCGGTGCTGCGGCTGCCGGGTCTGCCCGACGTACGCCGGCGCGTCCGGCATTGCGGACGTGCACCCGCCGTGGACCGCTCACTCGGACCGCCCCTGACCGGCCCAGGCGGGGACCAGGCGCGGGCTGCCGGTGGCGGCCCAGACCGCCAGCGCGTCGGCGGTGGCCCGCACGTCGTGCACGCGTACCCCCCAGGCACCGGCCGCGACGGCCAGCACGCTCGTGGCGACGGTGGCCGCCTCCCGCTGCGCCGTGGGTCGCGGCGTGCCGTCGCCGGCCGCGAGCAGCCGCCCGAGGTACGACTTGCGGCTGGCCCCGAAGAGCAGTGGGTACCCGAGTTCCAGCAGCTCCGGCAGGCGGGCGCTGAGCTCCCAGTTGTGCGTGGCCGTCTTGGCGAAGCCGAGGCCGGGGTCGATGACGATGCGGTCGGCGGCCACCCCCGCGGCCAGTGCGGCGTCGATCCGCTGGCCCAGTTCGGCCCGGACGTCGGCCACCACGTCGGTGTAGCTGGCCAACTCGCCCATCTGCTGGGAGTGGCCACGCCAGTGCATCAGCACCCAGGGGCAGCCGGCGTCGCGGACCACCCGGGCCATGTCGGGGTCGGCCAGCCCGCCGGAGACGTCGTTGACCACCGCCGCGCCGGCCTCCAACGCGGCTTCGGCCACGGTTGCGCGGCTGGTGTCGATGCTGACCGGCACACCGGCGGCGGCCAGCTCGCGGATGACCGGCAGGACCCGGCCGGCCTCGGTCGCCGCGTCGATCCGCTCGGCGCCGGGGCGGGTCGACTCGCCACCGATGTCGACCAGGTGCGCCCCGGCGTCACGCAGACGCACGCCGTGTCCGACGGCGGCGTCGAGGTCGGCGTACCGTCCGCCGTCGGAGAAGGAGTCCGGCGTGACGTTGAGGACGCCCATCACCACGGGGCCCGGAGCCCGTACCAGATCGGTCACGACTAGACGGTACCGGTCGTGGCGGCGGCGCCCACCGGCCCGGGTGGCCCTCGAACCAACACCCCTGACGTGCACATTGGAACAGGTGTACGATCGGTCTTTCGGGCAGAATCAGGCAGCCCCCTCGCGCTTGTCGCAATCCAGGGCGGCCCGTACGCTTTGGAATTGGCCAGCATCGAGATGGCGAAGCCTGGAGGGGAGGGCCGAAGCGGGGAAAACCGCCCAAAGCTCGCCACTCTCCGTGGTGAGTAACGAACGCAGGGTCGACAGCGCTGCGCCCTGTGAGCAATTTCCCGCCAGGCTTGCCTACTGCACCGCCGCGGCACGGCCGGCCGCGATATGGGGAGGTTTCCAGTGATCGCCTTCGAGCTCATGGAGACGGCGTCGTCCGGCGTCGCCCACGCGCTCTCCACCCTGGCGTCAGCTCCGCTCGCGGAGCCGGCACCGAAGGGGATCGACACCAATGGTGTGGTCACCTTCTTCGCCAGCAAGATCGCGCCGATCCTGCTCGCCGTGCTGGGCGTCATCTTCATCGGCCGAGCCAGCCGCGGCGAGATATCCAAGGTGCTGACGAGCTCCGCCATCGCCATCGTCGGGTTGGCCTTCATCGCCGGCGCGGCCACGCTCTTCTTCGTCGGCGATTACCTGATCGACCTCATCTTCGAATAGGCGCGTTCACCAGATGCGGCTGCGCACCGACGACGACATCTACCGGGCCCGCCTGGTCTACCTCGGGCCGCCCGGCTACACCCTTCCGGTCCACCTGCCCTACGCCCAGTACGGGCTCTTCATGCTGCTCGTCCCCCTCTACATGTTCATCCACTGGCTGTTCACGTTGACGGTCGAGCTCTTCCCAGCCTGGGAGATCGCGCTCGCCATCGTGACCACGTCGTTCATCTTCCGGCACGTCGACCCCGATCGGCCGGCGCGGGTGGTCATCCGCACCGCGCTGACCGACTGGCGACGCACCCGGGAGCCGGCGATCGAGCAGCGCGACCCGCGCCTGGTCGGCAGCCGGATCAGGATCCGGGAGGAGCTGGCATGACCGGGCGTACGCCGATCGGTTTGGCACACGTTGTGGGTGAGGCTGCCGCATGAATCGCTCTTCCACGCCGGGCTCCCCGGCCGGCCGCCCGGTCGTACCGGCCAGTCACCGTGCGCAGTCATTCGACTACAACGAGGCCGAGGATGAGGTGGCGCTCGATCCCGCGCTGGTGGCCTCCCCTGGTCACGGCGCGGTCGGCGTCTTCCAGGCCCCTCGGCCGGTCAACCGCCGCACGCCACCCGCCGAGCCCACCGCCGTGTCGGCCGGCGAGAACGCCGACATCGACTCACCGTTCCTGGATCTCTTCGGCGCGTCCCGGCCCGGCTCGGCACGGGCCGTGACGGCCGGCCCCGCCACCCGGGAGCAGCCGGCAGTTCCACAGCAGTCCGCCCTGGGGCCAGCGCCCACCCGACCGGCTCAGCGGGTGCCGGACCGCGCACCCGAACTGGAAGCACCGTGGACCCCCGACGACGAGCCCGGCGGCCGGCCCGTCGAGCCGTGGCGCGGGGGTGCGAGCCCGGCCATCGAGTCCCGGGTGCCACACCAGGCCGGCGACCGGCTGCCCCTGCCCCGCCCGCCGGCCGCGCCCGACCCGGTCACGGGCCACACGTCGACCTCGGCCACCACCAACCCCGCCACCCCGATCGACCGGTCGACGGCACCGCCAGGCGGGCCCGGCGCAGCACCGCCGATGCGGGCACCGGCAGGCCCGGCCGAGGTGACGGCCGCCGAGCGGCCGGCCCTGGAGCGGCCAACGCGGCGGGTCTCCGCGACCGACACGGCCCGACCCAGGTCCGCCGGCACCGAGCCGACCGGGCGGGATGTCGCCGCCCCCCGACAGCGGTCCGCCAACCGCCAGGACCGACCGATCCGACCGACCCGGGTCCGCGCACCGAAGATCAAGTTCGGTGACCGGGATCCGTCGGTCGAGCTGGCCATCACCGAGATCGCCGGCCACCTGACCTTCACCCCGAACACGGTCACCGCCTGGTATTGGCTGCCCGAGGTCCGCTGGGCCTTCCGTCCGGACGCCGAACGCGAGGCGCTGCTGTCGGCGATCTCCGAGCAGTACGCGGGCCTGGCCGGCTTCCGGCTGCACCTGCGCCGCACCACCCGGCCCTTCCCCGCCGACGAGTGGGCGCGCACCATCGACGCGCACACCCCGGCGCCGCTCGCCGACGTACCCGGCACCACCGGTTGGGCCGATCACCTGGTCGCCGCCCAGCGGCACCTGATGTCGGTCAACCACGCCGAGGGGCAGACCTACCTGGGCGTCACCTTCGCCCGCCGGTCCCTCGGCGACTCGCTCACCGAGCGGTTGCTGCGCACCTTCGGCCGGGGCACCGCTGACGGTGAACGCCGCAAGCTGGGCCGCACCGTGGAGCAGTTCGACGAGGTGCTCGGCGCGTTCGGCATGCGCGGCCGGCGGGTCACCGCCCAGGAGTTGGAGTGGCTGCTCTACCGCTCGGTGGCACTCTGCATGGCACCGCCGGGTCGGCTCTCCCCGGTCACCGACGGGCGCTGGGAACGCGGCGACCTGCTCGCCCTGACCGAGCAGGTCGAGCGCTACCGCACCCCGTACGGCTCGACCGTGAAGCTGGTCAACCGGATGACCGGCGAGGAACGACACGTCGCGGTGCTCGCCGTCGGCCGGATGGAGCCGCTGGAGATCCCGGAACGACACGAGCCCTGGCTGCACTTCCACGAGCGGCTGCCCTGGCCGATGGAGATCTCCACCCGGGTCGACATCCTCGGCTCCGGCGACTCCTTCCGTAATCTCGAACACCGGCTGCGGATGATCCGCTCCCAGCAGCTCGACTACGCCGAGCACGGCATCGACGCACCACCGGAGCTGGAACGGCTCGCCAAGCGGGCGCTGGTGATCGGCGACGAGATGACCACCGGGCTGCCCGTCGACTCGGCCCGCGCCCACGGCTGGCACCGGATCGCGGTCGGCGGCCGGACCAGGGAGGAGTGCCTGGAGCGGGCCCGCCGGCTCATCCAGCTCTACTCCCGCGAGCTGCGCATTTCGCTTCAGCACCCCAAGAACCAGGACTGGCTGGCCCGCGAGTTCATCCCCGGCGAGCCGATCGCCAACACCGGCTACGTCCGCCGGATGCCAGTCCCGCTGCTCGCCGCCGCGCTCCCGCAGGCCGCCTCCAACGTGGGCGACCGGCGCGGCGACCTGATCGGCCGGACCGCCGGCACCTGCCGCCGCCCGGTCTTCCTCGACCTGCACTTCCCCATGGAGGTCCGCGAACGCTCCGGGCTCGCGGTCTTCGTGGCCGAGCCGGGCGGTGGCAAGTCCACCCTGCTCGGCGCCCTGGGTTATCTGGCCGCCCGCCGAGGCGTCCAGGTGACCCTGCTCGACCCGTCCGGGCCGCTCGCCCGGCTCTGCGCCATGCCCGAGCTGCGGCCGTACTCCCGGGTGTTGAATTTGACCGGCTCGGAGCACGGCACCCTGGCCCCCTACTCGCTCATCCCCACGCCCCTGCGCAGCGAGTTCGCGGCCGGGGCCGCCGGTGACCGGGAGTTCGAGATCGCGGTCTCCAACGCTCGCGCCGAGCGGCGGATGCTGGTCCAGGACATCTGCATGATGCTGGTGCCACCGCAGGTGGCCCGCGAGGCGTCGACGGCCACCCTGTTCCGGCACGCGGTCCGGCAGGTTCCCGCCGAGGAGACGTCCACCCTGGACGACGTGGTGAGCTGCCTCGGCCGGCTCGACGACGATGCCGGCAAGGAGTTGGCCAACCTCCTGCTGGACACCGCGGAGATGCCGCTGGCCATGCTCTTCTTCGGCCGGCCACCGGAGGGCCTGCTCGGCGCCGACGCGGCGCTCACCGTAATCACCATGGCCGGGCTGCGACTGCCCGACCTCAAGATCGAACGAGAGTACTGGTCGGCCGAGGAGGCGCTCGCCCTGCCGATGCTGCACACCGCGCACCGGCTCGCCGTCCGGCGCTGCTACGGCGGGTCGATGTCGTCGCGCAAGCTCGTCGGCCTCGACGAGGCGCACTTCATGGAGGGCTGGCGCTCCGGGCGTTCGTTCCTCGTCCGCCTCGCCCGGGACTCCCGCAAGTGGAACCTCGCCGCACTGGTCGCCTCGCAGAACCCGCGCGACATCCTCGGCCTCGACGTGCAGAACCTCGTCTCCACCGTCTTCGTCGGCCGGATCGCCGAGGACGCCGAGATCGCCTCCGAAGCGCTACGGCTACTGCGGGTGCCGGTCAACGACGGGTACGAGGCCACCCTCGCCTCGCTCTCCGCCGCCGACACCAACTCGGCCAGCCGGCTCGGCTTCCGCGAGTTCGTGATGCGCGACGTCGACGGCCGCGTGCAGAAGGTCCGGGTCGACGTCTCGTACGTCGACGGTCTGCTGGACCACCTCGACACGACGCCCGCCGCGATCGCCGCGGCGGCCGGAGTTCTGCCGAGCATCCCCCTGCCGGATCTGGAGGCGTGACATGGCGAGGGCCCGGGCACGGATCGCGTCGTTCCTGCTCGCCCTCGGCGTACTGGCCGGGGCCTCGCTCACCTGGCCACTGATCGGCGCGGAGGCGGCAGCCGCCGCGCCGCCCGCCGCCCAGGCCCGCGCCGACCTCTGCACGACCCCGGAGTGGCAGGCCGATTTCCGGGCCTGCGTGGCAAAACTCCAGGCGGTCAGCGAAGACGAGATCACCTGCCGCAACGCCCCGACCCCCGGCGCACCGGACTCCGGCCTCGCCGGCTGGTTCGCCGCCGCGCCACCGTCCGAGGCCGCGAACGGGGTGGCCGGCCGGTACAGCCTCTACGGATACGCGGGTTACAGCTACAACACCTACGACATCGGTGGTGGCTGCGCTTCGAGCGTGCTGCATCCGGACTACAAGTTCACCACCACGATCGCAAACGGCGAGTTCATGGCCGCGACGGCCATCATCGGGGCGTCGAACGCGCTCAGAGAGCGCGCCTGGGACCCCGGCTCGATGTGGGGTTGGGCCGACCCCCTGGTGAACACTGCCACCAAGGCCGTCTACGAGAAGGTATTCAGCGTCTTCGGGATTGTCACGCTGTGCGTTGTAGGGCTCTACCTACTCTGGCGGTCCCGTCAGTCGGACATGAGCAACGCTATGACAACTGCCGGTTGGGCTCTACTGGTGATGGTTGCGGTCACCGCGCTGGCCGCCTGGCCGGTGAAGTCGGCGAACATCGCCGATGGTGCGCTCGTCACCGGTCTCGGGGTGGTGCACGACGCGGTAGGCCCGCAGGCGAAGGAACCGGCACCTGGCCGCTGCATCGATGATGACCGGTGCAAAGACCTCAGGACCCCTGCTGTCCGAGCCAGCGACACCGCTACCGAGACCATGCTCTACCGGAACTGGCTGCGGGGAGTGCTCGGCTCGGCCGACAGTGAGACCGCCCGCAAGTACGGCCCCGCGCTCTACGACGCGAAGTCGCTGTCCTGGGATGAGGTCGAGAAGCTGCGCGCCAACCCGGCCACCCGCGAGGCGACGATTAAGGCAAAGCAGCAGCAGTGGGCGCGGGTGGCCCAGCAGATCCAGACCGAGGATCCGGAGGCGTACGAGTACCTCCAGGGAGTTCGCGACATGGACCGGGTCGGCGCGGGATTCATCGCGGTGTTGGCCTCGATCCTCTTCGCCATGTTCGACCTGACGGCGTCGCTGCTGGTGCTGCTGGGCTTCCTGATCTTCCGATGGGCGGTGATCGCGGCGCCCATTCTGGGCACCGTCGGGCTGCTCCGACCGGCCAGCGCCGGGTTGCGGCGGCTGGCGAACGCGGTGGTCGCCGCGGTCTTCAACATCGCCATCTTCGGCACCGGGGCAGCCATCTACCTGTTCGCCGTCGACCTGATCATGAGTACGCCCACCCTGCCGGGCTGGCTCCAGGTGGTGCTGGTCTGGCTCTGCGGAGTGGTCGGCTGGCTGCTGCTGCGCCCATACCGGCGGATCACCCAACTGGGCGGTAAGGACAGCAGCGAGGCGGTCAGCTCGGCCGGGTCCTGGCACCGTCGGTTCTTCCGGGACATGCGGGTCGCGGCGCGGCTCGATGTCGCGGAGCCGGGCGGCACGGCGGAGCCGGTGGGTGGACGCCGTCGATCGCCCGACGCGGCGCAGACCCGGCTGCGTCCGGAGGCGCGCAGGGAAGACCCTGTGCCGACACCTACCGCCCCCGTTGACGGCCGACGCGCCGACAGCGGACGGCCGGACGGTCAGGAACGCGCCGACGAGACGCCGACAACGGAGACGGGCGGCCGGCGCCGTCCGGTCCCGCCCCAACCTCGGCGGCGGCAGCCGGCGACCTGGACCGAACCGGACGTGCCGGCCGAGAATCCGTCGTTCGTGGTCTACCGGCCGGGCTCCACCGAGCGTGCACCGGACCGCACCGGACCGCGGGTGCGCTCAGAGGCTCGGTGACGGTGATGCGGCGGGCTCTGGAGTTCCTCTTCACCCGGGCGCTGCGGTCCCGGCTGGGGGTGGCGCTGGTGATCGCGGTGCTCGTCTTCGGCGTGATCGGGGCGGCCCGTCTGGCCTCCGGTCCACTCGACCCGGCGGACGGTCTGAGCAGCCGACCGAACCGGCCGATCGCCACAGTGGACCCGAAGGCCGGTGACGATGGTGTGCTCTCCACCGAGGCTCCACCGTCACCGGTCACCGCGGCGGGTGCCCCTACACCGGAGCAGACCGCTGACCGGTTCGCTGCGGCCTGGCTCGGCCGGCCCGGGATGACCGCCGAGGAGTGGCATGCCGGCCTGCGGCCGTTGTCGACGTCGGCGCTGACCGAGAAGCTGGCCGGCGCCGACCCCGGCGGGGTTCCGGCCGAGGAGGTGACCGGCCCATCGTCGGTGCGAGCGCGCACCGAGACGTTCGTCGAGGTGCTGCTGCCGCTCGACAGCGGTCGGCTCCGGCTCGAGCTGGTCACCGCCGACGGTGGCTGGCTGGTCGACGTCGTGGATTGGGAGCGGCCGTGACCACCGGCCGCGCTGCCACCGCTGTTCGCCGACCGCTGCGGGTCGGCGTGATCGCGAGCGTTCTCACCGGTGTGCTGCTCCTGCTCTGCTGTACCGGCGGCACGGCGGCGTTCTTCCTCAGTGGGCTCGGCGGCGACGCTGACAGCGGGGACACCCAGGCCGGTTGGGGCTGTGGTCCGATCCGTCCGGTGGATATCGCCGGTGAGCTGCCACGGTTCGCCGAGTACGGCGACGCGCAGGTCCGCAACGCCGCGATCATCATCAAGGTTGGCCAGGACATGGCAGTGCCCTCGCGTGGCTGGGTGATCGCGCTGGCCACCGCCATGCAGGAATCCGCCCTGCGCAACCTGGCGAACACCAGCGTGCCCGAGTCTCTCGCCCTGCCGCACGAGGGTGTCGGTGCCGACCACGACTCGCTAGGCCTGTTCCAGCAGCGGCCGGGGTGGGGCACGGTCGCCGAACGGATGACCCCCGCCTACACGGCCCGCAAGTTCTACGAGAAGCTCGTCAAGGTACGGAGCTGGCAGCGCAGGCCGCTGACCGTGGTGGCACAGCAGGTCCAGATCAGCGCCTATCCGGACGCGTACGCCAAGCACGAGGAACTGGCCAGCAAGATCGTGGATGCCCTGGCCGGCGGCGCGGCCCGCACCGTCGAGATCAACGGCAAGGCGGTCTGCAACGCGGCCGAGCGCGGTGAGATCGCCGCCTCCGGCTGGACCGCGCCGATCCCCGGCGACGTCGGCTCCGGTTTCCGGACCGCCGAGCGGCCCAGCCACAACGGGGTCGACATCGGTGCGGCCAAGGGCACCGATATCCGTGCCGCGGCCGCTGGTCGGGTGCTGGTCGCCCGCTGCGACCCCGACGACCGTGGGCGGCAGAGCTGCGACGTGGACGGATACCCCGACAAGGGCGGCTGCGGGTGGTTCGTCGACATGCTGCACGCTGGCGGCTACATCACCCGGTACTGCCACATGGTGAGCCGTCCCCGGGTCACACCCGATCAGATCGTGCCGGCTGGCGAGGTCATCGGGCAGGTCGGGAGCAGCGGCAACTCGTCCGGCCCACACCTGCACTTCGAGGTGCACCTGCGCAACGACCGGTCCAGCCGGGGCGCGATCGATCCGGTCCCGTTCATGCGCGCGCGGGGTGCTCCGCTGCGCGCCGTCGAGTGAGGCCACCACGGGCATGACCGGACCGTTGCCGGACCCGTTCGCCGACCAGCCCGACTGGGCGCCACGGCCACCCCGCCCGCTGACCATCGTCTCCGCGATCGAGCCCGTGGAGTTGCGCGGGCGGCGGGTGGTGGTGGGCCTGCCAGGGCTGGGCTGGCGCGGTGACCTGCGCGCCGACGACCGGGTGGTGCAGGGCGCCCGAACCTACGTGCCGGTGATTCCGGAGCACGAGTGGTACCGGGCCGAGGCCGACCAGGTCGAGGTGTTCGCGCCGCTGATGCCCGTGGAGCGGGTCTGGGTGGAGACGGTCGGTGAACGACCCGTGCCGGACAGCACCCGGGGCACCGGCATCCGGCTGGTCTCACTGGACGGCCCATCCCACCGGTCACCCACCCCCGTCTTCGAGGCGGACGCGGTCACCGGACGCCGGGTGGTACACGTCGAGGGCGGAGTGGAACATCGGGACATGCGGGCGGTCACCGAGACCTACTCGGGCGCCGAGGGCGACATCTGCGTGCGGATCACCCCCGAGGTCGAGTGGTACCGCTGGGCCTGGCGCGGCCAGTCCCCCACTACCCTGGAGGTCCCAGTTCATCTGCTGTGGATCGAGTGACAGTCAGCTGACTTTGGTGCCAGCGCATACACGCCAGTCCTCCAGCTTTTGGACCTCGAACTGCCACGTATCCGTCAGGCTTTGCTGAATGCCATCTACGGTGGCGCTACGCCGGAGGACCGTCACGACGGAGGCAGCATTGCCCTGGCGCTTGATTTCGAGGTCGCCCCAGCTGACCAAAATAGTTACGTCAAGATCCTGCTCACGTGCAATTAGGTCGGCTCGTAGCGAGCGAAGTGGTTCCAGTTGCGCGCCGCCCTCGCAGGTGAATAGGTCGGCCCTCGCGTCGTTGCGGTCTACCAGGAACGCACGCAGGTAGTTGTCCACGACCACGTCGGGCGCGCTGCGATCCGGGGCAGCGGCGCGGTTGTACCAGACGAAGCCGGTGATGGCAGCGCCCATGCCGAGCAGGGCGAGCACCCCTCCGACCACGGTGAGCACGGTCCGCAACCTGCGGCGTGGCGGCTGCGGCGCCGGTGCGGCCGGGGCCGGCGGCAGCTGCTCGGACGGCGTCCGCTGGGCCGGTACGCGGGAGACCTGGGAACCGGCGGGGGGCTGCACTGATTCCACCTCCTGACGTTAACGGCTGGATGCTCCGGAGCCAATGCCTCAGATCGAGCGGATCGTGACGGACCCCTCCCCACTGGTGAGATCCGCGACAACACCGGCGCACCGCCGTGGCACCTCCCGAAGGTGCGGCCTCGGCTGGGATACCGTCTCTGCTCAGGGAGGGGTTGCCAACCTCGGGTAGAGGGGGTGGGACGCGGTGGCCGGTCCGAAGGCACGCACGAACCGCGCCGCAGCGCTGCACCGCCGGGCCGCAGCTGTCGTGACCGCCGCCGCCGGCATCCTCGACGAGACCCGCCCGGCCCCCGCTGACCAGCGCCGCCAGTACGAGTTGGCCGACCGTCTGCGGGTGGTTGCCGGGCGGCTGGCGCCGGGTTGGTCTGGTGCCGCCCTGGATTCGCTGACCGTGGACTCTCCGGCGGGTGATGGCCCGCCGCCGTTTGTGCGGGTGGGTACGGCGGCGCCGTTGGACGATGCCCGTTTCCCCGCGCTGGTGCCGCTGGTCGGCACGGGGCACCTGAGTGTGGACACCGATGCCCGGGAGCCGCGGGTGGCGGGGTTGCTCCGGGCCGTGCTGCTGCGGTTGCTGGGTGCGGCCCCTGCCGGTGCGCTGCTGGTGCGCGCGGTGGACGCCACGGGTGACGTGCTCAGCCCGTTCGGCGCGTTGGGCGATGCCGGTCTGTTGCCGCCGCCGGCGGTGGACGTGGCGGGTTTGCGCGCGGTGCTGACCGAGGCGGAGCAGTGGGTGACCCCGGGGGCGAGTGGGCGACGTCGGCACGACCGGACGCTGCTGTTGGTGGTCGCGGCCCTGCCGGAGCTGACCGGCCCGACGGACCTGGCACGGATTGAGGCGTTGGCGGAGCAGGGTCCGGCCGCTGGGCTGCACCTGGTGGTGGCCGGGTGGCCTCCCGCCGGTCCGTACGCGACCCGGGCACCGCTGCCGCGGGCCACCCCGTTGGTGTTGCGCAACGCGTACGCGCTGCTTGGCGACCCGCCGGGGACGTCCTTCGCGAGCCCGGGTGCCGAGCCGCCGGGCGGGTTGAACTCGCCGGTCTTCGTCGAGGCGGACCCTCCGGCCGACCTGGTCGACGCGGTCTGTCGCCGGCTGGCCGAGCAGGTGGAGGCGGGTTCCCGGTTAGGGCTGGCGAGTCTGCTGCCGGCGACGGGTGAGCGGCTCTGGGAGGCGGATTCGGCGGACGGGCTGACCACGATGGTCGGCGACGCCGGGGGCCGGCCGGTGCCGCTGGGCTTCACGGAGCTGACCCCGCACTGGCTGGTGAGTGGCCGGTCCGGGGCGGGGCGTGCGGCGTTCCTGACCACGGCGCTGCTCGGGTTGGTCGCCCGGTATGGCCCGGACGACCTCGCCCTCTATCTGGCGGACCTCGGGGATGGCGAGTCCTTCGTGGAGTTCCTCCAGACCGAGCGGGACCGGTCCTGGATCCCGCAGGTGCGGGCGGCCGCGATGGCTGCCGACCGGGAGTACGTCCGGGATCTGCTCGAACAGTTGACGACCGAGGTGCAGCGCCGGGCGGAGGCGGGCGGGCGGGCCGGTGGTCAGCGCTTCGCCGAGCTGCGCCAGCACCAGCCGCTGCCCCGGATCGTCTGTGTGTTGGACAATCTGCCGCTGGTCTTCGCCGAACGGGACCGGCTGGCCGCCGAGGTGGCCGCCCGCCTGGACGGGCTGGCCCGGACCGGTCGGGCGTACGGCGTACACCTGGTGCTGGCCGGGGCCGGCGAGCTGGGGTTGAGCGCCCGGTCGGACGCCGGGCACCGGGATTCGGTGCTCGGGCAGTTTCCGGTGCGGGTGGCGCTGCCGGGTGGCAGCCCTGTCCTGGAGCCGACGAACGACTCGGCGGCCGGCCTGCCGGTCGGCAGCGCGGTGGTGAACACCGCCGGCGGGCTCGGCGGTCCCCGGGGCGCGATCCGTGGTCACGAACGGCTGATCCACCACCCCGATCCGCAGGACCATCCGGAGGTGGTGGAGCGGCTGCGGCACGAGCTGTTCGCCGCCCGGCCGGCGGCGTCGGCACCGCCGGTGGTGTTCGCCGGGTATGCCAGGCCGCTGCTGGGCAACGATCCGCGCCACCGCGCTGCGCTGGCGGGGCAGGCGCACGGGCCGGCGGCCCTGCTCGGCCGGGCCGTGGACGTGGCCCGCACGACGGTTGCCGTACCACTGGGGCCGGCGGCCGGCCGTAACCTCGCGGTGCTGGGGTCGGGTTCGGCGGCGGGTGGGTTGCTGGCGACGGCGGCCCGGAGCACCGCGGCCCATCACCCGCCGGGCACCGCCCGTTTCCTGCTGGCGGCACCGGACCCGGGGGCCCGACCACTGGTGGAGACGCTGACGGCCGAGCTGGCCGCCCGTCACCCGGCCTGCATGGTGGACCTGCCGACGCTGCTCGCGGATCCGGACGACGACCTGCCGACGTACCTGGTGGTCTTCGGGTTGGATCGACCCGGGCCTCGGGAGCTGCCGGCGGACCGGCTGCGTGCGCTGCTGCGGGACGGGCCGCCGGCCGGCCGGCACCTGTTGGGCTGGTGGCGGGCGGTGCCGCCGTTCGCCGCGCTGCTGGAGCCGGAGGGCGAGGTGGACAAGCTCGCCGCCGTCGCGGTGCTGGATGTGCCGACCGCGCAGCTCGCCGCCGTCTTCGGCCGGCCGGTGGAGTGGCGGTCGCGCCCCGACCGGGTGACGCTCTGGGATGGTCCGGACGAGCGGGGCACGGTCCTGGTGCCGTTCGCCGACGAGGCGGGGTGATCCGGTGGTGCGCGCGGGAGGTGCGGGGATGAGCTCGGAGGCGACGGTGACCGGGCCGGGCCGCCAGCGGACGGCCGGGCCGGACGATGCGGTCACGCGGTCGGGCCCGGAGCCGGCCAACGCGTGGGCGGAGTACCTCGCGGCGGCGCGTCAGCTGGACGGTGTGCGTCGCGGCGCGGCCGCGGCTGCTGGCGAGCAGGCCCGCTCGGCGGAGGCCGCTCGGGAGGAGCTGACGGTGGTCCGCACCGGGCTGGCGAGCCAGCAGGAACGGCTGCGGGAGCTGGGCGTACCGGCGATCTCGCTGATGCCGTCGCCGCCGGAGCTGACCGAGGCGGCCCGGTCGATGGCCGGCGGCCCCGCGGCCGTGCTGGCGGCGTTGCGGGCCGCACGCGGCCGGGCCGAGGCGGCGGACGCGGCGCTGGCCGCGCGCCGCGGGCTCCGGCCGGGCTCCTGGCCCGCACGGGCGCGGAACCTTCTGGTGTACGGGCCGCTGGCGCTGCTGGTGCCTCTGATCCAGGTGATCGTGTACGCGTTGACCGGGCCGGGTCCGGCGAGTGTGGCGGCGCTGATCTGCGGGCTGCCGATGCCGGCTGTCGCGTTCGTCGCCGGTTGGGTGGGCATCGGGCGGTCGTTCCGCGCTGGCCCGGGCGAGCGGCTGGACCGGACGGTGCGCTTCGGCGCGCTGGTCTGCCTGGTGCCGGCGGTGCTGGTCACGGCGGGCCTGCTGCTGGCCCTGCTGGCCGGCTGACCCGCTGCGGCTGCTTCGGAAAAGGGGCGGGAAACGGAACGGCCGGCCGTCCCGAGAGGGGGTCGGCCGGCCGTGGTGCGTACGGGTCAGCGAGGGATGATCAACGCCATCGCCTCGGCCCGTGACTTGGAGTCCGTCTGTAGGATCCCGCGCACCGCCGAGGTGATGGTCTTGGCACCGGACTTCTGGATGCCGCGCATCGCCATGCACATGTGCTCGCACTCCAGCACGACGACGACGCCCCGCGGGGCGAGTTTGCTCATCAGCAGGTCGGCGACCTGCGAGGTGAGTCGTTCCTGCACCTGCGGCCGGCGGGCGTAGACCTCGACCAGTCGGGCCAGCTTGGACAGGCCGGTGATCCGCCCGTCCGGGCCGGGGATGTAGCCGATGTGCGCGCTGCCGCGGAACGGCAGCAGGTGGTGCTCGCAGAGGCTCATCACGTCGATGTCCCGAACGATCACGAGCTCTTCGTGGTTGGCCTCGAAGGTGGTGCTGAGGACCTGGGCCGGGTCGACCCGCAGACCGGCGAAGAGCTCGGCGTACGCGCGGGCGACGCGGGCCGGGGTCTGCTGGAGCCCGTCACGATCCGGGTCCTCGCCGACCGCGATCAGGATCTCCCGGACCGCCTTCTCGATCCGGCCGAGGTCGACAGCGTCCTCGACCGGGCGGCCACTCAGCCTGCCGCTGATGAGTCGGGCGGCCACGTAGTCCAACGCGTCGTCGCCGTCGGGTTCGGTCGCGGAGACGGCCAGCTCCCGGTGAGGGGAGCTGGCCGTCGGGTCGTTGCTCAGTGCGTACCGTCCGAGTTGTTGGACGGCGTGCCGCCACCAACGGACGCCTGCGCGCCGTCAGCCTGGGCCTGCGCCTTGAGCTTGTCCTTCTCCGCAGGGGTGAGCACGGGCGGCTCGGTGGACGGCTGGCGCTTGCCGAAGCCGTTGTACGGCGCCAGCGGCGGGCGCTTGACCACCCGGGCGCAGATCCGCGCCATGTCGGCCGTGGAGAGGGTCTCCTTCTCCATCAGCTCCAGCACGATGTTGTCCAGGACGTCCCGGTATTCCACCAGGATCTCCCAGGCCTCGTCGTGCGCCAGCTCGACCAGCGCCCGCATCTCGCCGTCGATCTCGGCGGCCACCGAGTCCGAGTAGTCCCGCTCGTGGCCCATGTTGCGGCCGAGGAACGGCTCGTCCCCGCTGGTGCCGTACTTGATCGCGCCGAGCTTGGAGCTCATGCCGTACTGGGTGATCATCGCGCGGGCCAGTTGGGTGGCCTTCTCGATGTCGTTGCCGGCACCGGTGGTGGGCTCGTGGAAGACCAACTCCTCAGCGGCCCGGCCGCCCAGCGCGTACGCCAGGGTGTCGATCATTTCGGCGCGGGTCTGGGTGTACTTGTCTTCGGTCGGCAGCACCAGGGTGTGGCCCAGCGAGCGGCCACGGGACAGGATCGTCACCTTGTGCACCGGCGCGGCGTGCGGCAGCGCCCAGGCGACCAGCGCGTGCCCACCCTCGTGGTACGCGGTGATCTTCTTTTCCTGGTCGCTCATCACCCGGGTCCGACGCTGCGGACCGGCGATCACCCGGTCGATCGACTCTTCCAGCGAGTCGTTGGTGATCGCCCGCTGGTCCTTGCGGGCGGTGAGCAGGGCCGACTCGTTGATCACGTTGGCCAGGTCGGCGCCGCTGAAGCCCGGGGTACGCCGTGCCACCGCGTCGAGGTCGACGTCGGGGGTGAACGGCTTGCCCTTGGCGTGCACCCGCAGGATGGCCTTGCGGCCCTCCATGTCGGGGGCGTCCACCGGGATCTGCCTGTCGAACCGGCCCGGGCGCAGCAGCGCCGGGTCGAGGATGTCCGGCCGGTTGGTGGCCGCGATCAGGATGACCCCGCCCTTGGTGTCGAAGCCGTCCATCTCGACGAGCAGCTGGTTGAGCGTCTGCTCCCGCTCGTCGTGGCCGCCGCCCATGCCAGCGCCACGGTGCCGGCCGACGGCGTCGATCTCATCGACGAAGACGATCGCCGGGGCGTTGGTCTTGGCCTGCTCGAAGAGGTCACGGACCCGGCTGGCGCCGACACCGACGAACATCTCGACGAAGTCGGAGCCGGAGATGGAGTAGAAGGGCACTCCGGCCTCGCCGGCGACCGCGCGGGCCAGCAGCGTCTTGCCGGTGCCGGGCGGGCCGAACAGCAGCACGCCCTTCGGGATCTTGGCGCCCAGGGCCTGGTACTTCGCAGGGTTCTGCAGGAAGTCCTTGATCTCGTGCAGCTCCTCGACGGCCTCCTCGGCACCCGCGACGTCCGCGAAGGTCGTCTTCGGAGTGTCCTTGGTGATCATCTTCGCCTTGGACTTGCCGAAGTTGAGCACCCGGGAGCCGCCGCCCTGCATCTGCGACATGAAGAACAGCAGCAGGAGCACGAGCAGCGCGATCGGCAGCAGGTTGACCAGCAGGCTCACCCAGATGCTGTCCGACGAGACCTCGGTGTCGGCCGGGCCGGTGACCCGGTTGGCCGCCTTGGCGTCCAGCACCTCGTTCCAGATCTGGTCGCCAGCCTGGTACGGGAACTGAGCCTCGATCTTGTCGGTCTCGGTCTTGCCGAACTTCGCCTTCTCGGCCAGGTCGAGCTGGAGCGTCTGCTCCTTGTCCTGGAAGACGACCTTGTTGATCTTGGCGGTGTGGAGCTGGTCGAGCGCAACGGAAGTGTCCACGCGGTGGTAGCTGGGACCACTGGTGAACAGCTGACTGAGCACAACGGCGCCGAGGATGACCAGGATGATCCAGACCACCGGTCGGCGGAAGAAACGCGTACGTTCCATACTGTTGTCGAGCGCCAAGGCGCCCGCATCCTCCTGATCGACGTCCTGACCGTCTGATGGTGTCGCCGCGCTGGGCGGCGGCCGGAGCCGCCGTGCGGGCCGGCCTCGACCCCGAGACGCGAAAACTGCCGCGCCGCGGTCATTCGACGGTACACCGTGTACGCGACGAGCGAGCTTGCGAGCCCCGCACTCGGCGCACCATTGCCATCGACGACGGGCACCGTGGGCGGCCTCGCCAGCCCCGCATCGAAGTCGTACGGCGGGTCCGGGCAGAAACCGGCGTGGCGGGAATTTCGGCCCGACCACCCGAACGCCCGGTCACGCGGTCGAGGGGCCGAGCGCGAGGGTACTTTCGCGCCACCGGGCTCCACGGTAGCCGGAAGAACTGAGAGCGCGCTGAACGTCGGCTTGACGAGCACCGATGCGAGTTGCCCTCACACCGTGGGTGACCCGGACCGGCCAACCTCAGGACCGGGCGTAGACCTCAGGCTTGAGCACCCCGACGTAGGGCAACTCCCGGTAACGCTCCCCGAAGTCCAGGCCGTACCCGACCACGAACTCGGTGGGGATGTCGAAGCCGACGTACTTCACCGGGACCGGCACCTTGACGGCGTCAGGCTTGCGGAACAGCGCGACCACCTCGACGCTCGCCGCCGAGCGGGACTCCAGGTAGCGCAGCAGCCAGGAGAGCGTCAGCCCGGAGTCGACGATGTCCTCGACGACCACGACGTGCCGGCCGGCGATGTCCCGGTCCAGGTCCTTGAGGATGCGGACCACCCCGGAGGAGGTGGTGCCCTGGCCGTAGGAGGAGATGGCCATGAAGTCGAGTTCGGCCGGGGGGCCGTTGCGGCCCAACGCTCGAGCGAAGTCCGCCATGAACATCACCGCGCCCTTGAGCACGCAGACCAGCAGCAGTCCGTCACCCACGTGGGCGTAGTCGGCGGAGACCTGCTTGGCCAGCTCGGCCGTCTTCTCGCGGATCTGCGCCTCGGAGATGATCACGTGGTCGATGTCGGCGTCGTACCAGGAGCCGTCAGCCATGTCTCCTAGCCTGCCGTACGGCGGATGCCCTCCGTCGGCGGGGCCGCACCTTTCGGCGCGGTCCCGCCCGGGATTTTCGGCGCAAAAAGCATCAAAGCCATCAGCAGGTACGGGACTGCCAGCGACGGCCGTCCTCACTGGGCTTCCAGTCGGCCGAGTCGCGGCTGTCCGCGGTGAGACCGGCCGCCGAGGCGGCGACGAGCAGGGCGAGGAACAGGAGGAAGATCAGGAACTCCATGGCGGCGCTCACTTTCGCATGGTTGCTGTCGGTTTCGCCGCCGGTGCGCACCGGACTGAGACCAGTCTGCGACGACTCGCGCCGGCCGAACAGTGGCAGTGATGCCACTGATCATCGATTTACTGCCACCTGTCGGGTTACCCTCGTCACATGCTTCGCTCCGTCGCCGTCCTCGCCCTCGACCAGGTCGCCCCCTTCGAGCTCGGCGTGCTCGCGGAGGTGTTCGGCACCGACCGCACGGCCGACGGCTTCCCCGCGTACCGCTTCGACGTGTGCAGCCCGGACGGCGCTCCCGTCCGCACCTCCGCCGGGTTCCACCTCACTCCAAACGCCGACCTCGGGCCGGTGGAGGAGGCCGACCTGGTCGCCGTACCGGCGCACGCCCAGGGCACCAACGTTCCCGAGCCGGTCCTCGACGCGCTCCGCCGAGCCGACGCACGCGGAGCGCACCTGTTCAGCGTCTGCTCCGGCGCCTTCCTGCTGGGCGAGGCCGGGCTGCTGGACGACCGGGAGTGCACCACCCACTGGCGGTACGTGGACGAGCTGCAACGCCGCCACCCGCGTGCCCGGGTCCGCTGCAACTCGCTCTATGTCCAGGACGGTCGGCTGCTGACCAGCGCCGGCACGGCGGCCGGCATCGACGCCTGCCTGCACCTCATCCGCCAGGCGCACGGCTCGGCCACCGCGACCCGCCTGGCCCGGCGGATGGTGGTCCCGCCGCACCGCGACGGCGGGCAGTCACAGTACGTCGAGGCGCCCATCCCGAAGGTGCCCGAGGCGCCGACCCTGGAGCCGGTACTGGAGTGGCTGATGGGACACCTGGACCGGCCGATCACCGTGGAGGAGTTGGCGGCCCGCGCCGGCATGGCGCCGCGCACGTTCGCCCGCCGGTTCCGCGCCGAGACCGGCACCACCCCGCACGACTGGCTCACCAACCAGCGGGTGCTGCTCGCCCGGCGGCTGCTGGAGGAGACCCCGCTGAGCGTGGAGGCCGTGGCCGACCAAGCCGGCTTCGGCGACGCGGCGGCGCTGCGCCACCACTTCAGCCGCCGCGTCGGTGCCACCCCGCACAGCTACCGGACCACCTTCCGGGACCGCGCACACACCGTCTGACAGGCCGACCGAGGGAACTCAGTCAGGTGGGGTCCACCAGCGCCAGTCGGTCGGCGCGGCGGAGCACCCGGATCCCTCCGGGCAGGTCGGCCGGGCCCTGACCGTGCCACTCGGTGACCAAGGCGTCCAGCGCGTTCACGTGCCGGTACGACAGCGCACCCGGCAGTGCGCCCAACTCCCGCGCCCAGGTGTGCAGCACCCGGCCACGCACGGCGGGCACCAGGCCGGCCAGCGCCGGCACGGAGAGCCCGCCGTCGGAACACCGGGCCGCCGCCAGCGCCGCCGCCGCCACCTCGTCGAGGGCGGCATTGTCGGCCGCCACCAACCGGGCGGTACGCGCCAGGTTGCCCACCACACCCGGCCCGAGCGCCCGCACCAGCGCCGGCAGCACGTCGGCCCGCACCCGGGAGCGGGCGTACGACGGGTCGGTGTTGTGGGGGTCCTCCCATGGGCTCAGACCGAGCACCGCGCAGGCGGCGCGGGTCTGTTCCCGGCCGATATCGAGCAGCGGGCGCAGCAGCGGTACGCCGTCCAACTCCCGCCGGACGGGCATTCCGGCGAGCCCGCGCGGGCCGGCCCCCCGCGCCAACGCGAGCAGCACGGTCTCCGCCTGGTCGTCACGGGTGTGCCCGGTGAGCACCGCGACCGCCCCGTGCTGGCGGGCTACCTCGGTCAACGCCTGGTAGCGGGCCTCCCGGGCCGCCGCCTCGGGGCCACCCGGACGCCCGGCCACCTCCACCCGGGCCACCGCCACCGGGGCGAACCCCGCCTCGCGTGCCCAGGCGGCCACCGCCTCCGCCCGCTGCGCCGAGCCCGCCTGCAGGCCGTGGTCGACTGTCACCAGGCCCGCCGGCCGGCCCAGGCGGGGCACCACGAACACGGTCGCCGCCGCCAGGGCGAGCGAGTCAGCACCACCGGAGCAGGCCACCAGCACCGGGCCGCCGTCGGACGGCAGGCCGATCAGCGCGCGGCGGACCGCCACCCGGATCGCGGCCACCGGCGGAGCGAGCGCGGCCACCGACGGACGGTCAGCCGGCAGCCGGGATGGTGCCCGCCGGGCCGTGCACCCGGGCCACCCACGCGTCCGGGTCGCCCAACTCGGACAGCCGGGGCAGGGTCAGCGGTGAGTTGAAGATCGAGTTGAAGCCCTCCATGCCGACCCGCTCGACCACGCCGTGCACGAACTTGCGGCCCTCGGCGTACTGGCGCATCTTGACCTCCACCCCGAGCAGCCGGCGGATCGCCTTCTCCAGCGGATTGCCCGCCTCGCGACGCCTGTTGAACGACGCCCGGATCCGATCCACGCTCGGGATCACCGTTGGGCCGACGCCGTCCATCACGAACTCGGCGTGCCCCTCCAGCAGGGTCATCAGCGCGGTGAGCCGGTCCAGAACGGCCCGCTGCGCCGGGGTCTGCACGATGTCCAGCACGCTGGTGCGGCTCTCCGGGTCGCGGACCGCGTCGGACAGCGTCGCCACGCCACGCCGCAGCCGCTCGACCAGGTGCTCACCGCCGCTGGACGAGGCGTCCACGAACGCCTGCACCTCGCTGAGGAAGTACGCCCGCATCCACGGCACGGCGGTGAACTGGGTGCGGTGGGTGACCTCGTGCAGGCACACCCAGAGCCGGAAGTCCCGTGGGTCGGCGCCGAGCTTGCGCTCCACCTCGACGATGTTCGGTGCGACCAGCAGCAGTTGGCCCGGGTCGGCGGAGAAGACCTCGTACTGGCCGAGCACCCGGCCGGACAGGTAGGCCAGCACGGTGCCGGCCTGCACCCCGGTCAGCCGGGACCCGATCGCCTCGGTCAGCACGCCCGGCTGCTTGTCACCGGAGAGCCGGCCGACCAGCGGAGTGATCACCTCACGCAGCCCGGCGATGTTGGTGGCCGCCCAGTCCCGGCGGTCGACCACCCGGACCGGCGGATGCGCTACCTGCGCCCGCAACCCCGTGTAGTCGGCCACGTGCCCGGCCGCCTCGTCGGTCAGCCGACGCAGGTCGCCGACCACGTCGGTGGCCTCGGAGTACGACACCCGAGGGCCCGACTTGCTCAACGCCCCCGCGGTGGCGGCGGCCAGATCCCAGTCCACGAACTGCGCCATGGACCCACCGTACCCGCGCCGCGACACCCCGGCCCGGGCTCGCGTCGGCGATCGACGCCGGTCGCGGCTGCCGGAACCCACGCCGGAGGCGGGGTCAGTGGCAGCCGCAGCCGGCCAGCGCCGCGGCGATCCGGTCCAGCGCCGGCTGGGCGGTGTCCGTGCCGCCGGGCACCTTGTCGGTGAGCACCGCGAAGGTGAGCAGCCGGCCGTCAGCCGTGGTGACCAGGCCGGCGATGGCGTGCACCCCGGTCAGCGTGCCGGTCTTGGCCCGTACGGCGCCCGCCCCGGCGGCGGTGCCCGGAGCGCCTCGATAGCGGTCGCCGAGAGTGCCGGACCAGCCGCCCACCGGCAGGCCACCGAAGACGCCGGCCAGCTCCGGGTGGTCCGGGCTGGCGGCGAGCCGGATCAGGTCGGTCAGCAGTGACGGGCTGATCCGGTTACGGCGGGACAGGCCGCTGCCGTCGGAGAGGGTGATCTCCTCGGCGGGCAGGCCCAGCGTGGCCACCTCCGCGTCCATCGCGGCGGCGGCGCCGTCGAACGAGGCCGGTTGGCTGCGGGCCAGCGCCACCTGGCGGGCGAGCGCCTCGGCCAGCAGGTTGTCGCTCTCGCTGATCATGATGTCCACCAGCCGGATCAACGGCGGGGACTGCACCGTGCCCAGCTCAGTGCCGGACGGCGGGGTGCCGCCGGCGGCGGTCGACAGGGCCGGGGCGGTGCCCCGCTTGACGGTGCTGGTCGGTACGCCGAGCAGCCGGGCGAACGACCGGCCCGCGGCGAGGTCCGGCTCGGCGACGCGTTCGGCGCCGCCGGGCTCGGCTCCCGGGTCCCTGCGAGCGCCGTCGGTCATCAGCGCGGTCACCGCGCCGCCGTAGCCGCCGGTGGGGATGTCGGAATCCCAGCCGGGGCCGTACACCGGGCCGGAGTAGATCGAACCGTCGACGGTGACGCTGGTCGGGGCGGTGCCACCGAGCGCGGTACGCACCTGCGCGGCCAGGTCGTCCAGGCGGGCCGCGCCCGGGTAGTAGCCCTTCTTGTCCACGGCGAGGGTGGGGTCACCACCACCGACGAGCACCACCTCGCCGGGCTTCGTGCCGGCCACCACCCGGGTGGGGATCTGGTAGCCGGGGCCACGGGCAGCCAGCACGGTCACCGCGGTCGCCAGCTTGGTCACCGAGGCGGGCACCGTCCCGTCGTCCGCCCCCTTGGCGAACAGTGTCTGGCCGGAGGTCACGTCGGCCACCGAGACGTTCACCCGGTCACCCAGGGCGGCCGCACCGACCAGCGGGTCCAGCGCGGCTCGTACCCCATCGGGGGTGGGCAGCGGAGCATTCGCGTCCGGCCCGGCCAGCACGTCCGACGGGTCGGGTTCCGGGGTGGCGCCGGCTGCGGTCGGCGCGGACGCGACGTCCTCGCCCAGCCAGCCGGCAACCGGCCCGGGTCGGACCACGACCACGCCGACGCCGGCGAGCACCAGCAGCAGCACCGTGGCGAGTACGGCCAGGAGCCGCCCCCGGCGGCGCGGGCTGGCCGGCGCGGCGGGCGGCGGGTCGACAGCGGCCGGAGCCGGCAGCGCGGAGATCGGCGGGCCCAGCGGTGGAACGCCCCCGGGTGTCGTCGGTCCGCCCGGAGCAGGGCTGACCGGAGCAGGGCTGACCGGAGCAGGGCTGACCGGGGCCGGGCTGGCGGGGGCCGGGCTGACCGAAACTGGGCTGGCCGGAGCAGCACCACCCGGGGCTGGGCTGGTCGGCACCGTGGCGCGGCCCGCCGCCGGGGCGCTCGTGGGCCGGTCACCGCCGAGGACCGGGAAGCGGCCGGTGTTCGGCCCGGCGGGAGCCGAACCGGGCGGACGCCACGGCAGCGGCGGAGGCCGCTCGGAAACCGACTCCGGCGCCGGTGTCGGGCTTGCCGGAGACGTCGGGCTCGCCGGAGACGTCGGCTCGGGAGCCCGAGGGAGGTGGGCGTCGGGCACCGGAACCCGTCCGGTGGCACCACCGGAGCCGGATCGTCCGGTACCGCGCGCGGCGCCCCCGTCCGGGCGGTAGTGTGAATCTTCCCTCCCCACGACCCCCTCCTCCCCCAGCGAAAATCGGCTTGGGTGACACTACTTCGGTCCGAAGACTATGCGGCGGCCGGAGTCGGCGGGTGGGCATTCGCCTGTCCGGGGAGCCGTCAGTGATATCCGTTAGCCAGCATGGGCAGACGAGGGAGCGTGCAGATGGATTTCGACGTTACGGTTGAGATCCCCAAGGGTCACCGGAACAAGTACGAGGTGGACCACGCGACCGGCCGGATCCGGCTGGACCGCACCCTCTTCACGTCCACCCAGTACCCGGCCGACTACGGGTTCATCGAGGGCACCCTGGGTGAGGACGGCGACCCGCTCGACGCCCTGGTGCTGGTCCCGGAGCCGACCTTCCCGGGCTGCCTGATCCGGTGCCGCGCCATCGGCATGTTCCGGATGACCGACGAGAAGGGCGGGGACGACAAGGTCCTCTGCGTACCCTACGAGGACCCCCGCCAGGAGCACCTGCGCGACATCCACCACGTGGGCGAGTTCGACCGGCTGGAGATCCAGCACTTCTTCGAGGTCTACAAGGACCTGGAGCCCGGCAAGTCGGTGGAGGGCGCGACCTGGGTCGGCCGCATCGAGGCCGAGGCCGAGATCCACGCCTCGTACCAGCGGGCCCGCGACGCCGAGGCGCGCGGCGAGACCCTGCACTGACGCACCCTGACGCACCGGGCCCGGGGGCCGCTCAACCGAGCAGCCCCCGGGCCCGGTCGTACAGGTCGAGCACCGCGCAGGCGACCGGCACCACGGCGACCACCAGCGCCGTGTCGGTGAGGTCCGCGACCCTTCCGAGGTACGGCGAGACCGGCCGACGCGCGTACCCGGTGCCGGCGGCCACGGCCACCAGGCCCAGCGCCGCCCCGCCGAGGACCAGCGCCAGCCGCCCGGTGTCGTCGGCCCGATCGACCAGCACGGCACCCAGCACCGCGTAGCCGGCCAGCCCGGCGAGCACCGTCGGCACCCGGTGCCGCAGGGCCACGAACAGCCGCGACCGCAGCAGCAGCACCGCCGAGACCACCGCCACCAGCACCCGCCCGGCCGTACCCCCGGTCGCCCCGAGCACGGTGGCCGCGGCCACCGCCAGCAGGGCGTGCCCGAGCAGCATCCCGGTCAGCACCTCCTCCGTGCGGCTGACCGCCGCGTGCACCCGACCCCGGTCCGGCAGGTCCCGGGCCCGCTCCGGCTCGTCGGCGGACGCGGCGGCCGGCAGGGTGATCGGTGGCAGCGGCAGCTTGCCCAGCCGGATCGCCAGCAACGGGATCACCCCTACGGCGAAGACCAGCGCGCTGAGCAGCACCGCCGCCGTGCCGGCCGGCGTCAGCAGAAGCGCGCCGAGCGCCGCGCCGGCGCCGATCAGGCCGACCGTCACGCCGGCCACGAAGACCCGCAGTCGGCTGGCCACCCCGAGCAGCCCGAGCAGAGCCACCAACAGCAGCGCCACCGAGCCGGCCAGCAACTCGGGCGCGCCGACCCAGCGCGCCAGCCCGAGCGGCCCGACCGGATCGCCGGAGCCGACCGCGAGGGCGCCGGCCACGAACGCGTACGGCAGGGCGTAGCCGCCGAGCGTCGCCCCGGCCGTGCCGTCGCCGTTGGCCCGGGAGGCGACCGCGCCGGCCACGGTGAGCAGCAGAGCCACCACCGTCGCCACGAGCCAACCGCTGCGGTGCGTCGGTCCGACGGCGAGCAGGGCGAGCAGCCCGACGGCGAGCGGCACGGCGGCACCGGCCAGACCGGCCACGCGGGTGGCGGTGGGCGACCAGGCACCGCCGCGACGCCGGGCCCCGTCGGCGATCGCCTCCACCACGTCGTCGTACTCCAACTCGGGCCAGTGCGCGCGGGCCGGCACCAGGTGCAGCACCTCACCGTCGCGGACGCCCTGCGGCAGCAGTGCCTGGGCGGTCGCCAGCAGCGCGCCGTCGGTGCGGCGCAGCACCCAGCCGCCGTGCCGTTCACCGTCGTCGGCCAGGCCCTCACCGGCGTGTCGGAGCACGTCGGGCAGCAGCTCTGCCAGGGGTGTCTGCTCCGGCAGGGCGACGTCCACCCGCCGTTGCGGCGCGCTGATGGTGACGCGGGCCAGCCCGGTTGTCATCGACTGGTCTCCATATCGAGGGGGATCGGAGGCTGCGCGGACGACAGGACTTTACCTACCATGAGCCAGGCTCGGGTTACCCAGCGCTGTCAGGAGGCCGAGTGTCCACCGTCATCATCAAGCGCCCGCCCCGCCGGCCGGCACCGGAGATACCCGTCGGTGAACTGCCGGTCGAGGCGCCCCCGGAGATCCCCGCGGTGACCGGCGGGCGGTGGCAGCAGATGCTCATGCTGCTGCCGATGCTCGGGGGCACGGTGGCGATGGCGATGATGTTCGGCCGGGGCGGCGGCGCCTACTCGTACGTGGTCGGCGGGATGTTCGGGCTCTCCTCGCTGGCGATGCTGGTGACCTCCTGGGGCAGCGCCTCGGGCACCCCGAAGAAGTCGGAGATGATGGCGGCCCGCCGGGAGTACCTGCGTCACCTGGCCACCCTGCGCCGCCGGGTACGGCAGACCGCCGGGCAGCAGCGGGCCGGGCTCTACTACCGACACCCGGATCCGGGCCGCCTCTGGTCGACGGTGGACAGTCACCGGGTCTGGGAGCGGCGTCCCGCCGACCCGGATTTCGCGGTCGTGCGGGTCGCCGTCGGGCCGCAGACGCTTGCCACCCCGCTGGTCCCACCGGTCACCCGGCCCCTGGAGGAGCTGGAGCCGATGACCGCGGGCGCGCTGCGCCGCTTCCTGGACGCGTACTCCGTGGTGCCGGAACTGCCGGTGGCCCTGTCGTTGCGCAGCTTCGCCCGGGTGCACGTGCGCAGCGGCACCGGCGGCGGGTCGGGCACCGGCCGGCCGCCCGACGGCGACCCGGCGGCGCAGGCCCTGGTCCGGGCCGTGTTGACCCAACTGGCCGTCTTCCACGCCTCCGACGAGTTGCTGATCGCGATCTGCGCGGGGCCGGAACGCCGAGCCAGTTGGGAGTGGGTGAAGTGGCTCCCGCACGCGCACCACCCCGGCCGCACCGACGCGCTCGGCCCGGTGCGGCTGGTCACCACCTCGGCCGCCGAACTGGAACGGCTGCTCGGCGACGTGCTGGCCAGCCGCTCCCGGTTCAGTCCGTCCGGCCCGGCCACCGACGGCCCGCACGTGGTGGTGGTCCTCGACGGCGGCGACCTGACCGGCGCCAGCGATCTGACCGGTGACGGCGGCATCGACGCGGTCACCGTCCTGGACCTGGACACCCCACCGCCCCGCCTGCTCGACCGGTACGCGCTGCTGCTGGAGCTGCGCGGCCGGCGACTGCACTCCTGGTCGATCGAAGGGCACGCCGAGGTGGGCACCGCCGACCAGCTCGACCTGACCGACGCCGAGGCGGTCGCCCGACGGTTGGCGCCGCTCCGACTGGCCGGCACGGCCCGTGGCCCGGACGCGCCGCTCCAGGCCGAGCTGGGCCTTCCGGAACTGCTCGGCGTCGGCGACCCGGAGAGCTTCACCGCCGAGCAGGGCTGGGCGCCGCGCTCGGCCCGGGACCGGCTGCGGGTGCCGATCGGGGTGGGCGCCGACGGCGGTGCCATCGAGCTGGACCTCAAGGAATCGGCCCAGGACGGGATGGGCCCGCACGGCCTGCTCATCGGCGCCACCGGCTCCGGCAAGTCCGAGTTGCTCCGCACGCTGGTGCTGGGGCTGGCCGCCACGCACAGCTCCGAGCAGCTCAACTTCGTCCTGGTCGACTTCAAGGGTGGTGCCACTTTCGCGCCGTTCGACCGGCTGCCGCACACCGCCGCGGTGATCACCAACCTGGCCGACGCGCTGCCCCTGGTGGATCGGATGGTCGACGCGATCAACGGCGAGCTGGTCCGCCGGCAGGAGCTGCTGCGCCGGGCCGGCAACTTCGCCAGCGTGCGCGACTACGAGCGTGCCCGGGCGGCCGGCACCCCCCTCGCCCCACTGCCGTCGCTGCTGCTGATCTGCGACGAGTTCTCCGAGCTGCTCTCCGCCAAGCCCGACTTCATCGACCTGTTCGTGCAGATCGGCCGGCTGGGCCGGTCGCTCGGCGTGCACCTGCTGCTCGCCAGCCAGCGACTGGAAGAGGGCCGGCTGCGTGGGCTCGACACCCACCTGTCGTACCGGATCGGGTTGCGCACCTTCTCCGCGCTGGAGTCCCGCACGGTCCTCGGCGTGCCCGACGCGCACGAGCTGCCCCGCTCACCGGGCCACGGCTTTCTGCGCGCCGGCACCGATCCGCTGGCCCGGTTCAAGGCCGCGTACGTCTCCGGCGCGGTCCGCCGCCGGGCCGCGTCGGCGGGCACGGCAGCCGACGGGGGCGTCCGCCTGCTCACCTTCACCACCCACACCGTGCCGCTGCCCGAGTCGGCCACCCCGGCCCTACCGATGGTGGCCGAGGACGTGAGCAGCCGGAAGACTCTGCTCGACCTGCTGGTCGACCGGCTCGCCGGGCAGGGTCCGCCCGCGCACCAGGTCTGGCTCCCGCCGCTCGGCCCGCCGCCGGCCCTGGACGAACTGCTCGGCACGGTCGAGGTGGACGCGACGCGCGGGCTCACCGTGAGCAACCCCGAGTTGCACGGCGCGCTCGGCGTGCCGGTGGCCGTGGTGGACCGGCCGTTGGAGCAGCGCCGGGACCTGCTCTGGCTGGCGCTGGACGGTGCGGCCGGGCATATCGCGGTGATCGGGGCGCCGCAGAGCGGCAAGTCCACCGTGTTGCGTACGTTGATCTGCGCGCTGACGCTCACCCACACCCCCGCCGAGGTGCAGGTCTACTGCCTCGACTTCGGCGGCGGCGGCCTGGCCGCACTGCGGGACCTGCCGCACGTGGGCGGGGTGACGGGCCGCGCCGACCCGACCGCCGTTCGGCGAACCGTCGGCGAGATGACCACCCTGCTGGCCGAGCGGGAGCGTCGCTTCGGCGAGCTGGGCGTGGAGTCGATGGCGGCGTACCGGCAGCGTCGGGCCGCGGTGGGCGCGGCCAGCCAGCCGGGGGCCGACCCGTTCGGCGACGTGTTCCTGGTGATCGACGGTTGGAGCACCGTCCGTGGCGAGTACGACGACCTGGAGCCCCTGGTCACCGACCTGGCCACCCGGGGTCTGTCGTACGGGCTGCACGTCGTCGCCACTGCGCTGCGCTGGCTGGATTTCCGCCCGGCGATCCGGGACCTGTTCGGCTCCCGGCTGGAGCTGCGACTCGGTGACCCGGCGGACTCGCTGGTGGCGCGCAGAGCGGCGGCGAACGTGCCGGAGCAACCCGGTCGGGGGGTGACGGCAGAGGGCCTGCACTTCCTCACCGCGCTGCCGCAGCTCGGCACCGACAGCGGGGACACCGCCGACCTGGTCAAGCGGGTCGCCGACAGTTGGACAGGCCCTCGGGCGCCCCGGGTCCGGCTCCTGCCGCCGGTGCTCCCGTACGCCGAACTGGACCTCACCGCGACGACCGGCCTGCGGCTGCCGATCGGGATCGCCGAGGCGGACCTGAGCCCGGTGCTGCTCGACTTCGCGACCGAACCGCACTTCGTGGTCTTCGGCGACGCGGAGTGCGGCAAGTCCTCGTTCCTGCGGGCGTTGGCAACCTCGATCATCACCCGGTTCACGCCCGAGGAGGCCCGGGTGATCCTGGTCGACTACCGGCGCAGTCTGCTCGACGCCATCGAGACGCCGCACCTGATCGGGTACGGCACGGCAGCGGCGCACACCGCCGACCTGGTCGAGTCGGCCGCCGGATACCTGGAGCGGCGGGCACCCGGTCCGGAGGTCACCGGGCAGCAGTTGCGCGACCGGTCCTGGTGGTCGGGGCCGGAGCTGTTCGTGCTGGTCGACGACTATGACCTGGTGGCGGCCGGTCCGGCGAACCCGTTGCGGGCGCTGGAGGAGCACCTGCCGCACGCCCGGGACGTCGGGCTGCACCTGGTGCTGGCCCGCCGAACAGGTGGGGCGGCCCGGGCCCAGTACGAGCCGATCGTGCAGCGGCTACGGGAACTGTCGACCGCCGGTCTGGTGATGGCGGGCAGCCCCGACGAGGGCGCTCTCGTCGGGCCGGTACGGCCCGGGCCGCTGCCACCGGGCCGTGGCCGGCTGGTCACCCGGCGGGAGGGCGTACGCCTCGTTCAGCTCGCCCAACTGCCGCCGCCATGACCTGTCTTCGTAGTTCCTCCCGAGACGGGTGGGGAAACCGGTAATCTCCGATCGTCATGGTTCCGTCGGGGTGAATGGCTGGGGATGTGACTGGGGTTCGGCACAGCTGTCCGGCAGCGGCCCGCAGGGTCGCCGGCCGGGCGCTGCTCGGTGTGGTGGCGGCGCTCGCCGTCACGGCCCCGGCCGCCGCACCCGTCACGGCGCCCACCACTGGCGGACAGCTCGCCGGCGCACCGATGGCGTTCGCCCCCGGCGACACCGTGGCCCGCACCGACCAGGTCCGCGACGAGCAGTGGCAGCTCGACGAGCTGCGAGCCGAGACGGCCTGGCGCACCTCGACCGGCCGGGGCGTGACAGTCGCGGTGGTCGACTCCGGAGTGGACGGCACCCATCCCGACCTGGTCGGCCAGGTGCTGAACGGCGTCGACCTCGTTGGTCCCGCCGGCGGCGCCGGCCCGGATCCGGTGGGGCACGGCACGACAGTCGCCGGCCTGATCGCCGGCCGCAAGGACGACAAGCGGGGTGTGGTCGGCCTGGCGCCGGACGCCCGGATCCTGCCGGTCCGGGTGCTCGACGAGGAGAACCGCTACGACGACGCCCTGATCGTCGCCAAGGGGGTTCGCTGGGCGGTCGACAACGGTGCCCGCGTGATCAACCTGTCGCTCGGCGGCAGCGGCGACAGCCCGGCTTTGGCGGCGGCTCTGGACTACGCGTTCGCCCGGGACGTGGTGGTGGTCGCCTGCACCGGCAACCTGGCCACCTCCACCAACTCGAAGGTGTGGTACCCGGCCCGCGAGCCGGGCGTGATCGCGGTCGCCGGACTGGAGGGCAGCAGCGACAACCTGTGGTCCGGGTCGATCACCGGCCGGGCCACGGTGCTCACCGCCCCCGCCACCGGCCTGGTCGGCGCCCGACCTCCCACCGGGTACTGGCGGGTGCAGGGCACCAGCTTCGCCGCTCCACTTGTGGCAGCCACCGCCGCGCTGGTCCGGTCCCACTATCCGCAGATGTCCGCGGGCGAGGTGGTCAACCGGTTGCTGGCCACCGCCCGGGACCTCGGCCCGACCGGCCGCGACGACCGCTTCGGGTACGGGGTGGTCGATCCGGTGGCCGCGCTGACCGCTCAGGTGCCGTCGGTGACCGCCAACCCGCTGGACGATCAGACGTCGCCCGGTGTGGTCGGCTTCGGCCCGGCCCCCGGTTCCGCCGACGACGACCCGGTGGAGGGTGCCGGCAGCGACCCGCTCGGTTTCACCGCGCCACGGCAGCAGACGGGGTGGACGGCCCGGGCTGCGGGCGTGCCGGACGATTCGGCGCCCGAGCAACTGTGGACGGGGGCTGTGCTGCTGGCCGCCCTGATCACCGGCGCGGCCCTGATGGTGCGCCGGTTCCGTCAGCGCGCCCGCTGATCGGCAGGGCTGATCACCGGCCGAGCGGGGTAGAACCCTTCCCATGAGTACGTCCGGCACTCGTACCCTCGACACCGCCCGGCATCCGTCCTGGCGGCGCCGCCGTCTGGACCCGGACCAGGCACTCGGCCTGCGGCTGACCCTGGCGGCGACGGCGGCGTTCCTGGTGCTGGTGCCGTTCGCCCTGCTCGCCCTCCTGGTGCTGGGGGTCTGGGCGCCGCTGCACCGGCTGGACACGACGGTCACCGAGGCGCTGCACGACTACGCGCTCGACCACCCGGCCTGGGTCACGCTGATGCGGATCTGGACCGAGGTGTTCGCGCCCATGCCGCTGCGGGCCGCCGCCCTGCTCGTGGTGATCTGGCTGCTGCGTCGGGGTGCCCGCCGGCTGGCCCTCTGGGTGACGACCACCATGGTGGTCGGTGGGTCGCTCGGTCCGCTGCTCAAACTGCTCGTCGGCCGGGACCGGCCGGAACTGCTCGACCCGGTGGCACGGGCCGCCGGCTACTCGTTCCCCTCCGGGCACGCGCTGAACGCCACCCTGGCCGCCGGGGTGCTCCTGCTGGTGTTCCTGCCGTACGCCGGGCGGGGAGTCTCGCGGGTCGCGCTCTGGGTCGCCGCCGTGCTGGTCACCGTGGTTACCGGGCTGAGCAGGGTGGCGCTCGGCGTGCACTTCACCAGTGACGTGATCGGCGGCTGGATGCTCGGTGTGGCGGTGCTCGCGGCGACCACTGCCGCGTTCACGAGTTGGCGGGCGGCACCCGGCGAAGCCGCGGGTGGCCCGAGCTGACGTCGCTCGACGCTCAGGTGCACTCGCCGGTGGCGACGGCACGGTTGCGCTCGGCACCGGCCAGCGCCACCGGGCGGGCCTCGGCGGCGGTCACCGCGAAGCCGGTGTTGGGGTCGTCCGCCGCCGCCGCGAAGATCACGCCGAGCACCAGGCCGTTGGCGGAGAGCAGCGGGCCGCCGGAGTTGCCGCTGCGCACCAGCGCCCGGATCGTGTAGACCTCTCGGGTGACGTCGCCGGAGGAGTAGATGTCCGGCCCCTTGATCTTGTCGACGTCGCGGATCCGCGCCGACTGCGCGTTGTACGGGCCGTCGAGCGGGAAGCCGAGCACGATGGCGTCCGATCCGCTGCCCGCGTTGCCGGCGGCGAACCGTAGCGACGGGCCGGGCAGCCCCGGCACCAGCAGCACGGCCAGGTCCCGGTTGGGGTCGTAGACCACCACCTGACCGTCGTACCGCTCGCCGCCCAGCTCCACGGCCACCGATCGGGTGCCGGCGACCACGTGCGCGTTGGTCATGACCCGGTCGTCGGCGTAGACGAAGCCGGAGCCCTCGATGCGGCGCGAGCAGCTCGGCGCGGAACCGAGCACCTTGACCACCGACCGCTGGCCGTTGACCACCACCTGGGAGCCGGCCAACGCCGGGTCGGGCGGGTCGACCTGCCGGGCCCGGGTGGGCGCGAGGTCGCCGAAGACGTCCGGGAAGCCGTCGGTGTCGACGGTGTCCTCCAGCGCGGTGGAGAGCCGGTGGGCCTGCTCGGGCAGGACACCGTTCACCACCGTGATCAGCGCGCTGTTGCGCACCGCGGACGCGAGCCAGGGGACCGAGGACGAGCCGAGCGGCACGGCGACCAGCCAGGCGAGCAGGAGCACCGCGAACAGTGAGACGAAGGCCCCACCGACGTCGTCGATCCGTCTGCCCACGTCGCTGGTGATCGTCTTGCGCAGGTGCGAGCCGAGCCAGCCGGCGAGCGCCTGCCCGACCACCGCCAGCCCGAAGATCGCCACCAGGGAGATCAGCACGCGGGTGCCGGCATCCACGAACTGCCGGGCGAACAGCGGCCCGACCTGGAGGCCGAGCAGCAGACCCAGGAAAAACCCGGACAGCGACGTGATGCCGATGACGAAACCCTGACGGTATCCGCTGATCGCGAACACGAGCATGAGCAGCAGGAGGACGAGATCCACGACGGACACGGGTCAAGCGTACGGGCAGCGCGCCCGCCAGATGACCATCGCTTGCGGAAGGTGACCGCGTGGTCAGCGCAGGGCGGTTTCGTCGACCTCGTCGGTGCCGGCCGACGGCGCCGGGGTCGCCCCGCTGGGCGGCAACTCGACCACCCGTTTCCGCGACCACGGGCGGGCCCAGCCACCCATCTCCAGCAGGGTGGCCAGCACCCCGGCGGTGAAACCCCAGACGAGCATGCCGCGCGCCGAAAACGCCGGCCCGATCCAACCGCTGGGGTGGCGGACAAGCATCCGGTTGGCCGGATCGACCAGCTCACTGACCGGCAGTCGGGCCACGTGCGCCACCTCGGCGGGCTCCCGGGGGTGCACCGGGTGCGGGTCGTGCCACCAGGCCAGCACCGGGGTGACCACGAAGTCGCTGACCGGAATCCACAGCTTCGGCAGCTCGGCCAGCACTGTCACACTGCCCGGGTCGAGGCCGACCTCCTCGTTCGCCTCGCGCAGCGCGGTGGCGCGCACGTCGGCGTCCTCGGGATCGGCGGCACCGCCGGGAAAGGCGGGCTGGCCGGCGTGGTTGCGCAGGTTGGCGGCCCGTTGCAGAACCAGCACGTCGGGCCCCACGCCGGGCTGCTCGCCGAGCAGCACCAGCACGGCGCTCTCCCGGCCACCCTCGGCGGGGGTGGTCAGGCGGGTGAAGTCCTCGGCACGGGCAGTGCCCAGCCGGGCCAGCAGAGGCTCGAACCAGCCCGGCGGTCGGCCGGTCACGCCGGCACCGCCAGGCCGAGGTGCTGGCGGACCAGCGTGGTGAGCTGGGCGTCGTCGAGGGCCCCGGTGGCATCGATGTGCCGGATCCGGCCCTGCGTGTCGACGAAGAGGGTCAGTGGGATGGCGTTGCGGTTCAGTCCCCGTTGCAGCGCCTCGCCCTGGTCGACCAGGATCGGGAACCGTACGCCGAAGTCCTCACCGATGGACTGCGCGCCGCCGCGGCTGTCCCGGCTGTTCACGCCGACCACCTGGAGCTGGCCGGCAGCCCGCTCGCTGAGCCGCTGGAAGGCGGGCAGCTCCTTGCGGCACGGCGGGCACCAGGAGGCCCACACGTTGATCACGGCCGGCCCCGCCACGTCGCGCAGCGCGACTGGCGCACCGCCGGTGAAGCAGGTCAGGGTCAGCTCCGGCAGCGCCACCCCGCCAGGTGCCGTCGACGTGCCCGAGCCGGGTGTGGCGGGGGCCGCCGTGCCGGCACCGGGCGACGCGGGGGTCGACGGCGCGGCGGTGGGCGACGTGCCCAGCGCGGCGCAGTCCCGGAACGGCGACGGGCGCTCGGCGGCGGCCCGCCTCGGCGCGGGGTCGTCGTCGGCCGTGCCTCCGGTGCAGCCGGCGACGGCCAACAGCAGCGGCAGGGCGAGCAGGGCGAGACGCCGGTTCACGGCACCTCCGCGGCGACCGCCTGGGCGGGCACCAGCTCCGGGTCGACCCCGGCGGCCACCGCCAGGTCCCGTGCCCGAGGGCCCTTGAGCAGCTTGGCGGCGGCGGCCGGCTCGGTCGGGCCGGTGCCGTAGGAGGGGCAGAGCTTCACGAGCGTGCACGCGCCGCAGGCCGGCTTGCGGGCGTGGCAGACCCGTCGCCCGTGGAAGATGATTCGGTGCGACAGCATCGTCCAGTCACGCTTGTCGTACAGCGCGCCGATCGCGTGCTCGATCTTGACCGGGTCGGTCTCGGTGGTCAGCTGCCACCGGTGCACCAGCCGCTGGAAGTGCGTGTCGACGGTGATCCCGGGGACGTCGAAGGCGTTGCCGAGGATGACGTTGGCGGTCTTGCGGCCGATCCCGGGGAGCGTCACCAGGTCGGCGAGCCGGCCGGGGACCTCGCCGTCGTACCGCTCGACGAGCGCCTGCCCGAGCTTGAGCAGCGAGTCGGTCTTGTTGCGGTAGAAGCCGGTGGGCCGGATCAGCTCCTCCATCTCGCCCCGGTCGGCACCGGCGTAAGCGGCGGCACTCGGGTAGCGGGCGAAGAGCTTCGGGGTGACCTCGTTGACCTTCTTGTCCGTGCACTGCGCGGAGAGGATGGTGGCGACGGCCAGCTCCAGGGCATTGGAGTGGTCCAGCTCACAGTGCGCGTCGGGGTGCGTCTCGGCCAGCACCCGGCCGATCTTGCGGGCACGGCGTTTGCGCCCGAGGTCGGTCTCGCTGGCACCGGGAGGGCTACTGGTCACGACGGCCAGCCTACGTCGCCCCCCGGACGTTCCTGCTCGGGTCAACCGGCCGTCGGCGCGGAGATCTTGCCGTCGGTGTCGAACCGGGCGCCGGTCTTCGGGAAGTCGGTGCGGCTCAGTTCGGTGACCAGGCCCAGACCCCGGTCGTTCGGGTCCATCGTCGGCTTGCCGGCGGAGTTCATGTACGTCGAGGTGAACGAGCCGCCGGCCCAACTGCCGTCGGGCTTGAGCGACACCTTCAGCACCCCGCCCCAGCCGAGCCGCCCGGCGTTGCTCAGCGAGTTGCCGCCACCGGCGAAGTTGCCCAGGCTGTAGGCGATCAGGCGCCCCTGGTAGAACTCCACCCCGCGCAGCACGTGCGGCCCGTGCCCGACGATCAGATCCGCGCCAGCGTCGATCATGGCGTGCGAGAACTTCACCGGGTCGCCCCGGTTCTCGCCCAGGAACATCTCGGTGCCCGGCTTCACGCGGGTCTTGTCCGCCCCCTCGCCGCCCATGTGCACCTGCACCACGACCAGGTCTGCCATCGTGGCGGCCTTGGCGACCACCGCCTTCGCCTTGGCGATGTCGACGAGGCTGTTCGACCAGACGTACGACGAGAAGCCGGCCACGGCCACCTTGACACCCTTGACGTCGACCACGGTGATCTGGTTCGGCGCCCCGGTGTGCTGCAGGTCGTACTTCTCCAGCGCCTGCTGGGTGTTCTCGTAGCCCTTGGGGCCGTAGTCGTAGCCGTGGTTGTTCGCCTGGTTGAGCAGGTCGAAGCCGGCGTCACGCAGGTGGGCGGCGTACTCCGGTGGAGCCCGGAACTGGAAGCAGCGCGTCGAGTTGGCCCCGCACTTGCCGGTGCCGGTGTCCACCGTCAGCGGCTCCTCCAGGTTGCCCATGACCAGGTCGGCCTTGAGTGCCTGGGTGACCGAGTCGAAGAAACCCTTACCGCCGCCGGCGGGCAGCCGGTTCGGTGCGTTGCCCATGATGATGTCGCCGGTCGCGGACAACGAGATGGCGTCACCCCCGCTGGCGGCCGAGGCGTCACCGCTGGCCTTCGGGCCGGCCGTGGCCACCGGCGCTCCGGTGCCACCGCCACCGACGCCCGGCTGCCACACCGGAGCCTCAGCGGCCTCGGCGCAACCGGTGACGAGAAGGGCGGCCAGCAGCGCGGCGAGGCCGAGGGCGACGCGGCGACGCGGGCGGGACGCGAGGGGGGCGGTAGCGTACATCGCCCGCGACCCTACCGGCCCGTAAACGCGCCGACGAGGGCCGATCGGTCGGAACTTCAGCCGGTCAGCTGGTCTGACCAGGGCACGACCGGCCGGTCACCGCCGGCGAGCACCGCAGCGTGGACCGCTCGGGCCAGCGGGGCGCCCCAGGTGGAGCGCGGCCCGCCGTACGTGGCCTCCGGCCCGTCCACCGGGCAGAGCACCGTGACCGCGTCGGTGGGGGTGCCGGTCCCCGGCAGCCCCAGCTCGCTGATCGCCTGGGTCTTCGCCTCGGTGGCGGTGGCCACGGCGTTGACCAGAGCGGAGTCGGCGAGCCGCGCCGGCACGTACACCACGATGTTGACCGTGCCGACGCGCTGGGTGAGCGCGTCGGCGGCCGGCGCGGCGGCGAGCACCGGGGTGCCGAGCCCGACCGTCGCCCAGGCCCGCACGCCGGTGTCGGTCCGGGCCACCACCTCGGCCACGTCGACGCCGGTCAGCAGGCCGACCCCGGGCCCGTCGAGGGCCAGGTCCGTGGCGAGCGCGGCCAGGTGGGCGGCGGGGTCGTCCCGGTCGTACGACATGGGCACCGTCGCGTTCAACACCCAGCGCCGGACGCCGATGCCACCGCCGAGCGGGCCACTGCTGACCGCCCGCAGCGGCCCGTCGGCGCGCCAGACGAGCAGCGGGATACGCCGCCCGTCCTCGACGCGGCTGGTCAGACTCGGATCGCTCAGCACGTCGGGCAGGTTACGCCCACCGATCAGGATTCCAGGGGCGACCTCTGATTCATGCTCACGTGCGCCTAGACTTGGCGGCGCGCGAGGGGATCAGCGGACGGCGGCCCCGGGCCGACGGACGGCACGCGCAACCGGAGGTGCGTGATGGATGAGGTACTGGCACGCAGCGGGATCTTCCAGGGTGTCGACCCGGAAGCTGCCGAGGCGCTCGCTAAGGAGATGGAGACGATCGAGGTCCGCAAGGGCGAGATCGTCTTCAACGAGGGCGAGCCCGGCGACAGCCTCTATATCCTGCTGTCCGGAAAGATCAAGGTTGGCCGCCGGGCGGCCGACGGCCGGCAAAACCTGATCGCGGTGATGGGGCCGTCGGACATGGTCGGTGAGCTGTCGCTCTTCGACCCGGGTCCGCGTACGGCGACCGCCACCGCGGTGACCGACACCCGGCTGGTACGGCTGCGCAAGCAGGCCCTGCGGCCGTGGCTGAACAACCGCCCGGAGATCGCCGAGCAGCTCCTCCGGGTGCTGGCGCGGCGACTGCGCCGGACCAACGACTCGCTCGCCGACCTGATCTTCACGGACGTGCCGGGCCGGGTCGCCAAGAACCTGCTCCAGATGGCCGGCCGGTTCGGCACGCGCGACGGCGGCGTCCTGCGGGTGACCCACGACCTCACCCAGGAGGAGATCGCCCAGCTCGTCGGCGCCTCCCGGGAGACGGTCAACAAGGCGCTGGCGGACTTCGCCTCGCGCGGCTGGCTGCGGCTGGACGGCAAGAGCATCATCATCCTCGACCCGGAGCGCCTGGCCCGTCGCGCCCGCGTCTGACCCCTGACCGCCGTATCTCCCCGGCCCGGATCGCCCTCGGCGGTCCGGGCCGGTCGGCGTGTCGGTGCTCTGCCCGGCGGTCTGCCCGGCGCAGAATCGCTGGCGTCCGGCCGGCGCGGCGGTGAGGGTGGGGGGATGCTGAACCGGGTTGCCGTGCTCTCCGACATCCATGGAGTGCTGCCCGCGCTGGAGGCCGTGCTGGCCGAGCCGGACGTCGCCACCGCTGACCTGATCGTGCTCACCGGCGACATCGCGGCCGGCCCACAGCCGGTCGAGGTGCTGGACGTGCTCGCCGGCCTCGGTGATCGCGCATGCTGGGTGGGAGGCAACGCCGACCGCGAACTGGTCGAGGCACGAGCCGGCCGGCCCGCCTCGATCGAGGTGTCGAACTGGGCCGCCGGGCAACTCCGCGACGACCAACTCACCCGCCTCGCCGGGCTGCCGACAACCGCCACGTTCGAGATCAATGGTCTCGGCCAGACGCTGTTCTGCCACGCCACACCCCGCGACGACGAGGAGGTCGTGCTCGTCGACTCCCGGATGGAGCGCTGGTCGGAGGTCTTCGCCGACCTTCCGGCCGAGATTTCGACGGTGGTCTGCGGTCACACCCACATGCCCTTCACCCGGCTGGTCGACCGACGCCTGGTGGTCAACCCTGGAAGCATCGGCATACCGTACGGAGGTACGGGTGCGTGGTGGGCACTGCTCGGGCCAGGTGTGCAGCTACGCCGTACCGTCTTCGACGTGGACGCGGCCTGCGCCCGGGTAGCAGCCGAGTCGACCTTCCCCGACGCCGCTGCCTGGGTCGACGAGTACCTGCGCTCCCAGCACAGCGACGCCGACGCGCTGGCCGCCTTCGGCCCCCGCGACGGCCGCTGAGCAGTGACCCCCGCAACGGCCGTCAAAGCAGCAGTCCTCGACGGCCGTCCCCGCGACGGCAGCCGTCGCGACCGCCGCCGAGGCAGCGGGTGGGGTCCATGCTGGGGGCCTTTGGAGCTGAATCGCTTGCGACATCAGCGGGCGACATCAATCCGACGCGACCAGGCCGACGCGACCAGGCCGACCCGACCAGGCCGACCCGACCAGGCCGACCCGACCAGGCCGACCCGACCAGGCCGACCCGACCAGGCCGACCCGACCAGGCCGACCCGACCGGGCCGACACTGCCAGGCCTGGCTGCCCAACGGTCGGTGCGGTGACCCGGGTCGTAACGGAGTTGAGGGACGCGACCAGGTCGACGCGACCAACCCGACACCGCCACGCTCGTGCGACGCGCTGTCGGCCACGCCGACGCAACCGCTCCGACGCGACCAGTAGATGAGTCCGCGCGGACCACACCGGCCGATGACTCGTTTGTGACATCAGCTCCAAAGGGCGCCACCACACTGCACCCAACCCTTGGGGCGGTGCCACGCCGCGACCACGCACCGGCCCCACCGTTCCACCGCCCCACCCCGTAACGCGAGCACCCAGAAAAAGTCAGTCTTGACTGTTTGTTTCTGAGCCGGCAGGCTGTCCCGCATGGCCGCCGCATCGACCCGTGTCCCGCAGCAGGAGCGCAGTCGCCTCACCCAGGCCCGCCTGCTGGAGGCGACCGTCGACTGCCTGATCGAGCACGGCTGGTCCGGCACCACGACCACCGTCGTCGCCGCCCGGGCCGGTGTCTCGCGTGGTGCGCAGCTGCACCACTACCCCACGAAGGCCGCGTTGGTCACGGCCGCCGTCGCCCATCTGGCCGAGCGCCGGGCCGACGAGCTGCGCACCGAGGCGGAGATGTTGCCGGCCGGCCCGCAGCGGTTGGACCGGGTGATCGATCTGCTCGCCGCCGCGTTCACCGGGCCGCTCTTCGTCGCCGCACTCGAACTCTGGGTCGCAGCCCGCACCGACCGCGAGCTTCGCGACGCCCTTATGCCGCTGGAGGCGATGGTCGGTCGGGAGATGCACCGGCTCACCCTCTCGCTGCTCGGCGTCGACGAGCGCCGACCCGGCGTCCGGGAGGCAGTGCAGGCCACCCTCGACCTGCTCCGCGGACTCGGCGTGGCCAACCTGCTCAGCGACGACTCGGCCCGTCGCACCGCCCTGCTCGTCACCTGGAAGCGCCAACTCGCCACCCTGCTCACCCCCTGACCACCGGCCGCACCGGCCCGCACCGACCGGAGGCACCATGGTCGACCTCACCGACCTACTCGCGGACCTCGCCGCTGAGTCCGCTGAACTGGACGCTCTGGTGGCACCCCTGTCGGCGGGCGACTGGGCGCGGCCGACCCCCGCACCGGGCTGGAGCATCGGCCACCAGATCGCCCACCTCGCCTGGACCGACCACGTGGCGGTGCTGGCCGCCACCGACGCGGAGGCGTTCTACGCGACGGTGCTGGCCGCGCCGGACCCGTCCCGGCTGGTCGACGCTGGCGCTGAAGAGTTCCTCGCCCCGCCCGCAGAGTTGCTCGCCCGCTGGCGGGCCGGCCGGGCAGCCCTCAACGACGCGCTCGCGGTGGTTCCGGCCGGCGAGAAACTGCCCTGGTACGGCACCCGGATGTCAGCCACCTCCATGGCGACCGCCCGGATCATGGAGACCTGGGCACACGGCGAGGACGTGGCCGACACGCTCGGTGTCGTCCGCCCTGCCTCGGACCGGCTCCGGCACGTGGCGCATTTGGGCGTGCGTACCCTCGGGCACGGTTTTGCCGCCCACGGCCGACCGGTTCCGACGGCGCCGGTCCGGGTCGAGCTGGCCGCGCCGAGCGGCGACACGTGGGCCTGGGGTCCGGCGGACGCCGCCGACCGACTGACCGGCCCGGCTCGGGACTTCTGCCTGCTGGTCACCCAGCGCCGGCACCGCGCGGACCTCGCCCTGCTGGCAAGCGGCCCGGTCGCCGACGAGTGGCTCGACGTGGCACAGGCCTTCGCCGGCCCGCCGGGCGCCGGCCGCGAGCCGGCCAGCCGGAACGGAGCCCTGGCGTGATCCGCATCGGCAACGCCTCCGGCTTCTACGGCGACCGGTTCACCGCCTGGCGGGAGATGATCGACGGCGGCGAGCTGGACGTGCTGACCGGTGACTACCTGGCCGAGCTGACGATGCTGATTCTCGGCCGCGATCGGCTGCGCGACCCCGACCTGGGGTACGCGAAGACCTTCCTGCGCCAGTTGGAGACCTGCCTCGGCACGGCCCTCGACCGTGGCGTGCGGATCGTGACCAACGCCGGCGGGCTGAACCCGGCCGGCCTGGCCGTCGCCATCGAAGCCCTCGCCGGTCGGCTGGGCGTGCCGGTGCGGGTCGGGTACGTCGAGGGCGACGCGCTCCAGCGGCCCGACGCGCTGACCGCGAACGCCTACCTCGGCGCGTTCGGGATCGCCGCCTGCCTCGACGCCGGGGCGGACGTCGTGGTGACCGGCCGGGTGACCGACGCGTCGCTGGTCGTCGGTCCGGCGATCGCCCGGTACGGGTGGGGTCGTGACGACCTCGACAAGCTGGCCGGCGCGACTGTCGCGGGGCACCTCCTCGAGTGCGGCGCGCAGGTCACCGGCGGCAACTTCAGCTTCTTCACCGAGTTGCCCGACGGAGGGCGCCGGCCGGGTTTCCCGATCGCCGAGGTGCACCCGGACGGCTCCGCGGTGCTCACGAAGCATGCGGGCACCGGCGGTGCGGTCACGGTGGAGACGGTCACCGCCCAACTGCTCTACGAGGTCGGCTCGCCCGCGTACCTGGGGCCGGACGTGGTCACCCGGCTGGACTCGGTAACGCTTCACGCCGATGGGCCGGACCGCGTCCGGGTCTCCGGCGTCCGGGGCACTCCGCCGCCCGCCACGTTGAAGGTAGGCGTCAACAACCTCGGCGGCTTCCGCAACTCGATGACCTTCGTCCTCTGCGGGCTGGACATCGAGGCGAAGGCGGCCCTGGTGCGGGGGCAGATGGAGGAGGCGGTCGGCAAGGAGGGGCTGGAGTTCACGCTGGCCCGGACCGACCACCCGGACGCCACCGACACGGAGGCGGCCAGCGCCCTGCTCCACGTCCACCTGCGCGACACCGACCGGACGCGGGCCGGCCGGGCCTTCTCAGCCGCCGCGGTGGAGCTGGCCCTGGCCTCGTACCCGGGTTGCACGCTGACCACCCTGCCGGGCGACGCGACACCGTACGGCGTCTTCACCTCCGACGCCGTGCCGCAGGACGCGGTGGCGCACGTGGCGGTGCTGCCCGGCGGCGCACGGGTACCGATCGCTCCCCCGAGCCACACCGCGCCCACGCCCGTCCCGGACACCGAGGCGGCACCGGGCGACGCGACCGCGGTCGACGGCCCGACCCGACGCGGGGCGCTCGGCGAACTGGTCGGCGCTCGCTCCGGGGACAAGGGCGGCGACGCCAACCTCGGTGTCTGGGCGCGCTCCGATGCCGGGTACGCGTGGCTGCGCGGCTGGCTGACCGTCGAGCGGCTGGCCGAGCTGCTGCCGGAGACCGCGCCGCTGGTGGTGCGGCGCTACGAGCTGCCGAACCTCCGTGCGGTCAACTTCGTGATCGAGGGCCTGCTCGGGGCGGGAGTGGCCGCGTCCACCCGGTTCGATCCGCAGGCCAAGGCGCTCGGCGAGCTGCTGCGCTCCCGGCTCGTCGACCTGCCGGCCGACCTGTCGATCGACCCTGCGGCCAACGATGGGGAGGTGGCATGAGCATCGTGGACACTCCGGAACGGCGGCAGTTGCGCGAGCTGACCAGGGCCTTCGTGACCCAGGAGGTGCTGCCACACCTGGACGACTGGGAGCGGGCCGGCGAGGTGCCGAGAGCCCTGCACGCCACCGCCGCGAAGCTCGGCCTGCTCGGCGTCGGCTTCCCCGAGTCGGTCGGCGGCAGCGGCGGCGACCTGCTCGACTCGATCATCGTGACGGAGGAGGTGATCCGCTCCGGCGGCTCGTCCGGCCTGATCGCGGCCCTGTTCACGCACGGCATCGCGCTGCCGCACATGGTCGCGGCGGCGGGCGTGGGCATCGGCGGTTCGCTGGTCGGCCGGCTCGGCGGCACCTCGACGCCCGGCGACGACGACCTGATCCAGCGGTACGTCCGGCCGACCCTGGCCGGCACGATGATCGGGGCGCTGGCGATCACCGAGCCGGACGGCGGTTCGGACGTGGCCGGCATCCGCACCACCGCCCGCCGCGAGGGCGACCACTACGTGGTGAACGGGTCGAAGACGTACATCACCAGCGGGCATCGGGCCGACTTCGTGACCACGGCGGTCTGCACCGGTTTCCCTGGCAGCGGCTCGGTCAGCCTGCTGGTCATCGACAAGGACAGCCCCGGGTTCACCGTGGGACGTCGGCTGGAGAAGCTGGGCTGGCACTGCTCGGACACCGCCGAGCTGTCGTTCGTCGACGTGCGGGTGCCGGTGGCAAACCGGATCGGCGCGGAGGACACCGGCTTCCTGGCGATCATGCAGAACTTCGCCGCCGAGCGGCTCTCGCTGGCCACCCAGGCGTACGCCACCGCGCAGCGCTGCGTCGAGCTGACGGTGCGCTGGTGCCGGGACCGGGAGACCTTCGGCCGTCCGCTGGTCAGCCGGCAGGTGGTCCGACACCGGCTCGCCGAGATGCACACCCGCGCCGAGGCGGCCCGGGCGTACGTGCACGAGGTCGCGGTTCGGGTGGCGGCCGGTGAGCCGGTCGTGACCGAGGTGGCGATGGCCAAGAACGTGGCGGTGGCCGCCTGCGATCAGGTCGTCGACCAGGCGTTGCAGCTGCACGGCGGGTTCGGCTACATGCGTGACGCCGAGGTGGAGCGGCACTACCGCGACGCCCGGATCCTCGGGATCGGCGGCGGCGCCACCGAGATCATGAACGAGATCATCGTGAAGGGGATGGGCCTGTGACCACACTGGACACCGCTGCCGACCCGTCCGCGCCCGGCTTCGTGGCGAACCGGGCGGCGCTGCTGGACCGACTCGCCGAGTTGGACGCGGCGCTGGACCAGGCCCGCGCGGGCGGCGGCGAGAAGTACGTGACCCGGCACCACAAGCGGGGCAAGCTGCTGGCCCGGGAGCGGATCGACCTGCTGGTGGACGCCGACAGCCCGTTCCTGGAGCTGTCGCCGGTGGCGGCGTACGGCACGGACTTCCCGGTAGGCGCCAGCGTGGTCACCGGCATCGGCGTGGTCGAGGGCGTGGAGTGCCTGATCGTCGCCAACGACCCGACGGTACGCGGAGGCGCGGTCAACCCGTGGTCCCTCGCCAAGACCCGGCGGGCCGGCGAGATCGCCCTGGCCAACCGGCTGCCGATGGTCAACCTGGTCGAGTCGGCGGGCGCGGACCTGCCCACCCAGGCGGAGATCTTCATTCCGGGTGGACGGGTGTTCCGGGACCTGACCCGGCTCTCCGCCGCGAAGATCCCCACGGTCAGCGTGGTTTTCGGTAACGCCACAGCGGGTGGCGCGTACGTGCCGGGGATGTCCGACCACGTGATCATGATTCGGGACCGGTCACAGGTCTACCTGGCCGGGCCGCCGCTGGTGAAGATGGCCACCGGCGAGGTCACCGACGACGAGTCGCTGGGCGGGGCGGCGATGCACGCCGGCACGTCTGGACTGGCCGATCACTTGGCCGAGGACGAGCGCGACGGCATCCGGCTGGCTCGGCAGTGCATCCGCCGCCTCAACTGGCACAAGGTGGGCCCGTCGCCGCGTACGGCCGTGCCGCAGCCGCCGAAGTACGACCCGGAGGAGTTGCTCGGCATCGTCAGCGGCGACCTGAAGGTGCCGTTCGATCCCCGCGAGGTGCTGGCCCGGATCCTGGACGGCAGCGACTTCGACGAGTTCAAGCCGGCGTACGGGGACGCGCTGGTCACCGGCTGGGGCGAGCTGCACGGCTACCCGGTGGGTGTGCTGGCCAACGCGCGGGGTGTGCTGTTCAGCGAGGAGGCGCAGAAGGCGGCGCAGTTCATCCAGCTCGCGAACGCCTCGAACACCCCGTTGATCTTCCTTCAGAACACCACCGGCTACATGGTGGGCACCGAGTACGAGCAGCGCGGCATCATCAAGCACGGCGCACTGATGATCAACGCGGTGTCCAACTCGACGGTGCCGCACCTGACGGTGAACCTGGGCGCCTCGTACGGGGCCGGCAACTACGGCATGTGCGGCCGGGCGTACGACCCGAGGTTCCTGTTCACCTGGCCGAACGCGAAGTCGGCGGTGATGGGTCCGGCGCAGCTCGCCGGTGTGCTCTCCATCGTGGCCCGGCAGGCCGCCGCCGCGCGGGGGCGCGACTACGACGAGGACTCCGACGCGGCGATGCGAATGATGGTCGAGCAGCAGATCGAGTCGCAGTCCGGCGCGCTGTTCCTCTCCGGCCGGCTCTACGACGACGGGGTGATCGACCCGCGCGACACCCGGACCGTCCTCGGGCTCTGCCTCTCGGCGATCCACAGTGGCCCGGTGAAGGGCGCCGATGGCTTCGGCGTCTTCCGGATGTAGCCCGTGAGCACGAGGAACGCAGCGAACCGCAACCCCGCAGTGGCGAACGAGAGGCAGGCTCAGCCAACATGATCAACCGATTGCTCGTCGCCAACCGGGGGGAGATCGCCCGCCGGGTCTTCGCGACCTGCCGGGCGCTCGGCGTGGAGACGGTCGCCGTGCACTCGGACGCCGACTCCGACGCGCCGTTCGTCGCGGAAGCCGACCAGGCGGTCCGGCTGCCGGGTGACACGCCGGCCGAGACGTACCTGCGGGTGGACCTGATCCTGGACGCGGCCCGGCGCAGCGGCGCGGACGCCGTCCACCCGGGCTACGGGTTCCTGGCCGAGAACGCCGAATTCGCCGCGGCGGTGACCGACGCCGGGCTGACCTGGGTCGGCCCACCGGCCAAGGTGATCGCGGCGATGGGCGACAAGCTGGCGGCGAAGTCGCTGCTCGCCGAGGCGGGCGTGCCGATGCTGCCGAGCTGGACCGACACCGAAGCGGTCACCGACTTCCCGGTGCTGGTGAAGGCGTCCGCCGGTGGCGGCGGCCGGGGCATGCGGATCGTCCGGGAAGCCGGGGAGTTGGCCGAGGCCGTGGCGTCCGCGCGCCGCGAGGCGGCTGCGGCGTTCGGCGACGGCACGGTCTTCATCGAGCGGTACGTCGAGCGTGGCCGGCACGTCGAGGTGCAGATCTTCGGCGACACCCACGGCACGGTGAACGCGCTGGGTGTGCGGGAGTGCTCGATCCAGCGCCGACACCAGAAGATCATTGAGGAGGCGCCCGGCGTCATCCCGGCGGACGTGCGGGAGCGCCTGCACGAGGCGGCGGTGGCGGCGGGCCGAGCGGTCGACTACGTGGGCGCGGGCACGGTCGAGTTCCTGCTGGCGCCCGACGGGGCGATCTACTTCCTGGAGATGAACACCCGGCTCCAGGTGGAGCACCCGGTGACCGAGCTGACCGCCGTGGGCGGGTTGGACCTGGTCCGGCTGCAACTGCTGGTCGCCGAGGGCGCGGCCCTGCCGGAGCTGGCGCAGCACCCGGCCGCCGACGGCTGCGCGATCGAGGTGCGGCTGTGCGCGGAGGACCCGGCCCAGAGTTTCCGCCCGGCCACCGGAGTCCTGCACCGCTTCGCCGTCCCCGGGGTGGACCGCGAGTTCGGCGACCTTCAGCGGGCGGGCCTGCGGCTGGACTCGGGTGTCGTGGACGGCTCGGTGGTCGGCGTCCACTACGACTCCATGTTGGCGAAGCTGGTCGCCTGGGCGCCCACCCGCGCCGAGGCGGCCCGGGCTCTCGCGGGCGCGCTGGCCCGGGCCGAGCTGCACGGGGTGGCGACGAACCGGGATCTGCTGGTCCGCGTGCTGCGCAGCCCCGAGTTCGGTGCGGTGGAGATCGACACCGGCTTCCTGGACCGGCACCCGGAGGTGTTCGCCCCGCTGCTTCCCGCCGACCGCCTTCCGGTGGCCGCGCTGGCCGCAGCGCTGGCGTCGGCCGCCGGCCGTCGCGCGGACGCGAAGGTGCTCGCCGGGCTGCCGTCGGGCTGGCGCAACGTGCCGGCCGTCCCGCAGGTCGCCCGGTTCGGCGGTCCGGACGGCGAGATCGAGGTCCGCTACCGCCTGGACCGCTCCGGCCGGCTCGCAGAGTGGTCCGCCGCACGCGACACCGACGACCCCGCCGACGACGACGACCGCGCTGCCGGGGCGCCGCCCACGGTGGAGTTGGTCGAGGCCACCCCCGACCGGGTGGTCCTGGACGTCGACGGGGTTCGGCGGGCTGTGCGCGTACACCGGGTGGGGTCGGAGGTCTTCGTGGACGGCCCGGACGGGGCGGCGAGCCTGGTCGAGCTGCCGCGTTTCCCGCTGCCCACCGCGGAGCTAGCCGCCGGGTCGCTGCTCGCGCCGCTGCCCGGCGCGGTGACCCGGGTGCACGTCGAGGTCGGTCAGCGGGTCGCGGCCGGCGACCTGCTGCTCACGCTGGAAGCGATGAAGCTGGAACACCCCGTGCTCGCCCCCACCGACGGCGTCGTCGCCGAACTGCCGGTTCCCGCTGGCGGTCAGGTGCGTACCGGCGCCGTGCTGGCCGTCATCGACGGCGCATCCACCCCAGACCCTGCGCCGTCGAACCCCGAGGAGGACCCCCGATGACCTTCGACCTCACCCCCGAGCAGGACCAGTTGCGCGACGCCGTGCGGGCGTTGGGCCGCCGGTACGGCCACAGCTACTTCGTCGAGAAGGCCAAGTCCGGCGAGCACACCACCGAACTGTGGGCCGAGGCGGGCCAACTCGGCTACCTGGGCGTCAACATCCCCACCGAGTACGGCGGCGGGGGCGGCGGCATCACCGAGCTGGCCATCGTCTGCGAGGAGCTGGCGGCGGCCGGTTGCCCGCTGCTGCTGCTGGTGGTGTCCCCCGCCATCGCGGCCACGGTGATCAACCGGCACGGCACCGAGGAGCAGCGCAAGCGGCACCTGCCCGGCCTCGCCGACGGCTCCCAGAAGATCGTCTTCGCGATCACCGAGCCGGAGGCCGGCTCCAACTTCCACCGGCTCGGCACGGTGGCCCGCCGCGACGGCGACGACTGGCTGCTCTCCGGCCGCAAGTGCTACATCTCCGGCGTGGACGAGGCGGACCACGTCCTGGTGGTGGCTCGCACCGAAGACTCGTCCACCGGCAAGCTGAAGCCGGCGCTGTTCCTCGTGCCGACCGACGCCGCCGGGCTGACCCGCTCCAAACTGGACATGGAGATCCTGTCGCCGGAGAACCAGTTCCTGCTCTACCTGGACGACGTGCGACTGCCCGCCGACGCGCTGCTCGGCGGATCGTTGGACTCCGGCCTGCCGGCACTCTTCGCCGGGCTCAACCCGGAGCGGATCACGGTGGCCGCGATGGGTGCCGGCACCGGCCGGTACGCCATCGAGCGGGCCACCGACTACACCGCCACCCGCAAGGTCTGGGGTGGCCGGACCATCGGCTCCCACCAGGGCGTGGCGCACCCGCTGGCGCACGCGGCGGTGCAGGTGGAGCTGGCCCGCCTGATGATCCAGAAGGCGGCCACCCTGTACGACGCCGGCCGCGACCTGGAGGCGGGCGTCTCCGGCAACATGGCCAAGTACGCCGCCGGGGAGGCCGCCGCGCTCGCCGTGGACACCGCCGTCCAGGCCCTCGGCGGGGCCGGCATGACCACCGAGTACGGGATCGCGACCCTGCTCGGCGCCGTCCGGGCGGGTCGGATCGCCCCGGTCAGCCGCGAGATGATCCTCAACTTCGTGGCCCAGCACGTCCTGGGCCAGGACAAGTCCTACTAGAGCTGGAGGGGTTGAGCCGCCCGGGAAACACGCAGGGTGACGAATCGAGTCCAATGCGTGTCGAACTGGATCGGCCATGTCGGACCAACCGGTCGATCCGGGCCGATTTACGCGGCGAGTCGTCTCTCCGGTTGACAGCCGGCCAGGTCACGGCATGCTTGAGGGGTGAATCGACTGGTCAGGCCCGACCCGCGGATGGTGGCGGCGGTCGCCGCCCTGGGAGCACTCACGCTCCTGGTCCTGTTGGTCGTGTGGCGCCGTCAGGACCTTCTCGGCGTGGTTCTCGCGCTGCTCTTCGTGCTGCTGACCATGGTCACCGGCGTGGCGGTGTCCGCCGCCCGGCAGGACGACGGGCCGGAGCCGACGGACCGGATCGCTGCCGGGCCGCCGGAGTTGATGCCGTACGGGATCGACGCCGACACTCTCGACGCCCTGGACAGCCGGGCCGCCCTGCGTGCGGTGCGTGACCGGCGTGGGACGCCCGGCAGCCTCAGCGACCGGTGAGGGTCGGGCCGGTGAGCGCGTCGACGCCCCGCCCGGCCAGGCACCGGTAGGACCGGTCGACACTGCCGTCCACCGGCGGCAGCACCTCCAGGTGCCAACCGACCGGGTCGCTGATGCCGGTGGTCACGCGGAACGTCGTCGTGCCACACACCTGCCGGACCGGCGCGGCGGAGGCCACCTCGTCGTAGGCTGCGCCGACGAGCGACACCGGCAGGATGCCCTCGGCGTACGTCTCCCAGGTGTGCCGGGCGTCGCAGGGGACCCGGACCGCCTCGGCACGGTTGCCGCGGATCCGCATCGGCCCGAAGCACTCCAACTCGGGCAGGCACCGGGCACCGCTGGGCAGGGCTGTTGGCGCACCGGCGCCGGCCGAGCAGCCGGGCAGTGGCCCGGTCGGCGGCGCCCCGACCTGACTGACCCAGGGAGACGGGCCGGGCGGCGGCCCAGTGCTGGCGACCCAGGCCCCGGCGGTCGCTGAGGCGGCGAGCGCGAGCACCCCTGCGCCGCCGAGGAACCAGCGTCGCCGCCAGCGCCGAGCGTCGGGGGCCGTCGGATGGGCGTCCTCGACCGGGGGCCGGGGTGCCGGCTGGCCGGCGACGTACGGGCCACCGCTGCTCGGCGCGCCACTGATCGGGGCACCACTGACCGGCGTCGGCGGCGAGCCGAACGGCAGGCTGGTGAGCAGGTCGTGCAGTTCGAGGGCGGAGGGCCGCTCGGCCGGATCGTTGGCCATGCCGGCGCGCAGCACCTCGATCAACTCGTCCGGCACGCCGGGCAGGCCCGGGACCTGCTGGTTGAACATCTCCAGCACGGTGACCAGGCTGGGGTTGCGCTCGGACTGCCAGCGTGGCGGACGGCCGTTCATCACCGCGTAGAGGGTGGCGCAGAGCGCGTACACGTCGACGGCCGGCGACGGCGGGCTGTGGCTGAACATCTCCGGTGGCGCGTACGCCGGGGTGAGCACCTCCAGGGTGACCGAGGGGTCGCGGTGCTCCGCGAGCACGGCCAGCCCGAAGTCGGCGAGCACCGCCGAGTTGAAATGCGAGTAGAGGATGTTCGCGGGCTTCACGTCCCGGTGCAGCACCCCGGCCGCGTGCGAGTGGGCCAACGCGTCAGCGATCTTGATGCCGAGATCGCGGGTCTCCACCGGACCGAGCGGCGAGGTACGCATCCGCTCGGCGTACGACCCGTCGCAGAGTTCCATGATCAGGTAGGGGTGCTGGTCGACGGTGACCCCGACATCGAAGAGGTCCACCACGTGCGGGTGGGACGACATCCGCCCGGCCGCCCGCGCCTCGCGCAGAAAGCGGGCCTGGTCCCGCTCGCTGTCCAGCGTGCGGTTCTCTACCTTGACGGCGACCTCACGCCCCACCGAGATCTGGGTGGCCCGGTAGACCGTCGCATATCCGCCTCGGGCAAAAATGCGCAAATCGGTCAGGCCGGGCACGATCGGCACCCGCAAGCCGCCGGTCGGGGTGTCGGTCACTGCTCGAAAATACCCAACCCGACCGGAGGCTCAGCGCACCGCGTCCGCCGGAGCGGCACCGGCCGCGCCGGGAGCCTCCCCGGCGTCGCCCGGCGCCACCTCGGCGGCGGTCGAGGTCGCGTCGACGGCGGCCGGCGTGTCCGTGCCGGCCGGCGCACCCCGGCGCGCGTCCAGGCGCAGGCCAACCGCGGTGGCCAACGCGCCCAGGCCCTCCCAGGCGGCCACGCCGAAGAACCGGTCGGGAGCGATGTCGGCGAGCACCGCGATGGTGAACACGGTGAAGGTGACCAACCGGAAGACCACTGTGAAGCGGTAGAACGCCCGCCACTCGGTGACCGTGGCGAGCAGGTAGTAAACGCCCATGTTGAACGCCGCCATCGAGGACGCCAGCAGGAACGTGCCGGTGTAGTCACCGACAGCCCGCGTCTCCGGCGTCTCGAACCCGAGCATCCGCAGCTGAGCCTCCGGCCAGAGCAGCCCGAGCGCGCCCATCAGCAGGGCCAGCACACCGAAGACCGCGATGGTCCAGCCCGCGACGGAACGCGGCAGCTTCATGAGGGGCCTCCCAGGCACGGCGACGGTCACCACTGTGGACCGGCACACGGTGGTGACACGCTAGCCGGTCCCCCCGACAAACCACATCCCCAGAACCGCCAAAACCCGATGAAACGCTATGTCTGGGCGGCGATCCTGGCTCGCAGGGCGTCGGCGTCGGCGCGTTCACTGCGCTGCTCGGTGGCGTACGCCAGGCGAACCGCCTCGTCCGCGCAGGACAACGCCTCCGCCGGTCGGCCGCAGGCGGCCAGCGCCTCCGCCAGCACGCTGGCCGCGATCACCTGGCTGCGCACGTCCTCGGCGGGCACGGTGACCGCCCGTCGGGCCCAGTCCAGCGCCTGCTCCCGCTGACCGTGGGCGAGCAGCGCCGACGCGTACCGGGCCATCGTCTGTCGACGGGAGAAGAGCAGCGAGGGCGCGTTCGCGGCGGTTGTCGCCACCGGAGCGAGCAGCCCGACCGCGGTCGCCGGGTCGCCGGCCGCCAGTCGGGCGGTGGCCAGCAGGACCCGCGGCGCGACCTGCGCCGGCGCCTGCGGGTTGTGCGGCTCGACAGCCGTGAGCACCCCGCGCGCCGCCTGCTCGGCGGTCTCCCAGTCGCCCATGTCCAGCGCCACGAAGCCGCGCAACGTGCCGGCCATGCCGGTGAGCAGCGGGTGCGAGGTGCGCTGCGCGCCCGCCAGGGCATCGGTCAGCAGGTCGGCCGCGTGTTCCGGCTCCCCCAGCCCACGCGCCACCACGGCCCGGACCACCAGCGCGAACCCGAGCCCCCAGTCGTCGGACGCGGCAGCGAACTCGCGGTACGCCCGGCGTGCCTCCTGGTCCGCCTCGGCCAGCTCACCCAACTCGGCCGTGGCGTACGCCGCGACCGCGCGCAAGGTGCCGACCGCCCACGCCTCGCCGACCCGCTCGCCGAAGGGCAGGAACGCCTGCGCCAACCGACACGCCTCCCCCAGCCGGCCGGCGAGCAGCCGGGCGAACGCGGTGGTGCCCCGCAGCCAGGCCCGCCCGTACGGGTCCTTCAGCTCGGCGAACAGCCGGGCGGCCCGGCCGAGCACCGCGTCGGTGCCGGCGAAGTCACCTCGGGTGGTGGTCACCCAGGCCAGGTTCTGCAACGACCAGGCCTGCCCGCGGCGGTCCTGCGCACCGAGGCTGACCTGGTACGCGGCGGCCAACCGGCTGCTCGCCTGACCCAACCGCCCACCCACGAAGTCGGCCATGCCGAGCCGACGCATCGCGGACGCGCGCAGCGTGGGCAGCCCGCCGTCCGTGGCCACCTGCAACGCCTCCTGCCAGGCGGTCACCGCTCGGCCCTGGTCACCGAGGGTCTGCTGGGCCTGCCCGGTGAGCAGCAGGGCGCTGGCCCGGGTGGCCTCGTCGCCGGCGTTCGCGGCGATCTTCTCGGCGTAGGCGAGCGCGTCGACGACCCGACCGATCTGGAGCAGCGCCCGGGCGTGCACCACCCGGTCGATCGCCGGCACCCCGTCGCGGGCCAGATCGTTGGCGCGTTCGGCGTACTCCACGGCGAGCGCCGGCTCACCGGCGGACAGCGACCGGCGGGCGGCCCGGCCGAGCGCGGCGACCCCGAGCGGGACCACGGCGCGGGCCGGGGCGTCCGGTCGCAGCTTCACCGCGTCGGCGAGCCGTGCGGCCCGCTCGACGTGCGTCGCGACGAAGTCGTCCCGGGCCTCGTCGGTGAAGCCGCCGGGGGTGGGCGCACCGGCGTCGCCGCCCGGTGCCGCCCAACGGGCCAGCGCGGCGTGCCGATCAGCCAGCTCCGCCTTGCTCACCCCCGCGTACGCGGCCTCCCGCATGAGCGGGGTGGCGAACGCGTAGCCGGTGCGGGTGCGGTGCAGCATGCGGCGTTGCAGCAACTCCTCCACGGCCCGGTCGAGCTCCACCGCGACCACGGCCGAGGGCCGCCCGTCGCGGCCGGCGCGCTGGTCGCGCAGCGCCTCCAGGGCGCCGTCCGGCACGGTGTCACCGACCACGGCGGCGTCCCGCAGGACCGAACGGGCACCCGGCGGCAGCGCGTCGATCCGGGCGGCGAGCACGGCCGCGAGGTCACGGGAGAGCAGTCGGCTGCCAAGCGAGCCGGGCACCAGCCGCCAGGTCGCCGGGTTGCCCTGATCCCGCTCGCCGAGGCCGGGCCGGGCACCTCGAGCGGGCTCGACAGTCGTGAGCGCGCCGCGTTCGATAAGTAGGGTGACCAGCTCGGCCAGGTAGAACGGGTTGCCCTGGGCGGTGGCGAGCAGCCGGTCGGCGTCGGCCGGCGGCAGCTTTCCGCCGCCGAGGTAGCTGGTGAGCAGCCGGGCCGCGTCGGCACCGCGCAGCGGCGGCAGGGAGTGCACCTCGGCGTCCGCGACGCGGGTCAGCGCACCGGCGGTACGGACCAGCTCGGGGCGGCCGAGCAGCAGCACGAGGACCGGGCCGGTGAGTCGGGACAGGGCCAGCCCGAGAGCGCCGATCGTCTCGGCGGTGGCGTCGTGCAGGTCGTCCACCACGATCACCAGCGGCGCCTCCGAGGCGAGCCCGCTGAGCAGGTCGGCGACCGCGTTCGGCACCGCCTCGGCGTCGGCGGCCGACGTGCCCGTGCTGCCCCACTCGCCGTTGTCGGTGCCGGCGTGCGCGGGGAGTTCGGCATAGCCGAGCAGAGCGAGCAGTTGGTCGGTGACGATCGGCGGTTGCTCGGCGCCGGCCCGGGCGAGCCGCTGGCCGAGCCGGCGCAGCCGCTCCTCGACCGCTGGCCGGGTCAACGCGGTGGCCGCGTCACTGGGCAGGCCGACAGCGGCGCGGACCAGGTCGGCCAGCGGAGCGAGCCGGCGTCGCTCACCGAAGGCGGCGCAGCGCACCGAGAGCACCCGGGCACCGGTGTGCGCCGCGTACCGGCCGGCGCCCACGTCGTATCCGGCGGCGAGGCGCTCGACCTCGGCGGCGAACCGGGACTTGCCGATGCCCGCCTCGGCGGTCATCAGCAGCACCCGAGGGTCACCCTGGTCGATCACCTCGGCGAGCCGGCCGGCGACCCGGCCGATCTCGGTCTCCCGGCCCACGTAGGGCGCCTCGTCGCCGAGACCCGACCGGGTGCCCGGCGCGTCCAGCAGACCCAGCAGCTCGTACGCCTCGACCGGCTCACGCTTGCCCTTGAGCCGCAGCGGGCGCAGCGCCCGCCAGGAGGCGACGTGCCGGGTGGCGGCGGCGGTGCGACCACCGGCGTAGACGGCGCCGACCGCGGCGGCGTCGGCCAGTCGGGCGGCGGTGTTCACCGTGTCGCCGATGACCGTGTACTCGATGGCGGCCTGGATGCCCGCGATGACGTCGCCGGTGTTCAGCCCGACCCGCAGCCCGAGCGGCGCGCCGCCACCCCGCTCGTCGTCGAGCACCCGGCGGACGGCCCGCTGCATGGACAGTGCGGCCCGGACGGCCCGCTCGGCGTCGTCCTCGTGCGCCACCGGAGCCCCGAAGACCGCCATGATCCCGTCGCCGGTCAGCTTGTCGACGTGCCCGCCGAAGGTCTTCACCGCTCCCGCGAGGGAGGCGAGCACCCGGTCGGTGACCGCTCCGACGCGTTCCGGGTCGAGATCCTCCGACCAGGAGGTGAATTCGGACAGGTCGCCGAAGAGCACGGTGACCACCCGGCGCTCGGCCGCCGGCAACGTGGCGGCGGCCGGCAGCGCGGCACCGCAGTTGTGGCAGAACCGCGCGCCGGGCACGGCGACGGTTCCGCACACGGGGCAGGTCACATGTGCTCCAACCCACTGACCCCGGGTGCGGATTCCCCGGTGTCGACACCCAGGTACTCCAGTTGGGCGCGGACCGACCAACCGGCTGCCCACCAGAGCGAGCGGTCCACGTCCGCGTAGACCACGGCGACCACGTCGTCGGGCGTGCGGGCGCCGGCGGCGACCGCCGCCCGGACCTGGTCGAGCCGGGCACGCCGGTGGGCGAGGTAGAAGTCGGCCGCGGCGCCGCAGTCGGCCAGCGCCGGGCCGTGCCCGGGCAGCGCCGTGATTCCCTGGTACGTCGACAGCAACTCCAGGCTGCCCAGGTAGTCGCCGAGGTGCCCGTCCGGGTGCGCCACCACGGTGGTGCCCCGGCCGAGGATGGTGTCGCCGGTGAGCACCACCCGCTCGTCGGCGTGCTCCACCAGGAAACAGATCGAGTCGGCGGTGTGCCCGGGGGTGCTCAGCAGGCGAATGTCGAGGCCGAAGCCGCCGAGGTGCTCGGCCGGCTCGGTGAGGGGCTCACCACCGATGGTGTGCCTCGGGTCGGCGGCCAGGACGTGTGCCCCACCGAGCAGTTCGCTGAGCCGGGCCGAGCCGTCGGTGTGGTCCGGGTGGCCGTGGGTGATCAGCACGAGCCCGATCGGCCCGTGCGCGGCGATCGCCGCCAGGTGCCCCTCGTCGGCCGGCCCGGGGTCGATCACCACTGCCGGCTCGCCCGGGGCCGCGCGCAGCACCCAGGTGTTGGTGCCGTCGAGGGTCATCGGGCCTGGATTCGGCGCACGCAGCAGCGTCACCCAGCCTGGCAGCTCAGCGGCGAGTGTCGCCGCCGGCGCCGTCACGTGACCACTCATGGCTGCGATCGTACGACCCCGCCCGCCACCCCCCGCGATCTTGCGCTTTCGGCCCCTGATTCGTCCCTGTTCAGGGCTTTGATCCGGGCGCAAAGTGCAAGATCGCGGGGTGCTGGGGTCGTGTCAGGCGACCTCGACGATCAGTTCGACCTCTACCGGGGCGTCGAGGGGGAGCTCAGCCACCCCTACGGCGCTGCGGGCGTGGCGGCCGGCCTCGCCGAAGACGGTGCCGAAGAGGTCAGAGGCGCCGTTGATCACGCCGGGCTGGCCGGTGAAGCCGGGCGCGGAGGCCACGAAACCGGTCACCTTGACCACCTTGACCACGTTCTCCAGGCCGACCAGCGAGTCGATCGCGGCCAGCGCGTTGAGCGCGCATCGCTGGGCCAGGTCCTTTGCCTGCTCGGCCGAGACCCCGGCACCGACCTTGCCGGTCGCCAGCAGCTTGCCGTCGGCGATCGGCAGCTGGCCGGAGACGTACACGTGCTGCCCGGACTGCACGGCCGGCACGTAGCTGGCCACCGGCGGCACCACCTCGGGCAGTTCGAGGCCCAGCTCGGCGAGCTTCGCGTGCGGACCGTTGCTCATGCCGTCACCCCTTTGCTCGCGACTGCGGGGCTCCGCTGCGCTGCACTCCTCACGCTCACGCCTTGGGCCGCTTCAGGTACGCCACCAGCTGGTCCGGGTTCGGGCCGGGGACCACGGCGACGAGCTCCCACCCGTCCTCACCCCAGTTGTCGAGGATCTGCTTGGTCGCGTGGACCAGCAGCGGGACCGTGGAGTATTCCCACTTCTGCATCGCTGGAAGGCTCCCTCTCGGTACGGACTTCGTCGAGGCACAGCCTACGGTCCGCTTGCCGAGCGAGGCGCGGGACGCTGCTCCGGCGTGGCTGGCAGCTCCCCACAGGGCCCCTCGTGTCCGTACCCCTGGGGGCAGCGCGACCGGTCGGGCAGCAGCAGGTCGCAGAAGACCCGGTACCGGTTGTTCTGGTCGTCGGCGTCCGACACGGTGGTCTCGCCGGCGTCCAGCTCCGGCAGGAACCCCAGGGACACCGCGACCCGACCGGCCAGCGCGGTCGCCGCCGCCAGGTCGGGGACTCGGATCGGCAGGTGGATGACGAAGCCCGGCTCGTCGTCGTCCCGCCGCTCGACGGATCGACTCGGCTCGCGGACCACCTCCGGCGGCTCCGGAACCCGGCGGTACGACCGCTCGTTGATCGGCAGGTTGCCGAGCGACCCACCGGCTGCCTCGCCCACCGACCCGGGCCGGCGCAGCCGGTCGTTTGTCGGAAACTGGGTGCGAGGGATGTTGTCCGCGTCGCGCATGCACTTCCTCCGGTCGAACCTCTCGGGTCACGCCTCCGGCCGGGCCATCCAGCGTCCGGCCCCCGCACCGGGACGAAGGTAGGTCTGCGGGGGCAGTCCCGCCAACAGGACGCGCACATCAACGCCCTAAAGTCACATATGCGACAGATCGCATGCGGGGAGCCAGCGGTGTCCGAAGCGGCAGTCCCGTCGACCGGATCCGTGACCCGCGCGGCGCGATATGGGCCATACCAACCGGGCGATCGACCGCTACCCTTCCCGTCGGACGGTCGCGAGCAGCGCCCGGCCGCCCGCTCGATCACGCTCGGCGCCCGGGATGGCGGCCGGGCATCGCACCCTCGGGGGAACGAGATGACCCAACCGCCCAGCGGCGACCAGACCGGCCCGCGCGCCCTCCCGGCGGCCCACCCGGATCCCGCCGGTCAACCCGGCGATCCCACCGTCCCCCCGCAGCCCGACGCACCGGCCGTTCCCGGTCAGCCGGCCATCGCCGCGCAGTCGGGGACGGCCGCGCAGCCCGGCCCGCTCGCTCTTCCGGCCCAGCCCACCCCGCCCACGCTCCCCGCGCAGGCGGGTCCTCCCACCCAGCCCGGCGCACCCGGCGACGCCCCGCACCCGCACCCCGGGGCTCCGGCGAGCGACCCATACTCCGGAGTTCCGGCCGGCGACCCATACTCCGGGGCTCCGGCGAGCGACCCGGCGGCCCAGGCACTCGGGGCCGGCACGACCCCGGCTCCGGCCACCTCCGAGCCGGGTGCGATCCCGCCAGCCCCGCCCGGCTACCCGCCGTACCAGGGCACCGCCGAGCCGAAGAAGAAGCGTGGCCTGCTGATCGCGGCCATCGCGCTCGTCGTGATCATGGTGCTCTGCGTGGGTGGCGGCGTGGTGGCGTTCCTGACCCTGCGCAACGCCGAGTCCGGTGAGGGCGCCAAGGAGCCGGCGGTCGCCGTCGACGAGTTCCTCACCGCGGTCTACAAGGATCGCAACGCCGACAAGGCGGCCAGCCACGTCTGTGCCGCCTCCCGCGACGACGACAAGATCGCCGCGAAGGTGGCTGAGGTGCAGAAGTACGCGGCCGAGTACCAGAACCCGCGCTTCAAGTGGACCACCCCCAAGGTCGACAACCAGACCGGGGACCGGGCGACGGTCTCCACCCGCGTCACCATGACCACCGCCGACGAGAAGGTGGCCGACCAGGACCTGCGCTTCACGGTGGTGCAGAAGACGGGTTGGTGGGTCTGCGAGGTCGCGTGACCCGCGACCCTGGATAGGCTCGACGGGTGCGAGCAGCTGAGCGGCCGTCCGACCCGGCCGGTACCGGATGGTCGGCCCGCCTCCACGTCGTGACCGGCAAGGGTGGCACCGGCAAGACCAGCGTGGCGGCGGCGCTTGCCATGGCGCTGGCCGCCGGCGGCCGGCGCACCCTGCTGGTGGAGGTCGAGGGGCGGCAGGGCATCGCCCAACTCTTCGGCATCGACCCGCTGCCGTACGAGGAGCGGCACCTCACCGACGCCCCGGGCGGCGGTGAGGTGCGGGCGCTCGCGGTGGACGCCGAGGAGGCCCTGCTCGAATACCTCGACATGTTCTACAAGCTGGGTGCGGCGGGACGGGCCCTGCGCAAGCTCGGCGCCATCGACTTCGCCACCACGATCGCCCCGGGTCTGCGGGACGTGCTGCTCACCGGCAAGGTGAAGGAGGCCACCACCCGCACGTCGGGGCAGCGACGCGTGTACGACGCGGTGGTGCTTGACGCACCGCCGACCGGGCGGATCGGTCGCTTCCTCAACGTCACGGCTGAGACGGCCCGGCTGGCCAAGGTCGGCCCGATCAAGACCCAGAGCGAGGGGGTCTCCGCGCTGCTGCGCTCCCCGATCACCGCGGTGCACGTGGTCACGCTGCTGGAGGAGATGCCGGTGCAGGAGACGGTGGACGCCATCGCCGACCTGACCTCCCTCGGCTTCGGGGTCGGCAAGGTGATCGTCAACGCCACCCGCCCGCCGCTGCCTGCCGGCCAGGCGGTCAGCCCGGCGGAGCTGAGGCGTGGGCTGGTCGCCGCCGGGCTGCCGGCCGACCGGGAGATCGTCGCCGGCCTGCACGGCGAGGCACGTGACCAGGTCATCCGGCGCGAGCTGGAGGATTCGCTGCGGGCCGAACTGGTGGAGCTGGGGCTGCCGATGGTCGAGTTGCCGCTGTTGCCCGAGGGGGTCGACCGGGCCGGACTCACCACCCTGGCACGGGCCCTCGTGCGGGCCGATTGACTCACACCTGATGTCGGCACAGGCGCACGGAACCAGCCGGCCCGATACGCTCGATTGGTGCCTTCCGAAGACGCGGCGCCGCAGCTGGACGTCGACCAGATCCTCGCCGACCCGGGCGTGCGGATCATCGTGTGCTGCGGTGCCGGCGGGGTGGGAAAGACGACCACGGCCGCGGCGCTGGCGCTGCGGGCCGCCGAGCACCACGGGCGGCGGACGGTGGTGCTCACCATCGACCCGGCCCGCCGGCTGGCCCAGTCGCTGGGCCTGACCGAGCTGGACAACACACCCCGTCAGGTCAAGGGGATCGACGTCGAGGCCAGCGGCGGTGAGCTGCACGCCATGATGCTGGACATGAAGCGCACCTTCGACGACGTGGTGCTGCAACACACCGATCCGACCAGGGCCGCGGAGATCTTCGCGAACCCGTTCTACCAGGCCATGAGCTCGACGTTCGCCGGCACACAGGAATACATGGCGATGGAGAAGCTGGGCCAGCTGCACGCCCGGGGCGAGTGGGACCTGATCGTGGTGGACACTCCGCCGTCCCGCTCGGCGTTGGATTTCCTGGACGCGCCGGCACGGCTCTCCCGCTTCCTCGACGGCCGGATGCTGCGACTGCTGCTGGCACCGGCGCGCAGCGGTGGGCGGAGCATGTTCAGCCTGGTCACGGCCTCCTTCGGGATGTTCTCGAAGGTGGTGCAGAAGGTTCTCGGCGCGCAACTGCTCACCGACCTGTCCGGCTTCGTGGCCGCACTGGACTCGATGTTCGGGGGCTTCCGGCAGCGGGCCGAGCAGACGTACCGCATCCTCCAGGCACGGGAGACGGCCTTCGTGCTGGTCGCGGCACCGGAGCCGGACGCGGTCCGGGAGGCCGCGTACTTCGCCGGTCGGCTGCGGGACGAGAAGATGCCGCTGGCCGGCCTGGTGCTCAACCGGGTGCACCGACCGGCGGTTCCGGAGTTGGACGCGGAGCAGAGCCGGGCCGCCGCGGAGCGGCTGACCGAGCTGGGTGGGCACGAGGCCACCGCCGAGGTGCTTCGCGCGCACGCCGCGCTGGCTCGTCAGGCGGTACGCGAGCAGCAGGTCGCCGCGCGGTTCACCGAGGCGTTCCCGGGCGTGCCGGCGGTGTCGGTGACGGCGCAGCCCGCCGACGTGCACGACGTCGACGGGCTACGGACGATCGGCGCGGCGATCAGCCGGCCGTGACGGGCGTCAGTTGGCCGCGCTGACGAGGATTTTGTCCTTGCCGGCCTTGTCCTTGCTGTTCTTCTTCATCGCCGCCTCGAACATCTTGCGCCAGCTCGTCACCTGCGGGTGACGACGCAGCAACGCTCGGCGTTCGCGTTCGGTCATGCCGCCCCACACACCGAACTCGATCCGGTTGTCCAGCGCGTCGGCCAGGCACTCGTACCGAACTGGGCAACTCCGGCAGATCCGCTTCGCCACATTCTGTTCGGCGCCCTGTACGAACAACGCGTCCGGGTCCCCGTTCTGACACGCCGCCAGCGACGGCCAGTCAGTGATCATGCCCATGTGTACACGTCCCCCCTTGCAGTACCTACCGACCTCGTTGCACGGCAGCCGGCAATTCCCCCCGATCGTTCGGCCTGCCTTCCCCAAGGCGGCACGAACGACATGTGGCGCTGTCGCCGCCATCATCATGCTCTGTAGTCGACCGATTACGCAACGTTGTCGACGAAATCCATCATTCCGGACACTCCCGGCTTCCCGGGCTTTCGACCGCCGGTTACCCCGCCGAGGTCCGTGAAAACGCTGCGCCGTTCCCTCCGATCGGAGGAGACTCACGCCAGGTCACACGCAACCTCGTACGGGGGGTCATGCGTTTAGCACAACGAGGGCAGCGCACGCAGGAAATGGGGAAAGAACGCCCCAGCGCCCCTCGTTCCCTACTCGCGTACCCTGTCGAGGTGACCTGGATGCGGAAACGTGACCACAATGTGCTGACCAACGCCGCATCGCTGCTCATCTGTGGCCTGTTGGCTGGCGTGGTGGTCGCTGCGGCGGCCTTCCCCGCGGTGGCGATGTCCGGCTTGGCCGCCAAGGCCGGTGCCGAGACCTTCGGTAATTTGCCCACGGAGCTGACGGTGGCCCGCGCGCCGCAGATCAGCTACCTGCTGGCCTCGGACGGCAAGACGCCGCTCGCGACGATGTACGACGAGAACCGGCGCGACGTGAAGCTCGCCGACATCTCCGAGCCCATGCAGAAGGCCATCATCGCGGCCGAGGACCACGACTTCTACAAGCACAACGGCGTCGACATCAACGGTGTCGCCCGCGCGTTCGTCAACAACCAGAACGAGAGCGCCGGGCGCCAGGGCGCCTCGACGCTGACCATGCAGTACGTCCGGCTGGCCATCGCCTACTCGGCCACCCACCCGGCCGACGTGGTCGCCGCGACCGAGGACACCAGCGCCCGCAAGCTCCGCGAGATGCGACTGGCCCTGCAGGTCGACAAGGAGTTCTCCAAGGACGAGATCCTGACCCGCTACCTCAACCTCGCCTCGTTCGGCAACGGCGCGTACGGCATCTACGCCGCCAGCCAGGTCTACTTCGGTAAGCCGCCGAGCAAGCTCAAGATCGAGGAAGCGGCGCTGCTGGCCGGCATGGTCAAGGCTCCGACGACGAACGACCCGACCACCAAGAGCGGCTACCCGCTCGCGTTGGACCGGCGCAACTACGTCATCGACAACATGGTCAAGACCAACGCCATCACGCAGCAGGAGGCCGACGCGGCCAAGGCGACCAAGCTGGTCGTAAAGGACCGGCGCACCCCGAACGGCTGCGTCGCCGCCAACGTCAACAGCTGGGGTTTCTTCTGCGACTACTTCTACCGCTGGTGGATGCAGCAGGAGACGTTCGGCTCGACGTCATACGACCGTGAGCGCCGGTTGAAGAGCGGCGGCTACACCATCATCACGTCGATCGACGTCCAGGCGCAGAAGGGCGCGGACAAGGCGGTCCGCAAGGCCAAGAGCGAGAACAGTAAGGAAGCCGCCATGGTCGCGGTGGTCGAGCCCGGCACCGGCCGGGTCCGGGCGCTCGCGGTCAACCGGCAGTTCAAGCTCGACGACCCGAAGAACCCGAAGAACAAGATCTCCAGCGATCCCGCGAAGAGCAAGAAGAAGATCCGGGGCAACTACCCGGCGACCGTCAACCCGCTGCTCACCGGCGGCGACGGCATCACCGGCTACCAGGCCGGCTCGACCTTCAAGATCTTCACCATCCTGGCCGCGCTGGAGAAGGGTGTCCCGCTCAGCTACCCGATCAACGCGCCGCAGCAGTTCAAGTCGGAGTACAAGATTCAGCCCGGCCCGGCCGCCTGCCCCGGCACCAACCTGTACTGCCCGACCAACTCCGGCATGAAGGCCGGCGGCATCCAGAACATGTGGAGCGCCTTCGCGCAGTCGGTCAACACCTACTTCGTCCCGCTCCAGCAGCAGGTCGGCGCGGAGAACGTGATCGACGCCGCCAAGCGGGCCGGCATCCAGTTCCGCACCTCGGAAGACCTCCGACTCAGCGGCACGAAGGAGGCCGCGCACCAGTGGGGCGCCTTCACCCTTGGTGTCTCGCAGACCACTCCGCTGGACCTGGCCAACGCGTACGCGACCCTCGCGGCGGACGGCAAGTACTGCGAGCCGATCCCGGTGCAGGAGATCCGCGACCCGGAGGGCAACAAGCTGGACATCGCCAACCCGCGCTGCGAGAAGCGGTTCAGCACCGACGTGGCCCGGGCCGCCGTCGACGCCGCCCGCTGCCCGGTCGGCGACAACTCCAGGACCAGCAAGTGCGGCGGCAGCCGCACCGCCGGCGTGGTGAAGGGCATCGTCGACGCGCCGGTGGCCGGCAAGTCGGGCACCACCGACTCGGAGAAGACCGCTGCCCTGGTCGCGATGACCAAGCAGTACGCGGTGGCCGGCATCATGGCCGACCCGGACTGGCCGCAGACCAACGTCAAGATGAAGCACAAGGAGCGGGACGGCATCAACCCGCCGGTGTACGAGACGCTGCGGGACGCCATGAAGGGCAAGCCTCGGATCAACTTCGAGCCTCCGGGCCAGAAGATCTCCGAGGGTGACCAGCGCAGCATCCCCGATGTGAAGTGCCAGTCGATCGAGACCGCCAAGTCCCGGCTCAAGGGCGCTGGCTTCGTGCCGATCGTCTCCGACGGGCGGGTGACCTCGACCTGCCCGGCGGGCACCGCCGCCGGCACCAGCCCGAACAACCGCCAGATCAAGGGCGGCGTGGTCTCCATCGACGTCAGCAACGGTGGCGGCACCACACCCGGCACCACCACGCCGGGGCAACCCGGTAACGGGCCGGGCAACGGGCCTGGTCGACCCGGCGGCGGCCGACCGGGCGGCTGAGTCGCTAGGTAAAGCACGCGAAACGGGCGGACACCCCTGGAGGGTGCCCGCCCGTTCGCCTGTTCTCGACTATCGCTGCGCGCCGACGCGCCCGGCCACGCTGCAATATTCGCCGGTCTGTCTGAGGCCGAGCTGGCGGGCTCGCGCTGGCCCGATTCGCCGGTCGGTCAGAGGCCGAGCTGGCGACGTACCTCGGCGGCAACCCGACCACCCTCGGCCTGGCCCGCCACCGCGGCCTGGGCCGCCTTCATCGCCGGGCCCATCTGGGCCTTGCCGGTGAAGCCGCCCGCGGCGAGCGCCCCCGACACCAACTCGGTCAGCTCGGCCTCCGAGAGCTGCCTGGGCAGGTAGCGGTCCAGCACCTCGCCCTCGGCGGTCTCCTTCGCGGCCTGCTCGGCGCGGCCCGCGTCGGCGAAGGCGGTGGCCGCCTCCCGGCGCTTCTTGGCCTCCTTGGTGAGAACAGCGAGCACCTCGTCGTCGGTGAGCTCGCGCTTGGCCTTGCCGGCGACCTCGGCGGTGCCCACGGCGGCCAGGGCCATCCGCAGCGTGGAGGTGGTCAGTTCGTCGCGCGCCTTGAGCGCGGAACGCATGTCAGCGGTGAGGCGGTCCTTCAGCGTGCTCATGGACGGTCAAACTACCCTGAACGCCATGCGAAAGCGCACACTATTCCGTCTCGCCGCCGGAACCGCCACGCTCGGCGCGGCCACGCTCGCCTACGCGTCGCTCATCGAGCGCAACATGTTCACCCTGCGACGGTACGACGTGCCGGTGCTGCCGGCCGACGCGGAGCCGCTACGCGTGCTGCACCTGTCGGACCTGCACATGATGCCCGACCAGGCACGCAAACAGCGCTGGGTGGCGTCACTGGCCGCCCTCGACCCCGACCTGGTGGTGGTGACCGGCGACAACATGGCGCACCCGGGGGCGGTGCCGGGTGTGCTGCGGGCCCTGCAGCCGCTGCTGGATTATCCGGGCGCGTTCGTGTTCGGCTCCAACGACTACACCGGCCCGGTGTTGAAGAACCCGTTCAGCTACTTCCTGCCCGACCGGGAGTACACCGAGGGCGTCGAGCTGCCCTACGAGGAGCTGCGCCAGGTGTTCACCGGCGCCGGCTGGGCGGACCTCAACAACGCCCGGACCACCCTCAAGGCCGGCGGTCGGCAGCTCGACCTGGTCGGCGTGGACGATCCCCACATCGGCCGGGACGACTACCCGTCGGTGGCCGGCGCGGTCTCGTCCTCGGCCGACCTGTCGATCGCGCTGACGCACTCCCCCGAGCCGCGGGTGCTCGACCAGATGGCCGCGGACCGCTTCGGGCTCCTGCTGGCCGGGCATACCCACGGCGGACAGGTCTGCGTGCCCGGGTACGGGGCGCTTGTGACCAACTGCGGCCTGCCCCGCTCGATGGCGCGCGGGCTGCACCGGTGGCCCGGCTCGGACTCCTGGCTGCACGTCTCCGCCGGCCTCGGCACCCACCCGACCGCCCCGATCCGCTTCGCCTGCCCCCCGGAGGCGAGCATCCTCACCCTGATCCCCCGCTGACCCTGGCTTCTCGTCCGTCTGCCTTTCAAGATCCGCACAACTTCCGGGAGCTTGTCTCATCCTGTTTGGGCTGGTGGGGGGTGGTTGACAGGTTTGGTGGTGTGGTTGGGGTGCTGGTGGGCAGGTGTGGATCTTTAGTGGTGATCATTTGTTGGGTTAGCGGTTGATTTCGGCGTTGGTGAGGACGAGTAGGGCGCGTAGCAGGGTGGTGGCGTGGTGGCGCCAGCCGTGGCGTAGTCGGGTGAGGATGCGCCAGTTTTTGAGGTGGGCGTGGGCGTGTTCGTTGGGTGCGCGTTCGCGGCTGAGCAGGGTGTTCACGGTGTGTTGGGCGGGGGTGAGTGGGTGGTGGCGGTTGCCGCGGTGTCCGGTGATGACGGTGGGGTTGTCGGGTTGGTCGTCGAGGCGGGTGTGGATGCGGTCGCAGATGATGGCGAGGTCGTGATGGCGGAGTCGGGCGGGTAGGCGCAGGCGTTTGGCTTGGGTGGCTTCGTGGGTGCGGGCGCCGGTGGCGGCGGAGATCCAGAGCAGCCGGCCGTGGTGGTTGGTGAGGGTGAGTACGCGTAGGTGGTGGGCTTTGTGTTTGCCGCACCACAGGCGTCGTTCGGCGTGACCGGCCGGTCGGTGCACGGGTAGGCAGGTGCCGTCGAACAGCAGTGGGTCCTCATCGTTGGTGTGGGCGGCGCGGGTGAGGACCCGGTCGAGGCGGGGGGCCATCGCGGCGAGGGTGGTGATGCTCTGCCGAACCCAGCGACGCACGCTGTGATGCGATACCCCGTAGGCGGCGGCGAGGTCGGCGGGACGTTGATCATGGCGGAGTACGGCCAGCACGATGAGGGCGACCTGCTCATCGGGCAGCTTGCGCCACCGTGAGCCCACACCGCGGCGATACTGATGGATCGCTTGGGTGATCAAGGCCAGCGACTTCGTCGACAAGGGCAGATGGACCTGGTAGACCAGAGCGTGGCCCTCGGTGGGCGTGTTGTCGTGTGTCACGACCTGCAACCCTCACCGAGGGCCCCGCTATGAACCACGCGCAACGCCGGACACGGTCAAACATCCACGAGGGCAGCTGATCACCGACGAAGATCACCACGCCCTGACCAGGGTCCCGACTCCATCACCCATCCTGTCAACACCACCCGACCAGCCCAAACAGGATGAGACAAGCTCCGGGATGTAGTGCCCTCCGGGCGCCGCGAGGCCACCCCGTGCTCAGCTGGTCGTAGCAATCGATCTTGTCGTTCGTTGTCCTCTTGGCGGGGCGAATCGCTGAGAGATCGGTGGGCACGTGGCGGGTCGTAGACCGTTGACGGTGGCGGATCGGGAAGAGATCACGCGGGGTATCGCTGAGGGGTTGTCGGGTCAGCAGATCGCGGTGGTGATCGGTCGGGATCCGAGTGTGGTGTCGCGGGAGATCAGCCGGGGTGGTGGGCGGGGGTTCTATCGGGCGTGGCGTTCGCAGCGGCAGGCGCAGCGGGCGCGGCGTCGGCCGAAGCCGTGCAAGCTGGAGTTGGACGCGCGGCTGCGGGAGGTGGTGGTGGCGTTGTTGGGTGAGGGCTGGTCGCCGGATCAGGTTGCTGGGCGGTTGCGGTTGGACTATCCCGACGACGAGGCGATGCGGGTGTCACACGAGGCGATTTACACGTGGATGTACGCGTTGCCGGTCGGGGAGTTGGCCCGGCAGCACCTGCGGTTACGCAGTGGCCGCAGAAACCGTCGTCCGGCGCGTTCGGCCGCGTCGCGGGCGCCGAAGATTCCCAACCCGACGTTCATCGATCAGCGGCCCGCCCAGGCCGAGGACCGGCGGATACCCGGGCACTGGGAAGGCGACCTGATCATCGGCAAGAACGGCGCCAGTGCCACCGCCACGCTGGTGGAGCGCACCTCCCGCTTCTTGATCCTGATCCCGCTGTCCGGCCGAGACAGCCCCACCGTCACCAGCGCCGTGGCCACCGGCATCGCCGGCTTACCCGACGCCCTGCGCCGCACCCTGACCTGGGACTGCGGCACCGAGATGGCCGAACACGCCGCCCTGAGCGTCGCCGCTGACATCGACGTCTACTTCGCCCACCCCCACAGCCCCTGGGAACGCGGCACCAACGAGAGCACCAACCGCTGGATCCGCGAATACCTCCCCCGCGGCACCGTCATCCCCAACGACCACCAGCACCTCAACGCCATCGCCGACCGACTCAACAACCGACCCCGCCGTATCCTCGCCTACAAGAAACCCAAAGAAGTCTTCGCCGAGCTGCTGACCAGCCAGATTGCTTCCACCAGCTGAGCACGGGCACTAGATCCCTGAAGTTGCGCGGATCTTGGCTGCTCCAGGCGGCGGGGGTACCGAGTTTGACCATCGGAGCGGGTGGGCTACTATTTGTCGGCACGCCTCGGGGTGTGGCGCAGCTTGGTAGCGCGCTTCGTTCGGGACGAAGAGGTCGTCGGTTCGAATCCGGCCACCCCGACCAGGTCAGAGGGCACATCCGATCCATGGATGTGCCCTCTAGTGCTTCCTGGATGACTATGCCTCGGCAGCCGGCGCGAACATGACCGCCGCGCCCTAAAGCAGCACCGGCCGCCCCCGAAAGGTTGCGGGCGCAGTTGACCAAGCCCAGCGCGGCTGTCCTGGTCAACCGCTGCAAGCCCTCACCATCGACCCGACCCAGCTGCACAACCGGAACACGCCACCGCCGCCGCCTTGGCGGGCCTCGCCCGCCGAGTCACCGCACTACCGGCGGAATCACCACCCTCGGCCGGCAACTGGCACCGCTGGTCCGCCGGGCCGTGCGTGACAGACCGGTCTGGGGACTTGGCTGGCACCGTCCGGCTAGAAGATCTCTAGTTGGCCAGGGCACGGCGTGGGTGGTTCTGGCGGGGGCAGGAGGTTCGTAGCTTCGGTCGTGAGGCGGTCGAGCGTGTCGAGGGGCATGGAGATGGCGAGGTGCCAGGTTTCGTCGTCTGGGCCGATCAGAGCTGTGAGGGTGTCGTCGATGATTGACCAGTGCACCGGCGTGCCAGCACCGTCTTCGCCGAGCTGCACCGAGCGCCGTGCGTTCCAGTCGGCCTTGCGGAGAGACCGTAGGCGAGCGAGCTCACTGAGGTGGATCCAGAAGTGGAACTCCCATGACGGTGGCCCCTGCAGCATCACCATCACGACAGCAGGGTCCTCACGGTTGTCGTCGATCACCACGTTGACCATTCGGGGATGGTCGCAGACCTGCTTCGGTGGGAGCGACGAGCGGCGTGGCGGCTCGGGCTTACGGGCCTTGAACCGGGCCATCTGCTTGATGGTGCGGGTGGTTTCGATGAGGAGTAGGCCGCCGCCCGCGCCCCCTCTTGATCAGAGCACCGAACACGCCGGCGCACACAACCGAGCAGACGCCCATGACCACCGCCGCGAACGGATCACTTTTCGGGCCTGACAAGAGACCCACCGATGCAATTCCTGACCCGATGGCAAAGATGGGCAATACCATGCGCGCCGCACGGCGGTGATGACGCCGGTTGTGCTCGGCGTTAATCCGACGTTCTTTGGGACTGAGCTTGCTCTCCCACGGGGTGTTGAAGGGCCAGTTGGCGACCCAGATTATTGCAGCCAACCCCGCAATAGGCACCAGCGCCGCAAGGATGGATTTGAAGGACACGGTCTACCTCCCAGAAGCAGGGCCCGGGCTCAGTGGCTAACCGGCTGACGACCGATACACACCGCCGGACGACCGTGGCGCTTGTGGACCTTTCCGCAGCTCAGCCAACAGATCGAATCCGGCCACCCCGACCAGAGGTACGAGGGCACACCCGATTCATGGATGCGCCCTCGTGTGCCTCTCGAGTGACCAACACCTCGGGCTCAGAGGGTTATTCGAACCGGTCGGCGAGCTTCGTCAGCCTGGCGACGTACGCCGTCCAGTCATAGCCGTCGGGGATGTTGGTGTTCTCCCGCCGCAGGCCGATCACCGTGTCGTGCTGCTCGCGCATGATGTCGGCGTGACCGGCGTGACGGGCGAGATCGCACGTCACGTGCATGATGATCCTGTGCAGCGTCACGGCCTGCGCACCTGGCCGCCACCACGTCACCTGCCCCGGCGCGTCGAGCGGTAGCTCTCGGATCGTCTGATCCGCGAACGCCCCGACACGGCGATACAGGTCGATCAGCCCGTCCTTCGTCTCGTCCTCCCGCGCGTACCAGTCTGCCTGCGGGTCCTCGTCGAACGCCTGCTCGGGAACCAGTTCCTCGGGCGTGGGGAATTCGCGCCCGAAGGTGGGCCCGAAGTACCCGGCTTCGACATTGAGGCAGTGCTTGATCACGCCCAGCAGATTGTTGCCGGTCGCGGTGCGGGGCAGTCTGGCTTCGCGTTCGCTCAGCCCGTCAAGCTTCCAGATCAGGTCTTCGCGAGTCCCCTGGAGGTAGTCGTGTAACGCGGTTTTCGCATCGCCCAGGTCAGCCATGCCGGCCAGTGTTCCCTATGCGCCGAGCCATTGTGGGGCACGGGCCGGTCAGTCGTGCCGTTCGGTACGCTCGATCTCGGCGAACGCGGCAGCCAGATGGTCGTCGAGCGGCCGACCCGCAGCCGACACCAGGTCGGCGATGAGCAGCGGAGCGTGTCGGGCAACCGCCGCCGGGCTGGGCGGATGGTCGTCGTCGCCCGGGTCGTACACGCCGAGCGCCCCGGCGAGAAGCACCAGCACCACATGCGGGTCGACGTCGGAACACCATTCGGCGGCCGAACGAACGCAGCGTTCCAGCACCTGGCGGACGTCGTCACCGTCCAGCCCGTCCGGGTGGGTCTCCTCCAGCAGCAACCGGACCGCGACGCCGAGCACCAGGCCGGACCGGTCGGCGCCGGTGAGCCGCGCAACCGCCGCCTCGTACGCCGTGGGGTCGCGCTGCTGCACGGCTGCGACGGCCTCCCCGGCCGCGTTGGCGATCTCACGGGCCGATGCGGGCAGATGCCGCCAGGTCACGCTCACCGGGCCAGCATGGCAGAGCACACCGACAGCCGCCGCGCGCCCCGGCCACGGAGGACGCTGACCTGTGCACGACAGTGCCGGCGCTGGGGGCTCGGCCACGCAGGCCGGTTAAACGGTTCGCACTCCGTCGTACCCAGCGCACAGAATGCCGGACATGCTGCGCCGCTCCCTGCCCCGCCGTCCGGAAGCCCGCCGACTCCTCATCGGCACTCTGCTGTCGGCGATCGGGCGGGGCATGACCCTGCCGTTCCTGTTCATCTACCTGACCGACGTACGCGGACTCACCGACACCCGCGCCGGTCTGGTGATCGGCTGGTACGGCGTCGTCACCCTGGCCCTGTCTCCGCTGGGCGGAACGCTGATCGACCGGTTCGGCGCCCGCCGGGTGGTGATTCCCTGCCTGCTGATCGAGGCGGTCGGCACCGGCTCGCTCGCGCTGGTCCACTCGACCGGCTCGGCCCTGCTGGTGATGACGGTGATCGCCGTCGGCAGCTCGGCGATCTGGTCCGGGCAGAACACGATCCTCGCCTCGCTGACCGAAGACGACGAGCGGCAACGCGTCTTCGGGTTGAACTTCGCCCTGCTCAACCTCGGCATCGGCATCGGCGGCATGACCTCCGGCGCGATCGTCGACACGGCGCGACCGGTCACCTTCCAGACGCTCTACCTGCTGGACGCGGTGAGCTACCTGATGCCGGCAGTGATCCTGTTGACCCTGCCGGGCGTTGGCCACCGACTCGTCCACCGTTCGACCGGCGAGGGGCCGTCGTCGGGCGGCGGCTACCTCACCGTGCTCCGCGACCGCCCGTTCCGCCGGCTCGTGATCTTCGGCCTGGTCCTGACCACCTGCGGGTACGCCCAGGTCGAGGTGGGCTTCGCCGCATTCGCCGTACGGGTCGCCGAGGTGAGCCCGCGGGTGGTGGCCTGGGCGCTCGCGGCCAACACCGTGATGATCGTGCTCGCCCAACTCCTGGTGATCCGCCGGATCGAGGGGCGCAGCCGTACCGGCGCACTTGCCCTGGTGGGCGCGGTGTTCGCCACCGCCTGGTTGGTCCTCGGCGTCGCCGGCGTGGTCAGCACCGGCAATGCCCTGGTGGCAGCCCTGTGCGTGGTGGCCTGCTCGGCGATCTTCGGCTTCGGCGAGACGATGCTGTCGCCGGTGATGCCGGCGCTGACCAACGCGCTGGCCACCGACGAGCTACGCGGCCGGTACAACGCCATGAGCTCGATGATCTTCGGCATCAGTGGGGTGATCGGCCCGGTGACCGCCGGCCCACTCATCGAACTGGCGAACGGCATGGTCTGGGTGGCGGTGGTGGTCGGCGGCTGCCTGGTCGCCTCGGTCATCGCGCTCTCCCTGCGCCGGTTGCTCACCGCCGATCAGGACGGCCGCGCAACGACGACCCCGACCACCCCCGACCCAGCCCTGGCCTCCGCCTGACGCTGCGCAACCCAGCCCCGCCGCGCACCCCCCGCGACGCATCGCACCGCCCCGCCCCACACCGCATCGCCTCGACGCCTCGACGCCTCGACGCTCGCAAGATCGTGCTCGATCCTGGTTGTAGTGGCCTTCCTCCCCGCCGGAGGCCACTACTTCCATGTTCGAGCACGATCTTGCGCGGGACAGGCGGCAAGACCCGCGCACGCCGCAAGGCCTACGCAACGGCAAGGCCCGCGACAGGCGGCAAGGCCCGCGCAACGGCAAGGCCCGCGCAACGGCAAGGCCCGCGCAACGGCAAGGCCCCGGAGCGGATGCTCCGGGGCCCGGTCGTCGCGGGGTCGGCCGTCAGGCGGCGGGGACCTCGGCGGTGGTGCGGATACGGTCCAGCGTCGGGGCGGAGACCGGCGACTGCGCGGTCAGGTACGCCACGAACGCGTCCAGGTCGATCTGGCCGGTGACCAGGTTCGTGCCGCCGGTGAGGGCGCTGAACCCGTCGCCGCCGCCGGCGAGGAAGTTGTTCACCGTCACCCGGTAGGTGGCGGCGGTGTCGACGGCGGTGCCGCCGAGGGTGAGGCTGCCCCGGACGACGCGGGTGCCGGCGCACGGGTCGGTGGCGGTGCCGGTGGTGCCGGCCGGGTCGACCACGTAGCCGACGGTCGACGACGGGTACAGCGTCCGGCCGGTGACGAACTGCTGCTCCAGGACGCAGTAGAGCTGTGCTCCGGTCAGGTCCAGTGTCACCAGGTTGTTGGCGAACGGCTGCACCGTGAACGCCTCCTCGTAGGTGACCGGGCCGGCGTCGAGGTCGGCCCGGACGCCGCCCGGGTTCATGAAGGCGGCGACGGCATTCTGTTCGTCGTCGGTGGCGGCGAGTTGCGCGTCGGCGATCAGGTTGCCCAGCGGGGACTCGCCCATGGCCGTACCGAAGAGGGTTTCCTGGCTCCGGGTGATGGCCTGGGTGGTCTCGCCGACCTGGCGGCCGGCGACCGGGCCGAGCACCGTCTTGTAGCGGTTGATCAGCGCGGTCTGCTTCGGGTCCTTGGCGACGTCCCGGCTGACCACCACGTTCTCGGCGGCCGCGGAGATGATGTCACCGGAGTGACGATCGATCTTCAGGTCGATGTTGGTGACCAGGCGACCGAACGAGCTGGCACTGGTGACCAGCTTGCCGTTGATGTCGCAGTTGTACGCCTGGTGGGTGTGGCCACTGACCACCACGTCGATCGACGGGTCCATCCGGTTGGCGATGTCCACGATGGGCCCGGTCATGCCGACGCAGTCGTTGATGCCACCGGTGGCGGCCTGGGTGCCGCCCTCGTGCAGCAGCACGACGATCGCTTCCACGCCCTTGCGCCGCAGCTCGCGGGCGTACCGGTTGGCGGTGTCGGCCTCGTCGGTGAAGGTGAGGCCGGCGACGCCCTGCTGGCTCACGATCTCCGGGGTGCCCTCCAGGGTCATCCCGATGAAGCCGACCTTGACGCCCTGCACCTTGTGGATCGCGTACGGCGCCATCAGCGGCTTGCCGGTGGCGGTCTTGAAGGCGTTGGCGGACAGGTACTTGAAGCCGGCGCCCCGGTACGGGGTGCCGTCGCCGCAGCCGTCCACCGGGTGGCAGCCGCCGTTCTGGATCCGCAGCAGCTCGGCGGCGCCCTCGTCGAACTCGTGGTTGCCGACGCTGGCGTAGTCCAGCCCGGCCATGCTCAGCGCCTCGATGGTCGGCTCGTCGTGGAACGCGGCGGAGAGCAGCGGGGACGCACCGATCAGGTCACCGGCGGCGACGGTGATGGTGTTCTTCTTCTTGGCGGCGGCACGCAGCTCGGCCAGGTGGGTCGCGAGGTATTCGACGCCGCCAGCGGTCTGCCCGGCGATGGTGCCGCTGGACCCGCTCGGCGGTTCGAGGTTGCCGTGGAAGTCGTTGAGGGCCAGCAGGGTGACGTCGACCGGCTTCGGTCGGGCATCCGCCTGCTCGGGGGTGGTGGCGACGGCGCCGAGCGCTGCCACCGCGAGCGCGGTCAGGCCGACAGCGGCCCGACGCATCCCGGGTATGGACATGAGACTCCTCGTGAGAATCGGCGTGTGCGGCGTCCGGACTGTGGGTCGACCGGGCCGCCGACCGACGCCGTCGGAAGTGTCGATCGTGGATGGCGGCGGTTGGGGGTCGCCGCCCTCGGACAGCCTCTCATCCGAACGCCGACCGGTCGAGCCGTGTGTTCGGCGCGGTCAGTCGACGGCGAGCGCATCGATGACCAGGGCAGTGACAGCATCGGGTGACCAGCCGTCCGCGACACCGGGACGCTGCGCGAGGTAGCCGGCGATCCGCTCGGCCGGCCAGCCGTGCGACTCGCGCAGCCCTCGGGCGATCATGCCGAGGTAGAGCGGCGCGGGTGGCCGGCACCGGACGGCGGATGCCGGCTCGGGAGCGGTGAAGGTGAGCATCGGGACTCCGGCGCGGCGGCCCGGGCAGACCAGCGTCTCGTAGCGTCCGGGGCCGAGCGTGGCGCGTCCGTCGGCGACGGCGGTGTCGATCGCCTCGACGGTCGTCGGGAGCAGGCCGGCGCTGTCGCCCGCTGGGCGGTACATCTCCTGGGCGGCGATGTCGGTGAACTGCTCGATGGTGACCAGGTAGGCCCGAGCCGCGGCCAGCCCGGGCAGGTGCGGGTCGTAGAACGCCATCCCACCGGTCCAGGCACCGGACTCGCCAGCGAAGTAGATCCCGCCGGGCAGCGACACCGGCATCGACCGGCTCGGAGGGCGGGGGTTCCGGCAGCCCGGGTACGTCCGCCGGCCGCCGGGCGGGCAGCCGCCACCGATGTACCAGGCCAGCCGGGCGGCGTGCATGTTCGAGCCGTACGCGACGTACCAGACGAGTTGTTCCTCGGCGGCGACCCCGACGGAGCCGCGGGTCACGGCGGCGGTCGGACGCGGGTCACCGGGCATGGGCTGGCCTCCTCGGCGCCGGGGGTCCCCACGCTAGTGCCGGCCGCCGCCTGAACCCACAGGCTGCGTCCACAGCCTGTGGATGGCACATGTGTACGAAGCAAATCGGTGCCCGGTCAGCCGTGAGTACGCTTGATCGCGCGGCTCGGCGCCCGGCCGACCCCTCCCCTACCTGGAACGACGTGCGAGTGGATCATCAGCGAGTCATCCGTGACGTCACCGCCCGCCTGACGATGGCGTCGAGCGTGCCGGAGGCCTGTCGGTGGACGGTAAGCGCCCTGTCCCAGCACACCTCGGCAACCATCTCCGTGCTTCTCGATGTCCATGATCGGCTGCGCTGCGTGGCAGCGACCGGCGCCTGGCAGGTCTTCGCCACGGTGCCGGCACGCACCGGGATCGTCGGCCGGGTGTTCGCCACCGGCACCGCGGCCGTGGTCCCGGATGTCACAGTCGACCCCGACTACCTGCCGGTACGCCCCGACGTGACCGCAGAGCTGTGCGTGCCGGTGCTGGACCCGGCAGGCCGGGCGATCGGCGTCCTCGACGTGCAGTGGAGCGGGCCGGTCGACCTGGAGCCGTGGCGGGACACCGCGCAGCGGGTGGCGGCTCGGCTCGGCGCTCGGATCGCCGCGCTCGGCGGCCCTCCGGCGGAGAGTCGCAGCGAGAAGCTTCTCCGGCACGCCGCCGCGCTCTCGTCCGCCGCGACCGAGGGGGACGTGATGAGCGCGGCGACCTGCGCCGCCCGGGAGGTCTCCACCCTCTCCACGGCGGTGTTGCTGATCGGCGGGCCGGGTGGTGCCCGGCTCGGGCCGTCGCCGCTGGCCCCGGGGGACCTGGAGATCCGCATCCGTGCCGAGTTGGCCGTGGCGGGGCCGGAGGCGCTCGGTCGGATGGTGGACCGGGCGCACCGGTACGGGGCCGGGTACACGCTGGGCGAGGTGGGGCACCCGCCGACGGAGGACTACCGGCCGCTGACCCGGGCCGGGGTGCGCTCGCTGATCGCCGTTCCGGTCGGGCCGTCGGACGCGGGCGGGGCGCTCCTCGTCGCCGACGAGCGGGCACTGCGTCCGGACCCGACCACGGTCAGCCTGATGGAGTTGCTCGCCGGGCAGGTGTGGACCAGCCTGGACCGACTGCGCACACTGGCCCGGCTGCGGGAGCAGGCCAGCTCGGACCCGCTGACAGGGCTGGGGCACACCGGCCCGTTCGGGCAGCGGATAGCGGCGGCCACCCCGGGGCGTACGGCGCTGCTGGCGATCGACGTGGACGGCTTCAAGACGATTAACGACACGTACGGCCACCAGGCTGGCGACCAGGTGCTGGTCGGGCTGGCCCGGGCGCTGGAGGGAGCGCTGCGGCACGGGGACGAGCTGTACCGGATCGGCGGTGACGAGTTCGTCGCGGTGATCGAGGTGAACCGTCCGGAGGAGGCGGTCCGGATCGCCGAACGGCTGGCCGAGGCGGCGCGTCGCACCGGACGCACGATCAGCGTGGGCGTCGCGCTACCCCGCCCCGGCGAGTCCCCCGATCGCACCCTCCGGAGAGCCGACCAGGCCCTCTACGCGGTAAAACGCCAAGGCCGAGACGGAGTCCACCTAGCAGCGGCCTAATCCCCGCCACCCCACCCCCGCGATCTTGCACTTTCGGTCGCCTCTTTGCCGCATTCACCCCATATGTCGGGGCAGAAACTGCAAGATCGCGGGTGAAGAGAGGCAGCGGGGTTACGGGGTTTTTAGCTCTTTGGCTAGGAGTTCGGCGATCTGGGCTGTGTTGAGGGCGGCGCCCTTGCGGAGGTTGTCGCCGGTCACGAAGAAGTCGAGGGCGCGCGGGTCGTCGAGGGCGCGGCGGATCCGGCCGACCCAGGACGGGTCGGTGCCGACCGCGTCGATCGGCATCGGGAACTCCCCGGAGGCCGGGTCGTCGACCAGGATCACGCCGGGGGCGTTGCGCAGCGCCTCGCGGGCGCCCTCGGCGTCCACCTCTGTGGCGAAGACGGCGTGCACGGCCACCGAGTGGGCGGTCACCACCGGCACCCGGACGCAGGTGGCGCTGACCTTGAGGTCGGGCAGGCCGAGGATCTTCCGCGACTCGTTGCGGATCTTCATCTCCTCCGACGACCAGCCGTCGTCGGCGGGTGAGCCGGCCCAGGGCACCACGTTGAGCGCCAGCGGGGCCGGGAACGGGCCGAGGTCGTCGCCGACGGCCTGGCGGACGTCACCCGTGCGGGAGCCGAGCGCGCGATCCCCGGCGACCTTGGCGAGTTGGTCGTGCAGGATGTCCACGCCGGCCTTGCCGGACCCGGAAACCGCCTGGTAGGAGGCGAGCACCAGCTCCCGCAGGCCGTACTCGCGGTGCAGCGGCGCGACCGCGACGATCATCGCGAGGGTGGTGCAGTTGGCGTTGGCGATGATGCCCCGGGGCCGGTCGCGAACCTGCTCGGGGTTGATCTCCGGAACCACCAGCGGGACGTCCCGCTCCATCCGGAAGGCGCCCGAGTTGTCCACCGCGATCGCGCCGCGGGCGACGGCGATGGGCGCCCACTCGGCGGAGACCTCGTCGGGCACGTCGAACATCGCCACGTCGACCCCGTCGAATGCCTCTGGTGTCAGAGCCTGGACGACCATCTCCTCGCCCCGGCAGCGCACCCGCTTGCCCACCGAACGTTCGGAGGCGATGAGCCGTATCTCACCCCAGACGTTGCGACGCCCGGTGAGCAGCTCACACATCACGGTGCCGACGGCACCTGTCGCTCCGACCACGGCGAGGGTGGGCAGCGCCGTCATCGGCGCTACCTACCCGTCCCCGCATAGACCACGGCTTCGCTGTCGCCGCCCAGCTCGAACGCGTCGTGGATGGCGCGCACCGCGGCGTCGAGGTCGGTGTCCCGGCAGACGACGGAGACCCGGATCTCGGAGGTGGAGATCATCTCGATGTTGACCCCGGCCGCGCCGAGCGCGGCGAAGAAGCCGGCGGCCACGCCGGGGTGCGAGCGCATACCCGCGCCGATCAGCGAGACCTTGCCGACGTGGTCGTCGTAGAGCAGGCCCTTGAACTTGACCGACTCCTGGATCTTGCTGAGCGCGGTCATCGCGGTCGGGCCGTCGGCCTTGGGCAGGGTGAACGAGATGTCCGTCCGGCCGGTGCCCTCGGTGGAGACGTTCTGCACGATCATGTCGAGGTTGATCTCGGCACCGGCGACGGTGTCGAAGATCCGCGCGGCGGCGCCCGGCTCGTCGGGCACGCCGACGATCGTGATCTTGGCCTCGCTGCGGTCGTGCGCGACCCCGGTGATCAGTGCCTGCTCCACGGAAAGGTCCTCCATCGATCCGGTGACCATCGTGCCGGTGTTGGTCGAGTATGACGAACGGACGTGGATCGGCAACCCCGCCCGGCGGGCGTACTCCACGCTACGAAGGTGCAGCACCTTGGCGCCGCACGCGGCCAGCTCCAGCATCTCCTCGTAGGTGATCTGCTGGATGTGCCGCGCGTTGGGCACGATCCGCGGGTCGGCCGTGAAGATGCCGTCGACGTCGGTGTAGATCTCGCACACGTCGGCGTGCAGGGCGGCGGCGAGCGCCACGGCCGTGGTGTCCGAACCGCCCCGGCCCAGCGTGGTGACATCCTTGGTGTCCTGCGAGACGCCCTGGAAACCGGCCACGATCACCACCGACCCCTCGTCGAGCGCGCCCTTGAGGCGCCCCGGGGTGACGTCGATGATCCGTGCGCGGCCGTGCACCGAGGTGGTGATCACGCCGGCCTGCGAGCCGGTGAACGAGCGGGCTTCGTACCCCAGGTTGTGGATCGCCATGGCCAGCAGGGCCATCGAGATCCGCTCCCCGGCGGTGAGCAGCATGTCCAGCTCGCGGCCCGGCGGCAACGGGCTGACCTGGTTGGCCAGGTCGAGCAACTCGTCGGTGGTGTCCCCCATCGCGGAGACCACCACCACGACGTCGTCGCCGGCCTTGCGGGCGGCGACGATGCGCTCGGCCACCCGCTTGATCCGCTCCGCGTTCGCGACGGAGGACCCGCCGTACTTCTGCACCACGAGTGCCACGACGGTGCACTCCCTCCCGGAGTCCCTGAGCGTGCCGACGCCGCCGGAACCGGGGCCGGCGGCGCATGTCAGACCCCATGAGGGTATCCGGCGGGCCACGACGCCGGGTCGTGTGATCCCACCATCCGGCCCGCGTGACCCGTCAGTCAGCGTGGGTGGCCAGGTCCGCAAGCCCGTCGGGTACGCCCAAAAAGTCGCGCCCGACACGCCGGGGCGGCCCGGCTGCGCGCTGCTCCCCGCGAGCCGGCCGCACCCACCAGAATGAGCCGGTGCCCGTCCTCAACCGCTCGGCCGGCCGCGTGCTCGGGTCGCTCGTGTTCGCCCTGCCGACTGCCCTGCTCTCCTGCACCACTGAGCAGCCCGCACCCCCACCCCCGGCCGATCCCGGGCCGGTCAGGGTGGACGCCGCCCGCGACGAGTTGGCCGCCCTGGCCGCCGCCGCGCAGGATCGCCATCTCGTGGCGCAGTACGTGTTCAGCCAACCCGGTCAACCCGACCGCAGCATCGTGTTCACCAGCGCGAACGACGGCAGTTGGCGGGTCGACGTGCCGGGTGGGGCGCTCGGCGGCACCGCAGACATCTCGCTGGCCGCCACGGCCGACGGGCTGTTCCAGTGCGCCCTTCCGTCCAGCGCTCGACCGGAGCCGGCGCGTTGCGTACGCCTCGGTGAGCGCGACGACACACTCCCGCGCCGGCTCGACCCTCGGATCCAGCATGCGCTCACCGACTGGCTGGACGTGTTGACCGACCGACGCGCGCCGCTCGCGGTCGCCCTGGCCGCCACACCCAAGGGACTGACCGGCGCCTGCTACTCGGTGGAGTCCACCTCGGCCTCACTCAACGCCCCGCTGGACGTCGGCATCTACTGCTACGACCCCGACGGCACGCCGACCGGTGTCCGGACCGCTGCCGGGACGCTGCGGCTGGCTGCCCCGCCCGCCCCCGCACCGGCGACCGTGCAGTTGGCCGGGCCGGTGGTGGACGCGGAACCCCTCGACACCGCGGCACCCCCAACCCCTGACCCGTCGGACAGCCCGGGCGCGGGAACGTCCTGATCTTCATCCCGTTACGGGTGCGTTTGACCACATTTGGCGAGGCTGCCCTGAGTCACGAATCACCCGTACAGGACGATTCTCACCATGGTTGACCTCACCCCGCTGCTCGCCTTCCGCTGGAGCCCTCGCGCCTTCGACCCGAGCGCCGAACTGACCCCGGACGAAGCGGCCTCGCTGCTCGAGGCCGCGCGCTGGGCGCCGTCGGAGGAGAACGGGCAGCCCTGGCGGTTCGCCCTCGGCCACCGGGACGACGAGAACTGGAAGCGGATCATGAGCAGCCTCCCGGACAGCGACCAGGGCTGGGTCCGGCACGCCGCGACCCTGGTGGTCGGCGCGCACACCGGCGGCGACACCGAGCGGGCCGCGTACGACCTCGGTCAGGCGATCGCCCACCTGACCTTGCAGGCCACCGCGCTCGGCCTGCACGTGCGCCAGCTCACCCGCTTCGATCAGGCCGGCCTCGCCACCGAGCTCAACCTGCCCGGCGGCGTCCGCCCGCTGGTGGTCGCCGCCGTCGGCCGACTCGGGGACCCGTTCGCTCTCCCGGCCGACCTACGCGCCAGGGAAACCGACCTGCGTCACCGCCGCCCGGTCGCCGACCTGCTGCTGTGCTGATCGCCCGATCAGGTCACCCGCCACGGCTGGCACGGAGCAGAATCCTCGCGGCATCGGTGTTGCGATAGAGGACGTGCCGACCCTGTCGAGACCGGGAGGCCAGGCCGGCGGCGTGCAGCGCGGCCAGGTGCTGGGAGACGTTCCCGGCGGACATCCCGGTGAGTCGGGCCAGGTCGGTGGTGGTGGACGCCGCGTCGAGCAGGTGCAGCAGCGCGGCCCGGCCGGGGCCGACCACCCGCGCCAGCGAGTCACCGGGCGGCCTCGGGGTCGCCTCCCAGAGCGTTCCGACCGCCCGGACCGGGTACACCCCGACGGGCAGCGATTCCTCCAGCAGGTTCCACAGCACCCGCCGGTCGGTGAACACGCCCGGGTTCAGCGCCAGCCCGCGACCGCGGAGGTCGAAGTCCCGCTCGAACGGGTCGTCGGTGACGACCCGGTCACCGAGCCAGCGCAGGCTCGGGTGGAGTTGCTCGAACAGCCGCTCGGCACCGCCCTCGGCGAGTTGGGCGGCGCGGTACGCCACGTCGGCGTCGAGCAGCGCGCGCATCCGTGGCCAGTCCGGGGCGATCGCCTCGTCGTACCAGACCCGCATCGCGTCGACGAGCTGCGGCAGCAGGCCGCGGGGATCGGCGAGCAGCGCCTGCCCGAACGGGCTCAACGGTCGACTCGTGGTGGTCGCCCACAGGTCCCGGACAACCACGTCCGGCGGCGTCGCCGCGATCTGGTCGAGCTGCTCGACCATCTCCAGGTTCGGCCGGGCCGCCGGGGTGAGGAAGTCGGGCAGCCAGCAACGCGGCCGGGTCAGCTCCACCAGCGGTCGGACCCGGTCGGCCACCTCGGGCCGACGCAGGGTCACGCGGGCCCGGTCGATCCAGGGCAGGTGCACGGCGTAGCGGGTCGGATTGGCCAGCGCAAACATGCTCATGACCGTCTCGTTGGCCGGCGACACGGCGAGCCGCACCCCCGCCACGTCGGCCAGGCTGAACCGCAACTCGGACACACGCACCCCCGCACGATTCGGTCCAGCCTAAAAGGTTCGACCGGGGCCATGGGGGCACGGTTCACTCACCGGCCATGGGGGCCAGAGAAACCATCCGCACCGTCGTCCGAAACGTCGTACCGCCGGCCGGGCTGACCCGCGCCCTGGCCATGCAGGCCATGGTCTACGCCATCGGCAGCGGCCTGTTCCACGCCGGCAGCGCCGTCTTCTTCACCCGGGCGCTCGGGCTCAGCGCCGCACAGGTCGGGCTGGGGCTGTCCATCGCGGCGGGGGTGTCGCTGCTGGGTACGGTGCCGCTGGGCGGGCTCACCGACCGGTACGGCCCGCAGCGGGTCTGGATCGTCGGGCTGGTGCTGGACGCGGCGCTGTTCGCGACCTACCCGTTCGTCGGCGGCTTCGCCGGGTTCCTCGCCGTGGTGGTGGCGCTCGCCACGGTGGACGCCGCCACCGGCGTGGCCCGCCAGGTCTACTCGATCAACGCGCTCCCCCCGGCCGAACGGGTCACCGCGATGGCGTACCAGCGTTCGTCGCTGAACGTCGGCTTCGGGCTCGGCGCGGTGATCAGCGGCGTGGTGCTGGCGGTGGACACGATCGAGGCGTACCGGGGGATGGTCTGGTTCATCGCGACGGTGATCCTGGTGACGGCTCTCTTCGTACGGCGACTGCCCCGGCTGCCCCACGTGGCCCGGCCCGTGGAGCCGATGAGTCGGCTCACCGTGCTCCGGGACCGCCCGTTCATGGCGGTGTCCCTGCTGTCCGGGCTGCTCACCGCGCACGGGGTGCTCTACCTGACGGTGCTGCCGCTGTGGATCCTCACCCACACCGACGCCCCGAAGACGGTGATCGCCGCCCTGGTGCTGCTCAACACGGTCCTGATCGTGCTGCTCCAGGTACGCGTCAGCCGGGGTGCCGACACCGCGTCGGGCGCGGCCCGGGCCTCGCGCCGGGGCGGCCTGCTGGTCGCCCTGTTCTGCCTGGTCCTGCCGATCTCCGGGGTCACCCGGGGTGGGCTCACCATCGCGGTGTTGGTGGCCGCCGCGACGCTGCTGATCCTGGCCGAGTTGATCCAGTCGGCGGGTGCCTGGGGGCTCACCGCCACCCTTCCGCCGGACGACCAGCGCGGCGCGTACGTGGGGGCGCTGCGGCTCGGCGAGCAGGTGCAGTACCTGATCGCCCCGGCGGGGCTGACCGCGCTCGGTGTGACCACCGGCGGCTGGGGGTGGTACCCGACGGCGGCGATCTTCGTCCTGGTCGGGCTGGCGATCGTGCCCGTGGTGGCCTGGGCCGGACGGACTCCGAGGCTGGGTGCCGCGGCTCCGGAGGAGAGCATGACGTCGGTCCCATAGTCCGGACCTACCTTTGCGCCTCCCGCTCCACCACGTAGGGTTACCTGGTCATGTGGCGTGCGCTTCTTCTCCTTAGCCGCCGCGACGAGGCCTAACCGGCCGGCACCTCGTCGCGGAGTCGCATCGCGCCGTCCAGCACATCCGATCTTCTTATCGGCAGTCGCGCGTGCACCGTCGCGCGGCACCGTGCCGACACCTTCCGATCTGCTGACGCCACATGTTCCAGGGAGCACTCTGAGATGGCTCAACCTGTCACCGACGCTGACACCGATCCGATCGCTCGGCAACGCCCGAGTGGGATGCCGTACCACCGCTACCAGCCCTACCAGGAGCAGGTCCGGGTGGAGTTGCCGGACCGCACCTGGCCCACCCGCACTGTCGAGGCCGCGCCGCGCTGGTGCGCGGTGGACCTGCGCGACGGCAACCAGGCGCTGATCGACCCGATGTCGCCCGAGCGCAAGCGCCGGATGTTCCAGCTGCTGGTGCAGATGGGCTACAAGGAGATCGAGGTCGGCTTCCCGTCGGCCAGCCAGACCGACTACGACTTCGTCCGGCAGCTCATCGAACAGGACATGATCCCGGACGACGTCACCATCCAGGTGCTCACCCAGTGCCGGGAGCACCTGATCGACCGGACGTTCGAGTCGCTGCGCGGTGCGAAGCGGGCGATCGTGCACTTCTACAACTCGACCTCCACGCTCCAGCGCCGGGTCGTCTTCGGCCTGGACAAGGACGGCATCGCCGACATCGCCACCACCGGTGCCCGGCTCTGCCAGAAGTACGCGGAGATCCACACCCCGGACACCGAGATCTTCTACGAGTACTCGCCGGAGTCCTACACGGGCACCGAGCTGGAGTACGCGCTGGAGGTCTGCTCCCGGGTGATCGACGTGATCGACCCGACGCCCGCCCGGCCCCTGATCATCAACCTGCCGGCCACCGTCGAGATGGCGACGCCGAACGTGTACGCCGACTCAATCGAGTGGATGCACCGGCACCTGCCGCGCCGGGACAGCGTGGTGCTGAGCCTGCACCCGCACAACGACCGGGGCACCGGGGTGGCCGCCGCCGAGCTGGGCCTGCTCGCCGGCGCCGACCGGATCGAGGGCTGCCTGTTCGGCAACGGTGAGCGCACCGGCAACGTGGACCTGGTGACGCTGGGCCTCAACCTGTTCTCGCAGGGCATCGACCCGATGATCGACTTCTCCAACATCGACGAGATCCGGCGAGCCGTCGAGTACTGCAACCAACTGCCGGTGCACGAGCGCCACCCGTACGCGGGCGACCTGGTCTACACCGCATTCTCCGGCTCGCACCAGGACGCCATCAAGAAGGGCTTCGACGCCCTCAACGCCGACGCGAAGGCGGCCGGCGTACCGGTCGACGAGCACACCTGGGCGGTGCCCTACCTGCCGATCGACCCGAAAGACCTGGGCCGCACCTACGAGGCGGTCATCCGGGTCAACTCGCAGTCCGGCAAGGGCGGCGTCGCGTACATCATGAAGAGCGAATACCAACTGGACCTGCCCCGCCGGCTCCAGATCGAGTTCTCCGGGGTGGTGCAGCAGGTCACCGATCACGACGGCGGAGAGGTCGACCCGCGCGCCATGTGGGAGATCTTCGCGACGCACTACCTGCTCGACCACCAGCCCGACCCGGCGGTCCGTCTGGCCGGCTACACGATCGGCACCACCGACGGCAAGGTCGAGATCGAAGCCCAGGTCGGCGTGGGCACCGAGCAGCGGTCACTCACGGCGATCGGTAACGGCCCGATCGACGCGTACGTCAACGCGCTCCAGTCGGTGGGGGTGGGCGTGCGGGTGCTCGACTACCACGAGCACGCGCTCTCCTCCGGTGGTGACGCGCAGGCCGCCGCGTACGTGGAGTGCGAGGTGGACGGCCGCACGGTCTGGGGCGTCGGCACCGACGCCAACATCGTGACCGCCTCGATCAAGGCGGTCACCAGCGCCGTCAACCGCGCCCGCCAGTAGACGACACGCGCCGCACCCCCGAGGTGGTGCCCTACTTCGGGGGTGTGGCGGCGGGCAGCGAGTGGCAGGGCTGCGACGGTGGGGCCGCGCGGGGTGGTCGGTGCACCAGCACGAGGGCCAGCACCGCGCCGGCCAGCAGCAGCCCCGCACACCAGAGCAGCGCACCCCGGTACGCGTCGGTCAGCTCGGTCTTCTGCTCGTACCCGCTGCCGGAGAGGCCGACCAGCAGCGGCAACGCGGCCACCGCGAGCAGACCGCCGGCCCGGGCCGCGGCGTTGTTGAAGCCGCTGGCCACCCCCGAGAACCGGTCCTGCACCGCCGCCAGCACCGACGCGGTCAGCGGCGCCACCACCAGGGTCAGCCCGAGGCCGAAGAGCAGCACCCCGGGCAGCACGTCCCGCCAGTACGACGCGCCCGGCCCGACGCCACGCAACAGCAGCAGGCCGGCGGCGGCCACCACCGGCCCGACGGCCAACGGCAGCCGGGGGCCGATCCGCGCCGACAGCGCCCCGGCCCGGGCCGACCCGATGAGCAGCAGCACCGTCATCGGCAGCAACGCGATCCCGGTGCGGAGGGCCGACCACTCGACGACGTTCTGCAGGTAGACGGCGAAGAAGAAGGTGAAGCCGCCGAGCGCCGCGTAGACCACCACGGTGAAGATGTTCAGCACCGAGAAGAGCCGGCTGCCGAACAACCCGGTGGGCAGCATCGCGGTGTCGCCGCGCCGCCGTTCCAGCAGGACGAACGACACCGCCGCCACCACCCCGACGAGCACCGCGACCAGGACCGGGGCCGACGCGTAGCCGCGTGCGGGCGCGTCGATCAGGGCGTACGTGATGCCGGCGAGCGCGAACGCGCCGAGCAACGCACCGGCCACGTCGAACCGGCGTCGGGTGTGGCCCGGCCCCTGCGTCCGCGAGACGTTCTCGTCGCGGCTCTCCGGCACCCACCGCGCGGTGGCCAGCAACACGAGCACGGCGAGCGGCACGTTCAGAAAGAAGATCCACCGCCAGGACAGCGCGTCGATCAGCCAGCCACCGATGAACGGCCCCAACGCCGTGGACACTCCGGACAGGCCGGCCCAGCCACCGATCGCCCGCCCCCGGTCGTCGGGGTGGAAGCTGGCCTGGAGCACCGACAGGGACCCGGGGGTGAGCAGCGCGCCGCCGACGCCCTGGAGGAACCGGGCCGCGATCAGCGTGCCGGTGCCCTGGGCCAGCCCGCACAGCACCGAGGCGGCAGTGAACCACACCACCCCGATCAGGAAGACCCGCCGCCGGCCGAAGCGATCCCCGAGCGCCCCGCCGAGCAGCACGAACGCCGCCAGCGTCAGCAGGTAACCGTTGACGGTCCATTGGAGATCGGCCACATTGGCACCGAGATCCTGACCGAGTTTCGGCAGCGCCACGTTGACGACGGTGCCGTCGAGGAAGACCATTCCGGAGGCGAGCACTGCGGCGAGCAGCGTCCCCCGACCGGCGGCGGTGCCCATCCGCAGAGCGGGCGAGGGAACGGAGGTGGTCATCTCACCAATCTGCCTTGCAGATTGTGGGAGACGCCACGAAACGCCGAAACCATCCCCGGGTACTGTGCGCAATCGCCGAGAGCCCGCAAGCTGGAGAGGTGTCGTCTGTGCGTACCAGATCAGGATCGCGCGCGGCGGTGACCGCGCTCGTCGCGGCGCTGGCGCTTGGTGTTGCCGGTTGTGTCCCTCCGGACGAACCGGAGGCGTCCCCGTCGGGTGGCGGCGGCAACGCGGCGCAGCAGTTGGGTGAGCTGACCGTCGCCGAGGCCGGCTCGATGAAGGGCTACAGCCGGAGTCGTTTTCCGCACTGGCGGAACACCGGCAAGAACTGCGACGTGCGGGACACCATCCTGCAGCGCGACGGCGAGGACGTGAAGCTGTCCGGCTGCAACGTGGTCGGTGGTCGCTGGGAGAGCGTGTACGACGGCCGCAGCGCCGCCGACCCCTCTGAGGTGGACATCGACCACATGGTGCCGTTGGCCAACGCGTGGCGTTCGGGCGCCGACGAGTGGGACGACACGAAGCGTGGCGACTTCGCCAACGACACGACCCGACCGCAGCTCTTCGCGGTTTCGGCGTCGTCGAACCGGTCAAAGGGTGACCAGGACCCGTCCCAGTGGAAGCCGGCGAACCGGTCGTACTGGTGCCAGTACGCGGAAGACTGGGTGGCGGTCAAGCACTACTGGCGGTTGACTGTGACAAGTGCCGAGAAGTCCACTCTGGCCGACATGTTGGAGGGCTGCACGGTGGGGAGCAACTCGTGACAGAGGCCGAGGAGACCGGCGACAAGGGCCCGGCCACAGCCGGCATGACGGCGGACGGTGCCGCCGAAACCCAGGCCGCCGTGCCGGGGGCCGGCATGGTCGCGGATTCCGATGGTGCCGGCGGCGCGCAGAGCCGCACCGCCGACATCGTGCCAGGTCCGGGTGGGGTGATGACCGACGAGGTCGGGGTGGTCACCGGCGAGCTGACGCTGCGCACCGAGTACGCGGACGGCACGGTCACGCTGCATGTGCAGTACAAGGACGCGGACGAGTGGTACGTGGTGACCGGCGGGTCGGTCCCGCTGGGCGACCCGGCCGGGCTGGACGCGGTGCACGGTGTCGCGGTGGCCCTGCTGCACCGCCCGGAGGGCTGACGACCTCCGGCACCGCGTCCAGTCTCAGACGTACGAGCCGGGCTCGCTGGGGGCGGAGACCACACCCGGCGAGTCACCCTCGCCCTCGGGACGGACGATCTGCACGCTGACCTTGTGCGGGCGCAGCTCTCCGCTGGCGATCTGCTCGGCGAAGTGGCAGGCGACCCGACTTGTGCCGATCTCCCGCAGCACCGGCCGCTCGTCCTTGCAGCGGGTGGGCTGCGCCCACGGGCAGCGGGTGTGGAAACGACACCCGGACGGCGGGTTCGCGGGCGAGGGCAGGTCGCCCGCGAGCAGGATCCGCTCCCGCCGGTCCTCCACGTCCGGGTCCGGCACCGGCACCGCGGACATCAACGCCCGGGTGTACGGGTGCAGCGGCTCGGTGTAGAGCCGGTCGCTCGGCGCCTCCTCGACCAGCGCGCCCAGGTACATCACGCCGACTGTGTCGGAGATGTGCCGGACGACCGCGAGATCGTGCGCGATCACCAGGTAGGTCAGCCCCAGGCTGTCCTGTAGCTCGTCCAGCAGGTTCACGACCTGAGCCTGGATCGAGACGTCGAGCGCCGAGACCGGCTCGTCGGCGACGATCAGCTCCGGCCCGAGCACCACGGCGCGGGCGATACCGATGCGCTGGCGCTGCCCGCCGGAGAACTCGTGCGGATAGCGGGACAACGCCCAGCGGGGCAACCCCACCGCGTCCAGCGTCTCGCCGATGATCCGCCGACGGTCGGTGCGGTCGGTGCCGATCCCGTGGGTCTGCAACCCCTCGGTCAGGATCGACTCGACGTTCTGCCGCGGATCGAGGCTGGACATCGGATCCTGGAAGATCATCTGCATCCGGCGCCGCATGGTGCGCAACTTGCCCGGCGGCAGCGTCGTCAGCTCGACGCCGTCGAAGCTGACCTCGCCCGCAGTCGGCGGGGTGAGCTGGAGCAGCGCACGGCCGAGCGTGGACTTTCCGCAGCCCGACTCGCCGACCAGGCCGTACGTCTTGCCGCGCGGGATGCTCAGGTCAACTCCGTCGACCGCCTTCACGTGCCCGACCACCCGGTCGAAGAGCACTCCCCGTTTGATCGGGAAGTGCACCTTCAGGTCGCGTACCTCGACGAGGATGTCGTTCTCGCTCACGCCAGCGCTCCGCTTCGCTCCGCGCCGGCGCGAGACGCCACGCTGCTGTGCCTGATGGTTCGCTCGCTACGCTCGCTCACGCTGATTCCTCCTCGCGGGGAGCGGGCACCGTGCCGGGCACCGGCTCCGGGTTGACGCACCGGTAGCTGCGCCCGTCGTAGGTGTGCGCCAACTCCGGCGGCTGCCCCACGCACTCGTCCGTGCGGCGGGCGCAACGCGGGGCGAAGGCGCAGCCGTCCGGCCAGGGCAGCAGGTCACGGACCGAACCGGGAATCGGGGTGAGCTTCTCGCCCCGCCCGGCGTCCAGGCGCGGCACCGAGCCGAGCAGACCCACGGTGTACGGGTGACGCGGCTCGCGGAACAGCGGACGACGGCGGGCCGTCTCCACCACCCGGCCGGCGTAGAGCACGTTGACCGTGTCGACCATCCCGGCCACCACACCGAGATCGTGCGTGATCATCAGCAACGCGGTGCCGGAATCCCGCACCAGCTCCTTGAGCAGCTCCAGGATCTGGGCCTGGATGGTGACGTCCAGCGCGGTCGTCGGCTCGTCGGCGATCAGCAGCCGAGGTTGGCAGGCCACCGCCATCGCGATCAACGCCCGCTGCCGCATCCCGCCGGAGAGCTGGTGCGGGTACTCCTTCAGCCGGCGCTTCGGGTCCGGGATGCCGACCCGGTCCAGCAGCGACGCCGCCTCCTTGGCTGCGGCGTCGCCCTTCATCCCCCGGTGCCGGGTGAGCACCTCGGTCACCTGCAACCCGATCGGGATCACCGGGTTCAGCGAGGAGAGTGGGTCCTGGAAGATCATCGCGATGTCGCGACCCCGGATGTCCCGCCGAGACCGGTCGTCGAGCTGGAGCAGGTCGGTGCCGTCGAAGACGGCCTTGCCACCGACCCGCAGGCCGGGCTGCTTCGGCAGCAGACCCATGAGCGCCAGCGAGGTGACGCTCTTGCCGCAGCCGGACTCGCCGACCAGGCCGACCACCTCACCGGCGTCGACGGAGAAGGACACACCGTCGACCGCGTGCACGGCCCGCTGGCCGCGCCGGGCGAACGTGACGGAGAGATCGTCCACTTCGAGCAGTGCCATTACTGGCCTTCCGTTCGCGACTGCGGGGCTCGCAAGCTCACTCCTCGCGCTTCACACATACCGGGCCTACTTCCGCAGCTTCGGGTCGAGGGCCTCGCGCATCGCCTCTCCCAGCAGGGTGAAGCCGAGCGCGGTGATGATGATCGCGACCGCCGGGTAGATCGCCAGCGACGGCCGGATGCCGAGGTACTGCTGCGCGTCGGCGAGCATGACCCCCCACTCCGGTACGGCGGTGTCGGGGTTACCCAGGCCCAGGAAGGAGAGCGCCGCGGCCTCGATGATCGCGGTCGCCAGGGTCAGGGTGGCCTGCACGATCACCGGGGCGAGCGAGTTCGGCACCACGTGGGTCAGCGCGATCTTCGACTTCTTCACGCCGAGCGAGGTGGCCGCCAGCACGTAGTCGCTGTTGGCCTGCGAGATCATCGAGCCGCGCAGCAGCCGCGCGAAGACCGGCACCGAGACCACACCGACGGCGATCATCACCGTCGTCAGGCTGGCGCCGAGCAGGGCGGCGATGCTGACCGCCAGCAGCAGGCTCGGCATCGCCAGCAGCATGTCGACGAACCGCATCAGGGTGGTGTCGATCCACCGCCCCCACCGGCCACCGAGGCCGGCCGCGGCACCGGAGATGCCGCCGATCAGCGCGCCGACCGCCAGGCCGATGAGGGTGGAGACCACGCCGACCAGCAGGGTCTGCCGGGCACCCACGATCATCCGGCTGAACTCGTCCCGGCCCTGGTGGTCGTAGCCGAACCAGTGATCGCCGTCGGGGCCCGGAATGACGCCCGGCTTGATCAGACCCTCGCGGATGCCGATCGTGTCGGTCGGCGCGTACGGCACGAGGAACGGCCCGATCACCGCGACCAGCACGAAGATCGCCAGGATGATCGCACCGACGATCGCCGCCGGGTTGCCGCGCAGCCGGCGGAACGCCTCCTGCCAGAGGCTGACGCCACGCTCGTCGTCGCGGGCGGCCAACTCCGAGAGCCGGTCGATCTTTTCGCGCTTCTTGCCCGGGCTGAGGGTCATCGGACCCTCACCCTCGGGTCGATGAAGCTGTAGGAGAGATCGACCAGGAGGTTCACCAGCACGTACACCACCGCGATGATCAGAATGAAGCCCATCAGCACCGGATAGTCGCGCTGGCCGATGGCCTCGGCGACGAACGCTCCGATGCCACTGAAGGCGAAGACGGTCTCGGTCAGTACGGCACCGGAGAGCAGACCGCCGGCGAGCAGGCCGATCGAGGTGGCCACCGGCAGCATCGCGTTGCGCAGCACGTGTCGGCCACGGACCGTCCGCTCGGTCAGGCCCTTGGCCTCGGCGGTCCGAACGAAGTCCTCGTTGAGAACCTCCAGCACGCTCGCCCGGGTTATCCGGACGATGATCGCCAGCGGGATGCTGGCCAGCGCGATGGCGGGCAGCACCAGATGCCAGAGGGCGTCGGCGGCCGCGTCCCACTCGCGGGTCATCAGCCCGTCGAGGACGAAGAAGTTGGTGACGCGGGTCGCCCCGAGCGTCGGGTCCTGCCGGCCGCTGGACGGGAACCAGTGCAGGTTCTCCGAGAAGATCGCCTTGAGCACGTAGCCCAGGAAGAACACCGGGATGCAGATGCCGATCAGCGAACCGCCCACGGACGCGTGGTCCAGGAACCGGCCACGACGTCGGGCGGCCAGATAACCGAGCGGGATGCCGACACCGATCGCGATCACCATGGCGGTGATGGTCAGCTCGACGGTGCCGGGGAAGCGCTCGATGAACTCCGTGGTGACCGCCCGCTTGGTGGAGGTCGAGGTGCCCAGGTCGAGCTTGATCATCCGGCGAACGAACCGGCCGTACTGCACCAGGATGGGCTCGTCGAGGCCCATGTTGTGGCGGATGGCGGCACGCATCTCGGGCGTGCCGCGCTCGCCCAGGATGGCGGTCTCGGGGCCGCCGGGAAGCCGACGTAGCCAGATGAAGAGCAGGAGGGAGAGCCCGAACAGCGTGGGTATCAGCTGAAGCAGGCGTCTGACGATGAACCGGAACACGGCGGCCTCGAAGGGGTGCGGAGGGTTGCGGGCGGGCGCTGTGCGACAGCGCCCGCCCGCGTTCCTTGCGTCAGATCAGACTTACTTGAACTCGGCGCTGGCGTACCGCTCGTCGGTGAGCGGGCTCGCCTTGACGCCGGTCACGTCCTTGCCGAACACGATCGCCGGCGGCGAGTGCGAGATCGGCACACCGGGCAGGAAGTCCATCACGGACTTGTTCAGGGCCTTGTACTTCTCGGTCCGGGCCGCGATGTCGGCGGTGCTGTCCGCGTCCTTGAACTGGTCGAACAGGGCCTGGTTGGTGAAGCCCCACTCGTCCTTCGGCCGGTCGAAGAAGGTGCCGATGAAGTTGTAGGCGTCGCCGTAGTCGCCGGTCCAGCCGAGGAAGTGGATGTCGTGCTTGTTCCCGGAGGTGGTGGCGTTGAGGTAGTCCGGGCTCCACTTGAGCGGGATCGCCTCGACGGTGATGCCAACAGCCTTCAGGTCCGCCGAGAGCAGCTCGAAGATGTCCTTCGGGTTCGGCATGTACGGCCGGGTGACCTCGGTCGGGTAGTGGAACCGCAGCGTCAGGTTGGACGCGCCCGCCTCGGCCAGCAGCGCCTTCGCCTTGGCCGGGTCGTACGTGTACTTGGTGACGTCGCCGTTCCAACCCTCGACGGTGTCCGGCATGAAGTTGTCGGCGACCTTGGCGCCCGGGGGCAGCTTCGAGTCGACGAGCTGCTGACGGTTCAGCGCGTACGCGATGGCCTGCCGGACCTTCAGGTCGGCGAGCTTCGGGTTGCCCTTCTGGTTGATCGCCAGGTAGAGCACGTTGAACGCCGGACGGGTGAGGACGTTGAAGCCCTCGCCCTTCAGCGGCTCGACGTCGGCCGGGCCGACCAGGTCGTAGCCCTGGATGTCACCGGAGCGCAGCGCCTGCTTGCGGGCGTTCTCGTCCGAGATCGTCTTGAAGATCAGGGTCTTCAGCTTGGCCTTGGGGCCGGCGTAGTCCTCGTTGCGCTCAAGGGTCAGCGTCTTGTTCGCGACGTCCCAGGCCTTGAACTTGAACGGGCCGGTGCCGGTCGGGTGCTCCGTCGCGTACGACGGGTACTTGATGTCCTCGGAGGTGCCGCCCACGTTGCTGGCGTCGAACTCCTGCAGCGCCTTCGGGCTGTGGATGGAGAACGAGGGGAGCATCAGCGCGGCCGGGATCTTGCTGGAGACCCGGGTGAACGACAGGTCCACAGTGGTCGCGTCCTTGGCGGCGCACGACTTGAAGAGGCTCGGCGGCAGGTCCGCGTTCTCGTTCGCGGCGAAGCCACCCATGACGTCCTGCCAGTAGGCGGTCACGTCGGGGCTCTGCATGAGGCCCTTGGCGTTGTACCACCGGTTGAAGTTGACGCAGACGGCCTCGGCGTTGAAGTCGGTGCCATCGTGGAACTTCACGCCGGACCGGAGCTTGAAGGTCCAGGTGGTGCCGGCGGCGTCCGGAGTCCAGGACTCGGCCAGGCCGGGGGTGACCTTGGTGCCGCCCTCCTCCGGTCGGACCAGGGTCTCGAAGACCTGACGGGCCACACGCAGCGACTCACCGTCGCTGGCGAAGCTCGGGTCGAGCACCTTCGGGTCTCCGGCAACGCCGAAGACGAGGGTGTCCTTCTTGCTACCGCCGGAATTGTCATCGCGGTTGCTCTCGGCGCAGCCTGCTACCGCGAGGGCCGCGACCGCGACGGCCGCTATCGCGACCTTCGGCCTGGGTGCACGCATCGTGCTTCACCTCGTCCTTGGGGGTACGGACAACGTGGTGACAGGGGTCACCGATGGCGGTGACCATAGCTCCCGTGGCGTCCAGCCGGAAACTGCCGGGTGGACGGTTGGTATCGGATCGTGCCTCAATCGTCGCTTGACATTCGAATCGAAGGTAATCGGCGTCCAGAACCGAATAATCGGTACCCGCGATGCCAAACTGTTACGTCGATGCGGCCGCAGGGGCAAGCAGGTGTCAGATCGTTTCCGGGCAGTGGCCGGGCCGAGACGTCGATGGTCGGCACCCGGACCGGGTGCCGACCATCGGCGCGTACGACAGGGATTCAGACGGCTCGGCGCCCCTCGAAGGCCCTCCCGAGGGTGATCTCGTCGGCGTACTCCAGGTCGCCGCCGACCGGCAGCCCGCTGGCCAGCCGGGTCACCGCGATGCCCATCGGCTTCACCATCAACGCCAGGTAGGTGGCGGTCGCCTCGCCCTCGGTGTTCGGGTCGGTGGCAAGGATCAGCTCCCGCACCGTGCCCTCACCAAGCCGGATCAGCAGCTCCCGGATACGCAGATTGTCCGGACCGATCCCCTCCAGCGGATTGATCGCGCCGCCGAGCACGTGGTACCGGCCGCGGAACTCACCGGTCCGCTCGATGGCCACCACGTCCTTGGGCTCCTCGACCACGCACAGCACCTCGTTGGTGCGGCGTGGGTCGCGGCAGATCCGGCACTGCTCCGACTCGGCCACGTTGTAGCAGGTCGTGCAGAACCGCACCAGCTCCTTGACCTTGCGCAGCGCGCCGGCCAGACGGTTGACGTCGGCCGGATCCGCCGACAGGACGTGGAACGCGATCCGCTGGGCACTCTTCGGACCGACGCCCGGCAGCCGACCGAGTTCGTCGATCAGATCCTGGATGGCACCTTCGTACATCTGCCGGCTCAGAAACCGGGCAGGCCGAGGCCGCCCATGCCACCGGCGACCGGGCCCATCTTGCGCTCGGTCAGCTCCCGCGCGGCCTCGGCGGCGTTGTGCATCGCCGCAACCACCAGGTCCTCCAGCGTCTCCACGTCGTCCGGGTCGACGGCCTTTGGGTCGATCTTGATCGCCTTGAGCTCGCCGGAACCGGAGACGGTCGCGGTGACCAGCCCACCACCGGCAGTGCCGGTCAGCTCGGCCTCGGCCAGCTCGGCCTGGGCGGCGGCGATCTGCTGCTGCATCTTCTGCGCCTGCTTCAGCATCTGCTGCATGTTCGGCTGTCCACCTGGGCGCACGGATGGCTCCTTCTCGCACTCGTCTGCTCGGCCGCCGCCCAGCCTAACCGCTGTGACCGCCCCCGCCCCGTCCGGTGCGTACGCCCACGCCGAGCCGCCGGGTACGGCTACCACTACCCGCAACCGGCCATCTACCGGTAGTGCGCCGGGCACCCCCGCGCTGGTCTGCTCGACGGCATGAACCTCAGCCGCACCGGCCGCGTCGGAGCGCTGTGCTGGGTGGCGGCAGCACCGGTCTTCCTGGTCGCCAACCTGATCACCGGCGTGCGCTGGCAGCATCCGCCCTACAGTTGGGCCACCAACAACATCAGCGACCTCGGCAACGTCGGCTGCGGGGTCTGGGACACCACCCGGCCCCGCTACGTGTGCTCACCCTGGTATCCGCTGATGAACGCCGGGATGCTGGCCACCGCCGTACTGCTCGCCTCCGGCCTCCTGCTGACCTGGCGGATCGTCGGTCGCGGCGGCGTGGTGCGCTCCGCCCAGACGCTCCTGCTGCTGGCCACCACCGGGTACGTCCTCGCCGCCCTCTATCCGGCGGACGTCGACGAGAACCTGCACGTCCTCGGCGCATTCCTGATCATGGGAGCGGGCAACGTCGGCCTGCTCGTCGCCGTGCTCGCACCGAACAGCACGCTGCTCGGCCGGTGGCGACGGCTCACCCTCGCCGCCGGGCTCACCGCGCTGGTCGGCACGGTGCTGTTCATCGTCCAGCACGGCGTCGGGATCGGGGTGGGCGGCATGGAACGCGTAGCCGTGCTGCCCTTCCCACTCTGGGCGTGCTGCCTAGGCGTCCTGCTAGCCGAAAGCCCAACCCCAGCAACGCAACCCCCAGCCCCCTAACCAGCCAAGCCGCCCCCCAGCCCCAACCGCCCCGTCGCCCCAACCGCGCTCCTCGCCCCGCCCGCCCCGCCCCGCCCCGCCCCGCCCCCGTCGATCATGGAGTTGTGGTGCCCGGTTGGGCCTGCAACGGGTGGTTTGTCACCCACCACAACTCCATGATCGACCGAGGGGTCGGGGGGTGGTGGATCAGCGGGCGTCTACCTCGTCGATCTTTTCGGCGCCGAACGTCTCCCGCAGCAGCCGTACCGCCTGCTCCTCGCTGGACTCCCGGGCGGTCTTCTCGTCGATGACCTCGTCCAACGGCTCGTCGCCCGGGTCGAACCCCTCGTAGACAGGCGCAGCCGGCGCCGCGCCACCCGGCCTGCCGCCGCGCGACGGGCCGTCGAAGTCCGGATCGTAGGGCGGCTCGCCGGCCCATTCGGCGTCCGCGACGGGCCGGGCTGCCGCTCCGGTACGCGCACCGCGTCCCGCCGCCGCCGCGCGAGCTGCGGCGATGGCGCTGCTCACCGGGGCACCACCGGCTGTCGCCGGCTGCCGGGCCGCCGGTGTCGGGTTACCCCGCACACCCGGCTTACCGCCGCCGGCAGCAGGGCCGGAACCACCTGAACCGCCTGCTCCGGTGCCATGCCCGCCCGCGCCGTTGGTGCCCGTGCCATGCGCGCCGGTGCCGTTGGTGCCCGTGCCGTGCGCGCCCGTGCCGTGCCCGGCGGTGCCGTTGGTGCCTGTGGCGTGCCCGCCGGTCGGTGCAGGTGCCGAGCCGGAGCCGTCCAGTGCGACGCCGGAGCCCGCGCCGTTTGCGGCCGACGCGCCACCCGGACGAGCGGCCTCCGGCCAGTCCTCGTCATCCGTCGCCTCGGCAGCGGGAGCACCACCGCCGGGGCGGGCCGCTTCCGGCCAGTCGTCGTCGTCATCTGCCGGCGCGGTGGGCGGTGCTCCACCCTGCCGGCCCGCACCGTGGCCACCGGAGCCATCCCCGCCCGTTCCGTCGGGCAGACCACCACGGGCGCCCGAGCCGGCAGCACCGGTCGGATTCGCTGGGGCAGCCGGCGCGTTGGTCGGGCCGGAAGTGGCGGCTGAGGTCCGCGCAGCAGACGGCACGCCCGTCGGAGCAGCAGCGGTGTTCATGCTCGTCGGGGCGGGCTGCACGCTCGTCGGAGCAGCAGCGGCCTGCGCGTTCGACGCGGCCGACGGCGAGCCCGACGCGGCAGTAGCGGCCTGCACATTCGACGGGCCGGATGCGGCGCTCGGATTCGCGGGGGACGACTCGGCCGGCGCGGAGGGCGATGCGGCGGCGCGGGGCGGCGTGGAGGGCTGTGCGGCAGCGCGGGCCGGCTCGGAGGGCGGTGCGGCAACGCGGGGCGGCTCGGGCGGCGCGGCAGCGCGGGCCGGCGCGGCGGACTGCGAGCGGGGCGGGCCGGACAGCGACACGCCACCGCGCTCGCCAGCCACCTCGCAGCGAATCTGCCAGCGGCCGCCCAACTCCTCGTAGAGCGCGTCGGTGAGCACCGCCGCATGGTCGGCCATCATCTTGGCCAGCACGGTGGACTTCACCGTCAGCACCAGCATGTCGCCGTCGAGTTCGCGTACCACCGCGTCGCGCATCAGTGCGGCGATCCGCTTGTTGGTGCGGTTGACCTTGCCGACCACGTCGGGCCAGACCCGGCGGACCGCGACCGCGTCCAGCGCTGCGGCGGGGGCACCCGGTCGGGGCGGCGCTGGCGTGGCCGGGTCGGGAAGCACCGCCGACGGCGGCACCACGCGACGCGGGGCCGGGGAGCCGGCGCCTGGTCCGGCGGGCGAGACGGGTGCGTCCCGGTCGGCGGATGCCTGGCCGGCGGCGGGCGGCACCGGGATCGACGCGTCGACGGCCGAGGGACGCGAGGCCGATGCGCCCGAGGCCGCCGCATGCGACGAGTCAGCACCGACGGCGGCAGCCGCGTGCGGCACCCCAGCACCGGCAGAGCCCGAGGTGTGCACGGCCGGCGCCTGCGACACCCCGGCGGCGGCAGCGGCAGCCGCGCGCGCGGCGGCAGCGCCCGAGCCGGCAGCGCCCGAGGCGGGAGTGTTGTGCGGTGCGGGCTCCGCCGGATCGACCGCCCACGGCGGTGCGGAGGTCGGGGCGTTCGCGGGTGCCGGGGTGGCGGCAGCCGGAACCGGTGGGGCGTGCTGTGGGCGTACCCCTGGGTTGGTGGCGGCGTCGGTGCCGCTCAGGGTGAGCCGGCGTTCCATGCGTTCCAGGCGCTGGAGCAGGCCGCGGGTGGAGTCGTCCGCGCCGGGCAGCAGCATCCGGGCGCAGATCAGCTCCAGCAGCAGGCGGGGCGCGGTGGTGCCGCGCATCTCCACCAGGCCGTCGTGGACGATGTCGGCGCAGCGGGACAGCGTGCCCGGGCCGAGCTGCGCGGCCTGGGCGGCCATCCGCTCGATCTGGTCGGCGGGGCCGTCGATGAGGCCCTTCGCGGCGGCGTCCGGCACCTGCTGGAGCACGATCAGGTCGCGCAGCCGCTCCAGCAGATCCGACGCGAACCGGCGCGGATCGTGCCCGGCCTCGGCCACCCGGTCGACGGTGGCGTACGCGGCGGCGCCGTCCCCGGCGGCCAGCGCGTCGCACATCTCGTCGATCAACGCGGCGTCGGTGACGCCGAGCAGCGCGGCGGCCCGCGCGTAGGTGACGCCCTCGGGGCCAGCGCCGGCCATGAGCTGGTCGAGCACCGAGAGGCTGTCCCGGGCGCTGCCGCCACCGGCGCGGACCACCAGCGGGAACACCGCCGGCTCGACGGAGACGCCCTCGGCCTGGGTGAGTTGCTCCAGGTACGGGCGGAGGACCTTCGGCGGGATCAGCCGGAACGGGTAGTGGTGGGTTCGCGACCTGATCGTGCCGAGGACCTTCTCCGGCTCGGTGGTGGCGAAGATGAACTTGACGTACTCCGGAGGCTCCTCGACCAGCTTGAGCAGGGCGTTGAAGCCCTGGGTCGAGACCATGTGCGCCTCGTCGATCACGTAGATCTTGAAGCGGCTGCTGGCCGGCGCGAAGAAGGCGCGTTCGCGCAGCTCACGGGCGTCGTCGACACCGCCGTGGCTCGCCGCGTCGATCTCGATCACGTCGATGGAGCCGGCGCCGTCGGTAGCCAGCGAGCGGCAGGACTCGCACTTGCCGCACGGCTCGGGGGTGGGGCCCTGCTCACAGTTGAGCGAGCGGGCCAGGATCCGGGCGCTGGAGGTCTTGCCGCAGCCACGTGGGCCGGAGAAGAGGTAGGCGTGGTTGAGCCGACCGCTGCGCAGCGCCTGCGACAACGGCTCGGTGACGTGCTCCTGCCCGATGACCTCGGCGAAGGTACGCGGCCGGTACTTGCGGTAGAGCGCCAGCGTCACTCGTCCCGCCTCCTCTCGACCGAGCCATTCTGCGCCGCTCGGGCGCGGGTGACCACCCACCCCGCCGGCCCCGGCACTGGTTGTGGCGGGTTGTGGCGGGTTGATCGACTCCATATCGGCGATATGGCGGTGTCCACGGCCCGGGACAGCCCCACATCGGCGACCTGGAGTGGATCGAGGGCCCCGGAGACAAAAAGGCCTCCCGTGCACCCGGCAGAGCTCGCTTATCCTTGCTGCCTTCCGGCCCTGGGGAGGTTCACGAGATACCGCCGCACGGGAGGTGACGCCCAGCCTACCCGACGACCCGTCGATCTTCAGGGGGTGGTGGGGTGGCCCGGCCGGCGAAGGCCTGTATCCTGGCTCGCGGAGGATTCGCCTAGAGGCCTAGGGCGCACGCTTGGAAAGCGTGTTGGGTTTACACCCTCACGAGTTCGAATCTCGTATCCTCCGCTCATCTGAGCAGCACCAACGCCCGGCAGACCATTATCGGTCGGCCGGGCGTTGGTCTTGTGGTCTCATCGATGCCGTGACGGACGCGGCGTGGCAGTGGGACGAGACGTTGTACGCGGGCAGCGCGAGCCACTACAGCGTCGGGCGCATGCCCTACCCGCCCAGCCTCGTGGAGGCGGTCGGTAAGGAACTCGACCTCGACGGCACCGGCCGGCTCCTGGACGTCGGCTGCGGGCCGGGGTCGTTGACGCTCCTGTTCGCGCCCCGGTTCGAGGCGGCGGTGGGTGTCGACGCCGACCGGGGCATGATCGACGAGGCGCGGCACAGGGCAGCCGAGGTCGGAGCCACCAACGTCGAGTGGCGGCACCTGCGCGCCGAGGCCCTGCCGGCCGATTTGGGTACGTTCCGGGTGGTCACATTCGCCCAGTCGTTCCACTGGATGGACCGGCCGCTCGTGGCCCGGCGGGTCCGCGACATGCTCGCGCCCGACGGGGCCTGGGTCCACATCCACGCCAACACCCACCAGGGCGTGACCGGGGACGACCTGCTGCCCCACCCCCGGCCGCCGTGGCAGCAGATCGATGAGCTGGTTGCCAGCTACCTGGGGCCGGTACGCCGAGCCGGCCAGGGTTGGCTGCCCGCCGGCACCCCCGGCGGCGAGGACGAGATCATGCGGCAGGCGGGCTTCACCGACCCGACCCGCATCGAGGTCGACCCCGCGATGGTCGTGGAACGCTCCGTCGTCGAGGTCATGTCGGCGGTGTTCTCGCTGTCCAGCTCGGCGCCGCACCTGTTCGGCGAACAGCTCCCCGCGTTCGAGGCGGACCTACGTCACCTCCTGATGGCGACGGTACGCGATGGCCTGTTCGCCGAGCGGCGGCGCGAGGTCGCCGTGTCGATCTGGCGTCTCTGACACCGGCTAACCACGGGCGCGAGCCCAGGAGAGGAAGCGTTCGGTCAGCCGGGCCGGATCCAGGTCGGTGAGTTGTTCGCCGGCCTCCGCCTGGACCGTCGCCAGGTAGACCGTCAACGCGATTCGGTCGTTGCGGTACTCGCCGAGCAGCCGCAGCTTCGCCGCCGAACAGGGCCACGCGATGCCGCACGCCGCGCAGCGCCAGGTGGGACGGGTCGGCAGGTGATCCCGGTGTCGGCGTCGGGGCATGGGCGGCTCCTCCTTCGCAGTGGAAGAGGGCCGCCGCGCCCCCGACCGGAGGCGGGCGGCCCTCCGACTGACGCCGACCGCCGGGCTTCGTCGCCTCCACCGGTCGCGTCGTCTTCTGTGGACCACCGTCGCGCGCGTCACCAGACAGGTACACCGCGTAGCGATATGGTCGGCAGATATTCGAGACATCCAATGGAGGGGCCGTGAACGACGCGCTGCGGGTGGCACTCAGCGACACCGGGCACACCACCGAATCCCTCGCCGAGACCGTCGGCGTCGACCCGAAGACGGTCGCGCGCTGGTTGACCGAGGGCCGCATCCCACACCCTCGGCACCGGCTCGCGGCGGCGGAGGCGCTCCATAAGGACGTGTCGGACATCTGGTCGGACACTTCGAGACGCCGTGACCCCATCTGGTTCCGTCCTTGGCAGGAAATCGAGCGCGAGGCGGTATCGCTGCGTTGGTTCGAATCGACCGTCCTGCCAGGGCTGCTCCAGACCGAGGCATACGCCCGCGCCGTGCTCGGTGGCGCGGGCCTCATCCCCCGGACCGAAATCGAGCGGCACCTCGCGGTGCGCCTCGGCCGGCAGGGCGTTCTCCGGCGGGACGACCCGCCGCAGTTCACGGCCGTCATCGACGAGGCGATCCTCCGCCGGCCGGTGGGCGGCCGGTCGACCATGCGCGAACAACTGCTGGCCGTGGTCGCGGCGTGCGCGGAGCCGCACATCCGGGTGCACGTGGTGCCCCGCACGGCCGGCGCGTACGCGGGGCTCAACGGACCGTTCGTGATCGCCCACAGCCACGACCACCGGGTCGCCGGCTACCTGGACAACCAACTCCAGGGACAAGTGGCTAGCGACCCCGAGGACATCGCGGCCATGATGGCGGCATGGGAGAACGTGCGCGGCGAGGCGCTGTCCCACTGGCAGTCGGTCGATCTGATGACGGAAGTGGCGGAGTCATGGAGTTGAATGGCGCCCGGTGGCGCAAGAGCAGCCGCAGCAGCGGCAACGGCGGCGCGTGTGTCGAGGTCGCCGACAATCTGCCCGGCGTGGTCGGCGTACGGGATTCGAAGGACCCGAGCGGGCCGGTGCTCGCCTTCGCGCCGACGGCTTGGCGCGCGTTCGTCGCGCACATCGCCCACCACGCCTGACTGCGGGCAGCCCAACACGAGATCTTGGACAGTTTCCGTCAGCGGCGAACGGAAACTGTCCAAGATTCGAGTCAGTTCACCGTCCCCGCCGGCCAGCAGGTCGAGCGATCCGGGGATCGATGCCAGCCCGCCCGGAATCCGTCGTACACATGTTCTATCCACAGGCTGTGGACAGCGGCGGCCTGGGTCAGGAGCCGTCGCGCAGATCGGCGAGGCGTTCGGCCCGGAAGCGGATCTCGTCGAAGGTCACGCCGCACCCCTCGCCCGTCGGCGACTGGCCCGCGAACCCGATCCGGTCGCGGGACGTCTCGCCGTCGAAGCCGAACACGCGGATCAACTGCCAGGTCCGGCCGTCGAGTGAGGCGTGGTACGCGTAGACCCGCCCGATTCGCGAGACCCGCAGCCACACCGACCGGTCGGCCACGACGAAGGCGTTCGCGTCGTCGGCAACGCCCCGGCAGATGACGGACACGATCATGGGCTCTGCCTCGGGCGAGAACTCGAAGCACAACTTGCCCCAGCACCGCTCGTCGCGCCAGAGCAGGAGCACCCCGGCGTCGAAGGTCGCGCCGAAGGCCACGGTGACCCGGGCACTGAACTGGAAGTCACCCTCCGGCGGCAGGTCGCCGAGCAGCGTCGCCGCGTTGAGGACGGGCGCCGGGCCCTCGCCCCCGTCGACGCTGCCACTCGGGTCGATGAAGAGGTCCGTACGCGGCTGCGCCGACACCGTCACGGCACCGTTCGCCTCGTCGACCCGCCAGAGCCCCGCGGACGAGGGCGTGAGCGGGGACGGCATACCGGGGACGGTCAGTTGATCAGGCACGGATACGACGGTACAGCGGGACCTGATCGACGGGTACGGTCCGGGGGCGACGCCGGGGCATCCTCGAAACCCGTCGTACACATGTTCTATCCACAGGCTGTGGACGGCGGAGGGTTCGATGGGTTACCAGCTCAGCGCGGTCGTCGCGGATGTGGAGCTGCTCCGCGAGCAGACCGCCGAGCTGGATCACGCCGTCCTCGGCGAGCTGCGGCAGGACTTCGCGCTGCTGCCGGTGACCCCGCAGTTGGTGGTGGAGCTGACCGGGTCACTGCCGGACTTCGCGGTCGACGATCGCAGCGCCGAGCACCCGTTCGGCCTGGTGCTGTCGCCAGCGCTGACCGAGCTGCTGACCGGCTGGTCGCAGTCGGGGCCGGTGGCGTACGTCGAAGCGGAGTTCGGCGGTGGCGCCGGCTACCAGTCGGCGGCGGTGTGGCTCGGCGGCGCGGTGTCGTGGGGTCCGCAGTTCGACGACGTGTTGGACGCGCCGCGCGAGCAGTGGCCGATCAACGCGGCGCTGATTCGGCTCGGCGTCGAGCGGGGCACGTGGATCGACCCGTTCGCCGAGGTGGGCCTGCACCTGGAGCGGAACACCGACGGCTGGCTGGCGCACGGGCGGCGGCGGCTCAGCGCCGACTACTGGGACGAGCTGGTCGAGCAGTGGGAAAACCAGTAATCCGGCGACGGGCAGCAACCTGAGCGGCCCGGTCCCGTTGGGGACTGGGGGATTCCATGAAATTGCGACAATTTGCGTTTATTGCCATGCTGATGATGGCTGCCTCGATCGCCGGCAGCGGCGCGCCACCAACCGGGCCGATCCCGGCGAACCAGCCCGCCGGCAACGAGATCGTCGACCTGAACGGCCTGCGCAACATCGAGTTCGGCGACACCGAGGACGAACTGACCCGCCGGGGCATCCTGCGTACCGACCTGGACGGCTGCGGCCCGACGCTCACCGGCCACGACACGGTGAGTCCCGTCTTCGTCGAGGCCAAACTGGTGCTGCTGTGGGCCGGCGACCCGATGCGGACACCCGAGGGCATCACGGCCGGCTCACCCGTCGACCAGGTCTGGGCCCGCTATCCGTGGGTCACCCGACTGCCCGCTCCACAGGGGACGCACCGGCTCGACGGGTTGCTCGCCCGCACCGGCGACCGCGCGTACCTCTTCCTGCACGACGGGCGCACCGTCCGAAAAACCATCGCCGGGTACGCCGACTGGGCCCGCCGCCTCTTCGACGAGGGCGCGGGCCCCTGCTGACCCGACCAGACAAGCTCGAACGCCCGGCCGATCCTCGCGGACCTGCCGGGCGTTCTCGCACTTCAGAGCGGTGGCGGAGGGATTTGAACCCTCGGAGGGCGTAAACCCTCACACGCTTTCGAGGCGTGCTCCTTAGGCCGCTCGGACACGCCACCGCCGACGAGGGTACAGGACCGCCGGTTCCGACGCCGAACCGGTATCACCGGAGTCGGCCTGGCAGGATCTTTGCCATGAGTACGCACATCGGCGCGAAGCCGGGCGAGATCGCCGAGCGGGTCCTGATGCCGGGCGACCCGCTGCGGGCCAAGTGGATCGCGGAGACCTACCTCGAGGGTGCCACCTGCTACTCGACGGTCCGGGGCATGTTGGGCTTCACCGGCCGCTGGAACGGCGTCGAGGTGTCCGTCCAGGGCTCCGGCATGGGCATGCCGTCGGCCTCCATCTACGCCCACGAACTGATCAACGAGTACGGCGTGAAGACGCTGATCCGGGTCGGCTCCTGCGGTGCTCTCAGCACCGACCTGCAACTGCGGGACGTGGTCGCGGCGATCGGGTCGTCGACCGACTCGAACATGAACCGGATGCGTTTCGACGGGTTGATCGACTACGCGCCGGTGGCCGATTTCGGGCTGCTGCGTACCTCGGTCGAGGTTGCCGAGCGGCGCGGCATCGCTATGCGCGTCGGGCCGATCCTCGCGGCGGACGCCTTCTACACCGACCGGCCTGACCTCTACGACACGCTCGCCGACTACGGCGTGCTGGCGGTGGAGATGGAGTCGGCGGCGCTCTACACGATCGCCGCCCGGTTCAAGGCTCGCGCGCTGACCGTGCTGACCGTCAGCGACCACATCAAGACGGGTGAGAAGACCACGTCGGAGGAGCGGGAGCAGACCTTCAGCCAGATGGTCGAGATCGCCCTCGACACGATCATCGCCTGACCCTTCGTCCTACCGCCGCCCCGTCGTCCCGTCCGGACGGCGGGGCGGCGTGCTGCGTACCGACGGGTGACGACAGTCACTGAAGAAAACAACACGACCGGTCGTGCTTATTGAGTACGGTGTCGACATGACCGCTGACGGACGTCTCGCCCGGGGAGAGCGCAGCCGCAACGCCGCGCTGGACGCGGCCGTGGTGCTCGCCACCGAGTCCGGCCTGGACGGGCTCAGCCTCGCCCAGCTCGCCGACACGCTCGGGGTGAGCAAGTCGGGCCTCTTCGCGCACTGGCGGTCGAAGGAGGCGCTCCAACTCGCCGCGATCGACCGCGCGGTGGCGCTCTGGCAGGAGCGGGTCATCGCACCGGCGCTGCTCGCCCCACCCGGCGTACGGCGGCTCCGCGCTCTGCACGACGCCCGCCTGGACTTCTACGCCACCGGCGTGCTCCCCGGTGGCTGCTTCTTCGCCAACACCCAGTTCGAATTCAACGCCCGCCCCGGCCCGGTCCGCGACCGGCTCGCCGAGACGTACCGCCAGTGGACGGCGTACCTCGAACGCCTCGTCCAGCAGGCGGTCGACGCCGGCGAACTCCCCGCCGACCTGGACGTCCCGCAGTTGGCGTACGAAATCGACGCGCTCGGGATGGCAGCCGCGATGAACTCCCGGATGCTCGACCCGGACGCCGCCTACCGGCACGCCCGCGCCGGCCTGCTGAACCGCCTGCGGGCGCTCTGCCCCGACCCGAACCTGCTAACGGAAGGCCCCTCATGAGCAACGCCGTCGCCGACCAACCCGCCGTCGACTTCGGGCACGTCGAGCACGTCACGGTGCACTTCGACGACCTCGACGCGATGGGCATCCTGCACAACGCCCGGTACGCGGTGCTGCTGGAACGGGCCCTGACGCCGTACTGGACCGAGCGAGGGCTGGCCTACCGGGGCAGCGCCACCCCGCCGGACCTGTTCCACGCGGTCCGCGAGTTCACCATCAGCTACCGGGCGCCGATCGTCACCACCGGCCCGGTGGCGGTGCACTTCTGGCTTGAGAACTTCGGCACCAGCAGCGCCGAGTACGGCTTCCAGTTCCGCTCGGTCGACGGCGGCACGGTGCACGCCGAGGGACGACGGGCGATCGTCCGCCTCGACCCGGCGACGCTTCGGCCGGCACCGTGGACCGAGGCCGCGCGGGCCGTGGCCGCCACCCTGCTCCGCCCCGCCGCCGTGGCCTGACCTGAGCAGCGTCCCGTCCCAAGGGGGAGGGATCAGCGGAAGAACGCCCGCAGGACGGCGGCGGTTTCGGCCTCCAGCACGCCGCCGTACACCTCGGGTCGGTGGTTGAGCCGGCGGTCGCGCAGCACGTCCCAGAGGGAGCCGGCCGCGCCGGTCTTGGGTTCCCAGGCACCGAAGACGACGGTGGAGATCCGGGCCAGCACCAGCGCCCCCGCGCACATGGTGCACGGCTCCAGGGTGACCACCAGGGTGCAGCCGTCGAGCCGCCACCGGCCGGCAAGCTCGGCACCCCGGCGCAGGGCCAGCACCTCGGCGTGGGCGGTCGGGTCGCCGGTCAACTCCCGCTCGTTGCGTCCGATCGCGAGTTCGGTGCCATCCGGCCCGTAGAGCACCGCACCCACCGGCACGTCGTCGACGTCGACTGCGCCCACGTCGTCGACGGCGGGGCCGGTGACGGCGACCTCCAGGGCCCGGCGCATCCACAGTTCGTGTCGCTGCCGCCGGCCAATCTGCCCCGGCTCGGCCAGCCCTTCGTGAGCACCCGGCCCGGCACGGCCAAGCACGCCAGTCGTCTCCAGCAAAGGATCCGTGGCGTCGGCCGGCTCCGCGCCGCCGGTCGGCACCGACCCGAGTGGATCAGACCTCACGCAGCTCCTCGACCTCGTCGGAGCAGCCGAGCACCTCGCAGATCTCGGCGGTGACGTCCGCCGGCAGCATCCCCTCGTGGGTGCAGAGGTTCAGCAGCTTCTGCGCCGAGATGCCCAGGTTGGCCAGCAGGTCGGCCTCACCCACCGGGTCGGCCTCCGGGTCGACGGCGGGTTGTTCGCTCTCCTCGTCGCCGCTGGTCGCCGGTCGCGGCTCGTCGTCGCCGTCGAGCCCGGTGACCGAGGTCTTCAGGTCACCGACCAGCAACTGACCCAGCCGGGACTCCTCGGCGAACGCGGAATCCGACCCGAAGACCCGCAGGTCCTCGCCCTCGTCGAGACGCAGGATCACCAGATAGGCGTCATCGGCCTCGACGAAGAGCAGCGACACGTCGGCTTCCTGGTCGACATCGCGCAGCCGGTCGGCGACCTCGTCGATGTCAGTGGCGCCCCGCAGGTTGACCTCAGCGGCGGTCCAGCCACTGTCGTCGCGCACCACGGCCGCAGCGAAGTACGACACGGTCCCCCCAATAGCCCTCGGCACAGCGCCGACTCGTTACGCGTGCACGTTAGCCGGTCGGGTCGGCAGGCGACCGGTCAACGCCCCGACAGGCCGGCCAAACCTGACAAAATCGGGATCAGCCGGCAACCCGACGGCGGGTGGCGATGAGCTGGCGTAGACGCTCCGTGCGCAAACGCTGCGGCCGGGTGCGCTGTCGTACCGACCGGGCGCCCGCCAACTCGGCGAGCAACTGGAGGCGACGGCGGTTTCGATCCGGGTCCTGCCGCGGATTGGTCCAGGCCATACCGCCGAGCGTGCCGAGTCTCGGCGGCCACGTCAAGACGGCGTTCGCTACGCAGCCAACCGGGCACGCGACGCAGTCATCCACGCCCGTTACGGGTGTCTGTGCGGCCCACTCACCACAGCGGCCAGTCGCCGGTGCCCGCCCAGCGGACCGCCACCACCGCGGCGGCGATGCTCCAGCCACCGGCGGTGACGATGGCCACGCCGGTGCCCACCCCCCGATCGCCGTGGCGGACCAACACCAGGGCGGTCAGCCAGGCCAGCAGACCGGCGATCAGCGTCCACCACGCGTAGCTGGCCACGTCGGTGCCGAGCAGGCCGAACAGCACCAGCCAACTGGTCGCCGCGCCGCCGCCGATCGCGACACCGCCGCCGGTCACCGGGTGCGGTTCCCGGTAGGTGGGCCTGGTCGGTGGCCCGGCCGGAAAGAGCCCCGAGGGGGTACGCGTCATCGGGGGTGCGGCGAAGCCGGGATCCGGGTCGGGGCCGGGCTGGGCGATGGTCACCGTCGCTGCCCTCCCCTCCGCGCGTCATTCGTGCCCACCGTACCGGTCTGCCAGGATGACCGGATGTCCTCGCCGACGATCCGCCGCGTGCGTTGGGCGTACCCGATTCTGCTGCTGCTCGCCCCGGTGCTGGCCGCCGGCTGCGCGACCACCCGGCCGGGAGTGCCTCCGGAGGGCGCCGGGCCGACGGCACCGTCGGTCTGGGAGACCGGCGAGCAGCCGGCGGCGCCGTCGTCGAGCGGGCCGACCAGCCCGGCGCCGTCGTCGGCCGGGCCGTCGTCGACCGCGCCCCGCGCGGGGCTGCGGCACGTCTTTCCGGTACGCGCCGACGACGTCGCCTATCACCCGACGCACGGGGCGTACCCGGCGACGGACATCTTCGCCGACTGCGGTGAGCCGTTCGTCGCGGTGACCGACGGGACGGTGCTGGAGGTGAGTCGCGTCGACAAGTACCGCAAGCGTGGGCCGCAGGGTCCGGACAACGGCGGCCTTTCGGTGGCCCTGCTCGGTGACGACGGGGTGCGCTACTACGGCTCGCACCTGAGCGTCGTGGCCACGGGCATCGACGCCGGGGTGCGGGTCCGCGCCGGGCAGCAGCTCGGCAAGGTGGGCCGCACCGGCAACGCGAACAACGTCTGTCACGTGCACTTCGGCATCTCACCGCCGTGTCCCGGCAAGGACGGCTGGTGGATCCGGCGCGGCGTGCTGTGGCCGGCGCGCTACCTGGACTCGTGGCGACGCGGCGGCAATCGGGAACCGGCCGCCGAGGTGACCGCGTGGCAGCGCGAACACGGCTGTCCGAAGGCTCCCTGACGAGCCCCGCACCCGCTAGGTTCGGTGGGATGAACGCCCGGGACCCCATCGCCGACCTACGCCGGATCGCGTTCCTGTTGGAGCGGGCGAACGAGGCCACGTACCGGGTGCGGGCGTTTCGGTCGGCGGCGAAGGCGCTCGCCGGCCTGCCGTCGGCCGAGGTTGCCGAGCGGGCCGGCAACGGCACGCTCACCGAGTTGGCCGGGGTGGGCGACGTGACGGCCCGGTGCGTGGCGGAGTCCCTGGCCGGTGAGGAGCCGGTCTATCTGCGCCGGCTGGTGGCGACCGAGGGCAGCGACCTGGATGCCGAGGCCACGGCGCTGCGCGCCGCCCTGCGCGGCGACTGCCACACGCACTCCGACTGGTCCGACGGCGGCTCACCCATCGAGGAGATGGCGCTGGCCGCGGTGGAGTTGGGCCACGAATACCTGGTGTTGACCGACCATTCGCCCCGGCTGAAGGTGGCGCGCGGGTTGACCGCCGACCGGCTGCGTCGTCAGTTGGACCACGTGGCGCAGGTCAACGCGGCCCTGCCGGAGGGTTTCCGGATCCTGACCGGGATCGAGGTGGACATCCTCGCCGACGGCTCGTTGGATCAGGATGACGAGTTGCTCGCCCGGTTGGACGTGGTGGTGGGGTCGGTGCACAGCGGCCTGAACGACGAGCGGGCGAAGATGACCCGGCGGATGCTGACCGCGGTCGCCAACCCGCACCTGGACATTCTCGGTCACTGCACCGGGCGGATGGTGTCGTCCCGACCGGCCGGGGTGACCGGGCCGGGTGATCGGGGGCATCGGGCCCGGACCCGCGGCGAGAGCGACTTCGACGCGGACGCGGTCTTCGCCGCCTGCGCGGAGCATGACACCGCCGTCGAGATCAACTCCCGGCCGGAGCGGCAGGACCCGCCGAAGCGGCTGATCCGCCGCGCCCTGGAGGCCGGCTGCCGATTCGCGATCGACACGGACGCGCACGCGCCCGGTCAGCTCGACTGGCAGCGGTTCGGCTGCGAGCGGGCCGCCCGCTGCGGCGTCCCGGCCGACCGGGTGGTCAACACCTGGTCGGCCGAGCAACTCGTGGAGTGGACGCACAACCGGGCCTGACCAACAGCGCGGTCTCGGGCCGTGATCGACTCGCTTTCCTTGAAATCGGGGTGTCCAAGTACGCCGGACACCCCGATTTCCATGAAGCCGAGTCGATCACGCTCGGGACGGCCGGGCGACGCGCCGCCGGACGCAGGCGGGCTCAGTTGCGGGCGGGCTCAACGGCGGGCGCGGCGGGCGCACCGAGACCGACCACCGGGCGGGGCTTCCGGCGGCCGAGGACACCCTGCGCGACCGCGACACCCAGCAGCACGATGAGCGCGCCGACCGGTTGGTGCCAGTTGAGCCGCTCGTCGAGCACGACGGCGCCGATCAGCACCGCGAAGATCGGGATCAGGTAGGTGACCGTGGACGCGGTGCTCGCGCCCGCCACCCGGATGTTGCGGATGTTGATCACGAAGGCGAGCCCGGTGCCGAGGGCACCGAGAGCCAACACGCTGGCCACCACCTTCGCCGACAGGTCGGTGGGCAGCGGCGGGGCACCCGCCACGAACGGGGTGACGACGGCCAGTTGCCCGGCGGCGAGCAGCAACTGCGCCGTGGAGAGCGACAGGCCGGAGTGTGCGCTGCCGGCGACGAACCGCTTCTGGTACGGGATGGCGACGCCGTAGCAGGCCGCCGCGCCGAAGCACATCAACTGCCCGACGAAGTGCGCGCCGCCGATGCCTTCCCAGACCCCGAGCACCACGAGTACGCCGAGGAAGCCCAACCCGAGCCCGACCGCACGGCGCACGGTCAGCCGCTCGGTGCGAAAGACCAGCACCGCCAGCGGCAGCACGATCAGCGGAGTGGTGGCGTTCCAGATGCCGGCCAGCATCGACTCGACCCGTTGCTCGCCGTAGCCGAAGAGGGTGAACGGCACGGCCACGCCGAACGCGGCGACGACGAACAGGTGTGCCCACACCCGAGGCTCGTGCGGGAGCCGGTCGCGCAGCACCGCGAGGACGACCAACAGGGTCAGCGCGCCCGCGACGACCCGATAGAGGGTGAGCTGGACCGGGTGCAGCTCGGCCACCCCGATCTTGATGAAAAGAAAGCTGGAACCCCAGATGGCGGCGAGTGCGAGGAAGCCCGGCAGCCACGTCCGCAGTGGCGCCTTGTCAGGGGCGATATCGGTGGTCACCCCTGACACTCTGCCGGAAGGGTGTGACAAAGTCGCGGGACTTTCGAACCCCGGATCTGCCGCTTGAACACGCCAAACGCCATCGACAGCGGGGAGGGGTGGTCACGTAGTGTCGCAGCGTGGGACAAATTGATGAACTCGCCAACCGCTACGTAGCCGAGTGGGCGCCGTTGAGCCCCACCGGCGCGACCCATGTCGGCATCGCCGGCCATGACGACCAGCTCGACGACCTCTCCCCCGAGGGTTACCGGGCACGCGCCGACCTGACCCGCCGGACGCTCACCGAGCTTGAGGTCACCGAGCCGGACACCGAGGCGGAGCGCACCGCCAAGGAGGCCATGCAGGAACGACTCGGCCTCGACCTGGCCCGGTACGACGCTGGTGAGGCGACCAGCGAGATCAGCGTCATCACGAGTGGGCTGCACGAGATCCGCATGGTGTTCGACCTGATGCCGACCGCGACGGCCGACGCGCAGGCCAACATCGCCGCCCGGCTCAACGGCCTCGCCGGTGCGCTGGAGGGCTACAAGACCACCCTGCGCGAGGCGCTCTCCGCCGGCCACGTCAGCTCGAAGGTGCAGCTGGTCGAGGTGGCCAAGCAGTGCGACATCTGGACCGACCCGAACGGGGACAACTTCTTCCACGGGCTCGTCGAGCGACTGGGAGCGGACGGCACGCTCGGCGCGGAACTGCGTCGGGGCGCGGCGGCGGCCACTGCGGCGACCGCCGAGTTCGGCCAGTTCCTGCGCGCCGAGTTGGCGCCGCACGGGCGGGACAAGCAGGCCGCCGGCCGTGAACGCTACGAGCTGGCCTCGCAGTACTTCCTCGGCGCGAAGGTCGACCTGGACGAGACGTACGCCTGGGGGTTCGCGGAGTTGGCCCGCCTGGAGGCGGAGATGCGGGTCGTCGCCGGACGTATCGCCGGCTCGGGCGCCACCGTCGCCGAGGCCGTGGCCAAGCTGGACGCCGACCCGGCGCGGACCATCCGGGGCAAGGAGGCGTTCCGCGACTGGATGCAGGCGCTCGCCGACAAGGCGATCACCGAGCTGAACGGGACGCACTTCGACATCCCCGAGCAGGTCCACCGGATCGAGTGCTGCCTCGCCCCGACCAGCGACGGCGCCATCTACTACACCGGGCCGAGCGAGGACTTCTCCCGTCCTGGCCGCATGTGGTGGGCGGTGCCGCAGGGGATCACCGACTTCTCCACCTGGCGGGAGGTGACGACGGTCTACCACGAGGGCGTGCCGGGTCACCACCTCCAGGTGGCGCAGACCGCCGTCCGCGCCGACCTGCTCAACCGTTGGCAGCGGCTGCTCTGCTGGGTCTCCGGTCACGGCGAGGGTTGGGCGCTCTACTCGGAGCGGCTGATGGACGAGCTCGGCTACCTGGAGGACCCGGGCGACAAGCTGGGAATGCTCGACGGCCAGGCGATGCGCGCCGCCCGGGTCATCGTCGACATCGGCATGCACCTGGAGTTGGAGATCCCGAAGGACAATCCGTTCGACTTCCACCCGGGTGAGCGGTGGACGCCCGAGCTGGGCTGGGAGTTCATGCGGGCGCACTGCCGGGTTCCGGACGAGAACCTGCGCTTCGAGCTGAACCGCTACCTGGGCTGGCCGGGGCAGGCGCCGTCGTACAAGGTCGGTGAGCGGATCTGGCTGCAGGCGCGCGAGGACGCGAAGGCCCGCAAGGGCGCTGAGTTCGACCTGCGGGAGTTCCACCGCCAGGCGTTGGACCTGGGCGCGCTGGGCCTCGACCCGCTACGCAAGGCGCTGGCCCGGCTCTGAGCCGGCGACGGTCCCGGGCACCGGCGGTACGTCCGTCGGCGCCCCGGAACCAGCGCGGTCACGCTTCGGTGCGGCGGGAGACGGCGGTCCGTTGTCGACGCAGCGGGGCGCGGCGGCCGGGCCGGGTCGGCGGACGTGCCGCTCAGCCGAGGGTCAGCGCCAACGCCGGCCGGGCGGTGAGCGTGTTGCTCGTGACGAACGCCAGGTCGATGACCGGGTCGGTGAACGAGACCGGGATGGGCAACGTGACCGGGAGACCGTCGGGGAACGGCAGGTCCGGAGTCAGAGTGATCTTGATGCCGGCCAGCTTGCCGACGAATCGGGTGGAGTAGAAGGCCACGTCGCCGCGGACCGTCAGGCGATCGGTCGCGTACCGCTGGGTGCGCCCCCGGGGACCGTCCGCGGTCAGCAGGAAGTCGTCGGTCACGGCCTCCTTCATGCTGAACTTCAGCACCTTCAGGGCGCCCTTCTCGGTCTGCAGGTCGGTGATCCCCTCGAACCGGAGCCCGGTCATGGTGACCTTGGATCCGGTGAGCTTCGACGGCCTCTGGGCCACCCTGGGCAGACCCGGGTCGGCGGCGATGCGCGGCAGCGGCTTGCCCGGCTCCACCTTGTCCGGCTTCTCGGGAGTCGTCGTGCCCGGCTTACCGGGCTGGGCCGGCGACGGGCAGGCCGTGGGCTTGGGCCGGGCCGTCGGTGTGCTGGTCGGCGTGACGGTCGGGCTCGCCGACGGCGTCGGGGTGGCCTTACGGCGTCCACCGGTGAACAGGTCGCCGATCCCGTCCAGGATGTCCGTGATGATGTTGCCGTTCCGCTCGGGGCTCGCGCTCGGGGTCGGCGTCGCGGCGCTGGAACTGGGCGACGGCCTGACCGACTGGGACGGGGTGGGGCAGGCGCTCGCGGCAGGCCGGGTCGGTGCGGCCTGCACCGCTCGGGGCTGGGTTGCCAGGCCGGCGGTGGCGAGACCGAGCACCACCAGCACGATGCCAAAGGCACGCGGATCGGCGGATCGCTTGGGCCACGCGGGCTGAGGGCTCGCGTCGGCCGGATCCATGACCGGCTGCTCAGCGGTCGGCTGCTCAGCGGTCGGCTCCTCCGCGTCGGCCTGGTCGGCTGGGGGTGCCGCCGTGCGGGAGGGCGTCCACGCGAAGGCGAGCGCGCTGCCGACGATGCCGAGCAACAGGCCGACGAAGAAGCCGCCGAGGTTGAGCCCGATCAGTGAGTAGACCGCCGTGACCGCCGCGACGATCGAGTAGAACAGCCGCTGCGCGGGGCTGAGCCAGATCAGCAGGCCGCAGGTCACCAGGATGACCGGGATCAGCAGCGAGAGCAGACCGCTGGCTCCGCTGTGGAAGCTCAGGCCGTTGATGGTCATGCGCGTGGAGGCGAACATCTCCACACCGGCCAGGATGGTGAAGAGGCCGCCCCAGAACGGTCGGCTCCGCTGCCAACGGCGGAAGCTTCGCCACGCCTGGGCCGCACTGCTGGGACGGGCGTGGGACGGGTTGGCGGTTGTCACGTACTCCTCCTGGCGGAGCGGGGACGGGGGTGGCGGCCCGCGATGGCAGACATCGCGGGCCGGCGCTCAGCTCAGAAGCACTCCTTGCCCTTGGCGTCCTCGCCCACGTTGACCTTGAGTCGGAGGCCGACCAGGTTGAAGGTGGCCGCGGTGGTGTACCGGGACACCTGCTGCAGGTTGCGGATGCTGACGTGTTCGGAGTTCTGGCCGAACGAACCCTTCTGCGCCGTCGGGTTCAGGTCGGTGGCGTCGCGGCCGATCTGGATGTTGGAGAAGGTCGCGTTGCCGTTCAGCGAGTCCATCGCGATCATCAGGTTCTTGGCGCGTACGGGCTCCTTGCCCTCACCGGCGTTGATGGTGAGCACCACCGGCAGGCCGGGCAGGTCGGCGCGGACGGACTGGCAGAGGTTGTACAGCTCTGCGCTGCTGATCTCGGAGAGCGCGACCGGGTGCACCTGGCCGTCCTTGCCCTTCTCGCGGACGATCCCGCCGTACTGCTTGAAGCCGTCGCCCTCCAGGCGGTCCGCGCCGATCTTGAACGTCTGCCCGGACACGGTGATGTCGGACGCGATCGCGCCGCTCGACATGCCGAACAGGATGACGCCGACGGCAGCCGTGGCGGGCACCATCATGGCGGCGAACCGACGCCACCGGGTACGACCCTGATTGTCCTGCACCGGTTCCTCCTCGAGTGGATGTGCGCGGGGCCGGTCCCGAACCGGAGGCCGCGCCGGGCCCGTCGCTGTTACCGGCAGGTAACGATCGGGCTTGATGGTGCACCCGTTGCGACGCGGCTCACAACCCCCCGATTACCGGGCGGTAACACGAGGGTGGCCAATCGACAGGAGATCACCACGAAGCGTTGAACTCGCTGGAGGCACATAGGCCAAAAAAAATGACAAATACCGGCACTGATTCTCACGACTACTACCGAGGGCGACTAAACATCGAGGGATTACAATCAGGTAACGGATGTAAAGCGCGCGGGCCAGACCGCCTGCTCAGGTCGTCGCCCCCGACCGAACATCCGAGCGTCCGGTCGATCCCGGCGGCCCCCCGGATGCCCTAGGGTTTCGGCGTGAATCTGAACGACGTACGGCGCGACTGGACCAAGCTGGGCGCCGAGGATCCGCTGTGGGCCGTGCTTGTCCAGCCCGGCAAGCGCGGCGGGCGGTGGGACGTCGACGAGTTCCTCGCCACCGGCCGCGCCGACGTCGAGGAGACGGCCGCTTGGCTGGGGCAACTCGGCCTGCCAACCCGGTGGGAACGGGTGCTGGACTTCGGCTGTGGGGCCGGGCGACTCTCGCAGGGCCTCGCCCCGCACGCCGACGAGGTCGTCGGCGTCGACATCGCTCCATCCATGCTGGAGACCGCCCGGCAACTTGACCGGAGCGCCGGGAACATCCGTTTCGTCCTTAACGACGCACCGGACCTGAGCCAGTTCCCCGACGGCCATTTCGATCTGGTCTACAGCGCGCTGGTGTTGCAGCACCTGCCCCGCCCGGCGATCGACCGGTACCTCGCCGAGTTCCTGCGTGTCCTACGGCCCGGCGGGATCGCCGTCGTGGGCCTGCCGACCGAGCCGGCGCGTACGGCCAAGGGCATGATCTGGAAGGTCGCGCCGTTCCGCCTGATCAGCTGGGCACAGCGTCGGCTGCTCAACTACCCGGCGCCGATGAGCATGACCGCGGTACCGCACGCCGACATGGTGCGGCTGGTGGCGGCACACGGCGGGGAGATCGTCGGGCAGCGACCCGACCTGCCGTACACCGAGGACTGGGTGTGCACCCGGTACGCGGTGCGGCGCGCCTGACCCACCGCCCGGCAGCCTGGCTAACGATCGGGCCGGCCGACCCTCGGGGTCGGCCGGCCCGGTCAGGTCGGCGTGCGGTGGTGTGATGGTGGGTTGGTTACGGCTCGCTGCGCTCCACAGCGTGGCGCCCGCCAGCGGGTGCCGGGGAGTCCTCGTCCGGCTCCGAGGCCCTCTGCGAGGGCAGCTCGGTCGTCGGCTGGTCGCCGGCGTGCACCGGCGCCGCGTCAGGCCCACGGCGACCCGCGCGGATGATGAGGAACAGACCGAGCAGGACCAGAGCGAGGCCGAGGAGACCGAGCACGATCGGCACCACCGTGGTCAGCAGGTTGATCTGACCACGCGCGTCCTCGGCAGCCTTGGCCTGCTGCTTCTGGGTCTCCTCATTGAAGACGAGAGTAGCGTCGATGATCTTGATCTTGTCCGCGCCGGTTTCGTCGCGGAGGGTCTGGAGCTGCTTCTCCTGACCCTTGACGATCACACCGCTGTCCGGCTCCACCCAGAGGGTACGGGTGTTGGCGTAGAAGCGGCCCGCGGTCACCGTGGCCTCCGTCGAACCGATCAGGTTGCCCGGAACGTCGATCTCGCTGATCTTGACCGGCTCGGCCGTCATCTCGAACTTGTAGACGGTCAAACCCTGGAGCTGCTCGGTGCCCAGGTACTTGGCGGGGTACGCCTTCCGAGCGGTGTTGTCGAAGTACTGGTAGGTCTTCTTCTCGGTGCCGAACGGGAAGGTGTAGGTCAGGCCCTCGTGCTTGAAGGGCGCACCGTTGATGTCCTCGGCACAGCAGGCGACCGCCTCTGCGGTTCGCCGATCGAGGGCAACCCGGTCCGTGCTGACCGTGATCTCCTTGCCGGCGTCGTCGATCACCCGGACACCGACGTTGAAGACCGTCCGGTCGGCGTTGCCGTCGTCGACGTCGCCCCGCACGGCGCGGTGGGCGGTCAGGTTGACGCCGCTCCGCTCCGACAGGGTGCTGAAGTCAAGGACTGTCGCGTTCTGGGCTTCTGAAACCGTTACCGAACTCTGGTCAAGGGGCACCTTGACGAGAGCGGGCGCGACGATCAGCGGCGTCGCCACGGCCCCGACGATCAGGAAAGCGCCTGCCGCCACCAAGATGGCACCCGACGTGGATCGCATGTAACTCCTCCCCTTGTAAAGACTCGACTAGTCGGCTGACAGTACATGACGAGGCCGATTTCGGATATGGTCCGAGGCGACCTTCGAGGCGTACCGACTCCGGTGGAACGCAGCCGCGCGGCTGCGACATCAAAATGGATGTTGAGGGAACTGTGAGCCGACCTGTCAAATCGGGCTCGATCAGCGGACAGGCGGGCCTGTCCGCTCCTAATACTGGCCGTTCGGATAGCTGGCTTCCCGCTTTGGAAGGACTCCGCGCCATAGCGGTGATCGGCGTTGTCGTCCACCATGTCGCCTTCCTCAGCGGACTCACAAACTCGTTCGCCCGCCTCGGAGGTGTGCTGGCCAGGCTGGATGTGGGGGTGGCAATCTTCTTCGCGCTGTCCGGCTTCCTCCTCTACCGACCATTCGCGCTCGCCACCATTCACGGGCAGTCCGGACCGTCTGTTCGGAGATACCTCTGGCATCGTGCGCTGCGCATTTTGCCCGGGTACTGGGCAATGGCTGCCGTTGGACTCGTCTGGCTCAACATCGATTACCTCAGGTCAGTCTGGGACTGGGCAATTCCCCTTCTGCTGGCACAGATTTATGAGCCATTGCGACTACCGGTCGGCATGGAGCAGACCTGGAGCCTGGCTACGGAGGCGACTTTCTACCTGGCACTGCCGGTGATAGCGATGCTCGGCCGCCGAATGGGCGGTCGAACTCCGCTGGGCCGAGCCCGACGCCAACTGGCACTCGGCGCCATACTCGTCCTTGCCGGCCTAACCTGGAATGCGTACGCGCACGGTCCCGACTCGCCACTACCGGGACTTGGGGTGCTCTGGCTGCCCGCCTTTCTGGACTGGTTCGGCATCGGCATCATGCTGGCCGTGCTCGCCTCGTGGCCCGCCAGCACGACCTCGTCCCCGTTCCTCGCGGGCCTGGCCGGCAGCGGGTCCGGCCGAGGCGACGACGACCTGTGGTCCGCCACGCCGCGCGGTCTGCGCGTCTTCACGTTCGCCCCGGGAACGTCGTGGCTCATCGCCGGCGCGCTGCTGTGGATCGCCAGCACCCCGATCGCCGGCCCGCGCGGGGTCGAACCCGCCAAGGCGATCGAGTCGATCGTCGAGCACCTGGTGTTCCTGCTCATCGCCTGGTGCGTGATCGCCCCGCTCGTTGGCCCGGGCTCCGGCGGGGTGCCGCGAGCGCTCCTCGGCCATCGGGTGGTCCTGTTTCTCGGCCGGATCTCCTACGGCATCTTCCTGTGGCACCTCCTCGCCCTCGAGGCCTGCTTCCGCCTGCTCGGATTCACCCGGATGGACAGCTCCTTCTGGGTTCTCCTCGCGCTCACGCTGGCCCTCACGATCCCGGTCGCGACGGCCAGCTACTACCTCATCGAGCGGCCGTCGCGGCGATTCCGGCGGGTCGGGCAGCGGCGGCGCGACCGCCCCGGGCCCGAGGTCGTCGAACCCGGCTCCCTGGTCCAGGTGCCGACGCCGGTGCCAGCGCTGCAGGCCGCGTCGTCGGTCCCCGGCGGGCACCCGACCCTCGCGGCGCAACTCGTACCGCCCGCGCACCCGGCGGAAACGCAGCACCAGAGCGGCGATCGCGACGAGGAGCAGCCCGGTCGGAAGCACGACCAGTAGATCCGCCAGCCGTTCCGAGCCGACCCGCGGCAGCCACCACCGCTGGGTCCCGTAGGCCGCGAGCCCCAGGGCGGCCGGCACCCAGATCCAGCCAGGGCTGGGCGTCCGTCGCCGGTGCAGGGCCAGGACCACGGCGGCGCAGCCGAGCCCGATCCAGCCCCCGAGCAGCGCCGGCACACCCACCGCGAGCAGCGGCGCCGTCGGCATCGTCGACGGCACCACCGGGTACGACGGCCGATGGCGACGCGCGGGGATCAGCGCTGCGACGACCAACAGCAGCAGCAGACCCACGCCGACGCGCAGAATGAGGACGTACTGCTCCCCGGGCGTGAAGACCAGGTCGACGCGGCCGGCGGCCCCGGCCGGCACGAACCACGCCTGCTTCCACCCGTCCAGGCGCGTCGGTACGAGCTGGACACCGTCGAGGGTTGCCCGCCAGCCGGGGTTGGCGTTCTCCGGGACGACCAGGTAGCTGCCGCCACCCGCCCCGACCTCGACCGACCGACGCTGGTCGTCCCAGTCGAGGACCGCAACGGCCTGGCGGGGCGACTCGGCGCCCGCTGCCACAGCGGGTCGCACCGCCGGCTCACCGGTCAGAATCACGCTGTCCACGACGAACCGATCCGGCGGCGCGGAGACCTCGTTCGGGCCGCCCCGCAGCGAGACCTCGTCGGCATCCGCCTTCGGGGTGGCCTTGGCTCGGCCCGCCGGCTTGGTTTCGGGGAGGCACGCGCGGTACCGCAGTGGCCGCAGATCCCTCAGGTCCCGCAACGTGCCCGAGGCAGTCGTCGGCATTGGCGCCCCGTTGATCACGATCGTCGGGCCCGCGCCGCACGGCAACGTCACCTCACGGTCGAGGCCACGGGGCTGGTTGGCTTCGGGCACGCCCTGCACGTCCATGCCGCTGAGGCCGACGGGCAGCGGTTGCGGCTCGAACAGCGCGGTCGACTGGTTGATCCTTGGCACCGTCGAGGTCACGGCCACGGCGAGGCCGCGGGTACGCAGGGCCGGGAAGCGGGCAACACCGTCCAGGTCGACCGTCACCTCCCGGATGCCGTCGTCGCCGGTGATCCGGACCGTCCTGGGCGGAGCCGCGACCAGGCTCTCCGCGAACCGCAGGCGCACCCAGCTCACCGTCCGAAGCTTGGCCCAGCGCACCTTCACGGTCGGCTGCGGGTCGTACGGGTCCGCCCACCAGGCCGTGCCGTCGTCCCCGTCGCCCAGCGACCTCGATGAGGCGACCGGATCGTCGAACCACGAGCTCGACGTGGTGAAGGTTTCGCCGCCCGTCATGTCGTCGTACACCGCTCGCGCGGTGGCGGGTGTGGCGCGGGCCAGGCCGGTGAGGTGGTAGTTGGTGGACGCCGGCAGGTCGAAGCGGCGGGGCACCAGTCCCGTCTCCTCGCCCTGCCGGATGAGGTCGGGAGAGCACAGGTAGTGGACACCGGCGACCGCGCAGGCCGGCCGGTCCACGGCCTTGCGGGTCAGCGCGACGACCTCCGGCGCGCTGGTGGCATCGGGCATCGCCGGCAGTTGCAGGTACCGCTGTGGGCTCACCCCGGCAACGCGTACCTCCCGGATGCCCGCGCGGCGACCCGGCACGTCGGCACCCGCGACACCGTCGATCGTCACCCGAAGCCAGGTGGTACGCCCCGACGGCAGCGACAGTCGCAGCGGCGCCGACCCGGCGTCGACCACCGAGTGCACGTACGAGCCGCCCTCGGTGCTGACCTCGACCCGGGTGACCGGTGCGCCGACAACCTCGTCGCCGACCACCTGCAACTCCACCGACCCGGCTTGGACCTTGTCCTGGAACCGGATCTCCACCCACTGGCCCACGGGTTTACGCGCACCGTCCGACAGCCACGAGGTGCCGCTGTCGCCGTCGATGGCCGCGAACGGGGTGGCCGAGGGGTCGCGCAACCCGGCCGGCCCCGCGACGTCGGCCGCGCTGGAGGACGCCTCGACGCTGGTCACCCCGGCATGTCCCGACGAGGTGACCGACGAGGTCCACGCGGGATCGATGATGTCGTGTTCCATGCGCGACAGCCGGGGCCGCTCCTCGGGGGTCAGTGTCCGCGAGGTGTTGCCACGGACGAGGCCGAAGTCGATCTCCCGGTTGCGCAGGCTGTCGGCGAGCACCGTGCCCCCGCCGGTCGTCGACGGGGCGTCGCCGTCGAGGATCACCGGCCGGTTGCCGAGCACACCGGCGTCGCTGAGGTCCAGCAACGTCTCCGGTGCGCCGACCAGGTTGAGCGGCTGCGTCGCGTCGGTCAGCGTGGCCCGAGGGGTCGGCCGGTCCACCTCGTAGATCTCCACCGCCGGATACGGCACGTGCAGCCCGTAGTCCCACGCTCCGGTGAAGTCCGGCGTCGCCCCGCTGTTCGGGCCGAACGCGGCGACCCGGAACAACCCCGGAGCGCTGTCCAGCGTGCGGTGCACGAGAACCGGCCACGCGATGCCGCCGACAGGCTGGCGGAGGTCGTTGCGGACGAGCAGGTATCGCACGCCGAGTCGACCGAGCACGTCGGCCAGCCCTGGCGAGGCGGTGCCGGAGGCGAGTCGATCGTCGATCGCGGAGAGCAGCCGGGCGTTGCCCGCCGACCCGGCCGGCACCAGCGACCGCACCGCCCACGGCGAGTCCAGCAAGGGCTGGACCGGCTCGTCCAACGATCGCCCCCAGTTGTACTCGGCGAAGTTGGAACCGGGGACCAGCAGCGTGGTGCCCGGGCCGGCGTTCCGGTCGAGCCATCCGGTCGCCTGCCGCCAGTGGTCGGGCACCGTCCAGAATCCGCCGCCCGCCGCGAGCCCCGCATTCCCCGCGCCGCTGGTGACCGCGAGGAGCGCGACGGCGGTGACGCCCAACGCGACCCGCCGGGGTGCCATGTTGGTGGGACGCGTGACCCGGCGGATGACAGCGATCCGGCCGGCGGTGTGCAGCATGTGCGCGGTGGCCAGGGCCAGCGGCAGGCGAAGTACGACGTCGAACTTGTGCAGGTTGCGCAGCGCGGCGAGCGGGCCGTCGAGGGCCTCGCGCACCGTCGAGGCGAAGGCGGCGCCCCCGTCCGACAGGTTTCCCGCGGTCAGGGTCAGCAACCCGACCAGGGCCCCGATGAACAGGAACCGCCGCTCCGGCAGATCCCGACGGGCCAGTCCGGCCAGGCCGATGCACGCGATAAGGCCGGTGAGCACGATCATCCAGAGCGTCGTGACCAACGCCCATCCCGAGCGCCACCAGGGCACACCGTCGACGGCCAGGTAACCCACCCAGTGGGTGGCGCCCCGCACGGCCGACGGGAGCGACGTCACGCTCGTCGTGACCGCCGCACTCTCGGTGTACGGCAGGAACGGGAACCCGTACCGCTGTAGGAGCAGCAGCGGCACCAGCCACCAGAAGGTGGCCACGACCATCGCCACCGTCCACCAGGCCAGCAGGCGGATCCGTCGCCAGCCCGGCGCGCGGGTCACCACGAAGAGGAACGCCGGGAGTACGGCGCACGCGGCGGCGGCCCCGTTCGCTCCGCCCATGCAGACCACCGCCAAGCCGCTGAGCGCGGCCGCCCGCCGCAGCGAGCCACCCGCAGCTCCCTTGACCAGGGGCAGCAGCACCCACGGGGCGACGCAGTACGGCAGCAGTTCCAGCGACACGGTGCCGACCAGGGAGAGGGCTCGGGGCGAGAGCGCGAACACCGCGCCGGCCACCAGGCGTGACGCCGGTCCACCCAGGTCGAGGGCGCGAGCCAGCCGCACCACACCGGTGAGGGCCACACAGAGCAGGGCCGCCATCCAGAGCCGCTGGACGAGCCAGGCCGGCAGCCCCACCGCCTCACCGAGCAGGAAGAACGGCCCCATCGGGAAGAAGTAGCCGACGGCCTGGTTCTGGAGGGTGCCGAACTGCCAGTCCGCGGTCCACAGGTGGGTGGCCCGGGCGAGGAACCCGCCCGGGTCCAGGGCCATGTCCAGCTTCGTGTCGGGCACGATGAGCCCGGGCTCCTGGGTGATGCAGAGACCGATCAGCGCGAGGCAGACCAGCAGCTCACGCAGGCGCCACACCGCCAGGGACACCGTGGCGGTCGGTATTCCGGGGGCGCGACGAGCGGTCGACCAGGCGGTCAGCACTGCCGTACCGGAACTCCGGTGAGCAGTTCGTCCCCACTGGCGTTCCGCTCGCTGATGTCTTCGGCGCCGATGCCCGCCCCGAGCAGCACCTGCCGGATCGCGGCTGGGTCCGCGCCCGGCACCAGGATCCACAGACCGTGTTCGTCGACCGCGACATGTCGGGTGTACGGGAGGAGTGGGGCCAGCCGGGCGAGGAGGCTCTCCGGCTGGTCGGTCCGGACCACGAGAGACGCGTTCCCCGCAGCCCACGGCACCGCACGTGGCTCGAGCAGATCACCGAGGACCGCTCGGACCCGCCGGCCGGTGTCGGCCCAGCCGAACGAATCGCTCCACTGTCGACACTCAGCGGCCATCCGGTCCGCCTCGGCCGGCACCGCGAGGGAGTCCAACGCGCGGTCGAGACCGGCGGCGAGACTCTGCGCGGGGTTCTCGCCCTCGCTGACCAGCCACCCGGTGCGGCCCGGTCGGACGGCGTCGCGCAGCCCGTCCACGTCGAACGCGACAGTGGGCAGCCCGGCGGCGGCGGCCTCCACCACCACGAGACCCCAGCCCTCACCCCACGAGCCGGAGACGTGCAACCAGGCGGCGGCCAGCAGTGCGTCCCGCTCGGCGGAGGGCAGGTGCCCGTGGACCGTGACCGTGTCGCTCAGCCCACGCTCGTCGACCAGCCGGCGGATGGTCGTCACGTCCGGCCCGCCACCGACGATGTCCAGGCGCAGGTCGGGCCGATCCGCTCGGAGCTGGTGGACGGCGTCGAGCACCAGATCCACCCGCTTGTGCCGGGTCACCCGGCCGACGCAGACGACACGGGGTCGGCTGTCCCGGGCCACGCCAGCGGCTGCCGGCGGCGACGTCGCGTCCGCGCCGTTGGGCACCACGACCACCGGACCGGCCCAGCGCAGCCGGTCCCGGATGGCCACGGCCGTCGAGGGTGAGACCGCGAGGGTCACCGCACGGCGGTAGACCCGTCGGGCGACCGGCCCTTCCAGCCACGCCCCGAAGCGACCCACGACCGGGCCGAAGTACAGCCGGAACTGGCGGTCGTGCACGTGGTGGATCACGCAGATCACCGGCACGTCCGCCGGCAGGACCGCCGGGCTGAAGAACGGGATGCCGTTCTGACAGTCCACGACCGCGTCGAACTGACGCCGTCGTCGCGCCAGCCAGCCCAGCACCCGGGGGTAGATGCTCCACCGGCCGCCGACACGGACGATCCTGATGCCGTCCCGGACCTCGTCGCCGCGCTGACCCGGCGGGCGCGCGGTGACGAAGGTGACCTCCGCCCCGGCGCTCACCAGGTCGCGGGCGACCTGCCAGGCGTAGACCTCGGCTCCCCCGGCGTCCGGATGCCAGAGGTCCTTCCAGTTGAGCACCGCGACCCGGCGGCCCACGACCGTGGCGTCGGTGGTGGGCGCCGCGGTGGTCCGGGATGATCTGACACTCACGGCCGCATTCCAACGGTGGCGGTGCCACTTGTCACGTCCGGGGCGACCGGAAGGGTGACGACCGGCATCGGCATCGGCATCGCCGGGGCGACGCCGGCGCCACGGAGCCGCCACTGGATCTTCGCGACGTCAACGAAACTCTGCCAGCCGTGTCGGAGCGGTGAGAAGCGGGAGCCGGGCATATCCACCCAGTTCACCGGGACCTCCACCAAACGGGCACCGGCCCGCTCGGCGCGGCCCAGCACCTCGACGTCGAACGCGAACCCACCGCACCGAAGTGGCGCGAAGGCCCGCCGTGCGACGTCGTTGCCGAAGAACTTGAACCCGCACTGCGTCTCACTCACGCCGCGCACCACCTGCCGGACAGCGCCACGGAACGCCACCGCGCCCCACCGTCGCAGCAAGCTGTGCCGCTCCTGGACAACCGACTCGGGGTGGGCCCGCGACCCGACCACCGCGTCGGCCCCCTCGGTCAGGAGACTGAGCACCCGCCCGAGAATGGCTGGCGCGGTGGCCAGGTCCGCGTCACAGAAGCCGACGTAGCGCGCGTCGCTTGCCAGCACGCCGGTACGCACCGCGAAACCCTTGCCCGGTTTGCCGCACCAGAGCAGTCGAACGGGAACCGGACCGGCGGGTGCGCCCGTCACCACCTCAGCGGTCCCGTCGGTGCTGGCGTTGTCCACCACGGTGACCCGGCAGGGCACACCGAGGTCGGCCAGCGCCGCCCGGAGCAGGATCAGGGTGTCGGGCAGCCGGAGTGCCTCGTTGAACGCGGGCACCACGACGTCGAGTACGACCACATCTGACGACACGTCAGGAGGAAGGACCTCCATGGAGGGCCGTCAACGCTCGCCGTACACGATGATGGGCTGCTCCACGTTCGCAGGCTTGCTGTTGGTGTTGGTGATAGTGGACGTCCCGATCGAGACGGCCAGGATTCCGAGCACAGCACCCACCGCCGCGGCGACGACCGCGGTCAGGAGGGGATTGAAGGATGCCTTCATTGATGATCCCTTCGGGGAAAGGTACCGAAGAGTAACATGCGTCACTGCTGTGCGGGCCGGTGCAAAAGGGCGATCAACAGGGTGGCCCCGAGTACCGAATACCCCAGCAACGGAACTATGCCGATACGCCCTGCCGACTCGGAGAAATCGGCACCAGGCAGGCGTAACAGGGTTAACGACCCGTCTCGCCGCACCAGCTCGGCGTCCGCGAAACGGCTCTCCGCCTGGGCACCGTCGGGTTGATCGGTCTGAATGAGCACATACCGCACGCCGAGCCGACGCAGGGCCGGCCCAGGGTCGCCGGGCACGGCCAGCGCTGCCGCCACCCGATCGGCCTCACGGCTCTCCCCCCGAATCCGGTCCCGACCGACCAACACGTCCTGGTCGCCGATCACCGGCCGCCGGAACGCCCGCGACGCCGGATCGAGCACCGGCACGTTGCCCGCCCACCGGTAGGCCCGGAACGAGGACCAGGGCAGTGAGACGAGGCTGCCGCCGGCCGGATCCCGGTTCACCTCGGCGCGCACCGCCGACCACTCCGCCGGGTACCGCACCGTGTCGAGCTGACCGCTGAGACCCCACGCCAGGCCAGGCAGCAGCAACACCGGAGCGGCCACCACCAGCGGTGCCCACGCCCGGGCCCTCGCCGTCGTCAGCGACTCCACCAGCATCCCGAGACCCACCGCCTGCACCAACGCCAGCGGTGCGAGCAGCCGGGTGCCGTCCCGGACCGCGCCGGCCAGCGGAACGTGCTCGACGAGCGCGACCATCCACTGCGCACCCACCGACCAGGCCGGCAGTACGGCGATCACGGTGCCCAGGACCGCGCTGACGAGCAGGCCCCACCACGCCGTCGACGGCCAGCGACGACGGATCAGCACGTACCCCCAGAACGCCGCCGCGGCGAGCACCAGCGCGAGCAGGGCGACCGGCCACTGGTCCCGGCCGACCGGTACGGCATGGCGGCTCCAGATGCCACCGAGCGTGCCGACGCTGCCGAGCACGCCCAGCGGAGTGTCCGGGCGGACAGCGAAGGCGGCGACCCCCCGCTCGTCGAGATCGACGGCACCACCCCGGCTCATCAACGCCAACCACCACGGTGCGGTGAGGCCGACCAGCGCCGCGGCACCTGCTACCAACGCCCGCCACCGCCGCGCCAGGGCCAACGCCGGAGCGCAGGCGAGGACGGCCGCCAACACCATCGCCGGGCCGCCCAGCACCACCGTGACCCCACCTGCCACGGCGGAACGCCGACCCGGACCGGTGCCGTCGGACGGTGGCCGCACCACGCCCAGCACCCAGGCGTACGCCCAGGGCAACGCGGCGTACCCCGCGATGACCGCCCACTGCCCGAGGTGCAGCCGGCCGTACACCCAGGGATTCCAGACGTACGCGAGCCCGGCCGCGATCCGCGCCATCGGGTGGCCGACGGGAGCCAACCGGGCGGCACCCACCGCGGCCAGGGCGAGGCAGCCGGCGAGGAGCACCTTCTGGGCCATGTCGGCGGGGATCAGCTGGGACAGGCCGACCGCGAGCAGTTCGCTGGGCACCGCACGGGGCAGCTCGGAGCCGCTGCCCCAGACCGTGGCGCCGAACGGCGGGTCCGGCACGAACACCAGGTCGTAACGGAGGACGTAGCCACGACGGAGCACCGGGCCGAGAATCGCGATGACCACGCCGAATCCGAGCGCGGCCTCCGGCCACCACCGACGGAGTACGACGGCAGCCCGCAGCAGCGCCGGACCGATCTCCGGTGACGGTCGACGCACACGGACCCCCATGGACCTGGACGGGACGCGGGCCCGACATCGCGCCCGGGGCTCCGGACAGCACTCTAGGCACAGGGGAAGCGCGGACGGTAGCTTGCCAGACGACATCGACGAGCGGCCCGCGACGACGACGCGAGGCTTCGGGACGAACCCGTTTCCCCCGGCGAACCGACATGAGGCGCGATGACAGAGACGACGGCTGGGCCTGGCGCGGGCCGCATGGGAGCGGCGGGCGCGGCGGTGGCGGGCGCCGCGATGGTGACGAACGGGCTGGCCTACCTGCTCCCGATGCTCGGTGCCCGGCACCTCGCGGTGGAGGAGTTGAGTGTGCTGGCCACGGTGCTGGCCCTCGTCGCGATAGCCGGCGTCGCCGGTGTGGGCCTGCAGATGGCGATCGCCGTGCACCGGGCCCGGCACCCGGGCGCACCGACCAACCGGGTCACCCTCGTCACCACAGCCGTCGCCGGTGGCGCCGTCGTCGTGGCCGCGCCGCTGATGATGACCGCGCTACGGCTGTCGTTGACGGTCGCGGCGCTGGTCGCCGCCACCACCGTCGCGGTCGTCCTGGCCGCCCGGTGGCTCGGCGAGTTGCAGGGTGAGCAGCGCTTCCTCCGCCTCGCCTGGGCGATGGGGGTGGTCGCGGTCGGACGGTACGGCGGCATGATCGTCGCGCTCGTCCTCGGCGCCGACGTCGTCGACACCCTCGTGGCCGGCATGGTGACCTCGTACCTGGTGCTGCCCGTGCTGGCCTGGGTCGCCCGACCGGCCCGCCGGGCCACCTCGGGCCGGGAGAGCGCCGCCCTGCGCATCCGGCAGGTGACGAGTGCCGGCACGGCCGCGCTGGCGATGCTCGCCGTGTCGTACGCCGACCTGATCTTCGCCCGCCAACTGCTGTCACCTGCGGACTCCGGGGCGTACGCCGTCGGAACCGTGCTCACCAAGGGTGCGCTCTGGGCACCCCAGGTGATCGTGGTGCTGGCACTGCCCCGACTGGCCGTGGGGGACAACCGGGTCCGCACCGTCGTGCTCGCGATCGTCGCCGGCTGCGGTGCCGTGCTCGTCGCCGCCTCGGCCCTGGCCGGCGGTTTCGCGTTCCGGCTGGTGGGCGGCGAGGACTACGCGTCCCTGGGTGAGTACGCCCCGTTCTTCGCCGCCACCGGCGCGCTCTACGCGCTGGTCTTCGCGGCCGTCAACGCCAAGATCGCGGCGGGGGCGCGCTGGCCCTCCGCGCCGCTCTGGGTGGCCGCGGGCGTCCTGGCCATCCTGACCATGGCCGTCGCGCCACGGACGTTCCAGGGAATCATGTGGTGTGCTCTCGCCACCGCTGCGGCGACCGCGCTGGTGATGGTCCTCAGCCTGCCGTCAGCCACCGATCGAGCAACTGGTGATCGATCGAGTCCACCCGACCGAGCGGACGACCGGCCGCGACCCTCTCCCGCAACTCAGCCCGGGTGAACCAGCGTGCCTCCAGCAACTCCACGCCGTCGACGCGTACCTCCTCGGACGTGGCGGTGGCCCGGAAGCCCACCATCAGGCCGGCGGGGAACGGCCACCCCTGCGACCCCTGGTAGGTCACGTCGGTGACTGTCACGCCCGCCTCCTCGGCCATCTCCCGACGGACCGCGTCCTCCAGGCTCTCGCCGACCTCGACGAAGCCGGCCAACGTCGAGTACGCCCCCTCGGGAGCGCCGGCGTGCCGGGCCAGCAGGCAGCGCTCCGGCGAGCCGGGCGCCTCCACCAGCACGATGATCGCCGGCTCGATGCGGGGGAACAGGAGCCGCCCGCAGTCCCCGCCGCCGCAGGTCCGGACGTGCCCGCCACCGCCGGCGACGGCCGGCGAACCGCATCCGCCGCAGTACCGTGACTGCCGGTGCCAGTGCAGCAACCCCCGGGCGTACGCCTGGACGGCCGCGCCGGACGGGTCGAGCCGCCCCACCAGGGCCCGCACGTCGACGGCCCGTGCCGCACCGGTCATCTCGACGGCCGACCGCTCGCTGAGCGCGGAGAGGTCCACGGCGAACACGGCGACGTCCCCGTCGAGCCCCAGAAAGACGGTTTCGTCGGCGGCGGACCGGACGAGGGCCGCCCGGTCCGCCGTGAGCCGCACCGGGCCGTCCCCGTCGACCAGGCAGCGGTCCCGCCACAGCGGCAGCACGACCGTGGTCGGCTCGGTCAGCAGCGCGTCCAGTCGATGGGGGTCGGTGCGCAGGGGCCCTGCCCGGTCCAACCAGCCGCCGCCGTACGCCAGCACCCGCTCCTCAGCGTCCACTCCGCCACCGTGCCACGGCGGCGGACAAGGACCCACACCGACCCGGCTCCCGCGACACGCCGGTGCGACACGCGGCGGCGACGCGGGTGGGCGCAGCCCGCAGGTACGGCCGACCATTCGTTACCGTAGGTGGTCTCCGGGAGGGGAGACCTCCCGTGGCACCTGGCGATCGAGGTTGTAGTGACGCTGTACGGCGAAAAACGTCCACCCGCCGACGACCGGCCCACCGTGCAGGTCACCGCGGTCACCTGGCCGGACGACGGGCCGACGGCGGTCACACCGCCCGTCCCCACCCCGGCCGGTGAGCCGGCGGGCGGTGGGCGCCGCCCCCGGCGGGTGCGGATGCTGCTCGCGGCCGGCATCACCGGAGGCGTGCTCGCGGCCGGTGCGGGTGCCGGCGCCTGGGCGTACGCCGGGGACGTACCCCGGGGCACCAGCGTGCTCGGCACCGAACTGGGCGGCCGGAGCCTCACCGCCGCCGACCGTGAGCTGCGGGCCGAACTGGACCGGCGTGCGGCGGCCCTCGCCGCACCGCTGAAGGTCACCGTCGGGGAGCGCACCGCCGAGATCAACCCCGCCGACGTCGGGTTGACCGTCGACGTGGCGGCGACCGTGGCGGCGGCGGCCGACGCCGACGCGCACGCGGTCAGCCGGTTGGTCGGCTCCCGCACCGTCGATCCGGTGGTCACCGTCGACGCCGACCGGCTGGACGGCGCGCTCCGCAAGGTGCTCGGCGACCAGGCCCGCCCGATGACCAAGCCGGCGATCACCTATCAGGGCACCACGCCGAAGGTGGTGCAGCCCAAGCCGGGGCTGGCGTTCGACCCGGAGCGCTCCGCCGACGCCGTGCGCGCCGGTTGGCTGGCCGGCGCCCCGGTCACCGTGCCGCTGGTGGAGAGCCACCCCGCGACCACCGCCGAGGAGTTGGACCGGCTGGTCGCCGACCTGGCGAAGCCGGCCGTCGCCGCACCGGTCACCCTGCGCACTGACAAGGGTTCGGTGAAGGTACCTCCCGCCGCCATCGCGAAGAGCCTGCGGTTCACCGCCGACGACGCCGGCAAGCTCACGCCGACGGTGGACGTGAAGCGGCTGCGCACGGCCCTCGGCGACAGCCTGAACGCGATCGAGGTGCCGCCGAAGGACGCGACGATGACCATCGCCGGAGGGCGGCCCACGGTCAGCGACGGACGCGACGGCCAGCAGCTGGACAGCGCCGCCCTGAGCCGCGACCTGCTGGCCGTGCTGCCGAAGTCGGACGGCCGTGAGGTGACCGGCGAGGTGAAGGCGACGCCGCCGGAACTGACCGCGGAGAAGCTCGCCGGCCTGGGCATCAAGGAGCGGGTGTCCACCTTCACCACCAAGTTCACCGGGGGCCTGGCCTCCTCGCGCAGCCAGAACATCGTCACCATCGCGAAGAAGGTGGACGGCACAGTCGTGCTTCCCGGCAAGACGTTCTCGCTGAACGGGCACACCGGGGAGCGCAGCTACAAACAGGGCTACCGGGACGCGCCGGTCATCCTCGACGGCAAGCTGGTGCCGGGCGTGGGCGGTGGCACCTCGCAGTTCACCACCACGCTGTTCAACGCCACCTACTACGCCGGGTTGGAGGACGTCGAGCACAAGCCGCACTCGTACTGGTTCGACCGGTACCCGGCGGTCATCGAGTCGACCATCTTCTGGCCGAACCTGGACTTCAAGTTCCGCAACAACACCGAGTACGGCGTGCTCATCGACACCTCGTACACGTCGAGCACGATCACCGTGTCGATCTGGAGCACCAAGATCTACGACAGCGTGAAGACGGAGTACGGGCCGCGCCGCAACATCACCACGCCGAAGCTGATCCATCTGGAGCCTGGGCCCACGTGCATCGCGACGAACGGCATCAACGGCTTCACCCAGGACGCCTTCCGGGTCATCAAGAAGGACGGCAAGGTGGTCAAGCGGGAGAAGTTCACCTGGCGCTACGACGCCGAGCCCCGCTACGTCTGCGGGCCGAAGCCCTCCTGAGCCGCGGCTATCCGCCGCCCGACCCGAACGTTGAGGACCGCCATGGCCACCGGCCCGGCGGTCCTCAACGGATAAGGGGCCCGGACGTCTCGGGAACTCTTTCACCGAAGCCACTTCGCCTGGGCGTTCGGCCTCCTGCTTCGCCTCGTCCGCCGCCGCCTGCAGGTCGTGTCGATCGTGCGAATGCATCTCCCCGGCTGGGCGCTCCGGGCCGTGCGTCGCGCTGTCCTTGGGCGCGTGAGCGACCTCGGCACCGCCACCGCTCGGTGCCGCTGCAATGGAGTCGTGGGCGTAGCCCTTATCCGCGATCAAGCACGCCGGGGCGTGCACGAGCCTGACCAGGTCCGAGCTCGTTGACCCGGATCTGGTCTCGTTGACTCGAATCTGGTCCAGCAACGTTTGGACCTGGGGGGTTATCGCCGGCTGGGCGGGCGTGAGCGGGATTGTGCGTCGGGCGCCGCAGGCAGGCCGCCGCCCGCGTTCCCGCCCGCAGGCATACCGGTGAACGCAGTTAAGGCCACCCCATATGGGGTGGCCTTAACTGGAAGATTGTCCGGCGGTGTCCTACTCTCCCACACCCTCACGAGTGCAGTACCATCGGCGCTGGAGGGCTTAGCTTCCGGGTTCGGAATGTAACCGG
>NZ_JBEYTO010000005.1:0-475035 GCF_040643095.1 Micromonospora sp. NPDC047467 | reverse complement strand
AACAAAAAATTAGTTGAACAGCATCCTGACAACAAACAAATGTTGCCAAAGGAATCCCAACCAGCCAAACCATAAAGGCCCGACCAGTCCGGGGTGTAAATCATAATTGGCACTGGCTTTACAAGCACCCTGTTGAGTTCTCAAAGAACAACCACACACCGATCAGAAAGCCCATTTCAATGGGCCCCGTTTCGGGGCAACCGCTAAAACCTACTTGGTCGAACTCGCATTGTCAAAAACCTCGTATCCGAGGCGATCAATGTAATTCGTCCGGACCCACGATGACGCACACCGTAGCCGGTGGTCGTTACTGTCGTGGGAAGCCGTAGACCGGCCGATCGCCGCTTCGCGGCTCTCCGCCCGGCTCCTGCCGGCTTCAAAACCTTACCCGGTCGGCTCCGCGTTCGCAACCCCGTATCCGGAGTGTTCCGCACCGCCCGATCCCAGCCTCGCTCGGCGTTGCCGCCCCGAGCCTGGTGCCCGCTCTCGGCCGGTTTGTCCGGCCTCCCCCGTGCAGAGAGAAAGTTACGCGGACGGCCCGGAGAAGGCAAATCAGGGTTCATCACTGGTTTGATCCGCCCCGGACGGCACGGCGTCCGGGGCGGCTCGCGACGCGGGGAGCAATGGCGTGCCAGAGTGTCAGGCATGGATGAGTCCGGGCTGGGTGCGACGGTGTACGCCGAGGAAGCACTGCTCGGCCTCCTCCTGCCGATCTGGCAGGTGGTGATCGGCGCGGTGGTGCTGGTCGTCCTGGTGCTCTCGGTGCGACGGCTGGCCCGGCGGGGCAGGTCCCGGATGACCACGGCCCTGCTGGTGACCGCCGGAGTCATAGTCGGGCTCGCGACCATCGGCGTCCTGTTGGAGGGCTGACGGCTCAGAGCCGGCGGTTGGCCAGGCTGGGCAGCTCGGCGCGGATCACGGCGAGCCGGTCGAGGTCCAAGTCGGCGACGGACACCCCGGGGCCGTCCGGCAGTTGGGTGAGGACCGTTCCCCAGGGGTCGATCACCATGCTCCGCCCGAAGCAGGTGCGACCGGGTTCGTGGTCGCCGGTCTGGCCGGCCGCCGCCACGAAGCACTGGTTCTCGATCGCCCGCGCCCGCAGCAGGACCTCCCAGTGGTCGCGGCCGGTGTGCAGCATGAACGCCGCCGGGACCACCAGCAGTTGGGCGCCACCCTCGCTGGCGAGCCGCCGGTACAGCTCAGGGAACCGAAGGTCGTAGCAGATCGACAGCCCGACCCGGAGCCCTTCGACGTCCACCACGACGGGTTGGTCGCCGGGCGCGACGCTCGCCGACTCCAGATAGGAGACTCGACCGGGGATCTCCACGTCGTACAGGTGGATCTTGCGGTAGCTCGCGGCCAGGCTGCCCGTCCGGTCGAAGACCAGCGAGGTGTTCCAGGTGTGCTCCCGGTCCGGCCCGGCCTCGTGGAACGAGCCGGCCACCAGCCAGATGCCGAGCCGCCGAGCGACGCCGGCGAAGAAGCTGCCCACCTCACCGTCGACCGGCTCCGGCTCGGGCATCCCGGCGGCGGGGCCGAGATAGTCGACGTACTCCGGAAGGATGGCGAGGTCCGCGCCGCCGGCGGCGGCGCGTTCCAGCAGGACCTCGGCGGCGGCCAGGTTGGCCTTGCGGTCGTCCCGGGCGTTCAGCTGGCAGACTGCGACGCGCATGAGCCCAGAGTACGGCCGGGACGGCCGGCACGGACAGCGTCAGATGCTGGCCAGCACCAGAGCTCCGGCGGCGAACCCGAGGCCGGCGACCTGGATCGGTCGCAGGCGCTCCCGGTCGACGGCGAGGGCGAGGAGCACCGTGCTGGCCGGGTAGAGCGCGGCGAGCGCCGCCACGATGCTGAGGTGACCACGGGCGGCGGCAGCCAGAAAGAGCGCGTTGGCGGCGCCGTCGAGCAGGCCGGCGACGGCCGCCCAGCCCAGCGCCGGTCGCCCGAGTCGCAGCCGCCGGCCCGTGCCGACGGCCAGCGCGAGGCCGAACGCGATCGAGCTGGCACGCACCGCCGCCACCGGCCACATGCCGGCGCTCTCGTCGGCCTGGCCCAGGAGGGTGAAGAAGACGCCGAACAGCGCCCCGGCGGCAAGGGCGAGCCCGACCAGCCGCGCCGGGACGGCGACCCGCCCTCCCCCATCACCCAGGCTGACCAGAGTGATCGCCAGGCCGGCGCCGGTGAGCGCCAGGGCACCCGGGAAGGACGCGGTGAAGAGGCCGGCGACGATCGGCACCACGGCGGCGGTGATCGCGGTGACCGGCGCCACGACGGCCATCATCCCGCCGGCGAGCGCCCGGTACAGCAGCATGACGCCGCCCGCGCCGGCCACCCCAGCGAGCAGCCCCCAGACGATGTCTCCGACGGTCGGCGTTCCGGGTACGACCAGCACCAGAACGACCAGCAGCGGGACGCTCAGCAGTTGGGAGACCACGGTCACCGTGATCGGGTCGGCACGGCGGGACGCCTTTCCGCCGGCAAAGTCGGCGGTGCCGAACGCGACGGCGGACACCGCTGCCAGGACAATGGGGAGCATGCGATAGTCGTACCATAATAGTGACCGTGGGGGGTAGTTTAATGACCGAGGCCGCAAGCCGGGTAGGCGCGGTGACCGCCGCGGTGGCCCGGCAGGTACGTGAGCTACGCGCCACCCGGGGCTGGTCCTTCGAGGAGCTGGCCGGCCGCTCCGGGGTGAGCAAGGCGATGCTCGTGCAGATCGAGAGCGCCCGCACCAACCCCAGCGTCGGCACGCTGTGCCGGGTCGCGGACGCGTTCGGTGTCAACATCGCGCGGCTGCTGGAGCCCGACGAGGAGCGGACCGTGAAGATCAGCTCCGCCGCCGAGGCACCCGTGCTCTGGCAGGGCGAGCACGGCGGCACCGGCCACCTGCTGAGCGGGTTGGGCGAACCGGACCTGGTCGAGCTCTGGGACTGGCGGCTGGCGCCCGGAGAGGGGCACCGCTCCGCCGACCACCCACGCGGCACCCGGGAGGTGCTGCACGTGCTGGCCGGGGCGGTGATCGTCCAGGTGGACGGGCAGGACCACCCCGTCCGGACGGGCGAGACGATCGAGTTCCACGCCGACCGGGAGCACGGCTATCGCAACGACACCGAGGACCCGGCTCGACTGATGATGGTGGTGGTCACGCCGTCGGGCGAATGGGACCGCCGAACGCGATCACGCCGGCCGCGTCAGGACTGAACGCGACCGGCGTGACGCGGGGAGGATCAGGCCGACTTCTCCTCGCGGTCCCGCCGGGCACGACGCCCGGTGAACTCGCGCGGAACGATCGTCGGGTTGACGTTCTCCAGGACGACCTCGCGGGTGATCAGCACCCGGGCGGCGTCGGGGTTGCTCGGCACCTCGTACATCGCGGAGAGCAGAACCTCCTCGATGATGGCCCGCAGGCCACGGGCGCCCGTGCCGCGCAGCATCGCCTGGTCGGCGATCGCCTCCAGGGCCGGCTCGTCGAACTCCAGCTCGACGCCGTCCAGCTCGAAGAGGCGCTGGTATTGCCGGACCAGGGCGTTGCGCGGCTCGGTGAGGATCCGCACGAGGGCGCTGCGGTCCAGACTGCGGACGTTGGTGATCACCGGCAGCCGGCCGACGAACTCGGGGATCAGCCCGAACTTGAGCATGTCTTCCGGCATGACCTGGCTGAAGATGTCATCGGTCGACCGCTCGGACACCGACCGGAGCCGGGCACCGAAGCCGGTGCCGCCCTGCCCGGTGCGGGACTCGATGATCTGGTCGAGGCCGGCGAACGCGCCACCGCAGATGAACAGCACGTTTGTGGTGTCGATCTGGATGAACTCCTGGTGCGGGTGCTTACGACCGCCCTGCGGCGGCACGTTGGCCACCGTGCCTTCCAGCATCTTGAGCAGCGCCTGCTGCACGCCCTCGCCCGAGACGTCCCGCGTGATCGACGGGTTCTCCGACTTACGGGCGATCTTGTCGACCTCGTCGATGTAGATGATGCCGGTCTCGGCGCGCTTGATGTCGTAGTCGGCGGCCTGGATCAGCTTGAGGAGGATGTTCTCCACGTCCTCGCCGACGTAGCCCGCCTCGGTCAGCGCGGTGGCGTCGGCGATGGCGAACGGCACGTTCAACATCCGCGCGAGGGTCTGCGCGAGGTGGGTCTTGCCGCACCCCGTCGGGCCGAGCAGCAGGATGTTGGACTTGGCCAGCTCGACGGCGTCACTGCCGGAGCCCGGCGCGTTGGCCGCCTCTGCCTGGATCCGCTTGTAGTGGTTGTAGACCGCGACGGCGAGCGCCTTCTTGGCCTGATCCTGCCCGACGACGTAGTTGTCGAGGAACTGGCAGATCTCCATCGGCTTGGGAAGCTCTTCCCACTTCACCTCGCCGGACTCGGCCAGCTCCTCTTCGATGATCTCGTTACAGAGATCGATGCACTCGTCGCAGATGTAGACCCCAGGGCCCGCGATGAGTTTCTTGACCTGCTTCTGCGACTTGCCGCAGAAGGAGCATTTCAGTAGGTCGCCGCCGTCACCGATCCGTGCCACCTACGTTCTCCCTGCACTCATCGGCCGGAGACCCGGCCCTGACCTGCGGACGCTGCGCGCCGCCCGGCTTGGTTCACCCCGCCGGCCGAACCGGCGAAGCGGTACGGACCCGACGTTACCCGCTGGCGGAGCATTCTCCGACCCCCAAAACGGGTGTGTCAGAGGTCGGCCGGGAACGGAGCCCCGGCCAACCTCTGACCCGGTACAGCTCAGCTGGCGGCGTGGGTCGCCAGCAGGCCCTTCTTGCGGCTGGTCAGGATCGTGTCGACCAGCCCGTACTCCTTGGACTCCTCGGCCGTCATGATCTTGTCACGGTCGATGTCCTTGCGAACCTGCTCGATCGGCCGGTTGCAGTGGCGGGACAGCATGTCCTCCAGCTGCGTCCGCATCCGCAGGATCTCCCGAGCCTGGATCTCGATGTCCGAGCCCTGCCCGTAGCCGCCCTCGGTGGCCGGCTGGTGGATGATGATCCGCGAGTTCGGCAGCGCCATCCGCTTACCCGCGGTGCCCGCCGACAGCAGCACCGCCGCCGCGCTGGCGGCCTGCCCGAGGCAGACCGTCTGGATGTCTGGACGGACGTACTGCATGGTGTCGTAGATCGCCGTCATCGCGGTGAACGAGCCACCCGGCGAGTTGATGTACATGATGATGTCGCGGTCCGGGTCGGTGCCCTCCAGCGTCAGCAGCTGGGCCATCACGTCGTTGGCCGACGCGTCGTCCACCTGGACACCGAGGAAGATGATCCGGTCCTCGAAGAGCTTGTTGTACGGGTTCGACTCCTTGACCCCGTACGACGTGCGCTCGACGAACGACGGCAGCACGTAGCGGTTGTGCACGGCCGCGAACTGGGGCGGCAAGCTCAGATCGGTCATCGTCAGCTCCTCAGCTCAGGGTCCCGGCGCCATCCGGAACCTGTGCGGCCCCGATGATCACCTTGTCGATGAAGCCGTAGTCCATGGCCTCCTGGGCGGTGAACCAACGGTCCCGGTCCGAGTCCGCCTCGATCTGCGACTGGCTCTGGCCGGTGTGGTGCGCGACGCGCTCCTGGAACATCCGCTTCGTGTAGAGCATCTGCTCCGCCTGGATGGCGATGTCCGACGCCGTGCCGCCCAGCCCGCCGGACGGCTGGTGCATCATGATCCGGGCGTGCGGCAGCGCGTACCGCTTGCCCTTGGTGCCCGCGCAGAGCAGCAGCTGACCCATCGAGGCCGCCATGCCCATCGCCACGGTCGACACGTCGTTGTCGATGAACTGCATGGTGTCGTAGATCGCCATGCCGGAGTAGACCGAGCCACCCGGCGAGTTGATCCACAGGTTGATGTCGCGGTCCGGGTCCTCCGCGGCGAGCAGCAGCAGCTGCGCGCAGATGCGGTTGGCGACCTGGTCGGTCACCTCACTGCCCAGGAAGATGATGCGTTCCTTGAGCAACCGGTTGTAGACCGAGTCGTCGAGGTTGCCAATTGAGTCGCCACCGCGGGCATCGATCGCCCTGCGCGACGTCGTTGGGATGTGCATGTCGGTCATGGCAGCCCTTCGCTCTCCGTACCGTCTTTCCCGACACTAACCGCTGTGCGGGGCGGCAGAGTCCCGGTCGGGGCACTGTTCGCTCTCAGCGCAGTTGCGTCGGGCGCACCCGCGGCGCGGGCGTCCGGGCGTACCCGGGAATGGATGTGGCCGCCGTCCACCGCACAGCGGCGGACGGCGGCCGCATCCGACGATCAGTGCTCGTGGTTGTGCTCCGCCTCGTTGGCGGCGCGCAGCGCGTCCAGGGTGACCTCGTTGCCGGCCGAGTCCTTGATCGTGATCCGCTCCATCACGGCCGCGAGCGCCTTGCCCCGCCGCACGTCACCGAAGACCGCGGCGGCGGCGCCGGAGCGCACCAGCTGGTCGTAGTACTGCTGCGGAGCCATTCCGGCGCGCTGCGCCCGGTGCACGATCTCGTGACCGAACTCGTCGTCGGAGACCTGCACGTCCTCGGCGTCGGCCAGCGTGTCCAGCAGGAGCTGCACCTTGACGCCCTCGGTCGCCGCCTCGGTCAGCTCGGCGTCGATCTGCTCCTCGGTCTTCTCCTCGGCGGCGAGGTATTCCTCCAGGGAGGCGCCGATCCGCTCGAGCTGGTCGACCATGGCCTGCTTGCGGCTCTCGACCTCTTCGCGAACGACGCCCTCCGGCGCCGGCACATCGGCGGCCTCGACCAGCTGCGCCAGCGCCTTGTCCCGGGCGGCGTAGATCTGCTCGACCTGCTTGCCCTGGGTGACCCGCGCCCGCAGGTCGCCGCGCAGCTCCTCGATCGTGTCGAACTCGCTCGCCATCTGGGCGAACTCGTCGTTCAGCTCGGGCAGCTCCTTCTCCTTGACCGTGCGTACGGTCACCGCCACGTCGGCGTCCCGACCGGCGAAGTCGCCGCCGACCAGCTGGGTGCTGAAGGTGGTGTCCTCGCCGGCGGCGAGGCCGACCACGGCCTCGTCCAGGCCCGGCAGGAGCTGCTTGCTGCCCACCTCGTGGGAGATGTTGCTCGCCTGGCCGCCCGGCACGTCCTCGCCGTCGACCGTCGCGTTCAGGTCGATCTGCACGTAGTCGCCCTCGGCGGCGGCCCGCTCGACCGTCTTGAGGGTCGCGAACCGCTCCCGCAGGTTCTTCACCTGCTCGTCGATCTCGCTCTCGTCGATCTGCAGCTCGTCGACGGTCACCTCGATGGTGCTCGCGTCGGGCAGGGTGATCTCCGGGCGAACGTCGACCTCGGCGGTGAAGTTCAGCGAGTCACCGTCGTTGAACTCGGTGATCTCGACCTCCGGACGACCCAGCGTCTTCAGGTCGTGCTCACGCACCGCGGCGAGGATGTTCTCCGGGATGGCATCCTGGACCGCCTCGTTGAGGACGGTGCCCCGGCCCACCCGCTGGTCGATCACCGCGGTCGGCACCTTGCCCCGGCGGAAACCGGGGACCTGGACCTGCGAACCGATCTCCCGGTACGCCTTCTTGAGGCTCGGCTCGAGCTCGACGAACGGCACCTCGATGGCGAGCCGCACGCGCGTCGGGCTCAGAGTCTCGACGGTGCTCTTCACAGGCGTACTCCTTGACGGATCTCAGTTGAGTCTGGGCGTGATTCAGCCCATCGAGTGTAGGTGAGCCGGCCTGACGCTCCGGCAGCGCCCGGGGACCGCATGAACGGCACCCGGGGCGGCCCGGCCGCGGACGACAGTCGGGGTGGCGGGATTTGAACCCACGGCCCCTCGCTCCCAAAGCGAGTGCGCTACCAAGCTGCGCCACACCCCGTGGCGACGTGCAGTCTATGCCGTCGCCGCGCCGCAAGCGGTGCCGGGGCATCCCCACCCGGACAAGTCCCCCGAAAGCCACCAGTCAGCCCACCTTCCCGCAGGCCTCGGGTCATCACGTCGCCAAGATCAACACCGTGTCGGCGATGTGGTGGCTTCACGGCGTCGGGACACCACTACATCGCCGACCTTGTGTGGATCTCGGAGCGTTGCCGCGCCGCGCCGGGACGACACGGCGCCGCAGGGCGGTGGCGCGGCTGCGCGCCGGACACAACCATTGGGTACGCTGTCGACGCATCCGCTGCGGCGGGTGCACGCGGGCGTAGCTCAATGGTAGAGCTTCAGTCTTCCAAACTGACGGTGCGGGTTCGATTCCCGTCGCCCGCTCCACACACACGAAGGCCCAGGTAGACCGCATGATCGCGGCACCTGGGCCACCCGGCGAGGCCGAGTCACCGCGTCACTTCAGGTGGAACCGTTCGTCGACCGCGAGGGCCGCCAACTGCGGCACGGAGAACGGCAGCATGTTCAACCCCGACCGGCTCTCGTCGAGCTTCGCGCCCTGCGCCACGAAGACCACCACGCCATCCGGGTGCCGGTAGGCCGACCACTGGTCGAGCCGATCGTCGCCGGCCGCTCGGACCACCACGCCCACCTGCGCCGCTCCGACGGTTTCGACCTCGCACTCGCCCTGCATCCCCCAGAATCCTCGGGCCAGCGCGCACGGCTCGGTCGGCAACTGGTTTCCGGCATCGTGCACCTCGACGATCACTCGCCCGGCACCCTTCCCCTGGGCCACGGCGACCGAGGCCATGTAGCTCCACAGTTCGACGCCGTTCACCCGGTCCTCGAACTGCGCCTGGTGGGTCCGCAGCGTCCGCTCATCGGCGGGCTGGCTCGCCGGATCCTCCGGCGCGGTGTAGCCGGCGGGCACGACGGAGACGACCTGGCTGAGCAGGTGGACACCCTGGTCGTGCTTGGAACCGGCCCGCGCGGTCCGGTCCTCCTGCGGGAGACCGTCCGGCCCGGTCGGCCACGCCTCCTTGGTGTCCGACGCATTCGGGGCGACCGGTGGCCCGTGGCCCGCCGGTTGGTAGACGCGGCCACCCGGGGTGCCGACGGCCACGAAGCCGGCAACCGCCAGCACGGCGGCAGCCGACCCGAGGGACGCCCACAGCCCGCGGCGGCGGAGTTGCGCACGCCGCGCGGCGTCGAGCGTGGCTCCCGTACTCAATGGTGGTGGCGGGGTGGTGCTCGCCATCTCGCTGCGCAGCGCCTCGCGCAACTCTTCTCCGTTCATCGCTCCCCCATCTCGATCCCGCTGTACGTGGGTGCCAGGAGGCCGCGCAACGTGTCGAGCCCGCGTGCCGCCTGGCTCTTCACCGTCCCTGGAGAGCACTCCAGCAGCGCCGCGACGTCCTCGACCGACAGGTCCTCCCAGTAGCGGAGCACCAGGACGGCCCGCTGGCGCGGTGCCACGGAGGCCAGTGCCTGGAGCAGCACCAGTCGACTCTCCGGAGAGTCGGGCGGGGCCGCCTGGTCGGCGTTCTCGCCCCCGACCCGCTCGCGCCGCCACCAGCCGCGCCGTCGTTCGTCGAGGAAGGTCCGGATCAGGATCTGGCGTACGTAGCTGTCGAGCACCTCGTGCCGCAAGATCCGGTTCCAGACCCGGTAGAGCTTGACGAACGTGGTCTGGACCAGGTCTTCGGCCCGGTGCCAGTCGCCGCACAGCAGGTACGCGGTGCTGCGCATGGCGCCGGACCTTGCCGCGAAGTACTCGGCGAACGCCGCGTCGCGATCGCTCATTCAGGCCTCCGATCCCCGTTTCGAGATAGTCACGCGGGGTCCGGCTTGCGGGGTTGCATCTGAACTCGCGCTTTTGTCACGGAATCAACGACCAGCGGCCGCGTTCAGCGACGTACGGGCCGCCGCACCCTGCGGTAGAAGCCCGGGCTGGGAGCGGGCCTTCACCGCACGCCGCCGTTGATACTGGCGCTGCGCCCGCCCACCGCCCATGATCTCGCCATGACTCTCGCTCCGGTCATCAGTCCGGTAGAACTGCGGCCCCGCCGCATCTGGTTCTTCATCGCGGCACTGATTCCCGTTGGTGGCGCGCTGGCCGCCGTCGGGGTGTTGCTGTTCGTCCTCCGTTCCGAAGGTGATCTGGGACAGCCCCTCCCGTTGGGCCAGCCGGTCACGGTGCAGCTCTCGGACGAGAAGATGGTGTGGTTCAGGACGACCGATGGGGGCCCTCCTGACGTCAAGTGCGCGGCGTCCCCAAAGGACGGCGCGGAAATGGTCGAATTCGGGCAAGCCAACGTGCTCGTCGCGGGTGCCAAGGTCGACAACGAACAGTGGCGCGGCCTGCTCACGCTGCACGCCAAGCCAGCCGGCAGGTACGAGGTGACCTGCACGGCGGCCGGGGCCGGCCCGCAGCCGGCCCTCTCGATCGGTGATCCGCCACGCTTCTACGGTCCCCAGGACACCGCTATGGGCAGCCTGGCGGCATTAGGTGTGACCAGCACCGGTGTGGTCACTGGCCTGGTGCTGGCGGTGATCGTGGCAGTCCGACGCGGCATGCACCGAACCCGCCTCCGCCAGCAGCCCATCGACGCACGTCGCGGTTGACCCTCCGCGGTTCCGCGGACGGCGCTCATTGACCAGATCCCTTGACGTATGTCGATCTGTGCACTGGTGTAAGGAGCAGTGACATCGACGTCCGTCAGGAGGGCACATGAACGTCCGACGACGGTGGACAGCTGCCGCCAGCACAGCGATCCTGATCAGCGCGGCACTGTCCCACCCCGGTCCGGCCACCGCGGCACCCACCACCGCGCCCGCACCGATCACCCTGACCGCCACCGAGACCGCCCTCGTGCGGGTGCAGCTCCGCGACCAGGCTCAGCTCGACCGGCTGGTCGCCAGCGGCGCAGACCTGGCCAACCGGCCCCGAGCCCGGGACGGGCGGATCCTCGCCGACCTGGTGCTCAGCGGCGCGCAGCTCGCCGAGCTGACCGCACAGGGCGCCACGGCCGTGCAGATCGTGCAGCGCGCCGGGGACGGCACCCGGCACTTCGCCGAGAGCGTCCGCGCGGCTCAGGCCCGTACCGCCGCCGGGCTGCGCGCACCGGCGACGAGTCAGCGGACCACCGCCGCCGCGGCCGTGGACACCCTCCAGGTGCAGCAGGCGTACTGGTGGACCACGGGTGGGCAGACCTTCCTACAGGCCCAGGTGGCCACGACCGCCACCGACGACCCGGACGTGGAGATCACCGTCAGCTGGCGGACGGCCGACGGCGCCACCGGCACCTTCCCGCTGTACCGGTTCGAGGACTCCGGCGAGTACCAGTACCACTACAACCTTCCCCAGCCGATGCCGAGCCGGCCGGTCCAGTTGACCGCCACCTCCAGCCTCGGCGGGGTCAGCCGGGTGGTCACCCCGACACTCTGGCCGAATGCCGCCCCGCCGCCCGTGCCCGCCGGTTACCAGAAGGACTTCATCGACGCGTACCTGACGCCGGTCGACATCCAGGCGCGGATCAAGCGGCTGGCCCGCCAGTACCGGGACCTGGTGGACGTGATCGACCTGCCGAACAAGACCCAGGGATACCGGCGCACCGCCGCCGCGTACCTCGGTGACCCGGCGGTCGCCGCCGTGGTCGTGGAGTCGGTCCGCTTCGGCGACCAGAGCATGAACGGTGTGCAGGTGCGGACGGTCGACCCGGGCCGGCGGAACCGCCCGCTGACCGTCGGCTACCGCGACCGTGTTCTCACCGTCTCGCTCGCCACCGACACCGCCGGCAAGACCGTGAGCACCACCGACGAGGTCGCGGCGGCGATCAACGCCCGCCAGGCGAACCGGTTCCGGGCCACCGTCGAGGACGGCTCGGCCGGGCTGCCCATGCCGGTCGCCGGCCCCGCCCGCCTGGACGACGGCCTCCAGGGCACCGAGGTGCCGGCGAAGCCGTGGACGGTGCAGGCGCTGCGCCTCGGCGTACACCGGGACGGCTCCCGGGTCGGCGTCCTCGCGTACTCCCAGGAACACGCCCGGGAGTGGGCCACGCCGCTGGTGACGCTGGAGTTCGCCGAGCGGATGCTGGCCAACGCCCGTACCGACGCGGCCACCCGTGAGCTGCTGGAACAGGTCGACATCTTCGTCATACCGACGGTCAACCCGGACGGCGCGAACTACTCGTTCAACGACTTCAACTTCCAGCGCAAGAACCTGGTCAACCACTGCGCCGGGTCGGCCCGCGACCCGAAGAACCGCAACTCGTGGGGCGTCGACCTCAACCGCAACTACACCGTCGGGTCGTACTTCGACGGGTACGTGGGCGCCAGCGCCAACTGCCTGTCCGGCAACTACGCCGGCACGGCGGAGCTGTCCGAGGCCGAGAGTGGGAACGTCATCGCGCTGGCCCAGGCCCACCCGAACATCAAGTTCGCGATGAACGTGCACTCCTACGGCGGGTACTTCATGTGGCCGCCGGGGGCGTACCGCGCCGACGGCCGGATCACCCTGCCCCGGCCTTCGATCGACGAGTCGACGCTGTTCCTCAACAGCGCCCGGCGGATCGTCGGCGCCATCGCTCAGGAGCGCGGCACCGTCACCTGGCCGTCCCAGACCGGCCCGGTCGCCGACGTGCTGTACTCCGCAGCCGGAAACTCCGCCGACCAGCTCTACTACGAGCTGGGCATCTTCGCGTGGGACTTCGAGGTCGGCAACGACCGGTGGAACCCGACCACCGGCCAGTGGGAGGGCGTCGGCTTCCAGCCGCCGTTCGACGAGGCGCACGGCGAATCCCAGGAGTACGCGGGCGGGCTCGTCGAGATGGTCCGGGTGGCCCGTGACTACGCCGCCGCCCAGGCACCCGCGGGCTGATCGTCGGAGCAGTGCCGACCGGCCACGGATGAATCGTGGCCGGCCGGGTAAGCAGCGGCCTTACCTGGTGGGGGCACGGCCGGTGTCGCGGTGTGCCGCGACCGGACGCGCGGGCGGGCGGGCGGCGAGGGCCTGCCCGCCCGGGCGTACGCCGGGGTCAGTTCGTGGAGATCCAGTTCCAGGCCGAGACGACCCACTCGGTCTGCTGGAGCCAGGCCACCCCGAGACCGACGAGAAAGACCGCGGTCGCCAGGTGGGCACCCCGAGCGGTACGCCGCACCCGTCCGAACTGCCGCTCCAGCACCAGCCGGCCGATCATCCGGGACAGCGCGAACAGACCGACCGCCACCAGCAGGCTCAGCACCAGCACCAGCAGCGGGCCGGACAGGTCACCCTGACCGGAGAGCGCCCAGATCCCCCAGCAGACGAACGCGAAGAGACCCCCGGCCGCACTCCACTCGCCGCCGCGGCGCAACTGCGCCAACCGCCAGCTCAACGGCCGGCGTGGCGCCGGCTCACCCGGCCAGCCCGTCCCGGTCGGCTCCTGCTCGACCACCGGGAACGGCACGGTCCGCGGGTTACGCGGCTGGCCCACCGGCGCCACACCACGGCGGAACCCGTCCCGCTGTGGCGGCACACCGACGCCGGCCTGCGGTGGCACCTCCACGGTTCGCTCCGCCCACGGCTGCGTCTGGTCTGCCATCTCGTCCTCCCCCTGACCGGCGGCACCACCACCGCCTGAACCCGAGGGTAGCCAGCCGGCAAATCGGTCGCCGAGCCCCGTAGGGCGCGGACCGGCACCATGGTGTCGGATCCCACCCCGGGCGGGGTACGGTCGGCTGATGGGTGACCCGGACCGACGCCGACGACGGCTGCGCCACCACGCGGACCCCGACCCGGCCGGTCGAGGCCCCGACGGCTCGACGGTCAGCACGGCCGGGGTGCACGACGGGGTGGATCCGCCGCCCCGACGCCGCAACGGGGGCGGCGACGAACGCGACGGCGAGCGAGGCCTGCGCGGGCTGGTCGGCTCCGGCTCGTCCCAGGTGGGGCTGAGCGCCGCACTGCGCGCCCGGGACGCGGCCCGGCCCACCGAGGACGACCTCGCCGAGGCGGAGGCCCGGGTGGTCGTCGTCCGGCGCAACTGGGTGCCCCGCGAGGACCTCCCCCGCTCGCCGCGCTGACCGCCACGAGCGCGGTCAGCCTCGGGCCGCGCCCACCTCGGCGAGCGCGGTCAGGGGCGAGCGCGGTCAGGGGCGAGCGCGGTCAGGGGCGAGCGCGGTCAGGGGCGAGCGCGGTCAGGGCAGGTCGGGCAGCTGCCGGGTCCGCTCGTACTCGGCGACCTGGTCGATCCGGCGGGCGTGCCGCTCGTTGCCGGAGAACGGCGTGTTCAGGAACGCCTCGACGATGCCGGTGGCCTCGTCCAGGGTGTGCTGACGGGCACCGACCGCGACCACGTTCGCGTCATTGTGCTGGCGGGCCAACTGAGCGGTCTCGACGCTCCAGGCCAGCGCGGCGCGTACCCCAGCGATCTTGTTAGCGGCGATCTGCTCACCGTTGCCGGAACCGCCGATGACCACTCCGAGGGCGGTCTCGTCGGCCACCACCCGGTCGCCGGTGTGCAGGCAGAACGCCGGGTAGTCGTCGTCGGGGTCGTAGCTGTGCGGACCGACGTCGACCACGTCGTACCCCTGCTTGGCCAAGTGATTGGCCAGGTGCACCTTCAACTCGAAACCGGCGTGATCGGATCCCAGGTAGACGCGCATACCGGGCAGTCTGTCAGGCCGCCGTCTCCGACGCCGCAGGGGCGGCGTCGGAGAGCCGGGTTCGTCACACGGGCGGGCGGTTGACCGCTCAGTACGGCAGCTCGGCGACCACCAGGCCGCCGCGTGCCTTCGGGGTGAACCAGGTGCTCTTGCGGGGCATCTTCTCCCGGGCCAGGTTCACCGCGACGAAGTCCGACACGGTCACCGGCGCGATCAGAATGGCCAGCTCGGCCCGCCCGGCGTCGACCTCCCCGGTCAGCCAGCTGGCCGGGTAGTCACCGCCCACGTACGTGATCCGCTTGTCGCCCGGCTCCAGCCCCAGCGCGTCGCGCAGCAGCAGTCGCTCGACCTGGGCGTGGTCCAGGTTCTCCAGCCGGTCGGCGGCGGTGGCGGGCAGTCGCACCGCGTACCCCTGGCCGGCAAGCCAGAGGTGGACGGTGCCGCCGGCCGCCGGGACCTCGACCGGGCCGTCGATCGGCTCCACCTGCGCGCCGGCCGCGCGCAGCCGGTCGAGCAGCTCGCCGGGCGTGGTGGTCAGCTCGCTGACCAGCCGGTTGTAGGGCTGAATGGCCACCGACGCCGGGGTGGTCACCACGGCCAGGAAGCGCGGCATCGCCCCGGTCTGGGCGGCCAGGCTGCGGTGGTTGCCGTCGGCGACGACCAGCTCGCCGCCACCGGCGAGGGCGGTCAGCGCGTCCTGCTCCGGCCCGGGGCCGAGCAGCCAGATGGCGTGGGTGCGCCCCGCCTGGTCAGTGTCCGTCGCGGCGGGCACGCCGGCCGCGTCGGTCGCCGCCGCGAGCGCGGCGTGCAGCTCGTCGCCGGTGCCGGTCTGCAGCAGGAGTACGGGTGAGAGCAGGTGGCCGAGCGCCTCGGCCAACGCGACCCGCTCACGCACCTTGGCGATGAAGACGTCCTCGTTGCGGATGACCAGGCCCGGCTCGTCGGCCCGCGTGGAGATCTGGTCGGTGTCCACCATCGCGAACAGCCCGTACGCGGCGGCCTCGCCCGGGGCGCTGATCCGGTAGAGCACCACCACCTGATCGGCGGGGGTGTAGCTGCCGTCGTCCTTGGCCTCGGTGAGGCGGGCCACCGCGTCCGGCAGCGCGTCGAGGAAGGACTTCCCCAGGCTCTCCGGTGCCCGGTGCGGCATTTCGATGCCGAGGGCACTGTGCGGATTCGCCTCGATGATCGAGGTGATCTCCGCGTCGTCAGCGAACTCGTCATAGTTCTGCGCGCCGGTGCCGCCGGTGGTGATCCAGGCCCGGGCGATCGGATGTACGACCGTCATGCCCACTGACGCTACCGGCGGCGGCGGCCCTGCCGACGGGGACCCGCGCGGCGTCCACCAGATGAAAGTGCCGGGGCCGGGGGCCGATAGTCAGCCGGCGCGTCCGGAGGTGCCGTTGTGGCGACGGTGCCGGCCGGCGACGGCCGGCCCGCCGTTGCCCCGCCGGCCGTTCCCGATGGGCCCGCTGGTCGCGCTGCGGCGGGGCGTCGCGGGCGGTCCCGGCACCGGGCGCGGCTCGGGCGGCGGCCCCGGAACCGGCCGTGGGTTCAACGGCGGCGTCGGTACGGGACGCGGGTTGGCGGGCGCCGGCGGGGGCGGGGCCGGCTCGGCCGGCGCGGCTGCCACGACGGGCTCGCCGCCATCCGGCGTCGAGCCGTCAGCCGGCATCGACCCGTCAGCCGGCGCCCTGGCGGGCGCGACCATGGCTGGGGTGAGCTCGGCCGGCACCGCCGGACGCTCGGCCGGCACGGGGTCGGCCGCCGACGTCAGCGGCCCGACCGGCGCGGTGCCGACCAGCGGCGTGAGCGCGGGTCTGGCCGGCACGGCCGACCCGGCCCCGGCCGGCGGCGTGGGCGCGGCCCCATCCGGCCCGACCGACGCGGTGCCGGCCAGGGGCGTGAGCGCGGGTCTGGCCGGCACGGCCGACCCGGTGCCGGCCGGCGGCGTGGGCGGTGTCAGGCGGGAGGTGACCGGCACCCGGGCCACGCCGACCACGATGGGTGGCGCGAGCAGGTCCACGAGGTGGGCGGGAAGGTCGGGGCGGACCGTCGGCCAGCGGGAGTCGTCGACCGACCAGTACGCCGCACCGGGAGTCTCGATCACCCCCTGCCGGGTCAACTGATCGTCACCGGACGCACGGTGCTTCGCCATCGGGATTGCCTCCACGAGCTGCGGGCGGCCCTGCGGGTCGCTGCGGCGGACACCGAGGGAAACGACGCCGCCCGCCCACCGGTGACGCCGTGACCGCGAGGCGTACCCGCCGCCCGACGCCGACACGCCCCCGCCCGGGCATCCGAGGGGTGTCCGGCCGGGGGCGTGGGTCGTGGATCAGTCGAAGACCGGGCCCTGCTCGCGGGTGCGCTTGAGCTCGTAGAAGCCGGGGGTGCCGGCGACCAGCAGCACGCCGTCCCAGAGCCGACCGGCTGCCTCGCCCTTCGGGGCCGGCGTGATCACCGGGCCGAAGAACGCGACCGGAGTGCCGTCCGGGCCGGGCGCGTGGATGACCGGGGTGCCCACGTCCTGGCCGACCGGGCGCATGCCGGCCTCGTGGCTGGCCCGCAGCGCCTCGTCGTAGTCGGTGCTGTCGGCCGCCGCGGCCAGCGCCGGGTCCAGGCCGGCGTCGGTCAGCGCGGCGACGTACAGCGCCTGGCCTCGCTCCTCCTTGCCGAGGTGGATCCGGGTGCCGAACGCGGTGTAGAGCGGGCGCAGGGCATCGGTGCCGTACCGCTGCTCGGCGGCGATGCAGATCCGCACCGGGCCCCAGGCGGTCTTCAGGAACTCCTTGTACCCCTCGGGCAGCTCGTCGCGGCCCTCGTTGAGCACGGCCAGGCTCATCACGTGGAAACGGATGTCCACATCACGGACCTGCTCGACCTCCAGCAGCCAGCGGGACGTGATCCACGCCCACGGGCAGGCCGGGTCGAACCACATGTCGGCAGTGACACGATCGGTCACGGTGAGGTCCCTTCATTGCAGTGGCGCCAGGTGTGCGGCGCGCACCCCCGATCCTCACCCCACGGCCCGTCGGCCGGCACCCGAATGAGAGCGTGACCTCGGCCACCGCGGGCTGTCCGTACGTGGAAGACTCGGGTCCGGGCCAACGCCACGAGCGGTCGGCAGACGGGCGCCGCCGGGCGTACGGCGAGATGTGGGATGGAGACAAACAGTGCCGGGAGTGCGCAACCTGACGCAGGTCGAGGCGACCGAGCGGGCCCGCCTGCTCGACGTGACCGGGTACGACATCAGTCTGGACCTGTCAACCGCCGTGCTGGCGGCCGACGGTCGCACGTTCCGGTCGACGACCGAGGTCCGGTTCGGCTGCACCGAGCCGGGCGCGAGCACGTTCATCGAGGTGGCCGCCGAGTCGGTGCGGTCCGCGACGCTGAACGGCGCTCCGGTCGACCTGTCCGACTGGTCGGCCGAGAAGGGTCTGATCCTGTCCGGCCTGGGCAGCGAGAACGTCCTGGTGGTCGACGCGGACTTCGCCTACTCCAACAGCGGCCAGGGCCTGCACCGCACGGTCGACCCCGTGGACGGCGAGACGTACCTCTACAGCCAGTTCGAGACGGCCGACGCGCAGAAGGTGTTCGCCTGCTTCGACCAGCCCGACCTGAAGAGCGTCTACACCTGGCACGCCACCGTGCCGGCGCACTGGCGCGCGGTCTCCAACATGCCCGTGCAGCGCGAGGAGCCGGCGGGTGAGGGGCTCAAGACGCTGCACTTCGCCGAGTCGCCCCGGATGAGCACCTACATCACGGCGATGTGCGCCGGGCCGTACCACGAGGTGCGCGACACCCACGACGGCATCGACCTGGGGGTGTTCTGCCGGGCGTCGATGTCGCAGTACCTGGACTCCGACGACCTGTTCCTGATCACCAAGCAGGGCTTCGACTTCTTCCACGAGAAGTTCGGCGTGCGCTACCCGCTGCCGAAGTACGACCAGCTCTGGGTGCCCGACTTCAACGCCGGCGCGATGGAGAACTTCGGCTGCGTCACGCACGCCGAGTCGCACTACATCTTCCGCTCGCAGGTCACCGACTTCGAGTACGAGCAGCGGGCCAACACGATCCTGCACGAGATGGCCCACATGTGGTTCGGTGACCTGGTCACCATGCGCTGGTGGAACGACCTGTGGCTCAACGAGTCGTTCGCCGAGTGGGCCAGCCACTGGTGCAACACCAACGCCACCCGGTTCACCGAGGCGTGGACGACGTTCCTGTCCATCCGGAAGAACTGGGGCTACCGGCAGGACCAGCTCTCCTCCACCCACCCGGTCTACACCGAGATGCCGGACATGGAGGCCGTCGAGGTCAACTTCGACGGCATCACGTACGCCAAGGGCGCGAGCGTTCTCAAGCAGCTCGTCGCGTACGTCGGTGAGGAGCCGTTCGTGGCCGGCCTGCGGGCGTACTTCGGCAAGCACGCCTGGGGCAACGCCACCTTCGACGACCTGCTCACCGAGCTGGAGGCGGCCTCCGGGCGGGAGCTGCGCAAGTTCGCCGCGCAGTGGCTGGAGACCGCGCAGGTCAACACGCTGCGGCCGGAGGTGACGATCGGCGCGGACGGCACGTACGAGCACGTGGTGGTGCGGCAGGAGGCGCCAGCGGCGTACCCGACGCTGCGCACGCACCGCATCGGCGTGGGCCTGTACGACCTGACCGACGGGCGGCTGGTCCGCCGTGAGCGGTACGAGGTGGACGTGACCGGCGAACGGACCGACCTCGCCGAGCTGCGTGGCGTCCGGGCCGCCGACGTGCTGCTGCTCAACGACGACGACCTGAGCTACACCAAGCTGCGCCTCGACGACCGCTCGATGGCGACAGTGGTGCAGCACATCGGCGGCTTCGAGTCGTCGCTGGCCCGCGCGCTGTGCTGGACCGCCGCGTGGGACATGACCCGTGACGCCGAGCTGGCGACCCGCGACTACGTGGCGCTGGTGCTGGCCGGGCTGCCCGCCGAGACCGACATCAACCTGGTCACCGCCACCCTGCGCCAGGCCACCACCTCCCTCACCCTCTACGCCGACCCGGCCTGGGCGCCGACCGGCTGGGCAGGGCTGGCGCGTGCGGCGAAGGACGCGCTCGCCGCGGCCGAGCCGGGCAGCGGCTTCCAGCTGGCCTGGGCTCGGGCGTACACCTCGGCGGCCCGGTCCGACGAGGACCTGGCCACGCTGCGCGGCTGGCTGGACGGCTCCGGCGCGCCGGCCGGCCTGACCGTGGACACCGAGCTGCGCTGGACGGTGCTCGGCGCGCTGGTCGCCAACGGCGCGGCCAGCCCGGCCGAGGTCGAGGCGGAGCTGGCCAGCGACCGCACGGCCAGCGGCGAGCGGGAGGCCGCCTACGCGCACGCGCTGGTGCCGACCGCGGCGAACAAGGCTGCCGTCTGGGAGCTGCTGACCGGCCCGGAGTCGCTGCCGAACTGGCGGCACCGGGCGCTGTTGCAGGGCTTCGCCCACCCGGCGCAGGTGGAGCTGGTCGCCCCGTACCGGGAGCGGTACTTCGCGGTGGTCGGCCAGGTGTGGGCCACCCGGGACAGCGAGCCGGCGCAGGAGTTCGCGCAGCTGGCGTACCCGACCTACCTGGTCGACGACGACACGGTGGCGGCCACCGACGCGTGGCTGGCCGAGGACGGGCACCCCGCTCCGCTGCGCCGGCTGGTCGCCGAGGGCCGCGACGGTGTGGTGCGGGCGCTCAAGGCCCGCGCGAAGGACGCCCAGGCCTGACCTGCTGCTACCGGCCGGGGTCGGCGTGGGTATGAGCCCGCGCCGGCCCCGGACCGGCGTAAGCCCGCGTCGGCGTCGATGTCCGCCCGCGTCAGCCCCAGCGGCGGCGTCGGCCGGTTGATCGACTCCAGATCGCCGATGTGGGGGTGTCCCGTGTCGCGGACACCCCCACATCGGCGATGTGGTGTGGATCTTCGCCCGGTGCACTGCTCACGGTGCATGCTCAGCCGCGTTCACCAAGCCACGAGACGCACGAGACGGGAGATCACACCCGAACATGGAAGTAGGGGCCTCCCGCGCAGGCGAGACCCCTACTTCCATGTTCGAGCGCGATCTTGCGCGGCGCGGGCCGGGTGCGCGGCGTGGGCTAGGCGCGTGGCGTGGGCTAGGCGCGCCGCGTGGCCGGCCGCGACATGGGCCGGGCAGCAGCCGCGGCGTCAGCAGGGCCTCGGCATAGGCCGCGGCATGGGCCGGGCCTCGGCGTGAGCCGGGCGAGTCCTCGTGGCGGGTGGGTCAGCCCTTGCCGGCGTGGCTGGCCAGCTGGTCTAGGCCGTTGATGATGCCGCCGGCCAGGTCGCCGCCGCTGAAGGCGCCGACCATGGAGAGCGCGGCCAGCTTGGCGTACGTGTCGGGGATGCGCTTGCGGGCGTGCCGCCCGGTGACGATCTCCAACTGGCGCTGGTTGGGTGACACCGCGATCAGCACCGACCGGTCGGGGTCGGCGAGCTGACGGTGCAGCCGCTGGGCGTGCTCGCGGATCGGCTCGTCGAGGCCGCCGACGAAGATCGAGAAGACCAGGCCGGTGCCCTGGTCGGCCAGGCGCAGGGCCTCGTCGATGCGCAGCAGCTGGCGGGTCGAGAACGGCCCGTCCAGCACCTCGGGCGGGTTCGCCGTCTCGGTCTGCTTCTCACCAACGGTCACTTGCGCCTCCGGTTCCACCGGCCGGCGCCTGGACGCTGGCCTGCTCAAGCTTGTGGCTGGTCAGGGCGGGTGCCTGAGCGCCCGCCGTCAGCGCGGCGCCGGCCGAGTCGGCCAGCTGCCCCGGGCGGCCCAGGAACCAGACCGGAGTGAAGTCGAAGGGCCGGCCCGGCCGGTAGCGCTTGGCGCCACCACCGCCGCCGGTGCCACCACCACGGCTTCCGGCGTACGCCAGACCGGTGATCACCAACACCGCGACCACCGGGATGCCGACGAAGACCAGCAACGTCTCGGTAACAGACAATCCCAACGCCCCCAGGCGGAAGAAGGACCTCGAACAACCGGGTCGGATGGACGATCACGATGGCGACCGACCGATTCCGTCGCCATTCACGTTAGCGGAGTCGACCGCCCGCCAGATTGCGGGGTGGTGATCCCACCAGTCACTGGCGTGCTCCAGTTGCGCAGCTGTCGCGATGAGACGCGCATCGTCGCCGTACCGGCCGGTGAGCAGCACCCCGACGGGCAGCCCGTCGGTGGCCGTCGTGCCGACCGGCAGGGACACCGAGGGGTCGCCGGTGACGTTGAAAATGGCGCAGTAGGGCGAGAATCGGCGTTGCCGATCGAAGTCGGCCGCCGGGTCACCGTCGGCCGTGAACCAGCCAACGGGCGCCTGCGGGGCGGCGAGGGTGGGGCAGAGCAGCAGGTCGCAGCCAGCGGTGCGACGGGCGCCGAGACGGACCTGCGCCTGCAACTCGCCGAGGGTGACGGCGAGCTCGCCGGCGGAGATCTCGGCGCCTCGTGCCCGCAGCAGCCGGGTCAGTGGCAGCAGCTCCGCCTCGCGTTGCGGGTGCACCGGGGAGAGCGCCAGGACGTACCAGATGGTCTCGAACAGCGGCCACGCCTCGGGCCCGAGCGGCGGTGGCACCTCGACCACCTCGTGGCCGGCGGCGGTGAGCAGCGCGGCGGCCCGGTCGACGGCGGCCACGCAGTCGGGGTGCACCGGCTCGTCGGCGAGCATCGGCGTGGTGAACCGGCCGATCCGCAGCCGGCCGGGCTCGGCCCGGCGGGCGGCGGCCAGGTATCCCCCGGGCGGGGCGGGCGGCGGCAGGTAGGGCTCGCCGGGCACCGGCACGGCCATCACGTCGAGCAGCGCGGCGACGTCGGTGACGGTCCGTCCGAGCGGCCCGCTGGTGGGCAGGCCGAACGCGCCGGAGCCGAGCGGTCCGCCGGACACCACACCGCGACTGGGCTTGTAGCCGACCAGGCCGCAGAGCGACGCCGGGATGCGCAGCGAACCGCCGCCGTCCGAGCCCTGGGCGACCGGGACCAGCCCGGCCGCCACCGCCGCCGCCGCGCCGCCACTGGATCCACCGGCGGTGTACGCGAGCTGCCACGGATTGCGTGCCGGCGGCGCGACGCGGCCCTCGGAGTAGAGCGAGCAGCCCAGCTCCGAGGTGGTCGTCTTGCCGAGGCTGACCAGGCCGGCGGCCTTGATGAACCGGACCACGTCGGCGTCGACGGGCGGGACGAAGTCGGCGAACGCCGCCGAGCCGAAGGTGGTGCGGACCCCGGCGGTGAGGGTGAGGTCCTTGATCGCGGTGGGTACGCCGTGCAGCGGGCCTCGCCCCTGCACGGGCGCGGCGTCGGCGGCGCGGGCGGCCTCCCGGGCCAACTCCGGGGTGACCGTGACGAACGCGCCCACGGTGTCGCCGATGGCCGCTACCCGGCGCAGGTAGTGCTCGACCAACTCGACGCTGGACAGCTCACCGCCGGCGATGGCGGTGGCCTGCTCCAACGCGGTCAAGTCGTGTGGCTCGGCCATCCCGTCATCCTGCCGCCCGTCAGCCCTCGGCGCACTCGACACGCGCCGACAAACAGATCTTGGACAGTTTCCGCTCGCCCCGAACGGAAACTGTCCAAGATCTGCTCATGCCAGGGCGCTCAGCCGTACAGGAAGCGCCTGGCGTTGGCGGACAGCAGCTTGCCGCGCTGGTCGTCGGTGAGGAAGTCGGCGTCGCGGACCACCGCGCCGGCCGGGCGCTCACCCAACGGGTACGGGTAGTCGCTGCCGACGAGCACCCGGTCCTCCCCGATGGTGTCGACCAGCAGCCGCAGCGCCGGAGGCGCGAAGACGACCGAGTCGACGTGGAAGCGGTCGACGTAGCTGCTGGGCGGGCCGGCGGACGCGCCACGGACCAGGTCCCCGCGCCGGTGCCAGGCGTTGTCGGCGCGACCGAGCCAGAACGGGAAACTGCCGCCGCCGTGCGCGAAGCAGATCCGCAGCGTGTCCGGCACGCGGTCGAAGACGCCGCCCAGGATCATCGCCAGCACCGACAGGTGCGTCTCGGCGGGCATTCCGGTGAGCCAGCGGGCCATCCATCGGTCCAGCCGAGGGCTGCCCGGCATGTCCCACGGATGGACGAAGACCGGCGCGCCCACCTCGGCGCAGTGTTGCAGGAAGGTGACCACGCCGGCGTCGTCCAGGTCGCGGTCGCCGACGTGGTTGCCGATCTCCACACCGACGTGCCCGGCGGCCAGGGAACGGTCCAGTTCGGCGCAGGCGGCGTCTGGGTCCTGCAATGGCACCTGGCAGAACGGCACCAGCCGGTCGCCGCCAGCCGCGGTGACCTCCAGGGTCAGGTCGTTGAAGATCCGGGCGACCTTGACCGCCTGGTCAGCGGGGCGGTCGTAGCTGAAGAAGACCGGGGTGGGCGAGACGACCTGCACGTCCACGCCGTCGGCGTCCATGTCGGCCAGCCGCTGGGACGCGTCCCAGCACTCGGCGCCGATCGGACGGAACTCCGTCTCCCCCACCATGATCATCGCGGCGCGTTCGGAGTCGACCCGCAGCCACGGCCACCCGGACCCGCCGCACGCGGCGCCGAGGTCCGGCCAACCCTTCGGTACGACGTGCGTGTGCACGTCGACGACGCCTGCCGCCATCAGCCCTTACCCGGGTGCAGGGTGCCGCAGTTGGCGCAGGTACGAGCCTGCTCGTCGGCGTAGAACGCCTGGAACACCGGCGGCAGGTCGGCCGCGATGTCGCGGACCTGCAACTCCACCTCGTGCACCTTGTGCCCGCACTCCGGGCAGTACCACTGGAACTTCTCCAGGGTGCCGTCCTCGCGGATCCGCTCGACGACCACACCGATCGAGCCGGGCTCCGGCCGCTGCGGAGAGTGCGGGGTGTTACGCGGCAACATCCACATCTGCCCCTCGCGCACGTGCACCGTACGCGGCCCCTCGGGGGTCATCAGGTTGACGTGCATGTTGCCCTTGACCTGGTAGAAGAACTCCTCGTACGGGTCCACGTGGAAGTCGGTGCGCTGGTTGGGCCCGCCCACCACCATCACGATGAAGTCGTCCCCGCCGGGGAACATCTCCTTGTTGCCCACCGGCGGCTTCAACAGGTGCTGGTTGTCCGCGATCCAACCCGGAAAGCTGAACGGTTCGGCGATCTCACTCACGACTGACCTCCGGAGGGAAGAAGGGCCACGGCCTGGATTTCGATGAGCAGGTGCGGGTGGGGCAACTGGTGTACCGCCACCGTCGTTCGGGTCGGCCCCGACGCGTCGAAGAACTCCGCCCACACCTCGTTGTAGCCACCGAAGTCATTCATGTTGACCAGGTACGACGTCATCTGCACCAGGTCGGCGAGGTCCGCGCCGACCGAACGCAGCAGGTCCTGGATGTTCTCGATGACCGCACGCGTCTGTGCCCGGATGTCGAGGTTCGTGGTGCCGAGTTCGTCGACCGACACACCGACGAACGTGTTGTCCGGCCGCCGTGACGACGTACCGGAGACGAAGACGAACCCGCCCGCGACCTTGACGTGCGGGAACGCGCCGCGTGGCACGGCCTTGCCGGCCACCACCCGCGCGGTCACTCCGACGCCCGCAGGGAGGCGGTGCCGAGCTTCTCCACGACGGCACGGACATGGGCGCCGGGCCGCAGCGGAACAGCCGCCGTGGCGGCGCCGGCCAGGAAAACCCATCCGGATTCCAGGCGTACCCCGTGTCGGCCGGCCAGCCGGATGCCCTCGTCGAGCGCCCGGCGCGGGTCGCCGAGGATCGCCGCCGTCGAGCCGACCTGCGCCACCCGACCGTCGACCTCCAGCAGCACGCCGAGGTTGTCCAGACCCGCCGGCACCGGCGACCACGGCCCGATCACGAACGCCGCCGCCGAGGTGTTGTCGGCGATCACGTCCGGAAGCGAGAAGCGGAAGTCGGCGTACCGGGAGTCGATCAGCTCGATGGCCGGGGCGACCGCGCGGACCGCGCTGGCGAAGTCGCCGACCGGCTCGCCCGGCTCGGGCAGCCGGTCCAGCAGGAACGCCACCTCCGGTTCGACCCGGGGATGGATGTACGCGGACGGGTCGACGACACCGCCGTCGGGCACCCGCATCGCGTCGGTGAGCCGCCCCCAGATCACCTCGTCCACGCCGACCTGGGCCATCTTCGCCCGGCTGGTCAGCCCCATCTTCAGACCGATGAGCCGTTCGCCGCGCTCCAGCCGGCGCTGCACCAGCGCGGCCTGCACGCCATACGCGGTCGGCACGTCCAGGCCCACCTCGTCGGCGAGCTGCGGAATCGCCGTGGCGGTGTCGGCGGCCTCGCCGAGCTTCGCCGCGACGCCCAGGGTGTCCACGCCGATCATGCTGCATCTTCCTTCGTTCGCGACTGCGGGGCTCGCAGACCCGGCTCACTCCTCGCGCTCACGGGCTCATCCTTCGTTCGCGACTGCGGGGCTCGCAGACCCGGCTCACTCCTCGCGCTCACGGGCTCCTTACCGGCAAGGTCGAGTGCCACGTCCACGATCATGTCCTCCTGGCCGCCGACCATCCGACGGCGACCCAACTCGACCAGGATCGACCGGACGTCGACGCCGTAGCGCTCCGAAGCTCGCTCGGCGTGCCGGAGGAAGCTGGAATAGACCCCCGCGTACCCCAGGGAGAGCGTCTCCCGGTCCACCTGGACCGGGCGGTCCTGCAAAGGGCGGACGAGGTCGTCCGCGGCGTCCATCAGCGCGAACACGTCGCAGCCGTGCTTCCAGCCGTGCAGCTCGGCGACCGCCACGAAGACCTCCAGCGGCGCGTTGCCGGCGCCCGCGCCCATGCCGGCGAGGGAGGCGTCGACGCGGACGGTACGCCCGTGTGTCGCGTCGGCGCCGACGGGTGCGGACCCGGAGATCCGGCCGTGCTCGACGGCGAGCACGCTGTTGGCCACCCCGAGCGACAGGTTGTGGTGGGCGTGGATGCCGATCTGCGTATCCGGATCGAGGACCTGCCGGTACGCGTCGACCCGCTGCGCCACGTCGGACATCAGCAACCGCCCACCGGAGTCGGTGACGTAGACGCAGTGCGCCCCGTACGACTCCATGAGCTTGGCCTGCCCGGCCAGCCCGGCCGGGTCGTTCATGTGCGACATCATCAGGAACCCGGCCACGTCCATGCCGTTCTCCCGCGCCCAGGAGATGTGCTGGGCGGAGATGTCCGCCTCCGTGCAGTGGGTGGCGATCCGCACGCTTGTCACGCCGAGCGCCTTCGCGGCCTTCAGGTCGGCGATCGTGCCGATGCCCGGCAGCAGCAGGGTGGTCAGCTTCGCCGTGGTCAGCACCTCGGCGGCCGCCGAGATCCAGTCGGCGTCGCTTGCCGCGCCGTGACCGTAGTTGACGCTGGACCCGGCGAGCCCGTCGCCGTGCGCCACCTCGATCGCGGCCACCCCGGCGGCGTCCAGCGCGGCGGCGATCGCGCGCACCTGGTCGACGGTGTACTGGTGCGCGACGGCGTGCATGCCGTCGCGCAGCGTCACGTCCTGGATGTACAGGTCGGTCATTGCGCAGTCACCTCCGAGGAGCGCAGGGCCACCAGCCGCTCGGCGGTGCGCAGCGCGGCGGAGGTCATGATGTCGAGATTGCCGGCGTACGCCGGCAGGTAGTGTCCGGCGCCGGAGACCTCCAGGAAGACCGACACCTGCAACGCGGTGAGCTCCCGCCCGAGCGACGGCAGGTACGCCCGCACCCGCTCGAACTGCACGTCCTGCTTGAGGCGGTAGCCGGGGACGTACTCCTGGACCCTCGCCACCATGTCCGCCACGGAGGCGGCGATGGCGGCGGTGTCGGCGTCGGCGTCCGGGCAGAGGCAGTAGACGGTGTCGCGCATCAGCAGCGGCGGGTCCGCCGGGTTCAGCACGATGATCGCCTTGCCCCGCTCGGCGCCGCCGACCACCTCGATGGCGCGGGCCGTGGTCTCGGTGAACTCGTCGATATTGGCCCGGGTGCCCGGACCGGCCGACTTCGACGCGATCGACGCGACGATCTCGCCGTACGCCACCGGGGTGATCCGGCGTACCGCGGCGACGATCGGCACGGTCGCCTGCCCGCCGCAGGTCACCATGTTGACGTTCGGCTCGTGCAGGTGCTCGTCCAGGTTGACCGGTGGCACCACGTACGGGCCGATGGCGGCCGGGGTCAGGTCGACCACCGTGCGGCCGTGCGCCCGCAGCACCTCGTCGTGGTGCCGGTGTGCGCCGGCCGAGGTGGCGTCGAAGACCAGCTCGACGTCGGCGAACTCGGGCATCGCGACAAGCCCGTCGACGCCTTCGGCGGTGGTGGCGACGCCCAGCCGGCGAGCCCGGGCCAGGCCGTCGGAGTTCGGGTCGATGCCGGCCATCGCCACCATCCGCAGCTCGTCACTGAGCCGCAACACCTTGATCATCAGGTCGGTGCCGATGTTGCCGGAACCGAGCACCGCCACGCCGACGCTCATGCCGAACCCTCCTTGCTGAAACAGGTCCGCACCGAACCGAGGCCGGAGATCCGCGCCTCGTACGCGGCCCCCGGGGTGACCGACACCATCGGGCCGAGCGCCCCGGAGAGCACCACGTCCCCGGCGCGCAGCGGGTCGCCGGCGCGGGCGAGGGTGCCGGCCAGCCAGTGCAGGGCGTGCAGCGGGTTGCCCAGGCAGGCCGCGCCCGCGCCCACCGACACCGGCTCACCGGCGTGCTCCAGCACCATCCCGCACAGCCGCAGGTCGACGTCGGCGAGCCGGCGCGGCGTGGTGCCGAGCACGAAGAGCCCGCTGGAGGCGTTGTCGGCGATGGTGTCCACGATGGAGATGTCCCAGGCGGCGATCCGCGAGTCGACGATCTCGATGGCCGGCAGCAGATAGTCGACGGCGTGGATCAGGTCGGCCGTGGTGATCTGCGGATCCGCCAGGTCCTTGTCGAGCACGAACGCGATCTCCGCCTCGACCCGCGGCTGGAGCAGCCGGTCGATGGGCACCTCGACGCCGTCGCCGACCGCCATCGCGTCGGTCAGCACGCCGAAGTCCGGTTGGAACACCCCGAAGGCTTCCTGCACCGCCCGGGAGGTCAGCCCGATCTTCGCGCCGACCCGGCGTTCGCCGCGGCCCTGCCAGGCTCGCGCCTGGAGTTGCTGCACGCGGTACGCCGACTCGATGTCCCCCTCCGGCAGCAGCCGGCCGCGCAGTGGCGGGCACGGCTTGCCGGTGCTGCGGGCCTCGGCCAACTCCCGGTTGGCGGCCTCGATGTCAGCTTCCATGCCCGCTCTCTCGCTAGGGCTCACGACAGGTCCACGCAGACGTTGGTGAGTTCGGAGTAGAAGTTCAGCGAGTGCACGCCGCCCTCGCGGCCGATGCCGGACGCCTTCACCCCGCCGAACGGGGTACGCAGATCCCGCAGGAACCAGGTGTTGACCCAGACGATGCCGGCGTCCAGGCGGGCACCGGCGCGGTGCGTCACGCCCACGTCCCGGGTCCACACCGTCGCGGCCAGGCCGTACTCGGTGCCGTTGGCCAGGGCGTACGCCTCGTCCTCGGTGTCGAACGGCGCGACGTGCACCACCGGGCCGAAGATCTCCTCCCGGTTGGTGCGGGCGCCCGGCCCGAGGCCGGTGAGCACGGTCGGCTGCACGTACGACCCGCCGTCACGGGCGTCGCCGAAAGTGGGCGCGCCGCCGCCGGTGAGCACCTCGGCGCCCTCGGCGCGGGCCAGGTCGTAGTGGCTCAGCACCTTGGCCCGGTGCTGACGGGAGATGAGCGGCATGGTCGCCGTGGCCTCGTCGGTCGGCCAGCCGTACGCCAGCTCGCCGGCCCGCTTGGCGAGCCGGGCGGTGAACTCCTCGAAGACCGGGCGCTGCACGTAGATGCGTTCGGTGCACAGGCACACCTGCCCGCCGTTGGTGAAGCTGGAACGCACCGAGCCGGCCACCGCGGCGTCCAGGTCGGCGTCGGCGAAGACCAGGCCGGCGTTCTTGCCACCCAGCTCGAAGCTCACCGCCTTCACGCCGTCGGCGGCGGCCCGCATGATGGCCCCGCCGGTGGCCGACTCGCCGGTGAAGGTGATCGCGTCCACCCCGGGGTGGCGGGTGAGGAACTCGCCCGCCGAGTCGGGTCCGAAGCCGTGCACCAGGTTGAACACTCCGGCCGGTACGCCGGCGGCGGCCATCACCTCGGCGAGCACCGTCGCCGAGGCGGGCGTCTCCTCGCTGGGCTTGACGATCACCGCGTTGCCGCAGGCCAGCGCCGGGGCCACCTTCCAGGTGAGCAGCAGCAGCGGCAGGTTCCACGGCACGATGACCGCGACCACGCCGACCGGCTTGCGGACCGCGTAGTTGAGCGCCCGGCCGCCGGTCGGGGTGACAGTGGTGAACGACTCGGTGGGCGCGGTCGCCACGATCTCCGCGAACGCCCGGAAGTTCGCCGCGCCGCGCGGAATGTCCAGCGTGCGGGCCTGGGCGATGGACTTGCCGGTGTCGGCGACCTCGGCGGTGACCAGATCGTCGAAGCGACGCTCCAGCTCGTCGGCGACCCGGCGCAGCACCTCGGCGCGTTCCCGCTCCCCCATCCGGCCCCACGGGCCGCGCAGCGCCGCACGGGCGGCGGCGACCGCGTCGTCGACCGTGGACCGCGATGCCTCGTCGACCTCGAAGACCGGCTCGCCGGTCACCGGGCTGACCTTGGTGAACGTCGACCCGCCGTCGACGAACTCGCCGCCGACGAAGTTGCGCAGCCGCGGTGGCCCGGCCGGCGCGCGGCCGGTCATCAGCTCGGGATCCCAGTGGCCGGTCATCCGCGCCGTCCTCGACTGAGCGCCGCGCCGACCGCACCGATCAGCAGCAGCGCGGCACCACCGGCGAGCGCACCGAGCACCCGGTGCTGCCGCCGGACCCGGCGGCGCACCTCGGCGTACGGGGTGGTGGAGAAGGACACCAGCTCGTACTGGGAGACGTACCGACCGGGCAGGGCCCGCTCCAGCGCGTGCTCCACCCGGCGGCTGAGCTGGAAAACCGGCGAGGCGACCTTGTCGCGCATCTCCACGAAGTTGGTAAGCGCCATCTGCGCGATGGCCTCGGCGTTCTCCTGCCGCCGCTGCTGCAACAGTGGCAGCGCCGCCGACCACTCGTCGTCGCACTCGTCGAGGCAGCGGTCCAGCTCGACGATGTCCTCGAAGGCGCAGTTGGCGCCCTGGCCGTAGAACGGCACGATGGCGTGCGCCGCGTCGCCCAGCAGGCCGACGGTGCCGTTGACCTGCCACGGGGCGCAGCGGACGGTGCCGAGCACACCCACCGGGTTGTGCTCGTAGTCGTCCACCAGGGTCGGGGCCAGCGGCACCACGTCCGGGTAGTGCTCGGCGAAGTACTGCTCGATCGCCGCCGGATTGTCCAGCGCCGCGAAGCTACCGACACCCTCGTTGGGCCAGAACAGCGTGCAGGTGAAGGAGCGGTCCGGGTTCGGCAGGGCGATCATCATCGAGGTGCCGCGCGGCCAGATGTGCAGCGCGTCCGGGTCCAGCGCGAAGTCCCCGCCCAGCGGCGGGACCGTCAACTCCTTGTAGCCGTAGTCGAGGAGGTCCACGTCCTCGGTCAGCAACCCGTCGGCCAGCAACTGCGCGCGTACGGCGGAGCCCGCCCCGTCGGCACCCAGCACCACCGACGCCTTGGCGGCGACCGGGCCCTGCGGGGTCTCGAAGCTCAGGCTGCCGTTGTTCGGGTCGAGCCCGACGAGACGGTGGTCGAAGACGATCCGCACACCGGGCAGCTCGGCTGCCGCGTCGAGCAGCGCGTTGTTCAGCGCGCCCCGGCTGATCGAGTTGATCGCCCGGTCGCCGGCCAAGCTGTACGACTGGAACTGCGGCTCCCCCTCGACCGGGTGGATCATCCGGCCGCGCATCGGCAACGCGTCGGTCATCACCTGCTCGGCGAGGCCGATCCGGCGCAGCGCGTCGAGGCCGCGCTCGGAGAGCGCCAGGTTGATCGAGCGCCCGCGCTCGGCCGTGCCGTTACGCGGGTCGGGCCGACGCTCGTACAGGGCCACCGGGTAACCGCGCCGGGCCAGGAAGCAGGCGGCCAGGCTGCCGGCCAGCCCGGCGCCGATGATCGCGATCTCGTCGCGCTGGGAGGTCATCAGGACTGACCCTTCGTCGAGGACTGACCGACCGTCGCGGCGAGCGCGACAGCGGCCCGCCAGCAGTCGTGGTACGTGGAGTAGAGCGGCACCGGGGCGAAGCGGACGATGTCCGGTTCCCGGGCGTCGGCGATGACGCCGTGTTCGTGCCGCAGCCGCTTGGTCAGCTCGGCGGCGTTGCCGGCGCCGACCCGTACGGAGAGTTGGCAGCCCCGGCGGGCCGGATCACGCGGGGTGACCACCTGCAGCGGCCGGTCGGCGGTGACCTCGTCGAGCAGGCGCTCCAGCCAGCCGGTGAGCCGCAGGCTGCGTTCGCGCAGCGCCGGCATGCCGACCGCGTCGAACAGCTCCAGCGAGGTGCGGACCGGGCCGATCGCGAAGATCGGCGGGTTGGAGATCTGCCAGGCGTCCGCGGTGGCCGGTGGCCGGGAGACCGGGGTCATCTCGAAGCGGGTGGCCGCCGCGGTGCTCCACCAGCCCTCGAAGCGGGGCAGGTCGGGGTCGCCGAGGTGCCGCTCGTGCACGAAGACGCCGCCCAGCGCACCGGGGCCGGAGTTCAGGTACTTGTAGGAGCACCAGGCCGCGAAGTCGACGTCCCAGTCGTGCAGGGCCAGCGGCACGTTGCCGGCGGCGTGTGCCAGGTCCCAGCCGACCACCGCGCCGGCGGCCCGCCCGGCGGCGGTGATCGCCGGGATGTCCATCAGCTCGCCGGTGAGGTAGTTGACGCCGCCGAGCATCAGCAGCGCCACGGTGTGACCCTCGCGGGCCAGGAAGTCCAGGACGTCCTCGGTGCCCAGCGTGTCGGTGCCGGGGCGCGGCTTGAGCCGCACGACCGTGGTGTCCGGGTCCAGGCCGTGGAAGCGGGCCTGGCTGCGCACCGCGTAGCTGTCCGAGGGGAACGCGGTGTCCTCGATGACGATGCGGGTGCGCTCCCCGGCCGGGCGGTAGAAGCTGACCATGAGCAGGTGCAGGTTGACCGTGAGGGAGTTCATCACCACGGTCTCCGCGGGCCGGGCGCCGACCAGTCGGGCGGCCGGGGCCGTCAACAGCTCGTGGTACGGCAGCCAGGCCCGCTCCGCCTCTACATGCCCCTCGACGCCGAGCCGCCGCCAGTCGTCCAGGTCGGCGAGAAGTTCGTCGCGGGTCGCGCGTGGCTGTAGGCCGAGCGAGTTGCCCGCCAGGTACGCCGACTCGGGGTGGTCGCCGCCGTCGGCGGGCGGTACGTGGAAGAGGTGCCGGTGGCCCGGGTCGGCCTCGTCGAGGCGGCGGGCTTCACTTTCAAGGGTGTGCACAGGGGTGTCTCCGCTCTCGGGTCACATCGCGGTACGGGCCGACCACAGCTCGGGGAAGACCACCCGAGCCATGCTGCGCTGCAGCCACGCCAGGCCGGCCGAGCCGCCGCTGCCGACCTTGGCGCCCATGGTCCGCTGCACCGCCTTCACGTGGTTCCACCGCCAGTCGCCGAACTCCTCGGCGACGCCGCTCAGCGCCTCACCGAGCAGCCGCAGCGGGTTGTCCGGGCCGCCGTCGGCGTAGATCCGCACCCACGCCGCCTCGACCGCCGGGTGCGGGTCGTGCTCGACCCCCACATCCCGGTTCAGCAGGTCGGCGGGAAGGTCGAAGCCCTGCCGGGCGAGCAGCGCGACCACGTCGTCCCAGAGGCTCGGGGCGGCCAGCGCGGCGGTCAGCTCGGCGTGCACCTCGGCCTGCCGGCGGAACGGTCGGATCAGCGCCGGGTCACGCAGACCGAGCAGGAACTCCAGGTGCCGGTACATCGCCGACTGGAAGCCGGAGCCCTCGCCGAGCAGGTTGCGGAACCGGTTGAAGTCGGCCGGGGTCATCCAGCGCAGACCCTTCCAGGAGGCGTTGAGCCCCTCCAGGTGCAGGGTGGCGCGGCGCAGCGGGGCCAGGGCGTCCGACAGCCGGTCGTCGCGCAGCAGGCGCTGGGCCTCGCGCAGTTCGTGGCAGGTCAGCCCGAAGTACAGCTCCATGATCTGACTGACCATGAGGAAGGACATCTCGCCGGGGTCGTCGCTGAGCGGCTGCTGCAACTGGTGCAGTGCGCTGGCCCGCACGTACGCGTCGTAGGGCACCAACTCGGCGAACTCCAGCGTCGGCTCGCCGCCGTTGCGCGCGGCCCGCGCGGCCCGCTGCCGCGGGGTCACCGGTCGTACCGTGACGCCGCCGTTGGGCGCCCGCCGCTCCGTCTGATCCACCAGTTGTCTCCCTCCGGATGTGCCGACAACATGATCCCGCGGTTGGAACGGCAGATGGAATGCCGGATCAACGGCTCTTGCCGGCCCTTGGTGGCCAACCCAAGGCAGGTGGGCGAATCCGCTTCACGAAAGTAAAGTCGCAGCGTGGACGACATGGACTGGGCGCTGCTGCGCGAATTGCAGGCCGACGCGAGGCTCTCCTTCAGCGAGCTGTCTCGGCGGGTGCACCTGTCCCCACCAGCGGTTGCGGAGCGGGTCCGCCGGCTGGAAGAGACCGGCGTGATCACCGGCTACCACGCCCACGTCGACCTGACCCGGGCCGGCCGCACGGTGGTCGCGCTGATCCGAATGTCCTGTTATGGGCCCCGCTGCATCCTGCACGACCCCGAAGTGGCCGGCTGGCCGGAGATCCTGGAGATCCACCGAATCACCGGGGACGCGTGCAGCATGCTCCGAGTGGCCGCCGGCTCGATCGGCGACTTCGAGGCGGTCATCGACCGGCTCGCCCCGTACGGCCAGCCATCGAGCACGATGGTCCTGTCGTCCCCGCTGGACTGGCAGCCGATCACCCCACTCCCGCCCGCCAGCCCCGCCGCCCACCGCCGCTGACCCTGCTCGTCGGCGGGTTTGCCTCCGAGCCAGCGGGAACTCAGCGGCGTGCCCAGGGGAGGGTTCCGGCGGTAGTCGCCGGGAGGGGGAAATCATGCAGGGTCTTCGCACGATCAACCGCGCGCTCTCGTCCGCACTGACACTGTTGGGGCTGGTCGGAGCGTTTGTCCTGTTGTCGGTCGCGCCGGCACGCGCCGGTGAGAACACCTTCGTCGAGGTGACGCCGAACAGCGTCCAGGCCGGCAGCCGGGTCACCATCCGGGCGAGCTGCGACAACAACAACAACGACCGGCAGGCCAACGTGCACTCCGACGCGTTCGGGCACGTGATGCTCAGGCCGGACAACGGCTTCCTCAAGGGAGAGGTCACCGTTCCGGGCAACAAGCAGCCCGGCGACTACCCGGTCGAACTGCGCTGCCAGAACAACCAGACGGCCTCGACCATGCTGACCGTGCTGAACATGGCCTCGCCCAGCAAGGGACCGGCGACCGGGGGCGGCGGCACCGCCGGCGGCCGGGGCACCGGCTCGATCCTGCTGCTCGGCGGCGCGGCCCTGGTGGCCACCGCGGTCGTGCTGGGCATGGCGGGCGGCCGGCGCCGGACCGGGGCCGGCTCCTGAGCCGGATACGCCATGACCCGCAGATCCGCGCGTGCGCGGCCGGAGCGTCGTGCCCGCCTGCGGGCCGGGAGGGCGCTGCGCGCCTCCGGCCGGCTGGTGGTCCGGGCCTCGCACCGGCTGCGCCGGGTCGCCAGCCAGGCGGTGTCCGCCAGCGTCGCCACCACCGACCCGGACGCCCGCCCGCTGCCGCCGAGCCGTCCGGCCGGGTCGCCGCTGGCGCGCCGCCGCTTCGACGCCGGGCCGGGGCTACCGGTGCTGGCCGTCGCCGCGTTGATGGTGCTGATCGTCGCGATGCTCGGCGTCGAGCAGGTCACTGGGATCAGTGTGCTGCCCGACAGTCTCAGCGCCGGCCTGCGGCCACCGCCGAAGAAGTTCCCGGTGCTGTCGGCCAGCCGCCCGACGAGTCTCGCCATCCATACGATCGATCTACAGGCGCCGGTGCATGACGTGGGCATCGCCTCCGACGGCACCATCGCCGTGCCGGACGCCGGCCGCGCCCAGGAGGCCGGCTGGTACGACCAGGGCCCCACCCCCGGCCAGTACGGCCCAGCGGTGATCGTCGGACACGTGGACACCACCAGCGGACCGGCCGTCTTCCATCAACTGGGGGAACTGCGCTCCGGCGACGAGATCGAGGTGACCCGCTCCGACAACAGCGTGGCGGTCTTCGAGGTGGACTCGGTGGAGCGGTTCGACAAGGAGCGGCTGCCCGTCGACGAGGTGTACGGCGACTTCAGCCGACCCGGCCTGCGACTGATCACCTGCGGGGGCCGGTGGGTCGGCGGTCACACCGGCTACTCGGACAACGTCGTGGTCTTCGCGTCGCTGGTCAAGGCCCGATCTGGCTGACGCGCGAGCCGTGCCACGATCCGGGCGGGATCGCGCGGTACCGGTCCGGATGCGACGCTGAGGGCGTGACTTCCTCCCTCGGGCGTCGTGTGTACGAAACCTGCCATCTCACCGGGTCCTTCCGCCTGCGGTCCGGGCAGGTGAGCGCCGAGTACTTCGACAAGTACCTGTTCGAGGCGCAGCCCACTCTGTTGCGGGACGTGGCCGAGGTGATGGTCGCGCTGCTGCCGGAGTGCGACGTGCTGGCGGGGATGGAGATGGGCGGCATACCGATCGCCACCGTGATGGCGCAGATGACCGGGCTGCCGACGGTCTTCGTGCGCAAGCAGGCCAAGGAGTACGGGACCGGCAAGGCGGCCGAGGGCGGCCCCGTCAGTGGCCGGCGCGTCGTCGTGGTCGAGGACGTCGTCACGACCGGCGGGGCGCTGCTGGCGTCGTGCCGGCAACTGCGAGCCGACGGCGCCCTGATCGACACGGTCGTCTGCGCCATCGATCGCGAGCAGGGCGGGCAGGAGAACCTGGCGGCGGAGGCGCTGCGGTTACGCCCCGCCCTTCGCCGTCGCGATCTTGAGCCGCCGGCCGCTCGGCTGTAGCACCACGACAATGACCACCAGCACGGCTGACCTGGACGCGCAGCCGGCACCGACTTCCGCTGCTCTCGGTCAGGCTCAGGCGGCGGCTTCGGGCTCCCGCAGGTCGAGCCAGTCGGCCCAGCGAGGGTCGGGGACACGGTGCCCGAGGACCCGCCAGGCGGTGCCCTTCGGAGCAGCCGGGAGCGCGTGCAGCCGCCAGCCCAACTCCGCCGGCGTCTTGTCACCCTTGGTGTGGTTGCACCTCGCGCACGCGGCGACCACGTTCTCCCAGGCGTGCCGGCCGCCCCGGCTGCGGGGGAACACATGGTCGATGGTCTCGGCCGGACCCCGGCAGTAGGCGCACCGCCAGCCGTCCCGGGCGAAGATCGCCCGCCGGGACAGACCGACGTGGGTGCGGTAGGGCACCCGGACGAACCGGGTCAGCCGGACCACGGACGGCACCGGGAGCGCGTCGCGGGCGCTGTGCAGGATGCCGTCGCCGTCGGCCACGCAGACCGCCTTGGCGGAGAGTACGAGGATCGCGGCGCGACGCACCGACACGACACACAGGGGCTCGTAGGTGGCGTTGAGGACAAGCGCGCCAGAGCCCACCGTGGGTCGTATGTCAGGCATCGCGGTCACCCTCCCGGTTCAGCGGCTGCTGCGGAGCGACGCCGACCGGGGCCGGGCACGACGGCCCGCACGGTCGACGCCGGTCCGATCACCGACGTCCGTTGCGCCAATAGTCCCTGATCGGACCCCGGATTGCACGTACTAATCCCTCATGGGGTATGAGGATCATCCGCATCGGGGCGGATCGCCGTCCGGGCCTGGGAGAACTCTGCCGCTGCCTGACACTGGTTGACAGCCCTTGCCGGCCTCAGTTGTGCCGGATCTGTGCCCGATGATCTTCGGCCGCACCCTCCCCCCGGCTGCACCCCTCAGCCATCCCGTCGGCCTTCGTCCGCACACCGTGGAGTGGGTGGGGCCTGCCCGGTCAAGGTGGAGCACCCCACCGTCTGAACGACCTTGACCGGGCAGGCCCCACCCGCTCGGCTTTGCCCGGACGGAGGGTGTCGGGATGGCGCCAACCATCCCGGAGTGTCCGAGGCCCCGCCGGAGGTTCTAACCAGAACAGCAGAGGTTGTTTGAGAGCCTACGCGGCGAGTCGCGATAGGCCTTTAGCCTGGGCAAACAGCCATCTCATCGGGCAGCGCGTGCGGGTCGGCGACTGCCGGCATCCCTGCGAAGTTGTCGGAGGCTAGCGTTATCGTTCGATGGTGGACAGGACGATGCGCCGTACCAGCCCTTGGCGTGGCTTCGTGCTGCCACGTCCGCCGTACGGTGACCTGACTACCCTGCCTGCTTCGACTGGCGAACATGTTAGCCGAACGTGCCTGCATGTCCGGTTCACGGGGGCTACAACACTCGCTACCCTGGGCGATCTGACGGTCGAGCCGGGAGGTGGGGGCATGGCCTCAACTGGTAGTCGTCGTTCCGCCGACGGGCTCGGCTTCTACGGAATCGCCAATCACGGCGCACAAGTAGAAGGCTCCCTTGGTGTGAGCGCCGTCCGTGTCGCCGCATATGCTCGCAGGAACACCGCTGACCGTCCTTTTGGCGTCTTAAACGACTATGTCGCCAGCACCTTGGGCACTGCCATAGGCCTTCCGGTCCCTCCTGGTACGTTGATCCGCTTTTACCAAGACGAACCTGGCTACTTGTCGCTCGGCTTCAGCGATAAAGGGGACAGACCTCCTCCAGTTATCCTGCAGGACTTCGCACGCGAGCGCCCCTGGGAGGCTAGTGGCGTTATCGCGTTCGATCAGTGGGTACTTAACACGGATCGCCACGACGAGAACCTAGCGTATATCCCGACCCTCGGCGTTGCTGTCTTCGACCACGACTTGTCCTTGGTAAATCGGCCGCCCGATGGGAACGCCTGCGCTTCCCTTGAAGCCGGCCTGGACCAAGCAGTTAAGGGCCACGTCCTTGCACCGCATCTGCAAACCTCCGAGCATTTTCCGGAGTGGTGTGAACGGATCGGCAGCATCGGAAGGCGGGAGATCCGCCGTGTCGTTGGGACATGCCGAGACGCCGGCCTCATCGACGTCGCCACCCGGGACAAGCTGGCGTCCTTTCTTGAGCACCGTCAAACTCGTGTCAGATCCTATGTCGATCGCACAATCTCCGAATATGTCAAGGTAACCTCCTGGACCTTGGGGAGTGGCGAGGTGGACGATGAAAGCTAACTGGTATCTCGTCAAGTACGTTCGAGATGCGTTCCGGAACGAACCAGTCAACATCGGCGTGATCATAACCCTAGATCAGCACGGTGTTGCCCGCTTTATTGGCCAACGTGCTGACGGCCAGATAGATGGCCGGCGTGCGCGAAGCGCGGTTGCTAGCCCTGATACTTTACGTGCTTGGGCTAATTACATTCGTCACCACCTAGCCGAAGGTACGTTCGAGGAGAAGCTAGCCTCCCTGAGCGCACGGTCGTTGGATAACTACCGTATTGAGCGGAGGGGCGCCCTCTTAGAACCGCTGACCTCAGAGCGGCTACCGCAGATGGCAGAGGACCTGTTCAGAGAGCTGGTACGGGAAGAGCCAGAAAAGCCAGCACCGACGCTGGATGATCTAACGAACCAGCTCCTATACCAGAAGCTTCAATTTCCGCCAGACCACAAAATCGAGGAGAACGTACGATACGTCATCGATCTACGTGGAGCTCGCCGTGAGTTCAGTTTCGACTACCGATACGTGAACGGTAGAGCTTCTCTGCTGGAGAAGATCAGTCTCGCCGATCGTGAGAAGAGCGTTGAGACGAGGGTCAACGATCTACTCTTTCGGATGGAGCACATAGCTGAGAGTCCCGATGCTGGGGTAACCAACTTCATATCCCTGTTCGATGTCGGCTCCAACGGATCGACCGCGCAGGTAGAGCATCACCTTCGTGCCATCGAAAAATTCTCGCATACCATTAACGTTCGATCCGCGAAAGCTGCAGACGAAGTCGGTGATTGCTTGGGAGTTCCTGTGCTCCGTTAGCTTGTCTGCCGCATCGAAGGCCCCGGGCTTTGCTGAGATCAGCGGCCCGGGGCTTCGTCGTATGTCGCGCCGCCGGCGGGCTAACACCGACGCGCCGGCGGCCGAAGGCCAGAGGCGCGGCGGCGGGCCACCGGCCCGGCCCAGGTTCGGCGGCGCGAGCGGTCCGCGACGCGGGCCGCCTTGACCTCGTACAGAAAGTTCTCACAACATGGGGATCACCCTGGATCACCCTGAAGCCACCTCGGCTGGGTGGCAAAGTCAGGCTGACTTGGCATAATGCAGGCGTGACGACACCTGACCCAAACGCTGAGTGGTGGACGACTTCCGACGTTGCCGCATATCTCGGCGTTCAGATCGGAACGGTCAGTTCCTACCGGAATCGCAACCAGATGCCAGAGCCTGACCAAACTCTTGGCCGCACTCACCTCTGGCGTCCGGAGACCATCACCACGTGGAACGAAGGACGGCCAAGGCTCGGGATCGGTGGAAGAACTGCCGACGCTGATCCGCGTGGCACGTTCTTGCAGGTATCGACAGCGCTAGAATCCCGTGAAGCCGCCGAGAAGCTGGCTCGTGAGATTGTCGAGGCGAAGCTGTCAGCGGGAGCCCAAATCATCGGACCCGTGACATCGGCCTTCTGGCACCTAGGCGAGTTCGGCACGGGCGAAGAATGGCAACTCCTGCTCAAGACTCATTCCGACCGGTTCGAAGATCTTCAGGCGTATCTCACGGAGCATCACCCCTGGGACAATCCAGAGATTGTTGCCGTTCCGATCGTCGCGGGATCTGACGCCTATTTGTCGTGGGTACGGAAGACAGTCGACCCAGGCGAGGAAAGCTAGCGGATCAAGACCTGGCCTTCTCTAGCAAGTCGGCCACCATCGGCACGCTGTGGTGACTTGCGAGCTGCCGCAAGATGGGTTGCAGCCTTTGTCGCGGACGAACGGATGCAACCCCTGCTGAGAGGTTGAGAACTCGGTCCGCGATCCCTGCTGCCGCCTCGATCTCGCCCGCTGTCAGGTACGCGTCTGCGAGCCAACACGAATACAAGGCTTTGTCCCGAGCATGGGCGTCATCGAAGCCGCGGAGAGCATCCTCCAGGAGCGGAACGGCTCGCAGCGGTCGACGCAACTCGGTCCAGCACCTACCCGCCATGATCTGTAGTTCCTGTTCATCTACCCAGCTCGACCAGTCCGGCTGAGCCGTGCCTTGGTTGCTCGCCAGGGCAGCCTGGGCAGCGGCCAGCGCCTCGTCTGCTTCCCTGGCGTTCCCTGCCACCGCGTGTGCCCAGGCTCGCCGCTCATGCAGCAACGCCCCGACGGTGGCCGGCACTCCCCCATCGGCTGCCGCACATGAGGCTTCCGCGACCTCCACGGCCGTCCTTGGATTACTACCGATCGTCTGGTAGGCCAAGAAAGCTAGAGCGTTTCCAGCAAGGGCGGGATCCGATATCCGCGTCGACACACTGTGGCTCTCCTTGTACAGGTGTTCGGCGGCGACGTGGTCACCAGCATCGAAAGCCGCCCATCCAGCCTGCTGAGCCTGCTCTGCAAGAATTGCTAGGAGCTTGCTCTCGGTAGCGGCCGAATAGCTACTGCCACGCAAGATTGCCTTAGTTGCCTTGTATTCGGCGAGATAGATACCTGACGTATCGCCGCCGCCTAGGACGTCGTCCAGGCGACGCAAACGAGCGGTTCGCCGTGCGAGCATCGCTGGCATATCGGAACCGATCCGGCCTCGTGGGAGTTCCTCCAGCAGGGAAGGAATACCGAGAGCCGTTCCGGCTCCAATAGCCGAAACACGCAGGAAGTCTCTTCTTTTCACGGCTTCATCTCCGCTCGACCTAACCGCCTCCAAAGCGGAGGGCGCCTCCCAGCCTCGGGGAGATAGACCCAGCATATGGCCGGGAATCCGTAGAGCATCAGAAATAGCGGCGATTTTTTCGTATGTCGCTATACTTCCCTGCCCCCGGGCGAGAGTCCCGACTCGTTCGGGCTTTATTGCGCAAGCCTCGGCGATCTTCGAATAGCTAATACCTGCCCATTTGCGGGCAAGGACGAAGACTGCACCAAAATCGTGGCGAGCAATTGCATCCTGCATATCCGCGCGTTGCAGCACGTGCGGGGGGATAGCGGTTGGTGAGGCCTGAGGATGCATCAACCCTCCACGTCCTGACAGCTCATGCATTGGTACCACTCGCTCCCGACCCTACCCACCATGGGTACCCCCACGCGAGGCAAGAAACAGACCCCACCCCGGGGCCATGCTGATGCACATGGATCGGTCAGGTCCACCGAAGGACCGAGAGGATCGATGCTTGACGTGTGCTGAGTCAGTCAGTACGTTGTAGTCAGTACCGAGTGGGTACTGAGTCTAACCCGGGGCGTCTGCCCCCAGTCGAGAAGGAGTCAGTCATGGGACGTCTGCTGCTGGACACCTCGCGGGTGTCGTACGAGGTCGCGGTGAACCCGGTTCCGAAGCTGGACCAGACGGGTCAGCAGAAGTTCGACCGGGAGACGAAGCAGCCGATGTGGGCGGTGCAGCTCTACGCCCTGTCGGAGGGAAGCGCGGAGGTCATCAACGTGACGGTGGTCAGCCCGGTGATGCCGGCGGTGGCTGTTCGTCAGCCGGTGGTGCCGATGGACCTGGAGGCGCTGCCCTGGGTCAACGACCGGGACGGCAAGGTCCGCTCCGGTGTGGCGTTCCGGGCGTCGGCTCTGACCGCGCTGGAGACCGCCGCCGTCTAGCGGCCGGAGGTTCCTGTTCGGCTCCACAAGAGGTGAAGAGGTGGACACGGGGTCGCCGTTGATTGGCGTCGTCTGCGACCCCGCGTCCTGTCCAACAAGGTCCCTACTAGGGAGGACTTGTCGTGTCCAAGTCTAGCCAGAGGTCCCCGTTCGGCTGGTCGAACCGTGGGGGCAACAACGTCACTGTCATCGAAGCGCCGGTTGCCCGCTCGTACCGTCGTCGGGCTGTCATCGCGTTCTGGGTCACCCTCGGTGTGGTCGGCCTCCTGGCCGCCACGGTGGCCTCTGAGTACATGCACCCGATCCTGGGTGGTCTGCTCGGCGTCGTCCTCGGCGCGGTGCTTGGCGCGGTGGTGTTCGCGCTGATCGTGGCGTGGCCCGTGCTGCGGGTCTTCTGGCACTGGCTGCCAGAGATCCTGCTCGGCCTGGCCGGCGTCTACGGCTGGACCACGGTGATGCAGTCGACCCCGCTGTGGGGCTCGCTGCTCATCGTCGCCCTGGCCGTCGGCGTCCCCGCCGCGATCGCACCTGTGCGTCGGCGGGTCATGTCCTGGATCTGGTGCCTGGTCGTGCGGCACCGGCTGCGGATGTGCTTCGCGGCGTTCATCGCCACCAACCGGCACGGCTCACTGCCGCTGATCCTGCCCGCCCAGCCGACCCCGGCCGGTGAGCGGGTCTGGGTGTGGCTGCGTCCCGGTCTGTCTCTGCGGGATCTGGAGCAGGACGGGCAGATGCAGAAACTGGCTGTGGCGTGCTGGGCCAACGAGGTCCGCGTCATGCGCGCCGGTCGCAAGTACGCGGCGCTGATCCGCATCGACATCACCCGCCGCGAACCTCTCGCGGGCAAGGTCGTGTCGCCGCTGCCGGACTACGTCCCCACGGACATGCCGGCCAACGCCCCTACCTCTCCGGGCATGCCGCCTGTCGGCCTGGACCTGCCCGACGTGCCCGATCAGCCGGCCACCACGCCGGCCGACACTCCCCGCCAGCGCAAGCCGCGCAACAACCCCACCACTGCGAGCCCGGCCGGGTTCGACCCCTCCGACTACGCCTAACCAACCTCCGGGACGGCGCGGACCAAGCACCCGACGACGGGTCGAGCGTCCGCGCCCCTCCCAATCCCCCACCCGCCTGTGACACGTACGTGTCAACCGACCCCGGGAGCCCTGCCATGGACCTCACGGACACCATCGAACTGCCCACGCCCCCGGACGCGCCGCAGACGGTGCCGGTCGGCGCGGGCCTGTCCATCTTCGACCCGGTCTTCCTCGGCATCGACGAGTTCGGCCAACCCGCCTACCTCCCGATGATCTACCGCAACATCCTCATCGGCGGTGAACCCGGCGCGGGCAAATCCTCGCTGCTCAACACCATCGTTGGGCACGCCGCCTTGTGCCCGGACGTGCGGCTGTGCCTGCTCGACGGCAAGCAGGTCGAGCTGGGTTTGTGGAAGGACGCCGCCGACGTGTTCGTCGGCCCCGACATCGACCACGCCATCCGCACCCTGCGCCGCGTCCAGACCGTGATGGACAACCGGTACGCGTTCCTGCTGTCCCGGCGTCGCCGGAAGATCGGCCCCAACGACCTGTTCGGTCAGATCCTCGTCGCGTGCGACGAGATCGCCTACTTCTCCGCCACCGCCGGAGACAAGAAAGACCAGGACCTGTTCGCCGCACTGCTACGCGACATCGTCGCCCGAGGCCGCGCCGTCGGCATCATCGTCGCCGCCGCCACTCAGCGCCCGTCCTCGGACATCATCCCGCCGTCACTGCGGGACCTGTTCGCGTGGCGGTTCGCCGGCCGCTGCACCAACGACGTGTCCTCCGACATCGTCCTCGGACACGGCTGGTACGCCCGCGGCTTCTCCTCCAACAGCATCGACCCGAACAACCAGGGCGAGGGCTACCTCATCGCCGAAGGCGGCATCCCCAACCGCGTCAAGGCCGCCTACATGACCGACGCCGACATCATCCGCGTCGCCGACTACGCCACCTGGACCCGCCGCCGCTCCGGCCTCGCCGCCCCCGCCGACCTGCGGACAGCGGCATGAAGACCCGGACCGCCAACCCGACTCGGGTCCTGGACCTCGTGCTCATCGGCGACGGCGAAGACATCGCCGCACTCACCGCCATCGCCCGCCACGCGGGCGCGCTCGTCTTCCGCTCCGCACCCACCGCCGCCACCGACGGCCGGCAACGGGTGACTCTCCGGCTCCACCTGCACCACCGATAGAGGAACGGCCGACAGACCGGGATCTGCCCTAGGAAAGCTGCCCGACCTGCCGGCCACCAACCAACGCCCACGAAAGGACGTGGCCGCCATGAACCCTACCCAAAAACAGCTCACCACCCCCGCCGCGCTGGCCGACCTGACCCCGGCCGACACCCTGCGCTGCGCCGCCCGCTACCTCGAAATCCGGGGCTGGACCCAGGGCAGCTACTACGACTGCACCACCGAAACCGCGTTCCCGCCGGCCTGTGTGACCGGCGCTATCGGCATGGCTGTCTACGGCGACCGCATGGCCGTCCTGCTCGGCGAAAGCCCCGACTGCGACAGCACCTTCCGGCACCTGGCCGACTACCTGTGGCGCGACGGCCGCACCCCTGAACACAACTACTACGGCGCGCTGTGCTCCTCCGACCGCGAGATCGTCGCCGACTTCAACGACCACGCCGGCCACACCCTCGCCGACGTCCTCGACATCCTCCGCGACGCCGCCGACGACTACGACTGGACCCACGCCACCGAGGACGACCTCGAAACCTACGCCGACGCCTGCGTGTGGGCTGAGAAGAACCCCACCCGCGCTGGGTTCCTCGCCTGGCGGGCCGCCCGATGAACACCGTCTCTGCCCTGCCGACCGGCAACGTTCACGCCGTCCTCGACCGCGCCGCCCTCTACCTGGGCCGCTACGGCTGGACTCCGACTGGCCTCTACGACGCCCACGACGCCTGCCCGGCTAAGTGCGCTTGTCACCGCACCGGCACCTACCCGGCGTCGATCCTCGGCGCGATCCGGGCCGCCGTATTCGGCCGCCCTCGCTGGTACCTGACCGGCATCACCGACGCCGACCAGCACTCCTACAGCGCCGCCGTCGAGTGGTTCAACACCTACCTCATCGCGGTCGGCCACGCCGGCCTACACGCCCCGGTCTTCGCCTGGGAGAGCACCCCTGGCCGCAAACCGGCCGACGTCATCGAGGCGCTGTGCGCCGCCGCCATCGCCTACCGCCGACACACCATCCGGAGGGCCGCATGAGCACCGCCGCCCACACCCCCGACCTGACACGTACGTGTCAAAACGACATCTCCACTGCCGCGCTTGTCGGCGCGCTTGAGTCCGCCTGGTCTGCGATCCGCGACCAGCATTCCGAAGTTCCGGCCGCCGTCCTCGTGGTCGGCTCCGGCTCCCCCAGCAAGCCCAATCAGGGCATGAAGTGGGGTCACTTCGCCGCCCTGCGCTGGCAAGCCGGCGAGCAGCAGTTGCCCGAAATCCTCATCTCCGGTGAAGGGCTCTCCCGCGAACCGGAAGCCGTTTTCACCACCCTCCTGCATGAGGCCACCCACGCTCTCGCCGATGTGCGCGGCGTCCAGGACACCTCGCGGCAGGGCCGCTGGCACAACAAGAAGTTCGCCACCCTCGCCGCCGAACTCGGCCTGTCCACGACCAAGGACGACAAGCTCGGCTACTCGCCCTGCACACTGACCGACCTCACCCGCGCCCGCTACAAGGCCGCCATCGCCGGTCTCTCCGTGGCGCTGCGCTTCTACCGCCACCCGGAACCGACCGGGGAAGGCAAGACCCGCACGAACAACAACAACGGCGTCTCGTGTGAGTGCGAGTGCCCGCGCAAGCTGCGCATCTCCAAGGCCGCCTTCGAGGAAGGCCCGATTGTCTGCGCGGTCTGCTCGGCGGCGTTCCTGCCCGAGGACATCGACCGCGACACCTACGAACACCCCACCTTCACCACCGGCAGCACCCCTGCCGGCAACGACCAGGCCGACGCCGACGACTCGGAGGACCCGATGGTCTTTTACGACCCGACCGGCGAGCGCTACGGCCTGCCGACCTACCCGTTCAAGTTCGCCCCCGACGGGCTCCTGACCCGCCGGCAACTGCGCACCCGCAACCTGCGCCCCGGCGGCCAAGACCCCGCCGCGCAAATCATGTGGCGGCGCGGTAAGCGCGTCGCCTACCTGTTCCGCCTCGACCTCGCTGTCCCGAAGCGGACCGCGACCGCCGCCCAACAGGCGGCCATCGCCAAGGCGCTCACCGCCCGGCGTACCTGCCCCGACTGCCGGCAGGTCAAGCCCTACTACATCCCCCGCCGCACCGGCTCCTGCCTCGACTGCACACCTGAGGTGACCCCATGACCACGACGAACCTCCGCCCCACCCGCTGGGCCTACCTCGGCCTCGTCCTCGGCGGACTCGTCTCCGTCGCCGCGAACATCGCCCACTCCTTCGTCCCGCCCAAGGGCGCACCGCAGGACTGGAGTCCTGAGCCTGGCGCGGTTGTCTCCGCGATCGTCTGGCCGCTGTTCCTGTTCATCGCCATCGAAATCCTTGCCCGCACCCCCTGGCCTTCGGGCTGGGGCTGGGACGTCCTGCGCTGGGTCGGAATGCCGCCCGTCGCCCTGGTCGCCGCGTTCGTGTCCTACCAACACCTGTCCGGACTCCTGCGTCACTACGACGAAGGAACCCTCGTCATCTGGTTCGGTCCCATCGCCGTCGATGGCCTGATGCTCATGGCCACCGCCGCTCTACTCGCCGCCAAACACGCCAACACCCGGCCCACCGAACTCGTCCCGGCATCTGCGCCGGCCACCCTCGCTGAGGCGTCGTCATCCGACATCACCGCCTCGCCGACGGTCCGCCCGGCCGCCGCGACCCCGGCCACCAACCCCACACCCGAGATCACAACGCCTGTCCACGAACCCACGACCCTGCCCACCTCTGGCGAGGACACCGACACCCCGACGACGGTCGAGCCCACCCCGGACACCACCGACAAGGACCCGACCCCGGAACCAGCAGCACCCGCGACGGTCACCACCGGCCCTGCGCCGGCAGTGCTGTCCAACGCCCGCATCGTCGCCACAGCCCACGAGAAAGCCCACGGTGAACCCATCACCCCCGGCCAACTCGCCGTAAGGCTGCGCGTCCCCACCGCAACGGCCGCCGACATCCTGACGGCCCTCAACACCCAACCGACCACCAACAACCGACCCCACAACGGCACCACTGTGGGAGCCACCGCGTGACGTCCTCGACGTTGCCTCTCGCGCCCGAAACCACCACGGTTTCGGGCACGGGAGCCTCCGCTGAGTCCGCCGGCTACTGGCCCTGGGCTGCCCCCACCCGCACCACCCGCAACCCCGCCGCCGACGGGTGGGTACGCGGCCACGACCCCCGCACCGTCGCCACCGGCCGCGCCCGCGCCCAAGACCCCAACTACCCCGAATGGCTCGGCCACGTCCGCGCCGCCTCAGCCTGCAAGCACCCGATCCGCCTCGCCGGGCAGATCCACGTCAACGACGCCGACGGCAACCGCATGGCCACCGTCGACACCGAGGACATGCCCGACGGGGCGATCTACACGCCGTGCGGCAACCGCCGCGCTGCGGTCTGCCCGTCGTGCGCGGAGCTGTACCGCCGCGACACCTACCACCTGATCAAGGCTGGCTTGCAGGGCGACCGGTGGGGACTGCCGCCGCTCAACGAGCACATTGCGATCTTCCTGACCGCCACCGCGCCGTCGTTCGGGCCGGTGCACCACCGGGTGGTGAAGGTCCACGCGGCGGACTGCCGGAAGAAGGACGGCTGCACCTGCCGGGCCTCGGTGTGCCACCCGTTCGGCCGCGCCTGCCCGCACGGCGTCGACCTGCGCTGCGGCCAGCGGCACAAGGCCGCAGACGCCCACCTGGGGCAGCCGTTGTGCCTGGACTGCTACGACCACACCGGCCAGGTCGTGTGGAACCACGAGGCACCCGAGCTGTGGCGCCGCACCATCCAACAAGCCGACCGGGAACTACGCCGCCTCGGCCGCAGTCTCGGCGTGGACCTGCGCCGCCGCTACATCAAGGTCTACGAATTCCAGGTACGCGGCGTCATCCACTACCACGCCCTCATCCGCCTCGACGGCTACAACCCCGACTGCCCCGAAGCCATCGTCCCCCCACCTTCGGTGATCACCCGCGACATGTTCGAAGAGGCAGTCCGGACCGCGTTCCTCAAGACGGCCTACACCTCCGCACCGCACCCCACGAACGGCGGGCAGGGCTGGCACATCGCCTGGGGCGACAAGGGCCTGGACCTCAAGCACGTCAACGCCCCCGGCCACGAGGTCAACCTCGCCCAGATCACCGGCTACATCGCCAAGTACGTCACCAAGAGCACCGAGGTAACCGGCCTGAGCCTGCGCCGCGTCGACGACCTCTCCGTCGAAGTACACGGCGACCCGGCAACACACCTCGGGCGGCTCATCCGGGCGTGCTGGGACATCGGGGAGCACCCCGACTACGCCCGGCTTCGGCGGTGGGCGCACCAGTTCGGCTACGGCGGACACATTGCCACCAAGAGCCGCGCCTTCTCCGTCACCCTCGGCTTCCTGCGCCTCCAACGCACCATCTGGCGACGCACCGAGGGCCACCCCCACACCTGGGACGACGAGCAGACCGAACGCGTCATCTACGAACTCGGCTACCAGGCCACCGGCTGGATCACCACCGGCGACGCGCTGCTCGCCAACACCGCCGCCGCCATGGCCCGCGCACAACACCTCGCCGGCATCGACGCCCTGGCCGACGAACTCGCCGCCGCTCGCGCGGTCCAACCCCTGGCCGCTTGACACGTACGTGTCAACGCCTGTGAAGCCGTTCCTTGACAACTCCACAGCGCGCGCAACAACGAACCCACCCGCACGACCTGGAAGGAGCACGCCCGTGCCTACACGCCCCCGCCCCCTGGTCGCGGTCCGACTCATCGGCCCGACCGCCACCGTCACCGCCCACGCCGCCACCATCGCGGCCCAACTCACCGCCCACTACGGCCGCGAACGGGTCACCTGCCGCACCAGCACCCGCCACGCCGGCTACAGCGGCGAAAGCCGCACCTACATCACCATCACCCGAAAGGAGCCACGATGACCGCACACACCCCCCTCCCGCTGCCGGACCTCTGGTCCATCAGCGACACCGCCGCGTTCCTGCGCATCCCCGTCGGCACCCTCTACCAATGGCGACACCGCCGCACCGGCCCCCGCGCCTTCAAAGTCGGCCGGCACCTCCGGTACGACCCGGCCGACGTCCGGGCCTGGCTGGAAGACCAGGCGGCCTGACATGCCCATCGATGATCTGTGGTACCTCAAGAAACGCGACCCGGACACGAAAAAGTTCATCCCGTCGAAACGGCACGGTCGGGGGAAGCGCTGGCGCGTGCGTTACACCGACGCCGACAGCAATGAGCGAGACAAGCTGTTCGATCTCAAGCGCGACGCGGAAACCTTCGACCTCAATTGCCGCTCGGGCGTCGCGGCAGAGGTCAAGGTTGGCCGCGAGATGGAACAGCTCACCTTTGCCGAATACGCGCAGCGATGGAAGGAATCCCGCGAGTCCGGGTGGAGCGTCGAGACACGGCGACGCGTCCCGCAGAATCTTCGCAAGCGTCTTGTGCCGGCCTTTGGCGAGCAGTCCATCCGGTCGATCACCCTTACCGATGTGATGGCCTGGCTCGGTCGGCTGCTGGACGATGGCACCGCGAAGTCGTCCATTGGCCTCTACTTCGGTGTTCTCAAGACCATCCTGAACGCTGCCGTCATCGATAAGGTGCTTGACGACAACCCCTGCGACGGCGTGAACCTCGCGCAAGTGCTGCGGGGGATGTCACGAGCACCGAGATGGGTACCGACTGAGGACCAGGTGCTCAAGCTCACCGAGGTCGTACCCCGACGATTCCGCGCGGCCATCTGGCTGGGAGCCGGTGAAGGCTTGCGCATCGGTGAAGTCCTGGGCATGGAAGACAGCCCACGGTGCCTGGATGTTGCTCACGAAGAGCTTCATGTCGTCCAGCAGTTGCGGCACTCCCGGGAGCACTTCGGCGGCTTCTACCTCGCCGCGCCAAAGAGCGGATCGACAGGGACAGTCGACCTGGACGCCGTGGTCGCCGAGGAAGTGGCGACCCACATCAAAGAGGTCGGCCCCGTCGAATTCGAGCTGCCGGACATCACCAGCGAAAGACGGGTTTCTCGTCCCGCAGCTCTCCTGTTCACCACTACAAGCGGAAAGCTGATAACCGACCGCTACTGGTCTGAGCTGTGGGAGGGCTGGCGTTCCGCCGCAGGCTGGCCCAAGTCGGGAACCTTCCACTCCCTGCGCCACTTCTTCGCCACCACGCTGATGAGCAACGGCGTCGAGCCCCAGGAGGTGCAGCACGCACTGCGGCATGCCAGCCTCCGGATCACGCTGGAAACCTACGTGCACTGGCTGCCGAAGAAGGACCGGCCGCGCGGCCTGATCGGGCAGATCCTCCGCCCGACCAAGGGCAGCCACACGGGCGCTCCCGCCGCCCAAGATCGGAACTAATTTGTGCCCTGGTTGTGCCGGATGATCTTCGATCGGCATTCTTGCAGGTCAACGGCGGTCCGGGCCGCCAAATCAGGGATTGCACGTACTAATCCGGGGTCGGACATGAAGCTCCTTCCCGCACCTGTCACGATGGCCGGTTCACACCGGTCCGACCCCGCCCTCGGCGGGATCTCACCCGGCCGGTGGGTCGGCGGCGGGCGGCCGGGCCCCTTGCGGTACGAAGACAGGGTGAGTGCCGCCAGCGTGACCCCCCTCGCCCTGTCCACCGTCGGATCGGTGAACTGTCAGGGCAGCTCCTCCTGCGAGTTCCTGTACCGCATGACCAGGTCCGAATGGTTCGCGGAGGGCAGCTACTGGATCCTGCTCAAGCCACTGCGGGTGCTGGTGATCGTGGCGCTGGCGATGGTGGCCCGCTGGGCGCTACACCGGACGATCAGCCGGCTGGTCCGGACCACCACCGAGGGTGCCGTGCCGACGATGCTGCGGCCACTGCGCGAGCGGGTGCCCACCGCTGCGGTCGACCCGGCCGAGTTCGTGCCCGAGCGGCGTCGGCAGCGGGCCGAGGCGATCGGCTCGGTGCTGCGCAGCCTGACCACCGCGTTCGTCTTCGGCATCGCGCTGCTGATGATCCTGCGCGAGTTCAGCTTCGATCTCGCTCCACTGCTGGCCAGCGCCGGCATCGCCGGTGTCGCGCTGGGCTTCGGCGCGCAGAGCCTGGTCAAGGACCTGCTCGCCGGGCTCTTCATGCTCATCGAGGACCAGTACGGCGTCGGCGACAACGTCGACCTGGGCGAGGCGACCGGCGTCGTCGAGGCGGTCGGGCTCCGGGTCACCACCGTCCGCGACGGCCGGGGCGTCCTCTGGTACATCCGCAATGGCGAGATCATCCGGGTGGGCAACAAGAGCCAGGGCTGGGCCCTGGTGGTGGTGGACCTGCCGATCGGCTTCAGCGGCACCGAGGAGGCCAGCGCCGTGCTGCGGACGGCCGCCGCCTCGGTGGCGCTGGACCCGGAGCTGTCGCCGGAGATCGTGTCGGCGCCCGAGGTGTTGGGTGTCGAACAGATGACGGTGGATGGCGCCGTGATCCGTACGGTGGTGAAGACGACCGCTGACGGTCAGTTCGCGGTGGGCCGGGAGCTGCGCCGCAGACTGGCCGAGGCGCTGGAGAACTCGGGGATCACCGCGCAGATCGCCGCGGCCCGCATCTATCCCGGCGCGCCGGCCCGTCCGTTGCCCGAGGGTGAGACGGGTCAGGGCGGCGCCACCTGACCTCGGCGGTCTGGCCCGGCAGCACTGTCCGCCGATGCAGGGGTCGCGAGCCGCCCGGCCCCTCAGGTATCGTCCGTTCGTTCAGTCGGGGATGCGACGAACGAGCCGTTCGCCCTAGCTAGTTGTCAGACGATCGGGCAGAATCCGAAAGACGCGTTCCCCCCGGAACGTGGTCACATCCTCGCTGATCCGTAGATCTGACGAGTGTTCCCGGCCGGGCTGTCACGAGCGGCTGCTCCGGGGGCCGATGGAGGCGACGGTGCCTGACGAGCGACCTTCCGCGGAAGGCCCGGCCACTTTTCGCGAAGTGTTCGCCCAGCGCGAGTTCCGGGCTGTCTTCGCCGCTGGGGCCCTCTCCTGGATTGGTGACTACGTCGCCAAGGCTGCCGTCACCCTTCTCGTCTACCGGCAGACCCAGTCCGTCGCGCTCTCCGCCGCCGCGTTCGCCATCAGCTACCTGCCGTGGCTGGTCGGTGGCCCGCTGCTCGCCGCGCTGGCCGAGCGATACCCGTACCGGCGGGTGATGGTGCTGTGTGACCTCATCCGGATGACGTTGATGTTGCTCATCGCCCTCCCGAACCTGCCGGTCCCGGCGCTGCTGGTGCTCATCTTCGCCACCACGCTTGCCAACCCACCGAGCCAGGCCGCGAAGTCCGCGCTGATGCCGCAGATCCTCGCCGGGGACCGGCTGGTGGTCGGGTTGTCGCTGAACAGCAGCATCGGGCAGGCCGCACAGGTCGTCGGCTACATGTTCGGCGCGGCCATCGCCGCGATCGACCCGAGGGTCGCGCTGTTGTTCAACGCGGTCACGTTCGGCGTCTCCGCGCTGCTGGTCCGCCTCGGTGTGCGCAACCGCCCGGCGGTGATGACCAGCGCGCACCGCAGCCACCTGCTCCGGGAGACCGCCCAGGGGTTCCAGATCGTGTTCGGCACGCCGGTGCTGCGGGCCATCGCGGTGCTGGTGTTCAGCGCGATGCTCTTCTCGATCGTTCCGGAGGGGCTGGCCGCCGCCTGGGCCAACAAGCACCCCAGCGTCGACATGAACCCCGGCACGGCGCAAGCGGTGATCATGGTCGCCAACCCGGTGGGCTTCATCCTCGGTGGGCTGCTGGTGAGCCGGCTGTTCGGCCCGGCCCGCCGATTAGCCCTGATGCGGCCACTCGCGGTGCTCTCGCCGCTGGTGCTGGTGCCGGCGCTGTTCGACCCGCCTCCGTTGGTGGTGGCGCTGCTGGCCGCCCTCTGCGGGTTCGCGGTCGCTGGCATGCTGCCGATGGCGAACGGGCTGTTCGTCCAGGCGCTGCCAGCCGGGTTCCGGGCCCGCGCGTTCGGCGTGATGGCGACCGGCGTGCAGGTCATCCAGGGCATCGCGGTGCTGGTCACCGGAATGCTCTCCGAGCGGTTCCCCATCCCGGTGGTGGTCGGGGTGTGGAGCGCGGTCGGGGTGGTGCTGATGACGGTCGCCGCGCTGCGCTGGCCGGACAAGCAGACGATCGACGAGACGATCGCAGCGGCCACCGCGGCCAACGCCGCGCCGGCCCCCGAACAGCGTGCCCCGGCTGCCGACGACACGACGACGGGCACCGATCCGCGCTCCGGTGACGACCGTCACCGGCAGGTGGTCACCTGACCGCTGCCCCAGCGCCGAGGCCCAGGCCGAAACGACGTGACCCGACGCACGGCGTCCGGGTCGGGTCGGGTCGGAACGCACCTGGCAGGATGGAACGGTGAACCCCGCAGGTGAATCCGACCGTCCCGGTGCGTCGATGACCCTCTTCGAAGCGGTCGGCGGCGAGCCCACCTTCCGCAGGCTGGTGGATGAGTTCTACGTCGGCGTGGCCAACGATCCTCTGCTGCGGCCGATGTATCCCGAGGAGGACCTGGGGCCGGCTGCCGACCGGATGACCCTGTTCCTGATGCAGTACTGGGGTGGGCCGAACACGTACTCCGCCCAGCGCGGGCACCCGCGCCTGCGGATGCGGCACGCCCCGTTCCGGATCGGCGCGGCCGAGCGGGACGCCTGGCTGCGGAACATGCGCCGCGCGGTGGACCAGCTCGATCTGGAGCCGCAGATCGCCAGCACCCTCTGGGACTATCTGGAGCGGGCCGCGTACTTCATGGTCAACGCCACGGACGACCCGGCCGAGCCCGCCTGACGGCCCGCACCGGGCACCCGGCCCGCGTGACGCTCAGAGCAGCGCGCCCTCGTCGTGCAGCCAGTCCACGAAGCTGGTGGCCACCGCCGCGCCGCAGTCGAGCATCTCGACCAGCAGCGCGTCATGGGTGCCGGCGCCGAGCGGCACCTGGAGCTCGGCATAGATCGGCAGTTGCCCGCGCTCGGTCGGGTCGCCGATGTACGCCTTGCAGAACCGGCGGGTGTGGTTCCACTCGTTGACCACCCGGTAGGCCCGGTCGGCCCAGTCCGGTGGGACCGTGGCGTGCGGACGGGCCCGCATCACCAGGATCTCGTCCTCCGGGCCCTCGAGGGTCACCAGCACGGCGTGCCGCTCCCACATGGCCAGCAGGTTGCCGTCGCCGTCGGCCAGATAACGCACGTCGAGTAGATCGAGTGCGTCACAGACCCGGCCCAGGCTCACCGGCTCGATGGTTGCCGACATTTCGGCCAGCACGGGCCGGTCGCTGCCCGGGCAGTCGTCCCCCGGCTGGCGAGGACTCGGCGGCCCGACCCGGACCGCGCTGTCGACTGTGATCCCGCTTCCGGTTCCCGGATCGCCGCCGTCGGCGGGACCGGGGCGCCATGACCACCACGGCATCGCTCGCGCACCTCACTCCCCAGCGGATCCAGTCGCCTACGGTGCGTTGGATCCGAGGATGGACGGTACCCGGACAGCCGAGTTGAAGCACCCCCCCAACGACAGCACCGAACCAGAAGAATGATCCGGGGTCATCCGTTCGGACGAGTGATCAGGGGTTTCAGAGCAAGATCGGTGGCCTTCTGCAACCAGGCGGCTCCGTATGGTCCCACCAGGCCGACCCAACGGCCGGCGACCCGCACCTGCACCTCGGAGCGCGCAGGGCCGCCAGCCGAACCGTCGACCGCGCTGCCGGCCGGCCCGAGGAAGCCCATCCGGACCAGCCCCTGCACCAGCCGCTGCGGCACCTCCACGTCCGGGCCCGGCGGGGCATCCGGGGTGACCAGCACGGCCACGTGGTCGAGCAGCGCGTCACGCAGCGCCCGCTGGCCCACCGCACGGCCGGCAACGCCCTGCTCGCTCGCCTCGCGCAGCGTGCCCGCAGCCGCGTCCGCGATCCGCCGCACCTCGACGCTGGGCAGCACCTCGACGGGCCGGCTGCCCGTCGGAGGCAGCGGCCAGCGCCACTGCGCGTCCCGACGGGCCGGCAACGTCGCGCCACCGCGTTCCAGCTCGGCCAGCAGTTTCGCGGCCTCCACCGTGACGTCCACGGCGCCGCCGTCGGTCGGCCCGCCGGCCACCGTCCGGACCACCAGCACCTGCCACGGCAGCCGGGCCCAGAGGGCGACCCGGCCGGGCGTATCGCCCGGCCGCAGCCGCACCGGCGCACCCGGATCCAAGCGGACCAACCGAGCCAGGAACGCGCCCGCGTCGGCCACCCCGGTCAAGCCGTGCCCCGCTGCCGGGTCCGGCCGGGTCATCCGCCGCCGCCCTGTGGGGCGTACGTGAGCAGGAAGGCCCGCTCCTCGGCGCTGATCCGTCGGGGCACCTGGCGGGTGAGGTCGAACGGCACCAGCACCGAGCGGGCGCGGCTGGCCAGCACCTCACCGTCGTACATCTCGTAGGCGACGGTGAACCGCGAGGCCCTGATCTCCTCCACCCACAGCTCGATCCGCACGGTGGGCGCGGCCTCCGCGGTGGCCCGACCGAGCGCGTAGTCGACCGGGCGCAGGTAGTCCACCTCGTGGCGGTGGATCACCACCCCGTCGGCGAACGAGCCGACCCCCCAGGCCCGGCCGCCGGAGAACATCAACGCCACCCGCGCCTCCTCGTAGAGCGTGAGGAAGCGCGAGTTGTTGACGTGGCCGTACGCGTCCAGGTCGGACCAGCGCAGCGTGCAGTGGTAGACGAAACGGTCAGTCACGGGTCAGCTTGCGGTAGGTCACCCGGTGCGGTCGGGCGGCCTCCGCGCCGAGGCGGTCGATCTTGTTCTTCTCGTACGCCTCGAAGTTGCCCTCGAACCAGAACCACTTGGCCGGGTCCTGGTCGTCGCCCTCCCAGGCCAGGATGTGCGTGGCGACCCGGTCCAGGAACATCCGGTCGTGCGAGATGACCACGGCGCAGCCGGGGAACTCCAGCAGGGCGTTCTCCAGGCTGGAGAGCGTCTCCACGTCCAGGTCGTTGGTCGGCTCGTCGAGCAGGATGACGTTGCCGCCGATCTTCAGGGTCAGCGCCAGGTTGAGCCGGTTGCGCTCGCCACCGGAGAGCACCTTGGTCGGCTTCTGCTGGTCCGGGCCCTTGAAGCCGAACGCGGCGATGTACGCCCGCGACGGCATCTCGACCTTGCCCACCATCAGGTAGTCCAGCCCGTCGGAGACGACCTCCCAGACGGTCTTGTCGCCGTTGAGGCCCTCACGGTTCTGGTCGACGTACGACAGCGAGACGGTGGGGCCGACCCGGACCTCGCCGCTGGTCGGCTCCTCCAGCCCGACGATGGTCTTGAACAGCGTGGTCTTGCCGACGCCGTTGGGGCCGATGATGCCGACGATGCCGTTGCGCGGCAGCGAGAACGACAGGTTGTCGATCAGCAGCCGGTCGCCGAAGCCCTTGCTGAGGTTGTTCGCCTCGATCACCGTGCTGCCCAGGCGCGGGCCCGGCGGGATCTGGATCTCCTCGAAGTCGAGCTTGCGGGTCTTCTCCGCCTCGGTGGCCATCTCGTCGTACCGGTCCAGGCGGGCCTTGGACTTGGTCTGGCGAGCCTTGGCGTTGGAGCGGACCCACTCCAGCTCCTCGGTGAGGCGCTTCTTCATCTTGGCGTCGCGCCGGCCCTCGACGGCCAGCCGGGCGGCCTTCTTCTCCAGGTAGGTGGAGTAGTTGCCCTCGTACGGGTACGTCCGGCCGCGGTCCAGCTCCAGGATCCAGTTGGCCACGTTGTCCAGGAAGTACCGGTCGTGGGTGATGGCCATGACGGTGCCGGCGTACTTGGCGAGGTGCTGCTCCAGCCAGGAGACACTCTCGGCGTCCAGGTGGTTGGTGGGCTCGTCGAGCAGCAGCAGGTCGGGTGCCTCCAGCAGCAGCTTGCAGAGCGCCACGCGGCGGCGCTCACCACCGGAGAGCTGGGTCACGTCGGCGTCCGGCGGCGGGCAGCGCAGCGCGTCCATGGCCAGTTCGAGCTTGGAGTCGACGTCCCACGCGTCGAGGTGGTCCAACTCCTCCTGGAGCTTGCCCATCTCCTCCATCAGCTCGTCGGAGTAGTCGGTCGCCATCTGCTCGGCGATCTTGTTGAACCGCTCCAGCTTGGCCTTGGTCTCGGCGACCGCCTCCTCGACGTTGCCGAGCACCGTCTTGGATTCGTTGAGCGGGGGCTCCTGGGCGAGCATGCCGACGGTGTAGCCGGGCATGAGCCGGGCCTCGCCGTTGCTCGGCTTGTCCAGCCCTGCCATGATCTTGAGGAGGCTGGACTTACCGGCGCCGTTCGGACCGAGCACACCGATCTTGGCTCCCGGCAGGAAGCTCAACGTCACGTTGTCGAGCACGACCTTGTCGCCGTGCGCCTTGCGCGCCTTTTCCAAGACGTAGATGTACTGGGCCACGGTGCGGGCTACCTCCATCGGTTGCGCTGTCGCTGATCGGCGGCGCGGCGCGGGCCAGGACCTCCACCCGCCGCCGCCGGCCGGGAGCCGGCCACACGCACGCCATCGTCAATCCTGACAGGTACGGCGCGCATCGCCCACATCACCCCGCCCGAGGAGTACGCGGGCGAGCCACATCCTCACCTGCGACCGAAGCTGTCGACAAGATCACCTCTAGGATTCGGCGAACACGGGGCGGGTAGGAGACTCCGGCACGGGGGCCTAGAGGCCGCAGCTACGCTCAGTACGCTCATCGCGGTGGACCCGTCAGTACCCGGAGGTGGCCGATCGTGACCGTCCGTAGCTCCTTTGTCGTAGTGGCGAACCGTCTGCCGGTCGACGAGGTGAGCACACCCGAGGGACGGCAGTGGCGACGCAGCCCCGGCGGGCTGGTCACCGCGCTGCATCCCGTGCTCGCCGAACATCAGGGCACCTGGGTCGGCTGGGCCGGTGGCACCGGCGCCGCTCCCGAGCCGTTCGACCTGGAGGGCATCCGACTCCACCCGGTGCCGCTCAGCGCCGAGGAGCTGGAGCGCTACTACGAGGGCCAGTCCAACGCGACGATCTGGCCGCTCTACCACGACGCGGTCGAGACGCCGGCCTACAAGCGTCGCTGGCGGGAGGCGTACCGGCTGGTCAACGCCCGGTTCGCGGAGGCCGCGGCGGACGTGGCGGCCGAGGGCGCGACGGTCTGGGTGCAGGACTACCAGCTCCAACTGGTCCCGGCGATGCTCCGCGAGCTGCGTCCGGACCTGCGGATCGGGTTCTTCCTGCACATCCCGTTCCCGCCGATCGAGCTGTTCATGCAGATGCCGTTCCGCACCGAGATCCTGCGCGGCCTGCTCGGCTCCGACCTGGTCGGCTTCCAGCAGCGGCTGGCCGCGCAGAACTTCGTCCGGCTGGCCCGGCACCTGCTCGGGCTGCGCTACGAGGGGCAGATGATCCAGGTCGACGGTCGGCAGGTGAAGGCGGGTGCCTTCCCGATCTCCATCGACACGCAGGAGATGGAGCGGATGGCCGCCGACCCGGCGATCCAGGCCCGGGCCAAGCAGATCCGCGCCGAACTGGGCGACCCGAAGACGATAATCCTGGGTGTGGACCGGCTGGATTACACCAAGGGCATCGAGTTGCGCCTGAAGGCCTTCCGCGAACTGCTCGCTGACGGAAAGTTGACAGTTCCGGACGCGGTTATGGTGCAGGTCGCCACGCCGAGCCGCGAGCGCGTCGAGCACTACCAGGCACTTCGAGTCAAGGTAGAGCGCGAGGTTGGTCGGATTAATGGCGAATTCGGCAGGGTCGGCGTGCCTGCCGTGCATTACCTGCATCAGTCGTACAGTCGCAGTGAACTGGCCGCGATGTACGTCGCTGCCGACGTGATGATGGTGACCCCGCTGCGAGACGGAATGAATCTGGTGGCCAAGGAGTACGTCGCATCGCGCGCCGACCAGGGTGGCGCGCTCGTGCTCAGTGAGTTCGCCGGCGCCGCAACCGAGCTGCGCCAGGCATTTTTGTGTAACCCGCACGATCCGGACGCGGTCAAGGACGCCCTGCTCCGGGCAGTGCACGTGGAGAAAACCGAGGCACGCCGCCGGATGCGGACAATGCAACGTCACCTGCGTACCCACGACGTGGGGCACTGGGCCAAGTCTTTCCTCTCCGAACTCGGAGTCTCCGAGGCGGAGGCCGCGTGAACACGTCCGTCAACGACGGAGCGGCGATCGCCGCCGGAGTGATGGACTCGGAGCTGAGATCCGCCATCGGCCGGATCGCCCGGGTTCCCCAACTCCTCATCGCCTGCGACTACGACGGCACGATCGCGCCGATCGTGGAGGACCCGAGCACGGCCGTACCACTGCCCGAGGCGGTGGCCGCGATCCGCGCGCTCGCCGCGCTGCCGCAGACCACCGTGGCGGTGATCTCCGGCCGGGCGCTGCGCGACCTGGCCGCGCTCTCCCGCCTGCCCAGCGAGGTGCACCTCGTCGGCAGCCACGGCTCCGAGTTCGACATCGGCTTCGTCGAGCGACTCTCCCCCGAACTGGTGGCGGTACGCACCCAGGTGCGCAACGCGCTCCGTGAGATCGCCGCCGAGCACCCCGGCATCCGGCTGGAACGCAAGCCGGCCAGCGTCGCCATGCACACCCGGGGTGTCGACCCGCAGATCGCCGCCTCGGCCATCGAAGCGGTCCGCAACGGCCCGGCCACCTTCGACGGCGTCACGGTCACGCAGGGCAAGGAGGTCATCGAGCTCTCCGTGGTGGCCACCCACAAGGGCACCGCGATCGACCAGCTGCGGACCCAGCTCGCGGCCAGCGCGGTGCTCTTCATCGGCGACGACGTCACCGACGAGAACGCGTTCGGCAACCTGCACGGGCCGGACCTCGGCATCAAGATCGGGCCTGGCGAGACCCAGGCCGGCTACCGGGTGGCCGAGCCGATCGAGGCTGCCCGCGCGCTCGGGCTACTGCTGGAAACCCGCCGGCACTGGTTGTTCGGCGAGCGGGCGGTGCCGATCGAGCGCCACTCCATGCTGGCCAACGGCCGAACCGTCGCGCTGCTCACCCCCGAGGCCAAGGTCAGCTGGCTCTGCCACCCCAAACCGGACTCGGCGGCGATCTTCGCCGACCTGGTCGGCGGCAGCCCCGCGGGCCACTTCAGCGTCGCCCCGGAGCGCGGCGGCATTCCGCTGGGCCAGCGTTACCGCTCCGGCACGATGACCGTAGAGACCCGGTGGTCCGGCCTCACCGTCACCGACTGGCTGGACAAGCCGACCCGGGAAACCAACCCGGACGGGCCGGCGGTGGTCACCGGCGACTCGACCCTGATCCGGGTGCTGACCGGCAGTGGCAAGGCCCGGGTGGAGTTCGCGCCGCGGCCCGAGTTCGGTCAGGTCGCCGTGCAGTTGCAGCCGCTCGGCGACGGCCTGCTGGTGCTCGGCTCCAACGAGCCGGTCGCCCTCTACTCCCCCGGGGTGGAGTGGCAGGTCACCAACGACGGCGGGTACGAGACCGCCAAGGCGCTCGTCGACCTGTCGGCGGCCGGTGGGCAGGTCGTGCTGGAGCTGCGCTTCGCCACGCACAGCCTGGAACACCACCGGGTGCCGATCCACGAACGGCAGGCCGCGGCCGAGCAGCCGTGGAAGGACTGGGTGGCCTCGCTGCGGCTGCCGTCCACCGCCCGGGACCTGGTCGTCCGCAGCGCGCTCACCCTGCGCGGGCTCTGCCACGAGGCGACCGGCTCGATCCTGGCCGCGGCGACCACCTCGCTCCCCGAGGAGTTGGGTGGCGTCCGCAACTGGGACTACCGCTACTGCTGGCTGCGCGACGCGGCGCTGACCGCCCGCGCGCTGGTCGACCTGGGCTCCGTCGAGGAGGCCGAGGCGCTGCTGCGCTGGGTGGACGGCTGCATCGAGCGCACCGGCGGTCACCCGGAGCGGCTGCACCCGCTCTACACGATCGACGGCTACGAGCTGGGTGCCGAGGCGGTCATCGACACGCTGCCCGGGTACGCCGGCTCCCGGCCGGTCCGGGTCGGCAACCTCGCCAACCACCAGCTCCAACTGGACGTCTTCGGCCCGATCGCCGACCTCATCGCGGCCGTCGCCGACGCTCGCGGCTCGGTCCGCGACGACGAGTGGCGGGTCCTGGAGAACATGGTCGAGGCCGTCCGGCGGCGCTGGCACGAGCCCGACCACGGCATCTGGGAGGCCCGGCTGCCACCCCGGCACCACGTCTTCTCCAAGGTGATGTGCTGGATGACCGTCGACCGGGCGCTGCACGTGATGCGCGAGCACGGCGGCGAGGACCGGCCGGAGTGGAAGGACCTGCGCGACCGGATCGGCGCCAACGTGCTGGAGCACGGCTGGCACTCGGACGTCGAGGCGTACAGCGTCGCGTACGGCGACGAGGACATGGACGCCTCGTCGCTCTGGATCGGGCTCTCCGGCCTCCTCCCGGGTGACGACCCGCGCTTCCTCTCCACCGTCCTACGGATCGAGGCGGACCTGCGCAGCGGCCCGGTCGTCTACCGCTACCACTGGGACGACGGCCTGCCCGGCCGCGAGGGCGGCTTCCACATCTGCACGGCGTGGCTGATCGAGGCGTACCTGCGCACCGGCCGCCGCACCGACGCCGAGGAACTGTTCGCGCAGATGGTGCTCACCGCCGGCCCGACGGGGCTGCTCCCCGAGCAGTACGACCCGCTCGCCGAGCGCGGTCTGGGCAACCACCCGCAGGCGTACAGCCACCTGGGTCTGATCCGCTGTGCCCTGCTGCTGGACAACATGCTCAAGCAGTAGCCGACAGGCAGTTCGACGACGGGCCGGAGCAGCGCTGCTCCGGCCCGCGCGTCCTTTGCTCTGCTTCACTCCACGCAACACAAACAGCTTCTCCGTGTTGCGCCGGTTGAAGCAGAGCAAAGGACGCGCAAGGGACCTCGGACCTCCCGCTCTCGTGCCGGCGGCGCCACCCGGCGCCGCGCTGACGCCCACCGGGACCGATGTCACCGGTCACCCGTCGAGCGCGCCCACCACGTCACCGACCACCACGACGGCTGGCGGGCGCAGGTCGGCGGCGAGCAGGTCGGCGGCCACCGCGCCGAGCGTCGACCGCAGGACCCGCTGCGCGCCCGTGGTGGCCTCCTGGACGACGGCGGCCGGCGTCTCCGGCGGTCGGCCGTGCGCGATCAGGGTGGCCGCGATGGCGGCGAGGTTCTTCAGCCCCATCAGGATCACCAGGGTGCCGCGCAGGCCCGCCAGAGCCTCCCAGCGCACCAGCGAGGCCGGCGAGTCGGGTGCCAGGTGCCCGGAGACCACGGTGAACTCGTGCGCCACCCCCCGGTGGGTGACCGGGATGCCGGCCGCGGCCGGAGCGGCGATCGAGCTGGTCACCCCGGGGACCACGGTCACCGGTACGCCGGCCTCCGCGCACGCCAGCAACTCCTCGCCGCCCCGGCCGAAGACGTACGGGTCGCCGCCCTTGAGCCGGACCACGGACGCGCCGGCCAGCGCCCTGTCGACCAGGATCTGGTTGATCTCCTCCTGGGCGCGGGACGGACCGTAGGGGATCTTCGAGGCGTCCACCAGTTCGACGTCGGGGCGTAGCTCGTCCAGGAGCAGCCCGGGCACCAACCGGTCGGCGACCACCACGTCCGCCTCGGTGAGCAGCCGCCAACCCCGCACGGTGATCAGCTCCGGGTCCCCCGGACCGGACCCGACCAGCGCCACCCGCCCGGTCGGCCGCCCGCCGGTCGTCCCGGTCGCGACGTCGGCCCGGCTCCGGGTCGGTGTGTCCCCGTCCGGTTCCAGGCGCACGGCGAGAAGGTCGCGGATCGCGTCGCGGACGGTCATCGCGCGCCGGGGATCACCGCCGCCGAGCACCGCCACGGTGACCGGGCCGTGCCGGGTCACCGCCGGAGTCCAGGCCGTCGCAGCCGTGCGGTCGTCGGCACGGACGCAGAAGATCCGTCGTTCGGCGGCGGCCACGGTCACGGACTCGGCCGCGACCGGGTCGTCGATGGCCACCTGAACCAGCCATGCCCCGTCCAGGTCGTCGGGTGCGAACCGGCGCGGCACCCAGCGCAGTCGGCCCGCGTCCGCCCGGGCGCGCAGCGCCGGGGTCAGCTCCGGGGCCACGAGCAGGACGTCCGCGCCGGCGTCCAGCAGCGCGGGCACCCGCCGGGTGGCGACCGCGCCGCCGCCCACCACGACCACCCGCCGCCCGTCGAGCCGCAAACCGAGGGGGTACGGGCTGGCGCTCACGCCGTGCCCCCTCGCTCGCCGCGCGTGGTCACTTCTCGGCCACGCCTGCGGAGTCGAAGGTGGCGACCTCGTGCAGCACCCGGACCGCGCCGGTGACCACCGGCAGCGCCAGCAGCGCGCCGGTGCCCTCGCCGAGACGCAGCCCCAGGTCGATCAGCGGGTCGAGGCCTAGTTGGCGCAGCGCCACGGTGGCGCCCGGCTCGGCCGAGCGGTGCCCGGCGATCATGGCACCGACCGCGTCCGGCGCGAACGCGGCGGCGGCGAGCGCGGCGGACACCGCGATCACACCGTCCAGCAGCACCGGCGTGCGGCGCGCAGCAGCGCCCAGGATCAGCCCGGCCAGCGCGGCGTGCTCCAGGCCGCCGACGGCGGCCAGCACGCCCAGCGGGTCGGCCGGGTCGGGCTCATGCCGGGCCAGCGCGGCCCGCACAACGGCCACCTTGCGGGCGTACGTCGGGTCGTCGACCCCGGTGCCCCGGCCGGTCGAGTCGAGCGGGTCGACGCCGGTGAACGCGGCGATCAGCGTGGCGGCCGGGGTGGTGTTGCCGATGCCCATGTCGCCGGTGAGCAGGATGCCGGCACCGGCGTCGATCAGCTCGTCGGCGATCCGGATGCCGGTGCACACCGCCGCGAGCGCCTCGTCCCGGGTGAGGGCGGCGGTCACCGCGAAGTCCCGGGTGCCCTGGCGCACCGAGGCGACGACAAGTCGGGGCGCGGTCGGGTCGAGGACGGCTGGGTCGGCTCCGTCGACGGTGGGCGGCTCGGGCAGCGGGTTGGCCACCCCGACGTCGACCACGGTGACCGAGGCGCCGGCCTGCCGGGCGAACGCGTTGACGACCGCGCCGCCGGCCAGGAAGTTGCCGATCATCTGCCCGGTGACCTCCTGTGGCCACGGGGTCACCCCCTGGGCGTGCACCCCGTGGTCACCGGCGAAGATCGCCACCGCGGCCGGCTCGGGCAGCGGCGGCGGGCAGACCCCGGCCAGTCCGGCGAGGCGTACCGACAGGTCTTCCAGCGCGCCCAGCGAGCCCGCCGGCTTGGTCAGTCGGCCGTGCAGCTCACGGGCGGCGGCCATGGCCGACTCGTCCAGTGGCGCGATGGCCGCGATCGTGGTCTCCAACATCATGCCTCCATGATCTCGCGCAGCACCTCGACGAACGCGTCGGTGGTGTTTCGGTCCCGTACCGCCACCCGCAGCCAGTCCGGGCCGAGGCCGGGGAACGTGTCGCCGCGACGTACCGCCCAGCCCCGCTCCCGCAGGGCCGCCCGGACCCGCGTCGCGCCGGGCAGGTGCAGCAGCACGAACGCGCTGGCGGGGCGGCCTGCGACGCGTACACCGGGGAGGCTGGCGAGGCGTGCCACCAGATGGTCGCGGTCGGCGGCGAGGTCGACGGCGATCGCGCGTTCGGCCTGGACGGCGGCGGGCGTGGCGCAGGCCGCGGCGGCGGCCAGCGCGGGTGTGGAGACGGCCCAGAGCGGCTGGACGGCGGCCAGCCGGGACAGCAACTCCGGGGCGCCGAGCAGGTAGCCGATCCGCAGACCGGCCAGCCCCCAGGTCTTGGTGAGGCTGCGCACCACGAGCAGGCCGGGCAGGTCGCGCCGCTCGGCCAGCGACTCCGGTTCGCCGGTGTGCCCGCCGGTGGTGTCGGCGAACGCCTCGTCGACCACGAGCACCCGACCCGGGCGGGCCAGCGCGGCCACGGCCCGCGCGGGGTGCAGCACCGAGGTGGGGTTCGTCGGGTTGCCGATCATCACCAGGTCGGCGTCGGCGGGCACCCGGGACGCATCGAGCCGAAAGCCGTCGGCCGGGTCCAGCAGCACCCGCTCGACCGGGTGACCGGCGGCCCGCAGCGCCGCCTCCGGTTCGGTGAACTGCGGGTGCACGACCACCGGTCGGCGGATGCCGCGCAGCGCCTGGGCGATCAGCACGAAGCCCTCGGCGGCCCCGGCGGTGAGCAGCACCTCGTTCGGGGGACGCCGGTGCCGGGCGGCGACCGCGGCCCGGGCCGGCGCCGGGTCCGGATAGCGGGCCAGGTCGGTGAGGGTGGCGGCGATCGGGTCGGCGAGCCAGTCCGGCGGTGACGCCTGGCGGACGTTGACGGCAAGGTCGATCAGGCCGGCGCCGACCTCCGCGTCCCCGTGGTGCGTCAGATCCGGCTCGGGCGCCGCCGCAGGGTCGGCCTCGGCGACCGGCACCTCGCTCGGCTCATCACGCATGTCCGAGATCCTGCCGGGAAGGTGGCCGGTGGGACAGTCGATCTCCGCGTAAGCCACGTCACCACCTCACGGGTTTATGAGTTCGTCTCATGTTTGATTCGGAAATGTCATAACTTTGCCACGTGAGCAACCGACCCCTTGCTGCTGCTGGTCGACTCGTCCCTCTCCTGCGTGCCGGGCTCATCGCCGGCATCGTGATCGCCGCCGTCGCGTACCCGCTGGTCGCCTTCACCGGGCTCGGCGCGAAGGCCACCGCGCACGCCATGGAGCACAAGACCAGACTGCTGACCACCGCCCTGCCCGCCGAGACCTCGTACCTCTACGCCCCGGACGGCAAGACCGTACTGACCATGTTCTACGAGGAGTACCGGCAGTACACGAAGCTGTCGGACATGTCGCCGAACATCCAGCAGGCGATCGTCGCCGCCGAGGACAACCGCTTCTACCAGCACCACGGCGTCGACCCGAAGGGCGTGGCCCGCGCCTTCGTGGCCAACGCCCGGTCCAGCGGCGTCTCCCAGGGCGCGTCGACCCTGACCATGCAGTACGTCCGGATGGCCCTGCGGGACAGCGCGACCACCCCCAAGGAGGTCCAGGAAGCCACCCAGCAGACCAGCCTGCGCAAGGTCAAGGAAATGCGGATGGCGATGGACCTGGAGAAGGAACTGAGCAAGGAGCAGATCCTTGAGCGCTACCTGAACTCGGCGTACTTCGGTCACCGGGCGTACGGCATCTACGCGGCCAGCGAGATCTTCTTCTCCAAGACCCCGAAGGACCTCACCCCGGTCGAGGCCGCCACCCTCGCCGGCCTGGTCAAGTCCCCGTCCGAGTACGACCCCGCCGACTCCGACCAGAAGGAGGCCACCGCGCGGCGCAACTACGTGCTGGACCGGATGAGCCAGCTCGGTTACCTCTCCCCCGACTCGGCCACCGCCGCCAAGTCCGAGCCGATCCGGCTGAAGCTGACCACCCCGCCGCACGACTGCGCGGCGATCCCGGAGAAGTACAACAGCTGGGGCTTCGCCTGCGACTACCTGAAGAACTGGTGGAGTGCGCAGCCCGCGTTCGGTGCGAACCGGCTGGAACGGATGGACAAGCTGCGCCGTGGCGGCTACCGGATCGTGCTCAGCCTCGACCCGAAGATCCAGGAGGCGGCGGAGAAGAACGTCGGTGCCAAGGAGGCCACCGGCAGCCCGTTCGCCAACGGCATCGTGGTCTCCGAGCCGGGCACCGGGCGGGTGAAGGCGATGGCGGTGAACCGGACGTACTCCCTCGACCTGGCCGACAACCCACCCAGCTCCAACCCCGAGGCCGGGCCGAAGGTGAAGGCCAACTACCCGAACACGGTGGCGCCGCTGCTCGGCGGCGGTGACCTGGCGGGCTACCAGGCCGGGTCGACGTTCAAGATGTTCCCGATGCTCGCCGCCCTGGACTCCGGGATGACGCTCTCCACCTCGTTCAACGCCCCGTACCGCTACCGGTCGGAGGTCTACGACGGTTGGGCGCCCTCCAACGCCAGCGGCGCGATGACCGGCCAGCAGACCATGTGGTCCGGTTTCGGCAAGTCGGTAAACACGTACTTCGTGTGGCTGGAGGAGAAGGTCGGCGCGGAACGGGCGGTCCGGTTGGCCGAGCAGCTCGGGCTGCGCTGGCGCACCGACGTGGACCGGGACCACGCCTCACCCGCGAAAGCCTCGAAGTGGGGTGCCTTCACCCTGGGCGTCTCCGACGCCACCCCGCTGGAGATGGCGAACGCGTACGCCGCCATCGCCGCCGACGGCCGCTACTGCGAGGCGATCCCCGTGCAGGCGATCATGAACCGGGACGGCACCCCGGCGACGTACGCCACCCCCGGCGGCATCCATCGTGAGGTGGCCAAGCCTCGGTGCCGGCAGGTGGTCAACGCGGACGCCGCCCGGGCGGCCACCGACGCCGCCCGCTGCCCCACCGGGGACACCCCGGCACGCGGCAGTTGCGGGGGCTGGTCCACCGCTGACAGCGTCCGAGGCACGGTCGGCCGCCCGGTCGCCGGCAAGACCGGCACCACCGACAGCACCCGGTCGGCCTGGTTCGTCGGCTACACCCCGGAACTGGCCGCGGCGAGCTTCATCTCCGACCCGGACAATCCGTTCAACGCGGTCGGTGACGGGCAGTCCCAGATCCCCATCGCGGCGGTCGCCGAGACCCTGCGCGACGGCCTGAAGGGCACACCGACCCGTCAGTTCACCCCACCCTCGGACGCCATCGTCGGCTGACCGGGAGTGGACCAGGATCAGTGCTTGTCGGCGAGGACCTCACCGGCCGCAGCCGCGTCCGCCTCGCCCACCGGCTCGCGCACCGCCGCCGCGACCAGTCGGGCGGCGGTCGCCGCGTGACCGGCCCAGTGCAGGGCGAGCTGTGAGGCGTGGACGTTGCGCCAGACGAACCCCTCCGGCGTGCCACCGTCCCAGCTCCACGCCGGCCGCTGACCGGCGCGCGGGGTGAGCACCGCGCGGTGCTCCTTGTGCCCGACCAGCACCGTGCCGCGCGCCGCGACCACGCTGTCGGTCTGGGCGGTCGCCTCCCGGTAACCCACCACGAGACCGTCCCGGCTGACGCCGACCGCGTCCAACACACCGCACATCGGCAGCCCGTCCAGCTCCCGGGCCAACCAGAGCAGACCGGCGCCCTCGGCGACCACCGGCCGCCCGGTGCGCGCCAACTCGGCAACCGCGATGCAGAGCCGCCGGTTGGCCGACAACTGCTCGGCGTACGCCTCGGGCAGCGCGCCACCCACGACCAGCGCGCGGACACCGACCGGCAGCGCCTCGTCGCGCAGCGGATCGATCGTGACGACCTCGGCACCGGCGGCCCGCAGCAACTCCGCGGTCTCCGGGTGGCTGAAGCTGCCGCCCGGCCCACCCGCGATCGCCACCAGCGGGCGCTCCGCCGGAACGACCAGTTCGCCGAGCGCCTCCTGCGGCGACCACGCCGCGGCCGGCAGCGGTGGCGCGGAGCGGGCCAGCCCGAGCAGCCGTTCCAGGTCGACCGTGGCGGCGACCGCCTCGCCAAGACGACGAACCGCACGGGAGGCGTCAGCGGACCCGTCGACCACCGGGGCCACCCCGTGCCGGCGCGACGGCAGCACGGACGGCAGGTCCTGGCGACGCAGCGCGCCGTAGACGGGCACCCCCACGTCCTCCAGCGCCTCGCGCAGCATCCCCTCGTGCCGCGAGGACGCCACCCGGTTGAGGATCACCCCGCCAAGCCACAACTGCTCGTCGTACGAGCGGAAACCGTGCACGAGGGCGGCCACCGACTGCCCCATCGCGGCCACGTCGACCACCAGGACCACCGGGCTGCGCAGCGCGGTGGCGGCCGCGGCCGTGGACTCCTGCGTGGGACGGCCGCCGACCGAGTCGTACAGGCCCATGCTGCCCTGCACCACGGCGAGCCCGGCACCCGCCGCACCGTGCGCGACCAGCGGAGCGAGCCGGTCGGTGCCGACCAACCGGGGGTCGATCACCCGGCCCGGCCGACCGGCGGCGAGACCCAGGTACGCGGCATCGACCTGATCCGGGCCGAGCTTGAACCCGGCGACGTCGACACCCCGCTCAGCCAGGGCGGCGAGCAGCCCGATCGCGAGCGCGTTCTTTCCGTGCCCGGAGGACGGCGCGCTGAGCACCAGGCGCGGCACGACGGTCATCATCGACTCCCTGGCGGGCGGCGGCGGGTACGCGACGACCGGCTGAGGGCCGCGCCGTCCGCGTGACGATACCTGCCCGATCCGACGGGCGAGCACCCCCGACCCGACCCGCCGACCGCTACCCGGCCCGGTCCAGGTCAGTGGCCCCGGTCATACGAGTAGCCTCGGTGCCGTGTACCGGTTCCTGCTGAGCCCACGCTGGCTGGGCGCCCTCGCGCTGACTCTGGTCGCCTCTGCCGTCATGGTCTGGCTGGGCAACTGGCAGCTGGACCGCTACGAGGGGCGCACCGAGATCAACGAGCGGATCGACGCGGGCCTGCGAATGGCCCCGACGCCCCTGGCCGACGCGTTCCGCGCTCCCACGGGCGGCCCGGGGACGGCCGGCCCGCCGCCCGCGAAGGACAAGGTCTGGACCCGGATCACCGTCACCGGCCGGTACGACCCGTCGAACACCGTCCTGGTCCGTGGCCGGACGGTCGACAGCCGGGTCGGCTTCGAGGTGCTCACCCCGCTGGTGCTCGCCGACGGCACCGCACTGCTGATCGACCGGGGCTGGATCCCGCCGGCTCCGGGTGGGGCTACCGCCCAGCCGTCGGTGCCCGCCGCGCCCAGCGGCGACGTGACGGTGGTCGGCCGGGTGCACGAGACCGAGAGCGGCGCCGGCGCGGTGGACCGCCGCGACGGGCTGCTGGAAACCCGGCGGGTCGGCGTGCCGCGTCTCGCCCGCGAGCTGCCCTACCCGGTCTACGGCGGCTATCTGCTGCTGGACGAGCAGACCCCGGCAGCTGACCCGCTGTTCAAGGCGGTGCCGGTCGGGCACACGAACAACTGGCAGAACTTCGGCTACGTCGTGCAGTGGTGGCTCTTCGCCGTGATGGCCCTCTTCGGCTACGGCTGGGTGGCCCGCCGGGAGGCCCACCGGGCCGCCGGCATCGGCACGACGGCCGCCCCGCTGGATCGGGCGGCCGAGCCCACGCCCAGCGCCTCCGCCTGAAACGGAGGCCGAGTCGGCGTCGCAATCGGACGCTCGGGGGAACACGGCACGCCACGGCAGCCGGTAATCTCCGCCGGGTGATCAATCCGTGTGGGGTGCGCCGGTGACCGTCGATCCCACGGCGCCGTTTCCCGAGTCGGAGCCGGCGACCCCGCCGACCGACCCGTGGGCCTCCGCGCCGCTCACCGACGCGTGGTCGGCCAGCCCGCTGGCCACGCCGCACCCGACCGCCGCGATCTTCGGCACGCCGACGGCCGCACCGGCGCCGGCCACACCGGCACCGGCCGCGCAGTTCCCGGCCACGCCGGCGCAGTTCCCGGCCACGCCCGCGCAGTTCCCCGCCGCGCCCGCGCCGTTCCCCGGATCGCCGGCCCAGCCGTCCGCGCCACCGACGCCGTTCTCCGGGCCGCCGGCCCAGTTCTCCGGCCCGCCCGCGCCGTTCTCCGGGCCGCCCGCGTCCTTCTCTGGGCCGCCCTCGCCCTTCTCCGGCCCGCCCGCGTCCTTCTCCGGGCCGCCCGCTCAGGCCCCGGGATCGTGGCCGGCGGTCGGGCCGTACCCGCCGGTGGCGGCGCACCCGGTCGCGGCCGGCTTCGCCGCCGGGCCGGAGGTGGTCGCGGTGCAGATCGCCGAGATCACCGTGACCCCGCCGGTCATCCGCACACCGGCCGGTGTGCTGCCGCTGGCCGGTGCCACCTGGCACGTGGCCGACTACTGGCAGCGCGAGGAGAAGATCGCCACCTGGGCGCTGGTCTGCGCCATCGTCGGCTTCTTCTGCGTGGCCGTCTTCAGCCTGCTCTTCCTGCTGGTCAAGGAGACCCGGCACCACGGCACCGTCCAGGTGACGGTCACCAACGGCGCCCAGCAGTATGTGGCCCGGATCCCGGTCACCGACCAGAGCCAGGTGCAGCACCTCAACAACCAGGTCAACTACGCCCGGTCGCTGTCCAGCAGGTGACCCGGGCCGGTCAGCCGGTGGACCGACCGGCGTGGATGGCCCGGACCGCGTCGATGGTGTCCGCCTCGGCGGCGGACTTGTCCTCGCGGTATCGCACCACCCGGGCGAACCGCAGCGCCATCCCGCCCGGGTAGCGCGAACTCGTCTGCACCCCGTCGAAGGCGATCTCGACCACCTGCTCGGGACGGACCCGGACCACCCAGTCGCCGCGCTCCACGGCGAGGCCGAGGAAACGCTCGGTCTGCCAGCGCAGCAGCTCGTCGGTGAGCCCCTTGAACGTCTTGCCGAGCATCACGAAGTCGCCGTTGCGCGGGTCGCGGGCACCCAGATGCAGGTTTGACAGCCAGCCCTCGCGCCGACCGCTGCCCCACTCGACGGCGAGCACCACCAGATCGAGTGTGTGCCTCGGTTTGACCTTGACCCAGGCCGCTCCCCGCCGGCCGGCGTCGTACGGGGCGTCCGGTGCCTTGACCACCACGCCCTCCTGGCCGGCGTCGAGCGCGGCGGCGAAGGCCGCCCCGGCCTGCTCCGGGCTGTCGACCTCCAGTCGCCCGACCAGCAGTGACGAATCGACCGCGCCGGCGAGCGCGGCCCACCGCTCACGGCCGGGCAGGTCGATCAGATCGTCACCGTCGAGGTGCAGCAGGTCGAAGAAATATGGCGTCAGGACGGTCTGGCCGGTGGTGGCGGCAGCCGCGAGCACCGCCGGGGCGACCGGTGTGCCCCCGGTGGTACTGGGTGTGGTGCGCCGGGCGGCCCGGCTGGAGGTCTGCTGGAACGGCAGTGGGCGACCCGTCTCGTCCAGGCCGATCGCCTCGCCGTCGAGCACCAACTCCCGGCCGGGCAGGGCGCGGACGGCGGCGACCACCTCGGGCACCCGAGTCGTGATCTCGTCGAGGCTGCGGGTGAACACCGCGATGTCGGCGCCGGAGCGGTGCACCTGGATGCGAATGCCGTCGAGTTTCACGTCGACCACGGCGGGCGTGCCGGTCGCGGCCAGCGCCTCGTCGACCGAGGGGGCGCTCTGCGCCAGCATCGGCGCCAGCGGTCGGCCGACCCGCAGGCCGAACCCGGCCAGCTCGGCGGCGCCCCCGGCCAGCGCGGCCACCGCCACCGCGCGCAGGTCACCGGCGAGCAGCAGAGCCCGACGGACCGTCGCCACCGGCACCTCGGCGGCCCGGGCCACCGCGTCGGCCAGCAGCCCCGCCTGGGCACCCTGGCGCAACTCGCCACCGAACAGGTTGGTGAGCAGTCGCTGCTCGTCGGCGGTCGCCGCCGCGAAGAGGGCACCGAGCAGCGCCCGGCGTCGGGCCTGCGAACCCGCGCCCCGCACAGCGGCGATCTGCTCGATGGCCGCGTCGACAGCGGCCACGGTCAGCGTCGGCTCGGCGGCGGGAGGCGGCAGGTCACGCAGGCTCGCGTAACCCACGCCGGTCTGCCGCTGGCGCAGCTCACCGGCGAGATAGCCGGCACCGGGCTCCACCTCGGTCGGGTCGAGCCGGCGCAGCGCGTCGGCGAGCAGCTCCACCTTGGCCCGCCGGCCGCTGGTGGCGCCCACGGCGGCGGAGGTGGCCGCCAGGTCGATGAACCGCACGGAGTTCATCCTGCCAGCCACCTCCGACACCGCCCGGGCATTGCCGTGCCCGGGCGGTGTCGGCAGGGTGCCGCCACCACGGCGGACGGCGGATCAGGCGGAGACGGGCTCCTCGATGCGCAGCCCTCGGGCGCGGACCTCGCCGGCGACCCGGGAGAGCACCGAGTCGAGGGCGACCAGGGCGGCGGAGAGCTCGCCGAGCTGTTCGTTGAGCGTGGTCTCGGACCACGCGGAGACGTCAACGTCCCCCAGCGCATTGACGGCGGCCCCCAAGCGGGCCATCACCTCGTTCGTACTCATGTTCGAAAGGCTATAACAGCCGATCGTCCGACACGCCGTGAACTCCCAGAACAAACCCAAAGTTGCCGTTCCGACACCTAACTGCCCGCTGCGGCCACCTTGCCCAGCAGCAACGCCTCGGCGAGGCAGACCCGGGCGAACTCGCCGAGGTGCAGGCTCTCGTTCGGCCCGTGCGCGCGGGCGTGCGGGTCCTCCACACCGGTCACCAGGATCGCCGCCCGGGGGAACATCTCCTGGAAGGTCGCGATGAACGGGATCGAGCCACCGACGCCGATGTCCACCGGGTCGGTGCCGTCCCAGGCTGCCCGGAACGCCGAGCGGGCGGCGTCGAACATCGGCCCGGACGCGTCGATCACACACGGGTCACCGTCGTGTTCGAAGCTGACCGTCACCTGGGCGCCCCACGGCGCGTGCTTCTCCAGGTGTGCGCGCACCGCCGCGTACGCCCCCTTGGGGTCGTCGCCCGGGGCGAGCCGGATGCTGAGCTTCGCCTTCGCGGCCGGCACCAGGGCGTTCGGCGCCTCACCGGTCGACGGCGCGTCGATGCCGAGCACGGCCAGCGCCGGCTTGGTCCAGAGCCGGTCGGTGATCCGGCCGGTGCCGATGAACTGCACGCCCTCGGCCAGCCCGGCCTCGGCCCGGAACCGGTCCTCCGGGTAGTCGACGGCGGCGCCCGCACGGCCGACCAGCCCGTCCACCGCCACGTCACCGGCGTCGTCGTGCAGGGTGGCCAGCAGCCGCACCAACGCGGTGAGCGCGTCCGGGACGGCGCCGCCGAACATGCCGCTGTGCACGGCGTGGTCCAGCGTACGAACCTCGACGAAGCAGTTGACGATGCCGCGCAGCGAGGTGGTCAGCGCCGGTACGCCGATGTCCCAGTTGCCCGAGTCGGCGATCACGATGACGTCCGAGGCGATCTCGTCGCGGTGCTCGACCAGCAGCCGCTCCAGCGAGTCGGAGCCGTACTCCTCCTCGCCCTCGATGAACAGGACCACGCCGACCGGCAGCGCGTCACCGTACGCCCGCAGCGCCGCGACGTGCGCCATGATGCCGGCCTTGTCGTCGGCCGCGCCCCGGGCGTAGAGCCGGCCGTCCCGCTCCACCGGCTCGAACGGGTCGGACTCCCACAGCGACCGGTCGCCGACCGGCTGCACGTCGTGGTGGGCGTACAGCAGCACGGTCGGCGCCCCGGGCGGGGCGGCCCGCCGGCCGATCACCGCGGGCTGACCGCCGGAACGCACGATGTCGACGTCCAGGCCGCAGCCGCGCAGCAGCTCGGCGACGGCCTCGGCGGAGCGCTCCACGTGCGAGTGGTCGAAGCCCTCGAAGGCGATGCCGGGGATGCGGACGAGGCGTTCCAGATCGGCCCGGACACCGGGCATCTCCCGCTCGACGGCAGCCCGCACCTCGGACTCGGACATGATCGGTGAGGTCATGACCGGAATCGTATGCTGGCCTTACCCCGCCGCGCCGGCCGAGCCCGTACCCTCGCCGCCTCCGGCGGGGCCCGCGCCCGCGGTCGCGCCCGGCGCGGCCCGACCGGCGCGGTGCGCGCGGCCGGCGGCCTCGGTGGCGGCGTCCATCCAGGAACGAGCCCGACCGGCGGTGCCGCCCACCCACTCGCCGACGTCGTTGGCGCCGTCGCCGAGGCGGCGCAGCAACCCGACCAGCGGATCGGTGGACCGGCTGAACTCCTCCCGGTACGAATCGGCGGCTGCCTTGATCTCCTCCGACACGCTTGTCGAGGCGTCGTCGTCGCGACGCGGATAGTCCCCGGCCAGCACCCGCCCGTACGCCCCGGAGTCGATCCACTGCCGCAGCTGGGCGGCCCGCGCGACCGGCGCCGGGTGGGTGCTCCAGGCGGTCATCCGGATCTTGTGCAGGCTGTCCCGCAGGTCGCCGCCACCGGCGTACTCGGCGGCCTGCTCCAGGAAGGCGGTGGTGTCGATCTGGGACAGGTCGCCGCCACCGGCGAGCTTCATCAGCAGCCGCAGCGCGGCGGCCGGGTCCTGCCCGGCGAGCAGACCGGCCCGGTCGGCGGACAGCTCCGCCTTGCGCCACCACTCCAGCATCGCCGCGATGATCGCCCGCAGTGCGATCGCGCCCACCGGCAACCAGCTCAGGTTCGCCGCCCACCGGGTGAGGATCATGAGCATGGTCTTGTAGACCGCGTGCCCACTGCCCACGTGCCCCAGCTCGTGGCCGAGCAGGCAGCGCAGCTCGTCCTCGTCGAGTTGCTGCACGCACGCGGAGTTCAGCACGATGAACGGCCGGTCCAGGCCGACCGCTTCGGCACCCAACCACGGCGACTGGGTCACATACAGCTCGGGCAGCTCGGCCACGTCGAGCGCCGCGCCGGCCTCGGTGTAGCGCTGCCACACCGCCGGGTACTGCCGGTGGTCGACGCGGATGCCGGAGGCCAGCACGGAGAGCCGGAACCCGCGCTCGTTCCACATGCCGAAGAACGACCGCACCACGTCGTCGAACCCGCGCAGCTCCCGCAGCGCGACCAGAGCGCCCCGGTCCGCCGGGTGCTCCCAGGCCCGGGAGCTGATGCCGGTCAGGGTGATCCGTCGCCGTGCCGGTGTGTCCGCTGTCGACATGTGGCTCCCCTTCGCCCGTACCCGACCTTTCCCGCATCGTGCCCCAGCCGGTGCCCGGCGTCCATGCCCCGCTCACGTCAACGGTTGCGCACGTAGTACCTCTCGGCGTCGTACGGCAGCGTCGGCGCACCGTCGATCACCAGGTCGACCCGGTCGACCGTGCCGTCGGCGGCGAAGTGCGCCCGCTCCCCCGCGTGCCAGCGACGCAGCTCGGGCAGGATCTCCGGCCCGTCCCGGGCCACCGCGCGGGCAAGCCGCGTCGGCGCGGGCGCGGTGACGAAAATGCCCAGGGTCAACTCGGGCCGAATGGCGGCACGCGCCGCGCTGACCCCCTCCAGGACCAGCACCGGCGCGACAGGCACCGGGATCGGGCGGGGCAGGAAGGAGCGCCGGACCCAGCTGTAGCGGCGGTACGCCCCCGGCCGCCCGGCGCGCAGCGGGGCCAGCACCTCCCGGTCCAGTCGGTGCCAGAAGGTGAGCTGGTCGTCCCACCCGTCGAGCAGGTCGTCGGTGTGCACCACCGGTGGCCGCCCACCGCCCGCCAACACGGCCAGAGCGTCCGCGAGGTGCGCGGCGAACCGGCTCTTGCCCGCGCCGCTCGGCCCGTCCACCGCGACCAGCCGCGTCCGCCCCAACCGCGCCGGGCCCGCGAGCACCCGGCGGGCCAACTCGGTGTACGCCTCGACGACCGCCACGGCCGACCCACCACCCCAGCGGTCGGCCGTGGCCCCGACGTCCTCGGCCGCGCCGGCCGCATCGGCTGCGCCGGCCGTTCCTGCGAAGCCCTCGGCCGCGCCGGACGTTCCTTCGAGGTGCGCGGGCTCGTGGCCTGGCGCCGGCCCGGCGGTTTCGGGGGTCAACTCGCCCTCGCCTGTTCCCACCGCCGCAGGGCGGGATGGTGGATGCCGTGGGCGAGCGGCCCTCGGCTGGCGAGTTCGTACACGACCGAAGTATGCCGTCGCCGCCGCAGGTCAGGGTGATCGACTCCAGATCGCCGATATCGGGGCATCCCGTCGATCGGACACCGCCACATCGGGGACATGGAGTCGATCTCGCTGGACCAGCGGCCATCGTTGCCGGGCTGACACGTCCGGCTGACCGCCGTGGCCGGGTGCCCGTCACGTCCGGGGGATTTGCGGCAGCGACGGGTGACGCGCGACCCGTTCGCCACGCGGGCTGGTACCCGGCTCGGCATGATCGGGTGGTGCTCCGAGACGTGATGAGCCCCGGCATCGACGCCCTGCTCGAACAGGCCCGCGCCGGGCTGCACCGATTGACTCCGCAGCAGACCGTCGACGCGGTCCGCGGCGGCGCACTGCTGGTCGACACCCGTACCGACACGCAGCGCCGCGAACAGGGCGACCTGCCCGGTGCCGTCGTCATCGACCGGACAGTGCTGGAATGGCGACTCGACCCGGCCAGCGCCTGGCGCATTCCGGAGGCCACCGGCTACGACCGGGAGATCGTGCTGGTGTGCCGCCAGGGTTACAGCTCCAGCCTGGCCGCCGCCAGCCTCCAGACCCTGGGGCTGCGCCGCGCCACCGACATGATCGGCGGCGTGGACGCCTGGCTGGCCGCGGGCCTGCCCACCACAGATCGCCCCGCAGACATCCGCCCCTGAGGCCCCAGCCGCCCCGGCGCTGAGTCGTCAATCAGGCAGGTGCGGGCCGCGAAACTGTCCGCACGCACCCAACGCTGAGTCGCCGGTCAGGTCGACGGCGGACCTGGTGGGATGAAGGGGAGTCCGGGGGTTGGGCCGGCTTCGATGAGCTTCCAGAGGGCGTCGGTGTCCAGGTGCTCCTCGACGAGGTCGCCGAGCAGGTCGAGTGAGCGTTCCCGGGCTGCGGCGAAGCTGGTGTCCGGCGAAACCCGGAACCCGGTTCGCCCGGCCAGCCGGGCCGCCTCGGTGAGGAACCAGCGACGGAACCCGTCCGACTCGAACGCCCCGTGCCAGTGCGTGCCGTGCACCGCCCCGAGCATGGCGCCCTCGCCGATGCCGTCGACCCCGGTCAGCAGCGGGGTCAGGGTCGGGTCGGCCTGCGAGACGTACCCGTGGTGGATCTCGTAGCCGCGGACCGGCAGGCCGCCGGGGGCGGTGCCCACCGACTGCCGGACGGTCTTGCGCGGGTCGAAGGTGATCTCGATCGGCAGCAGGCCGAGCCCTGGCACGCTGCCCTGCCGACTCTCCACCGGGTCGTGGATGGCCCGGCCGAGCATCTGGAAGCCGCCGCAGAGGCCGAGCAGCGGCTTTCCGGCCGCCGCGTGCGCGTGGACCGCGTCGGCGAGGCCGGTCTCGCGCAGCCAGGCGAGGTCCGCGACGGTGGACTTCGAGCCGGGCAGGATGATCAGGTCGGCGGCGGCGAGTTCCGCCGGTTCGACGGTGAGACGTACGCGGACGCCTGGCTCGGTGGCCAGCGCCTCCACGTCGGTGGCGTTGCTGACCCGGGGTAGCCGCACGACCGCCACGTCCAACCACTCGGTGCCGTGCGGCGCGGCGGGACGGCCGAGCACCCGGCCGTAGGCGAGCGAATCCTCCGCATCGAGCCACAGGTCGAGCGCCCAGGGCAGCACCCCGTACGTGGGGCGGCCGGTCACCTGGCGCAGCATGTCCAGCCCTGGCTGCAGCAAGCCGAGATCACCCCGGAATTTGTTGATAACGAAGCCGGCGATCAGTGCCTGGTCGGCGGCGTCGAGCAGGGCCACCGTGCCGAACATCGAGGCGAACACGCCCCCTCGGTCGATGTCGCCGACCACAATGGTGGGCAGGTTGGCGCGCCGGGCCAGGCCCATGTTCACGTAGTCCCCGCCCCGCAGGTTGATCTCCGCCGGGCTGCCCGCGCCCTCGCAGATCACCACGTCGTACGCGGTCCGCAACTCGGCCAGCGCGGCGTACGCGGACTCGGCGAGCCGGGGCCGCAACTGCCGGAAGGTGCTCGCGGTGATCGTGTCGACCGCCTCGCCGAGCAGCACCACCTGGCTGTCCAGATCGCTGCCCGGCTTGAGCAGCACCGGGTTGAAGCGCAGGTCCGGGGCGAGCCCGCAGGCCGCGGCCTGCATGGCCTGAGCTCGGCCGATCTCGCCGCCGCGCCCGTCCGGCCCGACCACGACGGCCGAGTTGTTCGACATGTTCTGCGCCTTGAACGGTGCCACCTTCACGCCTTGGCGGTGCAGCCACCGGCAGATGCCGGCGGTCAGCACGCTCTTGCCGGCGTCGGAGGTGGTGCCGGCGACCAGCAGACCGCCGCTCACCGCCCGATCCCCCGCGCAGCCGCCCCAGCCCGCAGCCCACGCCGGCCGACCGCCGCGCCCAGCCCACGCAGACCGACCGCCACGCCGAGCCCGGTCCGATCGACCGCCGCATCCAACCCACGCCGGCCCATCGCCGCCCCCAGCCCGGTCCGGCCGATCGTGGCGGCCAGCCCACGCCGGCCCACGGCGTTGACGAGGCGGCCGACGGTCACCGGGTAGGCGGCGGCCAGCCCGAGGGCGGCCAGCCCCACGGCGCCGGAGACGCGGGCGGCCCGCTTGAGGTGGCGCGCCTCGGGGCGCGGACCGTCACCCAGGAGGGGGCGAACCTCGGAGCGCCCGAAGTAGATGTTGCGGCCGCCGAGGCGGACGCCGAGCGCACCGGCCATCGCCGCCTCGCACTGACCGGCGTTGGGGCTCGGGTGGTCGTTGCGGTCGCGCCGCCACACCCGCCAGGCCCGCTCTCGGTCACCGTGCGCGACCGGGGCGACGGCGATTGTGAGCAGCCCGGTCAGCCGGGACGGCACCAGGTTGAGCAGGTCGTCCAGCCGAGCGGCAGGGGTGCCGAACCGCGCGTACCGCTCCGACCGGTGCCCGACCATCGCGTCGAGGGTGTTCGCCGCGCGGTAGCCCAGGAGCCCGGGAAGGCCGGCGACCGCACCCCAGACCAACGGGGCGACCACCGCGTCGGAGGTGTTCTCCGCGACCGACTCGACGGCGGCTCGGGCCAGCTCCGACTCGCCCAGGGTCGACGGGTCCCGGCCGCAGAGGTGACCGAGGCGTCGCCGGGCGGCCGGCAGGTCACCGTCGCGCAGCGTCCGACCCATGACGGAGGCCTCGTGGCGCAGGGTACGACCGCCCAGCACGGTCCAGGTGCCGGCGGCGACGAGGACCGCGCGGGCCACGGGCCGGTGCCGGGTGGCCACGGCGGCGACCGCCCCGAGCACCACCGGCCCGCCCACGGCCAGTGCGGTGAACGCCGCACCCGCTGCCCGGTCCGGCCGGTAGAGGCGACGCTCCAACGCTCCGGCGGCCTGCCCGAAGCCGGCCACCGGGTGCCACCGGCGGGGGTCGCCGAGCGCCCTGTCCAGCGCGTACCCGGCCAACAGCCCCACCGCGTTCGCCACCGGCGCTGTCTGCCGCACGCGCACCACCTCCGGCCGGCCAGCCTAGACGAGCATCCCGTGAACCAACTGCGCCCGCCGCTGGCGTCACGCGGGGTGACGACGCCTGTCGCGTCGCCACCCCGCCCCCGTCGTGCCGCGCCCTTGGGGCGCCCGGAAGCTGAACGGTCACGCCGGCTGCGGCACCCGTCCTCGGCCGCGCCGCCCCCGGCCGGACGGCGCGGGATCCGGCCGACCCTCGTCGGGCACCGGCCCCAGCTCGCCGTCGGGGTCACCGTCGTCCGAGTCGCCGGGAGGGGCAAGTTCGTCGTCGTCGAGGGCGGCGGGCACGTCGTGCTCACCGCTCTGCGCACGACCGGGGCCACCCGCGACGCCGCCGCCCAGGTCGCCGCCGATCCCGCTGCCAGGGAGGAAGACATCGTCGAGCGGACCGTGGTCGACCGGGCTGGTCCGCAGCGAACCGAACTCGGACAGCTCGAAGTCGTCGTCCAGCGGGCGATCGTCGGGCAACACGGGCGCCTGCCCGACCGGCACCGGCTCGGTGGGCTCGCCGTGCACCCGGCTCTCGGCCTCCGCGTCCTCGACCGTGCTGGTCGTCATGGTCGGCCGGTTACGCAGGAAGCGGGCCCGGCCACGGGACAGGTCGTGGCCGACGGCGACCGCCTCCAACTCGTAGACCGTGCGGTGGTTGCCGGCGTCGTCGGTCCAGTCGCGGGTGTAGAGGCGGCCACAGATTACCACCGGGTCGCCGACCATCACCGAGGCCGCCACGCCTTCGGCGAGCTTGCGCCAGCAGTTGACGCGGACCCGCAGCGAATTGCCATCGACCCAGCGACCGCTGTCGCGGTCGAGCCGGCGGGCGGTGGAGGCGACCTTGAAGTTGGCCACCAGGGTGTTGCTCTGGGTGGTACGCCGCCACTCCGGCGCGGTCAGCACATTGCCGACGATCGTGACGTAGGTGTCGAACATCGTCCCTCCATGGGATCGGGGGTCTGCCAGCGCGAGTCGACTCGGCCCTGAGCCTGAGCGCTGTCGACGAGGGCCGCCAGCGCCCCACCCCCGACCTGTGGACAACGGGGCCACCTGTGGACAACGCCCTGATCACGCCCCGATGTGGTACGGCCGACCTCACCATGTCGGGTGACGGCGGTTCCGGCGTCACCGGAGTGGGTATGGACTTGATCAAGCACCACCGACAGCTCCACGTCGACGAGAGGTCAGCGCCATGATGATCACTACTTTCGGCTCCGCGACCGCTTCCGAGGTGCGGCGATGAGCGCCGTGGCGAACCCGGCCACCGTGGCCGAGTGCCTGCGGGTGGGCGCCGGGTTCTCCCAGGGCGACCGCAACTGGATCGCCGAGCAGTTCGCCACCCTCGACTCCCGGTTGGCCGGCTTCCACGCCGACGCCACCGAGTTGGAGGTCTCGGTGAAGGACCGGGAAGCCCGAGGCCAGAAGGTCACCCTGGAGTGCTGGATCGCCGGCCGACAGAAGATCGTCACCACCTCCGCAGAGGAGGACCTGCACGCCGCGCTCAACGACGTTCGCGACGACCTGCGCCGGCGGCTCAACGACGCCAAGACCCGTCAGGAGCCGCGCCACAACAAGCACCTGCGCGACGTCAGCCAGCCGCAGGGCCAGGTCGAGGAGGCCGAGGACCTACCCGCCGCCGATCCAATCCGAGCCGACGCGGAAACGGCCTAACCTCGCCGCCGCCTCGCGATCTTGCACTTTCGAACCTCGTTTCGTGCCTTTTAGGCCTTATGAGGGGGCAACGAGTGCAAGATCGCGGGGCAGGGAGGCGCGGGGGTACCGCTGGGTAGGTTGCCGGCGTAGCGTCGATTTCGTGGAACCGGACGTGTTGGGGCCGCCCTACGAGCGGCAGACGATCGACCTGGGCACCGACGACGAAGGACCTGTCGTCGCGACCCTGGTCCGGCGGCGGGCCGAGCGCCCCACCGGGCGGGCGGTGCTCTACGTGCACGGCTTCGTCGACTACTTCTTCCAGACCACCTGGCCGACTTCTTCGTCGAGCGTGGCTGGGATTTCTACGCCCTCGACCTGCGCAAGTACGGCCGCAGCCTGCTCCCGCACCAGACTCCGAACTTCTGCCAGGACATCAGCGACTACTTCCCCGAGTTGGACGCCGCCGCCGAGATCATCCGTGCCGACGACGGGCACGACACGCTGCTGGCGATGGGCCACTCCACCGGCGGCTTGATCATCTCGCTCTGGGCGGACGCCCGCCGCGACACCGGCACCGTCGACGGCCTGGTGCTCAACAGTCCCTTCTTCGACCTGAACGCCCCCTGGGCGGTCCGCCGACCCATCGCGGCCGCCGCGGCCCGGCTGGGCCGCAGGGCGCCGCACCGCATCCTGCCGTTCGGGCTGGGCACGGTGTACGGCGAGAGCCTGCACACCGATCACCGCGGCGAGTGGACCTACGACCTGGCGTGGAAGCCGCTGGCCGGGTTCCCGGTCCGAGCCGGCTGGCTGAACGCGATCCGCACCGGCCAACGTCGGCTGCGTGCCGGGCTGGACATCCAGGTGCCGGTGCTGCTGGCCTGCTCGACCCGATCCTTCCGGGGCACCAAATGGCACGACAGCGCGACCCTGGCCGATGCCGTGCTGGACGTCGAACACATGGTCCGGTACGCGCCCCGCCTCGGCCGGCACGTCACCCTGGCCCGCTTCGACGGCGGGCTGCACGACCTGATCCTCTCTGGCCCGACCGTACGCCGGAAGGTCTTCGACGAGGTCGGCCGGTGGGCCGAGGCGTTCCTCGCCGCCGGCCCCACCGCCCCGGCCGATCCCCCGGCCGTGACGGACCCGACCGACGCCACCCCTGCCGCGCCGACCGACGGCGGCTCGACCAAGGCCGACCCGGCCGGCACCGCTTCGACCGACGCCGACCCGGCCGGCACCGCTTCGACCGGCACCGCTTCGACCGATGATGAGCACCGGCTGCCCGAAAGCCGGCGTCCGACGGACGATCGGGCCGGGGCGACGGCCAACGACTGACCCACCAGCACCGGCGGTCCGCGGTCGACCCGCCAGCACGGCGCTGCTCGGCTCGGCCGGCAGCACAGCGACAGCTCAGACGTCGCCGGGCGTGGCAGGGATGACGGCCCGGATCCGGTCGAAGGTCGCCACCGGGTGGCCGTCGACGCCGGGCAGCACCAGGCCGAGGCAGTACAACGACACGTGCCCGGTGGCGTCGGCCTGCACGACAAAGACCGGCGCTCCGACGTACCCCAGTGGTAGCTCCGTGGTGATCCGCACGATGTCCCCCTCCCGGACCACCCGCTCGATCGCCACCTCCAACGGCCGGGAGCCGTCCTCGCGTACCCCATGGGCCAGCACGAAGGCGGAACCGGCGGCGGCGGTGAGGCGCGCGACCACCTCGGGCCCGGCGGCGATCTCGGCAGGAACCGGCTGCACCCGCCACCGCCAGCCGCCGTCACCGGCGTAGCGGTGCAGGCCGCCGGTTGCAAGCACCGCGACGCCGTCGCCCGGGAAGCGGACCCAGCCGGGCCTGATCTCACCCGCCGCGACGGCGCCCGGGGCCACCCCGGCCGGCTCGGTGACGCTGGCCCGCAGGCCCAACTCCCCACCCGCGCCGCCGACCAGGTCGGCCGCCGTCAGCAGCGACTCCCCCACCGGGTCGTCGCTGCCCTGGAAGAAGAACGCCGTGCCGAAGCGCTGGTCAGTGGCGTCCGTTAACCGGTACGGCAGGATGGCGCGCCCGACGATCTGGCACAGCTCGTAGGCGACGCCGCTCTCGGCGTCGGGGTCCAGCAACACCAGCCGAGGGTACGGGCCAACGCCGGGCCGATCGGCGGGAACCCGGATGCCCACCACCCGGCCGTCGTGAGACTCTGCTCGGCGACGTGGACGCGAGCACCCTTTTCCCCGCGGCGAGGTGGGGCGGCGGTACCCTCTTGGCGCGTACAACCACGCCGCGCGCCCGTAGCTCAGCGGATAGAGCAGGGGACTTCTAATCCCAAGGCCGCAGGTTCGAATCCTGCCGGGCGCACCACCGTCACCGCAGGTCAGCGGCTTTCCGCTCCCGGTCGAGACGATCACCACGGCCTCTGTACAGCCAAGTCAGCCGAAGAGGTGCTTCGCGGCCTCGTCCACGGCGGCCCGTTCGATCTCCGGCAGATGCCGCCGCGGATCACCTCGCCGGGCACCACAGAGGCTGGACGGTCTACGAATGCCCAACGAGGAGATCCGCTTCCTGGATACAGCCAGTCACTCCGTCGCCGCAGGCGAGGCGTTACAGAGTGCGTCGGCGCGCTCGCGCCAAGCGCTTACTTGAACCGGCATGGTGAGCTCGGCGGTTTGCTGGTCGGGGGTCTGCACCGAGAAGCGCATCGGCAGAGGATTCGGGCTGGCCATGCGGCAATCAACCATCAGCCGGACGTCTATCCCGCCTGTGCTGCCCGGGACCAACAACAGTGACTGGCCGGTGTCACGCACCAGCACGCCCGTCTCCTGAGCTCCAACGAAACGGACCATGACCGGTATGGAACCAGCATTCACCACCGTGAGCTGGGCGTCCACCTGAGCATTCCCGTCGCGTCCAGTGCCCCCGCTGGTTGGGCCGGCCAGAGCGTTGACCGCGACCGTGGCCGACTGTGCCTGTTGTTCGCGGCGTTCCTGGAACTTGGCAACACCGACACCGCCAAGCGCCGCACCGAGAGCGAAGGTACCGACGAGGTACAGCGCCACACGTTGTCTGGACGGCATGCGCTCACCCGGACTCTCGTCCGATCCGGCAGGATCACCCTCTCTCTGATCTAGGTTGATGAACCCATGCTCCGTTGCCATGCCGAGAGCATAGGGCCGACCTGTCCACCGCCGTCCTCGTCGCCGGTCCGCATCCAGTCCGCAGGAGGCCGACGGACAGCAACAGAGAAGTGTGAGGTGTCGCGAAGCATTTCCGCTGCTGGGATCCCCGACGCCAGGTCGCCATAGCGGTCAACTTGGTCTCGTAATGCGCAGGTCAGCCAACGTCAGCCCGCCGGTGTCTACCGCCGCGTCGGGCACAGCGGGCAGACTGCCGGCATGAGTTACGACTTGGCGGTCTGGGAGGGCGAGCTGCCTGCCGACGACGGCGCTGCGGGTGTGGCCTACGACCAGCTCTACGCCACGTACATGGAGGGTGAGGAACTTCCGCCGACCCCCGCGCATCCGTGCCTACGTCCTGGCGCTGCTTGAGCGGTGGGCGCTGGCTGGCCGGTTGGCGGCGGCCGGCAACGACGTGGAGGTCCGCATCTACCCCGAGTCGCCGCACGGCTTCACGGGCCACCCCACGGCAATCGCCGGTACGGCGCTCAGCGGTGTCAACTCCTGGCTGCGTGACCGGATCACCCAGTCGTAGAGCGCAGCGCAGGCCGGACCCTATGCGGCCAACGCCGAGGGCGTCCGGCAGCCGACGATCGCCGGCGCCTCGTGGACCAGTTCGTCGTTCGTCAGCGCGTCCACCATGAACAGGGCGAAATCCGCGCGGCGCGTGATGTTGCTCTTGAGTACGGGATCACCAACGTGCCGGCTCCACACGGGTAGGCCCTGACTCTCGCCCTCCTCAAGGTCACTGCCGCGCACGACCGTCCACCGGGTGTCGCTGGCGAAGATCTGCCGGCACGCCTCCACCTGGTCGCGGATGTCGGCGAAGCGGGCCAGCCGCGCGAGCACACCGAAGACTTTGACGAACGCCCTGAGCGTCCACGGGTACACGTCCTGACCGTCGCGCGTGATGTGCCAGCCGCACGAGAAGACCAGGCGTGCTCCCGGATCGGCGTGGTCCAGGACCGCCCGCGCCGTGCCCGTCGCGTAGCCGTGCACGCCCCAGGGGACCAGGACGGTGAGCACACCGTCGCACCCGGCGACCGCCCGCCCGATGACGTCACGGTCGTTCGTCGGCCCCTCGACGACGGTGATGCGGTCCTTGAACTCGTCCAGTTTGCCCACGCTGCCCTCGCGGCACACGCCGACGACCTCGTAGCCCCTGTCCAGCGCGTGCCGCACCATGTACCGGCCGAGTTTTCCCGAGGCTCCGACGACGCAGACCCTCAACCTGTCACGACTGCTCATGATCGTCCTCTCGTTGCCATGTCGGCCCCGAACCGCCTACTCCTCGGGGTATTGGAAGACCTCGTCCAGTGGCACGCCGAACGCCCGGGCGATCTGGAACGCCATCTCCAGCGATGGCGAGTAGCGCCCCTGCTCGATGGCGATGACCGTCTGCCGGGTGACACCGACGCGCTCGGCCAGGTCGGCCTGGGTCATCTCGTCGCTGGCGAACCGGAGAGCCCGGATCCGGTTGGTGACGCGGGTCGGTCTAACCATGGAAGACACCGTGGTACGCGCGGATCTTCGCGACGGCCCCCCACGTCGCTCCGATGGCGCCGATCAGGAACAGGGCGTTGCCGATCCAGAAGTGATCCACTTCGAGCATCACCAGCGCCAGGACGACCGCGCCACCGAAGGCGGTGATGGCCTGGGCCAGGCGGTCGCCGTAGCGGTCGATCTGCCTGTCGCGCACGTCCGCTTTGGACTCCACGTCCCGGTTGGCGATGGCCGCCGCGATCGAGATGAGGATGGTCCCCACGATGGTGCCGATGACCGTCGCGCCGATCGTCCACAGCATCGGCCCCACCCAGGAGACCTCCGCGGCGGGCTGGTCACCCAGTCGGGGAAGGACCACGGCGAGGTACGCGATGGATGCCGCAGGCATGACGATGGCGGACACCCACGCGTTCCTCTGCCCGAACGTCATGGCGACACGTCCATCTCGATTGGCGTCGCAGATCATCACCCACTCCCTCCGTGTCAAGGATTCTTTACACACTCCAATGTAAAACATCGTTTACATCACGTCAACCATCTTCGACATCCGCAAACGCGCGGGCGTGGCTGTGACCTGACCCACCCTGACTACCGATCAGTACAGAACCTGTTATGGTTGACACTACCGAGCGGTACAAAACATGGACGAGGGTCCACTCCAGCCGGCCGACCTGGATCAACCAGCCGGCACCGACAGAACGGGAAGACTGATCATGAGCACCAACGCGACGGGTTCGGGCATGACCACTCAGGAACTGCGCGACTTCTACCTGCGGTACGTCGAACTGGCGAACAAGCGCGAGTTCGACAGCATGGCCGACTTCGCCCACGAGGAGGTGATCATGAACGGCACGCCGGTCAAGATGGCCGACATGGTCGCCGAGTTCTACAAGCACGTCGACGCGGTGCCGGACCTCCACTGGGAGATCCAGGAACTCATCGTCGAAGGCGACCGGGTAGCCGCCCGCCTGATCGACACCGGAACGCCGGTCCAGGAGTGGAACGGCCTGGCCCCCACCGGAAAGTCCGTGAGGTTCGCCGAAACCGCCTTCTACCAGGTCCAGGACGGCAAGTTCAAGCACATGTGGTACCTGATGGATGCCGACACGGTACGGCGACAGCTCGCCGCCTGACCCGCCAACCGAACAGCACGCCGCGACGACCGCCGCCGACCTCGTTCATCGAGGTCGGCGGCGCGCCCGAAAGCCGGTGCCAACTCGTCGCTCCGGTGCCATATGCTGCGCGCGTCGGCACGGGGGCCACGGGGAGATTCACATGCGACGGCACGTCAAGGCAGCGCTCGCGGCTGCGTTCATCACGGTGGCGTTGGCGGGCTGCGGCACGCCGGCCGGCACGGACGGCGACCTGTCCGACGACTGGCGACCGATGGCCCAGGCGCAGCAGTTCACGCCGAAGGCCGGCGAGTGCCACGTCGATCCCGAGGCGAGCGGGTACCTGGCCACCTACGCCCCGGTGGACTGCACGAAGACCCACCTGGTGGAGACGTTCCACGTCGGCACCTTCACCGGCGCGCTGGCTGCCCGAAGCACCCCGCCGCCGGTGGAGTCGGCAGCGATGCGCGCCACCTTCGCCGACTGCGACACCCGCGCCAAGGAGTTCGTCGGCGGTGAGTGGCGCAGCGCCCGACTCTCCGTGCAGGTCGCGCCGACCTCACCGGCCGGCTGGGCGGGCGGCAGCCGCTGGTACCGGTGCGACATCTTCGAGCTGGACGAGGTGGACGGCGCCAACGGCGACACCGACCGGGCCATCCACCGGGCCAGCACGCTGCGCAACGCGGTGGGCAGCCGCTCCCCGCTGACGTACGGCTGCATGAACGAGGACGAGTGGGGCCGGTTGCTGCCGGCTGGCTGCACCACGGCGCACCAGTACGAGTTCGTCGGCATCTGGACCGCCCCGGACCGCTCCTACGAGGACGCCGTCCGTGACGAGGCCGCGATTCATTCCGCCTGCCGCACCGTGGTCGCCCGCTACGCCAAGGTGCCCGTCGACGCCAACCTGCGTTACCGCACCGGCACGACGTACCGCTTCCCCTCCCAGGAGTTGTGGGCGCGCGGCGACCGAGGTGTGCGCTGCTACTTCTGGTCCGGCGGCGGAACGGTCAAGCGGTCGATCGCCAACGGCGGCCCATCGGTGCTACCGATCGACTGAGCCGGGCCCGGCACCGACCGGCCGGCGAGAGAGCGGGGTGCTGGCTCAGATCGGCCCGAGCAGCGCGGCCGTGGTCAGGCGCAGCCCGTCCAACGCCGCGCGCACCTCCGCGCGAGGTTTACGGCAGGAGTCCATCGGCAGGTACGGCCGCAGCCAGCGACCCTGCTCGTCGAGCAGGGCCAGCCAGGGCGGCACGAGCAGGTCGAGGGTGCAGGCGACGTCCCTGTCCGCCCGCTGGTCCGGCAGCCGCAGCGCGGCGACCAGCGACGCGATCTCGTCGGCGCGTCGTTCGGTGGCCACCTGTTCCTGGCCGCCACCGGGACCGGGCCGGAACTCCCGGCCGCAGAGCACGGCGGCGACCGGGGTGAACGCGGGATCGATCCGTCCGACCGCCGGCTCGGTCGGGGTCGGGGACACCAAACCTTCCGGGGCCGGGGACGCCGACCCGTCCGGTGCCGGTGGGGCGGGCAGCACGGTGCCGGCCTGGGGTGCGGCCTCGGCGCAGGAGGTCCACCTGTCCGCGATCTGGGCGGGGCCGGGATCGTCCACTCCGTTCGGCCCGGTGCCGGAGCCCGCACAGCCGCTCAGTGCCACACCGAGCAGAGCCGCCGCCAGTGCCGTTCGACCCGAGCGCATCTCGACCCTCCATCTCGCCGCCACCACGCTCGGACGGGCTGTGGCGGCATCGGGTTCCCCTCGGGGACGCCCGGCGGCGGCGTGACCGACCTTGTACGGCAATCGGGCGAGATCAGCACCAGCCCTGACAGCGGAGCGTCACGATAAAGAGACACCATGCGGACAGTGGGTGAACACTCACAGTCCGCCATGCTATTCTCCGATGTCGATCTCCGCCGCGCGGACCCGGACCGGGTCGTTGTCGGAAGGACACCTCCCGATGCCGGCGTCAGCCGCCCCGACCGTGCCGCCTCCCGCGCTGGACAATCCGGCGGGTGGCGCGTTCGGTCTCATCTTCACCACGTTGCCCGCGCTGCTGCGGCTGACCTGTGGGCTGGTCGGTGCGGCGGTGGCGCTGTCGGTGCGTACCCCACCGGTCGAGCCGGCCCTGCTGTGGCCCGCCGTGGCCGTGCTGACCGGATGGTCGCTCTGGTACGGCCTCCGCGCGCTGCGCCACGGCATCACCCCGGCCCTGGTCGCCGGTGACGTCGCGATCACCGCGGCGGCCTGCCTGCTCATCCCCCGGCTGGTGGCACCCGAGGTGCTGCCCGGCGAGGGCAGTTGGATCGCGGTGCTGGCCAGCACCACGGTGATCAACGCCCAGGCCACCGCCCTCGCCCGCTGGTCAGTCCCGGCCGGGCTGCTGGTCACCGTCACGTACGTCATCGGCACGCAGGCGGCCGGCAACGTCACCGAGGCGCGGGCGCACGCCACAACCCTGGTGGTGCAGACGGCCGTCACGGCCCTGATGACGACGGTGATGCGCCGCCGGATCGGGCGGGCGGACCAGGCGTTCGCCGAGCACCAGCGGCTGACCCGGGAGGCGTTGGTCGCCCGGACGGCCCGGGAGGCGGAGCGGCAGCAGAATCGCGACCTGCACGACACCGTGCTCGGCACGCTGACGATGGTGGGGCTCGGCGCGGTGGCCGGCCCGTCCGCCGCTTTCCGCGACCGGTGCGCGGCCGACCTGCGTACCCTCGTCGCGTTGACCGACAGCGGCCCGGCGCCCGGCGACGGCCCGGTGTCCCTCGACGGTCGCCTGCGGACGGTGCCCGACCGGCTGCCCGACCTGCGGGTGAGCATGGACCTGGCGGCGTGCGCGGTGCCCGCCGGGGTGGCCGACGCGATCACCGAGAGCGCCTACGCGGCGCTGTCCAACGTGGATCGGCACGCGCCCGGCGCGCGTGCCACGCTGCGGCTGACCCGCGACGCGGTAGCCGTCGTGGCCGAGGTCGTCGACGACGGCCCCGGGTTCGACCCGGCCACCGTCCCACCGCACCGGTACGGGCTGCGCGAGTCGATCCACGGCCGGATGGCGGCGGTCGGCGGGCGGGCCGAGGTGCGTTCCGCGCCCGGTGCGGGCACCCGGATCCGACTGGAGTGGCCCGGTGTCGGCTGACCTCGATGTCCCAACGGACCGCACCGCCACCCGCGCGGCACCGGACCCCCAGCAGCAGTACGGCACGGCGTCGGAGCCCCGGGAGGCGGCGGCGCTCGCCGCGCCGGCGGCCGTGGCGCGGGCCTCGGACCGAGGTGCCCGGATCGTTGTCGTCGGCATCGCGTGGGCCTGGCATGTCGCGATCGGGCTCCCGGCGGTGCTGGGCGTACGCACGGAGTTCGCCGCGCCGGCGGTCGTGCTCGGCTGTTGGGGGCTGGTCGCCGTGGCCGGCGCGGCGGCCGGCATCCTGCTGCTGCGGGGTACGCCGCTGCCGCCGTGGCCGCTCGCCGGGCTGCTGCTCGCCGCCGACGCGGCGGTCTTCGCCGCGGTCGGTGAACAGCACCTGTTCGGTGCCCCCAACTGGGTGTGGAGCACGCTCGGCTGGTTCTTCGTGCTCATGCTGTGGGGCCGCCGGGTCGTCGGGCTAATCGCGCTCCTGACCGCGCACACGTTTATCGCGCTGGTCGCCGTCCTCGCCCACGGCCCCGGCACCGCCGACCTGGCCCGATTCACCATGTACGTCTACGGCACCTTCTCCCTCCAGGTGGCGGTCTTCGTGGGCGGCACGACGATCGTCGGGTTGGCCCGGGACCGGGCCGCCACGGCCACTGCGATGCACACGATGGCCGCCGAACGGGCCGCCGCCGAGCGGGGCCGTCGGGAGCGCCGCGACCGGCTCGCCCTGGCCGGCGCGGCGGCCGGGCGGGTGCTCGGTGAGCTGGCCGACGGCACGGCCGACCCGGACGACCCGGAGGTGCAGCGGCGGTGCGTCCTGGCGGCGGCCCGATTACGCCGCATGATCGCCGAGTCCGACGACGTGCCCGACCCGCTGCTGCACGAGCTGCGGGCCGCCGCCGACCTGGCTGAACGCAACGGGCTACCGATCGACCTGGTCACCATCGGCAGTCCGCCGCCGCTGCCGGTCGAGATCCGCCGTCGGCTGGCCGACCCGCTCGCCGGGCACCTGGCCGACGCACAGGGATGGGCTCGGCTGACCGTCGTCTCCGGCCCCGACGAGGTGGTGATCAGCCTGGTCACGCCGGACCAGGAAGGGCCGGAGGCGACCGGCCCACCGCCCGGGGAGTACGACCACGGGCCGGTACAGCACCTCTACGAACGGGACGGGGACATCAGATGGGCGCAGACCCGGTGGCGGAAGTGACCGGCGACCGGCCGGTCGGGGTGGCGATCGTCGACGACCACCCGGTGGTCGTCGACGGGGTCCGCGCCTGGCTGGCCTCCGAGCCGCGTCTGACCGTGCTGGCCACCGGCGACGACCCGGACGAGGTGCTGCGCGCGGCGCCGGACGCCGACGTCGTCCTGCTCGACCTGCGGCTGCACGGCCGGATGGCGCTGGACAAGCTGGCCGAGTTGAGTGCCGCCGGCCGGCGGGTGGTCGTCTACTCGGAGCACACCGATCCGGAGACGATGCTCGCCGCGCTGGACGCCGGGGCGGTGGCGTTCCTGGCCAAACACGAGGGCCGGGAACACTGCGTGGAGACCGTGCTGGCGGCGGCGAGCGACCGCCCGTACGTGCCACCGGCGCTGGCCGGCGCGATGGTCGGTGATCCGAGGCCGGACCGGCCCGTGCTGTCCGACAAGGAGCGTGAGGCGCTGCTGCTCTGGTTCCAGTCGATGTCGAAGGCGTCGGTGGCCCGGCGGATGCGGATCAGCGAACACACCGTGAAGCAGTACGTGGACCGTGCGCGGATCAAGTACACCCGTGCGGGGCGACCGGCCGCCACAAAGGCGGCGCTGCTCGCCCGTGCGATCGAGGACGGGCTAGTCCGCCCGGAGGAGATCGGCATCTACCGGTCACAGGCGATGCACGACCGGCCGACCCCCTAACGACCGTCATGACAGTGGCCCCGTGATCCGCGAGGCTCAGACGCACAGCCAGCTGACCGGGAGGTCGTGACGATGCATACCGACGCGTCCCCCTTCTTCATCGGTCCACACCGGTTCGACGCACCGGACGACGATGCGGGTCCGGTTCTGGACCGGCACTACGACATGCGCCCGCTGCCCGGTGAGAAGGTGCTCGGCCGGCACCGGCTGTTGGTTGCCGGCTATCTGCTCGGGCCGACGGACGCGCGGCTCGGCTGGCAGCTTCCCGGCGCGGTCTCGGTGACTGTCACCGACCAGCGGATCTGCTGGGTGGGCACCGGCTCCCAGCTGTCCCTGGTCGCCGGCGACAACACGCCCCGGTCCCGGCCCGGGAGCCGGCTGACCGGCCTGATGACCGGGCAGGTCCGCTGGCAGTGGCCGTCCCGGCTGGAGCTCGCGCCGACCGATCCGGCGGAGTTGCTGATCGTCTGCGACGCGCTGCGCACCATCCAGCAGCCGGCGCTGGCCCTCGGCGGGTCATTCGGTGAGCTCATCGCGCTGGCCCGGCAGATCCGCCGGGCGGTGGCCCTGTTCCGGCTCACCCGCCCGGAGCTCGTGGACCTCTCGGCGCAGGAGCGCGACGTGTTGCTGCTGCGGGCCGGCCCCGCGTTGCTCGCCGGGGAGACCCGGATCACCCTGCCCGGTTCACTGCCGGTGGAGTTCCGCTCCCGGGACGACTACTACCGCTCGGGGCCGGATTCGAGCTCCTGGGACGGGTTCGCAGGCGGCGCAGCATCCGGGCGTCGGTGAAGCCGACGGTGCGCGCGGCGGCCTCCACCGTCGCGCCGTGCCCGATCAGGTGCTCGGCGCGTTCCACCCGCAGCGACTGCTGGTAGCCGAGCGGGGTGAGCCCGGTGGCCGCACGGAACAGCCGGGTCAGTGTCCGCTCCGCCACGCCACCGGCGGTGGCCAGCTCGGCCAACGGCAGGGGCTCGGCGTACCGGGTGTCGATCACGTCCTGCACGCGGTGCACCGCGTCGGACAGGTGGAAGCGGTGTCGCATCATGGCGCTGGCCTGCGGCTCGTGCCCGTTGCGCCGGGCGTAGACGACAAGCGTGCGGGCGATCCGGGCAGCGGTGGCCGGGCCGTGCCGGGTCGCCACCAGGTGCAGCGCCACATCGATGCCGCTGGCGATGCCGGCCGAGGTGACCACGCGGTCGTCGACCACGTACAGCACGTCGCGGGCCACCCGGGCCGCCGGATACCGGCGGGCCAGGTCGTCCTGCACCTCGTGGTGGGTCGTGCAGCGCCGGCCGTCGAGCAACCCGGCGCGACCCAGCGCGTACGCGCCGGCGCAGACGCTGGCCACGGTGCCACCGGATGCGTGATGGCCGGCCAGGCGCCGCAGGTCGACCGGCGACACCGGCCCCTGCGGGCCGTGCGCCGCCGGCCGCCAGCCGGGCACGATCAGCAGGTCGTCCGGCGTCAGCTCGGGCCACCGGGTCTCGGCGACCAGGGGTACGCCCTGCACGGTGGGCACCTGCTCCCGCTCGGCCACGTAGTGCAGCCGGTAGTCGTAGCCAAGATCGGCGGCGCTGGAGAAGACCTGGGCCGGCCCGGCGAGGTCCAGCAGGTGCAACTGCGGGACCAGCAGGAAGACGACCCGGGTCATCGGGTCAGCCCCGGGCGTCGGCGAGGGTCACGCCGGTCACCTCGTCGACGGTACGGATGGCCGCGAAGCGGCCGGCCAACGCGTACTCGGTGCGGGTGACGATCTCCTCGACGGTCAAAGTGCGCGGGTCGGCGAGGATCTCCTCGACGGTCGCCGTCTCCGGCATGTCCCAGTGCGCGATGGGGAAGGTCAGCGTGGCGTCGGTGACGAAGGTCATCCGGTAGCCGAGGTCCGCGCCCACCCTCGTGGTGGTCTCGACGCACTGCTCGGTACGGATGCCACAGACGGTGAGGTCGTACACACCGGCCAGGGTGAGCAGCTGCTGGAGGTTGGTGGTGGTGAACGCGTTGTGCGCGGTCTTCACCAGCCTCGGCTCACCCTCGACCGGCGCCAGCCCGTCGAGGAGGCGGACATAGCCCCGCGCCGGGTCGAACAAGCCGCCCGTGCCGGGCTCGGCGTGCAGGACCCAGACCACTAGGTCGCCGCGCTCGCGGGCGGCGGTGACCAGCCGGTCGACCTGCCCGACGAGGTCGGGGTTGGAGCCGTGCGCCCAGATCGGGCGCTGCCGGAACGATTCCTGGACGTCGATCACGATGAGTGCTGCTCTGCTCATGACACCGATCCTGGCCGGGCGGCCGCCGCGGCGGCAGACACCATCATGCCCGGTTGCGGAACGATCTGGTCACCGAGCCGGCCGCTCAGACGCTAGGCGTGCGGCGCTCTCCGGCGGCGTCCATGGCGGCGGCCTCCTCCGGCGTCGGGGCGCTGCCGCCCAGGTGCGCCGGCAGCCACCAGGTGTCGTCCGGGCCGGCCGGCGCGTCCGGGTACTCCCGCTGGGCCCGGTCGACGAGCGCCGTGAGCCGGGTCGTCAGCTCGGCGGCCAGCACGTTCGGATCCCGGAAGTCGGCCGGCTCGATCGGCTCGCCCACCAGGATCGTGATCGGCGTGTGCCGACGGGTAAGCGTGCGCGGGCGACCCTTCGTCCAGAGCCGCTGAGTGCCCCACACCGCGACCGGCAGCACCGGCACCTTCGCCGAACGGGCCATCCGGACGGTGCCGCTCTTGAGCTCCTTGACCGTGAACGACCGGCTGATCGTGGCCTCCGGGAAGACGCCGACCACCTCGCCGCGCTTGAGCGCGTCCACCGCCGCGCGGAACGATGCCGCGCCGGCCTCACGGTCCACCGGAATGTGCTTCATCCCGCGCATCAACGGCCCGCCGATCCGGTGCTCGAAGACCGAGTGCTTGGCCATGAACCGGACCAGCCGACCCGACGGGTTCGCACCGAGGCCCGCGAAGATGAAGTCGAGGTAGCTGACGTGGTTGCTGGCCAACACCGCCCCGCCGGTGCGGGGTACGTGGTGGGCGCCCTCAATATTGATCTTCAGGTCGAGGACCCGGAACAGCGTCTTGGCGGTGGCGATAACGGGCGGGTACACGAGCTCCGGCATTCGCAGAATCTACCGTGCCCGACTGTGGGTCGGCTGGGTGGCGGGCGGCGGCGGCGCGGGTTGCTCGCGCCGCCGCCGGTTCGTGACTGGTGGCTCAGTCGGCGAGGTTGTTCAGGTCGAGCCGACCCCGCGCGAACGCGTCCACCCGACCCCACCGGCCCGGGATGTCCAGCACCTCGATGCGGCCCATCCCCACCGGCAGCCGTGGCTCGACCGCCAGGTGCCCCTCGTGGGGCTCCAGGCCGAGCATGGTCCGCAGCAACAGCAGCGGCGTACCGGTCGACCACGCCTGAGGGCTGCACGCCGTCGGATACTCCACCGGGAACTTCGTCAGCTCCCGCGGGTAGCCGCCGAACGCCTCCGGCAGTCGCCCGTCGAAGTACGTGGCCGCGTCCAGCATGCCGTTGGCGATGGTCGCGGCCTCCTCGGCGAACCCGTACCGGCGCAGACCCCAGGCGATGAAGGAGTTGTCGAACGGCCAGATCGTGCCGTTGTGGTAGCCGATCGGGTTGTACCGGGCCTCCCCCTCGGCCAGGGTCCGGACGCCCCAGCCGGAGAAGAGACGAGGTCCCACCAGGTGTTGCGCGACCTGCTCCGCCCGCGCGGGATCGACGATCCCGCTCCACAACAGGTGCCCGATGTTGGAGCTGAGGACGTCACACTGGCGGCCGTCCGGGTCCAGGGCGAGCGCGTAGTATCCGCCCTCGGCGACCCACCAGTCCCGGTTGAACCGCTCCTTCAGCTCCGCCGCCTCCCGCTCCAACTCCTCGGCGAACTTCGGGTCGTCCCAGAACTCCCGGGCCAGCCGCGCCCCGCGGATCTTCGCGTCGTACGCGTACCCCTGCACCTCGCAGGTGGCGCGGGGGAAGGGCGGCAGCGTCCCGTCGGAGTAGGAGATCGAGTCCCAGGAGTCCTTCCAGCACTGGTTCTCCAGGCCCGTCTCGGTGTTGCGCCGCTCGTACCAGATGTAGCCGCTGCCGACCAGGTCGGCGTAGCTGTCGATCCACCGCAGCGCTGCCCGGGACTCCCGCTCCAACTCCTTGACCAGGGCGGCGTCGCCGGACCACCGCTCGTACTCGTCGAGCAGCACGACGAACAAGGGCGTCGCGTCCACCGAGCCGTAGTACGGCGTGTGCGGCTGCTCCTCGAAGGCCGCGGTTTCCCCGTAGCGCATCTCGTGCAGGATCCGCCCCGGGTCCTCGTCCCGGAAGTCGTCGAAGCGGCTGCCCTGCAGGGACGCCAGGATGCGCAGGGTCGTCTTCGACAGCTGCGGGGTGAACGGCAGCGTCTGCAGGCAGGTGAGAATGCTGTCCCGGCCGAACATGGTCATGAACCAGGGCAGGCCGGCGGCGGGCAGGGTGGCGCCGCCCAGCGACAGCGGCGAGAAGCGCAGCGCCGCCAGGTCGATGAGGCTGCGCCGGTAGGTGGCCGACACTCGACCGTGCTCACTGTTGACCTTGGGTGCGTCCGCGATCCACTGCTCCAGGTCGTGCTGGAGGGCGAGCCGCTCGTTGCCATGGATTCGAAGCCCCATCCGCAGGTCCCGACCGCCGGGTCCGACCGCGTGGGTCTTGACGTCGATCGCGGTTTTCCACTGTTCGTTGGGCTCCAGGTGCACGGTGTACGCGAACCCCTTGCTGTCGTACCGGGCCGCGATCGACGAGGAGATGACCGTCTCCCGGCGGAAGTTGCCCCGCCGGTAGCCCAACCGCAACTGCTCCGCTTCGACCTCGGTGTAGATCTCGCCCTTCTTGTTCAGGATCTCGTCCTTGACCTGGAACAGGTCGGCGAAGTCGGACGCGGCCTCCATCCGTATTTCCAGGTCCACCGGTCTCTCGTCGTGGTTGAGGATGGTGAGATGCTCCCGGAAGCTGCCGCCGACCGCGCGCTCGCGGATGATCGACAGCTTCGCGTCCACGTAGTGCGTGGCCATCCCCGGGACGAGGAAGAACCTCGACTCGAAGTACTGGAGGTCGTCGAAGGAGAGCGAGTTGAGCCGCTCACCGTTCACGGTCAGCACCCAGGTGGACAGGAACCGGGTGTCGAGGGAGAAAAGCCCGGTCGGCTCGCTCGGCGTCGCCTCGATGTCACCGGTGTCCTCGCAGACGACGAACGTGTTGCCGTCGAGGATCCGGACCGTGTTGCTCTGTCCCATCAGTGCGCCTCCCCCACGAAGCGGCGACGCGGCCCTTGGGCATCCGGCGGCCCGGGGAAGATCCGCTCCACCTGCACCACCAGTCGGGCGTCACCCGACACCGTCACGTCACCGCGAAACAGGGCGGCCAGGCCGTGCTCGCGGCCGGAGACGATGTCCTCGAACAGCGCCGGGCTGGTCCCGACCACCGTGTCGGCCTCCCGGTCGTCCTGAGTCACGTTCAGCCGACCGTGGTCGATCGCCAGCAGCCAGTGTCGGGTCTGTGCCCCCTCCTGCAGGTCGATCCGCAGTGTCCCGGACGTCTTTGCCAGCAGGGGCTCGTACCCCCGCCGGTTCAGGTCCTCGAAGAACCTTGTGGTCGCGTCCACCATCGGGTCCACTCCTCCCCAGTCGGCCGGGTCGGGATCCCACCCGGCGCGCTCGCTTCGCGCACGGCCGGCGTTGCACGTCCCCACCCGGGTCCCCGCCGGCCGCGCGGTCAACCTCGCCCGGATCGGGTGAAACGCCGGGCGGGGCGGCCAGAGGCGACAACGCCGGCCCTCCCCGCATGGGGAGAGCCGGCGCGCCCGCGGTGGACGGTCAGTTGTTCGGGTCGTCGGCGCTGATGTCGGCCAGCACCGACTGCGGTTCACGCTCGACCGCGAGGTCGCCCATCGAAACCAGGCCGATCAGGCGCCCGTCCTCGATTACCGGCAACCGGCGTACGGCGTAGGTGCGCATCAGGTCCGCGGCGGACACCGCGTCGTCGTACTGGCTCACGGTGATCACATCCCGGCTGGTGATCTCGTTCAGCCGGGTCGAGCCCGGATCCATGTTCTCCGCGACACCCCGGACCGTGATGTCCCGGTCCGTGACGATACCGACCACACTGTCGCCGTCGGTCACCACCACGTCACCAATCGCGCTGTCGCGCATCTCCTGCGCGGCGGCAGTCAGCGTGTCGTTGCCGTCCATCGTCACCAACCGGGTCGTCATGAACTCTCCGACCGTTGTCATGGTGCTCCCCTCTCGGTGTCGGCACGGCCCGTCTACCCGCCGCCCGGGGCGGGGTAACGCGTGCGTGGCGGTGCGCGCCTACCGTGGTCGGATGACCACTGGTGAGCGTGAGCTGCGGGAGTTGGTCACCGGCAACGAGTGGCTGACCCAGGCGCTGACCGTGGTTCGCGACTCCGGCCTGCCGGACGCCTGGATCGGCGCGGGCGCCCTCCGCGACCTGGTGTGGGGCGAACGGTACGGCGACGGGTTCGACCCGGCGACGGTCCGCGACGTGGACGTGGTCTTCTTCGACCCGACCAGGCTGAGCCGTGACGACGACAACCGCGCCACCGCCCGACTCGCGGCGGCCTGGCCCGAACCGCGGTGGCAGGCGCGCAACCAGGCGGCGGTGCACACGTGGTACGCGACAAAGTTCGGCGGCGACCCCATCGCCCCGTACCGCAGCGTCGCCGAGGCGATCGCCACCTGGCCGGAGTATGCCACCGCCGTGGCCGTCCGGCTGGGCCCTGCCGGGCGGTTCGAGGTCTGCGCCCCGTACGGCCTGGGGGATCTGCTCAACGGTGTGTGGCGGCACAATCCGGCCCGGGTGGACGTGGCCCGGTCCCGGCAGCGGTTGGCCCGGCACCGGCCCGCGCAGCGCTGGCCCGGGGTGACCGTGATCGACCCGGGCTGACCCGGGGAGTCGAGTGGCAACTGCCGTGGCCGGCGCCGATCGGCCGGTCAGGCGCGCGGCGGCATCCCGTAGACCCGCTCCACGTGCAGGCGCAGCACCAGCCGCCGCTCGGCGACCATGGCCCGGCGATAGTCGTCCCAGTCCGGGTGCTCGCCGCGCAGTGACCGGTAGAGCCCCACCAACTCCTCGACGGTGGCGTCGCCGAGGTCAGCCGACAGGGCGGTCAACTCGGCGCGCCCCTCGACCACCGCGTACGCCCAGCCGTCCTCGCTGCCGACGTGGAAGCTCGCGCGTGGGTCCCGACGCAGGTTGGCGGTCTTGGCCCGGCCGTCGGTGACGGACACCCGGATCAGGCCCGCCTCCCGGTCGAACGAGTAGACCACGGTGGACATCTGTGGCCGACCGTCGCGCTTGATCGTCGCCAGCACGCCCATCGAACGGCCGGCGATCAGGTCGGTCAGCGACTGCTGGGTGCGATCATCCGGCACGGGTTCCTCCAGGTGGCACGGTCGGCTCCGTCCATCCAAGCACGACCGGAGGCGTCCCGCGCCCGCCCAGCCCGGGACCCCGGACCGAGGCACCCACCCGGGCGTGCCACCGGGACGACGACGGGCCAGCGCTGCTCGACGGCGACGGCCAGCACCGCCGACGCCCCCGCCCAGAACGACGACGGCCAGCACCGCCGAGGTCCGTCGAAAACGGCGACAGCCCAGCACCGCCGAGGCCCCCGCCGTTTCCGGCGGGGGCCTCGGCTGACGGTGACGGTCAGCGACGGCTCAACGCCGTCCAGCGGCAGGTCAGCGGCGCTCGGCAGCGACCAGTTCGGCGAGCTGCACCGCGTTGAGAGCGGCGCCCTTGCGGAGGTTGTCGTTGGAGCAGAACAGCGCCAGCCCGTACTCGACGGTCTCGTCGGCGCGGATCCGTCCCACGTAGGTCGGGTCCTGCCCGGCTGCCTGCAACGGCGTCGGCACCGCGGTCAACGCGACGCCGGGGGCGTCGGCGAGCAGTTCGTGGGCTCGCTGCGGGGTGAGCGGCCGGGCGAACCGGGCGTTGATCTGGAGCGAGTGGCCGGTGAAGACCGGCACCCGGACGCAGGTGCCGGACACCTTCAGGTCGGGGATCTCCAGGATCTTGCGGCTCTCGTTGCGCAGCTTCTGCTCCTCGTCGGTCTCGAACGAGCCGTCGTCGACGATCGAGCCGGCGAGCGGGAGCACGTTGAAGGCGATCGGCTCGGAGAACGAGCGCGGCGCGGGGAATTCCACGGCCGACCCGTCGAAGGCGAGCCCGGCCGCGTGTTCGGCGACCTTGCGGACCTGCTCGTCCAGCTCGGCGACGCCGGCCAGCCCGGCACCGGAGACCGCCTGGTACGTCGAGACGACCAGCGCCACCAGGCCCGCCTCGGCGTGCAGTGGGCGCAGCACCGGCATCGCGGCCATGGTGGTGCAGTTGGGGTTGGCGATGATGCCCTTCGGGCGGTCGGCGGCGGCGTGCGGGTTGACCTCGGCGACCACCAGCGGCACCTGCGGGTCCGTGCGGAATGCCGAGGAGTTGTCGATCACCACGGCGCCGGTCTCGGCGACCCGGGGCGCAAGCTCCTTGGCGGTGCCCTTACCAGCCGAGAAGAGCACGATGTCCAGCCCCGCGTAGTCCGCGGTGGTGGCGTCCTCGACGGTCACCTCGCCGTCACGCCATGGCAGCGTACGGCCAGCGGATCGCGCTGACGCGAACAACCGCACCTGATCCGCCGGGAACTCCCGTTCCGCCAGCACCTGCCGCATTACGCCACCGACCTGGCCGGTGGCCCCCACAATGCCGATCCTCATCTCGCGAGGCTACCCAGCCCACCCGCACAACCGGGAGCCCTTTCCCACCGCCCGCGTCCCGCATCACACCCCACCCCCGCTTGCCCCACCCACCGCCCACCCGCGTTGATCATGAAGTTATTGTCACGACGCGCCGCGCCGAGTGACAACAACTTCATGATCAACGGGAGATCCGGGCGGGGAGGGCCCGGCCGGGGGTTAGGGGATCAGGTCTCCTAGGGCTGCTGCTGTTAGGTCGTCTCGGATGAGCGCGGCGTCGCCCTCGATGACCAGGGTCATCGCGTCGGGGTGCAGGTGGGTCGCCGCCGCTGCGGAGACCTGGGCCACGTCGGCGGAGAGCAGGGCCTCCCGCAACTGGGCGTGATAGTCGTCCGGCAGGTCGTGCACCACCAGCGTGGTCAGCGCGGAGGCGATGGCCCGCGGGCTCTGCAACTCCACAGAGAGCTGCCCGGCCCGCCAGGAGCGCGCCACCGCCAGCTCGTCCTCGGTCACTCCCCCCGCCTGGGTACGCGTGATCTCCCCCACTGCCTCGACCAGGGCCGGCGCGGTGACCGCAGTCTGCACCCCGGAGCTGACCGCGAACCGGCCGAACCGTCGGGACGAGGCGAACTCGCCCCGGATGCCGTACGTGTAGCCACGCACCTCACGGATCAGGTGGTTGAGGCGGGAGGTGAACGCCCCGCCGAGCACCGTGCCGGCCAGCGTCATCGGCACATGGTCGGGGTGCGCCCGGTGCGGCGACGGGTGACCGAGCCGCAGCGTCGACTGCACCGAGCCGGGCCGGTCCACCAGGATGATCCGCCGGCCGGTGCGCAGCGGCACCTCGATCGGGCCGCCCCGCTCGGCCGGGCCACCGCCGGTGCCGGCGAAAGCCGCGCCGGCCAGCGCGTCCAGGTCGATCCGGTCGAGGTCACCGGCGACGATCAGGGTGCCGGGCCGCAGGAACCACTCGGAGTGGAAGACCGTGACGTCCTCCACGTCCAGGCCAGCCACCGAGTCCGGGTCCCCGTACATCGGTCGTCCCCACCGGTTGTCCGGGCCGTACAGGTCCGCGCGCAGCGCTGCGTCGGCGCGCGGCCCCGGGTTGGCCCAGTCCATCCGCAGCGCGGTGGCCTCGTCGTCGCGGACCCGCCGGACGTCGGCCGGATCCAGCCGGGGCGTCCGGACGGCCTCGGCGAGCAACTGCACCGCGGCGGTCAACCGGTCCACCGGGACCTGGACGCTGACCTGGAACGAGTCCCAGTCCAGCCCGGTCACCAGTTCGGTGCCGAGCGCCTCGATGGCCAGCGCGTACGAGGTGGCGTCCCGCTGCGCGGTGCCCTCCTCCAACGCCTTGGCCAGCACCCCGCCCAGCCCCTCCTTGCCGGTCGACTCCCGGGCGGCGCCGGCGTCGAGCAGCAGCAGCGCGACGGCGAGGTTCTGCCCGGGCAGGTGCGCGGCGACCACCTGGCCGCCGGCCACCGTGCGGCGGACCACCGGCGGGAACCGGTACGGGCGAGCGGCACCCGGGCCGGGACGGTCGGCGATCAGCGTCATGCGGTCTCCTCGGGCAGGTAGGTCAGGGTCACCCGGTCGGCGGCGCCGAGCACCTCGGCGGCGGTCTCGGCGATCTGCTCGGCGGTCACCGCGAGCCAGGAGGGCAGCCGGTCGGCGGCCCGCGCGGGGTCGCCGAACTGGGTGGCGTACCGGCCGAGCGTGTCCGCCCGACCGTCCACCGTCGACATCTGCCGCCACCACGCGGTGCTCAGCAACGCCTTCGCCCGGTCCAGTTCGGCGGCGGTCACCGGCACGGTGGCCAGCTCGTCGACGACCTCGGCCAGCCCTTCGGTGAGCCGTTCGGCGCTGACGCCGGGGCGGGCGGTGGCGGTGGCGATCAGCGGCGCCGGCGCGTGTGCCAGGTCCACCCCGTACGCGCCGACCAGGTCCGGCTGGGCGATCCGTTCCCCGTCGGCGAGCCGCTGGTAGAGGCGGCTGCCCCGGCCGCTGCCGAGCACGGTGGCGAGCACGGTGAGCACGTCGTACCCGGGGCTGCCGAACGGGTGGCCACGGTGGGCGATGTAGACGCGCGGCGCCGGCACTTCGGCGGTCACGGTCTCCACGGCGGGCTTGCCGGTCGCCGGGACGGTCCGACCGTCCGGCGCGGGCGGGATGTCGTCGCGGGCGGGCAACGCCCCGAAGTACTTGTCGGCCAGCGCGAACACCTCGGCGGCCTGGGCGTCGCCGACGACGGTGAGCACCGCGTTGTTCGGCGCGTAGTACATCTCGTGGAACGCCTGGAAGGTGGCGAGGTCAGCGGCGTTCAGGTCGGCCATCGAGCCGATCGTCGAGTGGTGGTACGGGTGCCCCGGCGGGTAGAGCAGCGGCAGCAGCCGCAGCCACGCGTCCCCGTACGGGACGTTCTCGTAGCGCTGCCGACGCTCGTTCTTCACCACGTCACGCTGGTTGTCCAGGGTCTCCTGGGTGAGCGCGGGGACCAGGCCACCCATCCGGTCGGCTTCCAGCCAGAGCGCCAACTCCAGGTGCTCGGCCGGGACCGTCTCGAAGTAGTTGGTCCGGTCCGGGTTGGTGGTGGCGTTGAGTGAGCCGCCGGAGCCCTGAATCAGCTTCATGTGCTCGGTCTTGGCCACGTTCACCGAGCCCTCGAACATCAGGTGCTCGAAGAGGTGGGCGAAACCGGTTTGCCCCTCCGGCTCGTGTCGGGAGCCGACGTCGTACCACAGATTGACGGCCACGGCGGGTGCTGTGCGGTCCTCGCTCACCACCACACGCAGGCCGTTGTCCAGTCGGGACGTCTCGATGGGCCAGGGGTAACCACTGTCGGGCATGCCACGACGCTATCCGATCTCGCGGGCGGAAAGGTGACGTGTGGTCGGCCGGCGAGCCGCCCGCATCGAGCCCGCCGGTCGGGGTACCGGAGGGGCATGACCCCGCCGACCGCCACCTCACCCAGGCGCCGGGCCGCCGGGCTGGCCGCCACCGCCGTCGAACGCGCCAGCGCCGCGCTCGGCCGGCTGCGCCGCGGCCGGCTGCTGCATCCGGCCGGTGCGTCGTTCGTCGCCGAGGTGACGATCTGGGGTACGCCCGGACCGCCCACCGGGGTCGGCCTGCTGGACGACCCCGGCCGGTACGGGGGCACGGTGCGGCTCTCCAAGGGCACGCCCACGCCCGGCGGTTGGCCGGACGTGCTGGGCCTGGCGCTGCGGGTGCACCTCGACACCGGCGCACCGTTCGACCTGCTCGTCAGCTCCAGCGGCGCCGCCCCGGTGCTGCGGACCCTCCCGCTGCCCCGGCGGCGCTTCAGCGGGACGTACAGCACGATCATGTGTTACCGGGTGGGTCCGCGCCGGCTCTGGCTGGCCGCGTTGGCCGACCCCGAGTCGGCCGACCTCGGCCGCAGCCTGGCCTCGGTGGCCGCCTCGGCCCGGACGGACGCGCCGCGACTGGTGCTCGCGGTCGCGTCCGCCGTGGGGCCGTGGCGGCCGGTCGGACAGCTCAGCATCGGTGCCCAGCTCAGCGCCCGGGAGGATGCCGCGCTCGCCTTCGACCCGGTGCGCAACCTGCCACCCGAGCTGCGGGCGGCCGGCCCGCTGGCCTGGCTGCGGGAGCAGACGTACCGGGGGTCACGTCGGGCGCGCGGCGCGGCCGATCAGTCGGGAGGCTCGACGGCCACGGTCTGATCCGAGGTACGGCGCTCCAGCACCGTGTCGGGGGCCGCGTTCTGGTCCGCCTCGCGGATGTCCGATTCGGTGAGGATGGCGTCCGCCTGCGCCTCCGGGTCGTCGCTGCCCACCGCCGCCTCTTCGGGTAGCAGGTGTGCGCGGGACTCCACCCGCTCCTGGTCGCTCTGCTCGTGTGTCATGGCACCCCTGTTACCCCGACCTCGCCTCCGGCACGCGGTGTTCACCCCGCATCTTGGGACGACAATCGCGTTGCGCAGCCGGTCGGGTACGCTAGGCCCCGTGACGAGGTCGTATCGATGGTTTAGGCAGCCGGCTGGCACGCCGGTGACTTCTCCATGATCTGACGTCACCACGGACCAAGCCGGCCGGGCAGGAGCTCTCGTTCCTGCCCTTTTGCGTACGAGCAGCCGGCTCGTCCCGGGCACCGGCCCCGGCACGGTCGGCGGAAGGATGCCCACCGTGACCACCCCGGAGACCGATCGCGTCAGCGATCAGCGGATTGACCGTGTCGTCCCGTTGACCACCCCCGCGTTGCTGCACCACGAGTTGCCCCTGGACGCCTCGCTGGCCTCGGCCGTGCTGACCGGCCGTCGCGCGGTGAGTCGCGTACTGGACCGCGAGGACGACCGCCTGCTGGTGGTGGTCGGCCCCTGCTCGGTGCACGACCCGGCAGCCGCCCTCGAGTACGCCGAGCGTCTGCGCATCGTCGCTGACCGGCTCGCCGACGACGTGCTGATCGTCATGCGGGTCTACTTCGAGAAGCCGCGCTCGACGGTGGGCTGGAAGGGCCTGATCAACGACCCGGGGCTGGACGGCAGCGGCGACGTCAACACCGGCCTGCGGCTCGCCCGTGCGCTGCTGCTCGACGTGCTGCGCCTCGGCCTGCCGGTGGGCTGCGAGTTCCTCGACCCGATCTCGCCGCAGTACATCGCGGACACGGTGGGTTGGGGGGCGATCGGCGCCCGCACCGTGGAGAGCCAGGTGCACCGCCAGCTCGCCTCCGGGCTGTCCATGCCGATCGGCATGAAGAACCGCCCTGACGGCAGCATCGGCACCGCCGTGGACGCGATCCGCGCCGCCGCCGTGCCGCACGTCTTCCCCGGCATCGACTTCTCCGGCACCCCGGCGATCATGCACACCCGCGGCAACACGGACGGGCACCTGGTGTTGCGCGGTGGTGGCGGCCGACCCAACTACGACGCCGAGTCGGTGGCCGGCGCGCTCGACCTGCTGCGCGCGGCCGGGCTGCCGGAGCGGCTGGTGATCGACGCCAGCCACGCCAACAGCGGCAAGGACCACCGCAACCAGCCGAAGGTCGTCGCGGACGTGGCCGCCCAGATGGCCGACGGCCAGCGCGGGATCACCGGCGTGATGCTGGAGTCGTTCCTGCTGCCCGGCCGGCAGGATCTCGACCCGACCCGCGAGCTGGTGTACGGCCGCTCGGTCACCGACGCCTGCCTGGGCTGGGATGACACCGCCGAGGTGCTCGACCACCTGGCCACGGCCGTGCGTGCCCGCCGGGCCACCCTGCCGGCCCACTCCTGACGGTGTGAGAGCGGTCACGACCATGGCCGGAACACAGGCGGGGGTTGGTCCGTTGACAGGGGTGTCGGTGTGTCAAGTGTCCCCGGGCCTCACCTAAATAGCCCTCGCGGAATACCGTTCGGCTGGAGCCGCGTCGCGCCACTCGCCGAGAGGCGACCTGCACACCGACACCAGCGCCGCCCCCGGCTCACGAGGCTCGGGGGCGGCGCTGTCTTTCCTCCCGACGAGCGCAGAGGAAAGACGCCACGGTCCGGTGCGAGCCGCTGGGGCGGCGTTTGACCGATTCTGGCCCGGGTAGCTGATCCGCGTGACCGACGACGCATCCGTGGCCGGCGAGCCGGACACCCGAGCCCTCGACGACCTGCTCGACGACCTCTACCGGGGTCAGGAGCGGATCACCCAGGCGGACATCTACCGCCGGGCGGTCGCCGCCGAACTCCCGCCGGACCTGCTCGCCCGGATCGACGCGCTGCCCGAGGGCGAGTACGCGGTGGACGAGGCCAGCGACCTGTTGGGCGGTTCCGTCGGGTGAGCGACCTCAGAAGGGACATCGACATGACGCACCACGAGGACCACGACGAGAAGGTGCCCGCGCTCGGCCAACCGCCGAAGGGCAGGGACACCACGCCCGAGCCGGACTTCGCCAACGAGCACGACAAGACGGCGGTGGACCGGGACATCATCACCGGGGCGGACGAGGACGAACGGGAGCCGGAGTCGCCGCACGGCTGGTCCGGCATGCAGCGCTGACGCGCCGACGAAAGCGAATGCGGGGGCTGGCGATGGCCAGCCCCCGCATCGTTCGCCGTAGGTCTCAGTCGTCGTGCCCGCCCTCGGCGGCCTGCTGCGCCGTCGCGTACGCCATCTGGAGGAAGTCGGACGCGGCGACCGCGGTCAGCGCGGTGGCCACCAGTCGGGTCAGCCGGGGAGCGAGCACCAGACCACCGGTCAGCCCGGTCGCCACCCACACCGCCAGGCAGAACGGGCAGCTCAGCAGCTCCCCGATCGCGTGCCGGGTGGAGCTGCCCGAGTCGCGGACCTGCTCCATCACCTCGCCGCTGCCGATCGGCCGGTCATACCGGGTGAACGGCGCCCGCAGCGGGCTGGTCACCGCGTCCTTGGACAGCAGCCGGCTGAGCTTGTGCGTGGCGATGGAGAGCAGCACCACGTCGGCCGGGGCGGGCCGCTCGGGCACCGGCCGACCGGTCGCCTTGACCAGACCGGCGAGCGCCCCGGTCACTCCTGCATAGGTGCCCATCGCCACCAGGTATCCGCCGAGCGGACGGTGTTCGTGCGGCGCGTACGCCCGGCGCAGCCGCGCCACCCTGTGTCGCAGGCCAGTGTCGGTCACCCGGTCTCCTCGCATGTCGTCGTGGTGCGGGGTTTCGGTGCGGGGTCGGGGCGCTCTCAGCCGGCCTGGAGGTTGTCGGCGACCTCGCGGACGAGGTTGGTCAGCGCCTCGTCGGCCAGTTGGTCCGGACCCGACCCGCCCGAGCCGTCGGTCAGGTCGAGTTGGATCCGAGCGCCACCGGAGTCCGCGGGATGCACCCGGATCTCCGCGGACCAGTCGGCGTCACCCCAGCGGGCTCGCAGTTCCTCGCCGTCGATCTCGGCGGCGGGGCTGCCGTCGCCGCGCAACGGCTCGGGCAGCCACGCCGAAGCCCGGGACGGGTCGGTTGCCGTGTTGAAGACCACCTCGGGTGGCGCGGACATGCCTCGTACCGCACGCGCCGCCATCAGTCACCCCGCAGGCGGCTCGGGTCGACCTCCCGGCCGGGGTGACGGGCCAGGTACTCGGTTTCGAGTTCGGCCGTGCGCCGCAGGTGGCTGGCGAGGGCGGAGTCCGAGGCGTGGCGGAGGGTGTCCAGCCGCGTGCGGTGCAGGCTGTGCATCTCGCGGATCAGATCCTCGTCGGTCAGCTCCGTCGGGTCGACGCCGAGCGCGTCGCCGTCGAGAACCGCGCCGCCCGGGTCGGCGAGATGGTCGCCGCTCCATTCGGACACCCGCTGCTCGGGGCTCATGTCCGCGCTGCCGCTGGACACGGAACCGTCCTCGCGTACCGATCCGGTCATCATCGCCCCCCTGGTCTCGTTTGGGCTGGCGTCTAGACGGATGCCCAAAGCCGGTGATGCCAAACCACCCCGGCCCCGCGACAACTACGACACGGTGTCGGAGAGCGGCACGGTCCCCGGTACTCTCGACGGCATGAGGTGGCTCTGGACCCCGGCGTGGATCGCACGTCACGTGGCCATGGTCGTGCTGGTCGTGAGCTTCCTCGGGCTGGGCTGGTGGCAGATCAGCCGGGCCGCCGCCGGCAACAGCATCAGCTGGGGGTACGCGGTCGAGTGGCCGGTCTTCGCCGCCTTCGTGGTCTACGTCTGGTGGCGGGAGGTGCGACTGGCCCGCCGCAACGCGGAGGCAGCCGCCGAGCCCCCGGCCGACACCGCCGAGCTTCCGGCCGACACCGCCGAAGCGCCGGCCGCGACCAGCGGTGGCCGCCCGGCGGTACGCCGACCGGTACGGGTGTCCCGGGTGCCGGCGACCGCCCCGCCGGCCGACGACGCCGACCTGGCCGCCTACAACGACTACCTGTCATGGTTGAACGCCAATCCGGGCGCCCGGCCCGGTGACTATCCCGGCTGAGCCGGGGCTCGGAAGGACGGACGACGGTGGGCGCAGCCCTTACCCGCTACCGCGTGATCGCCTGGATCGTGGGCGTGGCGCTGATCCTGCTGGTCGTGATCGGCATGCCGCTGAAGTACGGGTTCGACGAACCGATCGTGGTGGAGTTCGTGGGGCAGGCTCACGGCTTCCTCTACATGGTCTACCTGCTGGCCGCGTTCGACCTGAGCCGCCGGGCCGAGTGGCCGCTGAAGCGGATGATCCTGGTGATGCTGGCCGGCACCGTGCCGTTCGTCTCGTTCTACGCCGAGCGCCGGGTCAGCGGCTGGCTGAACCGGCCCGCGGACCGTACGCCGGAGCCGGTCGCCAGCTGACCGCTGCGACGGGTCGGGTCAGCGGCTGGGCCGCCACGGCTCGGCCGAGGCGACCGGGTCCGCCCAGCCGCCGTACCGGTTGACCTCCCGTGCCCGCAGCAGCGCCCGGGTGACCTGGCCGAACTGCCGCTCGTCGTCGGCGCTGAACAGCAGCGTCTCCGTTCCCCGGTACCACCCCCACAACTCGTGCGGCGGTGGCCGCCAGCGATCGCCGACCAGGGCCAGCGCCGCCGGCAGCAGGAACACCGCACCGAGAATGAGGTACGCCCCGGCGGTCAGCCGTTGCAGGCCGCCGGTGAAGCCGAGCAGCAGACCGACCGCGCCGATCATGGAAGCGGTGATCACGACGGCCCGGACGGCGATCCGGTCGTGCGGGCCTCGGGTGGTCCGCAAATGGGTCAGGTCGACGATGCGGTAGCTGGTGCGGCCGACGGTGAACCGGTCGACGGTGACGATGATGCCGGGTCGCGCGTACAGCAGGGTCGACCTGGCACTGGGCACCGTTCGCTGCGGTCGCGTCCCTGCGCCTTCACGATTCACGGTTCCTCCCGCGGGGGCGGCTCGCCGGGGCCCGCCAACCACGGGCATCGTTGTCTATCGACGGGATTCCCGGCTCCGGCCTCAATTGTGTTCGGCCTCCGCCAGCCCACCTGGGCATTTACCGGCTTCCGACAGCTCACCCGGACGGACGACATGGTTGTGAAACAGCATCCATTTCAGGTTTTGTCGGTTATCACGGTCCGCTATCCGGCGGCATACGCCCGGAACGACGAAAGTCGGATACCAGTCAATTGGCGACAGAAGGGACTCTCGACGCCTTGTGCCCGCGTCAGCAGCCACGATTGAGTCACCGACCGCAGCGGTACTTCCCGTCACTTCGCCAACATTCGCCCCTGCTTCAACTGCGAGCGACAACCGTCCCGGGTTAGGTTGGGCGAGCCGGTCTGGCCCAGTGCCGTCCGCCCGGATGGCCCCGGCCGGTGTCGCCGAGGGCGTCAGCAGCCCCGTCGGCGACCGTGGGAGAGGGGCCTTTCGCTCTTGTCATCCCTGAGATACCTGCTGCGCACCATGGCGCTGGTCGGCATGTCGGCCGCGCTGATCGCGCCGACGGCGGTGGCTCACGCCGAGCCGTCCCCCGCCGACCTGACCCGCCGGATCGAGACGTCCTCGGCCGAGTTGGAGCGGGTCGTGGAGTCGTACAACAAGCTCAACGAGCAGATCAAGGCAAACAAGAGCACGGTGGCCCGATTACAGGCCCGCATCGGCCCGCTGGAGCAGCAGGCCGAGCAGAGCAGGGCCGACGTCGCCGAACTGGCCAACTCCGCGTACAAGAGCGGTGGTCTGCGGACCGCGGACGCGCTGCTGCGCCCCGGCGGTTCCGCCGCGCTGCTGGACCGGCTCGGCACGCTCGACCAGCTGACCCGTCAACGGCAGGAGCGCATCTCCGGTTTCACCGCGGACCAGCGGCGGTTGCTCGACGAGAAGGCGCGTCTGGACGCCACGCTGGCCCGGCAGGCCGCGCAGGCCCGCGAACTCGCGGCGGGCAAGAAGCGCATCGAGAACGACCTGGCCAAGCTCTACGAGCTGCGCCGACAGGCGTACGGCTCGGCCACCGAACGGCCCGCGCCCCATACGGCGAAGGCCGAGGCCAAGAACGTGCCGGCCGTGTCCGGGGATGCCGGCACGGCGGTGCGCTACGCCTTCGGCGCGCTGGGCAAGCCGTACGTGTGGGCGGCCGACGGTCCGAACGGCTACGACTGTTCCGGACTGACCTCGGCGGCCTGGCGGGCCGCTGGCAAGTCGCTGCCGCACAACACCCGCATGCAGTGGAACGCGGTCACCCACATCGGCAAGGGCGACCTGCGGCCGGGGGACCTGGTCTTCTACAGCGGGCTCGGGCACGTCGCCCTCTACGTGGGTGGCGGCCAGGTGATCGACGCACCGAGCGCCGGCCGCAACGTCCTCAAGCGCGGCATGAACATGATGCCGATTCAGGGCTACGGTCGGGTCCGCTAGCAACGACCGGATACGGCGAACGGCCGGCGTCCCCCTATCGGACGCCGGCCGTTCGCCGTCATTACTACCAGGTCAGGCTGCCTGCAGCCCCTCCGCGCGGGCAAGCTCACGCAGCCGGCCGAGGGCCTGGATCTCCAGCTGGCGGATCCGCTCGCGGGACAGCGAGAACCGGGACGCGACCTCGGTGAGCGAGTGCTCGCGGCCGTCCTCCAGCCCGTAACGGGCCCGCATGATGCCGGCGGACCGGTCGTCGAGGTGGTTGAGCAGACCCTCGATGCGCTGCCGCTCCAGGCCGCTGAGGACGATGTCCTCCGGCGACGGCGCGTCACTGTCAGCGACCAGGTCGCCGAGACTCGTGTCGCCGTCGTCGCCCACCGGAGTGTCCAGCGAGACGGTGTCCTGCGACCAGCGGCGCAGCTCGTTGACCCGCTCGACGGTGACGCCGAGCGACGCCGCGATCTGCTCCGGCTCCGGGTCGGCACCGAGCTCACGGGTGAGCTGCCGGGCCACGTTGCGCATCCGGTTGACGTCCTCCACCAGGTGCACCGGCAGTCGGACGGTGCGCTCCTGCTGGGCGATCGCCCGGCTGATGGCCTGGCGGATCCACCAGGTGGCGTAGGTGGAGAACTTGTAGCCACGCTCGTAGTCGAACTTCTCGACCGCCCGGACGAGGCCGGTGTTGCCCTCCTGGATCAGGTCCAGCATGGGCATGCCCGAGCGCACGTAGCGGCGGGCGATCGACACGACGAGTCGCAGGTTGGCGCGGATGAAGAGGTCCTTCGCTCGCTCGCCCTCGACGACCAGCCACTCCAGGTCGGTCAGGTCGACGCTGGCGGGAACGGCGTCCTCACCGAGCAGGTGCTCGGCGTAGAGGCCGGCCTCGATCGCCTTGGAGAGTTCGACCTCCTTGGCGGCGTCCAGCAGTGGCGTCCGGGAGATCTCGTGCAGGTAGACGCCGACCAGGTCGCGCTCCTCGGCCACCTCGTCGGTGCGCATGCCGATGTTCTTGTCCACGTTGCCCACGGTCCCCTCGCTCGCGCCGGTTGCCCGGTTCCTTGCCAGTCCCCACGTCAGTCAGCCCCTGGTAACTTCTGCTGTGCCCATCGGTGCTGACACCTACACAACAGATGAGACGTCTCGGGGATTCCATGTCGTGAGTCGAAAGTGTCACGAATGCCTGAGTAGTTGCTGAGAGCACGGTCCATGTTTGCTGTCAGCACCCGCCGGGTAGCTCGCCGCTGGGCACCTCAAACGGGTTGGCGGGTCGACGAATCGCCGAACGCCCGCACCATGGCAACACCGCCCGCCGCAGGGGCACAGCGACCCGGGTCACCACCGCGCTGCGATCCTGGTCACTGCCAGATACGCACCGGCGGACCGGTCGGTTCATTCACAGGGTGTTATTACCCCCCGCCCCGATGAACAATCCGGAGCCCCGTTCGCTTCCCGCCGGCAGGGGTGGGTGCCGCGGGCTAGGAGGCGAGCAGGGCGAGGGCGCCGCGTACCTGGTCAGCGGAGCGCGCCAACGCGACCCGCGCGGCAGCGACCTCGGCACCGGAGACCAGCGAAACCAGCGCCGTCTTCAGGTCGCCGTCGGCCTCGTTGAGTGCCCGCCGAGAAACCTCCTCGGAGCATCCGGTCGCCTCGACCAGGATCGAGATCATTCGTCCGCGAAGCTTCGCGTTGGTGGCGACCATATCGATCATGAGGTTCGAGTAGACCCGCCCCAGGCGCACCATGACGGCGGTGGAGAACGTGTTGAGCACCAACTTCTGCGCTGTGCCCGCCTTCATCCGGGTCGACCCGGTGACCACCTCGGGTCCGGTGTCCACCCCGATGAACACGTCGACGGACCGGGCCGCCTCCGCCTCCGGATTGGCGCAGAGCAGCACCGTCGAGGCACCCGTGACGCGGGACGCGGCCAGCGCCCCGAGGACGTACGGGGTGCGCCCGCTGGCGGCGAGACCGACCACCAGGTCACCCGCGCGCACACATCCGGCGGCCTCGACCGCGCCGCCCTGATCGTCGTCCTCGGCGTCCTCCACGGCCCGCCACATGGCGTCCGGCCCGCCGGCCAGGTGGGCGCAGAACCAGTGCCGGGGCGAGTTGAAGGTGGGTGCCAGTTCGGCCGCGTCGAGCACGCCCAGCCGACCCGAGGTGCCGGCACCGAAGTAGTGCACCCGGTGGCCACCGCGCAGCGCCGCGACGGCCAGGTCGACCGTGGCGGCGATCTCGTCGAGCACCGCCGCGACCGCCCCCGGCACCCGCCGGTCGGCTTCGTTGATCACGGTGAGCACGTCCCGGGTCGACATCAGGTCGAGGTCGACGCTGAGCGGGTTACGGCGTTCGGTGGGGGCGCCCACCCGGACCGTCGGGCGGGCGGGTGGTGCTGACATTGCCTCGTCCGGCTCCACCGAACCGGGCGTCATGCCCGCCTCCGGTTGGCACCCACCCGGTGGGACTGGACCGCCTCGGCGGTCGCCTCAAGGGCCTTGCGGGCGCGGGACCGGTTGCGGGCCGCCACCCCGACGAAGAGGCAGTCGACCACGGTGAGCTGGGCCAGTCGGCTGGCCGTCGCACCGGAGCGGTACGTCGTCTCCCGGGCTGCGGTGGTCAGCACGAAATCGGCCACGTCGGTGATCGGCGAGCGCGGGAAGTTGGTCAGCGCGACCGTGCTGGCGCCCCGCGTCCGGGCCTGCTCCAGCACCTCGATCACGTCGGAGGTGGTGCCGGTGTGCGAGATGCCGATCGCCACGTCACCCCGGCCGAGCAGGGCGGCCGACGTCAACGCGGTGTGCACGTCCGGGAAGTAGAAGGCGATCCGGCCGATGCGGTGCAGCTTCTGCTGAAAGTCGGAGGCGACGAAACCGCTGGCGCCCGCGCCGTAGATGTCGATCCGTCCGGCGCCCGCGATCGCTTCGACCACCTGCTCGCAGACGGCCGGGTCGAGCTGCTCGGCGGTCTCCTCGACCGCGCGGGCGTCGTTGAACGCGATCGTGGCGATGATCTGCGCGAGGTCGGCGCCGGGCGGGATGTCACCGCCGACCACCCGGGCGTCCGGCGGCTCGATCCGGCGGGCGGCCTCGGCGGCGAGCCGGATGCGCAGCTGCGGGTAACCGTCCATGCCGACCGACCGGCAGAACCGGATGACGGTCGCCTCGGATGTCTCGGCGGCGGTGGCGAGATCGGTGATCGTCCGACGTGCGGCGGCGGCCGGGTCGGCGACGACCAGGCGGGCGACCCGCTGCTCGGCCGGCGACAGCGAGGGCAGCAGCCCACTGATGTGGACGATCAGCCCACCGGGCTCGTGATTCACAGAAATCTTCGGACTCTTCGCCACGGATGAAACTTACTTTCACCAAGCGTGAGCGTCAACCATGACTCCACGTGTTGGGGAAAGTACCGCCGAACGGGCGACTCCGTCCGGCCAAGCGTGCCACCGTCCAGACGGCACCGCCTCCCCCGGCGGGTCCGGTCACCTCGCCGTACGGTGCCGCGGGTGCGGCGATCCGGGTCCGGCCGGACCGTACAGCCGACCCGACCGCCCACACCGGGCAGGGCCACGGGCTCCCAAGGCACTAGCGTGGGCCGCATGGCGGAACGCAGTGTGCTGGTCACCGGAGGTTCGGGCGGGCTGGGCGGGGCGGTCACCAGCACCTTCCTGGCGGCAGGCTGGCGGGTGGTCGTACCCGAGAGGCAGGGTCGGCCCGGGTCGGAGCCGGCGGCGGACGACCTGGTCCGACTGATCGCGGACCTGAGCGACCCGGCCGGCGCGGCCCGCGCGGTCGAGGCGGCGACCGACGACCCGGCGGCGCCGCTGCGGGCGGTGGTCAACCTGGTCGGCGGGTACGCCAGCGGCGGGCTGGTGCACGAGACGCCGGTCGACGAGTTCGAGCGGATGCTCACCGTCAACCTGCGGCCCACCTACCTGGTCACCCAGGCCGCGTTGCCGCACCTCGTGGCCGCCGGCGGCGGCGCGGTGGTCTGCGTGTCGGCCCGCGCGGCGGTCGCACCGTTCCCCGGCGCGGCCGGCTACGTCACCGCGAAGGCTGCGGTGCTCGCCTTCGCCAACGCGGTCGCGGTGGAGTACCGGTCCCGGAACGTGCGCTGCAACACCGTGCTGCCCAGCATCATCGACACCCCGGCGAACCGGGCTGCCCAGCCCGCCGCCGACCACTCCCGCTGGGTCTCCCCCGCCGAGATCGCGCCGGTGGTCCACTTTCTCGCGTCGGCCGATTCGGCGCCGACCAGCGGCGCCTCCGTCCCGGTCTACGGACGCGCCTGACCCACCAGCGGGCCGGCACGCTCCGATCGCTGCCCCGTTGACCGGGCGTCGAGGCTGTCATCCGAGGGCAGCCAGGTGGCCAGGTGCGCCCGGATCTGCTCGGTCACCTCGTCGGCCGAACGACCAGCGTCCACCAGCACGAAGGTCGGGTACTCGGGCAGGGTCCGGTACGCGGTGTCCGCCGCGGTGAGCCAACCCATCGTCTCGTGGTCGGTGCCCCGCCGCTCGATGCGTTGGTACGCCTCGGCGGGGTCGACGGCGAGCAGGAACGTCACCTGCGGTGTCGGGAACAGCCGGTAGCCGGCTCGGGCCAACCGCTCCCAGCGTTGCCCGCCGTGCGCCCGGATGCTCGCGTACTGGCAGGCCGAGTAGCGGTCCATCACCGCCGTGCGGCCGGTGAGCAGGCAACTGAGCAGGGCCAGCGCGATGGCGAACCAGCGCAGCACGGACTCCACCGCCATGACGCCGTCGCGCCCGACCAGCCGCTGAGCGTCCGGGCGGCCGAACCGCTGCGCGAGCCGGCCGAGCCAGCGACGCCCGCTGGCGTTGCGGCGGTACTTCGCGGGACGGCCGGCGGCGGTCAGCGCGTCGGCCAACCGGTGTGCCTGCGTGGTCTTGCCCGAACCGTCGATGCCGATCAGGGCGATGGTGCGTAATCGGGTCTTGCCGCGTCGCATCCCCGGTGATCTGGCCACCCTTGACAGGTTATCCGACCCACGCTCAGGTCCTGCGAGGTTTATAGAGCTTCGTCCCCGTTGACACCCGACCGCTACCCCGCCAGGTGTGGGCAACCGGAATGCCGGGTACGGGAGTTCGAATCCAACCGCCTGTCCACCAACATGACCGACGGGAGAGCCAGATGGCTGAGCGCGGGGACGAGAGTCTGGTGCACACCCTCAAAAAGGTCGCCGCCGTGCTCAAGCAGTCCGAGATCCCGTTCGCCCTGGGCGGCAGTTTCGCCGTCTATGCCCACGGCGGCCACTCCAGCGATCACGACGTCGACTTCCTGATCCGCGAGGCCGACGTCGAACGGTCGTTGGAGGCCCTGGTGGCCGCCGGTTTCCGCGCCGAGCGCCCGCCGGAGGACTGGCTGGTCAAGGTCTTCGACGACGAGCGGATGGTGGATCTGATCCACCGGCCGATCGAGACGCCGGTGACCGAGGAGACGTTCGCCGACACGGTCGTGCGACCGGTGGACGCCATCCACATGCCGGTGCTGTCCGCCACCCAGCTGATGGTGCACAAACTGCTGAGCTTCTCCCAGCACTACTGCGACTTCGCCCGCGGCCTGCCGTTGGCCCGGTCGCTGCGGGAGCAGATCGACTGGGAACGGGTACGCAAGGAGACGCAGCACTCGCCGTACGCGGAGGCGTTCCTGGTGTTGCTGGACCGGCTGGAGGTGGTGCCGGACAGCGGCACCCAGCAAGGAGAGGGGACACCGTGACGCACCATCGCGACACCGGCGTCGGGCCACCCGACGAGTACGTCGAGGCGGAGATCCAGCGGCTGCTCGCCGAGGACCCCGCCGTCGCCGAACAGGGGATCACCGTGGTCCGGCGGGAACGCGCCCTCGTGCTCTACGGCGAGGTGGAGAGTCCACATCGGCGCGAGGAGATCCTGCGCCGGGTGGCCGAGCGCTTCCCGGACGTGCCGGTCACCAGCGACATCGGGGTGATCCGCGTCCAGGCGCCCACGGAGATCGAGCAACTGCCCTGAGGGAGGTTCCATGGTGATCCGGATCGCCGCCGTGGGCGACGTGCATCTGGACGAGGACGTGGTCGGTCGGTTCCGTCCGGCGTTGGAGGAACTGCCGGACTGCGCCGACGCGCTGCTGCTGGCCGGGGACCTGACCCGGCACGGCACCGAGGCCGAGGCGCGCTGCGTGGCGCAGGAGTTCGGTGGTCTGGCCGTTCCGGTGGTGACCGTGCTGGGCAACCACGATCATCAGTGTGACGAGGTGCCACAGGTGGTCAAGGTCCTTGAGGACGCGGGCATCACCGTGCTGGAGGGCGACGGCGTCGTGCTGGACTGCGCGGGCGGCCGGCTCGGCATCGCCGGCGTCAAGGGCTTCGGCGGTGGGTTCGCCGGGCGCTGCGCGAGCGACTTCGGCGAGCCGGAAATGAAGTCGTTCGTCCGGACCACCAACGAGAGCGCGGACCGCCTCGGCGCGGCCCTGCGCTCACTGGACTGCGACATGCTGGTCGCGCTCACCCACTACTCGCCGGTGCCCGACACGCTGGCCGGCGAACCGCTGGAGATCTACCCGTTCCTCGGCTCGTACCAGTTGGGGCAGGCGATCGACTCGGCACCCACCGCGCTGGCCCTGCACGGGCACGCGCACGCGGGCAGCGAGCGCGGCACCACCCCGGGCGGGGTACGCGTCCGCAACGTGGCGCACCCGGTGATCAAGCAGGCGTACAGCGTCTTCCATATCGGGGATCAACTCGACACGGACCAGGTTTCCCCGATTGGCGGGTCGGGTAGTCAGAGGTCATGGAGCTGATTCTCTGGATTCTCGCAGTCGTACTCGTGGTCGCCGGTATCCTCGCGCTGTTCCGCCGGCAGATCCTGTGGGGCATCGTCCTCATCGTTGTCGGGCTGTTGGTCGGCCCTGGTGGTGTCAGCATCTTCAATTGACGTCCGCACGTCGTAGGACCGGGACCCGCCGGGGTCGCCGCGACCGGAGCTCCGTCCTCCCGACAGGAGCATCGGCCGCAGCGGCCCCGGCGCTGTCATGTCCGTCGAGGTGCCGACCGATCCGGTTTGATCCGCCGGTGAATCGGCAATATCTCGATGATGGAGGCAACTCAGCACGCGCGACCCACCTCCGGCCGGCGGTCCCTCTGGGCACTTGTCGCCTTCGCCGCGGCGGTCTTCGTCGCGGCCGCGATCGGCGGGCTGGGTGTGCAGGGCACCACCGACGAGTACGCGAGCCTGCAACAGCCCACCTGGGCGCCACCCTCCTGGCTGTTCGGCCCGGTCTGGTCGGCGCTCTACGCGCTGATCGCGGTGGCCGGCTGGCTGGTGTGGCGGCGGGTCGGCTTCTCCCCCGCGCTCTGGGCGTGGACCGCCCAACTGGTGCTCAACGCGATCTGGACCCCGCTGTTCTTCGGCGCGGGGCAGTACGGGCTGGCGTTCGCGGAGATCGTGGTGATGTGGCTGGCGATCGGGCTCACCGTGGTGCTCTTCGCGCGGGTGTCCCGGGTCGCGGCGGCACTGCTGCTGCCGTACTGGGCGTGGGTCACCTTCGCCGCCGCGCTGAACCTGTCGATCTGGCAGCTGAACTCCTGACCCGCGCCGGGTCTCCGGCGGACGGGTGCCGCCGGAGACCCTTGTCGCCGACCGGTCAGCAGCGAGGCACGTTCGGGATGTAGCCGTCGTAACCGGTGTAGACGTACGCGTCGGCGATGAACCGGCCGCTGCCGATGCGGTCCCAGATCGTGCTGGTGCCGTAGGTGCCGGTGACGCTGGTGCCGCTGGTCTGGCAGGCGATGGTCACCTTGGTGCCGTCGGCGACGGTGCCCACCGAGGCGTACCCCGTGCCGGGGCCGGAGCGCACGGTCAGCGGCGTGCCGCTGGTGTCGACAGTGCCGGAGCCGGCGCCCGAACTGCAACCGTTGCCGCTCGTGTAGTTCTTGGTGCCCCAGTAGAGCGCCAGGCTGCCGTTGAACCGGACCTGGATGTCGCTGCCGTTGAGGCGCTGCTCGTAGTGCAGGTGCGGGCCGGTGGACCCGCCGGTGCTGCCGACCCAGCCGATGACCTTGCCGTAGCCGACCGTCTGCCCGACCGAGACGTTGAAGCCGCTGAGGTGGGCGTAGTAGGTGCTGTAGCCGCCGCCGTGGTCGATCCGGACGTACTTGCCGTAGCTGGTGTCACCGAGGTTTGTCACCCGGTCGACGGTGCCGGGGGCGCTGGCCACCACCGGATCGCCGACGTCGTCGGTGCGGTTGAAGTCCACGGCGTACGCCGGGCTGTGGGCCGATCGGGTCTGCCCGGACCAGGTCTGGCCGCAGGGGAACGGCACTCGGAAGGTCGGCGCCGCCATCGCCGGGCTGACCGGCGTGAGGACTCCCGCGACGAGCAGACCCGTCGCCAGCAGGCTGATCCACCGCATGCGCATACAGAACCTCCTATGTCGAAAACCTTCGATGCAATGGAATCAGCCTGACAGATATCGCCACTCTTCGAAAGCGCGAATGTTTGACCCCCTGGGAGCGCGCCCAGCTGCGGGTTCCAGGTTTCGGGATTGTTACTCGCTCGTGTCTGACGGGGGGTGGACCCGGACGGATGCAAGCGCTTACATGTGTGCACGCCCAATCGGACCGGCGAGGGTCTCAGCACGACCACGCCGGCTAGGAAGGAGGACGGCATGGCGGTCTTTACCAGACCACGCCAGGCCTTCGTGATCGCCGGTGTGCTCGGGCTGGCGCTCAGCGCCACCGCCTGCGGCACCGGTGACGACAAGAAGAGCGACAAGGCAGGCTCCGCGGAGTGTGCCCCGTACGAGAAGTACCAGGGCAACGACGGCAAGAAGGTCTCGATCTACGCGTCGATCCGTGACGCCGAGGCCGACCTGCTGGAGCGGTCATGGGCGCAGTTCACCGACTGCACCGGCATTGAGATCAACTACGAGGGCAGCGGCGAGTTCGAGGCGCAGCTCCCCGTGCGGGTCGACGGTGGCAACGCCCCCGACATCGCCTTCGTACCCCAGCCTGGCCTGGTGAAGCGCTTCGCGGACGCCGGCAAGCTGAAGTCCCTCGGTGCCGACACCAAGGCGATGGCCGAGCAGAACATGCCGGCCGACTGGCTGAAGTACGGCACCGTCAACGGGACGCTCTACGGCGTGCCGCTCGGTGCGAACGTCAAGTCCTTCGTCTGGTACTCGCCGAAGACGTTCAAGGAGAAGGGCTGGGAGGTTCCGACCAGCTGGGAGCAGCTCATCGCCCTGAGCGACAAGATCGCCGCCAGCGGCATGAAGCCGTGGTGCGCGGGCGTCGAGTCCGGTGACGCCACCGGCTGGCCGGCGACCGACTGGATCGAGGACGTGCTGCTGCGTACGCAGACGCCCGACGTCTACGACCAGTGGACCACCCACGCGATCCCGTTCAACGACCCGCGGATCATCGACGCGGTTGACCGCGCCGGCACGATCCTCAAGAACGACAAGTACATGAACGGCGGGTTCGGCGGCGTCAAGAGCATCACCACCACCTCCTTCCAGGAGGCGGGCGTGCCGGTGACCAACGGCAAGTGCGCGATGCACCGGCAGGCGTCGTTCTACGCCAACCAGTTCCCCGAGGGCACCAAGGTGGCCGAGGACGGCGACGCGTTCGCCTTCTACTTCCCGGCCATCGACGCCGCCAAGGGCAAGCCGGTGCTGGGCGCGGGCGAGTTCGTCGTCGGCTACGCCGACCGTCCCGAGGTCCAGGCGGTGCAGACCTACCTCGCCTCCGGCGAGTACGTGAACAGCCGCGCGAAGCTCGGCAACTGGGTCACGGCGAACAACAAGCTGGACATCGCCAACGTCGCCAGCCCGATCGACAAGCTCTCCGTCCAGATCCTGCAGGACAAGACCGGCGTCTTCCGCTTCGACGGATCCGACCTGATGCCGGCCGCGGTCGGCGCGGGGACGTTCTGGAAGGGCATGGTCGAGTGGCTGAACGGCAAGGCGACCGCCCCGGTGCTCCAGGGCATCGAGAGCAGCTGGCCTAAGTGATCCCGGCGGTGGCCCGGCCCGCTGATCGCGGGCTGGGCCACCGGCCGAGCGGACCTTGAGGGAGGGTTGATGGAGTTCGACTTCGCCGATGAGCAGCCGAAGCTCCTCATGCTGATGTACGGGCTGGTCGCCTTCGTGGTGGTGGTGGGCGGTCTGCTCCTGCTGCTCGACGTCGTACCGGCCTGGTTCGCCCGGCGGCGGGAGGCGCAGCTCGTGGCGGCCTCGACGAGTGGGGGCCCACTCCCCCGCCGCCCCAAGCGGCGGGAAGGACTCTTCGCGTTCTTCTTCCTGCTGCCGACGCTGCTGCTGCTCACCATCGGCCTGGTCGTGCCGGCCATCCGCACCATGATGCTCTCCCTGATGGACGGGAGCAGCACCAACTGGGTGGGGTTGCGCAACTACGGCTGGATGTTCTCCGACAACTCGATCGTCCGGGTCCTGATCAACACCCTGGTCTGGGTGGTCCTGGTCCCGCTGGTGGCGACCGCGTTCGGCCTGATCTACGCCGTCCTGGTGGACAAGGCCCGGTTCGAGGCCGTGGCCAAGTCGCTGATCTTCCTGCCGATGGCGATCTCGTTCGTCGGCGCCAGCATCATCTGGAAGTTCGTCTACGCCTACCGCGGCGAGGGCGACCAGATCGGTCTGCTCAACCAGATCGTGGTCAGCCTCGGCGGCGAGCCGAGGCAGTGGCTGCTCGAATCACCACTGAACACGCTGCTGCTGATCGTCATCATGGTCTGGATCCAGGCCGGTTTCGCCATGGTGGTGCTCTCCGCCGCGATCAAGGCGATCCCCGGTGACATCGTGGAGGCCGCCCGACTCGACGGCGTCAGCCCATGGCAGATGTTCTGGCAGATCACCATGCCGGGCATCCGGCCGGCGCTGATCGTCGTGGCGGTGACCCTCACGATCGCCACGCTCAAGGTCTTCGACATCGTCCGGACCGCGACCAACGGCAACTACGACACCAGCGTGATCGCCAGCGAGATGTACAACCAGGCGTTCCGGTACGGCCAGAACGGGCAGGGCTCCGCGCTCGCGGTCTTCCTCTTCATCCTGGTCATCCCGGTCGTGATCTACCAGATCCGCAACCTCCGTCAGCAGCGGGAGGGCTGAGATGACCACCGCAACGCCGACCGTCGCCGCCGGCACACAGAAGACCGACACGCCGAAGACCGCCGCCGGGCGGGTCCGTCGACGACTCAACAGCCGTACGGCGACCCTGGTCTCCATTGTCATCGCGGTGGTCTGGACCATCCCGACCTTCGGCCTGTTCATCTCATCCCTCCGGCCGGAGGACGAGATCAAGACCACCGGTTGGTGGACGGCCTTCACCAACCCGCAGTTCACGCTGGAGAACTACCAGCAGGTCCTGTTCGGGCGGTCGTCGTCATCCGGGCAGCTCGCCAGCTACTTCATCAACTCGCTGGCGATCACCATCCCGTCGGTGCTCTTCCCGCTCGCCTTCGCGGCCCTGGCCGCGTACGCGCTGGCCTGGATGAACTTCAGGGGCCGGGACTGGCTCTACATCGCGATCTTCGCGTTGCAGATCGTCCCGCTGCAGATGGCCCTGGTGCCGCTGCTGAGGTTCTTCTCCACCGGCGTCTCCCTCGGCGGTGTCACCCTGATGCCGGCCTGGGACCTGGTTGACGAGCAGAAGTTCGCCCAGGTGTGGTTCGCGCACACCTGCTTCGCGCTTCCGTTCGCCGTCTTCCTGCTGCACAACTTCATTTCGCAACTGCCGGGCGACCTGATGGAGGCGGCCCGGGTCGACGGGGCCACCCACCCGAAGATCTTCCGCACCATCGTGCTGCCGCTGATCACCCCGGCGCTGGCCGCGTTCGGCATCTTCCAGTTCCTCTGGGTCTGGAACGACCTGCTGGTCGCGCTGATCTTCGCCGGTGGCGGCAACGAGACCGCCCCGCTCACGGTGAGGCTGGCCGAGATGGCTGGCACCCGCGGCAACGAGTGGCAACGGCTGACCGCCGGCGCGTTCGTATCGATCATCGTTCCGCTCGTCGTGTTCCTGTCCCTGCAGCGCTTCTTCGTGCGAGGTCTGCTCGCCGGCAGCGTCAAGGGCTGACCCGCTTGCCCGCCGCCGCCTGGCCCCTCGGGCGGCGGCGGGCGCCGGGTACGAAGCGAGGGAACCGTGACGAAGATAGATGATGTCGCCCGGTTGGCCGGGGTCTCCACGGCCACCGTCTCACGGGCCCTACGCGGGCTGCCGACAGTCTCCGCCGCCACCCGACGCCGCGTGCTCGCCGCCGCCGAGCAGCTCGACTACGCGGTCTCGCCGAGCGCGTCCCGGCTGGCCGGAGGCCGCACCGGCACCGTCGCGGTCGTCGTCCCCCGGATCACCCGCTGGTTCTTCAGCACCGTCGTCGAGGCGGTCGAGGAACACCTCCACCAGTCCGGCTACGACCTGCTGCTCTACAACCTCGGCGGCCGGAAGCAGATCCGCCAGCGGGTGCTGCGTACCGCGAACCTGCACAAGCGGGTCGACGCCATGATGCTTGTCGCCACCCCGCTGCGACCGGCCGACCTGACCGCGCTGGCCGCCCTGGACCTGCCGGGGGTGACCATCAGCTCCGGCAGCAGGGTGCCCAACTGGCCGTGCGTACGCATCGACGATGTGGCCGCCGCGCGGACGGCGACCCGCCACCTGCTCGACCTGGGCCACCACCGGATCGCCCACATCTCCGGTGACCCGGAGGACGAGTTGGCGTTCACCACCCACCTCGACCGACGCCGGGGCTACCAGGCCGAGTTGCGGGCCGCCGGCCTGCGACCCGACCCGAGCCTGGACGTCGAGTCGTCGTTCACCATCGACGGCGGCAACCGGGCCACCGCCGAACTGCTGGCCCGCGGTGAACCTCCGACCGCTATCGTCGCGGCCTGCGACGAGATGGCGATGGGCGCGATGACCGCGCTGCGCGACGCCGGGCTGCGCGTACCCCAGGACGTCAGCGTGATCGGCATCGACGACCACGACCTCGCCGGTCTGCTGGGGCTCAGCACCATCGCCCAGCCCGCCGCGGAGCAGGGCCGGCTCGCCGCCCGCATGCTGCTGGACCCGCTCGGGGCTGGCAATCTTGACCCGATCGTCGGCCAACGGGGTACCGGCCCCGACACGTCGGTGATCCTGCCCACTCGGCTGGTGGTCCGCGAGTCAACCGCACCACCACGGGCACACTGAAACCTCAACCACCCGCCACCGGTCGGCGGCTGGCGGCGACGCGGCCGGCAACAGCACCGCCCGGCAGTCCACCCACAGCTCGACACGGGAGACCACCCTGAACACCGACCCGACGCAGCAGACCTCCTCCGCCGGCCCGATCACCGGCTGGTGGACCGAGGCCGCCATCTACCAGATCTACCCTCGCTCGTTCGCCGACTCCGACGGCGACGGGATCGGCGACCTGCCGGGCATCACCGCCCGCCTCGACCACCTGGTCGAGCTGGGCGTGGACGCGGTGTGGCTCTCCCCGTTCTACCCGTCGCCACAGGCCGACGCGGGCTACGACGTGGCCGACTACCGGGACGTCGACCCGCTGTTCGGCACCCTCGCCGACGCGGACAAGCTGATCTCCGAGGCCCGCTCCCGCAGCCTGCGGGTGATCGTCGACCTGGTGCCGAACCACACCTCCTCGGCGCACCGCTGGTTCCAGGCCGCGCTGACCGCCGCGCCGGGCAGCCCGGAGCGGGCCCGATACATCTTCCGGGACGGTCTCGGCCCGGCCGGCGACCAGCCGCCGAACGACTGGCAGAGCGTCTTCGGCGGCCCCGCCTGGACGCGGACCACCGACCCGGACGGCCAGCCCGGCCAGTGGTACCTGCACCTGTTCGACACCGGCCAGCCGGACCTCAACTGGGACAACCCGGAGGTGCACGCGGAATTCCTGGACGTGCTGCGGTTCTGGCTGGACCGCGGGGTGGACGGCTTCCGCGTCGACGTGGCACACGGCCTGGTCAAGCAGGCAGACCTGGCCGACTGGCAGGACCCGCAGGAGATCCTCTCCGGCCAGGAGGTGGACAAGCCCCGCCCGCCGATGTGGGACCAGGAGGGCGTACACGAGATCTACCGGCAGTGGCGGCAGGTCCTGGACGGCTACCCCGGCGAGCGCGTGCTGGTCGCCGAGGCGTGGGTGGAGCCGGCCGAGCGGCTGGCCCGCTACGTCCGCCCGGACGAGATGCACCAGGCGTTCAACTTCGAGTACCTGCTCGCCGCCTGGTCCGCGCCGGCCCAGTACGCGGTGATCACCCGATCTCTGGAGGCGACCGATTCGGTCGGCGCGCCGACCACCTGGGTGCTGTCCAACCACGACGTGGTGCGGCACGCGTCCCGGCTCGGTTTGCCAATCGGCGGCGGCCGGCCCAACGGCATCGGAGCCGACGACCCACAGCCGGACGCCGCGCTCGGCCTGCGCCGGGCCCGGGCGGCCACCCTGCTGATGCTCGCCCTGCCCGGCTCTGCGTACCTCTACCAGGGCGAGGAACTGGGCCTGCCCGAGCACACCACGATGCCCGACGAGGCCCGGCAGGACCCGACCTGGGCGCGCAGCGGGCAGACCCAGCGGGGCCGGGACGGCTGCCGGGTGCCGATCCCGTGGGAGGCCGACGCACCGTCGTACGGCTTCGGGCCGACCGACGCCAGTTGGCTGCCGCAACCCGCGTCCTGGGCGGAGTACGCGCTGGACCGGCAGCGTGACGTGCCCGGCTCGACGTACGAGCTGTACCGCACGGCGCTGCGGCTGCGCCGCGACCACGGTCTCGGTCGCGGCACCCTGGAGTGGTTGTCCTCGAACGACGAGGTGCTGGCCTTCCGCAACGCTGGGCTGACCGTGCTGACCAACTTCGGTGACGCCCCGGTGCCGGTGCCGGCCGGCGCCGAGGTGATCGCGGCCAGCGCACCGCTGGACGACGACGGCGCGGTCCCGACCGACGTGACGGTCTGGCTGCGCGCCTGACCTCACCCGATCGGCCCATCTCCGCCGGCCCATCCCCGCCGACTCATGCTCCTGACCGGGGCGGCGGGGGTGGGCCGGCTCCCTATAGAGCTGATGCCGCAAACGAATCAGCCCCGCCTCGCCGCGCCCCGGAAGCCCTCCCAGGGAGTTCCCCGCCATGCGGACCGACCAAGATCGCGCCAGATCAAGGATGTAGTGGCCTCACCTCGGTGAGAGGCCACTATTTCCTTGATGCAGTGGCCTCAACCCGGCGGGGACGGCGCGCGGCGGGGACGCGCGGCGGCGGGCGGGGCGGCAGGGGATCGCGGGGCGCGGGCGGCGGGGCGCGGGGCGGGGCGCGGTGGGTCAGAGGCGGTCGGCGCGGGCGTGCAGGAGGTCGTGCACGTTGTCGATGTCCGCCGGCGAGGTCCGTGAGGCGAGCCAGTACATGATGCCGGTGGGGATGAAGAAGAGCTGGAACGCGGCCAGCCCGACGGCGAAGTTCAACGGTGGCGGGAACGCGGCGCGCAGTCCCTGGAACGCCACGCCGACCAGCCCGTTGCCGGCCGCCCGGCCGACACCGTTGACCAGGTTGCCGAGGCTGTAGACGGTGCCCCGGTGCTCCGGCGGGTTGACGTCGGCGATCAACGCGAACCAGTTCGGCGAGTTGGCCGAGGTCAACGCGAGCGCCACCACCGCGGTGAGCAGGCTCAGCCCGACCGACGGTTCGGTGAACACACTGGACAGCACCGCGCCGATCACCGCGCCGCCGCTGGCGCCGTCCGGCACGTCGATGGTCACCGGCACGAAGAACAGCACCAGGTAGAACGGCACCGCGGCGAGGATGCCGACCGCTGCGACCAGGGCCCGACCCCTCGGGGTACGCCGTTGCAGCGCGTCGCCGATCAGCCCGCCGACGATGGAGAGCACCCCGCCGAGCTGGAACAGCGTGGCGAAGACGCTGCCCACCACCACCGCCGTCGACGCCGAATAGCCCTGGGCTTCGGCCCGTTCGGCGAAGAGCACCGGCAGCCAGACCAGTGAGCCGAAGGCGGCCTGCGCGGTGAGCCCCTGCAGGATCAGCCACCGGTTGGTCCGTCGGGCCAGGATCCGTGGCAGGTCGGCCCGGCTGATCCGATAGTCGTAGTCGGCGCCGGCGTCCAGCCTGTCGGCCAACTCCGGCTCACTCTGGCCGCGCCGGATGTCGTAGGTGAACAGGTAGGCCATCGTGGCGACCAGGCCCACACCGGTCAGCACCCAGAACGGCCGCCGCCAGTCGGTCGCCCCGAGCAGCCCGCCGACCAGCGTCCCGGCCAGCGTGCCGATCCCCTGGGACAGCCCCCAGAAGCTCATCACCAGCCCGCGTCGCGTCGGCGAGATCAGGTCGGTGACGACGGAGAAGCCCACCGAACCGACCGCGCCGAGACCGATCGCCGCGACCAGTTGGGCGGCCAGGAACGTCAGGTAACCGCCGGCGAGGGCAGTGCCGCCGGTGCCCGCCGCCCAGAGCAGCGTGCCCACCATCAGCAGCGGCTTGCGGTTGGTCCGGTCGCCGACGTACGCCCAACCGACCGCCGCCACCGCGCTGACCAGGAAGCTGGCCGCCGTGACCAGGCCCAGTAGTCGCCCCGACACGTCGAACGTGTCGGCGATCGGGCCGTACAGCGGCGGGACCAGCCCGATCGCCACGTTGTCCAGCGAGGCGAGCAGCACGAACACCACGACGCTGTACAACCGGTGCGCCCGGCCACCGCCCCGGCCGTGCGGGCGCTGGCCGAGCTGCCCCCGGCCCGGGTCCGGCCCGCCACTGGTCACGGTCATGACCGGCAGCCAACCAGACTCCGCTGAGGGCGTCGTCACGTGGGTGGCAGTCGTCGGTCACCCACACCGGTTGGTCAGCGGCGGTCCAGGACCAGCCCTCGGGCGGCGGCGTACTGGTCACGGACTGCCGGGACGGGCTCGGCGGCGTACTCCTCGGTGCCCTCGACCGCCCAGGTGGGCGGCGTCGGACCGCCCAGGGCGACCCAGGCGGCCTGGCGGGCGGCGCCGTCGGCGACGTACTCGCCGGGTGGCGGGACGACGACCGGGCAGCCGAAGACCTGCGGCGCGATTCGACGGACCGCCGCCGACCGCGCTCCGCCGCCGACCAGGATGACGCGGCGGGCCGTGGCGCCCTGCGCGGTCAGCGCGTCGAGGCCGTCGGCGAGCGCGCAGAGCATGCCCTCCACGGCGGCGCGGGCCAGGTGCGCCGGGGTCGAGGTGCGCAGGGTCAACCCGTGCACCGCACCGGTGGCCAGCGGCCTGTTCGGCGTGCGCTCACCCTCCAGGTAGGGCACCATGACCAGCCCGTCCGCGCCGGCCGGCGCGGAGAGCGCCAACTCGGCCAACTGGTCCAGGTTGACGCCGAGCAGCGCGGCGGCGGCGTCCAGCACCCGGGCGGCGTTGAGCGTGGCGACCAGCGGCAGGAAACGACCGGACGCGTCGGCGAAGCCCGCCACCGCACCGCTCTCGTCGGCGGCCGGCACGTCGGCGACACTGAACACGGTGCCGGAGGTGCCGATCGAGACGACCACGTCACCCGGGCCGGCACCGACGCCGAGAGCGGCGGCGGCGTTGTCCCCGGTGCCCGCGCCGAGCAGCGCGCCGCCCGGCCCACCCAGTTCGTCTGCCAGCTTTCCCGCCGACTCCGCCGGACCGATCACCTCGGGCAGCACCAACTGCCGGCCGAAGCCCCTCTCCAGCAGGTCCAGCCGGTATTCGCCGGTGGCCGGCGACCAGTAGCTGGTGCCGCTGGCATCGCCCCGGTCGGTACGCAGTGCGCCCAGCCCCGGTGCCCCGGCCAACCGCCAGGTCAGCCAGTCGTGCGGCAGGCAGACGGCCGCCACCTGGGCCGCCCGCTCCGGCTCGTGTGTGGCCAGCCACCGCAGCTTGGTGAGGGTGAAGCTGGCCACCGGCACGCTTCCGGTGGCCTCGGCCCAGAACCGACGCCCGACCGCGCCGCCGCCGGCCTCCTCAATCAGGTCGGCGGCGGCGTCGGCGGAGCGGGTGTCGTTCCACAGCAGGGCCGGGCGGACCACCCGGCCGGCCTCGTCGAGGCAGACCATGCCGTGCTGCTGGCCGGCGACGGAGACCGCCGCCACGTCGGCCAGCCCACCGGCCTGCTCGGCGGCGCTGCGCAGCGCCTGCCACCAGGCTTCCGGATCGACCTCGGTGCCGTCCGGGTGCGGTGCCCGGCCCTGCCGGACCAGGGCACCGGTCTCCGCGTCGCGGATGACCACCTTGCAGGACTGCGTGGACGAGTCAACGCCTGCGACCAGCGGCATGGCGGGGCCTCAGCGGGCGCCGAGCAGGTGCTCGACGGCGAGCTGGTTGAGCCGGACGAAGCCGAAGCCCCGGGCGGCCACCGCGTCGACGTCGAACTCCTCGAACGCGGACCGGTCGGCGCGCAGGTCCTCGTACCCCTCACCCGCGTTGAGCGTCGGCGTGCTCAGCTCGCCGACCTTGCTGGCGGCGAGCGCCTCGACCACCTCGGGGTCGGCGCGGAACGCCGCGGCCCGCTCCTTGAGCAGCAGGTAGGTGGCCATGTTGGCGGCCGCCGACGCCCACACGCCGTCCATGTCCTCGGTGCGGGAGGGCTTGTAGTCGAAGTGCCGAGGGCCGTCGTAGGTCGGGCCGCCGTTGGGGCCGCCGTTCTCCAGCAGGTCCACCAGCGCGAACGCGTTCATCAGGTCGCCGTGGCCGAAGACCAGGTCCTGGTCGTACTTGATGCCGCGCTGACCGTTGAGGTCGAGGTGGAACAGCTTGCCCTGCCAGAGCGCCTGGGCGATGCCGTGGGCGTAGTTGAGCCCGGCCATCTGCTCGTGGCCGACCTCCGGGTTGAGGCCGACCATCTCCGGGTGTTCGAGCTGGGAGATGAAGGCGAGCGCGTGCCCGACCGTCGGCAGCAGGATGTCGCCGCGCGGCTCGTTGGGCTTGGGCTCCAGCGCGAAGCGCAGGTTGTAGCCGCGGTCGATGACGTACTGGGTGAGCAGGTCGACGGCCTCGCGGTAGCGGTCCAGGGCGGCGCGGACGTCCTTGGCGACGTCGTACTCGGAGCCCTCACGACCGCCCCACATCACGAAGGTGCTCGCGCCCAGCTCGGCGGCCAGGTCGACATTGCGCAGCACCTTGCGCAGCGCGTAGCGGCGGACGTCGCGGTCGTTGCTGGTGAAGCCGCCGTCCTTGAAGACCGGGTGGGTGAAGAGGTTGGTGGTGACCATCGGGACGACCAGGCCGGTCTCGTCGAGGGCCTTGCGGAACCGGGCGATGTGCTGGTCCCGGGTGGCGGCGTCGACGCCGAACGGGATCAGGTCGTCGTCGTGGAAGGTGACGCCGTACGCGCCCAGCTCGGCGAGCCGGTGCACGGCCTCGACCGGGTCGAGCTCGGGGCGCGTCGCGTCACCGAACGGGTCACGGGCCTGCCAGCCCACCGTCCAGAGCCCGAAGGAGAACTTGTCGGCGGGGGTGGGGCGTGGTGCCATGAGGACCTCCGGGGTGGTGGTGGGTGCGCGGTGTCGCTATTTGTTCAGCGATTGAATTATTTGCCCACCATATGGCACTGTCAAGGGGTGAGCCCCACCCACTCCCCGGCCGGCGCCGCCCGTCAAGGCAGCCTGCGCGAGCTCAACCTCGCCCTCGTCCTCGGTCGGATCGCCGCCGCCGAGCGCCCCCCGTCCCGCGCCGACCTCGCCACTGCCACCGGCCTGACCCGGGCCACCGTCTCCGCGGTGGTCGAGGACCTGCTCGCCGGCCAACTCGTCAGCGAGGCGGAGCCAGCGCCCCGGGTCGGCGCCGGCCGCCCGGCCCGCGGGCTGGTCCTGGCCGACCAGGGGCCGGCCGGGCTGGGCCTGGAGGTCAACGTCGACTACCTGGCGGTGTGCGTGGTCGACCTCGCCGGCCAGGTGCGGCACCACACCGTGCACCGCGCCGACCTGCGCCCGGTGGCCCCCGCCGACGCCCTCACCCACCTGGTCGAGCTGGCCGGGCAGGCCCGCGCCGACGCCGCCCGGCAGGGCCTCACCCTGGCCGGCGCCGCGCTCGCCGTGCCCGGCCTCGTGGACGACGCCGGGCTGGTCCGGCTCGCACCGAACCTCGGCTGGCAGGACGTACCGGTTCCGGAGCTGCTGGGTGCCCACCCGCCGCTGACCGATCAGGTGCCCGGCGTACCGCCGCTGGTGGTGGACAACGAGGCCAACCTCGCGGCGCTCGGCGAGTTACACGGTCGGCCCCCCGGCCCGGCCAGCTTCCTGCACATCTCCGGTGAGGTCGGCATCGGTGCGGGGATCGTGCTCGACGGGGCGCTGTTCCGCGGCGTCCGTGGTTGGAGCGGTGAGATCGGGCACCTCCCGGTCGACCCGCAGGGTCGACCGTGCCGCTGCGGCGGGCGTGGCTGCCTGGAGCAGTACGCCGGCCAGGAGGCGATCGTGGCCGCCGCCGGGCTGGCCCGGGCGGAACTTCCGGCGGACACCGCCACCGCGCGGCTGGCGGAACTGGCCGAGGCCGGCGACCCGGACGCCCTGCGGGCGCTGCGGGACGCCGGCACCGCGCTCGGTGTCGCGGTGGCGGGCGTGGTCAACCTGCTGGACCTGGACACCGTGGTGCTCGGCGGCGGGTACGCCCCGCTGGCGCCCTGGCTGTGCCCTCCGGTGCTCACCGAGATCGCCGGCCGGGTGCTCACCGCCGCCTGGTCACCGGTCACGGTCCGACCGTCGACCCTCGGCCCGGAGGCCGCCGCGGTGGGCGCGGCCGGGTCGGTGGTCCGCCACATCGTCGGTCGGCCCGCCGGCTGGCTGACCCGCTCCGCCTGACCACCGACACCGCGCTCTGGGTGCCCGTCGGCGGGGCTCGGTACGCTTGCCCTCAGGCAACGATCCGCGGGCAAGGAGTGCAGGAGCAGCATGCGCACAGGGCGTCAGACGCGGGCCGGCGTCGGGCGATGAGCACGACCCGAAGGGGCGGCAACGCCGGCCCGGTCAGCGACGAGGGGCAGGCGTCCCGCCGACCTGCTGGCCCGCCCACCGGCGATCCACTTCCGGCCGATTCGCCGTTGGCTCGCGAGCTGCTCGACGGGCTCGCCGAGGCCGTCGTGACGACCGACGAGGCCAGCCGGGTCACCCTGGTCAACGCCATGGTGGCGGAGTTGCTCCCGGAGATCGTCGCGGGCACCGAGTTGTCCGGGTGCCCGGTCGCGGCACTGGCCCGGGCGGTCACCGACGGCGCCGAGCGCTTCGACGCCGAGCACCGTGGCCGACAGCTACGCGGCTTCCGGCAGCAGCTCTCCGGCAGCCGGTACGCCTGGTACGTCCGAGACGTCACCGAGGAGCACGCCCGCACCGACGCCCTGCTGGCCGAGCGCTCCCGCACCGCGTTCCTCGCCCAGGCCGGCAGCCGGCTCGGGCTCTCCCTGCACCGGGACCAGACCCTGCGGACCACCACGACCCTCGCCGTGCCGTACCTGGCCGACGCCGCCGTCGCGCTGCACCGCCCGCTCGCGCCGGCCGAGCCGCACCCCCGCTGGACCCGGTACGTCGAGGGCGGCCCTGCCCCCGTCACGGGGCGTGCCGCTCCGGAGCTGACCGCCGTCGTCCCCGGCCTCGCCGAGGCGCTCGACGGCGAACTCACCGAGCCGAGCCTGTGGCGGGACGTCGAGCCCGACGATCTGGCCGCCGTGCTGCCGCCCGAGTTCGGCCGGCCCGGCGCCGTGCTGGTCTGCCCGATGCGCGGCGCCGGCGGCCCGGCCGGCGCCCTGCTGCTGATCCGCCGGGACGGGCGGGCCGGATTCGACCCGCGCGACGTCGAGCTGGCCCGCGAGTTCGCCGCGCGGGCCGGGGCGGCGCTGGCCACCGCCGAGCTGTACGGCGAGCAGGCCCACCTCGCCCGGGTGTTGCAGACCAGCCTGCTCCCACCGGAACTGCCGACGGTGCCCGGCGTGAGCATCGCCGGGGGCTATCGTGCCGCCGGGGACACGCTGCGCATCGGCGGTGACTTCTACGAGGTGTTTCCGCACTCGCGCGGCGCGCTGTTCGCGCTCGGCGACGTGTGCGGCAAGGGTGTCGGCGCGGCCGTGCTGACCGGCCGGGTCCGCCAGTCGTTGCAGACGTTGCGGCTGGTCGAGCGGCGACCGCTGGAGCTGATCCACCTCCTCAACCAGGCCCTGTTCGACACACCCGACGCGGCGCGGCGCGGTCAGTTCACCACCCTGCTGCTGGGCTCGCTGGAGCGCGGACCGGCCGGGGTGGACATCCGGATCAGCGGCGGGGGCCACCCGGCGCCGCTGCTGGTCACCGCCACCGGCTCGGTCACCCCGGTCCCGGTCGGCGGGATGCCGGTCGGTGCGCTGGCCGACGCCCGGTTCGCCGAGACCCGGGTGCACCTCGACCCGGGTGACCTGCTGCTCGCGTACACCGACGGGGTGACCGAGGCGCGGGGCGGTCCGTTCGACGGCGAACTGTTCGGCGAGCACCGGCTGCGCGCCGCGCTCGCCTCGGCAGCGGGGCTGCAGCCTGCCGTGCTGGTCGACAGGCTGCTCCAGTTGGTGGACGAATGGCTGGGCGGGCAGGCCGAGGACGACATCGCCATGCTGGCGGTGTGCGCGTCGACACCGGGGTGATCGACGGGGTACGGCGGGCGGCGTACCGCCGGCGCGGGGCCGACCATGGGTCGGATCAGGCGGTCCGCGCCACCGGAGGCTCGCCCGTAGGCCACTCGCGCGGGCTGCCCATCGGCCGCTCGGGGACGGCCGGCCCGCTCTGCCGCATCGTGCGGGAGGGCCGCTCGGGGTCCGCCGGCCAGTCCCTCGGCCGCCCGGTGGGACGATCCGGGTCCCCTGGCCACTCCCCCGGGCCGCGCGGCTCGTCGGCGCCGTCCGGCCAGTAGCCCTCGCCCGGCCAGTCTCCGCGCCCGCGCGGCTGGCCCCCGTCGTCCGGCGTCGACGTGCTCTGCGTCCGCTGTCGGCGGGCGGCCTCGTCGAAATCCCGAATTCCGCGCAGCAGCGCCGTGCGACCTGCCGGGCTCATCTCGGCCAGGACGGCGGCAAGTCGCGCCTGGCGGTCCGCCCGCAGCTCCGCGAGGAGCCGACGGGCCTCCGGGGTGAGGTGCAGGGAGATCTCACGCCGGTCGAAGCGGCCCGGCTCGCGTTCCAGCATGCCGGCGGCGACCAGCCGGTCGCAGAGCCGGCTGGCGGAGCTGAGCAGCATGTCCAACCGGGTGGAGAGCCGGCGCAGGTTGATCCCGTCGTGGTGCTCGACCACCATCACAGCCCGTAGCTGGACTCCGGACAACCGGTTGGCGGTCGCCTCCCGGGCGGAATCCCACACGCTCAGCAGTGCACCCGCCGCCGCGTCCAACGCGGCAGCCATACTCGTCTCGGGGTCCGGTGGACCGGGCAGTTCGGCCATGGTGGCCCGAGACTACTCCGAACCCGCTGGTGGTCGAGCTTGATCAAGGAGCCCTGATGAACGAACCGGTCAATCAGGCACGACGTACCCTGAACGAGACACCTGCCGACCGACTCGTGAGCGGGGTCGCGCAGGTGCTCGCCGAGGCGTACGGGATCAGCGAGGCTGAGCTGTACCAGGTCGACTATCGGCTCTCGGAGCTGCTTCCCCTCACCGAGGGTGAGCCCTTGCGGGGTCCCGGGCACCCCGCCTGGCGCGCCTTCGACCACCAGTCGCCCGTGCGGGTCGACGACACCGCGTGGTTGCCGGTCAGCATGCGCGGCGAGCGCCGGGGCGTGCTGCGCCTGACGCCGGTGCCGGACGACCCCACAGTCCTCGGCGACCTCGCCGAGATCGCCACCGCGCTCGCCCACGAGCTGGACGCCGTGTCCCCCGGCACCGACGTCTACCGTGCCGCACGGCGCAGCCAGCGGCTCACCCTGGCCGCCGAGATGCAGTGGGACCTGTTGCCCGGCCGCAGCCGGATCCGGCCGTCGTTCAGCCTGGCCGGGCAGTTGGAGCCGGCGTACGCGGTGCGGGGCGACAGCTTCGACTGGTCCGACGACGGGCAGCGACTCTGGCTGTCCACCGTCAACGGGACCGGGGAGGGTGTCGCGGCGTCCCTGCTCACCTCACTGGCCACCCACGCGCTGCGCAACGCCCGCCGGGCCGGGCTGGGCCTGGCCGACCAGGCAGCCCTCGCCGACCAGGCCCTCTACGACGAGTACCGGGGCAAGCGGCACCTGTCCGCGCTACTGCTGGAGCTGGACCTCCGTACCGGGACGATGACCGTGGTGGACGCGGGCTCACCGCGGCTGGTCCTGCTGCGCGGCGGTGAGGTCACCGAGCAGCCGTTGGAGGCGCAGTTCCCGCTCGGCATGTTCGAGGCGACCGACTACCACGAGCAGACGTTCACGCTGGAGCGCGGCGACCGGCTGTTCGTGGTCAGCGACGGGGTGGTGGACGCCACCGGGCAGGATGTGCGCTACGGCGAGACGGCACTCGACCGGTTCCTGCGCCGGACCGGCCCGATGGAGCCGCTGGACGCCGTCCGCTCGCTGCTCGGTGACCTGCGCGCCTTCGTGGCCGGCGATCTGATCGACGACGCCGTGGTGGTCTGCCTCGACTGGTACGGCCCGCAGGCGTGACCGCCGGTCAGTACGCGCCGCGGCTGTTCAGCACCGCGCCGAAGGTCTTCCAGAGGATGGTGAGGTCGGCGGCGAGGGACCAGTTCTCCACGTAGTAGAGATCGAGCCGAATGCCGTCCTCCCAGCTCAGGTCGGAGCGCCCGCTGACCTGCCACAGCCCGGTCATGCCGGGCTTGACCAGCAGCCGGCGGGCGACGTCGCCGTCGTAGCGGGCCACCTCCGAGGGCAGCGGCGGGCGCGGCCCGACCAGGCTCATCTGGCCCAGCAGCACGTTGACGAGCTGCGGCAGCTCGTCCAGCGACCACTTGCGCAGCAACCGGCCGACCCGGGTGACCCGCGGGTCGTCGCGCATCTTGAACATGAGGCCGTCGGTCTCGTTGCGGGCGGCCAGCTCGGCGAGCAGCGCGTCGGCGTTCACCACCATGGTCCGGAACTTGAAGACGCCGAACTCCTTCCCGCCCCGGCCGACCCGGACCTGCCGGAACAGCACCGGGCCCCGGCTGTCCAGTTTGATGGCCAACGCGATGAGCCCGATCAGCGGCAGCAGCAGCGCCAGAGCCAGCGACGACACCGATCGGTCGACGAACCCCTTGACCAGCTTGCGCGCACCGCGGAACTCGGGCGCCTCGACGTGGATCAGGGGCAGCCCGGCGACCGGGCGGGTGTGGATCCGAGGGCCGGCCACGTCGGTCAGCGCGGGCGCCACGACGAGGTCAACGCCGGTGCCCTCCAACTGCCAACCGAGCCGGCGCAGCCGGGCAGCGGTCAGCTCACCGGAGGCGGTCACGGCGACCGTGTCCGCGCCGATCGCGGTGGCGGCCTCCGGGATGCCCCGGAACGACCCCACCACCGGCACGTCACCGAGCCGCTGCGCCACCGGCGCCAGCAGCGCGTCGGGGATGCACGCGCCAACCACCTGATAGCCGGCGTACGGCTCCCGGCGCAGGGTGTGCACCAACTCCAGAACGTGGGCGGTGTCGCCGACCACCAGCACCTTGCGGGACCAGCCGAACCCTCGGGAGCGGGCCCGGTGCAGGCGTTTGCGGGCAGCGAACCGGGCCACCTCCAGCCCGACGGTGCCCACCGCGAAGGTGATGCCGAGGAAACCCCGGGAGACGCCGACGTCGGCGATGTATCCGGCGATGGCGATCGCACCGGCCAGTCGCAGACTCGCCGAGTTGACCCGCCGGTACTCGTCCGCCCCGTAGCCGATCACCCGGTCGTCGTAGCAACCGAGCGCCTTGAGCGAGAGCAGCCAGGCCAGGACCAACCCCGGCGCCACCAGCACGTACGGGATCTTCGAGCCGCTCGGCTCATCGTCACCGAACCGGGCGATGTACCCGACGAGCAGTGCGATGGTGAGGATGACGGTGTCCAGCACCACCAGGACCCGGACGTAGGACCGTTGGTCGGCGCGGGCCACCAGCCCGGCCGGACCGCCGTCCGGCTTGGTCGACGTGCTGGCGGGGGTCATCAGTGTCGTCGCGGGCACTGGCCCTCCCCACTCTGTTCAGGTCGACCCTGGCCGACTGGTCGCGTCGAGGCGGACCGACGGCCGGGGCAACCGGGGCGGACCGACAATGCCGGGACACGTCGACATCCTGCCCTGATAACTATGACTACCGATTGCTTCCGACGTATTGCCGTCACTTTTCCTCAACCCCGTGGCTACACAAGGAGTCCGCCGTACCGGATTGGCGGTCCGGCGGGCCCCTCGTGCTGTGCCTCGGCTCAGCGCGGCGCCGGCGGGCGGCGGGCGATGGCGCTGAGGAAGATGCTGCCGATCTCACTCGGGTCCTTGGTGACGAAGACATCGCCACCGGTGACCTTCGTGATCGACTCCAGCTCGGCCTTGCTGACGCTCTCACCGATACCGATCATGATGACCTGCACCGGTCGCTCCGGGTCGGCGATCTGCTTCAGCTTGGCCAGCAGCTGCTGCTGGTTGAGGCCGTTGTCGTCCTCGTTCTTGCCGTCGGTGAACAGCACGATCGAGTTGACCCGGCCGGGCTGCCAGTCCTCCTGGACCGCCTGGTACGCGGCCAGCATGGTGTCGTAGAGGCCGGTGTCACCGTTGGAGGGCTTGATGGTGCCGAGCGCCGCCTCGAGCTGACCCCGCTGGCTGGAGAGCGGGCCGATGGGGACCAACTCCCGGTAGTCCCGGTTTCCCACGAGCCTGGTGGAGAAGGTCCAGAGGCCGATCGACCAGGAGTCGTCGAAGAGGCCGAGGCCGCGACGCGCCGCGTCCACGGTGACCTCCTCCCGGCTGCGCTTGTTGGCGCTGGGCACCTCTTCCTTCATCGAGCCGGAGACGTCGATGACGCAGAGCATCCGGCCGGACTGGGTAGCGATCGACCAGCTGGAGACGACGCGCTGGATCGCGGCCGGGTCCAGGCCACCCGCCGCCGTGCCGCCGGCCGCCGGCGCGGACGACGCGCCGCCGGACGGGCTCGGGGCGCCCTGTGGCGCGTTGAAGCCGGCGCCCCAGTTGCCGTCCGGCCCGCGCAGCGCCTGCGTCGCCAACCGGTCCCGGAACTTCGGGGCGGTGAGCAGCTCGAACAGCACCTTGGCCGCCGACGCCTTGGCCGGCTCGATGCCGGGCAGCACCGCGTACGGGTAGTCCAGCGGCATCGGCGCCGGCTCCATGTAGAGCGCGGCGAGCGGCACCGGCGGCTTCTTGCTGTTGTAGGCGATCACGTCTTCCTCGGACAGCGCCGCCGCACCGAGACCGCTCGCGATGGAGGTCGGGTCCGTGGCGGTCGGGAAGCGTGCCACCAGGTCGCTGCGCAGTGACGACCGGCCCGTGGCCAGCGCCCGCAGCGCACCGACGGTGTTGCGCTGGGTGTCGCCACCGGCCGCGCTGGCGGCCGCGGTCAGCGAGAGCAGACCGGACAGGCCGGCCGCGTCCCGGGTCGGCTCGACGATGCCGGTACGAAGCGGCTTGCTGCTGTTGACCTGCTTGAGGAGGTCGGCCCAGGTGAACTTCGCGTTGGGCCAACCCAACCGGGTGGCCACGGGCTCCGGCATCGCGACGACGACAGGGCTGCGCGCGATGGAGGCGCCGTTGGTCGGGGCGAACGCGGTCGCGTCCTTCTTGAGCCTCAGCAGCCAGGTCGAGGAGTCCGGCACCCAGACGTCCGGGGTGACGGCTGTGCCGCTGGCCTGCCCGACACCCGCCAGGACGGCGCCGTGCTTCGCGGCCACCACGGCTGCCACGTCGACCGGGTCGGACGCCGAGACATCGACGCGGATGCAGGTGGGGCCTACCGCAGCGCCGTCCTTGACCCATTGGGACGCGGCGGCGTCCACCGCGGGCGCGAGCTCGGAGGCGACCGCCACGGCGAGTCGGATCTCACCGGAACAGCTCGGCTGAATCAGTTCCTTGTAGCCGAACCAGACGCCGGTGGTCACGACGAGAACCGTCGCCGTTACTCCGGCGGCGGCGAGGTGGAGTTTCGAACGCATGCGATGGCGGCCTGCTGACACGCTGACCATCTTGCGTATTAGATGCCGTCTCTGCCACAACCGTTCGGACTAAAGTTACGCAGGAGAAACAGTTGATCACCATTTAGCGACACAGAGTGATGAAGCCGCCCCGAGCGGTTGTCAAACCGGCATCATCCTCACGTCTCGCTCGGGCGACGCATCGACTCACGGCAGTACGCAGGTCGGGCTCGGCACCGCCACGGGCTCGCCGACCGGCACCGGAATGCCGGTGCTCGCGTCCAGCCGGAAGACCCGCACCATGTCCGCCCGCTCGTCGGCGACGTAGAGATGCTCCCCGACCAGCGCGAAGTGTCGAGGCCACTCGCCATCGGTGTCCACTTCGGCCACCAGCTCGGGCGGCTCCCCGGCGAGATTGAAGACCGCGATCGTGCCCACCCCACGATTGGCGACATAGAGGAAACGGCCATCCGGGCCGACCGCGACCTCCGACGGCTGGACGTGGCCGGTCCGCTCGCTCGCCTCGACCCGACCGCGCTGGTGCAGCGTCCCGTCGTCGGTCAGCTCGTACGCGGCGACCGAGGCGTCCAGCTCGCCGACCAGATAGCAGCGCCGCCCGTCGGGGTGACGGGCCAGGTGCCGCGGCCCGGTGCCCGGCGCTGTCCGCATCCGTGGCCCGCGCGGCGTCAACCGCCCGCTGGAGCCGTCCAGGTCGTACCGGTAGACCGAGTCGGTGCCGAGGTCCACCGCGAGCAGCGGCGCTCGGCCCGGCCCCGGCGAGACCATGTGGGTGTGCGCCCGGTCCTGGCGTTCCGGGTCGGGACCGTGCCCTTCGTGCACCACGAGGTCCGTGCGCTCGCCGGGCACGCCCTGTGCGTCGAGCGGGAAGACCGCGACGCTGCCGCCGCCGTAGTTCGCCGCGACCAGGTGCCCGCCGTCGGGCAGCACCGCCAGGTGACAGGGCTCGGCGCCGCCGGTCGAACGGCTGCCGAGCGGGTCGAGTGCACCGTCGGGACCGACGCGCCAGGCGCTGATCGCCCCGTCGGTCACCTCGTTGACCGCGTAGAGCACCGGCTGGCTGGGGTGCCGCACCAGGAACGAGGGGGACTCGGTGACCGCCGCCGTGCCCAGCGGGGTCAGCGCCCCGGTGGCCGCGTCCCGGTGGGCGGCGACGATGCCGCTGCCCCGCCCGCCGCTGTGCGCGGTGTAACCCCCGATGTGGACGATCTCACCCTGACCACTCACGCCCCACCCCTTCGCCGGCATCCTCGGTTGATCCAACCAGAGCTGCCCACGATGCCGGCCCGCTAACCAGCTTTCCGGCACCGGATCGGCGTCGGCGGCCCCCGTGCCGGCAGACGACCAGGTCGCCGCCCGCGGCAGCGGGTCAGGCGGCCGGCACCGGCTCACCGCGCTGGCGCGCCACGTGCTCGACCAGGGAGATCAACACCAGCTTGCCGGACTGCCGGTCCCGGGCGTCGCAGAGCACCATCGGCACGTCCGGATCCAGGTCGAGCGCCCGGCGTAGCGTCTCCAACTCAAACCGACGGGTGTCGTCGAAGCAGTTCACGCCTACCACGAACGGGATGCCGCGCTGCTCGAAGTAGTCGATGGACGGGAAGCAGTCGGCCAGCCGCCGGGTGTCGGCGAGCACCACCGCGCCGAGCGCGCCGAAGGCCAGCTCGTCCCAGAGGAACCAGAACCGGTCCTGGCCCGGGGTGCCGAACAGGTAGACCTGAAGGTCGTCGTTGATGGTGATCCGGCCGAAGTCCATCGCCACCGTGGTGGTCGACTTGCCCTCCACGCCGGAGAGGTCGTCGGTGCCGATCCCGGCCCCGGTCAGCACCTCCTCGGTCTGCAACGGGCGGACCTCGCTCAACGCGCTCACCAGCGTCGTCTTGCCGGCCCCGAAGCCTCCGGCGATGAGGATCTTCAGTGCCAGCGGGATGGTGGTGCGAGTGCCCGCATGGTCATAACGCACGGAGTCCACTGACCACCGCCTTGAGGATGTCGTAGTCGGGAAGATTGCCGTCGGCCGGCGGCTCGTGCACCGCGACCAGGCCCTGAGCGAGAAGGTCACCGAGCAGCACCCGGATCACCCCGACCGCGAGGTCCAGCTCGGAGGCCAACTCGGCCACCGAGATGGGCCGACTGGCGAGCGCGACCAGCCGCCGGTGCTCCGGGAGCAACTGCGGGTGGTCCGTCGGGTCGAGGTCCGCGCTGGCCAGCACGAACGCGACCAGGTCGAACCCGACGGCGGCGCGTACCCGGCCGCCGGTGAGCGTGTACGGGCGCACGACCGGGCCCGCGTCGCCGTCCAGCCACTCGTGCTGGGGCCCGGGCGGTTCAGCCCGCATCACCGGCACCCGCCGACGGTCGGGCCGGCGCGCTGAGGTTCTCCCCCACGCGGATGACCAGCATCGCCATCTCGTATGCGACCAGGCCGATGTCCGCGTCCGAGTCGCTGACGACCGCCAGGCAGGCACCCTGCCCGGCGGCGGTGACGAAGAGGTACGCCGACTCCATCTCGACCACGGTCTGCCGAACCGGACCACCGTCCACGTGTCGGCTCGCGCCCCGGGCCAGGCTGGAGAAGCCGGCGGCGAGCGCGCAGAGGTGCTCGGCGTCGGAGCGCTCCAGCTCGGTCGAGGAGCCGAGCAGCAGCCCGTCGGCGGAGAGCACCACCGCCTCCCGGGCGGCTGGCACCCGTTGCACCAGCTCGTCGAGCAGCCAGTCGAGGCTGGCGCCCTGCTTCGTCGTTTGCCGCACTAGGCGTCCCTCTCAATCTCGGTCGGGCGTTCGGTGGTGTCCCGGTCCGCTCTGGCGCGGTCGACCGGAGCCGCCCGAGCCACCGGGTTCGCCGAGACGGTCGCGGCAGTCGAGGTCGCGGACGGAACCGAACCAGCCGCCCCTCGCGGGGCGGCCGAGGTCGGAGGTGAGCCGGTGGCCCGGCCACGGGCGGTGCCGGCCTGCAGTGCCGCCATGATTCGGCGAACCTCCTCCGGCGACCGGGGTGTGGGCGCGTCGGTGGCCGTCGACCGGGGCACGGCGGTGGGGGTACGCCGTCGCACCCGGCGGGGCAGGCCGTCCAGGTCGTCCCCCGCCTCGTCCGAGGACGCCGTCACCTCGGAGCCCGGCCCGTCGCCGCCCTGTCGATCGGCGTCGGACCCGTTGGTGCCGGAGCCGTTGGTGCCAGGCGCGTCAGCGCCAGACCCGTCAGCGCCGGAGCCGTTGGTGCCAGGCGCGTCGGCGCCGGGCACGTTCTCGGGCGGTGGCGCCGCAGCCGGGGTGGCGGGCGGTGCCGCCGGAGGGCGGGTGCGGCCGGGCCGGGGCACGGTGACCCGGCGGACGGGCCGGGCCAGTCGCCGCTCACCCGAGGCGGCGGCCGGCGCGGCGGGGTCGTGCCCGGCCGGCGGCTCGGCGGTCACCAGGTCGCTGGGGACCAGCACCACGGCGGTCACCCCGCTCTCCCTGCCGGGGCGCAGCTGGACGCGTACCGCGTGCCGGGCCGCCAGCCGGGCCACCACGAACAGGCCGAGTCGGGCGCTCTGGGTCGGGTCGAACTCGGGCGACGTGGCCAGCCGGGTGTTGGCGCTCTCCAGTGCCGCCTCGGACATCCCCAGCCCCTGGTCGGTGATCTCCAGGACGTACCCGTTGGCCACCTGCTCGCCCGTCACGGTGACCCGGGTGTCCGGCGGCGAGAAGGCGGTGGCGTTCTCGATCAGCTCGGCGAGCAGGTGGATGACGTCACCGACAGCCCGGCCCAGCACACCGGCCGGCTGCACGGCCGTGATGTCCACCCGGTCGTACGCCTCGACCTCGGAGATCGCGCCGCGAACCAGGTCGACCATCGCGACCGGGTTGCGCCACCCCCGGCCCGGCGCGGAGCCGGCGAGGATGACCAGGTCCTCGGCGTGTCGGCGGAGCCGGGTGGCCAGATGGTCCACCTGGAACAGTTCGGCCAGCTCGTCCGGGTCCTCGGCGCGTCGCTCCATCCGGTCCAGCAGGTGCAGCTGCCGGTGCACCAGCCCCTGGCTGCGCCGGGCGATGTTGAGGAACACCTCGTTGAGGCCCCGGCGCAGGGTTACCTCGTCCACTGCGGCCTGGACGGCGGTGCGCTGCACCTTGGTGAAGGCCCGCCCGACCTCGCCGATCTCGTCGTCGCCGTACTCCAGGGGCGGCGCCTCCCGCGCGACGTCGACCAGCTCGCCGCGGCGCAGCCGGGTCACCACGTCCGGCAGGCGGTGCTCGGCCAGCTCAAGCGCGGCGGTACGGACCCCGCTGAGGCGCTGGACCAGCGTGCGGCCGACCCGCACCGCCACCAGCACCGAGACCACCACGGCGACGAGCCCGAGCACACCGGCGGCGGCCAGCCGGATCAGGATCCGGACGGCCATCGGCACCGAGCGGTCGGTGAGCCCGTCGGCCTCGGCCAGCTCGAAGTCGCGGAGCTGCTGCTGCACAGTGTCGTGGCTCGCCTGCCAACTGGCCGCGTCCACGGGTGGCCTGCCGGTGCGGTCGGCCACGACCAGCGCGTCCTGCATGGTGCGCAGCCGGGTGAACGCCTCGGTCTCGGTCAACCGCTGGTACGCGAGTCGGCCGGCCTCGGGCAGGTCGGCGACCGCGCTCTCGGAGAGCCACCGCTGGTTGCCGATGGCCTGCACAAGTTGGGTGTGCTCCCCCTCGGCGAACCGGCCGGCGGTCAGTGCGCCGGCCAGCAGGGCGTCGGCCTGGCCGAGCAGCTCCCGGGAGCGGCCCAGCGCGGTGAGCGCCAGCGCCTGCCGGTTGATGCCGGGATCGCTCAGGTTCGCCATCGCCGCGAACGCCTGGAAGGACGACGAGACCATGCCGCTGTAGAGGCCGATGGCACCGGCCCGGTCCAGCTTGCGGTCGTCGATGAAGTCCCGCCCGCTGGGCAGCGCCGCCAGGGCGTTGAGCAACTGGTCGACGCGGGCGTCGAGCAGGTCGTCGCCGGCGTCGCGCAGCTCCTCCCCGCTCGCCCGGCGGCGCAGTTCGGCCACCGCGCGGTCGGTGCGCTGCCGTTGCTCGGCGAGGGCGGGCAGCTCGGTGGTGCCGGCGAGTTGCACCACCGACAGCCTGCGTTCCCGTTGCAGCTCGGTGACCACGGTCTCGCCGGGGCGGCCCAGGTCGTAGAGCAGGGTGCGCGCGGAGAGCAGGTCCAGGGCGGGGCCGAAGGTCAGCGTCGTCGCGAATATCCACAGCGCCAGCAGCGCGGTCACCGGCGCGACGACCAACGCGGTCAGCTTCGAGCGGATCGGCCAGTCGCGGGTTCTCATCAGACCTCGCCCGTCAAGGGGTGGCAGGAGGGGCGCCGGCACCGCCGGGCAACGCGCTCGCCGGGTGCGCGCCCGACCGTCCAGGTCGGGCACCGGCGCGGGCGCCTTGGGCAGGATACGTAATCGCGCGCCGTTGCACTACCGCCCGTCGCACGGACATCGACGCTGCGGAATGCAGCCCTGGCCGGGACGACGAACGCCCCGCCGGCGGACCGGCGGGGCGCTCGTGGTGACGCGGTACGGATCAGGCGATGCCGAGGCCCTCGGCGACCCGCCGGCCGTAGTTCTCGTCGCACTGGCTGAAGTGCCAGACCATCTTCTCCTGGATGTGCTTGTCGCACTGGGCCAGCAGCGTGGTCAGGTTGAGGATGAGGTCGTCGCGCTCCCAGTCCGCCATCTCGCGGAAACGGCGGCCGGCCTGCGAATAGTTGTTCTGCCGCTCGATCGGGGCCTTCATGATCTGACCCGAGACGAACGGCCGGTACTCCCGATAGGACTCGTCGGCCTCGGCGAGACCGGCGACCGAGGACGGCTCGAAGTTGATGTGCGGGTTGTCGCCCCGGTTGTCCACGTCGTACGACATCTGGCCGCCGCCCTGGTTGGTGCTGACCCGCACGTCCTCCCGCGGCCGGTTGATCGGCAGTTGGAGGTAGTTCGGGCCGACCCGGTAGCGCTGGGTGTCCGAGTAGGAGAAGGTTCGGCCCACCAGCATCTTGTCGTCGGAGAAGTCGATCCCGTCGACCAGCACGCCGGTGCCGAAGGCGATCTGCTCGTTCTCGTTGTGGTGGTCGGTGATGTTGCGGTTGAGCGTCATCATGCCGACCGGCAGGTACGGGAACTGCTCCTCCGGCCAGATCTTGGTGTCGTCGAGCGGGTCGAAGTCCAGCTCCGGGTGCTCGTCGTCGCTCATGATCTGCACGTTGAGCTCCCACTGCGGGTACTCGCCGCGCTCGATCGCCTCGTAGAGGTCCTTGGAGGCGTGGCCCAGCTCGGTGGCCTGGATCGCGTCCGCCTGGGCCTGGGTCAGGTTCTGCTCGCCCTGCTGGGTGAGCCAGTGGAACTTGACCAGCACGCCCTCGCCCTGGGCGTTGACGAGGCGGTAGGTGTTGACGCCGGAGCCGCGCATGGTGCGGTAGTTCTTCGGGATGCCGTACGGGGAGAAGAGCCAGGTCAGCATGTGCATCGACTCCGGCGTGTTCGACATGAAGTCGAAGATCCGGTTCGGCTCCTGGCGGAAGGTCACCGGGTCCGGCTTCAGCGAGTGGATCACGTCGGGGAACTTGATCGCGTCGCGGATGAAGAAGACCTGGAGGTTGTTGCCCACCATGTCCCAGTTGCCGTCCTCGGTGCGGAACTTGACCGCGAAGCCGCGCGGGTCGCGGGCGGCCTCGGAGGAGTCCCGGCCACCGATGACGGTGGAGAACCGGATGGTGACGGGGGTCTTCGTGCCCTTGGTCTGGAACAGCTTGGCGCGGGTGTACGTGGCGGCGGGCTCGTCACCGATCGTCCCGTACGCCTCGAACTCACCGTGCGCGACGAAGCCGCGCGCGTGCACGACCCGCTCCGGGATGCGCTCCCGGTCGAAGTGGCTGATCTTCTCCAGGAAGTGGTAGTTCTCCAGCGTCGCGGGGCCGCGCGAGCCGACCGTCCGCTGCTGCTGGTTGTTGTGCACGGGGTGACCCTGGCGGGTCGTGAGGATCGGCTTGCTGGCCTGTGGGTCGCTCATCGCTCTCCTCCGGATGCGTGGTGTGCGGTGTGCCGGACCGACGACATCAACCAACTCAAGCGCGCAATCTGGAATGAGTCAAGTTTTGGCCGGCGGCCGCCCTGTGTCCCTCGTCATCACCACGCCCGAAAACACCCCCGGTCGGCGAAACCAGACACGGATCGGCGCGGAAAGTGCCTCGGATCGGGATTGGCGATCAGTACGCGGAGGGAATACCAGGTAGCGAAGGAGGAGCCCATGTCGTCCACGCAGATAATCGTCATCGTCATCGTCGTGCTGGTGATCGTCGCAGCACTGGCCGTGGCCGCCCGGTCGGTGAGCCGCCGCCGCCAACTGCAGAGCCGGTTCGGGCCGGAGTACGACCGCATGGTCCAGGAGCAGGACAGCCGGTCCGCCGCCGAGCGCGAACTGCGCGATCGGGAACGCCGGCACGCCGAACTCACGCTCACCCCACTCAGCCCGGAGTCGCGGTCCCACTACGCCGCCGCCTGGGAGGAGCTTCAGATCCGCTTCATCGACTCGCCCGGCGAGACCGTGGGCGACGCGGATGAACTCGTCACCCGACTCATCGAGGAGCGGGGCTACCCGACCGGGGACTTCTCCGACCAGATCGCCCATCTCTCCGTCGAACACGCCCGCACGCTGACCAACTACCGGGACGCGCACGAGATCCACCTGCGCAACTCCCGGGGCGAGGCCGGCACCGAGGAGCTGCGCCAGGCGGTCGTGCACTACCGGGCCCTCTTCGCCGATCTGCTCGGCGAAGAGCCGGTCGGCCAGCACGCACCCGAACAGCGCCACCCGGACACTCCGCACGACGCCACGAGCCGCTGAGGAGGCCATCCATGCGCCAGGACGAGCAGGTGAGCAACGACCACCCCGAGGCCATCCGGTCCGCGCCGGTACCGGTGCCGCCGAACGGCGACCGGGACGACCGCACCGACCGCGCCCACCGGGACGACCGCTCGGACGTACCCGAGGACGCTCTGGACGACCGGGGCACCTTCGACGACCCGACCGCCGACCACGACCGGACCGACGACTTCGACCAGGACCTCGACGACGAGACGGCCGCCGACCGGCGCCACCGGGCGGACGACCGCGGCACCGACCCGACTGACGCCCGCGACGACGAGGGCGGCTTCCACGAGCCCGGGCCCCTGCCGACCGCGTTCGGCGCGACCACGGTGGGGGACGCGGTGGCCGCGTCCGCGCTGGCCAGCCCCCGTCCGCAGGACCAGCCCGACCCCCGGGCCGAGCGGACCGCCGAGCCCGGCGACGGCGCCGAGGACGGCGAGCGGGTGGGTCTGACCGCCGACCCCACCGCCGAACTGCACCGCCGGGACACCGACCCGGAAGCCGACTGGGACGCCGACGACCGGGACGCCGACGGGTCGACCCGGACCGTCGTACCGGCGGGGAGCACCGACGGTGCGGCCGAGCGGCGCGGTGACCTGACCGAATGGGCCGGGGATCCGGACGCGACGGCGGCCGGCGCGGCCGGCTACGGCAGCGCGACGCCGGAGATGGTCGACCCGGACGCGGACGCCGAAGCGGTGCCCGTCGTCGGTGGCGCCACCGGTTCGTTGGAGTCGGCCGGAACGTCGCGGCCCACCGGTTCGACCGTGGCCGACGAGCCTGCGACCCTGCTCGAAGCGGACGCGGCCCAGGGATTCCGGGACCGTTGGCGGGACGTACAGCTGCGGTTCGTGGACGACCCGCACTCGGCGGCCGGCGAGGCGCAGTCGCTGGTGGAGGAGGCCATCCAGGCGCTCTCCTCGGCGCTGGCCGCGCAGAAGACCAAGCTGGGTGGATGGCAGGACGCCGGCTCGACGGACACCGAGCAGCTGCGCATGGCGGTCCGCAACTACCGGGACTTCCTGGACCGCGTGCTGGGTCGTTGAGGACGCGTGCCTGATCGCTGAGCGAGCCACCGGGCGCCCCGGCCGACACCGGCCGGGGCGCTCCCGCACGTCCTGCCCCACGTCGCCCGTTCGGGCCGACACCACCCGGGCGGACCCGGAGGTGCCGGACACGCCGTCGAGGACCAGCCCGGCAGCTGACCGCGGGTGGGGCCGGGCATGGGCGCCCCGGCATGGGGTACGCGAGGGATCAGGCAACGTGTCGGACCCAGGAGGCAGCACCATGACCGATCGCGACCGCCGACCGCCGCTGGAAGAGAGCCCGCAAACGGCCGCTGCGGTGGACGACGACAGCACCGTCCCGCAACTGCGGACCGGGGGCGGCCCGGACCGCGACACACCGGGCTTCGCCGAGCCCCGGGGCCGACCGGATGATCTCGCGCCGGACACCGACGAGCTGATCGGCGATCCCTACGCTGCCGGCACCGGCGCGACCGGGACGGGCACCGGCGCGGGCGGGGACAACATCCGCACCGGGGCGGAGCAGCCCTGGGAGCCGGAGGACCTGGTGATGGCCCGCGGGCAGGACCTCACACCGGAGAACCTCGACAAGGCCCGGCGTGACCTCGCCGAGCAGGGCCGGGCGGCGATCGAGCGCACTGTGCCCTGACCGAGGGGTGACAAGGGGTGGGTCCCCGGCCCGACCGTGATGGTCGGACCGGGGACCCGGGGGGAACCTACCGCCAGCAGTGCCTCACCTACTGCCGGCGGCGGTTCGGTGCGTGCGCTACCCGGTCAGAGCGCCGGGTACGCGTTGCGCATGAGCTCCTGGAACTGGGCGGAGAACCACGCACCGGAGATCGGCGCGTCCGGCAGGGCACCGGAGAGGCTGTTGCCGTTGCGGGCGTTGCCGCCGTACGTCGGGTCGCACATCCGGTCGAAGCCCTTGCCCTCGTTGTTCGGGATCTCCCGGCTGGAGCCGTCCGACTCACCCGGCGGCTTCACCCAGACATACGCGTCGATGCCCGGCTCCGGGTTGGCCCGAGGACGCTCACCGAGACCGGCGCCGGCCTGGTTGCACCAGTTGCCGAGGTGGTGCCGGCGGTCGACGCGACCCCCGTTGACGTACGTGTCGACGCTGGTCGTCGCGCCCGGTCCGGTGGGCCGCGCGGAGCCGCCCCAGCCGTTGCGGGACGTGTCGATCAGCATGCCGATGCCGGAGTTGAAGCCGATCGAGACCAGCTTGTCACGGAACGCCTGGGCGAAGGACAGCTCGTCGACGTAGTAGTTCCAGTCCACCCACTTCGACTGCCGCACCGTCTGGCCGTTCACGTTGTCGGTGACCTTGAAGTACGGCTCACGCAGCGCCGAGTAGTTCGCCGTGTTGACGATGAACCCGTGCACGTTGTTGACCGTGCTGCCGGAGGCGACCGCGGCGGTCTTCAGGATGTCGGCGGTCGGGCCGAAGTTGGTGTCCCAGCCGAGCCAGCCGTGGTGGCCGGCGTCGACGTAGTTGTAGACGTTGCCGAGCGAGCCCAGCTTCGCCAGGGCGTAGCCGACGCCGTTGACGTAGGCGCCGTTGGCCTTGACCGTGTCACACATCACGGTACCGCCGGCGTTGCCCGAGGTGTTGGTGACCAGGTTCGGCAGTGAGTCGATCTCGATGACGTTGATGATCCGCAGGTTCCGGTACTTCGAGTCGGACTGGATCGCGAAGATCGGGTCGATGTACTCGGCCTTGTACCTGGGCAGCTCGTTCGGGCCGAGCTCACCGTTGGAGGCGAGCGCGGAGCAGTCCCGGCCGGGCAGGTTGTAGATCACGAACTGGATGTAACCGGCGCCCTGGCGCAGCGCCTCGTCCAGGTGGTCACGCACCCCGAAGGCGCCGTTGGAGCTGCTGTCCGGCGTGCCGTTGATGGCGGCGATCCGGTCCAGCCACACCGCGGTGGGGTTGTTGGAAACCCGGCTTCCGCCCGCCTCGGCGTCCGCCTTGGCCTTCCACTCCGGGTTCACGTACCCGGGAACACCGGCGTACGGGTTGTCCACCTTGGTTCCGGGCGGCGGCGTGGTCGGCGGCGGGGTGGTGGGCGGAGCCGTGGTGGGCGGAGCCGTGGTCGGCGGAGCCGTGGTCGGCGGGGTGGTCGGGCCACCGCCGTTGCAGACCACGCCGTTGAGGGTGAACGACGTCGGCTTCGGGTTACTGCCGCTCCACGCGCCGTTGAACCCGATGTTCGTCGACGCGCCGGTGGCGAGGCTGCCGTTGTAGGACAGGTTGCGGGCGGTGACCTGGCTGCCGGACTGGGTGAACTCGGCCGACCAACCCTGCTGCACCCGCTGGCTGGAGTTGGGGAAGGTCCAGCCCAGCGTCCAGCCGTTGACCGGGTCGCCGAGGTTCTTGATGGTGATGTTGCCGGTGAAGCCACCGGGCCAGTCGTTCGTCGTGTAGACGATCTCGCACTGCGTCGCGGCCTGCGCCGCGGTCACGGGGATCGTCACCAACCCTCCGGCGACCAGCACACCCGCGCCTGCGAGCGCGAAGGTCCGGCGTGGGCCGGACAGCCTTCTCCACACATTCATGCCACTGATCTCCTTGGGCGAGACCGGGCTCGCGTACGGCCCGGCGTGGGACGGCCCGGTGAGACGTCCTGGAGCGGACGGCCGCCGGCGCCAACGGGATTTTTGGGGGTGCCCGACCCGGACGGGCTGCGGTGGTGGTGAACGACCGGCGCGGGGCCGATCCCAGTGCGGCTGGATGTCGTCCGGCGAAGCCGGATGCCCTCGACGCCCTGCCTGCGCGGTGTGGCTCCCCGAACCGCGTGCGCCGATTCTTGCATGGGAGCGCTTCCATGGCAATGGCTCGATGCGTGAGCGGCCCTGCGACTCGGACGATACCCCCGAGCGGGACCGACCGGCACGAGCACAACAGGCTCGGTCCTTACCGGATGAGCACTGGCGGGCAGGCACTGCGGGCGCGGAACACCATGATCGCCCCGGAATGCGGTTGTGCGCCCAAGACGCCCTGCACGCCAATAAAGCCGCGTAGCACTCCTTTGCCGCCTACCAGCAGTAAAGGTCAAAACGCGAATGTTTCCGTTCAAACTTCATGAAACCGTCTAACGTCGGTCTTAGCTCGGCTGTCGCCGGGCTCAGGACAATAGGGATGGAGTACGCAGGTCATGGCTAAGAAGATGCTCGGGAAGGTCGTTGCGGGCGCCGCGCTCGGCGGGGCATCGCTCCTGGTGTTCGCGCCCGGGATCGCGTTCGCCGACGGGCACCACGACGGCGGCAAGCACCGTGATGGCAAGGTCTTTGCCAAGCCGCACGTCGTGAAGGCTGGCGAAGAGGTCAAGCTCCTGGAGATCTGCCCGGATCGGCAGGAGCACGCGTTCGTCTGGTCCAAGGTCACCGGCAAGGTCAAGCTCAAGCCGGTGCGGGACGACCGGGGCGAGGACCGCGGCGAGTGGAACAAGGAGGACGGCTCCTACGACCACGAGGACCGGAACAAGGACGAGCACGGCAAGGACGACAAGGGCAAGAAGGACGAGCACGGCAAGAACGACAAGGACGACAAGGGCAAGGGCCACGAGGGCAAGGACGAGAACGGCAAGGACAAGCCGCAGCCGCCCGTCGACGGTGCCCAGCCCGGTGGCCAGGGCGGCGGCGCTGCTGCCGACGCCCACGGCGACGAGGGCGGCAAGGACAGCAAGGACTGGAAGGGCGAGGAGCACGGCCAGGACGCGGAGAACAGCCGCGACAAGGACTGGGGCTCCAAGGACGAAGGCAAGAAGGACTGGGAGTCCAAGGACGAAGGCAAGAAGGACTGGGAGTCCAAGGACGAAGGCAAGAAGGACTGGGAGTCCAAGGACGAAGGCAAGAAGGACTGGGACTCCAAGGACCACGACGAGTACGGCTCGGACGAGTACGGCTCGGACAAGGGCTGGGAGAACAAGGGCTCCGACGAGTACGGCTCCGACGAGTACGGCTCGGACAAGGGCTGGGAGAACAAGGGCTCCGACGAGTACGGCTCCGACAAGGGCTGGGACTCGAACGGCGACGACCGCGGCAAGGACGGCTGGGAGCGCGAGCGCGAGTTCGTGTACTACGGCGAGGCCAAGGTCGACAAGGACGCCAAGCCGGGTCGCTACGAGCTCAAGGGTTCGTGCGGCGAAGGCGAGCTCGTCGTGCTGCCCCACGGCGGGGTCGACGGTGGTGACGGTGGCGCCAGCACCGGCACCGACCGGGGCCTGGCCACCGGCGGCGCGAGCCTGCTCGGCGCTGCCGCGCTGGGCGGGATCGTTCTGATGCGTCGTCGGCGGACCGATGGTTCCCTCGTCTGACGTGACGATGGCACGGGCCGGCGGCCGTCACGGGAGACCGTGGCGTGCCGCCGGCGCGGCCGTCGTCGTCACCCTGGCCATGATCGGCGCCGGCATGATCGGCGCGGCGCTGAAGACCACGCCCCCTCCCCGCCCCCCGCAGCCGCTGGCCCAGGCCGGCCCAGAGGTCAGCCAATCGGCGGTCACCGGCACCGACGCCGGCCGGCTCGACGACGGAGAGGGCGCCGCGCGGGGGGACGCTCCGGTCGGGCTGGGCCGCTCCGCCCCGACGAGCATCGAGATCCCCCGGATCGGCGTCAACGCGACGATCATGTCGCTCGGCACCAACCCGGACGGCACCGTCCAGGTCCCCCCGTTGGAGCAGGCCGAAAAGGCCGGCTGGTACGAACCGGGCGCGAGCCCCGGCGAGACCGGCAACGCGGTTATCGTCGGCCACGTGGACTCGGCGGTGCTCGGCCCGGCCGTCTTCTTCGACCTCGGCTCCCTCGTCCCGGGAGACACGATCACCGTCCAGCGTGCGGACGGAAAGCCCGCCACCTTCCAGGTCGACTCGGTGAAGTCGTACCCGAAGACGTCCTTCCCCACCGATCTCGTGTACGGGCCGAACGACCGGCCCGGCCTGCGGGTGGTCACCTGCGGCGGTCAGTTCGACGAGACCGTCAAGAGCTACCCGGACAACGTGGTCGCGTTCGCCACCCTGGTGGAGTGACCCGGCGTACGAAAACGGTCCGGCCGGTCGGGGTGACCCGACCGGCCGGACCGCGTCCGGCGTACCCGACTCAGGCGGCGGCGGAGGTCCGCACCAGGGTGCGGATCTGGCGCAGCAGCACGGACAGGGCGGCGAGATCCGCCCGCGACTCGTCGAACTCCCCCATTGCCCTGCGGGCCCGATGGATCGGGGTGGCGTTCGACTGCTCCCACTGCTGCACCCGCTCGTGCGGCGGCAGCTCGTCCGGGGTGGAGTCGAGCACCTCCGCGGTGAGCGCGGCCAGCGCGGCGTACAGGTCGTAGCGCAGCGCCATCCGGGCCAGCGTCTGCCAGCGGTCCTCGCGCGGCAGCAGGGAGATCTTCGACAGCAGCGAGTCCACCCGGAACAGGTCGGAGAGCACGTAGTAGACCGATGCCACCTCGCTCACGTCCCGCCCGCTGCGGGTCGCGGTCTCCACCACGTCCAGCAGGCCGAAGCTGTACATCAGCCGGGTCGCCTGCTCCGCCAGCTCGCGGGGCAGCCCACGCTCGGTCGTCGAGTCGATGTGCGACGCGATGGCCTGCCGCTCGCTGCCGTAGAACAGATCCTCCAGCCCGGGCAGCAGCCGGGCCACCCCGTCGCGCAGCCGGGCGATCTCGGTCGGCACGTCGATCGGCGAGCGACGGTTGGTGACCAACCATCGGACCGCGCGGTCGAGCAGCCGGCGAGTGTCCAGGTAGACGCTGGTCTGCAACTCCGGGGAGATCTTGTTGTCCAGAGCCTCCACCGCGTCCCACAGCTCACGCAGCCCGAACACCTCACGGACAACCACGTACGCCCGGATCACGTCGGCGGCGCTGGCCGCGGTCTCCTCGACAACCCGGAAGACGAACGAGATCCCGCCCCGGTTGATCGACTCGTTGACCAGCACCGTCGTGACGATCTCCCGGCGCAGCCGGTGCCGGCCCATCCGGTCGGCGAACCGCTCGCGCATCGGCGTCGGGAAGTAGTTGACCAGTACGTCGGTCGTCCACTCCTCGTCGGCCAACCCGTCGGCGAGGATCTCCCGTTCCAGGGCGATCTTCACGTACGCCAGCAGCACCGCGAACTCGGGCGCGGTCAGCCCGGACTCGCTGCGCACCGCCAGCTCCTCGTCCGCCGGCAGCGCCTCCAACGCCCGGTCCAGCGCGCCGGAGCGCTCCAGCTCGTTGAGCATCCGGCGGTGCACCGGGAGCAGCGAGGCCGCCTGGGCCTGGGCGTTGTTGATCGCCCGAGCCTGGTCGTAGTTGTCCCGCAGCACCAGCTTGGCGACCTCGTCGGTCATCCCCGCCAGCAGTTCGTCCCGCTCGGCCGTGGTCAGCTCGCCGTCGGCGACCGCCGTGTTCAGCAGGATCTTGATGTTCACCTCGTGGTCGGAGGTGTCCACCCCGGCCGCGTTGTCGATGAAGTCGGTGTAGATCCGGCCACCGGTCAACGCGTACTCGATCCGGCCGAGCTGGGTCCAGCCCAGGTTGCCGCCCTCGCCCGCCACCCGGCAGCGCAGGCTGCGCCCGTCCACCCGGATCGCGTCGTTGGACTTGTCGCCCACCTCGGCGTTGGTCTGAGTGGACGCCTTGACGTACGTGCCGATGCCACCGTTCCAGAACAGGTCCACCGGGGCGGTGACGATCGCCTTCATCAACTCCTGCGGCGACAGGTGCGACACGTCGTCGTCCAGGCCGATCGCCGCGCGGACCTGCGGGGTGATCGGGATGGACTTCGCGGTACGCGGGAAGATGCCACCGCCGGCCGAGATCAGCTCCGGGTTGTACTCCTCCCACGAGGACCGGGGCAGGTCGAAGAGCCGCCGTCGCTCCGCGTACGAGGTGGCCGCGTCCGGTTCGGGGTCGAGGAAGATGTGCCGGTGGTCGAACGCGGCCACCAGCCGGATGTGCTCGGAGAGCAGCATGCCGTTGCCGAACACGTCGCCGGACATGTCACCGACGCCGACCACCGTGAAGTCCTGGGTCTGGGTGTCCAGGCCCAGCTCCCGGAAGTGCCGCTTGACCGACTCCCAGGCGCCCCGGGCGGTGATGCCCATCTTCTTGTGGTCGTAGCCGGCCGAACCGCCGGAGGCGAACGCGTCGCCCATCCAGAAGTTGTGGGTCTTGGAGATCTCGTTGGCGATGTCGGAGAACGTCGCCGTGCCCTTGTCCGCCGCCACCACCAGGTACGGGTCGTCGCCGTCGTGCCGGACCACGTCCTCGGGCGGCACGATCTGCCCGCTGACGATGTTGTCGGTGACGTCCAGCATCGCGCCGACGAACTCCTGGTAGCAGGCGACCGCCTCGTCCCGGTCGCCCGGCTTCTGCTTCAACACGAAGCCGCCCTTGGCGCCCACCGGCACGATCACGGTGTTCTTCACCATCTGCGCCTTGACCAGGCCGAGCACCTCGGTACGGAAGTCCTCCCGACGGTCGGACCAGCGCAACCCGCCCCGGGCCACCGGCCCGAACCGCAGGTGCACACCCTCGAAGCGGGGCGAGTAGACGAAGATCTCGAACTTCGGCCGCGGCGCCGGCAGGTCCGGAATGGCCTGCGGGTCGAGCTTGAACGCCACGTACGCCTTCGGCCGCCCGTCGGCGCGCTTCTGGTAGAAGCTCGTCCGCAGGGTCGCCTCGATCACCGTCAGGTACGAGCGCAGGATCCGATCCTGGTCGAGGCTCGCCACGTCGTCCAGGGCGGCCCGGATCGTCTCCACCAGCTCACCACTGCGCTGCTGACGCTGCTCGGTGCTCTGCGCACCCGGCTCGAACCGGGTCTCGAACAGCTCCACCAACAGCGCGGCGATCTTCGGGTACGCGATGAAGGTCTGCTCCATGTAGTCCTGCGAGAAGACCGTGCCGGCCTGCCGCAGATACTTCGCGTACGCCCGCAGCACCACCACCTGCCGCCACGTCAGCCCGCCGCGCAACACCAGCTCGTTGAACCGGTCCACCTCGGCCTCGCCACGCCAGGCCGCCGCGAACGCGTTCTCCACGTGCGGGCGCACCTCGGACAGCTCGTGGTGGCCCTCGGGCAATCGCAGGCCGAAGTCGTACAGGTAGACCCGACCGTCGATCCGGTCCACCTCGTACGGGTGCTCGTCGACCACCCGCACGCCGAGCGAGTGCAGCACCGGCAGCACGGCGGAGAGCATCATCGGCTCGCCGTACCGGTAGACCTTGAACCGGACGTCCATCGTCTCGGCCAGGTCCGCGCCGGGCACTCGGGTGCCCGGCCGGGGCGCCAACTGCTTACGGAACAGGTGCATCTCCAGCTGGCCGGGCTCCTCCAGCAGCTCCAGCTTGGCCAGGTCCTTCATCGCCTCGTACGGCGTGTGCCCGTCCTTGTAGCCCTCCGGGAACGCGTCGGCGTACCGGGTGAACAGGTGCTTGGCCTGCTCGTCGCCGAGCTTGCGCTCCAGCACCAGCCGGTAGTCGTCGTCCCAGAGCCGGGTGGCATCCGCCAACTCCTCGGCCAGCAGGTCGGCGTCGATGTCACCGGGAGGCCGGGTCGGGTCGGTACGGACGATGAAGTGCACCCGGGCCAGCATCGACTCGGTGACCCGGGTCGTGTAATCCACCCCGACACCGTTCAGCTCGCGCAGCAGGATGTCCTGCATGCGCAGCCGGTTCTGCGTGGTGAACCTGTCCCGGGGAAGGTAGATCAGGCAGGAGATGAACCGCCCGTACGCGTCGCGGCGCAGGAACACCCGCAGCTGCCGGCGACCCGCCATCCGCAGCACGCCGACCACCGCGTGGTACAGGTCGTCGGTCTTGATCTGGAACAGCTCGTCGCGCGGGTACGTCTCCAGGATCTGGAGCAGGTCCTTGCCGGAGTGGCTGCGTTGGCTCAGGCCGGAGCGGTCCAGCACCTCGGCGACCTTGCGGCGCACCACAGGCAGCTCCTGGACGCTGGTCCGGTACGCGGCGGTGGAGAACAGCCCCAGGAAGCGCCGCTCACCGATGACCTCGCCCGCCTCGTTGAAGATCTTGAAGCCGATGTAGTCCAGGTACGCCGAGCGGTGCACGGTGGCCCGCGAGTTGGCCTTGGTGATGATGAGCAGGCGCTTCTCCAGCACCTTCTCGTGCGCCTCGTGCGTCATCGACGCCAGCGACCGGGCCTCCGGCGAGTCCGAGCGCAGGATGCCCAGACCGGTGCCGAGCACCGCCTCCAGCGCCTTGCCGTCGACCGGATCCGAACCATTCGCGCCGGGCGCGTCCACCAGCCGGTACTCGCGGTAGCCCAGGAAGGTGAAGTGGTCGTGGGCAAGCCAGCGCAGCAGCTCCACCGAGTCGGTGATGTCCTTCTCCGGCACCGGCGGGCGGTTGTCGGAGGTACGGGCCGAGGCCAGTTCGTCGGCGAACGCGAGGGCACGCTGACGCATCTTCGGCCAGTCCTCCACGGCCTCCCGCACGTCGGTGAGCACCCGTTGCAGCTCACGACGCAGCCGGTCCCTCTCGGCCGTGTCCCGGACCGGGTCGATCTCGATCCGCATCCAGCTCTCGACGATGTCGCCGGCGATCGCGTCGTCCGGCTCCACGTCCGCGGAGACCTCGGTGAGGCGACCCAGCGGCTCGCGCCGGACCACCACCAGCGGGTGCACCAGCAGGTGCACGTCCAGGTGGTGAGAGTTGAGCAGCGCGGTGACCGAGTCGACCAGGAACGGCATGTCGTCGGTGACGATCTCGACAACGGTGTGGTGCTGGTCAGCGTGCGGCTCGTGGATCCGTAGCTTCAGCTCACCGGGGACCCGCTGCTGGGCCAGGTCCCGGTGTGCCCGGGCCGCGTCCAGCATCTCCTCCGCCGTGAAGCCGACCAGCTCCTCGTCCGGGGCGAACCGCCAGAAACGGCCGACCAAGGTCGCCGCGTCGTGGTCGTCCCCGGCGAGCGCGACAGCCTGGGCCACCAGACGCTCCGCGTTGGGGACCGGCTCGTCGAGCTCGGCGTCCTCCACATCGTCGGCCAACGCCTCGGGCGGCAGGCCCAGATCGTAGATGGTGTCGATACTCGACCCGGTCAGCCCGGTGACTCCCGTTTCGAGCCGGCCGTAGCCGTCCCCGTCGGTAGCCGAATCGAAGCTGTCGTCCCGGCTGGTGTCATCCTGCCGGAGGTCGGGTTCCGGTTTGATCGCCGGACGCCGGTCCATCGGTGCCACTCCCCTCGACCCACCGCGTTGTGGGTCACTCTGCCGCCCAGCCTAGGCCTGTCACTCCGCTCGATCATCGGCGGACCACTGGCCGGACGTCGGATACGGGACTCTGTCCTTTCACCCGTTGCGGGTCCGAGGTTGGCCGGTTGCGGGATACCCCGCCGCGCGATGTTCATCACATGGGCGCGCTCCGTCTTTCGGCACATCGGATGTCACACGGGACGTCTCGGACACCGTTCGCGTACTACCGTGCAGGGCAGCCCGAGACCGGAAGGACCCGCTCCATGACCTTGTCCTACCCCCGGCGCGACCGGCCGAATCGTGCCCGCCGGGTTACCGCCGCACTCACCGCGTCCCTGCTCACCGCCGGTGTCCTGGCGGCCTGCTCGGCCGACGACGGGCCGCAGAGCAGCGTCGACGCCTTCTTCGCCGGCTGGCGCAGCGGCGACCTGCGAGCAGTCGGGGTGGTCGACACGGTCGGTGCCAAGCTGCCCGCCGCCGAGGTGACCCGCGAGATCAAGGAGCTCTCCGGCGAGTTGGCGGCGACCCCGCCCACGCTGACCCGCCGCGGTGACCCGAAGATCACCGCCGACATCGCGACCGTGCCCATCCGGGTGGAGTGGGACCTGCCCGGCGGCACCCGCTGGGCGTACGACCGGGAGCTGCGGCTCGCCCAGGGCGACGACGACCAGTGGCAGGTGATGTGGGAGCCCCGGGTGCTGCACGAGCAGCTCACCAAGGGTGACCGGTTGGGGTTGCGCCGCGACACCGGCCCCCGCGCCGGGCTGCTGGATGCGGCCGGGCAGCCGATCGTGTCGCCCCGTCCGGTGGTCCGGGTGGGTGTGCAGCCGAGCGAGGTCACCGACATCAAGAAGCTGGCCAAGGATCTCGACGCGGGCTTCAGGGCGATCCGTCCGGCCCTGGTCCCCGCCGTCGACCTGACCGATCTGCCCGCCCGGGTGGCCAAGGCCGACCCGGGCGCCTTCGTCGAGGTGGTGACCCTGCGCGAGGAGGCGTACCGGCAGATCAAGTCCCGGATCTACGACCTGCCCGCCACCAAGTTCCAGTCCGACAAGGTCGACCTGGCGCCGACCCGGGAGTTCGCCCGCGCGCTGCTCGGTTCGGTCGACCCCGCGCAGGCCGACGACCTCGCCGCGCACCCCGACCGGTACGCCGTCGGTGACCTGGTCGGGCACGGTGGTCTCCAGGGCCGCTACGACGAGCGGCTGCGTGGCGTCCCCGGCCTGACCGTCGTGGTCGAGCGGCCCGCCGAGGACGGCAAGCTGGCGCCCACCGGCACCGAACTGTTCCGCCGGGAGCCGCAGCCCGGTCAGGCGCTGAAGACCACCCTGGACGTGGCCGCCCAGAACGCGGCCGACGGGGCGCTGCGCGCCGAGTCACGGCGGGCCGCGTTGGTAGCGGTACGGATCAGTGACGGCGCGGTGCTCGCCGCCGCGAACGGCCCCGGGCCGGCCGGGGAGAACCTGGCCTTCACCGCCCAGGTGCCGCCGGGCTCCACGTTCAAGATGGTCAGCGCGCTGGGCCTGCTGGACCGGGGCGCGGTCACCCTGGACGGGCCGGTGGAGTGCAAGAAGACCTTCACCGTCGACGGCCGGTCCTTCAAGAATTCAGACAACTTCGAGCTGGGCTCAGTGCCGTTCCGTACCGATTTCGCCAAGTCCTGCAACACGGCGTTCGCCTCGCTGGCCCCGAAGCTCGGCGGCGACGGCCTGGCCGCCGCCGGCCGCTCGCTGGGCCTGGAGGCACCGTGGGACCTCGGCGCGGACGCCTTCACCGGCAAGGTGTCGACCGGTGGCAGCCTCGCCGAGCAGGCAGCCGCCTCGTTCGGTCAGGGCACCACGCTGGTCAGCCCGCTGGCCATGGCCGGCGCCACCGCGGCCGTCGCCCGGGGCCGGTTCGAGCAGCCGAAGCTTCTGCTCGACCCCGCGCCGGCCAAACCTGCCCCGGCCGGCGAGCAGCTCAAGCCCGAGTCGGTCGAGGCGCTGCGCACGATGATGCGCGAGGTGGTCACCGCCGGCACCGGCAGCGCGCTCAAGGACGTGCCGGGTGGCGAGGTGTACGGCAAGACCGGCACCGCCGAGTACGACGACAACCCGGCCCACACGCACGCCTGGTTCGTCGGCTGGCGGGGAGATGTCGCGTTCGCCGTCTTCGTGGAGAAGGGCGGCGCCAGCACCTCCTCAGCCGTCCCGATCGCCGAGCGCTTCCTCCGCGCACTGCCCGCCACCTGAGCACGGCGCGGGCTGATCGACTCCAGGTCGGCGATGTGGGGGTGTCCAGTCAGCTGGACACCCCCACATCGGCGATACGGAGTGGATCACCGCCTGGGCGGCCCGCCGGAGGGTCAGGCGGTGTCGGTGTCGGGACGGTTTCGGTCTGCTGGGGACGGCCGCCGCAGCAGACCTGGGCCGGCCGACGCGGGTGGACCGACCGGTTCCGGCTCGACCGGAGAGCCGGAGTCGGCCCGCGCGACGCCGGAGGACCCGGAATCGGCCTGCGTAACGTTGGCCGGGCCGGAGCCGGCCAGCTCAGCGCCAGCAAGGCCCGGCCGGGCCGGGCCGGAGCCGGCCAGCTCAGCGCCAGCGCGGCCGTTCTGCTCGACCTGCTCACTGGCGGCTGCGGCTTGACCGGGGCTGAACGACTCGACGTCGGAGCGCGGGCCGGCGGTGGCGAGTTCACCGCCGGAGAACACGGCCTCGGCAGGGCCACCACCGGAGGAGAGGCCACCTCCCGAGGGCTCGGCGGCGGGCGTACCGGCACCGGTTGACGAGTCGCGCGAGGCGGCGTCGGCGAGCAACGCCAGGCCGCCGACCACGCCGCGTGGTCCGTCGCGGCGGCCGGTCTGCTCGACCCGCGCGGAACGGTCAGAGCGTGCAGACCGCTCGGCGGAGCCCTCGGAGCGGCCGTCCCCGGAACGGCTGTTGGCGCGCCGGGGAGTGGGGGTCGGCCGGGACGACAGCAGCCGGGGTGGCAGCGCCTCCGGGGCGGTGACCGGGGTGAGCCCGGCGACCACCGTGTTGACGATCTCGGCGGCGTACGACCCGTCCGGGTCGTAGTCAGGGTCGAAGACGGTCAGCTCGACGCCGAGGCAGTGTGGGGTGTCGACCAGGCCGGCGAGGAGGATCTCCAGCTCGGCGAAGGCGATCCCGCCCGGGTCCGGTGCATCCACGGCGGGCATCACCGCAGGGTCGAGCACGTCGACGTCGATGTGCACCCAGTAGCCCGCGCAGTCGGCGAGTTGCTCGTGCGCCCACTGTGCCGTCCGGGCGGCACCCTCGGCGCGCAGCGCCGGCACCGGCCGGGTGATGATGCCCGCGGCCTGGAGGTCGAGCCGGTATTCGTCCTGCGCCCGGATGCCGAGCACCACCACGTCGATGTCGCGGAAGTAGGGTCGGCGGCCCTCCAGCGCGGCCAGGTCGGCCTGCCCGCGCCCGGTGACCAGGGCCAGGTCTTCGCCGGCCGCCGCGCCCACGTAGGAGGCGTTGCCGGGGTGCCGGAAGTCGGAGTGCCCGTCCACGAAGACCAGCCCGATGCGGCCGCCGACGGCCTCACCGAGGCGGTGCATGGCGAGCGCGGAGCCGAGCAGCACCGAGCAGTCGCCGCCCAGCACGACGGGGAACTCGCCCCGGTCGATGATCGAGCCGATCCGCTCGGCGAGGGCCAGCGAGTAGTTGGCGATCTCCCGGGCGTGGCACACACCGTCGCCGGGCCGCCAGTCACCCGGGTCGTACCGAGGTGGGGTGATGCAGCCGGCGTCGCGGGCGCGCAGCCGGGCCAGCAGGTCGTGGTCGCGCAGCGCGCCGGGCGCCTTGGCGCAGCCCGGGACGGAGGTGGGCGTCGGCGGACGCAGGCCGAGGTTTGTCGGCGCGTCGAGGACGGCGATCCGGCGCATCGTGAGCTCCCGTCCCCGGTGGTCGGGCGGGCCGGCGGATCGCCGGCCCGCACTGGCGTACTACGAACTCATAACCGTGCGTGGAACTCAGAACAGGGCGCTGGCCAGGGCTCGGCGGGCCGAGGCGACCGCCGGGTCGTCCGGGCCGGCGATGGAGAACAGGGACACGAGGTGCTGGCGCACCGTCTCGCGATCCTCACCAGCGGTGCGTCGGACGAGACCGACGAGTCGGGCGTACGCCTGCTCGGCCAGGCCGCTGAGCACCTCGATGTCGGCAGCGAGCAGTTGCGCCGCGACGTCGTCGGGGGCGCTCTCGGCGGCGGCCAGCGCGGCGGCGGGGTCCGCGCCGGCCACCCGGCGGGCCACCCCGACCTGGGCCAGCCCCGCCGTGGCGGCGGCGTCCGCCGGTGCGTCAGCAAGGATCTTCCGGTACGCCTGCTCGGCAGCGTCCAGGTCACCACTCATCAGGGCGTCGTCCGCCTCGTCGAGACGCGGGTCCTCCGGCTCGGCGACGGCCACGCCACCGGCCTTGAGCACGGCCTGGAGCCACTGGCGGAGCTGAGGCTCGGGCACCACGCCGGAGAACGCGTCGATCGGCTGGCCGCCGACCACCGCGTAGACCATGGGGATGCCCTGGACCCGGAACATCTGGGCGATCCGTGGGTTTTCCTGCACGTCGACCCGGGCGAGCACCCAGGCGCCGCCGCTCTCGGCGGCCAGCCGTTCCAGCACGGGGGCGAACTCGTCGCTCTCCGGGTAACCTGCCGCGCCGAAGAAGACGATGACGGGCATGGCCATCGACCGTTCGAGCACCTCGGACTGGATGGTCGCCTCGGTGACGTCGACGATGAGGGCGTTGCCGCCGGCTGCCTGTGCGCCGGGGGTGCTGGCGGAGGGGCCGCCCTGCGGGGGTGTGCCGGGGCGAGTACTGGCTGGTGCGGGGCCGCGCAGCGTGCTGAGGTCGACCGCGCCGCGGGTGAAGATCGACGAGGTGATCCGTGGGTCGCTCATGGTTACCTAGTCTCGCACGTGCGCCGACGATCTCAGCTCACCCGCAACCCCGACGTTGCAACTCTCACGCCCCCACCCCCACCCCCGCGATCTTGCACTTTCGGTCCTCGATACGCGCCATATGCGGCATATGCCGAGGCAGCAAGTGCAAGATCGACGGGGGTCTGTGGGGTCAGAAGCGGGCGGGCTCGCGGTAGGTGCCCCACTCGGCGCGCAGGGCGTCGCAGATCTCGCCGAGGGTCGCTTCGGCGCGGACCGCGTCGAGCATGGCGGGGATCATGTTCTCGTCGGTGCGGCTGGCCTCGACCATGCGGGTGACCGCCGCACTGACAGCGGCCTCGTCCCTCGCGTTCTTGCGCTCGGCGAGCACCCGACGCTGCTCCAGCTCCACCTCGTGCGAGATGCGCAGGATCTCCAGCTCCTTGGCGACCGTGCCGGTGTGGCAGTTGACGCCGACGATCTTCTTGTCGCCCTTTTCGAGGGCCTGCTGGTAGACGAAGGCCGACTCGGCGATGTGCCCGGTGAACCAGCCGTCCTCGATGCCGCGCAGGATGCCGGAGGTCATCGGGCCGATCTGGTGCGGCCCCTCGCCGCCGAGCTGCCGAATCCGAGCGAAGATCTCCTCCGCCTCGGCTTCGATCTTGTCGGTGAGCGCCTCGACGTACCAGGAGCCGCCGAGCGGGTCGGCCACGTTGACCACGCCGGTCTCCTCCATCAGCACCTGCTGCGTACGCAGGGCGATCTCGGCGGACTCGTCGGTGGGCAGCGCCAGGGTCTCGTCGAGCGCGTTGGTGTGCAGCGAGTTGGTCCCGCCGAGCACCGCCGCGAGCGCCTCGACGGCCGTCCGCACCACGTTGTTGACCGGCTGCTGGGCGGTCAACGACACCCCGGCGGTCTGCGTGTGGAACCGCAGCCACAGGGCCTTCTCGCTGGTCGCGCCGTAGACGTCGCGCAGCCAGCGGGCCCAGATCCGGCGGGCGGCGCGGAACTTGGCGATCTCCTCGAAGAAGTCGAGGTGCGAGTCGAAGAAGAAGCTCAGCCCCGGCGCGAAGACGTTCACGTCCAGGCCACGCGACAGGCCCAACTCGACGTAGCCGAACCCGTCGGCGAGGGTGTACGCCAACTCCTGCGCGGCGGTCGAGCCGGCCTCTCGGATGTGGTAGCCGGAGACCGACAGCGGCTTGTAGCGCGGAATCTCGGCGGCGCAGTATTCCATCAGGTCGCCGATCAGGCGCAGATGCGGCTCCGGGTCGAAGAGCCACTCCTTCTGCGCGATGTACTCCTTGAAGATGTCGGTCTGCAGCGTTCCGTCCAGCTTGGACAGGTCGGCGCCCTGCCGCTCGGCGGCGACCAGGTACATGCAGAACACCGGGACGGCCGGGCCGGAGATGGTCATCGAGGTCGTGACGCCGGCCAGGTCGATGCCGTCGAAGAGCGCCTGCATGTCGGTGGCGGTGTCGATGGCGACGCCGCAGTGGCCGACCTCGCCGAGCGCCTGCGGGTCGTCGGAGTCGCGGCCCATCAGGGTCGGCATGTCGAACGCGACCGAGAGGCCACCGCCGCCGGCACCGAGGATCATCTTGTAGCGCTCGTTGGTCTGCTGCGCGTTGCCGAAGCCGGCGAACTGCCGGATCGTCCAGGTCCGCCCGCGGTAGCCGGTCGGATACAGACCCCGGGTGTACGGGTACTCGCCCGGCCAGCCGATCCGCTCGAAGCCCGGATAGGAGGCACCCTCCGGCGGGCCGTAGACCGGGTCGACGGTCATCCCGGAGAGGGTGGTGAAGTCGGCGTCCCGCTTGCGCGCGGAGTCGTACCGGGCCTGCCAGCGGGCCCGTCCGGCGGCGATCTCGTCGGCGTCCATGCGCGGGGCTCCTCCTCGGTTCGTCGATGCACGTCGAGTGTAGAGCCCTGACCTGAACGATCGCTAAGTCAGTCCGTACCGGCAGGTAACCACCCTCAGGCGGTCGAAGCGGCCGGCCCGCCGCCCATCGCCACGTCGTCGACCCGGATGTTGACCTCGTCGACCCGCAGCCCGTACGCCTCGACCGCCTCGGTCACCCGGGCCCGCACCTGGCCGGTGATCTCCGGAACCGGCTGACCGGCCTGAATCACCAGCACCAGGTTGACCACGGCAGCGTCCCCGGTCACGTGGGCCGAGCAGCCCCGCCGGGCGTCGCCCACCTGGTCCAGCCCGACCCGGTCGAGCACCGCGTTGAAGAACCGGGCGACATCCCCGCCCAACTCGGCCACGCCGGGCACCGCACGGGCCGCCGCGACAGCGATCTTCTCGACCACCTCATCGGAAACCTGCGTCGTCCCGCCAGCCACCGCCGGCACCGTGGTCAGCTCTCGCGTCGCCTCGTGGTCCACGTGCCACTCCCCTGCTTCTCGCGCCGCCCAGCCGGCTCACCGACCCGACCCCACGGCCGTGGGGCGGTGCGAGCCTACAAGGACATGACGGCCACGAGGTGTCCGCCGTGGACGGTCAGCGGGCGAGCTGGGCGAGCAGGGTGTCCGCCGCCGTGTACGGGTCGATCCCGCCCTCGGCAACCTTGGCGGCGAGCGTGGTCAACTCCGTACCGTCGCGAAGTGAGCCGATCCGCGCGCGGAGCACGCCGAGCGCGATCGCCTCGATCTCGGCGGCGGCCCGCGCCTCCTGGCGGCGACGCAGCTCGCCGTGCTCGACCAGCCAGCCGCGGTGCTTGTCGATGGCGGCGGCGATGTCGTCGATGCCCTCGGCCCGCGCCGCGATCGCACGGACCACCTGCGGTCGCCACTGCCCCGGGCCACGCTCACCGAGGGCGATCATGCCCTGGATGTCGCGGACCGTGGCGTCGACGCCGTCCCGGTCGGCCTTGTTGACCACGAAGACGTCGGCGATCTCCAGGATGCCGGCCTTGACCGCCTGGATCGCGTCACCCATGCCCGGCGCGAGCAGCACGAGCGTGGTGTCGGCCAGCGAGGCGACCTCCACCTCGGCCTGCCCGACGCCGACGGTCTCCACCAGCACCACGTCGCAGCCGGCGCCCTCCAGCACGCGGACTGCCTGCGGCGTAGCCGCCGACAGCCCGCCGAGATGCCCCCGGCTGGACATCGACCGGATGTAGACGCCCGGGTCGGTCGCGTGGTCCTGCATCCGGACCCGGTCGCCGAGGATCGCACCACCGGTGAACGGGCTGGACGGGTCGACCGCCAGCACGCCGACCCGGTGGCCGCGCGCCCGCAGCGCGCGGACCAGCTCGTTGGTGGTGGTCGACTTGCCCACCCCCGGTGAGCCGGTCAGCCCGACCACCTGGGCCTGCCCGGCGTACGGCGCCAGCGCGGCGGCGATCTCCGGCAGCAGCGCGTCGCCGTTCTCCACCAGGGTGATCAGCCGAGCCACCGCGCGAGGGTCGCCGGTGCGGGCCCGCTCGACCAGCAGCGGCACGTCCCGGCTGCGGCGCACCGAGGTGGTGACCGCCGCCGGCACGTTCTCGACCGCTTCGCTCACTGTGTCATCTTCGTTCACGACCGCGGGGCTCGCAGAACCGACTCACCCGTCGCGCTCACCGGTCGGCCGCTGCACTTCCCGGCACGTGGATGATCAGCGCGTCGCCCTGGCCACCGCCGCCGCAGAGCGCCGCCGCGCCGGTGCCGCCGCCGCGCCGCTTCAGCTCCAGCGCGAGGGTGAGGACGAGACGTGCGCCGGACATGCCGATCGGGTGGCCGAGCGCGATCGCGCCGCCGTTGACGTTGACCCGGTCCGCGCTGATACCGAGGTCACGGGTGGACTGGATGCCGACCTGCGCGAACGCCTCGTTGATCTCGATGAGGTCCAGGTCCTCCACGCTCAGGCCGCCCTTCTTGAGGGCGTGGTTGATCGCGTTGGACGGCTGCGAGTGCAGGGAGTTATCCGGACCGGCCACGTTGCCGTGGGCGCCGATCTCGGCCAGCCAGGTCAGCCCCAGCTCGTTGGCCTTGGCCTTGCTCATGACGACCACGGCGGCGGCACCGTCGGAGATCGGCGAGGAACTGCCGGCGGTGATGGTGCCGTCCTTGGCGAACGCGGGACGCAGCTTGGCCAGCGACTCGACGGTGGTGTCCGGACGGATGCCCTCGTCGTCGCTGATCACCAGCGGGTCACCCTTGCGCTGCGGGATCAGCACCGGGGTGATCTCCTCGGCGAAGTGGCCGTTCTTCTGCGCGGCGGCGGCCCGCTGGTGGCTGGCGGCGGCGAATGCGTCCTGCTCCTCGCGGGAGATGCCGTGCTTCGTGCCGAGCCGCTCGGTCGACTCGCCCATCGAGCAGCAGTCCCAGGCGTCGCTGAGCCCGTCGTGGGCCATGTGGTCCTTGATCACCACGTCGCCGTACTTGTAGCCGGAGCGCTGGCCCAGCAGCAGGTGCGGGGCGTTGGTCATCGACTCCATGCCGCCGGCCACCACGATGTCGAACTCGCCGGCCCGGATGAGCTGGTCGGCCAGGGCGATCGCGTCCAGGCCAGAGAGGCAGACCTTGTTGATGGTCAGCGCCGGCACGGACATCGGTACGCCGGCCTCGACCGCCGCCTGCCGCGCCGGGATCTGGCCGGCGCCGGCCTGGAGCACCTGCCCCATGATCACGTACTGGACCTGGTCCGGACTGACACCGGCCCGCTCCAGCGCCGCCTTGATGGCGATCCCGCCGAGCTTGGTGGCCGGGAGGTCCTTGAGGTTGCCCAGCAGCCGCCCCATGGGGGTACGCGCGCCGCTGACGATCACCGAAGCCATGCCTGCCTCCGAGGGGGGTGCCGAGCTGTACGCCTGAACGATGGTTCGGTCAGACTAGCGCCATGGCAGAAAACCTCCCCGTCGAGCCCCGTGCGGACTACGTCACAGATATCGGACTTCGCAAGATCGATCACGTCGGCATCGCCGTGAGCGATCTGGACGCCGCGATCGACTTCTACGAGCGCACGTTCGGGATGCGCTGCGTGCACACCGAGACCAACACCGAGCAGGGCGTCCGGGAGGCGATGCTGGCCGTCGGATCGACGACCGAGGGCGGCTGCGTGCAACTGCTCGCCCCACTCACCCCCGAGTCGACGATCGCCAAGTTCCTCGACCGCAACGGGCCCGGCGTGCAGCAGGTCGCGTACACGGTGGTCGACATCGACGCGGCCTGCGCGGCACTGCGCGCCCGCGGGATGCGGCTGCTCTACGACGCCCCACGGCGCGGCACCGCGGACTCCCGGATCAACTTCGTGCACCCCAAGGACGCGGGCGGCGTCCTCGTCGAACTCGTCGAGCCGGCCGCCAGCCACTGACCGCCCCACCCACGCCAGCACGCCGCGCCGCCCGCTGACGGCCGGACTTTGATCAACTCCAGGTCGCCGATGTGGCGGTGTCCAAGCCATCCGATACCGCCACATCGGCGAGATGGAGTCGATCAAGCGCCCCGGCGACACGAGCGAGGGCCGGGGCAGCCCGGGGCCGGGGTGCGCGAGCGCGGCGGTGCGCGGTTCACGGGGTCGTCGGACACCTTCACGCATCGGCCGATGCAGTTTTTCACAGAGACTTCCCGCCCTAGCTACCGTTCAGTAACGTCCGGCCCACAGGAGCGCGAAGGGTGCCGGATGTGTCGAATGACGACATGGCGGTCGTGCCCACCGGCGCCGACGATGGCAGCACCCAAGCCCGTGCGGGTGCGGGGACGAACCGGAGGTCACCGTGCAGGACATCCTCGAAGCGATCATGGCCGCGGAGGAATCGAACGACCCGGACCGTGAACTTGCCGGCGTCGCCGGACTGCCCGTCCCGGAGAGCTACCGGGGCGTGGTCGTCCGCGCCGAGGAAGCCCGGATGTTCGACGGCATGGCCACCCGGGACAAGGACCCTCGCAAGGCGCTGCACGTGCAGGAGGTGCCGACGCCGGAACTCGGGCCGGGCGAGGCGCTGGTCGCGGTGATGGCCAGCGCGATCAACTACAACACGGTGTGGACCAGCATCTTCGAGCCGCTGCCCACCTTCAAGTTCCTCCAGCGCTACGGCCGGATCTCCGAGCTGACCCGCCGGCACGACCTGCCGTACCACGTGGTCGGTTCGGACGCCGCCGGCGTGGTGCTGCGCACCGGCCCCGGGGTGACCCGGTGGGCACCCGGCGACGAGGTCGTCGCGCACTGCCTCTCCGTCGAACTGGAGGACGCGGCGGGGCACGACGACACCATGCTCGACCCGCAGCAGCGGATCTGGGGCTTCGAGACCAACTTCGGCGGGCTGGCCGAGCTGGCCATCGTCAAGGCCAACCAGCTGATGCCGAAGCCGCGGCACCTGAGCTGGGAAGAGGCGGCCAGCCCTGGGCTGGTCAACTCCACCGCGTACCGGCAGCTCGTCTCGCACCACGGTGCCAACATGAAGCAGGGCGACGTGGTGCTGATCTGGGGCGCCTCCGGCGGCCTCGGCGGGTACGCCACCCAGATGGCGCTCAACGGCGGCGCGATTCCCGTCTGTGTCGTCTCCTCGCCGGAGAAGGCCGAGCTGTGCCGCAAGATGGGCGCGGAGCTGGTCATCGACCGGGCGGCGGAGGGCTTCCGGTTCTGGAAGGACGAGGAGACCCAGGACCAGGACGAGTGGCGTCGCTTCGGCGAGCGGATCCGCGAGCTGACCAGCGGCGAGGACCCGGACATCGTCTTCGAGCACCCGGGCCGGGAGACGTTCGGCGCGAGCGTCTACGTGGCCCGGCGCGGCGGGACCATCGTCACCTGCGCGTCCACCAGCGGCTTCCAGCACCAGTACGACAACCGCTACCTGTGGATGCACCTCAAGCGGATCGTCGGCAGCCACTTCGCCAACTACCACGAGGCGTGGCAGGCCAACCGCCTCGTCGCGCTCGGCAAGGTTCACCCGACGGTGTCCCGCACCTACCCGCTGGAGCAGACCGGCCAGGCCGCGTACGAGGTGCACCGCAACGCCCACCAGGGCAAGGTCGGCGTGCGCTGCCTCGCACCCGCCGACGGGCTGGGTGTGCGCGACGGGGAGCTGCGGGCCCGACACGAGGACGCGATCAACCGGTTCCGGGGGCAGTGAGCGGCAACCCGTTACCTGGCACCGGCCGGATGGACGAGGACCGGATGGCCAATGCGGTGATCGACCATTGTTCTTCCGCCCTCATTAGCGGAGAGCCGGTCCGGAGCGAAGAAAGGGCCACGGGGCGTACCCGTGGCCCTTTTTATCCTCACTCTGCGTGGCGTCCGTCCCGCCCGGGACCTGCCAAGATCGCCCATTGGTCCGGCCTTGCTGAGCGAGGGAGTTGACCATGTAAAGAGGACACGAAAGCTTCGTACCGCTCTTGCGAAGCACCCTGGGGCGTCTGCCAGTATGTCCCAATGCCCCAGCAGCAGTCCTCCCCTCTCGCGTTCTTCGATAACGCGAACTCGCAGCCAGATTTCACCGTTGGCCTGCGCGGATACAACACTCACCAGGTCGATGACTTCATCGGCCGGATGACGGCCGCGCTGACCCAGTCCGAGCAGGCCCGTGCCGAGGCCGAGCAGCGGATGAACGACGCCCAGCGTCGACTCCGCCAGGCCGAGCAGCGCATGAGTGCGCTGGAGCAGAAGCTCACCGACACCAACAAGCAGCTCGAAGAGAACAGCCGGCCCACCCTCTCCGGGCTCGGCACCCGGGTCGAGCAGATCCTGCGGCTCGCCGAGGAGCAGGCCAACGACCACCGCAACGAGGCCAAGCGCGAGTCGGAGGGCATTCTCTCCGCCGCCCGCCTGGAGGCTCGCGAGATCACGGACAAGGCCCGCGCCGAGGCCGCCGCGATGAAGGCCAGCGCCGAGCGCGAGGCCGGAAACCTGCGCACCGCCGCCGAGCGCGAGGCCGCCGAGGTCCGGGTGCAGGCTCGCCGTGAGGCCGACACGCTGCGCGCCGACGCGGACCGTGAGACCAAGCAGCTGCGTACCGTCACCGCGCACGAGGTGGCCGAGCTGAAGTCGACCGTCGAGCGGGAGGTGGCCACCCTCCGGGCCACCGCCGAGCGGGAGATCACCCAGCAGCGGGCCAAGGCCGCCCGCGAGGCCGAGGAGAAGCGCGCCGAGGCGACCAAGCTGCTCACCGACGCCCGGGACAAGCGCGACAAGGACCTGCAGGCCCTTGAGCTGCAGCTGGCCGAGCGTCGCGAGAAGGCCGAGCGTGAGGAGTCCGAGCGGCACGCCTCCCAGGTCGCGCAGACCCAGAAGATGGTCAGCGAGGCCGAGCAGCGCGCCCGGGCCGCGCAGGAGCGCGCCAAGGAGATCGAGCAGCGCGCCGAGGCACGCCGGGTCGAGTCGGAGCGCAACGCCGCCGAGACGGTCGACAAGGCCAAGGCGCACTCCGAGAAGACGCTCAACGAGGCCAAGGCCGAGTCGCAGCGCCTGCTCACCGAGGCCCGCACCGAGGCCGAGCTGACCACGCAGGCCGCGCGCCGCGAGGTCGAGGACCTCACCCGGCAAAAGGACGCGGTCACCTCGCAGCTCGGGCAGATGCTCTCCGGGCTCGCCGGCATCGTTCCCGGCGTGCCGGCGGCGGCAGCTCCGGCGGCCAAGCCGGAGGCGAAGAAGGCCGATGGCGGTCAGGAGCGGGTGACCGCGGAGACCGCTGGCTGACGCGAGGCGTCAGCGCGGGGCATCGACGGCGCGAGGTGACACCGGGTGACCGGTGTGACCTCGCGCCGTGTGCGTTTCCCACCCACTGACATCGCCTACTCCTCACGGAGTGAAGTAGGTCCCACAAGGGCCGTCCGTATCGCCCCAGCAGGGTCCGATGCGTGTGAGGATGGGGGCATGTCGCACGGCGAGGAACTGTTCGCTCTCGGCGGGGACGTGACCACGGAGCCCAGCTTCGAGTCCGCTCTGCGGGGGTATGAGAAGAAACAGGTCGACCGGTACGTCGCGCGTGCCGAGCACGAGATCGCGACCCTCGCCGCCGAACGGGAACAGGCCTATACACAGATCCACAAGCTCGCCGGCCAGGTCGAGGTGCTGCAACGGGACCTGACACAGGTCCGCAAGCAGATGAACGTGGTGGACCGGGCCTCGTTCCGGCACCTGGGCCCCCGCGTCGAGTCGATCCTCACCCTGGCCGAGGAGCAGGCCGAGCAGATCCTGTCAGCGGCGAACGAGGAGATCGAGGCCCGTCGCGCCGCCGCCGAGCACATCATCGAGGAGGCCCGCGAGCAGGCCGCGCGGGCGCTGAAGGACTTCGAGATCGCGCTCGCCGCCCGCCGCCAGGAGGAGGAGCGGCACAGCGCCGCTCGACGCGCCGAGGCGGAAGCGACCGTGCGGTCCGCGAAGGACGAGTCGGCGAAGCTGCGCAAGGCGGCGCAGGACGCGCTCACCAAGGCCCAGCAGGAGGCCACCCAACTCCGCGACACCGCCAAGGAGATCCACACTCGCGCCCAGCAGGAGGCCACCAAGCTGCGCGAGGCGGCCCGCGAGGCGTTGGCCACCGCCCAGCAGGAGGCCGGTGACCTGCGTGAGGCGGCCAAGGAGGTGCACGCCAAGGCCCAACTGGAGGCCAAGCGGCTCACCGACAACGCGACCGAGGCCGGCCGGGCGACGCACGCCAAGGCACAGCAGGAGGCCAAGCAGATCATCGACGATGCGTCGATGGCGGGCCGGGCTGCCCGGGCCAAGGCGCAGCAGGAGGCGGAACGCCTGACCACGCAGGCGTCCGAGTCGGCAAAGCGCAGCCGGGCCGAGACCGAGGCGTACGTGCAGCGGATGCGCAGCGAGACCGAGGCGTACGTGCAGCAGTCGCGGGCGCAGACCCAGCAGGAGTTGGGCGCGTGGCGGGCCGGCGTGGAGCAGGAGGTCAACTCCCGGCGGGAGGCGGCCGACCGGGAGCTGGCCCAGCGACGGTCCACGGCCGAGCAGGAGTTCGCCAAGCGCCGCGACGAGTTGGACAAGCAGCACACGGCACGCCAGCAGGAGTTGGAGACCGGGTTCGCCAGCCGTCAGCAGGAGCTGGAGACGACCTGGGCCACGCGCAGCGACGAGCTGGAGACCGAGTACACGGCCCGTAAGAACGAGCTGGAGACCGAGTACACCAGCCGCAAGAACGAGATCGAGCAGGGCGCTGCCGCGATCCGTCAGGCGGCCGAGCAGGACGCCTCGGCGATGCGCGAGCGGGCCGAGTCGGAGGCCGCCGAGCTGCTGAGCCGCGCCGAAACCGAGGCGGGCGACAAGCGCCGCAAGGCCGACGAGCATGTCGCGGCTTCCCGCCGGCAGTTCGAGGAGTACGCGGCCACCACCCAGCAGCACCTGGCCACCACGCAGCAGCACCTGGCGGCGACGCAGCAGGAGGCGGCGGCCGGCCGGCAGCAGCTCGCCCAGGTCATGTTGGAGATCGCCCAGGCCCAGCAGCGGCTCGCCGACCTGCGGCAGGAGACGTGGAAGGCCCGTCAGGAGTCCGACGAACTCGAGCGGCAGATGGCCGAGCTGCGGTTGCAGAGCACCACCGGCCCGGTCGACGGTCCGACTACGCCGGCTGCCGATGACGGCGTGATGGTGACCGCCGACGTCGGTTCGGCCGGCGGTGCGGCCACCGGCCTCAAGGCCGAGCCCGCCGACGCCACGCAGCCGGTGGCCGCCACGGCGGACGGCGCCGGGCAGTCGACGACCCGACCGGTCGCCGAGCCGGTGACCACGGTCGACGGCGGCGCGGCCAGCGCAGGCGTCGACGGCGAGCCGACGGTGGCGGCAGTGCCGGGCGAGGGTGGCAGGGGCGCCAAGCCCACCAAGATCACCAGCACCGGCGAGAACGGCAAGCGGCCCACCAAGCCGACCACCGACGAGCGCAGCGCCAAGCCGAGCAAGGTCACGATCGAGAAGGACTGACCGGTCACTGCCCCAGCGCGGCCCGTACCCCACACAGCGCCCGGGTGCCCCCGTAGAGCTCACGCAGCCACTCCGGGGAGGGCCGCGCCGCATGATCGACACGACATCGCCGATGTCGGGCTGTCCTGCCGCCCCCGACACCCCCATGTCGGCGATGTCGAGTGGATCACTTCCCGGATGGCCGCGGAGGGTGGGCCCTGCCCTGACGAGCGTGATGTCTGTGGGACATCAAAATGTCTCACAGACATCAGGCATTTCCGGGGAACGCCCCGGCGCCGCCGACACCCGCAGCCGACCGCGACACGCGCCGACGGTGGTTAAGGCACACGGAGGACCAGATTGACGGTCTCGTGGTCGATGGCGACCATGAGGTGTCCACCCTGCTGACGCGCTGCCCCACCGGCAGGCGACCGTCGCCCGTCGTCCCCACCGCCTGACCCGGAGGTCCCTGGTGCCACAGCACGGCCAGCCCGCCGACGACCCGGACGCCACTCCCGGCCCTCCACCCGCCAAGACGCCACGGAGCGAGACGCCGCACGACCAACCGCCGCACGACCAACCGCCGCACAACCAAGCGCCGCACACCGAGGTGCCGCGTGCGGTGCCGGTTCCTGACCTTGACCCGGAGGATCTGCCGGCGGTCCCGTCTGGGAAGTTCGGCACGCCGGGGCGTCCGCTGCGGCGCAACAGCTTCCTGCTCGGCTTCACCGGCGCGTTGGGCGTGCTGCTGGCGTACACCCTTTATCTGGGGATTCGGAATGCCGGCGGCATTCTGGTCCTGGTGGTGATCGCGCTGTTCCTCGCGGTCGGCCTGAACCCGGCGGTGGTGCGGCTGCGCCGCTGGGGTGTGCCGAACGGCCTCGCGGTCGCGGTCGTGGCGCTGACCGTGGTACTGCTGCTCTGCGGCGGGGTGGTGGCGCTCGTCCCGCCGGTCGTGACGCAGTCGGGGCAGTTCATCGAACAGTTGCCCAGCTACGTCGAGGATCTGCGCCGCAACCCGACGGTCAACGACCTGGTGGAACGGTACGACGTGATGGAGCGGGTGCAGAGCGCGGCCAACGCGGACACGATCGGCCGGGCGCTCGGCGGGGTCCTCGGCGGCGCACAGTTGATCTTCGGCACCGTGTTCCGGACGCTTACCGTGCTGGTGCTGACCATCTACTTCCTGGCGTACTTCAACCGGCTGCGCTCGCTGAGCTACTCACTGGTGCCCCGGTCGCGGCGGGAGCGGGTGCAGCTGATCGGCGACGAGATCCTGGCCAAGGTGGGCGCCTACATGGTGGGCGCGCTGAGCATCGCGGTGCTGGCCGGCACGACCACCTTCGTCTTCGCCTTGATCGTCGGGTTGCCGTACCCGTTCGCGCTGGCCGTGGTGGTCGCGGTGACCGACCTGATCCCGCAGATCGGCGCGACCCTGGGCGCGGTGATCGTGAGCCTCGTCGGGTTCGCCACCAGCCTGCCGGTGGGCATCGCCTGCGCGGTCTTCTTCCTCATCTACCAACAGGTGGAGAACTATCTGATCTACCCGAAGGTGATGCGGCGCTCGGTGGAGGTCAACGAGGTGGCCGCCCTGCTGGCCGCGTTGCTCGGGGTGGCGCTGCTGGGCGTGGTGGGCGCGCTGATCGCCATCCCGACCGTGGCCGCGCTGCAACTGATCCTGCGCGAGGTGGTGCTCCCCCGCCAGGAGACCCGCTAACGCGTGCGGGTCAGTCGGCCTTGCCGGCAGCCGGCCCAGGTACGGGCGTGTCGGCGAAAGCCGCCACCGTCCGGTCGGCGTACGCGCTGACGTCACCGGACTCCATCGGCCCGTCCCAGGTGGTCGGCAACGGCACCTCGACCGCCGGGTTGACGCGACGGACGATCTCGTCGAGCACCGTCTCCGCGTCGCCCACCCACAGGTGCTTCGCGCCCGGCACCCCTACGACCTCGGCCTGCGGCACGGCCGCGAACCGCTCCCGCGCTTCGGCCGGGCGCAGGTAGTCGTCGAACTCGGGCACCAACGCCACGAGCGGCCGACCGGAGCCGGCCCAGGTGGCCAGGTCCTCAGGGGCCGAGAAGCGCAGCGGTGGGGAGAGCAGGATCGCGCCGACGATCGCCGGGTCGCAGCCGTACTTGAGGGCCAGGTCGGTGCCGAACGACCAGCCGACCAACCAGATGTTGGGCAGTTCGGCGAACTCCGCGTACTCGATGGCGGCGGCCACGTCGAAACGCTCACCGACGGCACCGTCGAACGCACCCTCACTGGTGCCACGCACGCTGCTGGTGCCCCGGGTGTTGAACCGGAGCACGGCCACGTCGGCCAGCGCGGGCAGCCGCCAGGCCGCCTTGCGGAACACGTGGCTGTCCATCATTCCGCCGTGGGTGGGCAGCGGGTGCAGGCAGACCAGGGTGGCCACCGGCGGCCGTTCGGCCGGTAGGGCCAGCTCACCGACCAGCCGCAGACCATCGGCGGTGTGCAGCTCGATGTCCTCCCGGCGGCCGGGCAGGATCGACGACGCGCGGATCGTTGTGCTCACCGCTCAAGTCTGTCGCGAAGTCACCGCCACCGCCCGCCCAGACGCGAACAGCGTGATCCAGATCGCTCAGGCGCGACGCTCAGTAGCGCGGCGTGCCCCGCCCACGTTGCACCGCCGGGCCGCGTCGCTCCCGGGCACGCCAGCAGCCGCTGTGCCAGTGCCGCCGGTCGGTCAGGTCACCCAGGCCGTCCGCCGGCCAGGCCACCAGGTGCGCCACCCCGGGCCGGATCTCCTGGTTACAACCCGGGCAACGGTACGTCTTGACCGACGCGCCCGCGCCGATCCCACGGACCTGCCAGGCACCGTCAGTCCACTGCTGCACCGAGGCGACGCCCTGCCGGACGCGGTCGTCGTCCAGGTTGGCGTTCTCGTCCCGGCGAGGGCGATTGCGACGGGGGCTCACAGTCACCAAGCGTACGGTCCGTCGGGCGGGACGGCCCGTCCGGCGTTGACCCCGGTCAGCGGTGTGAGTGGTCGCGGAAGCCGCGGCGGGTCTTGCGGCCCAGGTAGCCGGCAGTGACCAGGTGCTCCAGCAGCGGCGCGGGCGCGAAGCCCGGCTCGCGCAACTCCAGGTACAGCTCCCGCTGGATGGCCAGCGAGACGTCCAGCCCCACCACGTCGAGCAGTTCGAACGGGCCCATCGGGTAGCCGCAGCCCAGCTTCATCGCGTGGTCGATGTCGTCGGCCGTGGAGTAGCTGGCCTCCAGCATCTTGACCGCGTCGTTGAGGTACGGAAAGAGCAGCGCGTTGACGATGAACCCGGACCGGTCGCCGCAGACCACACCGGTCTTGCCCAGCGCGGCGCAGACCGCGCGGGCCGTGGCGGCGGCCTCCGGCGAGGTGCGGATGGTGCGAATGACCTCAACCAGCGGCATGATCGGCGCCGGGTTGAAGAAGTGCAGCCCCACCACGTCGGCCGGCCGCTGGGTGGCCATCGCCACGTCGATCACCGGCAGCGAGGAGGTGGTGGTGGCCAGCACGACGCCCGGCTTGCAGATCTCGTCGAGGCTCGCGAAGAGCGCCTTCTTGACGCTCAACTCCTCGACCACCGCCTCGACCACCAGGTCGACGTCGGCGAGGTGGTCGAGCGTGGCCGACCAGCTGATCCGGCTGAGCGCGGCGTCCCGGTCGGTCTCGGAGAGCTTGCCGCGCACCACGCCCTTGTTCAGCGACGTCTTCACCGACTCGCAGACCATCGCGGACTTCTCCGCGCCACGGGTCACCGAGACGACCTCGTAGCCGGCCTTCGCGAAGACCTCGATGATGCCGGTGGCCATCGTCCCGGAACCCACCACGCCGACCTTCGCGATGGCGCGGGCCCCGTCGGCGAGCGCGGCCTCCGTGGCCACCGGCGTCGCCTCATCGGGTACGACCTTCGGCGAGCCGGGCCGCTCGTAGGTGTAGAAACCCCGGCCGGACTTCCGGCCGAGCAGCCCCGCCGTCACCATCTGCTTGAGCAGCGGCACCGGGGCGTGGCGGCGGTCCCGCCCGCCGCGCCGGTACATGGTGTCCAGGATCTCGTACGCTGTGTCCAGACCGATCAGGTCCATCAGCGCCAGCGGGCCCATCGGCAGGCCACAGCCGAGCTTCATGGCGGCGTCGATGTCCTCCCGGGTCGCGTAGTGCGACTCGAACATGCCGACCGCGTGGTTGAGGTAGCCGAACAGCAGCGCGTTGGCGATGAAGCCGGCCCGGTCGTTGATTGTCACGTCGACCTTGCCGAGCCGGGCGCAGAGTGCCTCCACGTCGGCGACCACCTCGGGTGAGGTGACGACCGTGCGGACCACCTCGACCAGCTTCATCACCGGCGCCGGGTTGAAGAAGTGGATGCCGATCACCTGGTTGGGCCGGGTGGTGGCGACCGAGATCTCGGTGACGCTCAACGACGAGGTGTTGGTGGCGAGGATGGCGTCCGGCCGGCAGACCCGGTCCAGCTCCGCGAAGATCCGCTGCTTGAGGTCCAGGTGCTCGGGCACCGCCTCGATGACCAGGTCGACGGAGTGCAGCGCGTCCAGGCCGACCGCGAAGTGCACCCGGTCGTGCAGCGCGTCCCGGTCCGCTTCGGCGAGCTTGCCCTTGGCCACCGCGCGATCGGTGGAGCCGGCGAGGGTGGCACGGCCACGCTCCAACGCTGGCGCGGAGATCTCGACGGCCACCACGTCGATGCCGTTGCGGGCGAAAACCTCGACGATGCCGGCACCCATGGTGCCCAGCCCGACCACACCCACGGTGGTGAACTCGCGTGCCACGACCGGCCTCCCCAGACACTCCGCACGACCGCTGAACGGTCGCTAAGTTATGCGCGCGAGTCTGCCACGTGACGCTCGGTTGTCGAGACGCCGTGGCATATTTCACCCATCGCGCCGCGTGCCCGGACCGTCGTTCAGGCGGCCGGCACGGTGGTCAGGGCCAGCAACTCCGCGACGAACTCCGCCGGCCGCTCCAGGTGCGGGCTGTGCCCGCAGCCGGGCAGCACCACCTCGTGGTACGCGCCGCCGGCCGCCGCGTACCGCTCCAGCACCGCCCGGGTCTGGCCGACCATCGGCTGCGGCGGGCAGGCCTCCTCGCCCGGCCAGCCGGGTACGACACCCAGCGAGCCCAGGTACGCCAGGTCGAACAGCGAGGTGTCCGAGACGATCACGTCGGCGTCGCCGCGTACCCAGGTGACCGGAGGTTTCTCGGCGACGGCCACCAGCTCGTCGGCGAGCCGGAACCAGGTCGGCGCGAGAGCGTTGAGCACTCCGCGCTCCCCCGGCGCGGTGCCCGGCCAGTTCTCCGACGGCACCGCCGTTCCGGGGTAGTTGTCGTCGCCGGTCGCCGTGGAGAGCACGCTGTCCAGCAGCAACTCCTCGTCCGCGTCGAGCGAGGCCGGGTCGGCCACGTAGGCCGCCCGCAGCACGGCGCGCGGGCTCGCCTGCGTGTCGGCGCCGCGGTCACCGTCCGCGAGGCGGGTGACGAAGTCGCGGTTGGCCGTGCCGGCGCCGGTCCCGGCGAAGTCGGGCGTGGTCGGCGTGCCCACCAGGTCGCGGGTGCCACCGAAGCCGTACGGGGAGACCGGTGCGGCCAGCAGCAGCGCGCTCACCCGGTGCGCGTTGTCGACGAGCAGTCGCATCGCCACTCCCCCACCGAGGGAGTGCCCGACGACCACCACCGGGCGGCCGGCGCCGAAGAGCGTCGGCTCGTCGAGCAGGGCGGCCACGTCGTCGGCGAAGTCCCGCAGACCCCGGGTGGCGTTCACCGGGGCGGTTTCGGAGTCGCCGTACCCGCGCAGGTCCGGAGCGACCACCCGCAGCGTCGACGGCAGCCGCCGGACCAGCGGCTCCCAGAACAGCGAGGACGAGCAGTTGCCGTGGATCAGCAGCACCGGGATGCCGTCGGGCGGGCCGGCCACGCGTACCGCCTGGGTGATGCCGTTGGCCGTGATGGTCCGCTGTTCGGTCTCCATCCGCGGCATGCTGCCACGGCGGTACGCGCCGGTCCAGGTGCGCGGCAGCCATCCGGAGCGCGCTGACCGTGTGGGCCGACCAACCCACGAGGTGCGCTCAGCGGCGCGTGGTGGGCGGTACGGCCAGCGGCAACGGCAGTGTCGGCCGAACGTCCCGCCGGGGCGGGCCGAAGCTGAGCCCGACCGGGTCCGTGAGGGCCACGCCCGGGTCGAACAGGCGCAGCTCGGTACGCCCGAGCCGGATCACGTCGCCGTCCGAGAGGAGTTCCACGTCGGTGATCCGGCGGTCGTTGAGCCAGGTGCCGTTGGTGGAGCCCAGATCCCGCAGCGAGGCGCCCTGCGGGGCCAGCCACACCTCCGCATGGCAGCGACTCAGATGCGGGTCGTTGACGACCAGCTGGCCGGTGGCCGCCCGACCGATCACCAGCGGCTCGGCCCGCACCCGAAAACTCGCTCCGCGCATCGGCCCAGCCGCGACAGTCAATAACGGCAGCAGTTCCGGATGTTCGTCCATGGACACTTAACCCTCCCCCGTACCATTACTCCGCGCGTCAGCCTGCCATCAGACGGTAATCGTCAATACCGACCGGCCGGTCAGCTCCTCGTCACCTCCCGGCCATGTGCTGTTCGACGGTTCGGGCGGGCGGACGCGACATACGCCGCCTGACCTGCCCTGATCAACGAGCGGGCTGGTCGGCGCGACTCCCGCCCACGAAGCCCTGATCACGACCTACCAGCGAGTAATTTTCGGGTCTAGACTTCGGCCATGACGGCTGTGCGTGTCCCGGGCATCCCGATCATCGAGGCGGGTCAACTGGTTTCCACCAGCCCGGCCACCGGCGCCGAGGCCGGCCGCCTCCCGATTGCCACAGCCGCCGACGTCCGGCAGGCCGTCGACCGGGCTCGCGCAGCCAGCGAGTGGTGGGTCGGCCTGGGCTTCACCGGCCGCCGCCAGCGACTGCTGCGCTGGCGCGCACTGCTCGCGCAACGGATCGAGCAGCTCGCCGAGCTGGTGCACGTCGAGGGTGGCAAGCCGGTCGCCGATGCCATCGTCGAGATCGTCACCGCCATCGAGCACATCGACTGGGCCGCCCGCAACGCCCGCCGGGTGCTCGGCCCGCGCCGGGTACGGTCGCGGCTCATCCTCGCCGAGTTCTCCGCGCACCTCGAATACCAGCCGCACGGCGTGGTCGGCGTCATCGGGCCGTGGAACTATCCGGTCTTCACCCCCGTCGGCTCCGCCGCGTACGCCCTCGCCGCCGGTAACACGGTGGTGCTCAAGCCGAGCGAGTACACGCCCGCCGCCGGCCAGTGGCTGGTGGACAGCTTCGCCGAGGTCGTCGACGGGCAGCCGGTCTTCACCGCCGTGCACGGGCTGGGCGACGTGGGCGCGGCGCTGTGCCGTTCCGGGGTCGACAAGATCGCCTTCACCGGCTCCACGGCGACCGCCCGGAAGGTGATGGCAGCCTGCGCCGAGTCGCTGACCCCGGTGCTGATCGAGGGCGGCGGCAAGGACGCCATGATCGTCGACAGCGACGCCAACCTGGACGCCGCCGCCGAGGCGTGCGTCTGGGGCGGCATGACCAACGCCGGTCAGACCTGCATCGGCATCGAACGGGTCTACGCCGTCGACCCGATCTTCGACGCCTTCGTCGACAAGGTGGTCGCCAAGGCCGGCCGGCTGACCGTCGGCCCGGAGGGCACCGACATCGGCCCGATCACCATGCCCAGCCAGATCGACGTGATCCGCCGGCACATCGATGCGGCGGTCAGTTCCGGGGGGCGCGCCGTGCTCGGCGGCCCGAGCGCCGTGCAACCCCCGTACGTGCATCCGACCGTCCTGGTGGACGTCCCGGAGGACTCGGCCGCCATCCGCGAGGAGACCTTCGGGCCGACGCTGACGATCAACCGGGTCCGCGACGCCGATGAGGCCGTCGCCCGCGCCAACGCCTTGTCGTACGGCCTGGGTGGTTCGGTCTTCGGCCGACGGCGCGCGGTGGCGACCGCCCGGCGGCTCCGCTCGGGGATGGCCTCGGTCAACTCCACCCTGACCTTCGCCGGGATGTCCACCCTGCCGTTCGGCGGGATCGGTGACTCCGGCTTCGGGCGGATCCACGGCGAGGACGGGTTGCGCGAATTCGGCCGCACCAAGGCCATCACCCGCCGCCGGGCCCGATCGCTGCTTCCGTCGATGACCTTCGAACGGACCCCGGCCGACGTGGCCCGACTCGTCAAAGCCATCAAGGTGATGTACGGCAGGTGAGTGTCGGATAACCGATCTTCGGCAGAGATCGGCGTATAAGTATATTTGCTTGTCGTGTCCGCAGCCGTACATTGCGTTAAATGGGCCACAATCGATTGCGCTACCGCCTTGTCGACAGCGACCGGTCATGGAGCGCCCGGCAACGGCGACGTCGCTCGGAATGGTTGGTGCGCACTTTTCCCGACATCGGCGACATGCACGTTGTCGACCTCGGCGGCCGGCTCGGCACCTGGCAGCGCGCCACCGTCCGGCCGGCCCGGGTGACCGTGGTCAACCTGGAGCAGCCGCCCGCCGTCGTGCCGGAGTGGGCCCACGTCGAGCAGGCCGACGCCTGCGAACTGCCGGCACACGTCAGCGGGGGCGACTACGACCTGGTCTTCTCCAACTCGGTGCTGGAGCACGTGGGAGGGCACGAACGTCGGCTGCGGTTCGCGGCTGCCGCCCGCGCACTGGCCGACCGACACTGGGTGCAGACGCCCTACCGGTACTTCCCCATCGAGCCACACTGGATCGCACCCGGAATGCAGTTCCTTCCGGTACGGCTGCGCACCGCGTTCGCCCAGCGCTGGCCGCTCGGGCACAAGCCGACCCGCAGCCACGAAGCCGCCATCCACCAGGTGCTCTGGACCGAATTGCTGGACCGCTCACAGATGCGCCACTACTTTCCCGACTCGCGGCTGCTGATCGAGCGGGTGGCCGGGCTGCCGAAATCGCTGATCGCCGTGCGCAGCTGAGCCCTCAGAAGAGGGTCAGCTCGTCCTTCTCGATGCCGCGCAGCTTGTTGTAATCCACGACCACGCAGCGGATGCCGCGATCGGCGGCGAGCACCCGGGCCTGCGGCTTGATCTCCTGCGCGGCGAAGACCCCGACCACCGGGCTGAGCAGCGGATCGCGGTTCATCAGTTCGAGGTAGCGGGTGAGCTGCTCCACCCCGTCGATCTCACCGCGACGCTTGATCTCCACGGCGACCGCGCCGGAGTTGGCGTCCCGGCACAGCAGGTCGACCGGCCCGATCGCCGTCATGTACTCGCGGCGCACCAGCGTGTACCCCTCGCCCAGCACACTCGGGTTCGCCGCCAGCAACTCCTGCAGGTGCGCCTCCACCCCGTCCTTGCGCAGGCCGGGATCCACCCCCAACTCGTACGAGGTGTCCTGGAAGACCTCCTCCAGGGTGATCCGCAGCTCCTCACCGGCCTTGTTGACCACCCGCCACACGCCGGGAGCCTCCTCCAGCCGGCACGGAGGGCTCATCCAGTTCAACGGCTTGTACGCCCGGTCGTCGGCGTGGATGGACACCGACCCGTCCGCCTTCACCATCAGCAACCGGGTCGCCAACGGCAGGTGAGCCGAGAGTCGTCCGACATAGTCCACCGAGCACTTCGCAATGACCAACCGCACCCGACGAGGGTAGCCGAGCGACCGGCGACCGCCACCGAGCGGCACTGGCGCGTCGATGCGATGCTGAGATCGTGTTCGAAGTCCTCACCGGCACCGGCCTCGCCGCCTCGGCGGGGCTGAACGCCTACATCCCCCTGCTCGCCCTCGGCCTACTCTCCCGCTACAGCAACCTGATCGACCTGCCCAGCGGCTGGACGTGGCTCGGCAACGGATGGGTCATCGTCATCCTGGCCGTACTGCTCGCCGTCGAGATGGTGGCGGACAAGGTGCCGGTGGTCGACCACATCAACGACGTGGTGCAGACCGTGGTCCGGCCGACAGCCGGCGGGCTCGCGTTCGGCGCCGGGTCGTCGTCGGAGACGGTGACCGTCAGCGACCCGGGAAGCTTCTTCTCGTCGCACCAATGGGTACCGGTGGCCGTGGGCGTCGTGCTCGCCTTCGGCGTACACCTGCTCAAGTCCGCGGCGCGGCCGGTCGTCAACGCGACCACCGCCGGGTTCGGTGCGCCGGTCGCCAGCACCGCCGAGGACGCCACCAGTGTCGTCGTCTCCCTGATCGCCATCCTCCTGCCAGTGCTGGTGCTCGCCTTCCTGGTCGGCCTGTTGGCCTTCACCTACTGGTTCCTGCGCCGGCGCTCGGATCGTCGGCGAGAACGAGAGGCCGCCCGCGCTGCTGGGTTCCGCGTCTGACGCACGGATATGCCGCTGGCCGGCGCCCCGTGTTCGGGGTGCCGGCCAGCGGTCGGTGTCGTGCGGGCGGGGTCAGCTGTTCCAGTACTGGCCGACCAGGTCGGCGGCCTGCTGCTCCCACTGGGCGTAGGCATCCGGGTAGGCCGAGACCTGCACGGTCTGCGCGGCGTCGGTCAACGGCATGTCCTGCCAACCATCAACCTGCTTCAGACCCTTCAGGAACGCGGTCGTGGAGTAGTCCGGGTCGGTGATCTGCTCCGGCGTACCCCAACCCGAGCTCGGGCGCTGCTGGAACAGGCCCTGCGAGTCGTGGTCGTTACGGTCGCCGAGGTGGCCCAGGTTTTCCAGCTTCGACTCCTGCAGGCTCGTCGCGATCGAGATGACCGCGGCGCGCTCGGGCAGGCCGGCCTTCTTCGTGGCGGCGATGATCGCCTTGACGTTGGCGGTCTGCTCGTCGTTGAGGGTGATGTGCGACTGGGTGCCCTGCACGCCGTGCGGGATCAGCTTGGCGGTGTCGGGCTTGTCGGCCTGCACCACCGCGACCGGCTTGGCATCCACCGGGGTGGCGGCGTGGGCGATCGGGCCGGCGAAGACGCCACCGGCGAACGCGAGACCAGCAACAGACAGCACGCTCTTACGAATGATCGTGTTCATGAGGGTTAGCTCCTTCGGGGGTAAGGACACCCACCCACCAGGGGGACGGTGGCGCGGGTGTGAGCACCTCGTCCGGCGCTGCACATACAAGGGGGAAAGTCTTGGGGTTCGGCGGCCTACGGGCGGGGGCTCGTGGCGCCGGGTCCATGTGTAACGACCGGCGGGCCGGGGTCATTCCGGGGGCGGCCCATCCACACGTCGAACCTCGATCGTGGGGGATGTAACGACCGAGGGGCCGAAGTCATTCCGGCGGCCCGTCGAGCCAGTGCGGTCGGTCGTGGGAGATGTAACGACCGGGCCGGGCCGGGCATTCCAACCCCGGGTGCGGGGCGGGCTGGCGGCCGGTGGCACTGCGATCGTCAGGGTATGTAACCCGTCCGGGGCCGCCACGATTCCGGCTTCAGGATGCCGCCGGTCACACCCCGGGGCCACCCATAAATGGACAACCTGCCCAACAAGCGCGGTGCGGCCCGGTCAGACCGGCCGGTCGGGTGATGATCCACTCGACATCGCCGATATCGGGGTATCCCCGGCACCGGGATACACCGACATCAGGGAACCCGAGTCGATCAACACGCCCCCGCCCGATCTTGGGGTCGGATCGTCCGGTCTGGGGGCTGATCCACTCCAGATCGCCGATGTGGGGGTATCCGGCGAACGGGACGCCGCCACATCGGCGACCTGGTGTCGATCAACCGCAAACCAGGTGCATTCGGCCAGGGGCCACTGACGGGACGGCGGGATACCGAGCCCGGAAAGGCCGACAAATGCCTAGGATCGGGCAAGAAACCTATGGAGGTCGAGATGACTGCAGCATTGGAGATGCCCCGGGTCCAGGAGTGTGTGGTCGCGGCGTGCGCGTACAACCAGGCCGGTGACTGTCACGCCTTCGCGATCACGATCGGCAGCATGGACCACGCGCACTGCCACACGTTCGTCGAGTCACCCGTCCAGGGCGGCTTGGGCAGCCTGATCGCCCAGGTGGGCGCCTGTCAGCGCGCGGACTGCCTGCACAACGAGCAGCTGGAATGCCACGCGCCGTCGATCAGGGTCGGACCGGACAATGACATGGCCGACTGCATGACCTACGACCACCGCTGAGCTGGGGCGGCCAACAACGCAGGGTCCACCAAACGACGCAGGAACCAAAACGACTACGCGGGCCCCAACGACCACGCAGGATCGACCGACCACGCCGGCCTGACCGCGCGGGGCTGGTCGAGCGCGGAGGTTGGTGAGCTGCGGGTCAGGGCAGGGCGTTGGCGTGGCGGATGACCGTCACCAGGTCGTCGATGATGGTGGTGAGGGCGAAGTCCTTCGGAGTGAAGACCCGGGCCACCCCGGCGGCCCGCAGCGTGTCGGCGTCACCGGCGGGGATGATGCCGCCCACCACCACGGGAAGGTCAGCCCGGCCGGCGGCGCGGAGGCCGTCGAGCACGGCCGGCACGGCGGCCAGGTGCGAGCCGGAGAGCACCGATAGCCCCACCAGGTCGACGTCCTCCTGGACTGCGGCGGCGACGATCTGCCCTGCGGTCAGCCGGATGCCCTGGTAGACGACCTCGAAGCCGGCGTCGCGGGCGCGTACCGCGATCTGTTCCGCGCCGTTGGAGTGTCCGTCCAGGCCGGGCTTGCCGACCAGCAGCCGCAGACGACCGCTGCCCAGCTCGCGGGCGGTGGCGGTGACCCGTTCGCGGACCGTCGCGAGGCCGGGGTCGCCGCCGGTCCCGGTGCCGCCGGCCAGGCCGGTGGGTGCCCGGTACTCGCCGAAGACCTGGCGCAGCGCGCCGGCCCACTCGCCGGTGGTCACGCCGGCCCGTACACATTGCAGGGTGGCTGGCATGAGGTTGGTGGTGGTCGCGGCGTCCGCGCGGAGCCGGGCCAGTGCCGCGTCGGCGGCTGCGGCGTCACGTTCGGCCCGCCACCGGTGTACGTCGTCCACGGCGGCAGCCTCGACGGCCGGATCGACCTGCTCGACGGCCTCCGCTCCGGCGGCGGTCAGCGGGGAGGGTTCGGTCTCGACGTAGCGGTTGACGCCGACCACCACGTCGGCGCCGGACTCCATCCGGCGGCGGCGCTCGGCGAGTGAGGCGACGAGTGCGCTCTTGAGGTAGCCGGTCTCCACCGCGGCGACCACGCCGCCCAGTTCCAGCACCTTGTCCAGCTCGATCCGGGCTCCGGTGACGATCTCCTCGACGAGCGCCGTCATCACGTGCGAGCCGGCGAAGATGTCGGGGTATTCGAGCAGGTCCGACTCGTACGCCAGGACCTGTTGCATTCGCAGCGACCACTGCTGGTCCCAGGGGCGGGGCAAGCCGAGCGCCTCGTTCCAGGCCGGCAACTGCACCGCGCGGGCGCGGGCGTCGCGGGACATCGTCACGCCGAGCATCTCCAGCACGATGCGCTGGATGTTGTTCTCCGGCTGCGCCTCGGTCAGGCCGAGCGAGTTGACCTGTACGCCGTAGCGGAACCGGCGTTGCTTGGCGTCGGTGACCCCGTACCGGTCCCGGGTGATCTCGTCCCAGAGCGCGCCGAACGCGCGCATCTTGGCGATCTCCTCGACGAAGCGCACCCCGGCGTTGACGAAGAACGAGATGCGCTGCACCACGTCGCCCATCCGCTCGGCGGGCACCTGGCCGGAGTCGCGGACGGCGTCGAGCACGGCGACGGCGGTGGCCAGCGCGAAGCCGACCTCCTGCACGGGCGTGGCGCCGGCTTCCTGGAGGTGGTACGAGCAGATGTTGACCGGGTTCCAGCGGGGCATCTCGCGCAGCGTGTAGGCCACCACGTCGGCGGTGAGCCGCAGCGACGCCGCCGGCGGGAAGATGTACGTCCCCCGGGACAGGTACTCCTTGATGATGTCGTTCTGGGTGGTGCCGGCGCAGCGGGCCAGCTCGGCGTCCTGCTCCAGCCCCACGGTGCCGTAGAGGGCGAGCAGCCACATCGCCGGGGCGTTGATGGTCATCGAGGTGTTCATCTCGGCCAGCGGGATGCCCTCGAAGAGCGCCCGCATGTCGCCGAGGTGGGCCACCGGCACGCCGACCCGGCCGACCTCACCGGTGGCCAGCTCGTGGTCGGGGTCGTACCCGGTCTGGGTGGGCAGGTCGAAGGCGACCGAGAGGCCGGTCTGCCCCTTCGCCAGGTTGCGGCGGAAGAGGGCGTTGGTCGCGGCGGCCGACGAGTGGCCGGCGTAGGTGCGCATCACCCACGGGCGGTCCCGCTCGGGCAGCCGGCTCACAGATGCCTTCTCGTCCATGGCCGGAGTCTAAGTTACCGTTCAGTAAAACGGGCTGTGCAAAACCACACAGGTCCATGTCGCGGACATCCGGGTGTGCACGGCACACCGTGGTTGCTACCGCCACACCCCCGACGCCGCACCCTCCCAGTTCAGGAGGGACACTGGCGCTATGGATGACGAGCTGGCCATCTCAGTTCGGGGACTGCGCAAGTCGTACGGCGACAACGTGGCCGTCGCGGGCGTGGACCTCGACGTCCGCCGTGGCGAGGTGTTCGCCCTGCTCGGCCCGAACGGCGCCGGTAAGACCACCACGGTGGAGATCCTGGAGGGCTACCGGGGCCGGGATGCCGGCGAGGTCTCGGTGCTCGGTGTGGACCCCGCGCATCCCGGCCCGGACTGGCGCTCCCGGGTGGGCATCGTCTTGCAGGGCACCGGCGAGTTCGACGAGCTGACGGTGGCCGAGGTGATCCGGCACTTCTCCGGCTTCTACCCCGACGCCGACGACCCGGACAAGGTGATCGAGCGGGTCGGGCTGGCCGGTAAGGCCAAGGCCCGCACGCACACCCTCTCGGGCGGGCAGAAGCGCCGCCTGGACGTGGCGCTGGGCATCATCGGCCGCCCGGAACTGCTCTTCCTGGACGAGCCGACCACCGGCTTCGACCCGGAGGCCCGCCGCGAGTTCTGGGAGCTGATCCGCGACCTCGCGGCGGCGGGCACCACCATCGTGCTGACCACCCACTACCTGGACGAGGCGGAGTCGCTGGCCGATCGGGTCGGCGTGATCACCGCCGGCCGGCTGGTCGAGGTGGCCACCCCGAACCGGCTGGGCAACCGGCAGGAGGCCCTGGCGACGGTGTCCTGGCGTACCCCGGACGGGACGCTGGAGAGCGCGCAGAGCGCGACGCCGACGGCCCTCGTGGCCGACCTGGCCGCGCGCTACGGCGGCGAGGTCCCGGGGCTGACCGTGACCCGGCCGACCCTGGAGGACATCTACCTCACCATGATCGGACACGCGCGATGACGACCACGACGAGGCCGGCGGCGCCGGTCGCCGCGAGCCGTGGGCGCCGGCCGGGTGCGGGCGCGCTCGCCCTGCGTCAGGGCCGGCTGGAGATCACCCAGTTCCTGCGCAGTCGGGAGTCCGTGGTCTTCACGATGGGCTTCCCCATCATCATGATCCTGATCTTCGCGTCGATCTTCGGCGGCGAGATCGGCGGCGGGGTCAAGTTCACCCAGTACTTCATCACCGGCATGATCGCGACCGGCCTGATGACGGTGAGCTTCCAGAACCTCGGCATCTGGATCCCGATCGAGCGGGACCGGGGAGTGCTCAAGCGCTACCGGGGCACGCCGATGCCGAAGTGGGTCTGGTTCGCCGGCAAGGTGATCATGGTGGTGGCGATCGGCATCGTCGAAACCGCGCTCCTGCTGGCCGTCGCCGTGGCGCTGTTCGACCTCGACCTGCCGGGCACCGCCGCGAAGTGGCTCACCTTCGGCTGGGTCTCCGTGCTCGGGGTCACCGCCTGCACCCTGTGCGGAATCGCCATCTCGTCGCTGGCCCGTACGGCCCGCAGCGGCTCGGCGGTGGTCACCCCGGTCTCCCTGGTGCTCCAGTTCATCTCCGGGGTGTTCTTCGTCTTCACCGAACTGCCCACCTGGATGCAGCAGGTGGCGGCGCTGTTCCCGCTCAAGTGGATGTGCCAGGGGCTGCGCTCGGTCTTCCTGCCGGAGAGCTTCGGCGCACAGGAACCGGGCGGCTCGTTCGAGCTGGGCCGGGTGGCGCTGGTGCTGGCCCTGTGGTGCGTGATCGGCCTGGTGCTCTGCCTGACCACCTTCCGCTGGACCACCAAGCGCGACGGCTGACCGGTCGGCCGGGGCGGTCACCCGCCCCGGCCGCCGTGAACCTCAGTACGTGTAGAAGCCCTTGCCGGTCTTGCGGCCCAGGTCGCCGGCGGTGACCATGCGTTGGAGCAGCTCCGGCGGGAAGAACTTCTCGTCGGCGGTGTCGGTGTAGATGTTCTTCGACGCGTGCAGCAGCACGTCCACGCCGGTCAGGTCGGTGGTCGCCAGCGGGCCCATGGCGTGCCCGAAGCCCAGCCGGCAGGCGGTGTCCAGGTCCTCCGCCGACACCACGCCCGACTCGACGAGCTTGACCGCCTCCACCACGAGGGCGGAGATCAGCCGCGTGGTGACGAAGCCGGCGATGTCCCGGTTGACCACCACGACCGTCTTGCCGATCTCCTCGGCGAAGGCCCGTACGGTGGCCAGCGTCGCGTCGCTGGTCTTGTAGCCGCGAACCAGCTCACAGAGCTGCATCATCGGCACCGGCGAGAAGAAGTGGGTGCCGACGACCGCCTCGGGCCGCTCGGTCACGGCGGCGATCTGGGTGACCGGGATGGCCGAGGTGTTGGTGGCGAGCACCGCGTCGGACTTGCAGATCTTGTCCAGGGCGCGGAAGACCTCGTGCTTGATCTCCAGCCGCTCGAAGACCGCCTCGACCACGATGTCCGCGTCCGCCGCCGCCTCCAGGTCGGTGGTCGGGGTGATCCGGGCGAGCGTCGCCTCGACCTCGGACGCCTCGATCTTGCCCTTCTCGGCGAACTTCTCCAGCGACTTCCGGATGCCGCCGAGCCCTCGGGAGGTGGCCGCGTCGTCCAGGTCGCGCAGCGTCACCTGCCAGCCCGCCTGCGCCGCCACCTGGGCAATGCCGGAGCCCATCAGTCCGGCCCCGACGACCGCGAGTCGACCCGCCATCTAACTTCTCCCTCGCTGCGATTGAGTGCCTGCCTGCACCCTAGTCGGCGAGCCTGAACGACGGCTAAGGGGCGGTCGGGAGGCCCCAGAGCCGCCGGCGTCAGATCTCCAGCGACGGCTCCTCCGGCGCGGTGCCCCGCTCGACCGGCACCCCGAGTGCGCGCAGGTCCGCCACGAAATCCGGGTAGCCCCGGTCGACGTGGTGCACGTGGGAGACCTCGGTGGTCCCGTCCGAGCAGAGCCCGGCAATGATCAGCCCAGCCCCGGCGCGGATGTCGGTGGCCCGCACCGGCGCACCGGACAACCGCTCGCGCCCCCGGACGACCGCGTGGTGCCCGTCGGTCTTGATGTCCGCGCCGAGCCGCATCATCTCGTTGGCGAACATGAAGCGGCCGTCGAAGATGTTCTCGGTGATCAGGGACGCCCCGTCGCTGACGGCGGCGAGCCCGATGGCCATCGGCAGCAGGTCGGTGGCGAAGCCGGGGTACGGCAGTGTCACCACGTCCACCGCCCGGGGCCGGTCGTCCATGCGTACCCGGAAGCCGTCTGCCCGGGTCTCGACCAGGCCGCCGGCCGCGACGACCTTGTCCAGCGCGACCTCCAGGAAGGCCGGGTCCAGCCCGGTCACCGTCACGTCGCCCCTGGTCATCGCCGCTCCGAACGCCCACGTGCCCGCGACGATCCGGTCCCCCACGGTGGCATGCCGCACCGGGCGCAGCCCGGGTACGCCGGTGATCCGCAGGGTGGACGTGCCGGCGCCGGAGATCCGCGCGCCCATCTGGTTGAGCATCGTGCAGATGTCGACGATCTCGGGCTCCCGGGCCGCATTGTCGATCATCGTGGTGCCCTGGGCCAGCACCGCCGCCATCACCAGGTTCTCGGTCGCTCCCACGCTGGGGAAATCCAGCATGATGTCCGCGCCGCGCAGGCCGTGCGGGGCGGCGGCGATGACGAACCCGTGCTCGCCGGAGATCTCCGCGCCCATCCGCGTCAGCCCGGAGATGTGCATGTCCAGCCCACGGGAGCCGATCGCGTCGCCGCCGGGGTGGGCCACCCGCACGAACCCGCGACGGGCCAGCAGGGGGCCCAGCACGCAGATCGACGCGCGCAGCCGCCGGACCAGGTCGTAGTCCGCGTCCGCGCCGGGCTGTTCGGGCACGTCGATCGTCACCGAGCGGGACCGGGCTACGCCACCTCGGGCGACCATCGGGTCGACCGGGTCGTCCGCGTCGAACCGGACGTCGCAGCCCAGCCGGCGCAGCACCTCCCCCATGATCGCGATGTCGGTGATCCGTGGGACGTTGGTGATCACGCTCCGACCCGGGGCGAGCAACGCGGCTGCCATCAACTTCAGCGCCGAGTTCTTGGCGCCCACCACGTGCACGGTGCCGGCCAGCCGGGCATCACCGCGCACCCGGATGACGTCGACATCGTTGACCGCCGGATCGCCGGCGTCGCCGGGACCCACCACTGCCGGCCAGCCGGCAGTGGTGTCCGGCCGCGCAGGGATCGTCAGATCCGGTATCCGTAGGCTGTGCGTCATGGCCGTCCACCTCACGCGCATCTACACCAAGGCCGGCGATGCCGGCATGACCAGGCTGAGTAACAACGAGCAGGTGCCGAAGACCGATCCACGGATCGCCGGGTACGCGGATGTCGACGAGTGCAACGCGGCGATCGGCGTCGCGCTCGCCCTGGGACAGCTCGACGACGAACTGCGGGGAGTGCTGGAGTCGATCCAGAACGACCTGTTCGACGTGGGCGCCGACCTGGCCACCCCGGTCGAGCCGGACCCGAAGTATCCGCCGCTGCGGGTGACCGAGGAGTACGTGGAGCGCCTGGAAGGCTGGTGCGACGAGTACAACGCACGCCTGAGCAAGCTCGACTCCTTCATCCTCCCCGGCGGCACCCCCGGTGCGGCGCTCCTGCACGTGGCGCGGACCATCGCCCGGCGTGCCGAACGGGCCGCGTGGGCACTGGTCAGCCACGATCCGGAGCGAACCAGCCCGCTCCCGGCAAAGTATCTCAACCGGCTCTCCGATCTGCTCTTCATCCTGTCAAGAACGGCAAATCCGGCGGGCGATGTGCTATGGGTGCCGGGCGGCAAGCGCTGATCGTGGGCGCCTCGCCGGCACGTGGAGGTGTGGGTTCCCGATCTGGCCGCCGCCACGCGTAGTTGGGGGCGGCTCCTCGCCGGGCAGGGCTGCGCTCAGCCCTCAGCACCGACCTCTTGATCGACACGGGGTCGCCGATATTGGGGTATCACGACAGCAGGACAGCCCCAGATCGGCGATTCCGTGTCGGTCACGCCGGCCAGCGACCGGAGCCGCGGCTCAGGCAGCCGGCCAGTCCTGGGAGGCCATACGCGGCGAGACCGCCCCCGGAGGGGCGGCCTCGAGCCAAGAGAGGAAACCGGTCACTGTCGACCGCGCCATGGCGATCTCCACCGGTGCGTGGTGACTGGTACAGCGGAGAATCACCCAGTCTGCCGGCATGGAGAGCCGTTCCTGGCCCTCCGGCAAACGGCGGCGCTCCACCGCGAGCCCTTTGCGGGAGAGCACCCGCTTGGGCCGCAGCGCGAAGCTGAACATCCGGTACCAGCGCAGCTCGTCACCGGCGAACCGGCCGAAGCCCGGTGACCAGCCGCGGCCGTCGAGCATGGTGGTGACCCGGACGCTGAGCCGGATGATGCCACCAGTGCGGGTGACCAACGCCCGGCGGACGAAGAGGACGAGAATCGCAACGAGGACGACGGCGACGCCGATCCCGATTCCTTCGACGATCTCCATCCCCGGTACGACTCAGTGGCTCTGCGCGGAAACCGGGGTAGCGCTCTCGGCCAGCACCGTGACACGGTCGGGGCTCACCGACAGGAAGCCACCGGCCACGTCGTACGAGATCTGCTCACCACCAGCGAGCTTGATCCGGACCTGACCGGGCTCGGCGAGCTGACCGAGCAGCGGCGCGTGCCCCGGCAGGACACCGAGCTCACCCTCGGTGGTCCGGGCGACGAGCATCTCGGCGTCACCGGACCAGACCTTCTCCTCGACGGCGACGAGCTCGACGTGCAGCTGCTGTGCCACGCTGTCTCCTTGCTGCGGCGGGCGGATTTCCGAAAGTCTAGTCCTGACGACGACCCGCCCCCAACGCGGGTGGGGAGAGTTGCGCCACGACTACTTCGCCTTGTTGTGGAATTCCGGGTGCTCCAACAGGAACGGGTCCAGTTGTTCATTGTGCAGGGCGGTGAAGAAGTCCGCGACGCCTGCCTCGAACTGCTCACCCTTGTATTTCTTGCCGTCGTAGACCCCACCACCGGGGAGCTTGATCATCTGGATGGTGTTCGGGCGGATGTCCTTGAGGGCGATCCCGAAGTCGACGACGCTGTTGCCCCGACCGTTGAAGATCAGCGACTGCCCGGCGGCGCGGAGCACCTTGTCCAGCTTGATCGGGTTGGCGACCACGTCGGCGCTGAACGCCTGGCCGACCATCGCCTTGACGAACTGCTGCTGATGCCGCTGCCGGCCGTAGTCCCCGTCCGGGACGCCGTTCTTCGGGTAGCGCTGCCGGACGTAGTCCAGCGCCTGCCACCCGCTGAGGTGGTGGGTGCCCTTCGGGTAGACCGCCTGCGGACCGATGTAGCCCTCGCCGCGCGGATTGCCCGGACGGGCCTTGCCGTCCGGCTGCTTGTGCTCGGACTTCACCTCCCGCTCGACGGTCATGGTGACGCCGCCCATCGCGTCGACGATCTTCTGGAAGCCGGTGAAGTTGATGATCGCGCCACCGTCGAACCGCTTGATGCCGGTCACCTTCTGCACCGTCGTGGCCAGCAGCTCGAAGCCGCGCGCCGCGTCGGGATTTTCCCCCGGCACCTGGCTGCCGAACGACATGGCGGCGTTGATCTTGGTCTTCTCGCCGTGGAAGTTGGCCTTCTTGAACGGCGGGATGTCGACGTACAGGTCGCGGGGCACGGAGAACAGGTAGGCCCGGTCCATCGAGGCGGGCACGTGCAGCACCATGATCGAGTCGGCCAGCGGCGCCGCCGTCGGCGTACGCGGGTCGATGCCGACCAGCAGAATGTTGAGCGGACCCTTGATTTCGCTCTTCTTCGCCTGGGCGCCGGCGGCCTGGTCACCGAAGAGGTCGGCCTTGCCGACCGCGCCTTCGTAGCGGGCCATCAGCACCTCGGTACCGACCAGCACCATCCCGCTGAGCATGGTCAACACAGTGCCGAACACCGTGCAGACCCGAGCCCAGCGCGGCACGCCCCGCCAGATCGACGACTTGCGGCCACTCTTGCCGGCCTTACCCACGAGCATCTCCGTTCGTCACGCCCACGAGTAGAAGACGGGCGCGCGTCGCCGAAAGGTTGCAAAAAACAACGCTCGTTCGGGTGAACGCGCGCAACGACCGTATCTCGCCGGTCGCCCGAGCGCCGACCACGAGTAACGGACCGCGACGATGGTAAGGCGCGAAGATGAACAAAAGACTGCCCCGGCATTGCCGGGGCAGTCTTTTGTGTCAGCTCTGGTCGAGCTGTCAGCTCTTCATCAGTTCCTCAGCCTTGCTCTCCAGGTCCTCGAGACCGCCGCACATGAAGAACGCCTGCTCGGGGAAGTGGTCGTACTCGCCCTCGCTGATCTTGCGGAACGCCTCGATGGTCTCCTTGATCGGGACCGTCGAACCCGGCACGCCGGTGAACTGCTCCGCAGCGTAGGTGTTCTGCGACAGGAAGCGCTCGATCCGCCGGGCGCGGGCCACGGTGATCTTGTCTTCCTCGGAGAGCTCCTCGATGCCGAGGATGGCGATGATGTCCTGCAGGTCCTTGTAGCGCTGCAGGATCCGCTTCACCTCGGTCGCGACCTGAAAGTGCTCGGCGCCGACGAACTCCGGGGCGAGGATCCGGGACGAGGACGCCAGCGGGTCCACGGCCGGGTAGATGCCCTTGTCGGAGATCGACCGCTCCAGGTTGGTGGTCGCGTCCAGGTGGGCGAACGTGGTGGCCGGGGCGGGGTCGGTGTAGTCGTCCGCCGGCACGTAGATCGCCTGCATCGACGTGATGGCCTGGCCCCGGACGGAGGTGATCCGCTCCTGGAGCTCGCCCATCTCGTCGGCCAGGGTCGGCTGGTAACCCACCGCGCTCGGCATACGGCCGAGCAGGGTGGAGACCTCCGAACCCGCCTGGGTGAAGCGGAAGATGTTGTCGATGAAGAGCAGCACCTCCTGCTTCTTCACGTCCCGGAAGTACTCGGCCATGGTCAGCGCGGAGAGCGCCACCCGCAGCCGGGTGCCCGGCGGCTCGTCCATCTGGCCGTAGACCAGCGCGGTCTTGTCGATGACGCCGGACTCGGTCATCTCGGCGATGAGGTCGTTGCCCTCACGGGTGCGCTCACCCACGCCGGCGAAGACCGAGGTACCACCGAAGTTGCGGGCCACACGGGTGATCATCTCCTGGATGAGCACCGTCTTGCCCACGCCCGCGCCACCGAACAGGCCGATCTTGCCGCCCTTGACGTACGGGGCGAGCAGGTCGATGACCTTGATGCCGGTCTCCAGCATCTCGGTCTTCGGCTCCAGGTCCGCGAAGGCCGGGGCCTTGCGGTGGATACCCCACCGGTCGTCCGGGGTCAGGGTCTCGCCCTCTTTGAGGTTGAGCACCTCGCCGATCGCGTTGAACACGTGGCCCTTGACCGCGTCGCCCACCGGCACGGTGATCGGCTCGCCGCGGTCACGCACCTCCGCGCCGCGGACCAGGCCGTCCGTCGGCTGCATCGAGATGGCGCGGATCAGGTTGTCACCCAGGTGCTGGGCGACCTCCAGAGTCAGCGTCTTCTCACCGCTGGACAGGTTCACGTTGACGTTGAGGGCGTTGAACAGGGCCGGCATGGCGTCGCGCGGGAATTCGGCGTCGACGACCGGGCCGATGACCCGGACCACGCGACCCGTGGCCGTCTTGGTCTCTACTGGTGCAGTCATCACACTTCACTTCCCGACGCGGCCAGCGCGTTGGCGCCGCCGACGATCTCGCTGATCTCCTGGGTGATCCCGGCCTGGCGAGCCGAGTTCATCTCGCGCGTGTACTTCTCGATCATCTCTTCGGCGTTGTCGGTGGCGCTCTTCATCGCCCGCCGCCGTGCCGCCGACTCACTCGCCGCCGACTCGATCAACGCCGCGTAGATCCGCGTGTTGATGTACCTCGGCAGCAGCGCGTCGAGCAGCGCCTCCGCCTCCGGCTCGAACTCGTACGCCGGCAGCAGCCCCTCGGAGCGCGGCCGGTCCTCCACCTGCATCGGACCGATCACCTTGGTGACCGGGGTCTGCGTCATCAGCGAGTGGAACTCGGTGTAGACGATGTGCAACTCGTCGACGCCGAGCACCCCGTCCGCACCGGCACCGCCGTCGACGTCGTCCGCGCCGGCCGTGAACGCCTTGATCAGCGTCTCACCGACGGCACGGGCGTCCTCGAACGACGGCTGCTCGCTGAACCCGGTCCAGTTCGCCTCGATCGGCCGGTCACGGAACCGGTAGAACCCGACGCCCTTACGCCCGATGACGTAGAGCACCGGCTCCTTGCCGTCCGCCTTCAGTCGCGCGATCAGCGACTCGGCCATCCTGATCGCGTTGGAGCTGTAGCCGCCGGCCAGGCCACGGTCGCTGGTGACCAGCAGGACGCCCGCCCGCCGCACCCGCTCGCGCGGGGTGAGCAGCGGGTGGTCGATCCGCGCGTTGGACGCCAGCGCCGTGAGCACACCGGTGATGGCCTGGGCGTACGGCAGGGACGCCTGCACCCGGGCCTGGGCCTTGGCGATTCGGCTCGTCGCCACGAGCTCCATCGCCTTGGTGATCTTCTTCATCGACTTCGCCGAGCGGATCCGTTGACGAAGAACGCGTACCTGGGCCGCCACGGGATCAGCTCTCGGCCGAGCCGGCGGGCGCGCCGTCGCGGTAGCGGGTCACCGTCTCGCGGCTCTGGTCACCCTCGAGCGGCTTGGCCGGCGCGTCGTTGATCCGAGGCTCGTCCTCCTTGCCGAGGAAGACCTTCTTGAACTCGCTGATCGCGTTGTCCAGGGAGCCGATGATGTCGTCGTTCCACTGGTTGTCGGCGATCCCGGCCAGCACCCCCGCGTGCTTGTGCCGCAGGTACTGGAGGAACTCCGACTCGAAGCGACGGACCTCGCCCACCGGGACGTCGTCCAGCTTGCCCTCGGTGCCGGCCCAGACCGTGACGACCTGCTCCTGCACCGGGTACGGCGAGTAGTTCGGCTGCTTGAGCAGCTCGACCAGGCGCGAACCGCGGTCCAGCTGGGCCCGGGAGGCCTTGTCCAGGTCGGAGGCGAAGGCGGCGAACGCCTCGAGCTCGCGGTACTGGGCCAGGTTGAGCCGCAGCGAACCGGCGACCTTCTTCATCGGCTTCACCTGCGCGGCGCCACCGACCCGGGAGACCGAGGTGCCGACGTTGATCGCCGGACGAACGCCCTGGTTGAACAGGTCGGTCTCCAGGAAGATCTGGCCGTCGGTGATCGAGATGACGTTGGTCGGGATGAAGGCCGAGATGTCGTTGGCCTTCGTCTCGATGATCGGCAGGCCGGTCATCGAGCCGCCACCCAGCTCGTCGGAGAGCTTCGCGCAACGCTCCAGCAGGCGGGAGTGCAGGTAGAAGACGTCACCCGGGTACGCCTCACGGCCCGGCGGGCGGCGCAGCAGCAGCGACACGGCGCGGTACGCCTCGGCCTGCTTGCTCAGGTCGTCGAAGACGATCAGAACGTGCTTGCCGCCGTACATCCAGTGCTGCCCGATGGACGAGCCGGTGTACGGGGCGAGGTACTTGAAGCCGGCCGGGTCGGAGGCCGGGGAGGCCACGATGGTCGTGTACTCCATCGCGCCCGCCTCCTCGAGCTGCCCCTTGATGGAGGCGATCGTGGAGGCCTTCTGGCCGATGGCGACGTAGATGCAGCGGACCTGCTTCTTCGGGTCGCCGGTACGCCAGTTGTCCCGCTGGTTGAGGATGGCGTCCAGGGCGACCGTGGTCTTACCGGTCTTCCGGTCACCGATGATCAGCTGCCGCTGGCCCCGACCGATCGGGGTCATCGCGTCGATGGCCTTGATGCCGGTCTGCAGCGGCTCGTCGACGGACTGCCGGGCCATCACGTTCGGAGCCTGCAGCTCCAGCTCGCGGTAGCCCTCGTTGGCGATGTCGCCGAGCGCGTCGATCGGCTCGCCGAGCGCGTTGACCACGCGGCCGAGGAAGGCGTCGCCGACCGGAACGGAGAGAACCCGCTCGGTGCGCTTGACGCGCTGCCCCTCCTCCAGCTTGGCGGAGTCACCGAGAACGACGACGCCGATCTCCCGGACGTCGAGGTTCAACGCCACGCCGAGCGTGCCGTCCTCGAACTCCAGGAGCTCGTTGGTCATGGTCGAGGGCAGGCCCTCGACGTGGGCGATGCCGTCACCGGTGTCGGCGACGGTGCCGACCTCCTCGCGGGAGACGTCGGGCGAATAGGAGGAGACGTAGCGCTCCAGGGCGCCGCGGATCTCCTCCGTCGAGATGGTCAGCTCGGCCATCCTCTGCTTCCTTAAAATTCAGGGGCCCGGGGATACCTAGTACCGACCGGTCCGAATGGCGTCTGTCATTCAGGTGCTTCGCGGGAGCCGTCAGCGCTTGGCGAACGCGTTACGAGTCTCGTTGAGTCGGCGCAGGATCGTCCCGTCGTAGAGGTCGGAACCGACCCGGACGCTCATGCCACCGAGGATCTCGGGGGCGACCGTCTGCTTGATGTCGACCTGTCGACCGTATAGCTCGGCGAGTCGAGCGCCCAGCCGCTGCTCCTCGGCGTCATCCAGCGGGGCCGCCACGGTCACGTACGCGACCTGCCGGTCCCGCCGGTCGGCGGTGAGCTCGACCAGTCGGGTGAGCGCGCCGCTGAAGGAGCGTCCGCCGAACCCGGAGAGAGCCACCTCGATCAGGCGGACCGTCACCGGGTGGGCCTTGCCCACCAGCAGCTCACGAACCAGCCCGGCGCGCTGAGCCAGCGGCGCGATCGGGTCGGTCAGCACGGTGGCGAGCTGCGGCTGCCCGGCGACCAACTGGCCGAACCGGAACAGCTCGTCCTCCACCTCTCCGAGGTCACCGGTGGCGTCGGCGCTGGCCAGCAGCGCCTCCACACCGAGCCGCTCGGTGCCGTCGAGCAACTCCGACGGTGCCGACCAGCGGCTGGCGACCAACGTGCTGGTCAGGTCGAGCGCCTGCTCGTCGAGCTTGCCGCGCAGCATGGTGCCGAGCAGACCGGCGCGGTCCTCGCCGGACCGTGCCGGGTCGGAGAGCGCCCGGCGCAGCCGGACCTCCCGCCGCAGCAGATCCGCGACGGAGAGGACGCCGTCGGCGGTGGCGGCGACCGCCTGCGGCTGGGCGCCGCGGGTGTAGGCCTCCAGCCGCTCGACGGCTGCCTTGTACGACTCCCGGCTGGCGGCGTGCATCAGCGGGCCCCCGCGCTCTCAAGATCGGTGAGGAAACGCTCGACGGTGCCCTTGCGACGGGCCTCGTCGGCGAGCGACTCCCCCACGATCCGGCTGGCCAGGTCGACAGCGAGACCGCCGACCTCCGCACGCAGGTCGCGCACGATGGTGGCCCGCTCGGCGATGAGCTGCTCCTTGCCCGCGGCGACAACCCGCTCGGACTCCTCCCGCGCCTTGGCGAGGATGTCCTGTCGGATCCCCTCGGCGTCGGAGCGGGCGTCGTCACGGATCTTGGCGGCTTCGGTACGCACCTCGGCCAACTGCGCGCGGTACTGCTCGAGCAGCTGGTTCGCCTCGGCCTGGGCCGCCTCCGCACGCTTGAGGCCACCCTCGATCGCATCGACCCGTGCCTGGTACATCGCCTCCATGCGCGGCATGACGAACTTCAGCAGGATGAAGACGAGCAGGGCGAAGGAGATCGAACCAACGACGATCTCCTGCCAGATCGGCAGGATCGGGTTGTGCGCGCCTTCCGCAGCGAGATACATGTCAGACCTCCGGGTCGAAGAGCGGACGGTCAGTTGACGGCGAAGGCGAGCACCAGGCCGAACAGGGCGAGCGCCTCGACCAGGGCGAAGCCCAGGACCAGCCAGGTCCGGTTGAAGCCGGCGGACTCGGGCTGACGGGCGCTCGACTGGATGTAGGCCGCGAAGACCAGGGCGACGCCGATACCGGGGCCGATGGCGGCGAGACCGTAGCCGATGGTGTTGACGTTACCGTTGATGGCGGCGAGAACGTCCATTGCGGGTATTCCTCCTAGTTCACACGTGAGTTCTCACGTGTACGCGGTCGGTATCCAGAAGCTTGGTCGGGCCGGGTGACCCGCCGAGCGGGTCTCAGTGCTCGTCTGCCAGCGACGACCCGATGTAGTTGGCGCTCAGCGTGACGAAGACATAAGCCTGCAGCACCGCGACCAGGACCTCGAAGAAGGCCATCACGATCGCCATGGCGAAGGAGAAGACCGAGGTCACCTGGACGAAGATGCTGTCCGAGGCGAGCATCACGAACCCGCCGACGGTGAAGACCAGCAGGAGCAGGTGGCCGGCGAACATGTTGGCGAATAGCCGCAGGGCCAGCGTGACCGGCCGGACGATGAAGTTCTGCAGGAACTCGATCGGGATCAGCAGGAAATGCATTGGCCACGGGACGCCGGGCAGGATCAGCATCATCTTCAGGTATTTGCCGAAGCCGTGCTTCCGGACGCCGATGTAGAGGTACATCACGTAGGAGATGGCCGAGAGCACGATCGGGAAGGCGATGTGCGAGTTGGGCGAGATCTGCAACCCGGGCACGATGCTGAAGAGGTTGGTCAGCAGGATGAAGCTGAAGAGCACCGTGAAGTAGGGCGCGAAGCGAATGCCCGCGTTGCCCATCTGCTCGCGGGCGATGTTGTCCCGGACCAGGCCGTAGACCGACTCCGCATACCACTGGGCCTTACCGGGGACCAGCTTGGGCTTCCGGTAGGCGAGCATGAAGAAGATGATCAGCAACGCGACCGCGAGCCAGATCATGATCCCGAACTTGGTGACCCAGGGGCCGGCCACGTTCGGCGGGTAGAAATCTCCGACGCTGGGGGGCCAGGGAAGCCCCTCGGCGGCGACGAGCTGTCCACTCACCGTGTCATCCTCCGCACTCGACAGACCCGCGTGTGCTGGAACTCAAGCACCGAGCCTCTTCATGATCAAGTAGATCGCTCCGGCTGCGCCGAACATCATGCCCGTGGCGATCCCGATGCCCGTGGGAAATCCGATAAGGCGTCCCGCTAGCCATCCGAGGAAACCCCACACCACAATTCCGGCGATGAGATAGCCAAGAACGGTGCCGGCAACGCCCTCCGATGAGTGCTCATCGGACTTCTTGGGGTGAAGGTCGTCGGCCATGACGCCGCGAACGATATCAGCCTGCCTGCGCCAGGGTGTGCGGCACCCCCCACACTGCGGGCAGCGTGCGGGTCGCACTACGGGCGCGTCAACCGTCGCCAAGGCTACTCCCGTCAAGTCCGCCGAGGCAGCCCGACGGGACCGGCAAATTGCCGACAATCGTCCGCTGAGGAGCCCGCAATCGGACGTGATTAGTCGCGCCGCGACCGGAATGTCGGCAGCGGAGACCGCAGCGCCCAGGTCAGGTGGGCTCCGGTCCAGACCACCACGGCCGCGATGACGCCCACGCCCATGGCCCGTAAACCACCCCAACCGGTGGCCGCGATGGCGGACATGGTCAGACCGAGGATCACGATCTTCACGCTGTAGGTGACCAACCCGACGGACATGATCATGCGCGGGTTGATGGCGTCCGCCCAGGCGACGGAGAACCCGGAGATGAGATAGCTCACCACCACCAGCGCGATCCCGGCGGCCACTCCGGCGGCGCCCTCGGCACCCTGGAGGACTGCCGCGAGAGGGACCGCCAGCACCGCCAGCACCGCACAACTCAGCAGCGTAAGGGGAAGGTACGGCAGCCGAACCCGGATCGCGCCCGGCTCACCCGCCCGTGGCTCGCTCATCGGGGGTACGCCGGGAACGTCGCGACCAGCTCGGCCACCTCGGCGCCGATCCGGGTCAGCTCGTCGGCACCGCCGGGCGCCCCGGCATCGGTGCGTACCGCACGGGCGATCAGGGCGGCCACCTGCCGCAACTCCCCCTCCCGCATGCCCTGCGTGGTGACGCTCGGCGTGCCCACCCGGATGCCGGAGGCCACCATCGGCGGCTGCGGGTCGTACGGGATGGCGTTCTTGTTCAGGGTGATCGACGCGGCGTCGCAGCGTCGCTCGGCCTCCGCGCCGGTCACCCCCACCTCCCGCAGGTCGATCAGGGCGAGGTGGGTGTCGGTGCCACCGGAAACCGGGCGCATCCCCTCCTCGGCCAGCCCGGCGGCGAGCGCCTGGGCGTTGCTGACCACCTGCCGGGCGTACGTCTGGAACTCGGGCTGGGCGGCCTCGCGCAACGCGACCGCCTTGGCCGCGACCGCGTGCATCAGCGGGCCGCCCTGGGTGAACGGGAAGACCGCCTTGTCGATCCGCTGGGCCAGCGACTCACGGCACAGGATCATGCCGCCGCGCGGGCCGCGCAGCACCTTGTGGGTGGTGGCGCAGACCACGTCGGCGTACGGCACCGGGGACGGAATCGCCCGGCCGGCGACCAGGCCGATGAAGTGCGCCGCGTCCACCATCAGGTACGCGCCGACCTCGTCGGCGATCTCCCGGAACCGCGCGAAGTCGATCAGGCGGGAGTACGCGGTCGCGCCACAAATGATCAGCTTGGGACGGTGGGCACGTGCCAGGTCCCGTACCTCGTCGTAGTCGATCAGCTCAGTGTCCGGCCGGACCGGGTAGCCGACCGGGTGGAACCACTTGCCGGAGAAGTTCACCCGGCTGCCGTGGGTGAGGTGCCCGCCGTGCGGCAGATCCATCGCCAGGACCGTGTCCCCCGGCTGCACCAGCGCGGCGTACGCGGCCAGGTTGGCGCTCGCCCCGGAGTGCGGCTGGAGGTTGGCGTGCTCGGCCCCGAACAGCTCCTTGGCCCGGGCGACGCCGATCTCCTCAGCCCGGTCCACCTCCGCGCAGCCGCCGTAGTAGCGGCGGCCCGGGTAACCCTCGGCGTACTTGTTGGTAAGCGTCGAACCGAGCGCGGCAAGCACCGCCGGCGAGGTCAGATTCTCGCTGGCGATCAGCTGCAGACCACCCCGCAACCGGTCCAGCTCGCCGAGGACCACCCCGGCGATCTCCGGATCGGTTGCCCTGAGCTGCGCAAAATCCGGCCCCCAGAAGGTGCTCGTCTCGGTCTCCACAGCGAACGAGTCTAGAGGGACGCACACTGGGACCCGTGAGATGCCTCGTCACCGGTGCCACGGGATACATCGGCGGGCGACTGACGCCGCTCCTGCTCGCCGACGGGCACACCGTACGCTGCCTGGCCCGTAAGGCAGTGCGGCTGCGCGACGTGCCCTGGGCCTCGGCCGCCGAGATCGTCGAGGGCGACCTCAGCCGGCCGGAGACGCTGCCCGCCGCGTTCGCCGACGTGGATGTCGCCTACTTCCTGGTGCACTCGCTCGGCCGGCCCGACTTCGAGGCGGCCGATCGCGCGGCGGCGACCAACTTCGCGACGGCGGCCCGCGCGGCCGGCGTACACCGGATCGTCTATTTGGGCGGCCCGGAACCGGCCTCCGACGAGGAGGTCCCCTCCCCGCACCTGCGGTCCCGGGCCGAGGTGGGTCGGATCCTGCTGGCCAGCGGGGTGCCCACGGCGGTGCTCCGCGCCGCGGTGATCATCGGAAGCGGCTCGGCGTCGTTCGAGATGCTGCGCTACCTGACCGAGCGGCTGCCCGCCATGGTCACCCCCCGGTGGGTGGGTAACCGGATCCAGCCGATCGCGGTCCGTGACGTGCTGCGCTACCTGGCCGGCTGCACCGCCCTGCCGCCGGAGGTCAACCGGGGCTTCGACATCGGCGGGCCGGACGTGCTGACCTTCCGCGACATGATGCAGCGGTACGCGCGGGTGGCCGGGCTGCGCCGGCGGATCATCGTGCCGGTCCGGCCGCTCACCCCGTCGCTCTCCTCGCACTGGGTCGGCCTGATCACCCCGGTGCCGAACGCCATCGCCCGCCCGCTGGTCGAGAGCCTGATCCACGAGGCGGTCGCGCACGAGCACGACATCGCCCGGTACGTCCCCGACCCGCCCGGCGGCCTGACCGGCTTCGACCAGGCGGTGACGCTGGCGCTGGCCAAGGTACGCGACGCCCAGGTGGAGACCCGCTGGTCGAACGCGAGCGGCCCGGACGCCCCCGCCGAGCCGCTGCCCAGCGACCCGGACTGGTCCGGTGGGACCGCGTACACCGACCTCCGCGAGCGGACGGTCGACGCGTCACCGGCGGCGCTCTGGCGGGTCGTCGAGGGCGTCGGCGGCGAGAACGGGTGGTACTCGTTCCCGCTCGCCTGGTCGATCCGTGGCTGGCTCGACCGACTCATCGGCGGAGTGGGGCTGCGGCGCGGCCGACGCGACCCGCACCGGTTACAGGTCGGCGAGGCACTGGACTTCTGGCGGGTGGAGGAGATCATCCCGGGCGAGCTGTTGCGGCTGCGCGCCGAGATGCGCCTGCCCGGCCGTGCCTGGCTGGAGATGCGGGTGCTGCCCGCCGACAACGGGCGCAGCCGCTACCAGCAACGCGCCGTCTTCCTGCCCCGAGGGCTGAGCGGGCACGCCTACTGGGCGTCGGTGGCACCGTTCCACGCGGTGGTCTTCGGCGGAATGGCCCGCAACATAGCCCGAGGCGCAGAACAGAACCCCTAAACCACCCCACCCCACCCCCGCGATCTTGCACTTTGGGTCGCAGGTTTGGGTGCTTTGGCACCTTTTGTCGCGGCAGAAAGTGCAAGATCGCGAGGGCGGGGCGGGCGGGGCGGGGTGGGGTTGGGGTTAGTTGCCGGTGCGGGCTCCGGTTACCTGGAAGGCGGCCCGTTCGCTGGGCGGGACGAAGTCGCGCACCGGCTGGCCGCGCAGGCCGGAGGCGAGCACCTCGCCGACCGCGTCCACCATTCGGGCCTGCACCGCCTGACCGACCGCGTCGCGGGGATCATCCGGGTTGGCCGCCATCGAGGCGACCGCGAGCTGCGGCGTGAAGGCCACCACCGTCTCCGTCTCGTACCGCTCGGAGCTGCCGGTCTTGCCGGCCACCGGACGGCCGAGCCGGGCACGCAGGTCGGGCGCGGTGGCACCGTCGCACTGCCGGTACATCGACTGGTCGCCCACCGGGCACCGGGACGCGTCGATCGCCGCCCGGGCCACGTCAATGTCCAGGACCTGCCGGCAGTCCGGCTTGGCGGCGTCCACCGGCCGGCCGGTCGAGTCGCTGATCGAGACCACCGGCAGCGGCCGGCACCAGGTCCCCTCGGCAGCCACCGTGGCGTACGCGGTGGCCAGGTCGAGCGGGGTCGTCGCGGCGACGCCCAGGGTGAACGGGCCCCAGTTCTTCGCACCGTAGCGGGCCAGCCGTTCGTCGGCGTCGGCGCGCAGCACGATGCCGAGCCGTTCGGCCATCTCCACCACCCGGTCGGCGCCGACCCGCTCGGTGAGCCACGCGAAGTAGGTGTTCACCGAGCGACCGAACGCGGTCCACATGGTGCGGGGGCCGTCCATCGACGAAGGGCTGGCGTTCGACGGGCACCACTGCCCGTCGCAACTCGCCTCCCCGGTCACCGGGAACCGGGTGAGCAGTTGCGTCGGCGCCGTGAACTCCGTGGACAGCGGCAGGCCGGACTCCAGCGCGGCCAGCAGGGCGAAGAGCTTGAACGTCGAGCCGCCCTGGTAACCGTCGATCGCCCCGCCGCCGGCGACGAGTTGGTTGACCGTGTTCGGGTGGTTCTTCTGGCCGACCGGATTGTCCTTGACGCTGTAGGTGCGGTTCACCGACATCGCCAGCACCCGGCCGGTGCCGGGCTGCACCACCGTGGTCGGCATCGCCCGCGCGTCGGTCGTCCGGTAGATCTTGCGCACCTGCTCGGTGGTGGCCCGCTGCAACGCCGGGTCCAGCGAGGAGACGATGGAGAAGCCGCCCCGGCGCAACGTGCGCTGGCGCTCGTCGGCGGTCGACCCGAACGCCGGCTGGCTGCTCCACCAGCGGGTGAACCAGTCGCAGAAGAAGCCCCAGTCGTTGTTTCCCTCGGGCACTCCCGTGCAGTCGTTCGGGGTCTCGCTGGGCCGCAGTTGCAGCGGCTCGGCCCGCGCCGCCGCAGCCGCGTCGGCCGGCACCTGGCCCGACTCCACCAGCCGCTCCAGCACGTACGTCCGACGGTCCAGCGCGCTGTCGGCGTCGCCGTTGATCGGGTCGTCGCTGTCCGGCGACTGCACCAGGCCGGCCAGCAGCGCCGCCTGGGCCAGGGTCAGCTCGGCCGGGGACCGGGAGAAGTAGCGCTTGCTGGCGGCGGCGATCCCGTACGCCCCGGCGCCGAAGTAGGCGATGTTGAGGTAGCGGGTGAGGATGTCCTCCTTGCTCAACTCCCGCTCCAGCGCGAGCGCGTACCGCATCTCCTGGAGCTTGCGGGCGGTGGTGACCTCGGTGGCCGCCCGGCGCTGCCGCTCGGTCAGCCGGGGATCGCTGGCGAGCACGTTGCGGACGTACTGCATCGTCAGCGTGGAGGCGCCCTGCCGGGTCTGGCCGTCGCGCCGGTTCACGGTGAACGCGCGTACCACGCCGCGCAGGTCCACCCCGCTGTGCTGGTAGAACCGGACGTCCTCGGCCGCCACGATGGCCTGGCGCATCACCGGCGCCACCTCCTGCAGGGGCACGTCCACCCGGTCCTCCTGGTAGAAGGACGTGATCAGGGTGGTGCCGTCGCTGGCGTAGAGGTTGGAGCGCTGGGCGGTGGGCGGCGTGCGGAGCGTGTTCGGCAGCTCCGAGTACGGCGTGGACAGGGCGCTGAAGCCGATCCCGAAGACCAGGGCCGCGGGCAGGGCAGCCCCGGCCAGCACCAGCCCGGCCAGCACGCCGGCGATCACCACGGTCAGTAGTTTGTCGAGTCGGGCCCGGATCATCAGCTCTCCCCGCAGGAGCCGGTCACACTAGGACCCGTTCAGAATGACCCGGAAGACCCCTTTCGCCCCTCGTTTTCCCCAAACCCGGAGAAAACTCGCACGGCGCTCAGGGCAGCAGCGCGGCGGCCAGCGGGTGGACCGTCTCCTCGATCTCGTCGGCGACCCGGCTGAAGCACTGGTCACCGCGACCCCAGGGGTCGTCCAGATCATCGGTGGGCAGCAGGCTGGTGCCCAGCCGGTTGCCGTGGGCCGCCGCCACCAGGGCCACGCCCCGGGCGTACACCCCCTCCGGGGTCGCCTCCGCCGCCGGCAGCGCGGCGGTGTCCACCGCGGCGAGCAACCGGCCGAACTCACCGAGCACGAACGTGCGGGCCGCCGCGTCCGGACGCAGCGCCACCACGTACTCCTGCTGGTCGGCCGTGGCCGTCAGGACCAGGTCTGCGGCGTCGATGAGGTCCGAACGCAGCTTGCGCGCCGCGAAGCCCTCGACGTCCCCGCCCCGGCCGATGACCTGCCGGGCCGCCGGCGGGTTCATCTCCTCACCGGCGTGCCAGCCGCCGGTGCCGGCGCTGTGGCTGTGCAGCAACTCCTCGGCCCCGGCCGGGTCCTGCGAACGCCGCGCCAACCGCTCCCGGACCGCGAGGGCGAGCAGCCGCTCGGCCATCGGCGAGCGGCAGATGTTGCCCATGCAGACGTGCAGAACGGTGAACGGGGGCACTCAGACCCCCTGGATGTCGACGAGATCCGGAACCACGTCGCGCAGCTTCTCCAGCGGGATCGCGCCGGCCCGCAGCAACTGCGGCACCTCGCCGGTCAGGTCCACGATCGTGCTCGGCACCGGGTCCGGGCAGGGCCCGGCCTCCAGGTACGCCCGCACCGAGTAGCTGAGCTGGTCGCGTGCCTCCTCGGCCGTCACCGCCGCCGGTTGGCCGGTCTTGTTGGCCGACGAGACCGCCATCGGGCCGGTCTCCCGCAGCACCTCAAGCGCCACCGGGTGCAGCGGCATCCGCACCGCCACCGTGCCCGACTTGTCGCCCAGGTCCCACTGGAGGCTCGGCGAGTGCTCGACCACGATCGTCAGGGCACCCGGCCAGAACGCCTCCACCAGCTCGCGAGCGGCCGTGGGCAGCGAAAACACCAACCCGTCCAGGGTGTGGCGCGAACCGATCAGCACCGGCGGCGGCATCTGCCGGCCCCGGCCCTTCGCGTCCAGCAACGCCTTGACCGCGTACGGAGTGAACGCGTCCGCGCCGATTCCGTAGACGGTGTCCGTCGGAAGGACGACCAGCTCGCCGTTCTTGACCGCCTCGATGGCCGCAGCGATGCCGCGGTCCCGATCGGCGGGCGACCGGCAGTCGTAGAGCATCACGAGGAGTCAGTCTGCCACGCCGAGCCGGAAGCGGCGTGCTGGCCGTCCGCCGATCGGGACGCGGTGGCATATCGAGGGCGCCCGGTGAGGTCCCGATGCTCCGTGACGGCGGTGAACCGGCCGTCCGCGACGAGCAGCGCGGGCACCGCCACGTCGTGCGTGTCGTCGTGCTCGATCCCGACCACGCCGCCGGGGCGCAGCAGCTCCGCCGCGCGGGTGAGCACCGGCCGGATCACCGTCAGGCCGTCCACGCCGCCGAAGACCGCCTCCGCCGGATCGTGCCCGGCCACCTCCGGCGGCACCACCACCTCCACCGGCACGTACGGCGGGTTGCAGAGCAGCACGTCCACCCGGCCGACCAGGTCGGCCAGCAGATCCGGCGCGGTGACGTCGGCCTCGACCACCTCGATGGGGCGGTCCCCCGCCGCGGCCCGCTCGGCGGCGTTGCGGCGCAGCCACGCCAGCGCCGCCGGGGACCGCTCCACCGCCACCACCCGCGCCCCGGGCAGCTCCTGGGCCACCGCCAACGCGATCGCGCCGGAACCACTGCACAGGTCCACCACCAGCGGCTCGGGCCGACCCCGGCCCTGCTCGACGCCCCAGCCGGCCAGCAACTCCGTCTCCGGGCGGGGCACGAAGACACCCGGGCCGACCGCCAGCTCCAGGTGCCGGAACCCGGCCCGACCGGTCAAGTGCTGCAACGGCTCCCGGCTGGCGCGGCGCTCGACCAGTTCGTCGAGCCGGGCCACCTGGTCGTCGTCCAGGTCGTCGGCGAGCGCCAGCCGGCCCCGGGGCACCCCCAGCACGTACGCCGTCAGCAGCTCGGCCTCCACCCGCGCCGGGCCCACCCCCGCGGCGGCGAGCGCCCGCGCGGCCCGGACCACGGCGGCGGACGGACGGACGCGGCCTGTCCCTTCGGGGGTGTGTTGCGGCAAAGTACTCACGACATAATCATGAAGTGTCACCGGCGATGTCACGAACGGCCGCGTCGAGGCGCACACGACAGGAGGTTGTGAGTGGGCTGGCTCGACCGGGTCGATGACCAGGTTGACGCCCTCACGCATGCCCGGGCGTTGCAGGAGGCCAGCCGCTCCGCGGAGTCGTACGCCCTGTTGGAGCGGGTGATCCGCACCACCAACGATCCGACGGCGCGCGCGGACGCCATGGTGCAGCGGCTCTCCGCGCTGATCAATCTCGGCCGCACGGCGGAATTCACCCGGGCCATCGAGGAGGCGTCGGCGGCTGTCCGCGACCTCAACGAGCCCTACCTGCACGGGCACCTCAACGCACTGGCAGCCCTCGCCGCGCACCACCAGGGCGCGCTGGACCGCTGCGTCACCCACCTGGTCAAGGCCGCCCGGGCGCTGGGCGCCGTGGAGGACCCCGACCGGGACACGGCCTGGGGCTGGCACGACCTCGCAATGGCCTACAGCTATCTCAGCTTCCACGGGTACGCCCTGGGCGCGATCGAACGCGCCCGGCAGCTCGGGATGACCGCCGGCATCCCGGAGGAGACGTTCGCGGCGCCGGGCATCAGGCTGCGCAACGCCGTGGCGCTGGACCACAACGGGGACAGCGACGGGTGTCTGCGCGTACTCCGGGACGTCGCCGCCGACCTGACCCGCTTCGTCCGCACCGGGCGGGCCGGCAACCTGCGTCCCAGCAGCCTCGCCGCGTACGGCTACTCGGCGGCGCGGCAGGCCGCACTCGGCGACCCGGTGGATGCGACGGGCGAGGCCGAGCCGTCCCGGCTGCTCAGCCACGGCGGCGACAGCGCCCGCGCCCGTGACATGCGGCAACTCGGGATGGTCTGCCTGGCCGTGGCCGACGGGCGGCCCATCGAGGCGGTCGCCCGGCTGGACACCATCCGGGTGTCCACCGAGACACTCGGCTCGGCCGAGTCCGCACGGCTGCGCAGCATCGCGCTGAGCCGGGCCGGCGACCACTCGGCGGCGCACCGGGCCGACCGGCTGGCGTTCCGGCTCGCCGCACAGCGCAACGACCGGCTCCGCGACGTCTACATCGACGGCATCGCCGCCCGGATCGACCACGAGGAGATGCGCCGGGAGGCGGCACGGTACGAGGGTGAGGCGCTGACCGACCCGCTCACCGGGCTGCCCAACCGGCGTCGGCTGGAGCGGTACATCACCGCCGTGGTCACCCGGGGCGACCGGGTGGTGATCGGTGTCTGCGACCTGGACGGCTTCAAGGCGGTCAACACCCGGCACGGGCACCACTCGGGCGACCTGGTCCTGCAACGCATCGCCGGGGTGATCAACCGAGTGATGCGCCGGGGTGACTTCGTGGCCCGCTACGGCGGCGACGAGTTCGTGGTGGTGCTGCCGGACACCGGCATGGTCGAGGCCGCCGAGGTGGCGCGTCGGATCGAGGCGGCGGTGAGCGCCGAGGACTGGGAGTCGCTGGTGCCGGGCACCCCGGTCGGGATGAGCATCGGCTTCGCGGAGGTCTCCGGCGGCAGTGGGCTGCGCGACGCCCTCAGCGTCGCCTTCGAGGAGGCCGACCGGGAGATGCTGCGCGCCAAGTCACGCCCCCGCGCGAGCTGACCGCGAGAGCTGGCGTCGATCAAGGAGTTGTGGTGCCTCATCAAAGGCCCACGGCGTGACAAACCGCCCACCACAACCCCATGATCGACGGGGCGCGGGACGGGACGGGACGGGACGGGGCGCGCGGTCAGCGGCGCGACAGCTCGGTGTCGCCGGCCAGGCGGGCCGCGCGGTCGGCCTCGGCCAGCGCGTCCAGCACCCCGTCCAGGTCCCCGGCGAGCGCCAGGTCCAGGTTGTACGCGGTGTAGCCGATCCGGTGGTCGGTGATCCGGTTCTGCGGGAAGTTGTAGGTGCGGATCCGCTCCGAGCGGTCCACCGTGCGGACCTGCGCCTTGCGGGCGTCCGAGGCGGCGGCGTCGGCCTGCTCCTGGGCGGCGGCGAGCAGCCGTGCCCGCAGGATCCGCATCGCCTGCTCCCGGTTCTGCAACTGGGACTTCTCGTTCTGGCAGGAGACGACGATGCCGGTCGGCAGGTGGGTGATCCGCACGGCCGAGTCGGTGGTGTTCACCGACTGACCGCCCGGCCCGGACGACCGGAACACGTCGATGCGTAGATCGTTCTGGTCGAAGGTGACGTCGACGTCCTCGGCCTCGGGCAGCACCAGCACTCCGGCGGCGCTGGTGTGGATCCGGCCCTGCGACTCGGTGACCGGGACGCGCTGCACCCGGTGCACGCCGCCCTCCCACTTGAGCCGCGACCAGACGCCGTTGCCGCCGTCCGGCACACCCTTGGTCTTGATCGCCAGCGAGACGTCCTTGACGCCGCCGAGGTCGGAATCCTGGGCGTCGATCACCTCGGTGACCCATCCGTGCCGCTCGGCGTACCGGGTGTACATCCGCAGCAGGTCACCGGCGAACAGCGCCGACTCCTCGCCGCCCTCACCGGCCTTGATCTCGACGATCACGTCCTTGGCGTCGTGCGGGTCGCGCGGGATGAGCAGCTCGGCGAGACGCTCCTCCAACACCGGCAGGGACGACGCGATCGACTCCACCTCGCTGGCGAAGGAGGGGTCCTCGGCCGCCAACTCGCGGGCGGCGGTCAGGTCGGCACGCGCCTGCTCCAGCTCGCCGGCGGCCTTGTTCAGCGGCACCAACTCGGCGTACCGACGGCCGACCCGACGCGCGGTGGCCTGGTCGGCGTGGATGGCCGGGTCAGCCAACCGCTTCTCCAACTCCGCGTACTCGTCGAGGAGACCGGCCAGACGCTCGCTGCTCATGCTGCGGATGCTCCTTCGACGGTACGGGGGGGCGCCGGCCGGGCCGGGCGGACAGCCGGTCGCCGGACGAAAACAGGGCGGAACGCGGACGGCGCCCGCATCCGGCAGAAACCGGACGCGGGCGCCGAACGGTGAGTTACTTGGCCTTCTTGGCCTGAACCTTGGCGTACTTCTGCTGGAACTTCGCGACCCGGCCGGCGGTGTCGAGAACGCGCTGCTTACCGGTGTAGAACGGGTGGCAGGCGCTGCAGGTCTCGGCGTGGATCGCCCCGCCCTTGGCGGTGCTGCGGGTCGTGAACGTGTTGCCACAGGAGCAGCTGACCTCGGTGGTCACGTACTCCGGGTGGATGTTTGCCTTCATCTCGCCTCGGTCCTCTCGTTGGTGGTCGCCGGGTCGCCGTCATCGCTCGTCGCGCCGTACGCGACGGGCTCGGGCGTGAACCGGAACCGGTGGCCGATTGACCAGTGTGCCATGGGCCTGAGCCGACCCGATAATCGGGCCACACACCTCGTCCGGCATCGTCAACACGTGCCTCCTCGTCCGCATTCCCGCCGCCCAGCCCGGCATTCGTCCACCCAACGAACCGCCGTCGCGTGCCCCGCCGGGGGTACGCCCGTCGAGCCCGAGGTGCCCCGATGACCCGCCTGATCGCCACCCGGGGCCTGCCGGCCTCGGGCAAGACGACCTTCGCCCGCACACTCCAGCCGTCCGTCCTCCGGGTCAACCGGGACGACCTGCGGCGGATGCTGCACGGCGAGCGGCTCTTCACCCAGTGGGCGGAGGCGCAGGTGACAGTCGTGCAGCAGGCTCAGGTCGAGGCGCTGCTGCGGGCGCGGGCGAACGTGTGCGTGGACGACACCAACCTGCGGGCGCGGACGCTGCGGGGCTGGGCCGAGCTGGCTGCCCGCCACGGCGCGGAATTCGAGGTCCACGACTTCACCGACGTACCGCTGGACGAGTGCCTGCGCCGCGACGCCGCTCGCCCGGTCGACGACCAGGTCGGCGCGGACGCGATCCGCCGGCTGCACGAGCGGTACCTACAGTGGCGCACGCTGCCCCTGCCGGTGCCGCAGGCCCGCACCGGACGGCCAGCCGCCGTGCACCCGCCGTCGGCCGAACCTCGGGAGATCGTGCTGGTGGACATCGACGGGACTGTCGCGCTGGCCGTCTCCCGCAGCCCGTACGACATGACGCGGGTGGGCCAGGACCACCCCAACCCGGCGGTGATCGCGGCGGTCCGGGCGATGCACGCCGCCGGGTACGGGGTGGTCTTCTGCTCCGGGCGGGACGCCTCCGCCCGAGCGGCGACCGAGGCGTGGCTGGCCCGGCACGTCCGGGTCCCCTACCTCGGCCTGCACCTACGCGCGGTCGGCGACTCCCGCAAGGACTCGATCGTCAAGCGGGAGATCTACGACCGGGAGATCCGGGACCGTTACCGGGTGGTCGGCGTGTTCGACGACCGCGTCCAGGTGGTCCAGATGTGGCGTGCCCTCGGCCTCACCGTCTTCCAGGTGGCGGACGGCGACTTCTGACCCTGGCCCGCCGCCCCGGCCCGTGCGGCTCGACGGGGCGGGGCGGCGGCGGGGTCAGGCCGCGGGCGCGGCGGCCCGAGCGGTGAGGGTGACCGCGGTTTCGGTGCGGACGCCGTTGACGGTGACCGCCAGAACCACCGACCCGGGCCGCAGCGCCGTGAGGGTGCCGGTGGCCGGGTCGAAGCGGGCGGTGTGCCACGGGCGCACCCCGGCCGCGGAGCCGATGTGCACCCCCGGCGAGGCCGACCAGTCGGCGCTGACCGGCGCGGCCACCGGCACCGTACGCCCGTCGGGTTGGGTGAGCGTGGCGTCGACCGTCGCCGGGCTGCCGACCGCCACGCTGGGCGGAGCGTTCAGCGTGAGCCGGTCCAGGTGTGCGTGGAACTCCGCGTCCACCCAGCGTGGCCCCTCGGCGAGCGGGTCACGGCGGGCCCGGTCGGCCTCGGCCGGGGTGACCGGGTCCACACCGAACTCCGTCCAGCCGGTGAAGCCGCCCTGGTCGGCGGGGGTGGAGGGCGTCTTGCCCGCGTTGCCGTTGATCACGTAGGGCACTCCGTCCACCCGGTCGGCGTGGAAGGTGCCGACGTGCCCGCCGACGAACAGCGCGCCCTTGCCGGTGCGGTGCTGGAAGTCGGCCAGCCACTGCTCCAGCAGCGCCGCCTCCTTGCGGTCGCCGAGTTGGCTGGCCTGCGCCGGGCTGGGGTCGCGCGCCGGATGGTGGTGCAGGACGACGACCGAGCCGACGCGCCGGTCGGTGGCCGCCGCGTCAAGCGTCTCGCGCAGCATCCGTACCTGGTCGAAGCCACCGCCGCGCAGCATCCCGGTGGACGAGTTCAGCGTGACGAACCGGGTGCCGTTGTGGTCGAACACCCGTGCGGTGGCCCCGAACGCCGCCTCGAAGTTGCTGATCGGGGCACCCATGATCTCGTGGTTGCCGGGCACGTAGTACCAGGGCAGCGCGTCGCCCAACTCCTCGTCGAGGATCCGCCGGGCCAGCGCGAAGTCGGCCGGGTAGGCGGTGTCCACGAAGTCGCCGTTGATCAGCAGGAAGTCCGGTCGGGCCGCGCGCACCTCGCGCAGCGTCCGCCGGGCCTGGGCGACCAGGTCGCTGTCCGGCGCGGCGGCGACGAACTGGGCGTCGGAGAGCACCGCGAACCGCCACGGCGCGCCGTCCACCGTGCCGTCGCGGACCACCACCCGATCGGTACGCGGGTTCGCCGCCGGCACGTCGACCGTCGGCGGCACCTTCGCCACCAGGTCGTCGATGATCACTTCGCTGGTGTACTGCGCGGCGGCGTTCGTCTCGGCCACGTAGAAGCGGCGCACCCGCACCGGGTACTGCACCCCGGCCGGCACCGCGAACTCCACGTACCGCCAGCCGGTCCAGGTGATCAGCGGGCCGCGCAGCACGTGCTGGGTGTCCTGGGCGTCGTGCAGGTGCAGGCTGGGCCACTCACCGGTGCCGTTGCCGTGGATCCACATGCCGAACGCCTGCGGCTGGCCGGGCACCTCGATCCAGGCCGGCGGGTCGGCATACGCGGCCCGGGTGCCGGTGGACTGGCTGAAGTCGTACGACATTCGCAGGCCGGTGCCGGTATGGCCCGGCGCCGGCGCGACCGACCCGCTGGCCCGGGCCTGGCTGAACCGCCAGGACGCGGCGTCGTCGAAGCCCGCGACGGGCACGTCGGTCAGCCCGACGGTGATCGGCAGGACGGTGCTCTGCCGTCCAACGTGGATGGTCACCAGGGCGGAGCCGTTGTCCCGCACCGCGCTGACGCTCAGGTTGCCGTCGCCGGTCGGGGTTATCCGCAACAGGTCCCGGTCGTAGTCGACTGTCACATCGACCGGCTCGATCGGCGCGGTGTTGCCTTCGGCGTCGTATCCGACCACGCCGACCAGGGCGTTGCCGTCGCGGCCGGTCAACCCCACCCTCGGCACGGTGGAGCCGATCCGGGCCAGTGGGCCGAGCACGGTGAGGTTCAACGAGCCGGTGGCCCGGCCCCGCGCGGCGGTGACCGTGCTGGCCCCCGGCGTGCCCGCGTGGAACACCCCGTCGCGGTCGACCCGACCGCGTACCGCCGGGGTCGCCCGCCAGGTGGGCGCGCCGGCCGCCGGGCCGTACGTCTCGTCGTAGCCCGCCGCGGTGAGGGTGCGGGTCAGTCCGGGGAAGACCCGGTCGGGCCGGCCGCCGCGCACCGGCGAGACGCCCGGGGCGACGGTGGGGTCGCTGGCCGTCTCGACCCAGAAGCCGGTGAGCCGGCCGCTGCCCTTCGGCGCGTAGATGGCCAGGCCGTTGGGCACGGCCCGTTCGCTGCCGTCGGAGGGGCCGTTCTCCACCTGCACGGCCGGCGCGCCGGGCTCCCGGGCCAGCAGCGTGGACGAGCCACCACCGTCCAGGTTGAGCGCGTGGTGGGCACCCAACTCGGCCATCATCCGGCCCATCTCGGTCTGCGTCACGCCGCGGCTGTCGACCTGACGGCCGTCCACCGTCAACATGATCATTTTCCGGCCGTCGGCGCTGAACCCGACGGCGGTGCGCGGAGCGAGCGTCGGGTCGGCGATGCCCTGCACGACGCTGTCGCGGACCAGGACGTTGCCGCCCCCGACCGCCGCGTGCAGGGTGCTGCCGTCGGACGGCTTCGGCCGCCAGGCCACCGTCACCGGGTCACCGGGGCGAAGCCCCGCGAGGGCGTCCGCGCCCGCGTCGCGGCCGAGCAGCACGGTGCTGCCGGCGACGATCGGGCCGCTGCCGGCCGCGCCGGTCACCGAGGCCACACGACCGCCGGTCACGGTGACCTCGACCACGCGGGCGGCGCCCTCCACGGCGCGCTGCCGGGAGTACGTCCCCCACAGCTCGGTGAACGCCCCGACGCCGTCGGCCTGCACCAGGTTGTTGAACTGGGTCAGCGGGACCGGCCCGGTGGGCAGGGTGGCGGTGCCGTCGAAGTTCACCTCGATCACCCGGCCGAGCCCGTTCACGGTGATCGCCGCCGCGTTGCGATGGCCGCTGACCGCCGACTGGATCAGCTCGCCGTCGCGGACTCCGACGCCCTGGGCGGCACCGGAGTTGTTGATGTCGAAGAAGTCGCCGTTGACCGCGGCGACCGCGCGGGAGGCGTCCACCGCCTTGCGCAGTGGCTCGGCCCGGCTGACCGCCCCGGAGTTGACGTAGTCGACGGTGGCACCGCCGGCGAGGTCCGTGGTGAGCGCGTCGGCGCGCAGCCAGCCATCGGCGTCGTACCGGTCAAAGGACGTGAGCTGCACGCCTGGCGCGACCGGGCGGGTGGCCTTCGTGGTCTCCAGGCCGCCGGCCGGTTCCAGGCCACCAGCGGCGGCGGCAGGGGTGGTCGCGGCTGCCGGGTCGGCGGCCAGGCTGACCGAGCCGGCCGGCCGGGAGGACGCGGGCGGCGCGTCCTCCGCGACGGTGGGCGCGGTCCCGGGCAGCGAGGCCCCGGTAGGCGCGGAGGCGACGGGCGGGGCCGCGGGTGCGGCGGCGGCCGGCAGCGGCGCGGCCAGGGCGAGCAGCGGCGTCAGCAGCAGGACGCCGGTGCGACGGGCGGATCGTCTGCGGGTACGCATGGACGACAGTCAACCCGTCAAGGAATAGAAGTTTCAAGACCTGCCGACTGAACCGAAGGAAAATTCCGCCAGCCGGGCTCCTGGCTCCCCGCCGAACCCCTCTGGTGGCGTGCGAGCAGGGCCGGCCACCCCCTCTCGGTCCCCTTTGCTCTGCTTCAACGGGCGCAACACAAAGCGCCCCGACGTGTTGCGCCGGTTGAAGCAGAGCAAAGGACGACGGGCGGACACGACGAAGGGGCACGGCCGCGATGGCCGTGCCCCTTCGTCGTCGGTCAACCGGGGATGGTCACTCCCCCGGCGTCGACTTCGCGATCTGCATCAGGAACTCGATGTTGGTCCGGGACTGCTTGAGCCGGTCCAGCAGCAGGTCCATCGCCGCCTGCGAGTCCAGCGAGTGCAGCACCTTGCGGAGCTTGTGGATGATGGCCAGCTCCTCGGGCGCGAGCAGGACCTCTTCCTTACGGGTACCGGACGGGTTGATGTCGATGGCCGGGAAGGTGCGCTTGTCAGCGATCTTCCGGTCCAGCTTCAGCTCCGCGTTGCCGGTGCCCTTGAACTCCTCGAAGATGACCGTGTCCGCCATGGACCCGGTCTCCACCAGGGCCGTCGCGATGATGGTCAGCGAGCCGCCGTTCTCGATGTTGCGAGCCGCACCGAGGAAGCGCTTCGGCGGGTAGAGAGCGGTGGAGTCGATACCACCCGACATGATCCGGCCGCTGGCCGGCGCCGCCAGGTTGTACGACCGACCGAGCCGGGTCACCGAGTCGAGCAGCACGACGACGTCGTGCCCCAGCTCGACCAGGCGCTTCGCCCGCTCGATCGCCAGCTCGGCCACCGTGGTGTGGTCCTGCGGCGGACGGTCGAACGTGGCCGCGATGACCTCGCCCTTGATCGACCGCTGCATGTCGGTGACCTCTTCGGGCCGCTCGTCCACCAGCACCACCATCAGGTGGCACTCCGGGTTGTTCCGGGTGATCGCGTTCGCGATCGCCTGGAGCACCATCGTCTTACCCGCCTTCGGCGGCGACTGGATGAGCGCTCGCTGGCCCTTGCCGATCGGCATGACCAGGTCGATGACCCGGGTGGTGAGGATGTGCGGCTCGGTCTCCAACCGCAGGCGCTCCTGCGGGTAGAGCGGCGTGAGCTTGTAGAACTCCGGCCGGCGCCGCGCCTCCTCCGGCTCCATCCCGTTGATGGTGTCCAGCCGCATCAGCGGGTTGTACTTGTCCCGCCGCTGGTCACCGCTGTTGCCACCCTCACGGTTGGCACGCACCGCGCCGGTGATCGCGTCACCGCGACGCAGGCCGTACTTCTTGATCTGGGACATCGAGACGTACACGTCGTTCGGGCCGGCGAGGTAGCCGGTCGTCCGCACGAAGGCGTAGTTGTCGAGCACGTCGATGATGCCGGCCACGGGGACGAGGACGTCGTCCTCGCCGACCTGCGGCTCGCGTCCACCGGTGTCGCCACCGGTCTCGGCGCGCTCGCCACGGCCACGTCGGCGGTCGCGGAAGCGGCTGCGCCGGCCACGCCGGCCGCCGCCCTCACCGTCGTCGTCGTCGTTGTCCCGCTCGACCCGCTCGACCCGCTGACCACGGTCGTTGCGGTCGCCGCGGTCGGCGCGCTCCGGCCGGTCGTTGCGCTCGGCACGCTCGCCCCGGTCGGAACGCTCGCCCCGGTCGTTGCGGTCGCCCCGGTCAGAGCGCTCGCTCCGCTCGTTGCGGTCGCCGCGCTCGGCCCGGTCGGAACGCTCACCCCGCTCGCCCCGGTCAGAACGCTCGCCGCGCTCGGCCCGGTCAGAACGCTCGCCACGGTCGGAACGCTCGGCCCGGTCGGAACGGTCGGCCCGCTCGCCCCGGTCAGAGCGCTCGTTCCGGTCGGAACGCTCGGCCCGCTCCCGGCGGCCCTCACCGCGGTCGGCCCGCTCGCCGGTCTCCACCTCGTCGGTACGCGCCTCAGTGCTGCGCGCCTCAGTGGCGCGAGGCTCGGTGGCGGGAGCCTCTGTGGTGCGGGGCTCAGCGGCACGGGGTTCGGTGCTGCGGGGCTCGGTGCTGCGGGGCTCGGTGCTGCGCGCCCTTGTGGTGCGCCCCTCAGCCGGGGCGGTCCGGGTACGACGGGTACGACCCCGGGTCTCGGTCTCGGCAGCCGGCTCGGCCGGCGCCTGCTCAGCGCTGCGGCTCTCAGCCGCCGGGCGATCCACGGTCTCGCGCACCTCCTCACGGGCCGGAGCGGCCGCGGCCGCGACCTCGGCTCGCGGTCGAGGGGTCCCGGCGGCGTTGCCGCCCTGCCGCTCGGAGATCGCGGCGATCAGCTCGCCTTTACGCATGCGAGCCGTGCCGGAGATGCCGAGCGACGCAGCCAGGCTCTGCAGCTCTGGCAGCAGCATCGCCGACAGACCGGTGCCGCTGCGCCGACGACGGGCGGGGGCGGCTGCGGTGGCATCGCCAGCGACGTTGGAAACATCCGACGTCACGTCGGTGGTGTCGCTCAATGGATTCCTTCCCTCGATAAGGCCGGGACTGCCCGGAGTCGGAACTCAGGTGGCCGGGCGGCCTCGGTGCACCCGCCTCGCAAGGACGCGTCGCGGGAGTCTGTGACACAGCAGCCGGTGGTTTCCCGACTCACCAACGTCGGTGAGCAGGTCTCGCCGTCTGCGGCGACCTGTGGCAACTGCGGTGCGGCGTGGGCCTTGGGCAGGGGTGACGGGCTGACCGCCGAGAGCTTCGGGGGTGCGCCGCCCCGCAGGAGATCGCGTGCTTCGCGGCTGTGCTAGGCCTAGAGCGTAATCAACTCTTCCGACCTGCGGCAACAGGGTCCCGCTCGGCGTGTCCCAGTCTACCCCGGGCGACCCGGGCACCGCTGACGTCTATCGGTAACTTCCAGAACTCCCAGTCTGTTCCCAGGTGGAAGCCCGCTGGCGGCTCGCTCAGCGCCAGCACTGTCGGGCCGGCCCCACTGACCACAGCCGCCACACCCGCCGCGCGCAACTCGTTGACCAGCGCAGACGTGGCAGGCATCCCGGCTGCACGGTAATCCTGGTGTAGTCGGTCGACGGTGGCCGGCAGCAGCAGCGACGGATCTGCGGTCAGCGCGTGGACCAGCAGGGCCGCCCTCCCGGCGGTCAACGCGGCGTCGGCGTGCGGGACGGTGGCCGGCAGGGCGGCCCGCGCGGTCGCGGTCAAGCCACGCTCAGCCGGCACGAAAACCGTGGGCCGCACCCCGTCGGCGACCGGCAGGGACACCGCGCGGGCACCGGTCGGCTCGGACCAGGCGAGCGTGAAACCGCCGAGCAGGCACGGCGCGACATTGTCCGGATGGCCCTCGATCTCGGCGGCCAGCCTGAGCACGCCCGGCTCGTCCAGCCGGTGCTCCCCATCGGCGACCAGTGCGCGGGCCAGGAGCACCCCGGCGACGATCGCGGCGGACGACGAGCCCAGCCCGCGCGCCTGCGGGATCCGGTTGACGCACTCCACACTCAGCCCGTCGGGCTGCGCACCGAGCACGTCGAAGGCCGCGCGCATGGCTCGTACCACCAGGTGCCGGTCGTCGTCCGGCAACTCGCCGGCGCCCTGACCGGTCACCGTCACCCGGACGCCGGCGGGCGCGACCTCGGCAGCCAGGTCGTCGTAGAGCCCGAGGGCGAGACCCAGCGCGTCGAAGCCTGGGCCCAGGTTGGCGCTGGTCGCGGGGACCCGGACCCGAACCGGCCCGGCGGTGAAGTTCGTCGGCACGCGCCCATGCTAGGGGTCCGCACCGACGTTCCGGTCCGCTGCCCGCAGCATGGGACCGCCAGGTCAACCGGTCGGGTTCGGAACCGGCTCGGTAACCGGGTCGGTGAGCGACAGCCGGCGGGTGGCGATCCGCCAGCCGATCGCGTACACGAGGGTGACCAGCCCACAGCCCGCCAGCACCACCCGTTCGTCCACCACGTCCACCACCAGGGCCACCGCCAGTTGGCTCACCGAGATGGCCAGCGTCGCGAGCATCATGTCGGTGGCGAAGACGCGCCCGCGCAACCGGTCCGGCACCTCGCCCTGGAGGGCGAAGTTCGACATCACCCAGTTGCTGCCGCCCGCGAAGTGCGCCACGAAGACCAGCAGCAGCACCAACGGGAACCAGCGGACCACCGACGTGCCCAGGTAGGACAGGCCATAGAGCGACATGGACAACGCGAGCCCGGGCAGCAGCCAGGAGCGGTTGGTCAGCACCCTGCGCATCAGGATCGGCCCCACCAACGCCCCGGCCCCGCGTACCGCGAAGAGCAGGCCGGCGCCGAGCGGACCGGCCCCGTACACGCTGGCGAGCAGCGGGAACACCGTCAGCACCCCGTTGCCCAGGCCGACCGCCGACTTGACCGTGACCAGCGCCAGCACGCGGGGCCGGTGCCCGATGTAGCCGAGCGCCTCGCGGACCGCCGACCAGGTCCGCTGGGCCGGCAGTTCCGGGTCGCGGGCCGCCTGCAACGGCCGGCGGATCCGCGTGGCCAGGCCCGCGGCCAGCACCAGGCCCACCCCCGCCACCCAGAAGCAGACGTACGGGCCGGTGGCCGAGCTGAGTACGCCGCCGAGTGAGGCGCCGACCACCGTCATGGTGCCCCAGGCCGAGCCCGCCACCGCGTTGCCGGCGGCCAGTTCGTGCGGCTGGAGCACGTTGGGCAGCGCGGCCTGGGCGGCCGGTGAGTAGAAGGCCTTGGCCACGGCGACCACGCCGATCGCCACCAGCGCCAGCCACGCCGTGCCGGCGCTGCGGACGCCGAGCAGCAGCAGTACGCCCACCAGGGCGGCCACGTTCGCGGCGATCATGATCTTCCGCCGGTCGAACCGGTCGGCGACCGTGCCGGTGTACGGCAGCAGGAGCGCCACGATGCCGGTGTCCACCGCCAGCACCAGCGCGCCCCAGACTCCGCTGCCGGTCAACTGGGGCAGCAGCACCAGCAGCGGCACCATGACGAACCAGTCGGCGCCGAAGACCACCAGCTCGGCCAGGAAGAGGTTGCGGAAGCTCCGATTGCCGGTGAGGACGGAGAGGGTGGTCGCCACGGAGCGGGACCCTACCCGGTCAATGCGGGGCCTACTCCGGTTGCGAGGAGTGTCGATACGGTCACGAAGGTGTAACCCTGGGCCCGCAACCCGGTGATCATGTCAGGGAGGCCGTGCAGCGCGACCAGGCGCCGCCGTGCCCCCACGTCGTGCCCGAGCAGGATCGTTCCCGGCCGGACGTCGGCCACGATCCGGCGGGCGTGCCCGGTCGGGTCATCGGGAAATTCCCGTTCCACCATCTGCAGTGACCAGAGGACCAGGCGGCAGCTCAGCCGGGCCGCCGCGTGCAGCACCGCGCCGCCCAGGTGGCCGTACGGCGGGCGGATCAGCCGGGGCGGCGTTCCGATCAGGTCGGCGATGGTGTCGTGGCTGCGGCTCAGGTCGTCGTACGCCTCGCCGGCGTCCATCCGGGCGAGGTCGTGGTGCGCCCAACTGTGGTTGCCCACCTCGTGCTCGGCGAGTCGGTCGCGCAGGAGGTGGGCGTGTTGTCTGACCTGCACGCCGACCAGGAAGAACGTGGCGGGCACCTGGTGCCGGGCCAGAGCGTCCAACACCATTGGCGTCCACTGTGGAGATGGTCCGTCGTCGAAGGTGAGCGCCACCAGTCGCCTCTCGGTCGCCACCGACCAGACGGCCGTGAGCGTTCCGCTGCCGACGTCCTGCTGCCTGTTACCGACCGTGGCGCCGGCCGGGCCATCGCCGAGCGGCAGCCCGCGGCGATCGACCCGCCACGCCTCGGACGCTCCCGCGCCGACGGCGGCCCCGCCTGCCAGCAGCCCGCCCCGGCGCAGCAGGTCGCGACGGGACCACCCCCGCGCGCCCTCGCTCATCTGCCGCCCCGCTCCGCTCGCACCCTCGAATGCCTACCAGAAGTATGCAAGAGGTGACATAAAGTGCAGGCCGGTTGTTCGATCGGAGTGTCGGCGCCCGCGAACGGGACCGCCCCCGGCAGGTCGAGGCCTGCCGGGGGCGCCGTGGTGTTGCCGGGTCGACTACTCGGTCGGCTCCGACGGGGGCAGCGGCGAGGTGCGGCTGCGGGGCAGCCGCAGCACCTCGAACTGGTCCGTGCCGTCCACCAGCGCACCGGAGGGTCGCGCGGCCGGCTGCGAGCCCTCCGCCGTGGCCGACGCGGACCCGGAGCTCGACGCCGATGCGGCGGCGGGCACCGCCACCTGGTTCGGACTGGACGGCCCCGCGGTCTCCGACCCGGTCGGCTCGGGCACGGCCGCGTCCCCGGAACGCCGAGCGCGACGCCGATCCCGCAGCGACCCCTTGGTGTGCTCCACCATCGTGTAGAGCGTCGGCACCAGGATCAGCGTCAACAGCGTCGAGCTGAGCAGGCCACCGATCACCACCACCGCCAGCGGCTGGGAGATGAAGCCACCCTCGCCGGTCAACCCGAGCGCCATCGGCAACAGCGCGAAGATGGTCGCGATCGCGGTCATCAGGATCGGGCGCAGTCGACGCCGGCCGCCCTCGACCACCGCCTCCTGGACGCCCATGCCCTGCGCCCGGTACTGGTTGATCAGATCGAGCAGCACGATCGCGTTTGTCACCACGATGCCGACGAGCATCAGCACACCGATCAGGGCCGGCACGCCCATCGGCGTCCCGGTGATCAGCAGCAGGCCGATCGCGCCGGTCGCCGCGAACGGGATCGAGATCAGCAGGATCAACGCCTGGGTGAGGCTACGGAACGTGGCCACCATGATCAGGAACACGATCGCGATGGCGGCCAGCACGGCCAGCCCCAGGTCGGCGAAGGCGTCCGCCTGGTCGGCGCTGACCCCACCGATGGCGAAGGTCGCACCCGGCACGTTGATGGCGTCCAGCCGCTTCTGCAGCTCCTGGCTGGTCGCGCCCAGGTTCGAGCCGGTCGCCGTGCCCGTCACCGAGACGCTGCGCTCACCGTCGATCCGGGTGACCTGCTGCGGCCCCTCGGCCTGCGTGATGTCCGCGATGTCGTCCAACTTCACCGGGCCGACCGGAAGGGCGCGCAGCTCCTCCAGCGACACCGGCGCCGTCGCGCTCAACCGCAGCACCACGTTCTGCTGACGGCCGTCGAGCGAGACCTGCCCCAGCGGAGCGCCACGGAACGCCTGCGACACGAGCTGACCCACCGCTGCCTCGGTGAGCCCGACCCGGCCGGCGGCGACCCGGTCGACTGTCACGTCGACCCGCGGCACCCGCTCAGCGAGGCTGGTGGACACGTCCTCGACGCCCGGCACCCCGGCCATCGCCGTCCGGGCGGCCTCGGCGGCGCGGGTCAGCACCTCCGGGTCGCTGCCCTGGACGATCACCTCCAGCTGACTGGTCGAGGCGTCCTGCCCGCCACCGAAGGTGATCTGCTCCTTGTCGATGCCGAGCTTGTCGAACTCCTCGCGCAACGTCGTACGCATCTGCTTGGCATCGGTGTCACCGTCGAGCGCCAGCGACCAGGTCGCGACGTTGTTGCCGCCGCCGCCCGCGAACGGGTTGTCCCCGCCGCCCGCGGTCACCTGGTACGTCTCGACCCCGTCGATACGCCCGAGCACCGCCTCGACCCGCCTGGCCGCCTCGTCGGTGGCGACGAGACCGGTGCCCGCCGGCAACTCCTGGCGGAAGCTCAGCGTGTCCTGACCGGAGTCGTCCAGGAAGTTGGTCTCCAGCTTCTGCGCCAGCCCGAAGGTGCCGAAGAGCACCAGCAGGCCGACCCCGACCGTGATCCAGCGGGTCGACCGCTCGCGGGTGGCGAAGCCGATCACCGGCAGGTACGCCCGCTGCAACGGATTGCGCAGCTCCTTCTCCTCCGCGCCGCGCCGCACCGCCTCGTCGTCGACCGTGCCGCCACGCGGCTTGAGGAACCAGTACGCCAGCACCGGGATCACGGTCAGCGAGACCAGCAGCGAGGCGAGCAGGGCCACCGTCACGGTGATCGCGAACGGTGCGAAGAGCTGCCCGACGAACCCACCGACAAGCGCGATCGGCGCGAACACCGCCACCGTCGTGAGGGTGGACGCGGTCACCGCGCCGGCCACCTCACGGACGCCGGTGATGATGGCGTGCTGCTTCTCCTCGCCGTACTCCAGATGCCGTTTGATGTTCTCCAGCACCACGATCGAGTCGTCCACCACCCGGCCCACCGCGATGGTCAACGCGCCGAGGGTGAGCAGGTTGAGCGAGTAGTCGCCGATCCACAGGGCGAGCAGCGCCACCAGCACGGAGAGCGGGATGGAGACCGCGGTGACCACGGTCGAGCGCACCGACAGCAGGAAGACCAGGATGACGATGACCGCCATCACCAGGCCCAGCAGACCTTCGGTGGTCAACGCCTCGATCGACTTCTCGACGAACGGCGCCTGGTCGAAGACCACGGTCAGCTCCGCGCCGGAGGCGTCCTTGAGGTCGGCCAGCCGGTCCCGGATCTCGTGCGAAATCTCCACCGCGTTGCCGTCCGGCGCGGCGGTGACCATGATGCCGAGGCTTTCCTTGCCGTTGGTCCGGGTGATGGCGGTGATCGGGGCGAGTGTCTGCTCGACGGTCGCCACGTCACCGAGACGGACCGGGACCGCGCCGGGCGCGACCACGATGCCGCGCAGGTCGTCCATGGTGGCGATCGGCGTACCGACCTGCACCGGGAGGGTCAGGCCGCCCTCGGCGACCGCACCGGCCGGCATCGACACGCCGTTGGTCTTGAGCGCCGAGCCGATCGCGGTCGGCGGGAGCTTCGCCGCGGCCAGCTTGGCCTGGTCCGGGGTGACCACCACGACGTCGTCGCGGGCCCCGGTCACCTCGACCGCGCGTACCCCGTCGATGCTCTCCAGCTCCGGCACCACCGCCGAGCGCAGCTTCTCGGCCAGGGCCCGTTCGTCACCGGTGCCGGCAGCGGCCAGCACCATTGCCGGCAGGTCGTCGGTGCCGCCCGCGATGACCTGCGGGTCGACGTTCTCCGGCAGTTGGGCGTCGATCCGGCTCAGCGCGGTCTGCATCTTGTTGACCGCGTTGTCCAGGTCCGTGCCGAACTCGTACTGGACCTGGACGGTCGCCGATCCCTCACGGGACGTGGAGCTGATCTTGTCCAGACCGGGGATGCCCTGCAGGGCGTTCTCGATCGGTTCGGTCACCTGCGACTCGACGATCTCGGGTCCGGCGCCGGGGTAGGCGGCCACGATGAACGCGCCCGGGAACTCCAGTGATGGCAGCAGTTGCTGCTTCAACGACGGCACGGCGAACGCTCCGAACGCCGTGATCACCACCGCGATGAGGGCGACGAGCCCTCGGTTGGCGAGGCTGAATCTGGCGAGCAGCGACATCGGCCTGGTTCACTCCTGAACGAGATTACGGGCGGGGATATCCGAGAGTGTGCCGGACTCGATCACGCCGACCCCCGCCGCCCCCACGCCCGCTCGTCGGCGGCGGCGGGACGCCGCCCCCCGCCGCCCACCCGGCCGGGTGGTTACCGCCTTATGCCAGGTCGAGGGCGCGTGCCGCCGCCAGCGGGTCGTTCGCGATGGTCAGCGGGGACGGCGCCGTGGAGATCGCCCACTCCGGATCCTTCAGGCCGTGACCGGTCACCGTGCAGACGACCGTCGACCCGGCCGGCACCGCACCCGCCGCAGCCTGTTGGAGCAGGCCGGCCACGCTGGCCGCGCTGCCCAGCTCCACGAAGACCCCGACCTCGCGGGCGAGCAGCCGGTACGCGGAGAGGATCTCCCGGTCGGTCACCGCGGCGATCAGACCACCGGAGGCGTCCCGGGCGTCGAGGGCCTTGGTCCAGCTCGCCGGGTTGCCGATCCGGATCGCGGTGGCGATGGTCGACGGCTCCGGCACCACCTGACCGGTCACGATCGGGGCCGCCCCGGAGGCCTGGAAGCCGTACATCTTCGGTGCGCGGGTGGTGGTGCCGGCGGCGTGCTCCTCCGAGTAACCCATCCAGTAGGCGGAGATGTTGCCGGCGTTGCCGACCGGCAGGCAGTGGATGTCGGGCGCGTCGCCGAGCGCCTCGACGATCTCGAAGGCGGCGGTCTTCTGGCCCTGCAACCGGTCGATGTTGACCGAGTTGACCAGCGCGACCGGGTGGTCCTGGGCCAGCTTGGCGGCGAGCGCCAGGCAGTCGTCGAAGTTGCCGTTCACCTGGAGCAGCTTCGCCCCGTGCACCAGCGCCTGGGCCAGCTTGCCCAGCGCGATCTTGCCCTGCGGCACCAGCACCGCGCAGGTCAGCCCGGCACGGGCCGCGTACGCCGCGGCGGACGCGCTGGTGTTACCGGTGGAGGCGCAGATGATCGCCTTGTTACCGGCCTCGACCGCCTTGGACACCGCGACGGTCATCCCCCGGTCCTTGAAGGAGCCGGTCGGGTTGGCGCCCTCCACCTTGAGGTACACGTCGCAGCCGAGCCGCGCCGACAGCACCGGCGCCGGCAGCAGCGGGGTGTTCCCCTCGTGCAACGTGACGACGGGCGTGGCCGCGGTGACCGGCAGCCGATCCCGGTACGCCTCGATCAAACCCCGCCACATGTCGCTCTCCTCGCCTCTGACCCTCGCGCCGACCTGCGCACACGGTCACCCTGGACCAGCCTGTCGGAGCGTCCGGTGGCACACCCCGGGTTACCCACCTGGCGGGACGAGCGAGCGCCCCACGACCGGTGCAACGATTCAGGCCCCGCCCTCGACCCGCAACACACTGGTGACCGATCGCACGATGTCCAGGCCACGCAGTTCACCCACGGTCGCGGCGAGCGCGGCGTCCGGCGCGACGTGCGTGACGATGACCAGTTCGGCGTCGCCGTCCCGGCCGGGCGCTCCGCCCGCGGAACCCTGCCGCACCGTCGAAATCGACACGTCGTGCCGGGCGAACACACCGGCCACCGCGGCCAGCACACCCGGACGGTCGGCCACGTCCAGGCTGATGTGGTAGCGGGTCAGCGCCTCGCCCATCGGCCGGACCGCCAGGGCCGCGTACGCGCTCTCGCTGGCCGCGCGGACTCCGGCGAGCCGGTTGCGGGAGACCGCCACCACGTCGCCGAGCACGGCGCTGGCGGTCGGCGCGCCACCCGCGCCCCGGCCGTAGAACATCAACTGCCCGGCCGCGTCGGCCTCCACGAAGACAGCGTTGAAGGCGTCACCGACGCTGGCCAGTGGGTGGCTGCGGGGGATCATCGCCGGGTGCACCCGGACGCTGACCGTCTCGCGGCCGGCCGTGTCGACGCCCCGGGCCGCGATGCAGAGCAGCTTGATCGTGCAGCCCATCGCCTGGGCGCTGGCCATGTCGGCGGCGGTCACCTCGGTGATGCCCTCGCGGTGCACGTCGGCGGCGCCGACCCGGGTGTGGAACGCCAGCGAGGCGAGGATCGCCGCCTTGGCCGCCGCGTCGAAGCCCTCCACGTCGGCGGTCGGGTCGGCCTCCGCGTACCCCAGTTCGGTTGCCTCTTCGAGCGCCTCGGCGAAGCCTGCGCCGGTGGCGTCCATCGCGGAGAGGATGAAGTTGGTGGTGCCGTTGACGATGCCGGTGACCCGGTTGATCCGGTCGCCGTGCAGCGACTCCCGCAGCGGGCGCAGCAGCGGGATGGCCCCGGCGACGGACGCCTCGTAGTAGAGGTCGCCGCCGCCGTCGGCGGCCGCCTCGTGCAGGGCCACGCCGTCCTCGGCGAGCAACGCCTTGTTGGCGGTGACCACGCTCTTGCCCGCGCGCAGCGCCTCGACCAGCCAGGTTCGGGCCGGCTCGATGCCACCGACCACCTCGACCACCACGTCCACGTCGTCGCGCTTGACCAGGCCGAGCGCGTCGGTGGTGAACAGGGACTCATCGACCGGCAGGTCACCGCGGTCGCGGCCGAGCCGGCGCACGGCGATGCCGGCGATCTCCAGCGGAGCGCCGATCCGGGCAGTCAGGTCGGCCGACTGCTCGTGCAGCAGCCGGACCACCTCCTGACCGACCGTGCCGCAGCCGAGCAGAGCCAAACGCACAGGTGACGTCATCCAACATCCAATGCGAGCAGGTCCTCTTCCGTTTCCCGCCGGACGATCAGACGCGCCTGACCGTCACGTACCGCGACGACCGCTGGTCGGGGCACGTGGTTGTAGTTGCTGGCCATGCTCCGGCAGTAGGCGCCGGTGCCGGGCACTGCGACAAGATCTCCGGGCTGCACGTCGGCGGGCAGGAATTCATCCTTCACCACGATGTCCCCGGACTCACAATGCTTTCCCACCACGCGGGCGAGCAGGGGCTGCGCGGTCGATGCCCGGGAGGCCAACGTCGCCGAGTAGGACGCGTCGTAGAGCGCCGTGCGGATGTTGTCGCTCATCCCGCCGTCGACGCTGACGTACGTCCGGATGCCGTCGAGGTCCTTGACCGTGCCGACCTCGTAGAGGGTGAACACGGCCGGCCCGACGATGGCCCGGCCGGGCTCGATCGACAGCCGGGGCACGGCCAGGCTCTCCGCCGCGCACTCCGAGTCGACGATCTTGCGCAGCCGCTTGGCCAGGTCCTGCGGAGTGGCCGGGTCGTCCTGGGTGGTGTACGCGATACCGAAACCGCCGCCCAGGTCCAGCTCGGGCAGCTCCACCCCACGCGCGTCGCGGATCTGCGCCTGTAGGCCGAGCACCCGCCGGGCGGACACCTCGAAGCCGCTCGCGTCGAAGATCTGCGAGCCGATGTGCGAGTGCAACCCGCGCAGCTCCAGCACGCCCTCGTCGAGGACCCTGAACGCGGCCTCGGCGGCGGCGCCGCCGGCCAGCGAGAAGCCGAACTTCTGGTCCTCGTGCGCGGTGGCGATGAACTCGTGGGTGTGTGCCTCGACACCCACGGTGACCCGGATCAGCACCCCGGGCCGGACGCCCCGCTCACGGGCCAGCGCGGTGAGCCGGTCGATCTCGGTGAACGAGTCGAGGATGATCCGGCCCACACCCGCGTCCAGCGCCCGACTCAGCTCGGCCACCGACTTGTTGTTGCCGTGGAAGCCGATCCGCTCCGGCGGCATCCCCGCCGAGAGCGCCGTGGCCAGCTCGCCGCCGGTGCAGACGTCGAGGTACAGCCCCTCCTCGGCGATCATCCGGACCACCGCCCGGCAGAGGAACGCCTTGCCGGCGTAGTAGACGTCCTCCTTCGGGAAGGCCGCCCGGAAGTCCCGGCAGCGCGAGCGCAGGTCGGCCTCGTCGAGGACGTACACCGGGGTGCCGAACTCGGCCGCGATGTCGCGGACGCTCAGGCCCGCGACGGCGACCGCGCCGTCGGCGCCGCGCGTCACGCTGCGCGGCCACAGCGCCGGCATCAGGGCGTTGACGTCCTCCGGGGTACGCAGCCACGCCGGCCCCCGGCTGCCGATGTCGCCGTGCAGCGCACCAGCCTCGTGAGCCCTCATGTCACATCCTCTCGGGTGCGGAGACGCCGAGCAGGTGCAGGCCGTTGGCGATCACGGTGCGGGTGGCGTCGTTGAGCCAGAGCCGGGCCCGCTTGGCGTCGGAGACCGGCTCGTCGCCGCGCGGGAGGATCCGGCAGGCCGGCTCGTCGTAGAAGCGGTGGTACGCCTGCGCGACGCGCTCCTCGAGGTAGCGGGCGATCCGGTGCGGCTCGCGCAGCTCGGCGGCGGAGGCGACCACGGCGGGGAACTCGGCGAGCGCCTTGAGCAGCTCGTTCTCCTTCTCGTGGCCGAGCAGGTCGGGGCGGAACGCCTCGCCCTCGCCCCGGGTGAGGCCGACCTCGGCGGCGTGCCGGGCCACGCTGGCCGTCCGGGCCGCCACGTACTGCACGTAGTAGACCGGGTTGTCGCGGCTCGCCCGCGTCCACAGCTCGATGTCGATGTCGATCGGCGAGTCGCTGGAGTAGCGGGCCAGGGCGTACCGGGAGGCGTCCACGCCGATCGCGTCGACCAGGTCCTCCAGCGTGATGACCGTGCCGGCCCGCTTGCTCATCCGCAACGGGGCGCCGTCGCGCAGCAGGTTGACCAGCTGCCCGATGAGGATCTCCAGGTTGCGCTCCGGGTCGTCGCCGAAGCAGGCCGCCATCGCCTTCATCCGCCCGACGTAGCCGTGGTGGTCGGCGCCCAGCATGATCACGACCCGCTCGAAGCCGCGCTCCCGCTTGTCGAGGTAGTAGGCGCAGTCCGCGGCGAAGTACGTCCACTCGCCGTTGGACTTGCGCAGCACCCGGTCCTTGTCGTCGCCGAAGTCGGTGGTCCGCAGCCAGGTGGCGCCGTCGGACTCGTAGACCCGACCCTGCTCGCGCAGCCGGACCAGCGCGAGATCCAGCTCACCCCGGTCGTGCAGGTCCTTCTCGTTGAAGTAGGTGTCGAACTCCACCCCGAAGTCGCGCAGCGTGGAGCGGATCTCGTCGAACATCAGCGCGACGCCCTCGACCCGGAACACCTCCTGGGCGGCGTCGTCGTCCAGGGTCAGCACGTCGGGCCGCCGGGCCTGCACCTCGGCCGCGATCTCGGCGATGTACGCCCCGCCGTAGCCGTCCTCCGGTGCGGGCTCGCCCTTCGCCGCGGCGAGCAGCGAGCGGGCGAACCGGTCGATCTGGGAGCCGGCGTCGTTGAAGTAGTACTCCGTGCCCACCTCGGCACCGGCGGCCCGCAGCAGCCGACTGAGCGCGTCACCGACGGCCGCCCAGCGGACGCCGCCGATGTGCACCGGGCCCGTCGGGTTGGCCGACACGAACTCCAGATTGATCTTCTCGCCGGCGAGCCGGTCGCTGCGGCCGTACTCCGCGCCGGCCTCGACGATCAGCCGGGCGAGCTGGCCGGCGGCGGCGGCGTCGAGCCGGATGTTGAGGAAGCCCGGCCCGGCGATTTCCACCGACTTGATGCCGGATGCCCGACCCAGTTGGTCGGCTAGGGCGGCGGCCAGATCCCGCGGCGGGACGCCCACCTTCTTGCTCAACTGCAGAGCGAGCGTCGACGCGTAGTCGCCGTGCTCGGGGTTGCGCGGTCGCTCCACCACCGTGCGCTCCGGCAGCGCGGCGTGGTCCAGGCCACGCTCGTCGAAGACGGCGTGGGCGGCGGTGAGGACGACCGAGGCGAGTTCTGCAGGAGTCACTCCCCCATGTTATCGGGGGTAGACTCGGGCACTCGGCGGCAACCCTGCGCGTCATCGGCCCGCCATCTCCCCTGACCGACCGACCTGACGAGGCACGATGAGCATCAGCACCCCGGGCGGCCCTGAGCGCCGCCCGACCGTGGTCAGCACCGGCAAGAAGCCGGCTGCGGGCCGGCCTGCGTCCGGCGCCAAGGCCGGCTCCAGCAAGCCGACCGGCAAGCCTGCAGGCAGCCCGCGGGCAGGCGGCAAGGGCCCCCGCAAGCCGGTCACCCCGGTCAAGGTGAGCCAGGGTCGGGCCTGGGGCCCGATCGCGCTCTTCGTCGCCGTGGGCGTGCTGGCGGCCGGCATCATCGGGTACGGCGCCTGGGCGTCGTTCCAGGGCGCCAAGCCGTGGGACAAGCGGGCCAACGCCATCGACGGCATCGTCAACATCCGCAAGTCCGACCCGGACAGCCTGAAGTACGAGTCGCACAAGTCCGGCCCGCTGACCTGGAACTACTCGCCGCCGGTGGGCGGGGTGCACAACGCCACCTGGCAGAACTGCATGGGCGACGTGTACGACGCCCCGATCGCCAGCGAGCACGCGGTGCACAGCATGGAGCACGGCGCCGTCTGGATCACCTACCAGCCGAACCTGCCGCAGGACCAGGTCGACAAGCTCGCCGGCAAGGTGCGCGGCGTCGAAAAGATGATGCTGAGCCCGTTCGAGGGCCTGGACAAGCCGATCTCCCTCCAGGCGTGGGGCTACCAGCTCAAGGTCGACAACGCCGACGACGGGCGGATCGACGAGTTCATCAAGGCCCTGCGGGTGAACGCCTCCATCGAGGGTCCGACCGCACTGTGCAACCAGGGTGTGACGGCCACCGGCACCACGCCGCGTGACCTCCAGGCCCAGACGCCCACCCAGTAAGGACGGCGAATGACTGCCCCCGCCACCACCGACAGCGAGCACAACGCGGCACCGGCCGACCCCGACGAGGACGGCCGGGGGCCGGCACGTCGCTACGGCGTCCCGGCGCTCGCCATCATGGTGGTGGTGGGCCTGCTGCTCGGGTACGCCGGCGGCCTGCTCACCCCGCAGCTCACCCGCCCCGGCGACACCTCGGTCGAGGCGGGCTTCGCGCGGGACATGACGACGCACCACACCCAGGCGGTGGAGATGAGCCTCACCGCCTACCGGTCGGCGACGATGCCCGCGGTGCGGCAGATGGCCGTGGACATCGCCACCGGGCAGCAGGGCGAGATCGGCGCCATGCAGACCTGGCTGCGGGAGTGGGGCCTCAGCCCGACCGGGTCGCAACCGCCGATGGCCTGGATGTCCGACGGGGCGACCGTCAAGGACGGGCTGATGCCGGGGATGGCCACCCCGCAGGAGATGACGGCGCTGCGCGACGCCCAGGGCATCGAGGTCGACCGGCAGTTCCTGACCCTGATGATCAACCATCACCTGGGCGGGATCCACATGATCGACGCGGTGCTCGGCGAGACCGACAACGACGAGGTGGTGCGGGTGGCGCAGACCATGAAGGCCACCCAGCAGACCGAGTTGAACAACCTCCGGCAGCTCCAGACGCAGGCCAAGGGCTGACCCTCCGCACGGGCACATCGGGCCCGCGTCCCCGCCGCACGTCGGCGGTGGCCGCGGGCCCGCGCCATGTCGGGCGCTGCGCGCGGCAGACGGCAGCCCTTGATCCACTCCAGATCGGCGACATGGGGGTATCCCTGCGGGTGGATGCCCCCACATCGGCGACCTGGAGTGGTCAAGGGCTGGCCACTGCGTCGAGGCTTGGTCGACCCGTCGCAGCGACTACGCCGGCCCGCTGCGGCGCGTACCGGCAGGGCGACTTGTAGACGTTTGTCGCCTAGCGACCGGTTTGGTCGATTGGAGCGGTCCAACCTATTACGTTGCTTAGAGAGTTTTCTCCCCACATATCGTGACCAGTTGCGATTCGGGCTCGTTGCCAAAGACGTGGGGGTTGCACTCAGAGACGCACGGCGTTCGGTCACCAGTTGGTGCCGACGCCACACCATCGGCGGTGACGGGGCGGTGGCAGCCGTCCGTCGCGGACAGCGGCAGGGCGAGCCGGGAATGCTCAGCCGCGAACAGGAACTCGAACTGATCGACGCGCTGCGGGGCGTCCACCCCGACGAGTTCGGCCTGGATGAGGAGCTGTGGACGCGGCAGAGCCTCACCACGCTCATCCAGCGCCGGTTCGACCTGCCGCTGGACGCGGGCGCCGTCGGGGCGTACCTGCGAGCCTGGGGGTTGGGTCCGCGGGAACCGCGCGAGCGGGCCTGCGGGCTATGCGTCAGCGCGGTCGAGCGGTGGGTCCGCAGCGAATACCCGGCGATCACCCGGGCGGCCCAGGAGCACCTGGCGGAGGTCTACTGGATCGGCCGGGTGCGACTGCGCGGCACCATGCCGGCCGCCGACGTGATCTCCGCCGTCTCGTCCCGAGGCCGGGTGCGGTTCATGATCACCACACCGACGGTCGACCCGCCACTCCCCCGCGACTTCGTGCTGCGGCTCAGCGGCGAGGAGCAGCGCACAGTGCACCTGATCGTCGACGGCTCCTGGCCGCGCAACGAGTGGCCGCGCCGCCTGCCCCGACGGATCGTCCTGCACCCGCTGCCCAGCTGCGGTCGGGCGATCGCGGCGGCCTGAGCACCCGGGTGAGCCGGTCTCCGACACGATCGGCTCACCCGATACCGATTCGGCGTTCGCGCAGCAGGTTTGCTAGTCTTCTCCAGTCGCTGAGCCCCCGTAGCTCAGGGGATAGAGCACCGCCCTCCGGAGGCGGGGGCGCAGGTTCGAATCCTGCCGGGGGCACCAAGAATGACCTCGCCGGGCGCAGGAGCATGTCGGCTCCCCGCGCCCGGTTTTGCGTTTCCGCTGGTAGGAAACCCTGCGCGACGCCGTGGCGTCATCCTGCCGCGTCGGCATAGCGGCGGGCGAGCCCCGCGAAGGCGGCCTTGAGCTCCGCGGGCCTGATCACCTCGATGCCGGTGTCGAACCTGCCGAGGGCTGCTGCCAGACCCGTCCAGGACCAGGAGCCCTGGACGAGCTTGCAACGGTCGGCGCCGAGTTCCTCGACGATCCCGTCGCGGGTGTACGCGGCGACGACTGTGGCGGGAAGGTCGAGGATGACCTCGCCGACGCAGGGCCACTCCGAACTGTCCGCGGAACCCCGGAAGCGGCCGGTGACGAACGTGGCCACGTCTGCCGTGGGCAGCTGCCGTGGGGTGAAGCGTGGTCCGGTGGGGGTACGCGGGCTGATCCGGTCGCAGCGGAAGATCCGCCAGTCGTCGCGGTCGAGGTCCCAGCCGACCAGATACCAGCGTCCCTTCCAGGTGACGAGGTGGTGGGGCTCCACCCGGCGCGGCGGCGCGTCCGTCTCGGCGGTCGCCGCGACGTAGTCGAAGCGGAGAACGTCGTGGGCGTGGACGGCCGCGCCGATGGCTGTCAGGACGGTGCTGTCGACCCAGGATCCCGGGCGGGTGGTGGGCTGGTCGACGGCAGTGACCTGGAGGGTGTCGATGCGGTGCCGCAGTCGGCTGGGCATGACCTGCCGCATGGTGTTCAGCGCTCGTTCCGCGCCCTCCTGGACGTCCGCCCCGGAGGCCGAGACCACCTGGAGTGCGACGGCGATGGCAACCGCCTGCTCGTCGTCGAACAGTAGCGGCGGCATCTGGGCTCCGGCGTCGAGCCGATAGCCGCCGTCGGGTCCTTTGAAGGCCCGGATCGGGTAGCCGAGCTCGCGCAGCCGGTCGACGTCGCGCCGCACCGTACGCGGACTGATGTTCAACCTCTCGGCGAGCAGGCCGCCCGGCCAGTCACGCCGTGCCTGAAGGAGAGAGAGCAGCGCCAGCAGTCTCGCCGAGGTGGTGGGCATGAACCAGATTCTTCCCCAAGTAGCGGCCACAACCTGACCGCTACCCCTGCCACTGTCTGTCCCGCGCCGGGGCAACAGCCGCGGATCATCCGTAACACGAGGAGCAGCAATGAGCATCACCACCGTCGCGCACATCAACCTTCGGGGCAACGCGCGGGCCGCTCTCGAGTTCTACCGGTCCGTGTTCGGCGGGGACCTGGTCGCGGTGACCTACGCCGAGGCCCACAACGTGCAGAACCCGGACGAGGCCGACCAGATCATGTGGGGCCAGGTCACCTCCCCCGAGGGCTTCCAGATCATGGCGTACGACGTGCCGGCGGCGCGGCCGTGGAGCCAGGGTGAGAGCCCGTTCTTCGTCTCGGTCCGGGGCAGGGACGCCGACGAGATCACCGGCTACTGGAAGAAGCTCAGCGAGGGCTCGACCGTCGTGGTGGACCTCGCACCGGCCGGCTGGGCACCCCTCTACGGCATGCTCACCGACCCGTTCGGCATCACGTGGGTGCTCGACGTCGCTGTCGAGTACAACCCCGCCTGACGAGATCGAGCAGTCCACCGCCGACCCGGGCGGGTCGGCGGTGGACTGTCGTCGCTCAGTGCACCTCGACGGGCACCAGCTTCGAGGGCACCTCCGGAGCCGAGCCAGCGTCCGGGTCGTCGGCACCCGAGCGACGCTCGCGGCGCTTGAGCCACTGATCGATCAGCAGGTTCAGGACCAGTCCCACGGCACCCCAGATGGCGATGACCAGCAGGTTCTGCCCGACGCCGACACCGTCGAAGTAGCGCAGCGAGCGGGCGATGTCGACCGCCGCCGGCAGCGGCAGCATGTCCTGGAGGGGGCGGAACACTTCGGGGACCATGTAGACCGACAGGCCACCGCCGGAGGCGGGCACGCCGGCCATCATCAGCACCACCATCATCGGGATGATCCCGGCCAGGCCGACGGTGCGGGTGAGCACTCCGGTGGCCAGGGCGACCGAGAAGATGGTCAGGGCGCCGTACGCGATCATCTCCAGGGCGTTGCCACTGATCGCGCCGATGAGGACGTCGAAGAGGAACCACAGCCAGACGGACATGCCGATCGCCCAGCCGCCCAGGAGCGGCAGGAACTGCGGCAGGCGGCGCACGTGCGGGGCACCGCCGCGCAGGACGGCCAGGAACAGGAAGCCGGCCATGATCCAGGACATGCCGACGTACATGCTGTTGCTGCCGCCGGTGTCGTTCTCGCTCAAGGGCTGCACGTCGGTCAGCGTGAGCGGAAGCTCCTGGGCGGCGGCGATCGGCTCGAAGATCGCGCGGATCGTGGACTGCTGGCTCGGGTTGGCCGCGGAGGCCGAGTACAGCGTCGCCGGGGCGTCCGGTGCCGACGGCAGGACGAAGGCGGCGACCACGTCGCGGGCGCGAATCTGCTCGGTGGCCTCCTCAGCGGTGTTCGCGACGGTGACGTCGAGGATGCCGTCGAGCTGGGTGTTGAGGCCGTCGGCGGTCTGCTGGGCCACCTCGGGCAGCGCGGCGACCACGACGACCGGGATGTCGTGCGGCTGCGGCTTGTGCATGGAGAAGCCCATGGCGCCCACGACGGCCACGAGGATGGCCAGCGGGAAGGCGGCCGCGGCGACGTACCGGAACCGCTTGGAGCGCGGCGGGCCGCCGGCGAGGGCGGGAGCCTTGGCGTCGGGGTCGGAGATCGGCGGGACGCCGGGGATGACGTCCCCGGTCGCGCTGCGCTCCTTGAGCAGGCAGAGCGCGAGGGCAGCGATGATCCACACGCCCAGGACGATCAGGTGGCCACCCAGGCCGGTGCCGTCGAAGTAGAGGACCGAGCGCAGCGCCTCGCCGGCCGCCGGGAGCGGGAGCACGCCGTGCAGGAACTGGAAGAACCCGGGCATGTTGTGCACGGACAGCGCCAGGTTCGACGCGGGCATGCCGAACACGACCCAGAGCAGCATGCCGGGGAGCACCGCGAGGGGCCCGACCAGCTTGGAGAACAGCAACTGGGCCATGCCGACGGCTGCGGTGGCGAGCATGCCGACGCCGAGGAAGGTGAGGTAGTGGCCCTCGACGGCCCCCACGATGGGCCCGAGGATGAGCCAGATGATCGAGCTGGTGGCCGCGGACCAGCCGGCCAGCACGGGCAGGAACCGCCGCAGCCGCAGCAGGTGGGGAGTGCCCATCACCATCATGCTCAGCGGCACGTAGCCGGCCAGCATCATGCCCATGGCGGCGAACAGGACCACGATGCCGGCGCGGTCACCGTCGGGTAGCGGTGCCACGTCCTCGGTGGTGGCCTGCCAGTTGTTCTCGACGGTCACGGGCGCGAGCAACTGCTGGACGGTGGCGCCCTGCGAGGCGCCGGCCGCCGAGGCGGTGAGGATGGTCGCGCTGGTGCTGCCCTCGGAGGGCAGGATGAGCGCGCCGGCGGCTTCCTGGTCGTGCAGCAGGTCGACCGCGTCGTCCCGGGTGGCCACGAGCGTGGCCTCGGTGGTGTCACCCGGAGCGGCGTTGAGCCCGTCGACGATCGCCTGCGCCGTCGCGCCGCTGCCGACGACCGCGACCGGCATGTCCCGGGGGTGCGGTGAGTGCATGGTCGCCATGTAGGTCGCGAACATCATCGTGACCATGAGGAACGGCATCACGAACAGGGCAACCATTCGGATGATCTGTTCCTTGCGGTCCGCGCCGGGCGGGCGGCCGTCGATCACGTCGGCAGCCTCGATCACGGCTTCGGTATCCATGCATGCTCCAGACCATGTTTGTACGCCAGGTGACTTACAAACTGTAGGTGGCGGATGCCGAGAGTGGGAATCCAGCTAGGTTGACCTCAGTCACACATCTCGGCGGACACACGAGGGGGCCAGGTCATGAGGCGGTCCGGGGCGGCACGCACCGCGCTGCTGGACGCGGCCGAGCGGCTGTTCGCCGAATCAGGCGTCGCGGAGATCTCCGACCGGAGGGTGGCCGAGGCAGCCGGGAACACCAACCACTCGGCGGTGCGCTACTACTTCGGCGGGCGCGAAGGGCTGCTGAAGGCGCTTCTGGCCCGCCACGTGCACGACGTGACGCAACAACGCGCCGGGATGCCACCACCCGACGACTCCGTCCTCGGCGACATACGCGGTCTCGTGGCGCCCAGCATGCGGGTCCTCGACCAGCTACCGCGCCCGAGCTGGCGGGCCCGGTTCCTCGACCACGTACTCCACAACCCCGCCACTGAGCCGATCATGCGGGAAGCCCAGGACATCACGCCACAGGCACTGCAACTGCGCGCGTCACTCGCCGCGCGGCTGCGGCACCTCGACCCGGACGTGGTCGCCGGCCGGGCGCGACTGATCACCCGCATCGTCAGCACCGCGACCGCAGAGGTCGAGGCACGCGCCGAACGTGACGGCGAAGACCCCCGATGGCCCGAGGTCGGCGACTTCCTCGTCGACGCCATCACCGGCATGCTCACCGCCCCCATCAGCCGACCAGGCCGAGCCGAGACCTGATCTCGCGGGCTCAGCCGCCGACGTACGCCGCGAGGTGCTCGCCGGTGAGCGTCGAGCGGGCGGCGACGAGATCGGCCGGGGTGCCCTCGAAGACGATCCGGCCGCCGTCGTGACCGGCACCCGGACCCAGGTCGATGATCCAGTCGGCGTGCGCCATGACGGCCTGGTGGTGCTCGACGACGATCACCGACTTGCCGGAGTCGACGAGCCGGTCCAACAGGCCGAGCAACTGCTCGACGTCGGCGAGGTGCAGGCCGGTGGTCGGCTCGTCGAGGACGTAGACGCCGCCCTTCTCGGCCATCCGCGTGGCCAGCTTGAGCCGCTGCCGCTCGCCGCCGGACAGGGTGGTGAGCGGCTGGCCGAGGCTCAGGTAACCGAGGCCGACGTCGGCGAGCCGGTCGAGGATGGCGTGCGCGGCCGGCGTACGCGCCTCGCCGTCGGCGAAGAACCGCTCCGCCTCGGTCACCGACATGGCGAGCACCTCGCTGATGTCGCGGCCACCGAACCGGTATTCCAGGACCGAAGCCTGGAAACGCCTGCCCTCGCACTCCTCGCAGGTGGCCGCCACACCGGCCATCATTCCCAGGTCGGTGTAGATGACGCCGGCGCCGTTGCAGCCGGGGCAGGCGCCCTCGGAGTTGGCGCTGAACAGTGCCGGCTTCACACCGTTGGCCTTCGCGAACGCCTTGCGGATCGGCTCCAGCAGCCCGGTGTACGTCGCCGGGTTGCTCCGACGCGACCCGCGGATCGCGCTCTGGTCGACCGACACCACGCCCTCCCGGTCGGACACCGAGCCGTGGATCAACGAGCTCTTACCCGACCCGGCCACCCCGGTCACCACCACCAGCACGCCCAGCGGAATGTCGACGTCGACGTCCCGCAGGTTGTGGGTGCTCGCGCCCCGCACCTCCAGCACGCCCGACGGCGTCCGTACCGATGTCTTCACGCTGGCCCGGTCGTCCAGGTGCCGGCCGGTGAGGGTGTCGCTGGCCCGCAGCCCGTCCACGGTGCCCTCGAACACCACCTCGCCACCGGCGGTGCCGGCCCCGGGGCCGAGATCGACGACGTGGTCGGCGATGGCGATCGCCTCCGGCTTGTGCTCCACGACCAGCACGGTGTTGCCCTTGTCGCGCAGCCGCAGCAGCAGGTTGTTCATCCGCGCGATGTCGTGCGGGTGCAGCCCGATGGTCGGCTCGTCGAAGACGTAGGTGACGTCGGTGAGTGACGAGCCGAGGTGGCGGATCATCTTGGTGCGCTGCGCCTCGCCACCGGAGAGGGTGCCCGACGGCCGGTCGAGGGACAGGTAGCCCAACCCGATCTCCTCGAACGAGTCGAGGAGGTGTTGCAGCCCGGCGAGTAGCGGCGCCACCGAGGGCTCCGCGATGCCCCGGACCCAGTCGGCCAGGTCGCTGATCTGCATCGCGCAGACGTCGGCGATGTTCCTACCGTTGATCTTCGAGGACCGGGCCTCCGCGCTGAGCCGGGTGCCGGCACACTCCGGGCAGGTCGTGAACGTCACGGCCCGCTCCACGAAGGCGCGGATGTGCGGTTGCAGCGTGTCGATGTCCTTGGCCAGGAACGACTTCTGGATCTGCGGGATCAGGCCGACGTACGTCAGGTTGATGCCCTCGATCTTGATCTTGGTTGGCTCCTTGTGGAGCAGGTCCTGCAACTCTTTCTTGGTGAATGTGCTGATCGGCTTGTCCGGGTCGAAGAAGCCGCAACCACGGAAGATCCGCCCATACCAGCCCTCCATGCTGTAGCCGGGGATCGTCACGGCACCCTCGTTGAGCGACTTGCTGTCGTCGTAGAGCGCGGACAGGTCGAAGTCCGTGACGGAGCCCATGCCCTCGCAGCGCGGGCACATGCCGCCGAGCCGGTTGAAGGTCGCCTTCTCGGTCTTCGTCTTGCCGGCGCCACGCTCGACCGTGATCGCGCCGGTCGCCCGGACCGACGGGACGTTGAAGGAGAACGCGTTCGGCGAGCCGATGTGCGGCTGCCCGAGCCGGCTGAAGAGGATGCGCAGCATCGCGTTGGCGTCCGTGGCGGTGCCGACGGTGGATCGGGCGTTGGCGCCCATCCGCTCCTGGTCGACGATGATCGCCGTCGTCAGCCCGTCCAGAACGTCTACCTCGGGCCGGGTCAGCGTCGGCATGAAGCCCTGCAGGAAGGCGCTGTACGTTTCGTTGATCATGCGCTGCGACTCGGCGGCGATGGTGCCGAACACGAGCGAGCTCTTGCCCGAACCGGAGACGCCGGTGAACACCGTCAACCGACGCTTTGGCAGCTCGACCGTGACGTCCTTGAGGTTGTTGACGCGAGCGCCCTGCACCCGGATCAGGTCGTGGCGGTCGGCGGCATGCGGCGCGGACGAGTCCGTGGCCTTGCTCATCGTGTCTCCATCTGTCGGGCGGGCGCTGCGCCTCCGGGTGGCGCCGGTCGGGTCGCGCTCGACGGGTCACCCACGCCGCGTCGACCCGTGACGGTCACGTTAGGCGCGGTTGCGTGACCTGCGCTTCTCGATTTCTGATCGGTCTGGTCACCTGTTTGGCCGTGCAGGATGGCATGCCGTCGGTCGCGTCCGCCGCTTCCCGGCGGTAGGTGCTGGGCGGCACGCCGACGAGCTCGGTGAAGCGGGTGCTGAAGGTGCCGAGCGACGAGCAGCCGACCGCGAAACAGACATCGGTGACGCTGAGGTCACCCCGGCGCAGCAGGGCCATCGCGCGTTCGATGCGGCGGGTCATGAGATAGCTGTACGGAGATTCGCCGTAGGCGAGCCGGAACTCCCTGCTGAGATGCCCAGCTGACATGTGGACACCCCGGGCGAGCGCCTCGACGTCCAGCGGCTGCGCGTATTCCCGGTCGATCCGGTCGCGGACACGGCGCAGCCGCGCGAGATCGCTCAGGCGCTGGGCTGCGGCGGGTCTGCTGCTCACCCGGAAAATCGTGCCACATGGCACCGACAAACCTGGATCGCCGACCCGCCCGGCACCGCGGATCGCGGCAACGCCCCAGCGGGCAGGCGGGCCGAGCCGAGCGGGTACGGGCAGAGCCGAGCGGGTACGGGCAGAGCCGAGCGGGTACGGGCAGAGCCGAGCGGGTACGGGCAGAGCCGGGCGGGTACGGGCAGAGCCGAGCAGGCCGCGCCGCGCTGGGCAGCGCCCCGTCGAGGCGTACCGTCAGGCGGTTTCGCGGCGGGCGCGGGCCCGGCGCTTGCCCTCGTGCATGGCCTGCACGCGGGCCACCGGGATGGTGCGCCCCTCGGCCACCAGGTCGGCGGGCAGCGCCTGCGGCGCCGGCATCAGCGCGGCCCACGGGTCGGCGGCGGCGACCAGCGGCGGCACGGTCCGGATGGTGAAGTCGGCCGGGGCCACCTCGGTCAGGTCGGCCCAGTCGACCGGGAAGGAGACCGGCATCCCCGGACGCAGCCGAGGGCTGTACGCGGCCACGACCGTCGCCCCGCCGGCCCGGGTGGCGTCCACGAAGACCTTGCCGCCCCGGTCCTCCTTGATGTACGCCGTGGTGGCGAGCGCCGGGTCCAGCCGTTCGGCACGGGCGGCGAGCGCGCGGGTGGCGGCGGCCAACTCCTCCGCCGTGGGCTCGTCGGCCACCGGGACGAAGACGTGCACGCCCTTGGCGCCGCTGGTCTTGACCGCCCCGGCCAGACCGGCGTCGGCGAGCGCCTGGCGGACCAGCAGGGCCGCGCCGACCGCCGCGCGGAACCCGTCGCCCTCGGGTGGGTCCAGGTCCAGCACCAGGTGGGTCGGGCGGCCCAGGTCGGTCGCGGTGGCAAGCGTCGGGTGGTACTCGACCGCCCGCTGGTTGGCGAACCAGAGCAGGGTCCGTCGGTCGTCGCAGAGGGCGTACGAGATCTCCCGCTGCGACGCCTCGGCCCAGACCGGCACCCGGTGGACCCAGTCCGGGGTGTACTTCGGCAGGTTCTTCTGCATGAACGGCGGCTGCCCCGGGCGGACCCGGATCACCGACAGAGGCCGGTCGCGCAGTTGCTTCAGGATCGGCTCCCGGACCGCGTCGAGGTAGTCGACCAGGTCCCGCTTGGTCGCGTCGGCGCGGTCGGACAGCGGCTGGTCCAGGTTGGTCAGGGCCACGCCGTCCCGGGTCTCGTCAGCCTCGGTCACCCGATCACCCTCCCGGCCGGGGAGCTGTCGGTCAACCGGACGCGGCGCTTCGGCGCGGGTCGGTTCCGGCGATCCGCGCGGGGCAGGGTGGCAAGCGCGACCAGCAGCGCGGTGACCACCAGGGCGGCGGCCACCGCGAACGCGGTCCGGTAGCCGCCGGCCAGCGCGGCCACCTCGTCCCAGCCGGCGGTCCGCAGGCCGTCGGCGCGTGCGGCGGCCAGGGTGCTCAGCGCGGCCAGGCCGACCGCGCCGCCGATCTGCTGGGTGGTGTTGGCCAGCCCGGACGCGAGCCCGGCGTCCGTGTCGGTCGCGCCGGCCATGGCCAGGGTGGTGACCGCCGGCAGGGTCAGGCCGCCGGCCACCCCGAAGACCACCATCGCGGGGAGTACGTCGGTGAGGTAGCCGCCGTCGGCGGGCAGCCGGGCGAGCAGCAGGAAGCCGACGGTCGCCAGGCCGAGCCCGACCAGCAGCACGGTCCGGGCACCCCAGCGGGCGATCAGCCGACCGGCCAGGCCGAGCGAGATCACGGCGATCACCACCGGGGTGGGCAGGAAGGCCCAGCCCGTGGCTGCCGCGTCCAGCCCGAGGACCAGTTGCAGCTCCACGGCGAGCAGGAACTGGAAACCGAAGTACGCGGCGACCATGAGGAACTGCACGGTGTTCGCCGCGACCAGGCCCGGTATGCGCAGCACCCGGCCCGGCAGCAGCGGGGTCGCCGTCGTGCGCTGGCGGACGGCGAACCCGCCGAGCAGCAGTGCCGCGAGCGCCGCCGCGCCGAGGGTCCGAGGGCTGGTCCAGCCGTGCTCACCGGTGCCCACGATGCCCAGCACAGCGGCCATCAGTCCGGAGGTGGCGAGCAGGGTACCGGGTACGTCGAGGCCCGCCCGCAGGCCGATCCCCCGTTCGGCGGCAAGGGTGCGGACGGTGGCGACCAGGATGAGCACGCCGATCGGAAGGTTGACCAGGAAGATCGACCGCCAGCCGGCCAGTTCGGTGAGCAAACCGCCAGCCACCGTCCCGATCGAGGCGCCGGCCGCGCCAGTGAAGCTGAAGACCGCGATGGCGCGAGCCCGCTCGGCTGGCCCGGGATAGAGCCGGACGATCATGCCGAGGCTGACCGCCATGGCGAGCGCGCCGCCGACGCCCTGACCGAACCGCGCGGCGACGAGCAGGGCTGGTCCGGTCGCCACGGCACAGCCCAGCGAGGCCAGGGTGAACAGCGTGACGCCGGCCAGGAAGACGCGCCGCCGGCCGAGCAGGTCGCCGAGTCGGCCGGCGAGCAGCAGCAGCCCGCCGAACGCGACCAGGTAGGCGTTGACCACCCAGGCCAGGCCGGGGGCGGTGAAGCCCAGGTCGCGCTGGACGGCGGGCAGCGCGACCGCCACCACACTGCCATCCAAGATGATCATCAGGCTGCCGGCGCAGAGCACGAGCAGCGCCGGCCAGCGGGACGGGACGACCCGGTCCATGGAACCCTCCTAGGTGCACGCTTTGTTACCGACGCCATCGTCTGTGACCATGAGTCGGAGCGGAAGGAGGCACTGTGATGTCCCAGAGGAACAGCGATGTGTCCGCGCTGGTCGAGGCGGAGCTGACCTGCGCCGCCGGCGACGTGCCGTTCACCCCGGGGCAGGCCCGGGCGTGCACCGTCCGCGAGGTGCTCGACCGGGTCGGCGGCAAGTGGAGCATCAGCATCCTGGTGGCCGCCTCCAACGGACCGGTGCGCTTCACCGAGTTGGAGCGGCACATCGAGGGGATCAGCCGCCGGATGCTCACGCTGACGCTGCGCAACCTGGAACGCGACGGTCTGCTGCACCGCCGGGTCTATCCGACCGTGCCGCCCAAGGTCGAGTACACGGCGACCCCGATGGCGATGGAGCTGTACGAGTCGCTCGTCGCCCTGACCAACTGGGCCGAGCGGCACCGCCGGGCCATCGCCGAGGCGCGGACCAGGTACGACCGGGAGCACGCCGGGTAAACCCGGTCCGGGTGTGGGGAACGCCACCACAGATCTCTGACCGATCGGTCAGGTCTGACCGATCGGTCAGGCATGCTGGTCTGCGGAGGTGGATCAGTGATGGCGAGAGCAGTGTCCGAGACGCACGGCGAGATCCTCGCCGCGGCGGCGCGACAGTTCGCGGTGACCGGCTACCGGGGCACCTCCCTGCAGGACATCGCCCGCGAGGTCGGCTGCTCCAAGGCCACCGTGCTCTACCACTTCGCCAACAAGGAAGCCCTGCTCGCCGAGCTGATGGCACCGGCCATCTCGGTGCTGCGGGACCTCGACGAGCAGCTCGCCGGCCACACCGGCGCCGACGGCCAGGCAGCCGCGGCAGCCGGCTTCGTCGACCTCGCCGTCCGGTTCCGGCGGGAGATCGCGCTCCTGCGCGGCGAATTCGCGGAGCTGCTCTGCCAACCGGCCTTCGCCCACATCCAGCAGATCTCCGAACGCCTGCGAGACGCCCTGGCCGGGCACTCCGATCTGCCAGCCGCCCGCATCACCGCGTTCGTGCTGCTGGCCGGCATCCCCGAGGCGTGTGCCGAGTTCGTCGACGTACCCGACGACGAACTGCGCGTCGCCCTGCTCACCCTCGTCCGACGCGGAATCACGCCCGTCGATGCAACTCTGCCCCAACCATCCACGACCGAGGACAAGGACTCCTGATGGCCACCCTGCTCTACCGGCTCGGCCGGGGCGCGCTGCGCCGGCGACGGCTCGTCGTCGCGCTCTGGCTCGTCGTACTCGTCGCCGCCGGTCTGGCCGCGGCGACCCTGCGCGGCCCGACGGCGAGCAACTTCACCATGCCCAGCACCGAGAGCCAGCGCGCCCTCGACCTGCTCGCCGAACAGTTCCCGGTAGCCAGCGGCACCACCGGCACCATCGCCGTCAAGGCACCGGCGGACGGCCAACTGGCCGGCGCCGAGGGCCAGACCGTGCTGCGGGAGCTGGTCCGGGAGGCCTCCGCGCTGCCCGGCGTGGTCGGCGCGGTCGACCCGCTCCAGGTCGGCGCGGTCTCGCCCGACGGCCGGTACGCGCTGGTCCAGGTCCAGTTCGCGAACGGCTTCGACGGGGTGACCGACGAGCAGCGCACCGCGTACGAGGAGGTCGGTGCCGCCGCCGAGGCGCAGGGTTGGCAGGTCGCACCGGGCGGCGAGGTGCTGGGTGGTGAGCCGGAAGTCGGCTCCACCGAGGCGCTCGGCGTACTGGTGGCCGCGATCGTTCTGGTCATCACGTTCGGCTCGCTCGTCGCCGCCGGGATGACCCTGCTCAACGCCCTGATCGGCGTGGGCGTCGGCATGGCCGGTCTGTTCGCGCTGAGCGGTGTCATCGAGCTGACCAGCACCGCGCCGATCCTGGCGCTGATGCTCGGTCTCGCGGTCGGCATCGACTACTCGCTGTTCATCACCTCCCGGCACCGGCAGAACCTGATCGACGGCCTCTCCCCGGAGGAGGCGGTCGGCCGGGCCGTGGGCACCGCCGGCTCCGCCGTGGTCTTCGCGGGCGCCACAGTGGTCATCGCCCTGGCCGGGCTGGCCGTGGTGAACATCCCGTTCCTCACCGTGATGGGTCTCGCCGCAGCCGGCACCGTCACCGTCGCGGTGCTCGTCGCGATCACCCTCCAGCCCGCGCTGCTCGGCTTCGCCGGCCGCCGGGTGCTCCCCCGCCGGCTGCGCTCGGCTACCGCTGCCGCGCCCGGCCCGGACCTCGACGACCACCAGCCCGCGGCCGCGACCGCGCCGACCGAGGACCGGTCCGCCTTCGGCTTCCGCTGGGCACGCCTGGTGACCCGGTTCCGGGTACCGGTCATCCTGCTCAGCCTGCTCGGCCTGGGGCTGCTCGCGCTGCCCACGCCGGACATGCGGCTGGCCCTGCCGGACCCGTCGACGGCGGCCGTCGGTTCGCCCGAACGGGTGTCCAGCGACCTGACCACCGAGGGCTTCGGGCCGGGCTTCACCGGCCGGCTCGCGGTGGTGGTCGCCGGTGACACGCCGCAGGCCACCTCTGCCGCCGTGCCGCAGGTCACCGCCCTCATCCAGGGCACCGAGAACGTCCTCGCGGTGGCGCCGCCGCAGGTCAGCCCGGACGGCCGGACCGCGCTGCTCGGGGTGGTGCCCAAGACCGGCCCGACCGACGAGGCCACCGAAACCGTGGTGAACGACATCCGCGACGCGGTGCGCGGGATCCCCGACGCCGAGGTGCTGCTCACCGGCGTCACCGCCGTCGGCATCGACGTCTCCGAGAAGCTCTCCGACGCGCTGCCGGTCTACCTGCTGCTGGTGGTCGGGCTCTCGATCCTGCTGCTGATGCTGGTGTTCCGCTCGCTGCTGGTGCCGATCAAGGCCGCGCTGGGCTTCCTGCTCACCGTCGCCGCCACGTTCGGCATCACGGTGGCGGTCTTCCAGCAGGGGCACCTCGCCAGCCTGGTCGGCCTGGACAGTCCCGCCCCGCTGATCAGCTTCCTGCCGATCCTGCTCATCGGCATCCTGTTCGGCCTCGCCATGGACTACGAGGTCTTCCTGGTGTCCCGCATGCGGGAGGACTACGTGCACGGCGAGACCGCCGGGCAGGCCACGATCAGCGGCATGGGGCACGGTGCCCGGGTGGTCACCGCCGCCGCCCTGATCATGATCTCCGTGTTCGGTGGCTTCGTCTTCCTCGAGGACCCGGTGATCAAGTCGATGGGCTTCGCGCTCGCCATCGGTGTGGCCATCGACGCCTTCGTGGTCCGCATGACCATCGTCCCCGCGGTGATGTCGCTGCTCGGCGACCGGGCGTGGTGGCTGCCGCGCTGGCTGAACCGCGCCCTGCCCAACGTCGACATCGAGGGCGAAGGCCTGCGCACCGAACTGCCAGACCACGTCCCAACCCGGGTCTAACCCCACCCCTGTCGATCATGGAGTTGTGGTGCCTGTTGTGCCCCGATCCGGGCCCTTCGTCCCGCACCACAACTCCATGATCGACACCAGCCTTGATCACACCCCGGCTGGGTAGGTTTCCATCTCTCCTGGGACGGCGGGAACAGCCAGCGGGTGCAGGGCGGTGGTCTCGTCGCACCAGATGAAGGCGTCGTAGCGTTCACCGAGCCGCGTCGGCACGTAGTTGCCCCAGGACTCGAAGGACGGGTCGTAGACCACCCCGATCGCCCGGTGGTCCGCGGTGTCGGTGACCCAGCCCGGCTGGTCACCGCCGAAGACAAGCACCGCCCGCTCCGGCATCAGCTCGTGCAACCGCCGCTCGACCGAGCCCTCCCGCGCCGGCGGCACCACCATCGCCTCCGGCGGCGAGCCCCACCGGGGAGCGGCGATCACCGTGCCCCGGTAGCTGCCGAACCCGATCAACGTCACCGCGTCGTCGCCGTACCGTTCCCGGGCCAACTGACCAATGTTGACCATCCCGTCCGCGGCCATGTCGGTGGCCCGCGCGTCACCGACATGTGTGTTGTGCGCCCAGACGATCCCGCGGGCCTCCGGGCCGTACCGTTGCAGCAGCCGGTCCAGGGTGTCCTGCATGTGGGTGTCGCGGATGTTCCAGGAATCCGGGCCACCGCCCACCATCGCCCGGTAGTAGCGTTCCGCGCCGGCCACCACCTCGGCGTTCTGCCAGGCCGAGAAGCGGCCCGGGCCGTCGGAGAGCGCATGCTCCCGGGTCCGCGCCAGCAGCCGGATCACCTCCTCCTCACACCGGGCGGAGACGAACCGGCTCGCCGCGCCGTAATCCTCGACCCGCTTGCCGTACGGCTCGAAGCACCGGTACGCGTCCTGCGCCGCCTCCAGCGAGGTCGGATCCTCCTCCCCCAGGTAGTCGAAGATCGCCTGCATCGACTCCCAGAGGCTGTACACGTCGAGCCCGTGGAAGCCGGCCCGCTGCTGCTCCGGCCGCTCCAGGTTCCACGCCCGCAACCAACTGCAGAAGCGCGCCACCTCGGCGTTCGCCCACATCCAGGTCGGCCACCGCTCGAACCGTTCCAACGCGTTCTGTGGATCCAGCGCCCCGCCCGGCGCGGCGGTGACCGAGCGGTGCACCCGGTCGCAGTCCGGCCAGTCGCCCTCCACGGCCACGAAGGAGAAGCCACACTCCGCGATCAGCCGGCGGGTGAGCTGCTCGCGCAGCCGGTAGTAGTCGTAACTGCCGTGGGTGGACTCACCGATCATCACCACCCGGGCGTCCCGGACGCGCTCCAGCAACGGGTCGAAGTCGCTCGGCGCGCCGAGCCGCTGAACCAGCATGGCAGCGGCTACCCGGCGACCGCTTCGACAAACCGTCGGCGCGCCGCCCACCGACACGCCGTCCACCCGGTCGCGCAGACCGGGCCGCCGGTCGCGCCACCCTTCGGCCGCGCGGTCTGTGGGCCGCGTGGGCCGGGCCGCCGGTCGCGCCGTCCGTGGGCCGCCGCCGGGTGGACGACACCGCCGACCGTCCCGGTGTACGCCCGGAGCGAGCGGGTAGCCGGCCGGCATGACCGTCACCGGGGTGCAGTTGCAGGAGTACCTGGCCGGGCTCGACTACCCGGTCTCCCGCGAGGACCTGGTCCGCTGGGGGCAGGAGAACGGGGCCAGCACCGCCCTGTTGCAGATGTTGCAGGCGTTGCCCGTGGAGCAGTTCGAGTCCCCAGACGAACTGGCCGCCGCGCTGACGACCCTGTCCTAAACCCCCACCGCCCCGCCCTCTGGGCCGCCCACCCCGACCACTCCCGTTGATCATGAAGTTAGTGTCCCGACACGCCGTGCCGGGCGTCGCTAACTTCATGATCAACGGGGTGGGGGTGGGGGTGGGGGCGTTAGGGGAGGGAGATTGTGCGGGAGGTGGTTCGGGCGGCTTCGGCGGCGGAGATGATGTTGACTACCTCGCGGCCGAAGCGGACGTCGCAGCGGTGGTCGCGGGTGCCGGCCTGCACCTGCTCGATGAGCTGGTCGATGGCCACACCGAACGCCGTGGCGGCGTCGTACTCGCCGAGCGGAACGGTCTCGATGCCGTTCTCGCCGTAGAACACGAACTCCCGGGCCATCGCCTCGGTCGGGGCGTCCAGGGAGAGCGAGGCGCTGCTGGTGGCGCCGCCCTCGTGGGTGAGCAACAGGTGCACCATCCCGCTCGGCCCGTCCATGGCGGCGACCTGGGTCACCCGGCCGAGCACCGGCAGGAGGATCGAGAGCGCGTGCGGGGCGATGTCCCAGAGCGCGCCGTGCTCCCGACGCCACAGCGACCCGCCGTACGGGCTGCCCTCCTGAAAGATCGACGCGAACGCGGTGGTCCGACCGTGCTGCCAGCCACCGGCGGCGGCGGTCGCGGCGAGGAACGCGGTGACGTTCGGCTGGAACCGCTGGGTGAAGAAGACGACCGAGGCGACCCCGGACGCGTCGGCGGCGGCGACCACCCGGTCGGCGTCGGCGTCGGTGAGCGCCAGCGGCTTGTCCAGCAGGAGGTGGCGGCCGGCCGTGGCCGCCCGGACCGCGATGTCGGCCTGGATGTCCGGCGGCAGCGCGACGGCGACCGCCTCACACTGCTCGATGAGGGCGTCGATGTCGTTGAACGTCGGCACCCCGTACATCTCGCCCAGGGAGGCGGCCCGCTCCGGGTTACGCCCCCACACCCCGACGAGTTCCGCGTCCGGGTGTGCGTGCAACGCCTTCCCGTGCGTCTCGATCGCCCAGTGACCGGTGCCGAACAAGCCGAACCGCAGCACGTGTACCTCCGCCGTCTTCCCGCGCCGCGGCGACGCCACGGGCGTGATCCACGCTAGTCGCCCCACCAGGCACGGCGGCGGCGGGTTGACCAACCGGAGTGTTCACGATGGCGGTGCCGGGCAGGCGGAGCCGACGCCGGCCGGGCCGCCCCGGCAGACGACAGCGAGGCAGCATCGAGGGGTACTACGACAGTTAGTAGGCTGTGCCGGTGACCGAGGCAACGACCAGGTGGGGCCGATGACCAGCGCTGCGGCGGCCAACTCGCCGGTGGACGGGCTCCTCGCGACGGTATCTATCGTGCTGTCGCTGCTCGTCGCGGTGTGGGCGCTGGTCATGGCGGTACGTCACCGGCCACCGGACCGGGTGCAGTTCGCCGGCCTGGCTCTCCTGGAACTGGCGCTGCTCGCGTTGGGCGTGCTCGCGCTGGTCGCGATCGGTGGCGGCGACCGCCCCGGTGAGCCGGGCGCGTTCTTCGGCTACCTGGTCACGCTGGTCTGCCTGCCGCCGCTGGCCTGGGTGCTGGCCCGGATGGAGCCGACCCGGTGGGGTTCCGGGATCGTCTGCGCGGTCTGCCTGGTGACCCCGGTCGTGGTGGTCCGGTTGCAGCAGACCTGGGAGGTGCTTGGTGGTTGAGACACAACCGGCGCGTCGTACCACGAACAGCGGGCCGGGTCGCCTGCTGATCGCCGTCTACCTGATCTTCGCTATCGCGGCGACCAGCCGGGCCGGCCTGCAGATCGCCACCAAGTTCGACGAGGCGCCGGTGGCGTACCTGCTCTCCGCGGTGGCCGCGCTCATCTACATCGTGGCCGCGGTGGGGCTGGCCCGCGCCGGGCACGCCGGTCGGCGGGTGGCACTGGCCTGCTGCACGGTGGAGCTGGTCGGGGTCGTCGTGGTCGGCGTCCTGAGCCTGGTCGACAAGGAGCTCTTCCCCGACGAGACGGTGTGGTCGCAGTTCGGCAGCGGGTACGGCTACATCCCGCTGGTGTTGCCGGTGCTCGGCCTGTTCTGGCTCTGGCGGACCCGCCGCGACCCGGCCTGACCAGGCGACGAGGACGCTCCCTGGTGGATGGAGCGCCCCCGTCGGGAGTACGGGTCAGGCCCGGGGGCCACCGGCGACGTAGATGACCTGGCCGGAGACGAACCCCGCGCCCTCGCTGGTCAGGAACGAGATGGTGTGCGCGACGTCCTCCGGGCGACCCGGACGGCGCACCGGAATCTCGGCGGCGGCGTGCTTCTGGAGATCCTCGAAGTCGACCTTCATCCGGGCGGCGGTGGCGGCGGTCATGTCGGTGACGATGAAGCCGGGGGCGACCGCGTTGACGGTCACCCCGAACGGCCCCAGCTCGATGGCGAGCGTCTTGGTGAAGCCCTGCAGGCCGGCCTTGGCGGCGGCGTAGTTGGCCTGGCCCCGGTTGCCCAGCGCGGAGGTGCTGGAGAGGTTGACGATCCGGCCCCACTTCGCCTCGACCATGTGCTTCTGAGCGGCCTGGCTGAACAGGAACGCGCCGCGCAGGTGCACCCCCATGACCGTGTCCCAGTCGGCGTTGGTCATCTTGAACAGCAGGTTGTCGCGGAGTACGCCGGCGTTGTTGACCAGCACGGTGGGCGCGCCCAACTCGGCGGCGATCCGCTCGACGGCCGCTTCGACCTGCGCACGGTCGGACACGTCGGCACCCACGCCGCAGGCGCGGCCGCCCGCGCCTGCGATGGCGTCCACCGTCTCCTTGGTGGCCGCCTCGTCGATGTCGACGACGGCGACGACCATCCCGTCGGCGGCCAGCCGCCGGGCGGTGGCCGCACCGATACCGCGTGCGGCTCCGGTGACGATGGCGACGCGGGGCTCCTCCGACATGACTACCTCCGGGTAACTTGGGGTGATCGGAGGAGCTTAGCGTCAGAACCCCCGACCCCGGCATAGGCGAATCCACCGGTATCCGTGCCCGGCGACCTTCACCGCGCCGAGCTTGCCCAACTCGCCGTAGCCACGGTCGGAGAGCACGTCGATCGGCATGTCGGCTTCCGGTTCGAGGCTGCTCAGGTCCACCTCGACGTCATCCGTACCGAGGTTGTGGACGAACACCATGGTCCCGGTCGGCCCGTCCGCCCGGTGGGCCAGCACTCCGGCCGGCATCGCGACATCGATGTGGGTGGTCGAGCCGGAGCCGATCTCCGGCGCCTCGCGCAGCGTCCGGATCATGCGTTCGAACCAGGCGAACAACGACTTCGAGTCGCTGCACTGGGCCGTGACATTGACCTTCTGATAGCCGAACTCACCCTTGTCGATGACCGGGCGGACCAGCTTCTCCGGGTCCGCCGTGGAGAAGCCGGCGTTCGCCGCGTACGACCACTGCATCGGCGTACGGATCGCCTCCCGGCCGGGCAACGACAGGTCCTCGCCCATCCCGATCTCCTCGCCGTAGCGCAGCACCGGCGTGCCGCGCATCGAGAACTGCAGGGCGTACGCCAGCTCGATGTGCCGCCGATCGTTGTTCAGCATCGGGGCGAGCCGGCGACGGATCCCCCGGTCGTAGATACGCATGTTCTCGTCCGGGCCGAACTGCGCGTACACCTGGTTGCGTTGTTCGGTTGTCAGCCGGGACAGGTCGATCTCGTCGTGGTTGCGCAGGAAGGTGGCCCACTGCCCGCCGACCGGCAGCTTCGGGGTGTCGTGCAACGCGTCGATCAGCGGCTCCGGGTCCTGCCGGGCCAGGGCGAGCACGAGTCGACCGTTCAGCATGAAGTCGAAGAGCATGTGGATCCGGTTGCCGGAGCCGCCGCCGTCGCCGAAGAACGTCGCCAGTTCGTCGGGTTCGACGTTCGCCTCGGCCAGCAGGACGGCGTCGCCGCGTCGCCACTGCACGTGCTGGCGTAGCTCGCTGAGGAACTCGAAGTCCTTTGGCGAGTTCGGGTTGCCCGGCTCGGTCAGCTCGATGATGAACGGCACCGCGTCCATCCGGAAGCCGGCGACACCGAGCTGGAGCCAGAACGACATGATCTTTTTAATTTCCGCGCGGACCTGCGGATTGGCGAGGTTGAGGTCCGGCTGGAACTTGTAGAACCGGTGGTAGAACCACGCCTTGGCGGTCCGGTCGTAACTCCAGGTCTCCTTCTGCTCGCCGGGGAAGACCATGCCCTGGTGTCGGTCACTCGGCTCGGTGTCGGACCAGACGAACCAGTCACGGTACGGCGAGTCCGGCGAGGAGCGGGCGGACTGGAACCACGGGTGCTCGTCGGAGGTGTGGTTGACCACCAGGTCGATGATCACGCGGATGCCCCGGTTCTGCGCCTGGTGCAGCAGCTCCGCGAAGTCGCCGAGGGTCCCGAAGCGCGGGTCCACGTTGTAGAAGTCGGTGACGTCGTACCCGTCGTCGCGGTTGGGTGACGGGTGGATCGGGTGCAGCCACAGGCAGGTCACGCCCAGCCGGGCCAGATAGTCCAGCCGGCCGATCAGGCCGCGGATGTCTCCGACCCCGTCGCCGTCGGAGTCGGCGTACGTGTCGATGTCGAGGCAGTAAACGACGGCTTCGGAATACCAACGGTCACCCATGCCGTCCAAACATCTCCGGTTGATCATCGCCGCAAACCCGACCGGTACCGTTCCCGTCATGGAGTTCGACCTCGTACCGCCGAGTGAACCGCTGGACTGGGCCCGGGGCGCCTGGCTGCACCCGCCCGTGCGCGTCGAGCACTCCCCGGCCGGGGAACTGGTGGTCGAGCCGGCGGCGGAGAGTGACCTCTGGCGGCGGACCAGCTACGGCTTCGTACACGACGACGCCCCGGCCCTGCTCGCGCCGCTGCCGGTCGGCAGCGCCATGGAGGTGAGCTTCGCCCTCGACCTGCACGAGCAGTTCGACCAGGCCGGCGCGCTGGTGTGGGTGGACGAGCGCACCTGGACCAAGGCCGGCGTCGAGATGAGCGACGGCGACCTGCAACTCGGCGCGGTGGTGACGCGGGAGTTCTCCGACTGGTCGGTGGCGCCGGTGCCGCAGTGGGCGGGCCGGGAGGTCACGATCCGGGTCAGTCGGGCCGGCGACGCGCTGACCGTCCGCGCCCGGGTGGACGACGAGCCGTGGCGGCTGGTTCGGCTGACGCCGCTGGACCCGGCGGCGCAGGTCACGGCCGGTCCATTCTGCTGCGCGCCGTCGCGGGCCGGGCTCACCGTGCGGTTCAGCGGCTGGCGGCAGGGGCCGGCCGACACGACGCTGCACCCGGAGGACTAACGGCCGGACGCAGCCGGGTGGTGTGCGTCGCGCGCCGATGGGTATGAGGATCTGATCCCCGTTGCCGCCACGGAAGGACGACCAATGGCGTACGCCCAGGCTGGCGACCCGTCCCAGTTCACCGGGCTGACCGGCTGGGTGGCCACGGTGATCGAGGGGACGGGTCCGCTCGGCGTGGCCCTGCTGGTGGCCCTGGAGAGCATCATTCCGCCCATCCCCAGCGAGATCGTGCTGGCGATGGCCGGCTTCCTGGCCCACGAGGGCCAGTTCAACGTCTTCCTCGTGGTGCTGGCCGCGACTGTCGGTTCACTGGTGGGCGCGCTGGTGCTCTACTGGTTGGGCGCGGCACTGGGCGAGGAGCGGCTCAAGCGGTGGCTGGATCACATCCCGCTGGTGGACCGCGACGACCTGGAGAAGGCCGACCGCTGGTTCGAGCGGCACGGCCGGTGGGCGGTGCTGATCGGCCGGGTGGTGCCGGTGGTCCGCAGCCTGGTCTCCGTTCCGGCCGGGGCCAACCGGATGCCGCTGGGCGAGTTCATCCTGCTCACCACGATCGGCAGCGGCGTGTGGAACGGCCTCATCGTCGGCGCCGGATACCTGCTGGGCAGCCGCTGGCAGGACGTCGAGCGGTACAGCGACTGGTTCAACTACGCCATCGTCGCGGTCTTCGTCGTCATGCTGGCGAGTTGGGTGGTCCGTAAGCTCCGCCGCCGCCGGGAGCGCGACGACCGGCGGTCGGTGACCGCCGGTCGCTGATCCGCGTCCCGTTCAGCCCGGCGGAGCGCCGGGCGGGTTGCGACGACTCAGGGCAGGGTGTCCAGGTGCGGGGCCACCGTGCGGGCGAAGCCGTTGCCGTTGCTGACGTCCCAGTTCACCGACCAGGTCATCGCGCCCCGGATGCCGGGATAGGTGCGCGGCGGCCGGAAGCTGCCGCAGTTGGTGCCCCGGGCCAGGCAGTCCAACGCGGCGTTGACCACGCTGGGCGCGACGATGCCGCCACCGGCCGCACCCGGGCCGGCGGGCAGGCCGAGACCGACCTGGTCGGGGCGCAGCCCGGCCTCCAGTTGGATGCAGGCCAGCGCGACGATGAAGTTCACCGTGCCCTGGGAGTACGCGGCGTTCTGGTCGCAGCCGAGCATCGCCCCGGAGTTGTAGAACTGGGTGTTGACCACGGTGAGGATGTCCTTGATGTCCAGGGCCAGCTTGAAGTAGCCGCCGGCCGGGGACTGCATGTCGATGGTCTGTGGGGCCATCGCGATGATCAGGCTGGCACCGACTTTGGCCCGGAGCGCTCGCAGCGCCTGCGCCATGTACGTCGGGTTGAGCCCGTTCTCCAGGTCGATGTCGATGCCGTCGAAGCCGTATCGGGCGATCAGTGCGGCGGCGGTGTCAGCGAACACGGTGGCCGACGCCGCGTCGTTGACCGTGACCCGGCCGACCTCGCCGCCGACGGAGAGAATCACGTGCTGACCGCGGCTGCGCAGCGTACGCACGTCGGCGGTGAAGTCCGCATCGGTGTAGCCGCCCAGCGCCGCGGAGAGCCCGGGGTCGACGCCGAAGGTGAGCGCGCCCGGTGTGGCGGTGGCCTCGGCGAAGGCGACCGCGACCAGGTCGTACTGGATCGGGACGTCGCGCAGTCGCAACTCGACGGCGGGGTTGTCGAAGTTGTGCCAGTAGCCGGTGAGCAGGTGCTTCGGCAACCCTCCGGTGGGCGGCGGCGTGGTCGGGGGTGCCGTGGTGGGGGGCGGCGTGGTCGGGGGTGCCGTGGTCGGGGGCGGGGTGGTCGGTGGGGTGCCGCCGCCGCACGGTGCGCCGTTGAGCTGGCAGCCGGTCGGCGAGCCGGAGCCGCTGGCCAGGAAGCCGAAGGAGACCGACGCGCCCGGAGCGATACTGCCGTTCCAGGAACGGTTGGTGAAGGTGTGCCGCTGGCCGGCGGAGGTGAGCAACGCGTCCCAGTAGCTGCCCAGGGTGGTGCCGGACGGCAGGTCGAAGACGAGGCTCCAACCGTTGATGGTCGAGCCGCCGCCGTTGGTGATGGTGTACTTCCCCTCCCAGCCGGCACCCCACTCGGCGGTCTTGACGAAGCTGGCGGTGGCTCCGGCGGCGAACGCGGGCAGCGCGACCCAGGCCGCCCCGAGCGTCGCGGCGAGTGCGGTGACCAGGGACAGGACAAGGGATCTGGCAGGCTTCATGCGGCCCTCCACGCCCGATTGGGCATCCATGGATGTCAACGTAGGCGCTAATTATTAAGACAGTTAACTGTTCCTGTCCAGAGGGCACGGTGTGAGGGCCCCCGCCCGAAGCAGGGGCCCTCACGCTCCTACGCGGTCTGCGGTGCCGTTGCCTGCGGGCGCCGGAGCACCACCTGCTCCAGCGCCGACCAGGCAGTCGTGGTCAACAGGTAGATCACCGCGGCGAGCGGCAGCACCAGCGCCACCAGCACGGTCGCGAACGGCAGCAGGGGCAGCAGCCGGCCGAGCGTGGCGGCGCCCGGCCCCTCCGTGGGCGTACCGGCCACCGTCCCGACCGCCGCCGACGCCCGGCGCGCACGCCGCGACGACCACCAGGCCAGCACGAGCAGCAGGACCAGCAGGACGGCGAAGAGCGGGCCGGCCGCCCCGGTCAACCCGTCGCTGATGTGGTGGCCCAGCGGCACCCCGGCCAGCCGCTCGTCCAGCAGGCCGGTGCCGCCCTCGCTGGTGCTGAAGAGCCGGTACAGGACCAGCAGGAACGGTGCCTGGAGCAGCAGCGGCAGGCAGCCCGCGACCGGGTTGGCGCCGGCCGACCGGTACAGCGCGAACACCTCACCCTGAAGCTTCGCCGGGTCGTTCGCGTACCGCCGCTGAAGGTCGCGGACCTGCGGGGCGAGCGCCGCGCGGCGCCGCTCCCCGCGGACCTGCGCCACGGTCAGCGGTGAGATCAGTAACCGCACGGCGATGGTGAACAGGACGATGGCGGCGGCGGTCGCCATGCCGCCGGCCAGCGGTTCGAGCAGATCGGTGAGCCAGGACAGCGCCGCGCCGGCCGCGCCGACGACGTTGTGCAGTGGTGCGAAGGCGAGCATGGGAAACCCCTCGGTCCGATTCCGGTGGGGTCCTCCCCCGGCGGCGTCCGCCGGGCGAAAGGACCGGTGACGGCGGGATCGGCCGCGTGGCGGTGTGGCGCTACGCGGCCGAGGGGTGCCCGGGTGCGCGGGGGCGGGGTCGCCCGGCGGCGTCCGGGTCGATCTGACGGGGCATCCGGCGGCCACGGGATCGGGCTCGCAGCCCGGCCCAACGGCGTGCGAAGCCCGGCCCACCGGAGGCGCCGGGCACCCGCGCCGCGAGCAGCGCGGTGAGCAGCACCAGTGCGGTCAGCGCGGCGCCCGCCAGCAGGTCGGTCGGGCGGTCCGCGAGCAGGGTGAGCTGGGTGAACGCGGACATCCACGCCACCCAGAGGAACCCCAGCGGTACCGGCACGGGCTCAGCATAGGACCCGGTGTCACACCAGCCGGCCAAACCGCGACGAGCGCTCGCAGGCACGCCGTTTGCCACGTTTCCCGGCATCGCCACTGCGGGTAACCAACCGACTGACCGACGCGGACCGACCGCGAACGGCTGGAACGGACGGTGGTGTCGCGATGACGGGCCAGGTGACGGAGGCGCCCAGCGGGACGACCGCGGGGACCGAGTTGCTCACCGTGGGTGTCGAGGAGGAGTTCCTGCTCGTCGACCCGCACACCGGGGCCGCGGTACCCGCCGTCGACCTGGTGCTGGAGCAGGTGCCGGCGGAGTTGCGCGGGCAGGTGGAGCGGGAGTTCCAGACCAGCCAGATCGAGATCGGCAGCCCACCTGGCCTGGAGCTGTCCTCGATCCGGCACTCCCTCGGCGTGCTGCGCAACGCGCTCGCCGACGCCGCCGAGCGGGCAGGCGTACGGCTGTTGGCCATCGGCACCGGGCCGGTGGACGGGCCGGTGCCGCCGGTGGTGGACAAGCCGCGCTTCGACCGGATGATCGAGCGGTTCCGGCTGCTCGTTCCCGGCCCGGGTAACAACGGCATGCACGTGCACGTGGGCGTCCCCGACCCGGAGACCGGTGTGCAGGTGCTCAACCACGTCCGGCCGTGGCTGCCGATGCTGCACGCGATCACCACCAACTCCCCGTTCGCCCGGGGCGAGGACACCGGCTACGCCAGTTGGCGTTCGGTGGAGTGGGAGCGCTGGCCGTCGGTGGCGCCGACACCCTGGCTGGAGTCGCACGAGCACTACCAGCGGCTGATCCGCCAGTTGATCTCCAGCGGGGTGATGCTCGACGAGGGGATGCTCTACTGGTACGCCCGGCTGTCGGCGAAGTACCCCACCGTGGAGCTGCGGATCGGCGACGTCTGCCCGTCGGTGGACGACGCGGTGCTGGTCGCCGCGCTGGTCCGCGCTCTGGTGGCGACCGCCATGGCCGACGTCGACGCCGGCCGCCCGGCCCTGCAGACCGATCATCACCTGCTCGTCGGCGCGCACTGGCGGGCCGCCCACGACGGCCTGGAGGGCCAGGGCGTCGACGTGACCACCGGGGAGCTGCGCCCGGCCTGGGAGCTGCTGGACCGGTTCGTGGAGCGCATGCGGCCGGCGCTGGAGCAGCACGGCGACTGGGACGAGGTGACCGACCTGCTGGGCGGACTGCGCCGGCACGGCACCGGCGCGGCCCGGCAGCGCGCCGTGTTCGCCCGCACCGGACGGCTCGTCGACGTGGTGCAGGACGTCGCACGGCAGACTCGCGGCTGATCAGCGTGACAGGATGAACCCGTGGCGCAACGTTTGATCGTCATTGGCGGGGACGCTGCCGGCATGTCGGCGGCGTCCCAGGCCCGACGCCGCCGGGACCGCACCGACCTGGAGATCGTGGTCTTCGAGCGGGGGCACTTCACGTCCTACTCGGCGTGCGGCATCCCGTACTGGATCAGCGGTCAGGTGCCCGGCCCGGAGCAGCTCATCGCCCGGACCCCGGAGACGTTCCGCTCGAAGTTCGCCATGGACGTGCGGATGCGCCACGAGGTGACCGCCATCGACCTGGAACGCCGCGAGGTGGTCGCACGGGACCTGGAGGGCGGCGGCGAGGTCCGCGAACACTTCGACGAGCTCATGTACACCGCCGGCGCCGTGCCGGTGAAGCCGCCGTGGGCGCAGACCGACGCGGGTGGCGTGTTCGGCATGCAGACCCTCGACGACGGTGCTGCGCTGCGCGACTGGCTGGACGGTACGCCGCAGCCGCGCCGGGCCGTGGTGGTCGGCGGCGGGTACATCGGCGTCGAGATGGCCGAGGCGCTCATCCAGCGCGGCCTCTCCGTCACCCTGGTCGAGGCGTCCGACCAGGCCATGTCGACCGTGGACGGCGACATGGCCGAGCTGGTCGTCGAGGCGATGCGCGGCCTGGGCGTCACGATCCGCACCGGCCTGAAGGTGACCGGCCTGGAGCAGCAGGACGGCCGGGTGTCCGCGGTGGTCACCGCCGAGGGGCCGATTCCGACCGACGTCGTGGTCCTGGGCCTTGGTGTACGCCCGAACGCCGCGCTCGCCGAGGCTGCCGGGATGCCCATCGGCCCGACCGGCGGGATCCGGGTGGACCGCCGCATGCGGGTGCCGGGGCTACCCGGGATCTGGGCGGCCGGCGACTGCGTGGAGACACTGCACCGGGTCAGCGGAATGCCCGTGCACGTGCCGCTGGGCACGCACGCCAACAAGCAGGGCCGGGTGGCCGGAATCAACATCGGCGGCGGGTACGCCACCTTCACCGGCGTGATCGGCACGGCGGTGACGAAGGTCTGCGACCTGGAGGTGGGCCGGACCGGCCTGCGTGAACGGGACGCGACCGAAGCCGGCTTCGACTTCATCTCGGTGATCGCCGAGTCGACCAGCCGCGCGGGCTACTATCCCGGCGCCCGACCGATGACCGTCAAGCTGATCGCCGAGCGGCCCAGCGGCCGACTGCTCGGCGCGCAGATCGTCGGCTGGTCCGAGGCGGCCAAACGGATCGACACGCTGGCCGTGGCGCTGTGGAACGGCATGACGGTGGATGACATGACGGCACTGGACCTGGGCTACGCTCCGCCGTACGCGCCGGTCTGGGATCCGGTGTTGATCGCCGCCCGAAAGGCGGTCGACGCGCTCGCCGCCGTCGACCGCTGACCCGCGCCCGCCGTGGAGGACCACCCCGTGACCCAGACCCCGACCCGGCCGACCGCGCGCCGCCGCCCGACGATGGTCGACGTCGCCCGGCACGCCGGGGTCAGCCTGAAGACGGTCTCCCGGGTCGTCAACGACGAGCCGGTGGGTCAGGAGCTGCTCGGGCGGGTGCTGGCCGCCATCACCGAGCTGGGTTTCCGACGCAACGACATCGCCCGCAACCTGCGCTCCCGGCAGCTCAACGCCACCGTCGGGCTGCTCATCGAGGAGATCGCCAACCCGTTCTACGCCACCATCGCCAGCGTCGCCGCCGAGATCGCCGCCGCGCACGGCACCATGTTGATCACCGCCTCGTCCGAGGAGGATCCGGAGCGGGAACGCGCCGTACTCCAGGATTTCACCCAGCGCCGGGTCGACGGGCTGCTGGTGGTGCCCGCCGGCCCCGACCATTCGTTCCTGCGCCGCGAGGTCGAGTTGGGCATGCCGGTGGTCTTCCTGGACCGGCCCCCGCAGGGGCTGCTCGCCGACGCCGTCCTGTTGGACAACCGTGGTGGCGGCCGGGCCGGGGTCGGCGCGCTGCTCGACGAGGGGCACCGGCGGGTGGCTCTCCTGCTCGGCGCGCCCAGCGTGTCCACCATGCGTGAGCGGCTGACCGGCGCACGGGCGGCGCTGGCCGACGCCGGCGTCGAACCGGACGAGTCGCTGATCCGCGACCGGCTGATCGCGCCGGAGGACGCCGCCCGCGCGGTCGCCACGCTGCTCGACCTTCCGGACCCGCCCACCGCGTTCTTCTGCGGCAACAACCGGCTCACCGTCGGCGCGCTTCAGGAGCTGCACCGGCGGGGTAACGACGCGGCGCTGGTCGGCTTCGACGACTTCGAGCTGGCCCACCTGATGCCCCGGCCGCTGACCGTCGTCGCCTACGACACCCGCGAGTTGGCCCGGGTCGCCACCGAGCGGCTGTTCCAACGGATCGCCGGCGACGACTCCCCGCCGTCGACGACCGTACTCCCCACCCGCCTACTGCGCCGCGGCCTGACCCCGCCGACCGCCGCCTGACCGTCCCGCACGGGCCGCCGCACGGGCCGCACGGGCGTTGATCGACTCCAGATCGCCGATGTTGCGGTATCCCCCAAAGGAGACACCGCAACATCGCCGACCTCGTGTTGATCAATCGGGAGCACCGCGCCTCACGCCACCACGACGTGCCGCCGCACGGGCCGCACGGGCGTTGATCGACTCCAGATCGCCGATGTTGCGGTATCCCATCAAGGAGACACCGCAACATCACCGACCTCGTGTTGATCAGGCGGGAGCACCGCGCCTCAGGCCACCGCGACCGCCAACCCCACCGCGCCGACCGCGCCCGAGGACCGGGCCCGCCACAGGACCGGGCCAGCCACAAGACCGGGCCACCCGAAGACCAGGCCAACCGAAGACCAGGCCGACCGAGCGCCGGGCCGCCCCGAAGACCCGGGCGGGCCGGCGCGGGTGGGCTCAGGTCGCGGGGTGGAGCAGTGCCTCGACCTCGGCACGGCGGGGCGGGTCGGCGCCACGGCGGGCGCAGGTCAGCGCGGCCACCGTCGCCGCCTGCCGGAGTACGGCGTTCCACTGCGGCTCGGTCACTGCGGCGAGCCGGTCGGCCGGCCGGTCACCGAGCGCGTCGAGGTCGGCCAGCGCGGCCAGCAGGCCGCCGGTGAACGAGTCGCCGGCACCGACGGTGTCGACCACGACGGTGCGTACCGCTGGTTCCTCGTGCAGTGATCCGTCCGGGGCGAGCAGCCAGGCGCCGTCCCCTCCTCGGGTCACCACCGCGCAGGACACCCCGGCCTCGCGCCATTCGGCCATCACGTCGGCCACCGACCGGTCCGGGTGGAGCCAGGCCAGGTCCTCGTCGCTGGCCTTGACGACGTGGGCGAGGCTCACCTGCCGGCGTACTCTCGCCTGCTCCGCCGCCCGGTCCGTGACGATGCTCGGGCGGAGGTTGAGGTCGATCGAGATGGTGAGCGCGTCCCGCTGACGCTCGCGGGCGAGCAGATCCTCCAGGACCTGCGCGCCGGGTGCCAGCGCGAGCGCGAGCGACCCGGTGTGCAGGGCGGTCGCCGACGACCCGGTCAGGTCGGGCAGTTCCTGCGGGGTCCACTGCCAGTCGGCCGCTCCGGCCAGCCGGAACTCGTAGCTGGCCTGGCCGGTGGCGTTCAGGGTGGCGACCGCGACCGAGGTGGGCTGTTCGGCGCGGACCGCCCAACCCAGGTCCACCCGGTTGGCGCTCAGGTGCTCGGTGAGCTGCCGGCCGTACTCGTCGGTGCCGATCCGGGCCAGCAGTCGTGCCGGCTGGTCGAGCCGGGCCAGGGTGACCGCGACGTTCGCCGGCGAGCCACCCGGCACCGCCCGCTGCCCGTCGGCGGTGACCACCAGGTCGATGAGGGCTTCGCCCGCCACCACGATCATGCGGTCACCTCGCCCGGGGTGAGCGGGCCGGGGCCGCCGAGCCCGTCGGCGGAACGGGACAACAGCACTGCCTGGTACGCGTGATAGACGTCCGGCCGGCCGTGCCACACCGTGTCCGAGGGCAGGTTCTGCGTGTCCAGCTCGTGCCGCCACCCGGTGCCGTCGATCAGGTTGCGGCGGGCGTACGCCCAGAAGACCTGGTACCAGTCGGCGTAGACGGCGTCCCCGGTGCGCCGGTGCAGGGTGACCGCCGCGCCGATGGCCTCGGCCAGCACCCAGTGCATCCGGGAGCGGACCACGGGCCGGTCGTCCCAGTCGATCGTGTAGACGAAGCCGTCGGCACCGTCGACCGCCCAGCCGCGTCGCACGGAGGCGGCGAACAGGGCACGGGCGTCGGCGAGCAGCCAGCGGGGCGGCTGCGGCAGGACGGCCTCCAGCTCCAGCAACAGCCGGGCCCACTCCAGCCAGTGCCCGATCGTCGAGCCGTACGGCCGGAACTGGTCGGCGGGCTGGTCCCGGTTGTAGTCGGGTAGCGGCGTCCAGTCGGCGGTGAAGTGTTCGGGCAGCCGCCAGTCGTGTCGGGCGGCCTCGCCGTGCACCAGGTGGGTGGCGATCCGCAGGGCGCGATCGGCCCAGCTCGCGTCGCCGGTGGCGGCGCTCGCGGCGAGGAACGCCTCGACCATGTGCATGCTGCTGTTCGCGCCCCGGTAGTCCTCGGTGACGGTCCAGTCCCGGTTCCACGATTCGCGGACCGCGCCGGCGTCGTCGTCCCAGAACCGGTCCCGCACCACGGCGAGCGCGTCGTTGAGCAGCTCGTCCGCGCCGGGCCGTCCGGCTCGGGCCGCGCCGGACGCGGCGAGCAGCACGAAGGCGTGGTCGTACCCGGCCTTGCGCTCGTTGGTCGGCTCGCCCTGCTGGTCCACGGCAGCGAACCAGCCGCCGTACCGGTCGTCGCGCAGAAGCGTGCGCAGCGCCGCCACGCCGTGGTCGACCAGGGCGGCGGCGTCCGGGTCACCGTTGCGGTGGGCGAGCGCGGCGACGTGGGTCATCCGGCAGGTGATCCACGTGAACAACGGTTCGTCGCGGTCGGGGGTGCGCTCGTCGGTCAGCCACCAGAAACCGCCCTCGGGGCGGAGGGCTCGGCGGGCCGTGTCGAGCAGCGTGCGGGTCTGGTCGGCGAGGAACACGTCGAGGTCGGGCAGATCTGGTGACCCTGGCGGGGCAGGGGCCGATTCGGCTTCGGATCGGGGCACGTCGGTCATCTCAGCTGCTCACCGCCGGGTAGGGAAGGGGCATACGGCCAGGATCGGCGGACGAACCGGGTTCGCGCCGGAAAACGACCCATGACATCGGGTACGCGAGGGGAGAACATGCATCATTTCCCCCTTTTGTCCGTTGACATCGTTGTCACCGCTCAACCCTGCTCCGGCAGCCGGCGACTGTCAATTCCGGTTACGTCACACCGAACCGCGAGCGACGTCAGCGACGTCCGATCGCACATTTGATTGACACGGAAACTATCTTGATGGATCGTTGCATCGATACGCATCGCTCCGGTCCAGCGCCGAACCGGGCGTCGGTCCCTTCCTCGAACGCCGTCCCGGAAGGACACGCATGCGAACATTCACCCACCGAATCGCCGCAGGTCTCGCCGTCGCCCTGATCACCACGTTGACCGCGACGCTACCGGCAGCGCCCGCAGCCGCTGGCGAGCCCTTCCAGAGCCCCGACAAGGGCCTGGTCTTCTACTCGAGCTACCCGACCGAAGTGGCCGGCAGGCAGGCCGCACCCGACGGCGTCTGCCGTCAGATCCCGGCCGACGCGACCTGGCTGCTCGCCTGGAGCGGCGGCTTCCGCAGCGTCCCCGGCTACCGGACCCCCGACTGCAGCGGCCAGGCATCCGAGCTCAACAACTTCCACAGCTGGCCGAAGGGCCGCTACCTCACCTACAGGGCCAGCTGACCAGGGTTCTCGGTGGTCGTTCGGGGACGACCACCGACGGACCGGAGCGATAGCCTTCCGTCATGGCGAGCGAACTGGATGAGTTGATCGTCGTCGACGGCGACGCGCTGCGGGCGTGGTTGTCGGTCAACCACGACACGTCGCCCGGTGTCTGGCTCGCCCTGACCAAAAAGGGCGGCACGGTCACGACGCTGACCTGGCAGCATGCGGTCGACGAGGCCCTCTGTTTCGGCTGGATCGACGGGCAGGCCCGTAAGCGGGATCAGGAAACCTCCTGGATCCGGTTGACCCCGCGCACGCGCCGCAGTTCCTGGTCACAACGCAACGTCGCCCACGTGGCCCGGCTGGAGGAGCAGGGGCGAATGCTGCCCCCGGGCCGCGCTGCGGTCGAGGCCGCGAAGGCGGACGGCCGATGGGCGGCCGCCTACGCCCCGCCGTCGGAAGCCGAGGTGCCGCCTGACCTTCTCGCCGCCATCGCCGCCAACCCCGCCGCTCAGGCCATGCTCGACGTCCTCACCAAGACCAACCGGTTCGCCCTCATCCACCGGCTCAATGCCGTCAAACGGGCAGAGACCCGCGAGCGGAAGATCGGCGAGTTCGTCGCCATGCTGGCCCGTCACGAGACGATCTACCCGCAGAAGGCCAAGCCTCCGAGCACGCCGTGACGGGTGCGGTGAAGCCCGAGGATGGCCGGATGGATCTGCCCGAGGGGCTTGACTGGGTACGCGGATCATCAGCCGGCCGCGTCTGGCTGGCCACACTCCCGACCTGGCTGGCGGAGTGCGCCGAGCGGTGGTCACTACGGCTCGGACAACCCTTCGAGTACGCGTACGCCTCCCTCGCGGTCCCCGCCGACCTGCCGGATGGCACGGCCGCGGTGCTGAAACTCCAGTACCCGGACGAGGAGAGCCGGCACGAGGCCGACGCACTGGATCACTGGGACGGCGAGGGCGCGATCCGGCTGCTCGCCCACGACCCGGAACGACGCGCCCTGCTGGTGGAGCGCTGCCGACCCGGCACCGCCCTGCACGAACTGCCCATGGATCGGGCGCTGGACGTGACGGTCGACCTGCTGCCTCGACTCTGGCGACCGGCCGGGGAGCCGTTCACCACGCTGGCCGAGGAGGCCGCCGGCTGGATCGACCGGATGCCGGGCAACTGGGAACGGACCGGCCGGCCGTACCAGCGACGGCTGCTCGACGCCGCCCTCGACCTGCTCGGCGGGCTGGTGTCGAGCCAGGGCGAGCAGGTGCTGGTCAACCAGGACCTGCACGCCGGCAACGTACTCGCCGCCGACCGCGAACCCTGGCTGGTGATCGACCCGAAGCCGCTCACCGGCGAGCGGGAATTCTCGGTGGTGCCGATGGTGCGTGGCCGGGAGTTGGGTCACTCACCGACGGCCGTCCAGCACCGGCTCGACCGGCTCAGCGGCGAGCTGGGGCTGGACCGGGAGCGGGTCCGGGCCTGGACGATCGGCCACACGCTGGCGTGGAGCATCGCCGACGACGCCGTCTTTCCACACCAGATCGAGGTGGTCCACTGGCTGCTCGACGGCACCCGACCCCGGGCATGATCGTGCTCGATCCAGGATTTAGTGGTCTGCCGCGCTCTGGGAGGCCACTAAATCCTTGTTCAAGCACGATCAAGCGCGCGGCACGCCGGGGTTCAGCCGGGCTGGCAGGTACGGCACCAGTAGAGGTTGCGACCGGCCAGCTCACCGCGGCTGACGTCGGTGCCGCAGATGTGGCAGGGCGCGCCGGGGCGGCGGTAGACGTACACCTCGCCACCGTGCCGGTCCACCCGGGCTGGCCGGCCCATCGCCTCCGGCAGGTGCGCGTCGCGCACGGTGTCGATCCGGCCGTGCTCGACCGCGAGCCGCATCAGCGCGACCAGGTCGCCCCAGAGCGCGTTCCAGCCGGCGCGGGTCAGTTGCCGGCCCGGCATCGTCGGCGGCAACCCGGCCCGGAACAGCGCCTCGGTCACGAAGATCAACCCAGTGCCGGCCACCACCGACTGGTCCAGCAGCAACGCGGCCAGCGGCGTCGGGCTGCGGGAGATCCGGGCGTACGCCCGCTCGGGGTCGGCATCGACCCGCAGCGGATCTGGCCCGAGACGGCCTCGCAGCGCGGCGACCTCGGGCGGGGTGAACAGTTCGCAGGCGGTGGGCCCGCGCAGATCCAGCCAGTGACGGTCGCTTGCCAGTCGCAGCCGCAGCTGGCCGACGGGCTCGGGTGGCTCCCCCGACCCGTCGGTGAACTTTCCGTACAGCCCGAGGTGCACGTGCAGGATCAACTCGCCGGCGTAGTGGTGCAGCAGGTGCTTGCCGTACGCCTCGGTGCCCTCCAGCACGCTGCCGGAGAGCCGGGCGGCGCCCTCGGCGAAGCGGCCCTGCGGGCTGGAAGCGTGCAGCTTGTCCCCGGCGAACAGCTCGGCGTGCCGGGCCGCCAGGCGATGAATCGTGTGTCCCTCTGGCACGAGGGCCAAGGATAGCCAGCCCGCTCGGAGCGGACGCCCGAGCCGCGTCAGCCCTGGCGCTGCACGCCGATCACGAACGCGGCGCCGTCAACCCCAGGCGCTGGCCCGCACGCCGGTCACAGACGCCGTGCCATACCCCCAGGCGCTGGCCCGCACGCCGGTCACGGACGCGGCGTCGTCACCCCCGGACGCCGGCCACGCACGCCGGTCACGAACGCGGCCCAGGCGGCCGGGGCGAAGGCCAGCGCCGGGCCGGTCGGGGCCTTGCTGTCCCGTACGCCGACGACGCCGGAAAGGTTGTCGGCCACCTCGACGCAGTTGCCACCGCTCCCGCCGCTGCGGGTGCTCTTGCGCCAGACGGCACCGGCAAGGTCAGTCATGATGCTCCTCGATGATCGAAGTGATCATTTTCTCTGATTCTGCCTCACTCGACGCGAGCGCTTCCAGATCAGACCAGACATGTTCGTAGGCGGCCACCTCCGCGGGCTTGTCCAGGTAGAGCGCCCCGGTGATGTTCTCGACGTAGACGGTGGTCGGCTCGCACGACGCCCTCCCGAACGCCTGAGGGAAGCCCAGCAGGACGAAGGTGCCCGTCTCGCTGGCCAGTGGTGGACCGGCGGCGAGCGGGAGCACCCGCAGGCACACGTTCGGCAGGGCCGCCACGTCGAGCAGGTGCCGCAACTGCCCCGCCATCGCCCGGCGGTCGGGGATCGTGCGCCGGAGCACGGCTTCGCTCAGGACGACCCGCAGGGCGGGTGCGGGGGGCAGCCGACGAACGAGGATGCCCTGCCGTTGCAGCCGGACCTCCACCAACTTCTCCCGGGCCTCACCGCTCATCGTCGGATTCTTCCGGCGGAACAGTTCGGTGGCGTACTCACGGGTTTGCAGAAGTCCAGGAATTAGCTCCGCGTCGTATTGACGCAGCGTGGTGGCGGACGATTCCAGGCCGACGTACAGCGAGAACCACGACGGGACGACATCGCCGTACGAATGCCACCACCCTGTGGCGCGAGTTTCCTTCGCGAGCCCGGCGACGATTTCCTTCATATCTTCCGGTACGCGATAGAGAGCGCACATGGCACGGGCGTCCACCACGCGCACCGGGACCAACCCCTTCTCGATGCGCCACACCTTCTGGCGCGAGCAGTCCAGCGCTTCGGCGGCGGCTTCCAGCGTCACCGAAGCGTCCTCGCGAAGCTGCGTGAGCAGCCGCCCGAGCTGCCGCCGAGGGACCGTGGACCCGCTTGTTTCATCCGTCATGCAACATCGCCGCGCCCTTCCTGCAACACCGCGTGTTTCGCTCCGCAACCATTTGTCTTCCATTCATCGTGCGTCAATACGGGCTGAGATTAGAACGGCTTGGCGCGTTGCACAAGGTGGCCAGCGTGGAACACGCTGTCACGCGTCGGAGCCTCCCGGGCAGTGGCACCGGAAATAGCGTCGGCAATAGTCCACTGTCGCAGCTGTCCGCGTTAGCGCGGTTGGCCGGGCGACGCCATTCTCCGGAAGGACGACGCGTTGCGGGTGTCGTACAACGAATATCTCTTGGTCACCGCGCTGACCCTCGCGCGTCGGCATCGACCCGTCTGGAGTTGGGCGCGCTGGCGCAGGGTGTGCCGCTGCGGCGCGGAGTTGCCCTGCCGAGCCCGCCACCGCATCCCGATCAGCCGTGGGCACTGGCCGACGTGACCGAGCTGAAGCCCGGCGACCTGCTGCTGATCGGCGAGGGGTGCTCAGTCCAGTTCGCCGGCGACCGGGCGCTACGCCTGCGGTTGGTGAGCGTGGACTCTCGCCCGACGTACCCGGGCTGGGTCTGGTTGACCGGCTACGTGCTCGACGGCAAGGGCCTGGCCGTCGACCGCCGAGAGGTGTACGTGCGGCGGGCCGGAGTGCGGGTGGTCCCCGCCGGGCCGTGATCGACACGGTTTCACAGAACCCGGGCTGTCCCTGCGACCGGGAAACACCGACTTCCAGGAAACCGAGTCGATCAAGGCCAGCCAGGCCGAGCAGGAGCTGGCCTGGGCCGAGAAAGGCCAGCACAGGCCGGGGAAGAGCCGGACGTACCCGGTATTGGTGTCAGGAAACGCCCAGCGGGGTATTTCACGGCGGTACCGCGTGGGTGCCACCCGATCCGTCGGCCACCACGCATTAACCAGGAGGTGTGTAGTGGTCAGGATTCCTTCGCTGTCCCGCCGGTCCGAGCCGGCGCAGGACGAGAACCTCGACGGCCGCGTCGACGGCCGCGACACCCAAGCGGTCAACGACCGGGGGAACACGGTGATGACCGGAGGCCGGTCGAATGACGGCGGCGCCGACCGCCCGGTGGTCGCGGACCGGGACGCCGACCAGACGACGTACCGCAGCGCCGCCGCGCCCACCGAGCAGGCCGGCGAGGCCGAGCGGCGGGCCGCCAAGCGGGCCGCGGTGGCCCGAGCCGCCACCGCCCGCCCGGCAGAGACCGAGCCGCGGCCGGGCACCGATCCGACCACGGCGCGCACCACCGACGGGGACACCGACCTCACCAGCACGACCCGGCGACCCGACACGACGGACCGGGCCGTGACGGACCGGAGCGTGACGGAGCGTCCCGTCGACTCGACCCCCGACCGCACCGAGGCCGAGCCGGCGGTGACGCGCGGCCCCAAGCCTCGGGCCAGCCTGCTCGCCACCCTCGGTCTGATCGTCGCCGTCGCCGGTGCGCTGTTCGTGCTGACCGGCACCCTGGCCGGGTACGGCATCGGGCTCGGCGCGTTCGGCGCGGTGCTCTCGGTGCTCGGCCTGATGGCCACCCGCCGCCGGCACGTCGCCGGCAAGACCGACGCGCTCTTCGGCGTGCTGATCGGGCTCTCCGCCGTGGTGATCGGCGTGCTGGCGATGACCGGTCAGTTCGTCTGGCCGACCACCGACGGCGACTGGGTGCAGCGCTTCCGCGAGTGGCTTGACTCACAGTTTGTCGACCGTTTCTAGCGGGCACTGTTCGGCTCGCCGGCGGTGCGCCGGTGAAAGACCCGGCGGTTCGCCGGCAGCCCGAACATCCGGTGGTTCACCGGTCGGGCGCCACTCTTTCAGGGGCGGCGGTTCGCCGCCCCTGAAGTGTGTCCGGGGTCCGGCAGGGTTCGGGCAAGCAGAGCAAAGGCCGCGCAAAGCCCCCCGCGACCAGCGCCCGACACGCCAATCAGGTGGCCCGAAACACAAACCGGGCTCACCAACCCCCGTGACGCAACGAATCGCAGCCGCAGACCGCTCAAACGCAACGAATGTTCGGTCCGCGCAACTCTCAGTGGTGGATCCTGCCGCTGACGCCGCATAACGTTGAGCAACGGCGCCAGCCCGTGGGCCACGGTGGCCGGGCGCGCCCGACCCCTGGGAGCAGGACAATGACGATGGACGCCACCAGCCAGCACCTGTTGATGTGCCGGCCGACGTACTTCGCCGTCGACTACGCGATCAACCCCTGGATGGACCCGAGCGCTCCGGTCGACGCCGCGCTGGCCGTCCGGCAGTGGGAGCAGCTGCGCCAGATTTACCGCGACCTGGGCCACACCGTCGAGGAGATCACTCCGGTGCCCGGGCTGCCCGACATGGTCTTCGCCGCCAACGGTGGCATCGTGATCGACGGTAAGGCGATGGCCGTGCAGTTCCGCGACCCGCAGCGCGCCGACGAGGCGCCCGCCTACCGGGCCTGGTTCGAGGCCGCCGGCTTCGAGATGTACGACCCGAAGCACGTCAACGAGGGCGAGGGCGACGTCCTGCTGGCCGGCGAGCACCTGCTGGCCGGCACCGGCTTCCGCACCGCCCACGCCGCGCACGCCCAGTTGCAGGAGGTCTTCGGCTACCCGGTCGTCACCATGCAGCTGGTCGACCCGCGCTTCTACCACCTGGACACCGCGCTGACCGTGCTCGACGAGCGGACCGTGGCGTACCTGCCCGAGGCGTTCTCCCCCGGCAGCCAGGCCGTGCTGCGCCGGCTCTTCCCCGACGCGGTGCACGCCACCATGGCCGACGCCGAGGTGCTGGGGCTCAACGCGGTCAGCGACGGGCGGCACGTGGTGCTGCCCGCGCAGGCCACCGACCTGGCCGCCAAGCTGCGCGACCGGGGCTACGAAACCATCGGTGTCGACCTCTCCGAGCTGCGTAAGGCCGGCGGCGGACCGAAGTGCTGCACGCTGCGACTCCGTCAGGGAAAGGCAAGCAAGTGATCGTGGATGACATCCTGCGGACGCCCGGGGCGGTCCGGGACGCCGAGCGCTGGACAGCGCACAACTACCACCCGCTGCCGGTGGTGATCTCCTCAGCGGAGGGCGCCTGGCTCACCGATGTGGACGGCCGCCGCTACCTGGACTGCCTGGCCGGCTACTCGGCGCTCAACTTCGGCCACCGGCACCCCCAACTGATCGCCGCCGCGCACGCGCAGCTGGACCGGCTGACGCTGACCAGCCGCGCGTTCATCCACGACCAGTTCGCCGACTTCTGCCGCGAGCTGGCCGAGCTGTGCGGCAAGGACCTCGTGCTGCCCATGAACACCGGCGCCGAGGCGGTGGAGACCGGGATCAAGGTCGCCCGCAAGTGGGGCTACCAGGTCAAGGGCGTGCCCGCCGGGCAGGCCAACATCGTGGTCGCCGAGGGCAACTTCCACGGCCGGACCACCACCATCGTGAGCTTCTCCACCGACGAGGACGCCCGCGCCGACTTCGGGCCGTACACCCCGGGCTTCACCGTCGTGCCCTACGGCGACCTGGCCGCGCTGACCGCCGCGATCGACGAGAACACCGTGGCGGTGCTGCTGGAGCCGATCCAGGGCGAGCAGGGCGTGGTGGTGCCGCCCGAGGGCTACCTGCCGGGCGTACGCCAGGTCTGCACCGAGCGCAACGTGCTCTTCATCGCCGACGAGATCCAGTCCGGCCTGGGGCGTACCGGCGCGACCTTCGCCTGCGACCACGAGGGCGTCGTGCCCGACATGTACCTGCTGGGCAAGGCGCTCGGCGGCGGCATCGTGCCGGTCTCCGCCGTGGCCGCGAACGCCGACGTGCTCGGCGTCCTCAAGCCCGGCCAGCACGGCTCCACCTTCGGCGGCAACCCCCTCGCCTGCGCGGTGGCGATCGAGGTGGTCCGGCTGCTCGCCACCGGCGAGTTCCAGCGCCGCTCGGCCGAGCTGGGCGAGCGCCTGCGCGCCGGCCTGGAAGGGCTGGTCGGCAAGGGCCTGGTCGCGGTCCGCGTGCGCGGCCTGTGGGCCGGTCTGGACATCGACCCGGCACTGATGAGCGGCCGGGAGGCGTGCGAGCGGCTCGCCGTGCGCGGTGTGCTCGCCAAGGACACCCACGGCTCCACCATCCGGCTCGCCCCGCCGCTGGTGATCACCGAGGAGGAGATCGACCTCGCGGTGGCACAACTCGCCGCCGTGCTGGCCGGCTGAACCGCAACGCGACAGGAGGCGGGCGTCGGGGTTCCGGCGCCCGCCTCTGCGCGTCAGGGGCGGGGCGTCAGGGGCGGGGCGTCAGGGGCGGGGCAGGCGCATCGCCATGGTGGGCGCCTCGGCCATCACCGACGTGGGCGTGAACGGGGCACCGGTGGGCAACTCCTCGGCCCGACCGATCTGCACCCCCGGGTAGAGCTCCACCATGTCGGCCTCACCCAGCACCCTCGACTGCTGCGGGGCCAGGGGGATCCGGTCCGACTCGGCCATCGAGCCGGACGGCCGGATGCCGGAGCCGTTGGTGCTGATGTCGGTGACGATGACCTCGCCGACCCGCAGCTCGAAATGGACGTGACCGCGGCTGATCCACCGCCGGGCCTCGTCGTTGAGCCACTGCCCGAGCATGATCCCGCCGTCCTGCTCCGGAGCACGACCGGCCACCACCGGCTGCTCCTCGGTGAGCACGAACCGCCGCCGGACCAGGCCGCCGACGCGCACGGCGAGCACCTCGCTGCGCGGCCGTGGGCCGCCGTCACCGAGGCGTACGCCGTGCCGGGGGCAGGTGGGCACACCGTTGCGCAGCGCGGGCGGTGGCTGCGCCGCCGGGCTGCGGTCCGCCCCTCCGGTCAGGTCGGCGAACGCGCCGCCACCACCGCCACCGCCGAACAGCGCGCAACCCGACTCCGGGCACCGCCACTGCCGGGCCAGCAGCTTCACGCCGGTCGGCGAGCGCTTGCCGGCAACGGGTGTGTGCCCGCCGCCGACGTGCGCGATGAACACCGGCCCACCAGCGCCGGGCACCGGGGCCACCACCCGACCGGGCTGCTCGACCAGCCAGGGGAACCGGCCGCGCAGGCCGTCGAAGCGGACCCGGCTGAGCACGGGCAGCCCGAGCAGGTCGGCGACCTCAAGCATCCGGTCACCGGGGTTGTCGAGCACCTCGACAAGCCCGTCGTCGGCCCAGCGGCGAACCACCATGCGCTCGTTGGAGGTGAGGTCCGCGTCGGAGAGCAGGGCGCGGTGCACCACGGCGTACACCTGGACGCTGTCCTCCTCCAACTCGCGGGAGAGCGCGTCGATGACCATGCCGAGGCGCAGCAGGCTGGCCGGACGGCCGCCGTCGATGTCCTGGTAGCGGATCACCTCGGCCAGGTCGAGCACGGCCCGGGCCAGCGACGGGTCCGTGCAGACCCGACCCTCGATGGCGTCGAGCACCTTGCTGATCTCGAACCTCACGAGGCGCTCCGAATGATCGCGTCCATGCGCCGACCCTACCGGTGCCGGCCGACGGCATCGACCAGCGGTAGCGGGGTGTCGATCGGCCCGACACGACGAGGTGGGACGGTGCCTCGTGGCACCGCCCCACCTTGTCGACTGCCAGCCCGGACGCTTATCCGCGCAGCGGCCGCCCAACCTCGTGCAGGTGACCGAGCGCCTGCCGGTACGACTCGACCAGCCCGGTCTCGGCGTACGAGACGCCCTGCTCGGCGCAGTACGCCCGAACGATCGGCTGCGCCCGGCGCAGGTTGGACCGGGGCATGTTCGGGAACAGGTGGTGCTCGATCTGATAGTTGAGCCCACCCAACGCGGTGTCCACCAACCGGCTGCCCCGCACGTTGCGGGAGGTCAGCACCTGCTTGCGCAGGAAGTCCAACTCCTCCTCGGCGGTCGGCATCGGCATGCCCTTGTGGTTCGGCGCGAACGCGCAGCCCATGTAGAGGCCCCACAGCCCCTGGTGCACGGCGGCGAAGAGCAGCGCCTTGCCCGGCGACATGACCGCCAGCAGCAACGCCACGTAGCCGGCGGTGTGCGCGACGAGCAGCCCCGCCTCGACCGCGCGGTGCCGCATCGGCGTGGTGTACCGGCCGTCCGAGCCCCGGCCGACGATCGCCCGGATGCTCGCCACGTGCAGGTTCAGCCCCTCCAGGAAGAGCATCGGGAAGAAGAGGTACGCCTGCCGCTGAGCCATCCAACGGCCGAACCCACGGGTCTCCAGCGCCTGCTCGGGCGTCCACACCAGGGCGCCCGCGCCGACGTCCGGGTCCTCGTCCTCGTGGTTCGGGTTGGCGTGGTGCCGGTTGTGCTTGTCGACCCACCAGCCGTAGCTGATCCCCACCGTCATGTTGCCGGCGACCAGCCCCACCAGCTCGCTGGGGCCACGCCGACGGAACATCTGGCGGTGCCCGGCGTCATGACCGAGGAACGCGACCTGGGTCGTGGCCACCGCCATCACCGCCGCGAGCGGCAGCTGCCACCAGGAGTCGCCGACCAGGAACACGGCGACCCAGCCGGCCACGAAGGCACCGAGGGTGAGCACGATCCGGGCGACGTACGAGGAAGGGCGCCGCTCCAGCAGGCCGGCCTGGCTGATCCGTCGGGACAACTGTGCGTAATCACTGCCTCGCCGTCGTACCGGCGGTTCTGCCACCGCTCCGAGCGCCATCGCTGCTCCCCGTTTCCGATCACACCCGTACCGGGGTGGCCCGGGCTCACCTTGAGTCTCCGGCAAATAGTTGCGCTGAGTAACCCTGGCAACCCCCGAGTGGGGGGTAGGGCGAGCCCTACCCCCCACTCCGGCTCGCGCTCAGCCCAGCCGGGCCACCGCGGCGCGCAGCCGGGCCAGGTCGCGACGACGCCGCTCGTAGCTGGCGGCGAGCCCGATCAGCGCCAACCCGCCGGCGCCCAGGTAGATCCACCGGGGCAGCAGGTCCCAGCCACGGGCCAGTTCGTGCAGCGCCAGGACCGCCAGCACCACGCCGCCGAGCAGCACCGGGGCCTGCCAGCGGCGGTTGGCTCCGGCCAGCACCGCGCCGAGGGCCACCGCACCGAGCAGCAACCGCCGCCACGGCTGCGGGTCCGACCCGACCACTACCGACACCAGGCTCGGCAGCAGCGCCGCGACCAGCCCCGGGCCGAGCGCCGGCCAACTCGTCAACCCGGGCCGGGTGCGCAACGCCAGCAGGCCCGCGCCGAGGGCGAGCGCCGCCGCCGGCACGGTGTACGCCTCCAGCACGGTCACCCCGCCGGCTGCCAGCAGCACCCACGCCCCGAGCAGCTCGCTGCCGGCCGCGACGACGGCGAACACCCACCGCCGGCCAGCCGACTCGCCCCGGCGCAGCAGCCGCAACGCGACGGCCACACCCCAGAGCACACAGATGGTCGCGAAGTGCCGCGCCGTCTCGACGGCCAGCAGCGCCGCCACCACCGCCACCGCCTGCGCGGCGGCGTCCAACACGGGACTGACCAGGGCACGCGGTGCCGACGGTGGGACAGCGGAAGCCACGGCCACCCCTCCGGGCCGCGGCCGTGCGGTGACCGCGGCGACGGCGAGGACCACTGCGGCCACCGCCAGCAGCGGGTACGCCGCCGCCCGCAACGGCAGCCCGCCAGCCAGCGGAGCGGTCACCGCCAGCGCGCACGCCGCCCCGACCGCCGCGAGGCAGCCGACGACGCGTACCTCGACCATCCGCGCCCCGACGGCGATAACCACCGCCGCCACGAGCAGCACCCCCTCCGCGGCGAGCGTGCCCGCCCGGTTGGCCAGGAGCCCCACCACCCCGGCCGCGACCAGCACCACCCCCACGGGTACGGCGATCGACGCGAGCGCCGGCCGGGGCGTGGCCAGGGCGGCGAACACCAGCGCGGCCACCCCGCTGAGCAGCACGGCGGCCGGCAGCACCGGCCAGGGCGCGCCCACCGCGACGAGCAGCACCGGCAGCGTGGCCGCGGCGAACGGCAGCGCGGGCAGCCACGTCGGGCGCACCCGTCGACCGACCAGTACGGCGACCATCGTCACCGCGACCAGCGCCAGCCCGGCGGGGAACCGCTCCGGCTCGGCGACGACGGCCGGCACACCGGACCAGACCCTCCCCCACCTGTCGTACGGCGCGACGAGTGCGGTCACCACCGCCGGCAGCGCGGCCAACACGGCGACCCCCGCCAGCACCACACCCGCCGCCGACAGCACCCCCGAAGGGCCGGCCGCCGGCTGCCCCCCGACCGCCGACGGCCCCCCGACCGCCGGCCCCGCACCCGACGTCACACCGGCTGCGGCCTGCTCCCCCGAGCCGACCGGGCCCGCACCGGACGTCGACAGGTCCCACCTGGCGACGAGCGCGACGCCCAACGCCGCCAGCGCGGCGTACAGCGTCACGGGCTCGTCCCCCGCCACGACCAGCGGCGCGAGCCCGGACGCGCCCACCGCGATCACGGCGCCGGTCACCGCGTACCCGGTCAGGCTCGTCCGGTGACGACGCACCGCGAGCACCCCGACCAGCGCCACCCCGGCGGCGACCAGCGCGGCGCGGGCCTGCCACCAGGTCGGCGCGCCCGCCGCGAACAACGCCACCACGGCGATGCCGGGCAGCGCGAGCTGCGCGACCAGCAGACCGGCACCCGCCACCCACTGGTACGCACCGACGGCCCGCCGCACCGCCAGTGCCACCCCGAGCACCGCGATGGTGCCGAGCACCACCAGGAACCCGGTCGGGGCGGCCAGGGCCACCAGCAGCGCGTGCGCGAACAGGACAGCGCCGCCGAGGGCCCAACTGAGCAGGGTGGCCGGGCGGGTGGCTGGGCGGGCCAGCACGGCGAGCAGCAGCACGACCCCGCCCGCCAGGTCCACGGCCACCACCGCCTGCCACGACGCCGTCCAACCGACGGGCACGGCGAGCAGCACCGCGACCGCGCCAGCCGACGCGAGCGGCACCCACACCCCCCGGGGCAGCAGCAGCGCCGCCGCACCGAACGTCAACGCCACGGCCGGGGCGACCTGCCAGCCCCAGGCCAGGTCCGGCCCCAGCCCGGCCCCGTCCCACGGCGGCAGCGACCGGCCGGCGGCGACGAACGCCAGCGCGACGGTGATCAGCAGCGCCGCCTGCGCCGTAATCGCCGAGACCAGTAGCGACCCGACGCGCGGGCCGGTCCGCCAACCGGCCGGCAGCAGCCGCACCGCACCGGCCAGCCCGAGCGCCACCGCCGCCGCCGCGACCAGCAGCAGCGACGACCGCAGCTCGCCCACCGGACGCAGCAGCGCGGCGGCGAGCACCGGCACCAGCAGCCCCGCGGCCACGGCCCGCAGCGCCAGGCCACCGATCAGCTGGGCCGCCCCGAGCGCGGCAAGCGCGACCAGCAGCATCGGCACCCCGGCCAGCAACGACGAGCCGGCCGCCCGCCCGACCAGCAGCGGCACCAGGGCAAAACCGGTGGCACAGACCAGCGCAGCGACGTGACCGATCCCGGCGACGACCTGGCCGACGAGCCGGGCCGACCCCGCCCCGCCGCGCAGCTTGAGCAGCACCGCCAGGTTCAGCGAGGCCACCCCGAGCAGGACAAACGTCCAGCCGGCCGCATCGGGACCGGCCCCGGCGGCGAGCAGCGGCAGCACCGGTTGGACGGCCAGCAGGGCCGCGAACCAGGGCCCGGTCAACCCGCTCCACCGGCCGTACCCCACGGCGACCGCCGCGCTGGCCCCCCCGACCAGCGCGGCGTACCGGCTCCCCGGCCAACCGGCCACCCCACCCAGGTTCACCGACCAGGCCGCGTACCCGTCGAGCAGCACGAGCAGCAACCCCACCGCGGCGAACGTCTCCGCCGTGCCACGCAACCCTCGACGGACCGCCACCAGCGGGACGGCGAGGGTGAGCGCGGTGACCGCCGCGAGGATCAGCGCCCGGCCGCCGACCCCCACCGACGCCCAGGCCACCGCCGTGAAGACCACCGCCGCGGTGCCGAGCAGGAGTCCACCCAGGACGAACAGCAGGCCCTGGACCGTCCGGGTCGAGGTCTCGGCCGCACCCGGGGTCGAACCCATCGTGACCACCGGCGCCGGCGCGAAGGGCCGCCCCGGCGCGGGCGCGACCGGCAGCCCTGGCGCGACCTGCGGCGCTTGAGCGACCTGCGGCCCCGACGCGACCATCCGCGCCGCGCGAACGACCGCCGCCAGCTCGGCCCGCCGCCGCGAGGCGGCCGTCAGCTGTCCGGCCAACTCGGTGTACGTCCGGCGAGCCCGCTCCACCTCCGGCTCCAGCCGGGCGACCTCCCGCCCCAGTCGGACCACCTCGGCCGCGACCGGGTCGGGTGGGCGGCGGCAGCCGGTGCAACCGGCCTTCAGATCAGCCGAGGCACCGCAGGCGGGGCAGGGGTAGCGGGTATCGTCCACGCGGCCATCATCCAGGCAAGATCGAAGGCTGCCCAGAGTGCGCGTACCTAGGGTCTTGTGTGATCGTGCACCCAGGTGGCGTACCCGGGGTCGCCGCTCTCCACCCTGGACACCAGGATCTCCGGCACCTCGTACGGATGGCTGGCCCGGATCTGGTCCACCAGCGCGGTGAGCCGATCCGGTGCGGTCTTGAACTGCACGGACCACTCGGTGCTGGTGTCCACCCCGGAACGCCACCAGTAGGTGCTGTCCACCTGACCACCGACCTGGGCGCAGGCGGCGAGCCGCCCGGCGACGGCCGCGGCCGCCAGCACGTCGGCGACCGAACGCGCATCCACCACCGTCGTCACCACGCAGATCTGGTCCACGACCGAACCCTACGCGGGACCGTCCCGATTGGCCGCGATCCAGGTGTCAATCTGCGCCCACCAGTCATAGAGCCAGTCGATGCGCTGCTGACGGCCGGTCGGCACCTCCTCCGGGGGCACCGACCAGAACCGCATCACGATCCGCTTGTCCATGGGCAGTTCCCGCCACACATCGGCGACGGTGAGCATCCGGTCCAGGCCGGTGTGGGCGACGAAGATGACCCCGGCGTCCGGGGCGGCGTCCAGCGCGGCGAGCATCCCGCCGGGCTGCGGGGCGAGCACGTGGCGCATCCGTTCGGCCCGCAGCGCCATCCGCTCCAGGCCGAGGGAGCGCAGCCGGGCGATGGCGCGCAGCCGCCGCTTGGGAGTGAAATTCCCACCCTCCGGGAAGATCACGAAGGCGTCGTTGTCGTCCAGGCCGGCGGCCAGGTGCCCGACCATGCGGACGGTCTCCTCGCCGCGCTCCGGCGTGGGGGCGATGAACCGGTTGGGCAGGCGGTTGAGCAGCACGTCGATCGCCGGGTCCCACTGGAGGCTGTCCTTGAGCACGATCCGCGGTTCCCGGTCGAACCAGTTGAACAGCCCGTGGATCAGGATGAACGAGTCGCCCGGCCCGGCGTGCCGGCACAGCACCAGCTCGGGCCGGCCGGGCAGCGCGGTGTCCGGATCCGTGCCGACCACGTCGATGCTGAGCCGCAGCGCCCAGCGGGCCTGCCAGAACAGCACCCGCAGGAACCAGCCGGCCAACACGTAGTGTGCGCGCTGGAAGGCCGGCGAGCGGGTGCGCCAGCCGAACCCGGAGGCGACCCACATGATGAAGAGCGCGAGCAGCGCGGCAGCGTCCCAGACCAGGTAGACGCAGCCGATCCAGAGCAGGCGCAGCGGGCGCAGCCGACCCTTGACCAGCGGAGACGCGGCCGCGGCGAGCAGCGCCCAGACCGGCAGCGTGGTCACCACGGCTATCGCCAGCAGCACCACGGCGGGGGCGATCAACAACCGGCGCAGCCACCTCGGGGGCAGCGGCATCACCGCTCCACGTTGGCGGCGAGGTACCGGCGGGACGCGGTGTACGCGCGGCTGATCCGCCGTCCCACCGCCGCCATGTCCCGGTACGCCCACGGTGTGTCGTCGCGGGGATTCAGCCCACCGGTCGGCAGGACGTGCACCTCGACCCCCTCGGGCAGCGCGGCCATCTCCCGGAAGAAGCGGTGCCGGCGGGAAATCTCGAACGCGACCTGCGCGATCTCCCACGGCCGCCGGGGCGGCGTCAACTCCCGCTCGATCCGACCCACCTGCAGGACGAAGATCTGGGTCGCGCCGACGGCCACCGCCTCGCCGATGGGGATGGAGTTGACGATGCCACCATCCACATAGTGCGCCCCGTCGATCTCAGTGGGTGGGAGCAGGCCCGGCACCGAGGCCGACGCCAGCACGGCCCGCACCACCGGGCCGCTGGTGAACCAGTGCTCGGCGGCCCGCTCGATGTGCGCGGCGCAGCAGCGGAACGGCACCCGCAGGTCGGCGAAGGTGGTGTCCACTCCCAACTCGGACTCCAGCAGCCGGCGCAGTGGCCGGGGCGAGTGCAGGTGGGTACGGGCGGCGAAGCGGCGCAGTTGCCGGGCGACCGAGTCGCCGTACACCTCGCTGGCCTCCGGTGACGCCCAGAGCCGGACCAGCCGGTCGGTCACCGCCTCGGTCGGGTCGGCGGCGACCAGCGCGCCGTTCACCGCGCCGATCGAGGTGCCGAGCACGATGTCGGGTTGGATGCCGGCGCGGAACAGGGCGCGCAGCATGCCCACCTCGACCGCGCCGAGCACTCCGCCGCCGCCGAGGACGAACGCCACCGGTCCCCCCGCCATGCCTCTCATCCTGGCACGGGCCCGCCGCCGGCCGGTGGGCCACCGTCGCAGGACGGTCGGCGCGCAGCGGGCACCACGCGCCGACGACTCGTGTGGTCGCCGTTGACAGGCAGGACACATTCGCGCAACCTGATACCGCTCCCACCCCAGAGGGCAGGTGCGATCCGTGAACGCAGCACTGCATCCGGGCCGATTGCTGGCCCGTAGGTACCGGCTCGTCGACCAGATCGGGGCCGGCGGCATGTCAGTCATCTGGCGTGCCCGCGACGAGGTGCTCGATCGGGTCGTGGCGCTCAAGGTGCTCGCGCCGTCGCTGGCCGCGGACGCGCGTTTCCGGGGCATGGTGCGGGAGGAAGCCCGAGCCGCCGCCCAACTGGTGCACCCGCACGTGACGTCGGTCCACGACTACGGCGAGACGGTCGACCCGGACGGGTCCATCACCTCGTTCGTGGTGATGGAGCTGCTCAGCGGCGAGGAGCTGGAGCTGCGGCTGACCGAGGGGCCACTGCCGTGGCCCGAGGCGGTCGCGCTCGGCGCCCAGGTCGCGGACGCGCTGGCCGCCGCGCACCGGCTCGGCATCGTGCACCGGGACATCACCCCGGCCAACGTCATGATGACCGGGGCGGGCGTCAAGGTGCTCGACTTCGGCATCGCCACCCGCATCGGCGCGCCGGACGAGGACGAGGACGGGGAGACCTTCGGCACCCCGGCGTACGTGGCCCCGGAGCGGCTCGACGGCGCACCCGCCCAGCCGGCCACCGACGTCTACTCGCTCGGCGTCCTGCTGCACGAGGCGCTCACCGGCCGGGTGCCGTACCCGGCGGACACCTGGGAGCAGCTCAGCGACGCGCTGGCCAACGGGCTGCCGCCGACGCTGGCCGAGCTGCCCGAGCTGCCGCCACCGGTGGCCCGGATCTGCCTGCGCAGTCTCTCCCGGGACCCAGCCGACCGGCCGACGGCCCGGCAGGTTGCCACTGTGCTGCGCGGCCACCTGTCACCGGCCGATCCGCCGACCGCCGCCGTCCGGGTACCCACCCTGACCATGCCAACGGCACCGGCCCTGCCGGCCACCGACCCGACGGCTGGGCAGGCGACCGGGGCTCCGGCAGAGACCGCGACCGGCGCGACGGTGGCGGCAGGTTCGGGTGGCGACGAGCCCGGCCCGTCGCGCCGACGCCTGGCGCTGCTGCTGATCCCGGCGGCCCTGGCGGTCGCTCTGACGCTGGTCGGTGTGGCCCTGCTGCCCGATCGGCAACCGGATCACCGGACGCAGCCCTCGACCGGCCCGGTGGCGCCCGCGCCGACCGACGCGCCGTCCGATCCGCCGGCCAGCGAGCCGTCCCGGCCGTCGCCGTCGGCGCTGCCGGCCACCGGTGGCCCCACCTCGGCACCGGGCACTCTCGTGGAGGCCGCCAACCGGGTCGATGGCCTGATCGAGGCCGGTCTGAGCGCCGGCGAGATCCGCTCCGACATCGCCCTCGACCTGCGCAACGAGCTGCGCAACCTGACCGCCGCGGTCAGCTCCGGCCGGGACGGGCTGGCCCCGCCGGTGGCCCGGCTGCGCGAGAAGGTCACGGTCCGGCTCGGCGAGGGCGGAATCAGCCCGGCGTACGCGCAGCGGCTCGACGCCGCCATCGCCGAGCTGGGCGCGGCCCGGGTCTGATCCCGGCCCGCCGCTACGGAGTGGGTCAGCGGGCCGCGACCTGGGCCGTCTCGCGGACCTCGGGCCGACCGAGGGCGACGCGCCGGAAAATGTCCTCGTAGCCGTACGCCATCCGCTCCACCGAGAAGTTCTCCGCGACGTGCGACACGCAGTCGGCGGGGTTCAGCTCGACCGACGCCCGCAGCGCGGCAGGCAGCTCGTCGGGCCGCTGGCAGACCAGCCCGGTCATACCGGGCAGCACCAGTTCGGGCACCGCGCCGCGGTCGAGCGCCACCACCGGCGTACCGGTCGCCATGGCCTCCAGCATCACCATGCCGAACGGCTCGTCCCACTGGATCGGCATGATCAGGCAGCGGGCGTCGACAAGCATCCGCAGTGTCTCGGCACGGTCGGCGTTGAGCACGACTGTCACGTCATCGTCGACCAGTGGCGCGACGACCTGATCGTAGTAGCGGCGCTCGGCCGGCTCGTTGCACTTGCCGGCCAGCAGCAGCGGCAGCCCAGCCTCCCGGCAGGCACGGATGGCGACCTCCGGGCCCTTGTCCGGGCTGAACCGGGCCAGCCACAGCACCGGCCCGGGGCCGGGCTCGGTCTTGCGCGGAAAACCGCGCAGGTCCAGTGCGTTGTGCACGGTGCCGGCCCAGGGCAGGGTCGAGTTCAGCCGGCGTTGGGCGTGCGAGATGGCCACCAGTGCCACGCCCTCGTCGACGTCGCCGAGCACATCGCCGTACTCCCCCACCGGGTTGCCGTGCACGGTCGCGACCGTCGGTACGGCCCGGCGGCCGGCCACCAACGGGCCGATCGTCGTGTGGTCGTGGATCACGTCGAAGTCGGACGCGCTGATCATGCGGTTGACCCGGGCCAGGTGGGCCAGCTCCGGCAGCGACTCGCCGAGCCGCTCGTACTGGACCTCGGCAACGGTGGAGACGAAGCCGTCGGCGTCGGTGCCGTGCTGGTCACCGGCACCGAAGAGAGTCACCGCGTGCCCGTGCGCGGTCAACGCGTCCACCAGGGCGGCGACCACCTGCTCCAGGCCGCCGTAGCCGGGTGGCGGCACGGACAGCCACGGCGGGACCACCATCGCGATGCGCAACGACCGCTGCGGCGGGCGGTCGGCAGGCGGGTGGTTCACGGCCACGAGTCCTCCCCGTTGATCCCCGGTCAGGTGTCGCCGCCGGTCGGCGCGTCCGCGGCGGTTTCCCCATGGCGTCGTCGGTAAACCGGACAAGACGGACGCTCACCCGCCCACCAGGAGCTGATCGTGGACGACCCGGACCCCCGGTGCGGACGAGGCCACCCGCTCGACCTGGTCCCGCTCCCACCAGGAACGCACCACCCCGGCGAGGACCAGCGTGTCGCCATCCACGTCCACCGTCACCCGATCGGCGCCGAGCGTCCGCGCCAGCGCCCGCTGGACGTCCTGCCGCAGCTCCTCGCCGGCCGGTGACGCCGACGGTCGTACCTCGACGAGGTTCGTGATGCCGCGTACGCCGTCCAGGCGGCGCAGCTCTCCCTCGGCGGCGCGGCGTTGCCACCCGAACTCGACCTCGCCGCGCAGCATCAGCCAGCCGTTGGCCACCGTCACGTCCAGCGCTTCGGCGGGCACGAAGCTGTCCCACTCCAGTGCCCGGGAGGCGGCGATGGCGAGATCGGCGTCGGTACGCCCTGGTGTCCCCGGCAGGCGTACCTCGATGGTGTCGGCCACCGCGCGGACCCCACGGACCCGCTGTGCGCAGCGGATCGCGGCCCAACCTCGCGCGGCGCCGTCCACGAACCCGGTCAGGGTCACCACGCCCCGGTCGACGGCCACGCCGATCTCGTTCGGTTGCAGCTGTGGATCCCAGGCCAGCTCGGCCAGGACATCGCGCTGGATCCGCTGGTCGTCGCGAACACCCACCGCCACCGTGCTCATGGCCCCCACCCCCGTACGTCGCCGGCTCGCCTGCCGAACGTGCCGGGCCAACGGGTGACGGCGGTTCACCCGATCCGGGTGAACCGCCGTCCAGGGCGAAAAAAGCGGCGGGTGACGGAGCCAACCCCCTTGGCTCCGCCACCCGCCGCCGGAGGGAGGCAGGTTGGTGTATCGGTTAGGACGTCTCGGCGAGCGTCACGGTTGCCGACTTCTCGGTGCCGTTGCGCTTGAACTGCACCTCGACCCGGTCACCGACCTTGCCGGCCTGGACCGCGCCGACCAGGTCGTCGGAGTCGTTGACCGCCTTGTCGCCGAAGCGGGTGACCACGTCGCCGCGCTGGAGGCCGGCCTTGTCGGCGGGGCTGCCAGGGGTGACCGAGGCGACCAACGCGCCGCCGCCCTCGGCCTGGTTGACGCCGACGCCGAGCGACGGGTGGCTGACCTTCTCGCCGCGCTGGAGCTTGCCGGCGACGTCCTTGGCCTTGTTGCTCGGGATGGCGAAGCCGACGCCGATGTTGCCGGTGCTCTGACCGGAGGTGGCGATGGCGGTGTTGACGCCGATCACCTCGCCCCGCGTGTTGACCAGCGCGCCACCGGAGTTGCCCGGGTTGATCGGGGCGTCGGTCTGCAGCAGGCCGGAGATGGAGCTGACCGCCTGGCCCTGCTGGCTCGGGTCCTGGGGCTGCTGGTTGTCACCGGCCCGGATGGTGCGGTCCCGGGCGCTGACGATGCCCGCGGTCACCGAGCCCTGTAGGCCGAGCGGGCTGCCCAGCGCGAGCACCTGGTCGCCGACCTGCATGGCGTCGCTGTCGCCGAAGGTGGCCGGCTTGAGGTCGCTCACGCCGTTGGCCTTCACCACTGCCAGGTCGGTCTTCGGGTCGGTGCCGACGATCTTCGCCTGGGCGTTCTTACCGTCGGCGAAGACCACCTGGACCATGTCCCCGGCGGCGGAGGCCACCACGTGGTTGTTGGTGAGCACGTATCCGTCGGCGCTGAGCACCACGCCGGAGCCCTCACCGCTGTTGGTGGCGATGGAGACGACGCTGTCCTGAACGGCGGCGGCGATCTTCGGCAGGTCGGCGCTGTTGAGCACCGGGGCCGCCGTGTAGGTGCGGGTGACGCCGTTGTCGCCGTCGAGCGCGAGCGCGAGCGCTCCACCGGCCACGCCGGAGCCGAGCATGAGGGCGAACACCGCGACACCCGCGCCGACGAACTTGGCGATCCGGCCCGGCCGTGGCCCGGTGCCGGGCGGCGTGACCTGCGGACCCCACGGCGGCACCGGCTGCCCCGGGTGCTGCTGGTGCTGCTGGTGCTGCTGGTGCTGCTGGTGCTGGGCGTGCTGCTGGTAGGCCATGCCCGGCTGGCCCCCGCTGGCCCAGCCGGACTGCTGACCCGCGTACCAGGCTGCGGCGGGGTACTGGCCGGCGGGCTGCTGCGGATAGCCGAGCTGGCCGTGCGCCGGGTGGCCGGAGACCGGGTACGGCGCAGCGGAGGGGGTGGCCGTCGGAGGTTCGTAACCGGTCGGTTGGCCGGCGTACCCGGGGGTGGGGGCCGGCGCGTCGGCAGCGGCGGAGGTCGCGGTGGTGTTCTCCGCGTCGCCGCTGGTCGGGACGGGGGTGGTCGGAGAGTCGGACTGCGCGCGCACGTCGCGTGGCAGCTCGGCGGTGGGGTGCGACGGCTCGGCGTCGGTAGGTGCCGGCCGGCGCTGCGGGTCGGACTCGAACTCGGTCATGGAACTACCTTCTCCCCGGGCACTGCGACCAACCTGGAATCGTCCTGGAAGTTGGCTGAAAGTCACTCCGCCCCGTCGTCGACCTGTGGCACCTGCGGCAGCCGGACCCGGAAGGTGGCCCCGCCGCCCGGCGTCTCGACAACCTCGACCGAGCCGTGGTGAGCGGCTACCAGCGCCGCGACGATGGCCAGGCCAAGGCCGGTGCTGGTGATCCCGTCGGCTCGCCGGGTCCGCGCCGCGTCGGCCCGATAGAACCGCTCGAAGACCCGCTCCGCCTGTTCCGCGGAGAGACCGGGGCCGGTGTCGGCCACCTCCACCACGGCGAGGTTCCCCGGTTCGGCGCGCAGCCGCAGGCTCACCTGGGCGTCGGGCGGGGTGTGGGTCAACGCGTTGGTCACCAGATTGCCGATGACCTGACGCAACCGCGCGTCGTCGGCGAAGACGACCAACGGCCCCGAACCGGGCTCGATCTCCAGCTCGATCCGCCGGTCCGGGGCGATCACCCGGGCCGCCTGCACCGCGTCGGAGGCGAGCACCGGCAGCTCCACCGGGGCCAGCGAGAGCGGCCGCTCCTGGTCCAGCCGGGCGAGCAGCAGCAGGTCCTCCACCAGCAACCCCATCCGGGCCGCCTCGTCCTCGATCCGGCGCAGCAGGCCGGCGGTCTGCTCCGGTGCCCGCGCCGCGCCCTGCCGGTACAGCTCGGCGAAGCCACGGATGGTGGTCAGCGGCGTACGCAGTTCGTGTGAGGCGTCCGCGACGAACCGCCGCATCCGCTCCTCGGAGCGTCGCGCCCGCGCCTCGGACGCCTGGGCGGCGGCAGCCGCGTCCCGGGCGCTGCTCTCCGCCGAGCGGGCGGCGCTCTCCGACGCGGCTCGGGCGGTGAACGCGGCCTCGATCTGGGTGAGCATCGCGTTCAGCGCGCGGGACAACCGTCCCAGTTCGGAGGTGGGACACTCCTGCCCCTCCTCCGGGTCGGGCACCCGGCGGGTCAGATCACCGCCCGCGATGGCGGCGGCGGTCCGTTCGATCTCCACCAGCGGTTTGAGGCTGGTCCGGATGATCGCCGCGCCCACCGAGGCGAGCAGGATCAGCACCGCGCCGCCCACCAGCAGGTCTATCCAGACGAGCTGCTTCACCGCCCGGTCCACCTCGGTCAACGGCAGACCCACGGCCAGCACCGAACCGTCCGGTTGGGCCGCGTAGTAGACCCGCCACCGGGTGTAGCCGTCACGGGACACGACCGTCCGCGGCTCCCCCTCCAATTCCTCGAAGCCATCACGGGTGGGGGGGAAGGTGGGCAGCTGAACGGGATCGAGACTGATGTCGTCGTAGATCGCCGGGTAGACCCGCTGCTCGTCAGCCACCGACACGACGTAGTCGCTGGGCAACATGGCGTTGACCTGTCCGCTGCGCAGCTTCGGAAGCAGCTGACCGACCCCCTGAGCGGTCGACCTGATCTGCCCGTCCACCTGGCCTTGCAGGTAGTTGCGCAAGAAGTACGCGGTCAGCGAGCTGATCACCAGCAGCGCGACGGCGACAAGCGTGAGCACCGAAGTGACAAGCTTCACCCGCAGCGGCACGCTGCGGACCCGCCCTTTCGCCTGCTGGACCGCGTTCACGCCGCCGGCTTGCGCAGCACGTACCCCACGCCGCGGAGGGTGTGGATCAACCGGGGCTGAGTTGTGTCGATCTTGCGCCGCAGGTAGGAGATGTAGGACTCGACGATGTTGTCGTCACCACGGAAGTCGTAGTTCCAGACGTGATCGAGGATCTGCGCCTTGGACAGCACCCGGTTGGCGTTGAGCATCAGGTAGCGCAACAGCTTGAACTCGGTCGGCGAGAGCTGCACCCGCTGCCCGGCCCGGTGCACCTCGTGGGTCTCCTCGTCCAACTCCAGGTCGGCGAAGGTGAGCCGGGACGGCGCCTGCTCGCCGGTCGTGGTGCGGCGCAGCACGGCGCGGATCCGGGCCGTCAACTCCTCCAGGCTGAACGGCTTGGTGACGTAGTCGTCGCCGCCCAGGGTGAGCCCACGGATCTTGTCGTCGGTGGCGTCCCGCGCGGTCAGGAAGACCACCGGGGTACGCGTACCGCCCTCACGGAGCATCCGGATGACCTCGAAACCGTCCAGATCCGGCAACATCACGTCGAGCACCACCAGGTCGGGCCGGTGGTCCTTGGCGGCGTTCAGCGCCGCGCTCCCACTTGTCGCGGTGGCCACGTCGAAGCCCGCGAAGCGCAGGCTCGCGGAGAGCAGCTCGAGGATGTTGGGGTCGTCCTCGACAACGAGCAGTCGCGCCTCGGTTTGGGTAGCCGGCATGGGCCCATCATCGGCGACCTCACTGCGCCACCGCTGGACGCTTCCTGAAAAATGCCTGTGAGTAACCGGTCGGCCCACACGCCGGCGGCGGCGCCGCCGTCAGCGCAGCAACCGGCGGAGCCCGTCCAGGGCGCCGTCGAGGAGCCGGGTCGCGGTGCGCAGCTGGGTGTCGCTGAACTGCCGGGCGCGCACCAGCTGGCGCACCTCGCCGGTGAACGCGGCCAGCCGCTTGTCGAACTCGTCGACCAGCGCGTCATGCGGCCCGGCGGTCGAGGCCGGCCCGGGCAGCGGCGCTGACACCTCCCACCGGGTACGCCGAGTCTGTCCGGTGGCCTCACTCAGCTCCCGTTTGAGGTCGCGGACCGGGCCGCGTACCTTGCTGCTGATCTCGCCGGCCCGGGTGGAGAGGTCCGCCACCGTGGCCGCGATGTCCGCCTCCAGCACGGTCAGTTCGTCGGCCCGCTGGCGCAGCTCCGCACGACCGGCGTCGGTGATCTCGTACGTCTTCCGGCCACCGGCGGCGGTGTGGCTGACCAGGCCCTCGACCTCCAGCCGTCGGAGGCGGGGGTAGATGGTGCCGGCGCTGGGGGCGTAGAGCCCGAGGAACCGGTCCTCCAGCAGGCGGATCAGCTCGTAGCCGTGCTTCGGGCCGTCGTCGAGGAGCTTGAGCAGGTAGAGCCGGAGCCGTCCGTGGCTGAACACGGCGGTCACGGCAGCTCCTTCTCGTCGGCCTCCACGGTGTGAGCGAGGAGCGCGATGCTCCCGGACGTCGCGAAGGCCCAGAGTTTACCCATCCCGGTGTTTCACGCCGCCAGATCCAGCTCGCTTCCCATGACGGGCGGTTCGACGACCAGCGTCAGGTGGGGTGCCGCGTGTCCTCGGCGGCCCACCGCGCCGTGCGTCGCCGGCAGCAGGTGTACGGCCGACTCTGCGGCCCGGGCCAGCAACCGCCGGTCGGCGTCACGGGCCGGGTGCAGCGCGGCGGCGATCGTCACCGAGACCACCAGTTCCCGCGCCGCGACCACCCGCCCCACCGACCGCAGCAGGGTGTCCGCGCCGAGGAAGGCGGCTGCCGTGGTGGTGGACCCGTTGGCCTCGCACCGGTAGGCGATCCGCAGCGGCACCACCGGGCTGCCCGAGTCGATGGCTGCCTGGAACATCGCCGGCCGGAACCCGCCGCCGGGGCGACATTGCGCCGCACGGTCGCCGGCACACCAGGTCGTACCCTCCGGGAAGACCGCGACCGACCGGCCGGCGCGCAGCGTGTCCGCGAGCCGGCGCACCGTGGTTGGCAGCGCCCGCGGCCGGGACCGGTCCACGAAGACCGTGCCTCCCGCCGCCGCGAGCAGGCCGAGCACCGGCCAGGAGCGAATCTCCCGCTTCGCCACCAGGCGGGTCGGCGCGACCGCCAGCACGGCCAGGATGTCCAGCCACGAGACGTGGTTGGCGACCAGCAGCGCACGCCGCCGGGGCAGCCGACCCTTGATCACCAACCGGACGCCGAACGCCCGCACGGTGGCCCGCGCCCAGCCGCACAGCAACGCCTGCCGTTCACGCGCCGGAAGCACCGGCAGCGCCACCGCCACACCCACCCCGGCCAGCAGCATGCCGGTCGCGGCGACCAGCCGGAGCACCCGGCGGGCGACCGGCACGGTCGGTACCTCACCGGCCGCCGGCAGGCACTGCTCGCCGCAGCCGGACGACGGCCGCCACAGATCGAGCGGTACGGCTGTCACTGCTCCGCCCCGCCCAGGAAGTGCCGCAGGTAGCGCGGGTTCATCCGGTCCAGGGAGAAGAGCACGTAGAAATCCGCGCACCCGAAGTCCGGGTCGTACGACGGCTCGCCACAGATCCACGCGCCGAGCCGCAGGTAACCCCGCAGCAGCGGCGGAACCGCGACGCGACCGGCCGGTCCGGCAGCGGCCGACGGGTCGAGCGCGGCCGGCTCGGCGAACCAGGGCCGCAGCGGCCGGACCCGCAGCGGCGGCGGCGACAGGTGCCGCGCCTGTGCCTGTGCCCACACCTCGGCGACCGTCCGACCGCCGTCGGCTACCGGGACGGAGGCGCAGCCGCCGAGCCAGCGGGAGCCACGCAGGTGCAGGTACCGGGTGATGCCCGCCCACATAAGGTTGATCACCGCGCCCGAGCGGTGGTCCGGGTGCACGCAGGACCGGCCCGCCTCGACGAGGTCGTCACGGAGCGGGTCGAGCGCGGTGAGGTCGAACTCGTCCTCCGCGTACCGCCGGTTGGTGCGCCCGGGCGGCAGCAACCGGTACGTACCGACCACCTCGCCGGTGCTCTCGTGGCGGACGATCAGGTGATCGCAGTGTGCGTCGAAGGGGTCCACGTCCAACCCGGCCCCGCCGGGGCGGAGGGTGGCGCCGAGTTCGGTGGCGAACACCTCGTGGCGCAGGCGTTGCGCGGCCGCGACCTGGGTGTGGTCGTCGGCGATCAGCAGGGTGTATCCGCTGGTCGTCAAAGGTGCGCCAGCGACATGCAGAACGGCCATGGGATCTGTGTAGGTGCCCCGGGTTGCCAACCTCGGTGACCACCGGTGTCGATCGGGTGAACGCCGGCCGGCAGGTGAGCCCCACCACGATCGTGCGAGGCTGCGGGACGGACCGGCGACGCCGCCGGCCATCGCCCCACGGAGGTCGACCATGCGTATCGAGTCCCGCTACAACGGGCCCACCGGCTCCGGCAACGGCGGCTGGAGCGCCGGTGTCTTCGCCGCCGCCGCGGGTGCCGCCGGGCCGGTGGAGGTGACGCTCCGTCGGCCACCACCGCTGGAGACCACGCTGAGCCTGGTCGACGGCGAGGTCCGTGACCCGGCCGGCGAACTGGTCGCCGAGGTCCGCCCGGCCGGCGACGTGGACGCCGTCGTACCCCCGGTCGACCGGGAGACCGCGCTGGCCGCGGCGACCCGCTACCCCGGCCTGGTCGAGCATCCGTTTCCCGGCTGCTACGTCTGCGGCCCGCAGCGGGCGGACGGCCTGCGGATCTTTCCCGGCCGGCTGGCGGACGGTCGGACCGCCGCCCCGTTTCGCGTACCCGAGCAGGTCAGCGGCGCTACAGTCTGGGCGGCGTTGGACTGCCCCGGCGGCTGGACCGTGCTCGCACCCGGCCGCCCGTATCTGCTGGGCCGGATAGCGGCGGTGATCACCGCCCTGCCGGCGCCGGGCGACGACTGCGTGGTGACCGGCGCGTTGATCGCCGTCGACGGCCGCAAGGCACTGGTGCACACCAGCCTGTACGGCCCGGACGGCACTCTGCTCGGCGCGGCCCGAGCCACCTGGATCGGCCGCTGACCTGTGCCGTCGTCCAAAGGTAGGACGCGCCTCCACCGCGAGGCGGACCACGCCGTACGGACCGCGCCTGATTGACCTTGTTGCAATGGGCGGTCACGCTGTGCCACGGCGTACCTCGACGCCACACACGGGAGGAGAACGATGACTGACGGGCAGCGAAGCCCCACCAGCGACGGTCAGATCGTGGTGTCCGGTCTGACGAAGCAGTACAAGAACGTCCGGGCGGTGAACAACCTGTCCTTCACCGTGGCACCGGGGCGGGTGACCGGCTTCCTCGGCCCGAACGGCGCCGGCAAGACCACCACGCTGCGCATGCTGCTGAACCTGGTCACGCCCACCGCTGGCACCGCCACCATCAGCGGTCACCGGTACGCCGACCTCACCGACCCGCTGCGGCACGTCGGCGCGGTGCTGGAGGCTTCCAGCGCGCACAAGGGCCGTACCGGCATCAACCACCTGCGGGTCATCTGCGCGGCAGCCGGGCTGCCTAAGCAGCGGGCCGACGAGGCGCTGGCCCTCGTCGGGTTGACGCCTGCGGCGAAGCGCAAGTTCAAGGGCTACTCGCTGGGCATGAAGCAGCGTCTCGGCATCGCCGCGGCGATGCTCGGCGACCCGCGGGTGCTGGTCCTGGACGAGCCGGCCAACGGGCTCGACCCGGAGGGCATCCGGTGGATGCGCGGGTTCCTCAAGAACCTCGCCCACGAGGGCCGCACGGTGCTGGTCTCCAGCCACCTGCTGTCCGAGATGCAGTTGCTCGCCGACGACGTAGTGATCATCGCCGCTGGGCAACTGGTCCGGCAGGGTCCTGTCGACCAGGTTCTCGGGTCGATGGCGCAGAGCGCTCAGGTCCGGGTCCGCACCCCGCAGGCCGAGGCGCTGACCGCCGCGCTCAAGGCCCAGGCGGCCACCGTCACCACCGACGAGCACGGCACCCTGCTGGTCGCCGGGGTGGACGCCCCGACCATCGGCCGGGCCGCCCTCGCCGCCGGCGTGGAGTTGCACGAACTGACCACCGAACGGCCCGACCTGGAACGGGTCTTCCTGGAGCTGACGGCCGGAAAGGCGGGCATCCGATGAACCTCGTCCGATCCGAGCTGCTCAAGATCCGTACGACGAACACGTGGTGGGTCTTCGCGCTCATCAGCCTGCCGCTCTGGGCGCTCACCCTGCTCATCAACTGGTTGCAGACCGACGTCCTGGCCAGCGAGGAGTTCGGCGAGGTGCCGGCCGACCAGGTCGACACGCTGACGGCCGCGGCAAGCCCGGACGCGCTCTCGTCGAACCTCTTCACCACCGGGCAGTTCTTCGGCCTGCTGATCGTGATGCTGCTGGGCATCATCGTGGTGACCAGCGAGTTCTTCCACCAGACGGTCACCACCACGTTCCTGACCAACCCGCACCGCACCGCGGTGATGGGCGCCAAGCTCGTCGCGGCGGGCGTGCTGGCGCTGCTGTTCTGGCTGGTCACCACCGCTTTCAACCTGGTCGCCGGTTCGGCGATCCTGAACTCGGTCGGGTTGGGCTCGCAACTGGGCAACGACGCGGCTTGGCGGGCGATCGGGTTGAACCTGCTCGCGTACCTGCTCTGGGCCGTGTTCGGCGTCGGCATCGGGGTGCTGATCCGCAGCCAGATCGGCGCCACGGTCACCGGCATCCTGCTCTACCTGGGCGGCTCGATCGGGGCCATCTTCGTGATCGCCGTGTTGGCCGACCGCTGGGGTGACTGGATCAACAACCTGCAACTGCTGGTGCCGTCGCTGGCCTCGTCGCTGATGGTCACCGGGGCGGACATCCCCGGCAACCCGCCGCGCTGGGCGGGCGCCGCCGTGCTCATCGGGTACGCGGTGGTCACCGGCGTGGTCGGCACGCTGCTGATGCGTCGGCGCGACATCTCCTGACCGGACGGCCCGGGGGTGGCGGCACGGCCGCCGCCCCGGGACGCTCCGGCCGTCGGTCTTGCTCCACACATCCGCACCGGTACTCAGTTGCTTACCAGTCGGTGACCGCTCACGCAGCGGTTACTGAACTTCTGGCATCTTCTGTGAATCCGACCACGCTACCGAGGCGGAAATGCCTTGTGGATTCGTACAGCGTAGCCTGGGAGTCGTCCTGTCCGTGCTTCCCCACTGGGCTCGGCGGACGCCCGCGTGACATCAACCCGCGTGAAAGAGGCGATTACCGGCCGTGTCGACCCAGCAGACTTCGCAGGAGAACCCACTGGCGGGTTTCGGCCCGAACGAGTGGATCGTCGAGGAGATGTACCAGCGGTATCTCGCCGACCCCACGAGTGTCGATTCGGCCTGGCACGACTTCTTCGCCGACTATCGACCGGCGCCGGGTGCCGGCACACCACGCGGGGCTGAGGCGTCGGGCAAGCCCGCCGCCACGCCGGAGCCGGACGGGCAGCCGGAGGCGACCGCCACGGTCAGCCAGCCGAGCGCCAGCAAGCCGGCCGCCGCGAAGCCGGCACCGGCCAAGGCCGCACCGGCCGCCGCTGCCAAGACAGCCCCGGCCAAGGCAGCCACACCGGCCAAGCCGGCCGCGAAGGCCGCCGCGCCGAGCGCGGACGGCCCGCAGACGACGCCGCTGCGTGGCGTCGCCGCGAAGATCGTCCAGAACATGGACGCCTCGCTGAGCGTGCCCACCGCGACAAGCGTGCGCGCGGTCCCGGCCAAGCTGCTTGTCGACAACCGCATCGTGATCAACAACCACCTCGCCCGTGGGCGCGGTGGCAAGGTCAGCTTCACCCACCTGGTGGGCTACGCGATGGTGCGGGCGCTCGTCCAGCACCCGGAGATGAACAACTCCTTCGCCGAGGCCAACGGCAAGCCGGCCGTGGTCCGCCCGGCGCACGTCAACCTGGGCATCGCGATCGACCTGGCCAAGCCCGACGGCAGCCGCAACCTGGTGGTCCCCTCCATCAAGGGCTGCGAGCAGATGGACTTCCGGCAGTTCTGGCAGGCGTACGAGGACGTGGTCCGGCGGGCGCGGCGCAACGAGCTGACCATGGAGGACTACTCCGGCACCACGATCTCGCTGACCAACCCGGGCGGCATCGGCACCGTGCACTCGATGCCACGGCTGATGCAGGGTCAGAGCGCGATCATCGGCGTCGGCGCGATGGAGTACCCGGCCCCCTACCAGGGCATGTCCGAGACCACTCTCGCCGAGCTGGCGGTCAGCAAGATCATCACGCTGACCAGCACGTACGACCACCGGATCATCCAGGGCGCGCAGTCCGGCGAGTTCCTCAAGGTGATGCACGAGCTGATCCTGGGTGAGCACGGCTTCTACGACGAGATCTTCACCTCGCTGCGCATCCCGTACGAGCCGGTGCGGTGGATGCGCGACGTGGCGGTCAACTCCGAGGGTCAGATCAACAAGACCGCCCGGGTGCACGAGCTGATCCACGCGTACCGGGTGCGCGGTCACCTGATGGCCGACACCGACCCGCTGGAATTCACCATCCGCAAGCACCCCGACCTGGACGTCCTCCAGCACGGGCTGACCCTGTGGGACCTCGACCGCGAGTTCCCGGTCAACGGCTTCGCCGGCCGCAAGCGGATGAAGCTGCGCGAGATCCTGGGCGTGCTGCGCGACTCGTACTGCCGCCGGGTCGGCATCGAGTACATGCACATCCAGGACCCGGAGGAGCGGCGCTGGGTCCAGGAACGGATCGAGCGCAAGTACGAGAAGCCGTCCCCCGACGAGCAGAAGCACGTCCTCAACCGGCTCAACGCCGCCGAGGCGTTCGAGACCTTCCTCCAGACCAAGTACGTCGGCCAGAAGCGCTTCTCGCTGGAGGGCGGCGAGTCGCTGATCCCGCTGCTCGGTGAGGTGCTGGAGTCCTCCGCCGAGGGTGGGCTGGACGAGGTCGTCATCGGCATGGCCCACCGGGGTCGGCTCAACGTGCTGGCCAACATCGTCGGCAAGCCGTACGAGAAGATCTTCTCGGAGTTCGAGGGTCACCTGGACCCGCGCTCGACGCAGGGCTCCGGCGACGTGAAGTACCACCTGGGCCAGAACGGCAAGTTCACCACGCCCGGCGGCGACCACTCGGTCAAGGTGTCGGTGGTGGCCAACCCGTCGCACCTGGAGGCTGTCGACCCGGTGCTGGAGGGCATCGTCCGGGCCAAGCAGGACCGGATAGACCTCAAGCTGGAGGGCTACACCGTGCTGCCGCTGGCGGTGCACGGTGACGCCGCGTTCGCCGGGCAGGGTGTGGTCGCCGAGACGCTCAACCTGTCGCAGTTGCGCGGCTACCGCACCGGCGGCACCGTGCACGTGGTGGTCAACAACCAGGTCGGCTTCACCACCGCCCCGGAGTACAGCCGGTCCAGCCTCTACAGCACCGACGTGGCCCGGATGATCCAGGCGCCGATCTTCCACGTCAACGGCGACGACCCGGAGGCCGTGGTCCGGGTGGCCCGGCTGGCCTTCGAATACCGGCAGACGTTCAACAAGGACGTCGTGATCGACATGGTCTGCTACCGGCGGCGCGGGCACAACGAGGGCGACGACCCGTCGATGTCCAACCCCCAGATGTACAAGATCATTGACTCGAAGCGCTCGGTCCGGAAGCTCTACACCGAGGAGCTGATCGGTCGCGGCGACATCACCGTGGAGGACGCGGAGGAGCTGCTGCGCGACTACCAGGCGCAGCTGGAGAAGGTCTTCAAGGCCACCCGCGACGCCGCGGCGGCGCCGCGTCAGCTCAACCGGCCGCGCCGCGAGGAGGAGCCGGAGCCGCAGGTCGACACCGCGACCGACGTCTCCGTGGTGAAGGCGATCGGCGAGGCGCACGTCAACCTGCCGGAGGGCTTCACCCCGCACAAGCGGATCCAGCAACTGCTCGATCGGCGGGCCAAGATGTCCGCCGATGGCAACATCGACTGGGGCTACGGCGAGATCATCGCGTTCGGGTCACTGCTGCACGACGGGGTCACCGTCCGGCTCGCCGGTCAGGACTCGCGGCGGGGCACGTTCGTCCAGCGGCACGCCTCGGTGGTCGACGCCCGCACCGGCGACGACTACCTGCCACTGAAGTCGCTCACCGGCGACGGCGAGCGCTCCCGGTTCTTCGTGCACGACTCGCTGCTCAGCGAGTACGCGGCGATGGGCTTCGAGTACGGCTACTCGGTGGAGAACATCAACGCGCTGGTCGCCTGGGAGGCCCAGTTCGGTGACTTCGTCAACGGCGCCCAGTCGGTGATCGACGAGTTCCTCTCCTCCGGTGAGGTCAAGTGGGGCCAGCGTTCCGCGCTGACCCTGCTGCTGCCGCACGGCCACGAGGGTCAGGGCCCGGACCACACCTCCGGTCGCCCGGAACGCTTCCTGCAGATGTGCGCCGAGGACAACATGCGGGTGTCCATCCCGACGACCCCGGCGAACTACTTCCACCTGCTGCGCCGCCAGGCCCTGTCGCCGAAGCGCAAGCCGCTCGTGGTGTTCACGCCGAAGTCGCTGCTGCGGCACAAGCTCTGCGTCTCGTCGGTGGAGGACTTCACCACCGGCACCTTCCAGCCGGTGCTGCGCGACACGGCCGCCCCGGCACCGGAGGCGGTGAAGCGGGTGCTGCTCTGCTCGGGCAAGGTCTACTACGACCTGTTCCAGGCCCGGCAGGAGCGCGGCGTCACCGACACCGCGATCATCCGGATCGAGCAGCTGTACCCGCTGCCGGTGGAGGAGATCCGGGCCGCCCTGGCGCAGTTCCCGAACGCGGAGGACTTCGCCTGGGTGCAGGAGGAGCCGGCCAACCAGGGCGCCTGGTCGTTCGTCGCGCTCAACCTGCTGGAGCACCTCAGCGACGTCCGGCTGCGGCGGATCTCCCGCCCGGCCGCGGCCGCCCCGGCGGTCGGCTCGGCCAAGACCCACGAGGTCGAGCAGAACGCGCTCATCGAGGCGGCACTCCCCCGCCCGTGACCTGACCGCACCGCGAGAGCCGGGGCAGGGCCGTCACCACGGCCCTGCCCCGGCTCTCATTGGACCCACCGACCACCGCCCGGCCGCGCCGGGCCGAGCATGAGGACGTACGCGATGTACTTCACCGACCGTGGCATCGAGGAACTGGTCGAGCGCCGGGGCGACGAGCAGGTGACCCTGGAGTGGCTGGGCGAGCGCCTGCGCGACTTCGTCGACCTCAACCCCGAGTTCGAGACCCCGATCGAGCGTTTCGCCACCTGGCTGGCTCGCCTCGACGACATCGACGAGGACTGAACGGTCCCGGAGTCGACGGACGGCTGACCGGCGCCGGCCGGTCAGCGGGTGCGGGAGGCGATCGGTTCCAGGCCGGTACGTCGCAGTTTCTGCCAGCCCAGCCGACCGCCGGTCAGTGCGGTGACCACCGACTGGATCATCACCAGGTACATCAACTGCCGGTAGACGAACTGCTGGAGCGGTAGCACCCACAGCACACCGAGCTTCTCCCGGTCCAGCCGGAACGCCACCACCGCGGTGAGCATCTGCACGCCGAGCATGGCCAGCCAGGCCACCGCCGTGGCCTTCCGGTCGAGGAAGAACAGGCCGTACAGGGCCAGCAGGTCGATCACCGGCGCGAGCAGCGGCAGCAGCACCCCGAAGAGGCTGAGGAAGAACAGGCAACGCCGGGTGAACCGCCCCGACGCGCCCCGGTCGAACACCGAGCGGCGGTGCTTCCACATCGCCTGCATGGTGCCGTAGCTCCACCGGTAGCGCTGTTTCCAGAGCTGGCCGATGCTCGACGGCGCCTCGGTCCAGGCGCGGGCCGTCTCCTCGTAGACGATCTTCCAGCCGGCCCGGCCCAGGGCGATGGTGACGTCGGTGTCCTCGGCCAGGGTGTCCTCGGTCATCCCGCCGGCGTAGCGCAGCGCCTCCCGCCGGAAGGCGCCGATCGCCCCGGGCACCGTCGGCATGCAGCGCAGCGTCTCGTAGAGACGCCGGTCCAGGTTGAAGCCGATGACGTACTCGATGTGCTGCCACTTGGCGATCAGGCTGCGCCGGTTGCCGACCTTGACGTTGCCGGCCACCGCGCCCACCCGCGGGTCGGCGAAGGGCTGCACCAGCCGGCGGACGGAGTCGCGCTCGAAGACGGTGTCGCCGTCGACCATCACGATCAGGTCGTGCCGGGCCAGCGCGACGCCGGTGTTCAGCGCGCTGGGTTTGCCGCCGTTGGGCTTGCGGACCACCCGGACGTTGGGCAGGCGCAGCGCCTCGACGATGTCCGCGGTCCCGTCGGTGGAGCCGTCGTCGACGACGACAACCTCGATCCCGCCCGGATGGTCGCCGCTGGCGAGCGAGCAGACCGCTGCGGCGATCCCCTCCTTCTCGTTGTAGGCGGGGACGATCACCGAGACCGGAGCGGTGACCGGTGGCCCCCACGTCCAACCCTTGGCCCGGCGGCGGCGGGCGTGCCGGCCGGCGAGCACGAACAACGCGGCGGTACGCCCCACCGTGAGCACACCGACGAGCACGAAGAGGATCCCGAACACGCTCAGCGTGTGGTCGGCGCCCCGCACCGCCCAGACCAGCATCCGGCCGCGCCAGCGTTCCCCGACGGAGGCGGCCACACCGACGTCCATCCGTTGCTCGGCACCGGCGGCGGCCAGGGCGAGGTTCAGTCCCTCGGTCACGGTGACGAAGCGGTATCCCCGTTCCTTCATCGTCGGGATGAACCGGTCGAGGGCGGCGACGGTCTGCGCACGGTCACCACCGGAGTCGTGCCAGAGGGTGATGGCGCCGGACGTGCCGTCCGGGGTCGCGTTCATGACGATCTTGTCCACACCGGGCAGCGCCCAGTCCTGGCTGTCGGTGTCGTTGAGCACCGTCAGGTAGCCGAGGTCTCCGGCGGCCTTCACCAACGGCCAGTCGTGGTTGTCGATGGCGTCGGCGTGCGAGGAGTACGGAAACCGCACCAGTGAGGTGCGTACGCCGGTGACGGCGGCCAGGGCGAGCTGCGTCTGGGCGTACTCCAGCTCTCGCCGCCATCCGGGCAGCTCGCTGAGCTGGGGGTGGGTGAAGGTGTGCACACCGAGTTCGTGGCCGCCGTCGACGAGCTTCCGGGCCGTGTCGAGGTGCCGGGACACCTGCGAGCCCAGCACGAAGAAGGTGCCCTTGACCTGGTGGGCTTCCAGGACGCGCAGCACCTCGGGGGTCCAGACGGGGTCGGGACCGTCGTCGAAGGTGAGCGCGATAGTCCGGTCCGGCAGCCGGTACGAGCGGACCTGCTCGCTGTTGGCGCTGATGATCGGTCCGCCGGTCACCACAGAGGTGGGGACCTCCCGTTGCCCTCTGCTGCTCTGCTGGTGATCCGGGGTGAAGGAAGCGTTGGTGTACGCGTTGACGAAGAGCACGCTGCCCAGGACGGCCAGCAGCATGCCGAGCAGGATCCAGCGTGGCTGCGGTACGGCCCGGCGGCGGGTCGACGGGGTGGTCGGCTCAACCATCGACGCGGAGGCCGCCGGCCTGGTCTGGCAGCGTCACGGGGGGCGACAACGGGTCCTGGGTCGGGACCGGAGCCGGGGCCGTCGGGGCCACCGAACCCGTCGGCCTGGGACCGGGCGAGGCCGGCGGGCCGGCGGGGTTGACGCTCGGCGGTCGGGTGGCGTTGGGCGGCCGGGTGGCGCTCGGCGGCCGGGTGGATGCGACCGAGCGGGGAGTCGGGACGACGGTGGGGGCCACCGTCGACGCCGGCCTGTGTGGGACGGCCGTCGACGGGTCAGGGTCGGCGACGGTCGCCTTGGGGGGCGGCGCGGGCCGCTCGGGCTGCTTGACCTCGTCGACGAAGGGCAGCACCGTGTGCGGTTCCACCACGCCCGCGAAGCTGATGCCCACCAGCCCGGTGTAGGTCAGGCCCAGCAGCCCCGCGGCGTACGCGAGCCAACGCAGGCGGGAGCGGCGTCGACCGCTGGGATCGACGAAGACCGGCGGCGGCTGGCGTACGGCGGCGATCAGCGCGGTGGGGCTGTCGGACCGGCCGATGACCATGGTCGGCCCGTCGAGTGGGCCGGTACGATTCGAGTCGGCGGCCGATCCGCGGCCATTCATGCCTGCGGGCATCGATCTCGCGATCGACGCATCGTCGCTGCTCACACGGTGGGCAGTCATGGGACGTGAGTCTAGGTGTGAGCCTTCCTCAGCTTTTCTGACATCCCGCAGGTGAGACGCCGAGCGCATCGCCGCATCCCCACGAAGACTGCCGTCATCTGACGAACACGAGCAGTGATCGACGGATCATCCGGTTGAGCGTCGGGCGTGAAACGACAGTCACGGCCGACCGACCGAAGCGGGGCCACGTCCCGGCGACCAGTCGACCCACCTGCTCGACCGGGCCACCCCGACCGCCCTGCCCGGCAGCCGGGCGAGCCGAACCGCCGCACGTTCCCGTCGCCTCGGATGGTTCGCACCCGATTTCCGGACTGTCCATTCGGCAGTTCAGGGTCGCCGGACCCGCGCGGGTCCGGCGGTGATCTTCTAGGGTGGGTGCGTGGCCCGCAGCGTTTATCTGACCAGCGTGGGGTCCGGAGGGGGCAAGTCGACCATCGCCCTCGGCCTCGCGGAACTCCTCTCCCGGCAGGTCGAGCGGATCGGCGCGTTCCGACCGCTGGTCTCCGGCACCCGCCCCGACCCGATCCTCGCCCTGCTGCACGACCGCTACCGGGTCGACCTGCCCGAGGCCGAGCTGACCGGCATGACGTACGCCGAGGCGGCGGCCCTGGTCGCCGACGGCCGCCGGGAGGAGCTGATCTTCCGGATCGTCGAGCGGTACCGGGCGATCGAGCGGCGCTGCCCGGCGGTCGTCGTGGTGGGCAGCGACTTCGCCGACGGTGGCGATGGCGCCGGCCCCCGCGAGTTGGCCTTCAACGCCCGGCTCGCCACCGAGTTCGGCAGCGTGGTGGTGCCCGTGATCGACGGCTTCGGGCAGGAACCGGAGACGATCGCGGCGGCGGCGCGTGGGGCGTACCACGATCTGGTGGACCTGGGCGCGACGGTGCTGGCGGTGATCGCCAACCGGGTGTCCGGGCCGATGACGCTGCCGGAGCTGCCGGTCCCCGCGTACGCCATCCCGGAGGTGCCGACCGTGTCGGCGCCGACGGTGGCCGAGGTCGCGGCGGCGCTCGACGCCACCCTGCTGGCCGGCGACGAGGCCGCACTCGGCCGGGACGTCCTCGATTACGTGGTCGGCGCCGCGCACGTGCCGATCCTGCTCGACCACCTGACCGAGGGGGCGCTGGTCATCACCCCCGGCGACCGCGCCGACCTGCTGGTCGCGGCGAGCACCGCGCACATCGCCGGGCAGGTCTCGCTGGCCGGCGTGGTGCTCACCCTTGGCGAACAACCCGACCCCCGGGCAATGCGCCTGGTCGAGCGGCTCAACACCGGCTTCGCAGTGCTCTCGGTGCCCAGCGACAGCTACGACACCGTCGCGGCGTCCAGCCGGATCGAGGCACGGCCCAGCCCCGCCAACCCCCGCAAGGTGGAGGCCGCGCTGGGCGCGTTCGAGGACAACGTCGACACCGCCGACCTGGCCCGCCGGCTGCGGGTCACCCGCTCCGAACGCGTCACCCCGATGATGTTCGAGTACGACCTGATCGACCGCGCCCGGACCAACCGCCGCCGGCTGGTGCTGCCGGAGGGCACCGACGAGCGGATCCTGCGCGCCACCGAGATCCTGCTCCGCCGGGGTGTCGCCGACCTCACCCTGCTCGGCCGCTCGGACGACGTCGCCCGCCGCACCCGGGAACTGGGCATCGACCTGACCGGCGCGGACGTGGTCGACCCGGCCGGCAGCCCCTGGCGGGACGAGTTCGCCGCCGAGTACGCGAAGCTGCGCGCCCACCGGGGTGTCACGGTCGAGCTGGCGTACGACATCGTGGCGCAGCCCAACTACTTCGGCACCATGATGGTGGCCACCGGGCACGCCGACGGGATGGTCTCCGGAGCCACCCACACCACCGCCGCCACCATCCGGCCGGCGTTCGAGATCATCCGTACCGTGCCGGACGTCTCGGTGGCCTCCAGCGTCTTCTTCATGCTGCTCGCCGACCGGGTGCTCGTCTACGGCGACTGCGCGGTCAACCGCGACCCGGACGCCGCACAGCTCGCCGACATCGCGATCTCGTCGGCCGACACCGCCGCCCGGTTCGGCATCGAGCCCCGGGTGGCCATGCTGTCGTACTCGACCGGCAGCTCCGGCGCGGGCGCGGACGTGGAGAAGGTCGCCACGGCCACCGCGCTGGTCCGGGAACGCCGACCCGACCTGCTGGTCGAGGGGCCGATCCAGTACGACGCGGCGATCGACCCCGCGGTGGCGGCGACCAAGCTGCCCGGGAGCCCGGTGGCCGGCCAGGCCACGGTCTTCATATTTCCGGACCTGAACACGGGCAACAACACGTACAAGGCGGTGCAGCGGTCCGCCGGGGCGGTCGCCGTCGGCCCGGTGATGCAGGGCCTGCGCCGGCCGGTGAACGACCTGTCCCGCGGTGCCACCGTGCCGGACATCGTCAACACGGTGGCGATCACCGCCATCCAGGCGGCCACCGAGGAGGCCTCGTGAGTCGGGTACTGGTGCTCAACTGCGGGTCGTCGTCGGTGAAGTGGCGGCACTACGACGGTGACCGGACCCTCGGCCAGGGCACCGTGGAGCGGGTCGGCGAGCCCGGCGGCGGCGCGGCGGACCACACCAGCGCCGTCCGGCAGATCCTGGCCGACCTGGACCTGACCGGGCTGACCGCGGTCGGGCACCGGGTGGTGCACGGTGGCCGGAAGTTCAGCACGCCGGTCCTGATCGACGACGCCGTGCTCGCCGCGATCAAGGACCTGGTGCCGCTCGCCCCGCTGCACAACCCGGCCAACCTGGCCGGCATCGAGGTGGCCCGGGCGGCCCTGCCGGACGTCCCGCAGGTCGCCGTCTTCGACACCGCGTTCCACCACACCCTGCCGGAGGCCGCCGCGACGTACGCGATCGACCGGGACACCGCGCAGCGGTACGGCATCCGCCGGTACGGCTTCCACGGCACCTCACACGCGTACGTCTCCCGACGCACCGCCGAACTGCTGGGCCGCCCGTACGAGCAGCTCAACACGATCACCCTGCACCTGGGCAACGGGGCGAGCGCCTGCGCGGTGGCCGACGGCCGCAGCGTGGCCACCTCGATGGGGATGTCGCCGCTGGAAGGGCTGGTGATGGGCACCCGCAGCGGTGACCTGGACCCGACCGTGATCTTCCACCTGCGCCGCGAGGCCGGGATGTCGGTCGACGACATCGACGACCTGCTCAACCACCGCAGCGGCCTGCTCGGGCTGACCGGCGTCAACGACATGCGCGAGGTGCTCCAGCGCCGGGCGGCCGGGGATCGGGCCGCCGCGCTGGCCTTCGACGTGTACTGCCGGCGGATCACCGGGTATGTCGGCGCGTACTACGCGCTGCTCGGCCGGGTCGACGCGATCACCTTCACCGCCGGCGTGGGCGAGCACGCCGCGCCCGTGCGGGCCGCCGCGCTGGCCGGGCTGGCCCGGCTCGGCATCACCGTGGACGAGACCCGCAACAACGGCGACGGCGATCGGATCATCTCGCCGGACGACGCCGAGGTGAGCGTCTGCGTCATCCGCACCGACGAGGAACGGGAGATCGCCCGCCAGACCCGGCACGTGGTCGACGGCGGCAGCCCACAGCGCTAGGCGACGAGCCAGACGACGAGGGCCACCAGGAGCACGACGACCGCCGCCGCACCGATGATCAGGGGGAGACGGGACGGCGACTCCGTCGCCCCGCCGGTCTCCGGCGTCTGGGTGAACGCGCGGAACGCCTCGGTGTTGCCGCTGGGGTCGGTGTAGTTCTCAGCCATGCGGGTGACCCTAGCGAAGACCGCGTCGGCGTACCGTCCCCGACCACACCGCCCGCCCGTGTCAACCCGGCCGGCGGAGTCGACCCAGCCGGGTGGCGGGCGCAGCCGGGCCGGAAGACGGGGTCGCGGCGCACCCCGGGCACCTACGGTAAAGCGATGGGGGCGGGGCGGCTGATCGCCGTACTGGTGACAGCGCTGCTGGCTGGCTGCGCGCCGGCCACCGCCGCGCCGGGCGGGTCCAGCGGCCCGCAGGCAGCGCGTCGGGCGCCCGAGGGGTCGTACGCCGTCGGCGTGCGTACGCTCACCCTCGATCCGCGCTCGGCGCGCCCCCTGCCGGTGACCATCTGGTACCCGGCGTCGACCGGCGAGGTGGCCGCCGGCCGGTTCCCGGTGGTGGTCTACAGCCACGGATTGCACAGCCGGCCCGAGCTGCACGCCGAGCTGACCACCCGCTGGGCGGCGGCCGGTTTCGTCGTGGCGGCCCCCGCGTACCCGCACACCCGGCAGGGTGCCGCCCGGTTCACCCGGGCCGACGTCCGCAACCAGCCCGCCGACGGTTGGCGGCTGATCCGGCACCTGAGCCGCCTCGACAGCGACCCCACCGATCCGCTCGCCGGCCACCTGGACCTCACGTCGATCGCCGCCGCCGGGCACTCGGCGGGCGGCTTCACCACCAGCGGCATGTTCACCGAAGGCCACCCGGCACGGCTGCGCTCCGGCATCGTGATCGCCGGCGGTGGGCTGCCCGGCAGCTTCGCCGGGCCGATCGCGCCGCTGCTCTTCGTGCACGGCACGGCCGACGCTGTGGTGCCGGTGACGGTCGGCCGGGCCGCGTACGGGCGCGTACCGGGGCCGGCCGCGTTCCTCAGCCTGCTCGGTCAGGGCCACGGCGAGTACCTGACACCGGGCAACCCGGGCTTCGCGCCGGTCCTCACCACCACCACCGACTTCCTCCGGTGGACCCTCTACGGCGACCGGGCGGCGGGCACACGCCTGCCCACCGGCGCCCGCACGCCCCTGACCCGCTACGAGTCCCGTCCCGCCCACTGACACCCGCCGGGCAGTCGGTGCCGACTCAGGGCCGGGCGGATGTACCCGCTGCGGATGCCGGGACGTCCCCGCCGCCCGAAGGACGCCGCTGATCCGGCTCAGCTTCGCGTCGGTCCTGGTCGAGCAGGTCCTCGTACAACCCGACCTTGAACGTGATCAGGTCAAGGCACTGGGCGAGCCGGCCCATCTGACCGGTGACGCGCTCGTGGTGCTCGCGCAGGAGCGCGAGCCGCTCCCCCTCGTTGCCGGCACCGTCGCGGACGAGATCGGCGTAGCGCCGGAGCGCCGGCAGCGGCATGCCCGAGGCACGCAGGATGATGCACACGGTCAGCCAGTCCACGTCGTCCTGGCTGTAGACGCGACGCCCACCAGGCCCGCGGCGTACGGGGCTGACGAAGACGCCCTCCTGCTCGTAGAAGCGCAGCGCGTGCACGCTCAGGCCGGTGCGCTCGGCCACCTGTCCGATGCTCAGAATCGCTGTGACGTCAGCCATGTCGTGCAGGGTAACGAGGGTTGACCTAGAGCCGGCTCTAGCTCCTACCGTGCCGTGTGATCGTCACCGAATCACAGAGGAGCATCGCCATGCACTACCGCGCTCTCGGCGGCACCGGCATCGAGGTGAGCACCCACTGCCTCGGGACCATGATGTTCGGTGCCGTCGGCAACCCCGACCACGACGACTGCGTCCGCATCGTCCACACCGCCCTGGACCAGGGCATCAACTTCGTGGACACCGCCGACATGTACGGCCAGGGCGAGTCCGAGCAGATCGTCGGGAAGGCACTGCGGGGGCGGCGGGACGACGTCGTACTCGCCACCAAGGTGCACTTTCCGATGGGTGAGGGGCGCAACCGCGGTGGGAACTCCCGGCGGTGGATCCTCACGGCTGTCGAGGAGAGCCTCCGGCGTCTGGACACCGACTGGATCGACCTCTACCAGATCCACCGCCCCGACCCCCGCACCGACATCGAGGAGACCCTCTCGGTGCTCACCGACCTCGTACGCCAGGGCAAGATCCGCGCCTTCGGCTGCTCGACGTTCCCGGCCGAGGAGATCGTCGAGGCGCACCACGTCTCCGAGCGTCGGGGCCTCGGCCGGCTGCGTACCGAGCAACCGCCGTACTCGATCCTGGCCCGGGGAATCGAGGCCGCGCTCCTGCCGGTCTGCCAGCGCTACGGCATGGGGGTGCTGGTCTGGAGCCCACTCGCCTTCGGGTTCCTCACCGGCAGATACCGCAAGGGTGAGCCCGTCGACCTGTCGACAGGGCGGGCCGTCCTGCGCCCGGCGCAGTTCGACCCCACGATCGCCGAGAACACCGCCAAGCTCGACGTCGTCGAACAGCTCGTCGACCTCGCCGCGCAGGTCAGCTGCACGCTGCCGCAGCTCGCCATCGCCTTCACTGTGGCCCATCCCGCGGTCACGTCGGCGATCATCGGGCCACGGACCAGCGGGCAACTGGAGGATCTGCTCAAGGGCGCGGCGCTCACCCTCGACGACGCCGTCCTCGACCGGATCGACGAGATCGTGCCGCCCGGAACCAACATGTACAACCCCAACGCCGCCTTCCCGCCGCGCACACTCACCGACACCACGCGCCGACGGCGACCGCGCTCCGAACGCGCCGCAGCGTGAGGTGGGTGGGTGACGGTGTCGGCACAGCACGCCCAACCCGGTGACCCCGGCAGGGCACAATGAGCCTCATGTCTCGTCGCGTCACCCCCACGCTGCTGGCCACCACTCTGCTCATGGCTAGTCTGGTCGGCTGCTCCTCGGACGCCCCGAAGAACGAGAGCGCACCGGCGCCGGCCACGTCACCGCCCGCCGCCACCGCCACACCGACACCGCAGGTCCCCGCCGGGACCGCGCCGGAGACCACCTTCGCTGTCGGCGTACGCCAGCTGAAGCTGAACCGGGACGGCCGTGCGCTGCCGGTCACGCTCTGGTACCCGGCGGCCGGGAAGGCCGGCGGCGTGGCGAAGCGGTCCGCGACGGCCGCCGAGGGCCGCTTCCCGGTGGTGATGTTCAGCCACGGCTTCACCGCCCACCCGGACGACTACGCCCCGTTGCTGACCCGATGGGCGACCGCGGGATTCGTCGTGGCTGCGCCGATCTTCCCGCACACCTCGCGGGGCAGCGACGGCAAGCTCGTCGACGTGCTCAACCAGCCGGCCGACGTGTCGTACGCGCTGACCCAGGTGCTGGCGCTCGACGGCAAGGCCGGCGACGGGCTGCGCGGCCGGCTGGCCACCGACCGGGTGGCCGCGGCCGGGCACTCGGCCGGCGCGGTGACCACCATCGGCCTCTTCACGGGCGGCCGGGACGAGCGGCTGGTCGCCGGGGTGGTGTTCGCCGGTACGGCCGTCGGCGTGGGGACCGCGTTCGCGGGGGTGTCCGCGCCGCAGTTGTTCGTGCACGGCGAGTTGGACGAGGTGGTCGAGTACGCGGCGGGCAAGGCCGCGTACGAGAAGGTGCCGTGGCCGAAGGCGCTGCTGAGCCTGCCCAAGGGTGACCACGGGCGGGCGCTGCTCAGCGACGCCAAGACGCTGCGGGTCGTCTCGGACACGTCCATCGAGTTCCTCCGCTGGTCGCTGTACGGCGACGCCGCAGCCAAGGAGCGCATCTCGACCGGGGCCACGCGCGGCGGCCTGGCAACCTTCGACAACCACCTCTGACGCGCGCCGACCTATTCAAGATCCGTGCAACATCCAGGAAATAGTGGCCTCAGCGTCGCCGGAGACCACTATTTCCCTGATGTTGTGCGGATCTTGAGCGCGGCGGCCAGCGCGTCAGGCCGTGTGGTCGATGACGATCTTGCCGAAGGCGTCGCCGGAGTGCAGGCGGGCGAAGGCGTCCTCGACCCGGCTGAAGGGGACCACGCTGTCCACCACCGGGCGCACCTCGTTCTCGGCGCAGAACGCCAGCAGCTCGTACAGCTCCCCAGGGGTGCCCATCGAGGTGCCCAGGATCTCCAACTGCATGGCGAAGATCCGGCGGAGGTTGATCGACGGCTGGTGCCCGGCGGTCGCGCCGGAGACCACGATCCGGGCCATCGGCGCGGCCGACTTCAGCGAGTGGTCGAAGGTGGCCGCGCCGACCGTCTCGATCACCACGTCGACCCGCTCCGGCAGCCGGGCACCCGGTTCCACGGCGGTGGCGCCGAGCGCGGTGATCCGCTCCCGCTTGGTGGCGTCGCGGCTGGTCGCGTACACCCGCTTGCCCATCGCGACGGCGAGCGCGACGGCCGCGGTGGCGACGCCGCCGCCGGCACCCTGCACGAGCACGGTGTCCGCGTCCGCGACGCGACCCTTGGTCGTCAGCATCCGCCACGCGGTCAGCCAGGCCGTGGGCAGGCACGCCGCGTCGGTCGCCGCCAGCCCGTCGGGCAGCGGGATCAGGTTCGATCGGGGTACGGCGACCCGCTCGGCGAGCGTCCCTGCGAAGTGCTCGGAGAGGATGGACACCCCGCGCGGGTCACCCGGCGTGACGACCACCGGGTACACGACCACCTCGTTGCCCTCGGGGTCCACTGCGACCGCGTCGCAGCCGAGGATCATCGGCAACTGCGCCTCGGTGAGCCCCACCCCGCGCAGTGACCAGAGGTCGTGGTGGTTGAGCGAGGTTGCCCGGACCTGCACGGTCACCCAGTCGTCTTCCGGGTGGGTCGGCTCGGGCCGTTCACCGACCGTGAGCGCGGCGAGGGGATCGGAGTCGTCGAGGCGGGAGGCGAAGGCGGCACGCATGATCGGCACGGTAACAAGCTGAGCGCCCGTTAAGAAGGGTCCTCCCACGCCCGGGGCGTGAGAAAGACCCTTCTCCTCCAGCGTGGGTCAGCAGCTCATCGGCGGGCGACGCCGTCACGACGGGCCGCTTCGGCGACGGCTTCGGCGACGGCCGGCGCGACGCGCGGGTCCAGCGGCGACGGGACGATCGCGTCGGCGGTCAGCGACTCGGCCACCACACCCGCGATGGCGTCGGCGGCGGCGACCTTCATCCCCTCGGTGATCCGGGTGGCCCGCGCGTCCAACGCGCCCCGGAACACCCCGGGGAAGGCCAGCACGTTGTTGATCTGATTGGGGTAGTCGCTGCGCCCGGTCGCGACCACCGCGACGTGCCGGGCGGCCACGTCGGGGTGCACCTCCGGGGTCGGGTTGGCCAGCGCGAACACGATCCCGCCCGGCGCCATCCCGGCGACCGCGGCCTCGGGGATCTGACCACCGGAGACGCCGATCAACACGTCCGCGTCACGCAGCGCCTCGGTGATGTCGCCCTGGCGGCCGGCGGCGTTGGTGCTCGCCGCCAACTCGGCCTTGGTGCCGGTCAGCTCGGTGCGGTGCCGGCCGATGATCCCCTTGGAGTCGCAGACGACCACCTGGTCGGGGTTGACGCCGCCGGCGATCAGCATCTTCGTCACGGCCACGCCTGCCGCACCCGCGCCGCTCACCGCCACCCGGAGGTCGCCGAGCTTGCGGTTGAGCAGGGTCGCGGCGTTACGCAGCGCGGCGAGCACCACGATCGCGGTGCCGTGCTGGTCGTCGTGGAAGACCGGGATGTCCAGCGCCTCGTCGAGCCGACGCTCCACCTCGAAGCAGCGCGGGGCGCTGATGTCCTCCAGGTTGATCCCGCCGAACGAGGGGGCCAGCGCCCGCACCACCGCGACGATCTCGTCCACGTCCTGGGTGTCCAGACAGACCGGCACCGCGTCCACCCCGGCGAACTGCTTGAACAGCACCGCCTTGCCCTCCATCACCGGCAGCGCGGCACGCGGGCCGATGTTGCCGAGCCCGAGCACCGCGGAGCCGTCGGTGACCACGGCGACGGCGTGCGACGCCCAGGTGTAGTCGTCGGCCAGGTCGGGGTTCGCCGCGATCGCCTCACACACCCGGGCAACCCCTGGGGTGTACGCGAGGGAGAGGTCTTCCCGGCTGGTGAGTGGCACCGTCGAGGCGACGGCCATCTTGCCGCCGACGTGCAGCTGGAAGACGGGATCAGCGGGGTCCACGGTGGACGAAGACATGGTGGTGACTCCAGGATCTGTCGAGCAGATGGGGCGGCCGGGCCCCGCCGCGAGGTGTGCGGCGAGCGGTGGCACGCGGTGCGGGGGTCACCCGGGCACTTTTCGAGCATAGTGTGGACGCCGCCACTCGGATGTGAGCAGGGTCATAACGGACGGCGGGGCACCCGTCCGGGGCGCGGCCAGTAGCGGGCCACCACCCTCCCCCGCACGTCGGCCACCCCGTACGCCCGGGAGTCGTCGGTGACCAGGTCGTTGTCGCCGCGCAGCCACCAGCCACCGTCCTGTGGCCGGACCGCCCGCTTCACGACCAGCAGTTCGGGGCGCGTGCGGAACACCGCGACCACCACGTCACCGGGACGAATCGGGCGGCCTCCCGGCCTGACCAGCACCGCGTCGCCGTGCCGTAACGCCGGCGCCATGGAGGGACCGGTGACCAGGACGGCGGTCAGCGGCCCCCGCAGCCGGGGTGCCTCTGCCGGTTGATCGGCGCGCACGGGTTTCACCTCCAGCCGCTCGGGGAGCATTCCCAGGAGTAATGTCGCCTTTGATCATCGCAAACCTGCCATGGAGGATCCCGATGCGACTTTCCCGCATCCTTGCGCCCCGCGTCACCGCGAGCGCTCACTGCGACCTGCCGTGCGGCGTCTACGACCCGGCCCAGGCCCGGATCGAGGCCGAGTCGGTCAAAATGATCTGCGAGAAGTACCAGGCGAACACCGACCCGGAGTTCCGCACCCGGGCGGTCATCATCAAGGAGCAGCGCGCCGAGCTGGTCAAGCACCACCTGTGGGTGCTGTGGACCGACTACTTCAAGGCGCCCCACTTCGAGAAGTACCCGAACCTGCACACCCTGTTCAACGAGGCCACCAAGCTCGCCGGCGCCGGTGGCGTCAAGGGCAGCCTGGACCCGGCCACCGCCGACAAGCTGCTCTCGAAGATCGACGAGATCGCGAAGATCTTCTGGGAGACCAAGCAGGCGTGACCTCTCCGGTCATCCCGACGATCCGGCCGGCACGTCCCGAGGACGTGCCGGCCGTCGTCGCCATGGTGCACGACCTGGCGGAGTACGAACGTGCTCCCGACCAGTGCCACCTCACCACCGAGCAGTTGACCTCGGCTCTGTTCACGACCACTCCGGCGCTCTTCGGGCACGTCGCGGTCGACGAGCGTGACGAGCCGATCGGCTTCGCCCTGTGGTTTCTCAACTTCTCCACCTGGGCCGGAGTGCACGGCATCTACCTGGAGGACCTCTACGTCCGACCGGCCGCCCGGGGCACCGGCGCGGGCCGCCTGCTGCTCGCCACCCTGGCCGACATCTGCGTCCAGCGGGGCTACCAGCGGCTGGAATGGTGGATGATCAACTGGAACCCGGCGGCCGGCTTCTACGCCTCGATCGGCGCCGAGCAGATGAGCGAGTGGATCCCCTACCGGCTCAGCGGCGACGCACTGCACGGCCTGGCCGCCCAGGGGCAGGGCCGCCATCACGCGCCCGAACCATCGACCGGGTAGAGTCCCCGACCGGAGGGATGAGGCGTGACTCAACTGACCGGCCAGCCAGCGACCGACGACGACGTGGTGCACCTCACGGTGCCCGCCGACGGCGGTTACCTCGGCGTGCTCCGCACCGCCACCGCCGGTCTCGCGGCCCGGTTGCAGTTCGCGCTCGACGAGATCGAGGATCTGCGGATCGCGGTCGACGAGGCGTGCGCCATGCTGCTCGCCATCGCCACCCGGGACGCCGAGTTGGAGTGCCGCTTCTCGGTGACCGACGACGCCCTGACCGTCGAGGTGACCGTGCCGACCGTGCGGGGTGCCACGCTGCCCGCCGAGTCGTCCTTCGCCTGGAAGGTGCTCACCGCCCTCACCACCTCGGCGTCCGCCACGGCCGCCGAGGGCCGGGCAACGATCTCGCTGCTCACCCGCCGCTCCAACGGCTAGCGACCAACCACCGCACCGCAACGGGTCAGCACCGGATCGCCGGGGCAGCCCGTCGGGGTGGGGTCACTCGAAGCCGAGGGCCCGCGTCGTCGGTGGGCTGACCAGCAACCAGCCGACGCCCAGGCCGAGCGCCATCAGCGGCACGCCCAGCCAGCCCAGGCCGGCCTGGATCATGAACCACCCGATCGGCAGCAGCATCAACTGGAGCACGATCGCGGGGGCCCGCGCGCCGGCCCGCCGGCGCACCAGCGCGCGACCCAACGCCCAGAGCGCGACGGCCGCCCCGATGGCGAACCCGGTGACCAGCAACGCCGACGCGAGGTCGGTGGTGGTGGCGGTGAGGTCGGCCCAGAGCAGCCAGGCGGCGATCAGCCCGACGACGACCGCCTCCGCCCACAGCAGCCGAACCGCCCAGCGGAGTGTGACGGGAATCGGAGCCGAGTCGATGGTCACGCGCGCCACGATACCTGGGCTACCGGAAGGTACAGTGCCGCCCATGCGGGCCGTCCTGGTGGTCAATCCGAAGGCCACCACTACCAGCGAACGCAGCCGGGACGTGCTTGTCCGGGCGCTGCGCAGTGAAGTCGACCTCAGCGTGCGCTACACCCGCCGCCGCGGGCACGCCATGGCGCTGGCCCGCGAGGCCGCCGCGGAGGGCGTCGGCCTCGTCGTCACCCTGGGTGGTGACGGCACGGTGAACGAGGTGGTGAACGGCCTGATGGCGGCCGAGCCGCCAGCGGGTGCCGAGGGCGCCTCGATGGCCGACCGGCTGCCCGCGCTGGCCACTGTTCCGGGTGGTTCGACAAATGTGTTCGCCCGCGCGCTGGGCCTGCCCCGGGAGTGGCCGGATGCGACCAGCATGATCCTCGAAGGGCTGCGCCTGGGCCGGCAGCGGACGGTCGGGCTGGGCCGCGCCGACGACCGCTACTTCACCTTCTGCGCCGGGTTCGGGCTGGACGCCGCCGTGATCCACCGGGTGGAGCAGGCCCGGCGGCGGGGCCGCGTCTCCACTCCGGGGCTCTACCTGCGCTCGATCATGAACCAGTACTTTCTCGCCTCGGACCGGCGGCACCCGGCGATCAGCCTGGAGCGCCCTGGCGAGCCGGTGGAGGGCGAGCTGGCCACCGTCATCATCCAGAACACCGCCCCGTGGACGTACCTGGGCGACCGGGAGGTCAACCCGAACCCGGACGCGTCGTTCGACCTCGGGCTGGACGTGCTGGCACTGCGTCAGCTCCGAGTGGCTAGCACAACACGGACTGTGACTCAGTTCCTGTCCCGGAAGCCGGATCGCAGCGGGCGGCAGGTGTTACGACTCCATGACACAGCGGAGTTCACCCTGCTCTCCAGCCGTCCACAGGCGTTCCAGCTGGACGGCGACTATCTTGGCGAGCGGGAGAAAGTCAGATTCACATCCATTCCCGCCGCACTCAGAGTAATCTACTAGGTCTCGGGTACTGCCCTAGGTCGACGCGGCACCGCAACCGCAACGACGGTCGCCGCCACACCGAGGGGCAGGTGCCGGAAATGTCAGCAATGTCTCGCGGACTGTACTATATTGATCCTCGACTGTGGCACGGCGGGTAACCGGGAAGGCACTGGAACCCGGACAAATGGGCTGTGGGCTTGCTCACCGCACAGAGTTTTTCCGAGCGTCACCCTTGACATCACGAGCGATCGTGAAAGTATTCACAAGCGAACTTGAGTTACCGGGACATTGCCTGGATATGCTCGTCAGGTTGAGCTGTTCCAGCAGGTCCCCGGGACTAACTGCCTGCTCACGCACCGCCGAATGGACAGACGCGAACGGTCACCATCGGCACGCGGACGCATATAGGAAAAGCACGACCAAGCAATTGTTGCCACCCATCCAGAATGAGGAGTGTTGCCGCCATGGACTGGCGTCACCATAGTGTCTGCCGCGACGAGGACCCGGAGCTGTTCTTTCCGATCGGGACGTCCGGACCGGCTCTCCTGCAGGTCGAGCAGGCAAAGGCCGTCTGCAGGCGCTGCTCCGTGACCGACCAGTGCCTGCAGTGGGCACTCGAGTCGGGTCAGGACGCCGGCGTCTGGGGCGGGATGAGCGAAGAGGAGCGGCGCGCTGTCAAGCGGCGCGGCGGTCTCCGGGTGCTGCGCGCTCACTCCGCCTGATCTCCCACGACACAGCAGTACGCCCCGGCGGGTCCGCCCGCCGGGGCGTTCAGCTTTCCCGGCAGCGTCAGACCGCCGCCGTTTCCGCTGGCCCCGGCTCTCGTCAGGCCGCTGACAGCATGGCGCCCTGGTCCTCGACCCGCCGCAGCACCAACCCGGCCAACTCCGGTGCGTCGGTCAACGGGGCCGCCACCGCCACCGCGCCGGCAGTCCGGGACGCCTCGGCTACCGCGTCGTGGAACAGGCCCGGTGCCAGGAAGTACGCGGCCACCGCCACCCGCCGTGCGCCGGCCGCCCGCAACCGGGACACCGCCACGCCGGTCGCCGGTGGGGCCGCCGAGGCGTACGACACCCGGCAGGGCACTCCGAAATCCGCGCTGAGCGCGGCCGCCACCTGCCCCACCGAGCCACGTGCCCGCGCGTCCCGGGTGCCCGCCGCGGCCAGCACCAGCGCGTCGAAGCGGCCCGGATCCGCCTGACCGAGCCGACGGCGCAGCCCGGCCAGCAGCAGCGGGTCCACCGTCCCGTCCGCCGGGCCGAGCACGTCGGTCACACGTACCGCCAGCGTGGGCTCGACCCGCGTCGCGGCGGCGACGGCCGCGGGGATGTCCACCCGGCGGTGGTACGCGGCAGTCAGCAGAAGCGGCACCACCACCGCGCGTCGGTGACCGGCCATGGCCAGCGCACGCAGCACCTCGGTCGGCCCCGGCTCGGTGTGGTCCAGCCAACTCGACCACACCTGAAGGCCCGGCCGGGCCGTCGACACCGCCCGAGCCAGCGCCCGGGTGGCCTCGGCGGCTCGCGGATCACGGCTGCCGTGGGCGACCAGCACCACCGGAGCCACCCCGCCGGCCGAGACTGCGCCGGTCGGGGTAGCCGAAGGGGAGGTCAGACGTGCAGCCCGCACTCGGTCTTCTCGAACATGGCCCAGCGGCCGGCCCGCGCGTCCTCACCGGCCTTGGTACGACGGGTGCACGGCCAGCAGCCGATCGAGCCGTACCCCTGCTTGAACAGCTCGTTGACCGGCACGTTGAAGCGGGCGATGTAGGAGTCCACATCCCCCTGCGACCAGGCCGCGATCGGGTTGACCTTGACCTTGCCGCGTCGCGCGTCGAAGGTCACGACCGGCGTGTTGGCACGCGTCGGCGACTCGTCCCGGCGCAGGCCGGCGGCCCAGGCGTCGTACCCGGACAGCGCGCGCTCCAACGGCTCCACCTTGCGCAGCTGGCAGCAGTCGTCCGGTGACTTGTTGAACAGCCGGGGGCCGTACTGACCGTCCTGCTGCCCGACGGTGAGCCGCGGCCGGATCGACCGGACGTTCACCGGGAGCGTCCGGGCCACCTCGTCGCGCACCCGGAGTGTCTCGGGGAAGTGCAGGCCGGTGTCGAGGAAGACCACGTCCACGCCCGGGGCGACCCGGGACACCAGGTGGGCCAGCACGGCGTCGGCCATCGAGCTGGTGACGCAGAAACGGTCGCCAAAGGTCTGCGCCGCCCACCGGGCGATCTCCAGTGCCGGGGCGCCCTCCAGCTCCTGAGCTGCCTGCTCGGCGAGCGCCCGCAGCTCGTCGGGGCCGCGCCGGGTCGGGTCGGCCGGCTGCGGCCCGCCTGGGCCGACCAGGCCCAGGCCGGCGGCGGAGACGAGGCTCATCCGAGCTGGCTCTTCGTTCCCGCCTGCGGGGCTCGCAAGCTCACTGCTCGCGCTCACCGGTTCACCGACCGCGAGAGCAACCCGGTGAACTTCACCGAGAAGACCCGGGTGCAGGCGTGGCACTCCCAGGCGCCGTGCCCCGCCTCGTGCGGCCGCAGGTCCTCCTCGCCGCAGTACGGGCAGTACAGAGGTGCCGCTCGGTTCTCGCTGCTCACCGCAGTTCCTCCTCGTCGACTCTGATCACCCAGTTGGCGAACGTCTCGCCCGCGCTCCGACCGGCCAGGTAACGGCGGGCCAGCCTTTCCACGTACTCCGGAAGCTCGTCGGCGGTGGTCTTCAGGCCGCGCAGCTTGCGACCGAAACCGGCGGTCTGCCCCTGCGCCATGCCCAGCCCGCCGCCCAGGTGCACCTGGAAGCCCTCCACCTGCCGGCCGTCGGGGCCGACCACCAGCTGCCCCTTGAGCCCGATGTCGGCCACCTGGGTACGCGCGCAGGCGTTCGGGCAGCCGTTGATGTGGATCGAGATGTCCGCGTCGAAGTCACGCAGCCGCTGCTCCAGCCGGGCCACCAACTCCTCGCCGCGGGCCTTGGTCTCGACGATGGCCAACTTGCAGTACTCGATGCCGGTGCACGCCATGGTGCCGCGTCGCCAGGCCGACGGCCGGGCCTCCAGGCCGATCCCGCGCAGCGCGTCGACAAGCGACTCCGTCCGCTCCGACGGCACGTCGAGCACCAGCAGCTTCTGGTACGGGGTGAGCCGCACCCGGTCGCTGCCGTGCGCCTCGACCACGTCGGCCAGTTGGCTCAGCTGCGCGCCGGAGACCCGCCCGACCACCGGGGCGGCGCCCACGTAGTGCCGCCCGTCGGCCTGCTCGTGCACGCCCACGTGGTCGACCGGCTTCGCCGGCAGCTCCGGTGCCGGGCCGTCGAGCAGCGTCCGACCCAGGTACTCCTTCTCCAGGACCTCGCGGAAGCGCTCGACACCCCAGTCGGCCACCAGGAACTTCAACCGGGCCCGGTGCCGCAGCCGGCGGTAACCGTAGTCACGGAAGATCCCCACCACCCCGGCCCACACGTCCGGCACCTCGGCCAGCGGCACCCACACGCCGAGCCGCTGGGCGAGCATCGGGTTGGTGGAGAGGCCGCCGCCGACCCAGACGTCGAAGCCGGGACCGTGCTCGGGGTGGTCGACGCCGAGGAAGGCTATGTCGTTCGACTCGTACGGGGTGTCGACCAGCCAGGAGATAGACGTCTTGAACTTGCGGGGCAGGTTGGAAAACTGCTTGTCCCCGACGTACCGGGCGACGATCTCGTCGACCGCCGGGGTCGGGTCGAGCAGTTCGTCGCGGGCCACCCCGGCGACCGGGCTGCCCAGCACGATCCGTGGGCAGTCGCCGCACGCCTCGGTGGTCTGGAGGCCGACGGACTCCAGTCGACGCCAGATTTCCGGCATGTCCTCGACCCGGATCCAGTGGTACTGGATGTTCTGCCGGTCGGTGATGTCGGCGGTGTCCCGGGCGAACTCCCGGGAGATGTCCGCGATCACCCGCAGCTGCGCCAGGCTGAGCTGACCGCCGTCGATGCGGACCCGGAGCATGAAGAACTCGTCCTCCAACTCGTGCGGCTCCAGCACGGCGGTGCGCCCGCCGTCGATGCCGGCCTTGCGCTGGGTGTAGAGGCCCCACCAGCGGAACCGGCCGCGAAGGTCCTGCGGGTCGATGGAGGCGAAGCCGCGGTGCGCGTAGATGGTCTCGATGCGGGCCCGGACGTTGAGCGGGTCGTCGTCCTTCTTGATGCGCTCGTTGGGGTTGAGCGGCTCGCGGTGGCCGAGCGCCCACTGACCCTCACCCCGGGGCTTACGCGGCGCCCGGGCCGGGCGGGCCGTCGAGTCTCCGGAACGGGCCGGGATGCTGCTGACCGCCATCGCGGCGTCCTCCGTTGTCTGCTGTGCCTCGGGGCGAACGCGGGGCGCGGCGGCCGGCCCGCGAGAGCGGGCGGGACAACGGTGTCTGAGACAGCCGGCGCGGAGCGCGCCCGAGACGGATTAGTCGGGCGTCGTCAGTGGGCCGGACAGATCGCGCTGCGCACGCGGCCGTAATCGACGTGGCGACGAGCCACGAAGCGGCGGACGACAGCGGCGGTCATGGGGCCCATGCTGCCACACCGGATGGGGGCCAGCCAATGTACGCGTGCGGGATCCCACATCACGGGCCGGGTCGGCTCCCCTCCCCCGCGATCTTGCACATCCTGCCGCGATATAAGAGGCATTCCACTCATATCGGCGACCGAAACTGCAAGATCGACGCGGTTGGTGAGGGCACGGTCGGCGTGGCACTGTTGCGGGCTGAGCTCGCGGGCGGTTGCGGCGTGGCAGGCTCGGGGCTGTGGGCGGATTGTCCGACAAGTCGACCAGGGGCCTGCCGATCCGGCTGGCCGGCCCCGTCTGGCTGCTGCCGGCGGTGCTGACCCTCGCGGTCACCGCCACCGGGCTGGGATCGGCCCAGCTGTGGCGCGACGAGTTGGCGACCTGGAGCGCCGCCACCCGGTCCCCCGGCGACCTAGCCCGGTTGGCGGGCACGATAGACGCCGCCACCGGCCCGTACTACCTGCTGATGCACGGCTGGATCGCGGTCGCCGGTGACTCCACGGTCGCCCTGCGCCTGCCGGCGGCGCTGGCGATGACCGTCGCCGCCGGGCTGCTCGCCGTGCTCGGGGAGCAGCTGGTCAACCGACGTACCGGCCTCCTCGCCGGGCTGTTGTTCGCGGTGCTCCCCAGCACCTCCCGCTACGGGCAGGAAGCCCGCCCGTACGCCCTGGCCACCGCGCTCGCGGTGCTCGCGACCCTGCTGCTGGTGACCGCGCTGCGGCGGCCGGGGTGGGCCCGGTGGGCCGGGTACGCCGCCGCCGTGGCCGCGCTCGGGCTCACCCACCTGATCGCGCTCACCCTGCTCGCCGCGCACGCGCTGGTGGTGCTGCTCACCTGGTGGCGCGGGACCGCCGCGGCCGGCATCAGCCCGGTGCGCGAAACCACGTACGACACCCCGGCTGGCGGCGTCACGCGCCGGGACCGGCGGTTGTGGCGGTGGGTGGTGGCGCTGGTGCCGGCCGCGCTGGTGGTGACCCCCCTGCTGCTGCGCGCCCGGACGCAGCGCTCCCGACAGCTGAGCTGGGTGGCCCCGGCCCGGTTGGACGACCTGAGCGCGCTGCCCGGCGGAGTGGCCCAGAGCAGTGTGGTGGGCGGCCTGGTGGTCGGGATCGCCGCGCTCGGCGCGGCCCGGCTCGGGCGGCGCGCCCTGCTGCCGGTGAGCGCGGTGCTCCTGCCTGTCGTGCTGCTCTTCGCCGCCGGGTCGGTCGTACCGCTGTGGGTGCCTCGGTACCTGGTCTTCGTGGTCCCCTTCGCCTGCCTGCTGGCGGGCGCGGCGCTGGCCGGGGTGGCCGTCCCGGCCGCGCTGGTCGTGGTGGTCCTGGCCGGGCTGCTCGGCCTGCCCGATCAGGCCGCGCTGCGGCGCACCCACGAGTGGCCACGCAGCGCCCCGGTGGACTACGCGGGCGCCGCACGGGTGATCGCCCACGGCCAGCAGCCCGGCGACGCGGTGGTCTACTCACCCCGGGACAGCTGGCTGTTCCTCGATCTGGGCGTCGATTACCACCTCGACGACCCGCCACGGGACGTGCTCGTCACCGAGGACGAGGTTCGCCGAGGTGACCTCTGGGCCACCGAGTGCTCGCGGCCGGCGCAGTGCCTCGCCGGCACCTCACGGGTGTGGCTGGTCGTCGCCGGGCGGCACGCCGAGCCGCTGGCCGTCGTGCAGGGGCCCAAGGGCGACGCGTTGCGCGCGGACTTCACTGTCGCGCAGGTCTGGCAACGCCCCGGCCTGACCGTCGCCCTGCTGACCAGCCGCTGACCCGACCGCGCCGTCGAGGCGGCGGGCCGCGTCAGATCTGTGAGCGGCCATCGGGGGCGGTGCGGGCCAGTGGGACGACCAGCAACGCCTCGGTGCCACCGTTGGCGCCGGCCCGCAGCTCGATGGTGCCGCGCAACTCCCCGGTGACCAGGGCACGGACGATCTGGAGGCCGAGTCGGCTGCCGCGTTCGGCATCGAATTCCGGCGGCAGCCCGCGCCCGTTGTCGGTCACCGAGACGTGCAGCATCTTGCGGAACCGATGCGCCGAGACCACCACCTCCGGCCGTCCGGACCCCTCGGTGTCCGCGACGACGGTCGGCACCAACTCCGGGCCGGCGGCCGGCACACCGCCGCCGGACACGGGTGCGCCCTCCGGTTCGTCGGCGGGCGGGAAGCCGTGCTCGACGGCGTTGAGCAGCAGTTCGTTGAGGACCATCACCAGCGAGGTGGCGATCTCCGCCGGCAGCACACCGAAGCTGCCCTGACGGCGCATGCCGACGCTCACCTCGGTGGCCGCGACCTCGGTGGCCGCGCTGGCCACCCGGTCGACGATGCCGTCGAACTCGACCGCCTCGTCGCTGGACATGGAGAGCGTCTCGTGGACCAGCGCGATCGAGGCGACCCGGCGAACCGACTCCTCCAGGGCGACCCGCGCCTCCGGCATGGACACCCGGCGGGCCTGCAAGCGCAACAGCGCGGCGACAGTCTGGAGGTTGTTCTTCACCCGGTGGTGGATCTCCCGGATGGTGGCGTCCTTGGTGATCAGCGCCCGGTCCCGACGACGAACCTCGGTGATGTCGCGAACCAGCACCAGCGCGCCGATCGGCACCCCGGCCGGCATCAGCGGCAGCGCCCGGGTGAGCATCGTGGCGCCGCGCGCGTCGATCTCCCGCCGGGGCGGCGCCTCACCGCGCAGCGCGGCCAGGATCCCGTTCGAGGCTTCGGTGCCGTCCAGCGGGTCGCCGGCCAGCCGGCGATGCAGCACGGCCAGGTCCTCCCCCACCAGGTGGGACGCATAACCCAACCGCCGGTACGCGGACTGCGCGTTCGGGCTGGCGTAGGTGACCTTGCCGCCAGCGTCCAGCCGGACGAGGCCATCACCGACGCGGGGCGCGGAGGTGGTCTCTCCCGGGTGCCGGGGCGGCGGGAAGGTGCCGTCCGCGATCATCTGGGCCAGGTCGTCGGCCGTGGTCAGGTAGTTGAGTTCCAGTTGGCTGGGGGTGCGCGCGGTGGAGAGGTTGGTGTCCCGACCGACCACGGCGATCACCTCGCCGGCCTCGCCGTCGGCGGTGCGCAGCCGGACCGGGATCGCCTCGTGCCGGGCCGGCACGTCGCCGTACCAGACCGGGTCGCCCTCCCGCCAGATCCGACCCTGGGAGTACGCGACCCCCAGGTGTGCCACCTCAGGCCCGCCGATGATCCGCCCCACCTGGTCGTCCTGGTACGCGGTGGGAGCGGTCGTCGGGCGGACCTGGGCGACGCAGAGGAACGTGCCGTCGTCGTCGACCGGCACCCAGAGCAGCAGATCGGCGAAGGACAGATCGGAGAGCAACTGCCAGTCACCGGCGATCCGGTGCAGGTGGTCGATGTCGGCCGGTCGGAGATGGGTGTGCTCCTCGGCGAGGTCGCGCAGCGTGGACACGGTGACCAGGGTGCCACGCCGCGCCTCACATCGTTGCGGTGACCTTCTTCAACCCGCGCGGCGCGTCCGGATCCTCGCCGCGGCTCAGCGCCAACGCCAACGCCAGTCGCTGCAACGGCAGGATGTCCAGCAGCGGCGCGTACCGCTCGTCGACCTCGGGGACGGCGAGCCGGGTGGCGCCCGGCACATCGGCGGAGCCGACCACCACGACGTCGGCGCGACGCTCACCGAGGCGGGGCAGCACCTCGCCCATCGACCGGCCACCCGGGCCGGACCCGACCACGGCGAGCACCGGGACCTCCGGGTCGGTCATCGCGAGCGGGCCGTGCAGCAGGTCGGCGCCGGAGAAGGCGAGCGCCGGCAGGTACGACGTCTCCATCAGCTTGAGCGCGGCCTCCCGGGCGGTCGGGTACGCGTACCCGCGCCCGGTGGTGACCAGTTGGCGGGCGAAGCGGTAACGCGGCGCGAGCTGGGCCGGGGTGTCGTCGGCGAGGGTCCTGGCGGCCAGCTCGGGCAGCGCGGCGAGCGCCTCCCGCTCGGCCGCCGGGAGCACGCCGTCGCCGGCCCGGATGCCCTCCACCAGCATCAGCAGGGCGAGCAGCTCAGCGGTGTACGTCTTGGTGGCGGCCACCGCCCGCTCGTGCCCGGCGGCGATGTCGATGCTCAGCTCGGCCGCCTCGGCCAACGGGGACCCGGGGGCGTTGGTCACCGCGAGGGTGAGCGCACCGGAGGCACGCGCGGCGCGCAACACCTCGCCCAGGTCGGGTGAGCCGCCGCTCTGGCTGACGCCGACGACGAGCGCGTCGGACAGGTCGGGGCGGGCGCCGAACAGGGTGACCGCGCTCGGCGACGCGAGCCCGGCGGGCAGGCCGAGCCGGATCTCGGTCAGGTACGCCCCGTAGAGGGCCGCGTGGTCGGAGGTGCCCCGGGCGGTGAAGACCACGTGTCGCGGCCGGCGCTCGGCGACGGCCGCCGCAACCCGGGCGATCGACCCGGCGTTGGCGGTGGAGAGCAGGCGGGCGTAGCCGTCCGGCTGCTCGTCGATGTCGGCGGCCATCCCGGCCCCTGCACGTGTCACGAACACTCCCCTCATGCGCGGTTGCCGCGCGTTTCCTGCTCAGCCTTGCATGTTTGCTTCGATCACAGCAACCGATCGAGCAGTAATGCGCAGTTGATCACCCAACTACCCCAATATCAACTACGCTGGGCCGGCTATGCAGCTGCGACGAGAGGACGACGTGCCCGAGGGAAGGGAAGACCCCGCGCTCTCCGCGACGGAGGAGCTGGCCCTCGCCCGGCTGGCACTGGACGAGGGCGACCTGCGCCACGCCGCCGACCACCTCGCCAGCGCCCTGGCACGGGCACCCACGCTGCCGGAGGTGCACGAGACCTTGGCCCGCCTGGCCGCGGCTGACGGCGGCGGGCTCGACCTCTTCCCGATCACCCACCACACCTTCGTCGGCGCGGTCGTGGCCCGCGCCCACCTGCTGGCCGCCTCCGGCCGCCCCGCGGAAGGGTTGGAGCTGCTCGCCGCGGCGACCGGCCACGCACCCGGGACGCAGTGGGCCGGCGTGCCGTGGGTGACCGCGTCCGAACTGGTCGAGCGGCTTGAGCCGGAGCACATCGCCCGGGTCCTCATGCAGGTCTGCGCCGTGCTGCCCGACCCGGTGCCCCGGGCCGGACGGGCCGCGCTCACGCCGTACCTCACGCTGGCGCGCAACGCGGCCACCGTCCACCCCGAACACGGCCTGCTGCTGGGCGCGGCGTCCGCGCTGGCCCGGCGGCTCGGCGAGGTCCCGCTGGCGATCCGCTGGGCCAGCCGAGGGGTACGGACCCAACCCTCGAAGATGGGCGAGGTCTGGCTCGGGTACGCGTACCGCAGCGCGGGCCGGACCCGCGACGCCCTCGCGGCCCTCTACCGGGCCGTCGACCTGGACCCCGACGACCTGGCCATCTACGCCGACATCGCGGGCACCCTGGCCGAGACCGGGCGACTCGACGACGCGCTGGAGTGGACCGAGCGGGCGCTGGCCCGGGACCCGTCCTTTGACTGCGCGGTGCACACGGCGCACCGCCTGCGACACCTGCGCGACGGCGACCTGGCCCACCTGGTCGCGCTCGCCGACTTCATCCGTGACCACCCGGACGACAGTCACGAGCACGGCGATCTGGCCCAGTGCTGCCGGGGCCGGCCCTGGCTGGGGCAGTTGACGCCGGCCGGCGGTCCGCTGGTCGACGCGCTGCGCCAGGCGGTCGCCGACGACGACAACGGTCTCGGCAGCGCCGTACGCCTCGCGGCGGCGGCCCCACCGAGCGCCCTGCGGACGGCCACCTCGGTGGCGCCGGGGCTGCGGATCGAGGTGGCCGGCACGCCGGAGCCGGACCCGCGCGAGCCCCGGCGGGCGTCCGCCCAGCGACTGTGGCACTTCGCGGAGAACGTGCCGACGCCCGCCCTGCCGGCCCCGTCGGCGGCGGCGGTCGAGCGCATCGGGCAACTGGCCCATCCGGCGTGGCCGCACCCGCCGGCCGCCTACGACGCGGCGGTAGGCCTGGCCGGGCTCGACCTGGGTGACCTGCTCGGGCTGCTGGTGCACCCGCCGGCGGCACCGGCCAACGCACTCGGCCGGCTGCTGGCCGCCCAGGACCCGTCGATCTGGGTACGCGGTGTGCAGGTGTGGGCCTGCCTGGGGCTGCTGCACCACCGCACGGACGAGCCGTGGGAGGAGTCGACCCGACGCCGGGTGCTGCTCGACCTGGTCTGGGGCGTAGAGGACTGGGTCACCGAGGCCGCGATGTTCGCCCTGGTCACGGCCGCCTGGGTGGATCCCTCCGTACGGCCGGACGTGGCGCGGGCAGTGGCGGAGCGACTCGCCGACGCGGCCGCCGTGGCGCGGGCCCGACCGGTCCCGATCGCTGTCTCGCTGGCGTACCTGGCGCTGGCCGCCCCGGAGTTGGACGCCACAACCGCGTCGCTGGCCACCAGCCTGATCGGTGACCTGTCCCCCCAACTCCCGCGCCCCCGCAACCCCCTACGCCGCCTCTGGCGTCGTCTCATCGCCCCCCGCCGCCGCTAACCCCCCTGGTCCCCCCGCCCTCGCCCCCCGGCTCCCGGCTCCCCGCTCCCCGCTCCCCGCTCCCCGCTCCCCGCTCCCCGCTCCCGCGATCTTGCACTTGCGGTCGCCGGTTTGTCGGGTATGGAAATTTATGTCGGGGCAGAGAGTGCAAGATCGCGGGGAGGGCGGCCCGGCACCGGCGCGGAGGGGCGGAGCAAGGGCGCGCCGCGCCGGCCCGGAAGGGCGGCGCGGCGCGATGGGTCCGGGGTTGGGTTAGGCGACCGGGGCCTTGCCGAGGGCGATCTCGGCCTCTTCCTCGGGAGTGGCCTGCGGCGGCGCCTCGTTGGCTGTACGCAGCGGGATCTCCTTGATGAACCAGGCGAGCACCGGGATCACGATGGTGAACAGCACCGCCCAGAGGAACACGTGCGAGATCGCGCCGGCGAGACCGTCGAGCACCAGCTCGCGCGCCTGGGCGGGCAACTCCTTGAGCTTCGCCAGGTCCATGCTGCCGCCGCCCTCACCGCCGAAGGCCGCGCCCCCGGCGGAGTCGGCGAGCCGATTGGCGAAGATCGCTCCGAACAGCGAGATGCCGAACGAGCCGCCGATCGACCGGAAGAAGGTCGCCGCGCCGCTGGCCGCGCCGAGGTCCTTCTGCTCCACGCTGTTCTGCGCGATGAGCATGGAGGTCTGCATGAGGAAGCCCATGCCGGCACCCAGCACGATCATGTACAGCGAGGACTGCAGTTTGCTGGTGTTGGTGTCGAGCATGGCGAGCAGCCCCATGCCCGCGGTCATCACCACACCACCGATGATCGGGTACGCCCGGTACCTGCCGGTCTTCGTGATCGCCCGTCCGATGACCAGCGAGACGACCAGCATGCCGAACATCAGCGGCAGCAGCAGCAGGCCGCTGTTGGTCGCCGAGGCCCCCTGCACCGTCTGCTGGTAGAGCGGCAGGAAGTTCATCGCGCCGAACATCGCGAACCCCAGCAGGAAGCCGATCAGCGAGATCAGCGCGAAGTTGCGGTTGGCGAAGAGCGCCAACGGGAGGATCGGCTCCGACACCCGGCGCTCGACAAGGCCGAACGCCACCAGCGCCACCAGACCCAGCACGGCCAGGCCGAGGATCTGCGGTGAGGTCCAGTCGTACTGGTTGCCACCCCAGGTGGTGATCAGCACGATCGCGGTGATGCCGACCGAGAGCAGCCCGGCGCCGAGCCAGTCGATCCGGTGCTCGGTGCGGTACCTCGGCAGGTGCATCGTGGTGATCAGCAGGAGCAGCGCGACGCCGCCCAGCGGCAGGTTCACGTAGAACGCCCAGCGCCAGGAGAGGTGATCGGTGATGAAGCCACCGACCAGCGGGCCGGCGACCATGGCGATGGCCATGATGCCGGCGATCATGCCCTGGTAGCGCCCACGCTCGCGAGGCGGGACCAGGTCGCCGATGATCGCCATCACGCCGACCATGAGACCGCCGGCGCCGAGGCCCTGTACGGCCCGGAACGCGATGAGCTGCACCATGCCGTCCTGCGGGCCGCCCAGCATCGCGGAGCCGGCCATGCCGCAGAGGGCGGAGCCGAGCAGGAAGATGCCGACCGAGGTCAGGAAGACCGACTTGCGGCCGTACAGGTCACCGAGCTTGCCCCAGATCGGGGTGGAGACGGTGGTGCCCAGGACGTACGCGGTGACGACCCAGGTGAAGTGGTTGAGGCCGCCGAACTCGCCGACGATCCTCGGTAGCGCGGTGCTGACGATCATGTTGTCGAGCATCGCGAGCATCATTGCGATCATCAGCCCAAAGAGGACGACCCGTACGTTGGGTCGCGCGCTGGCCTGGGTCACCTGCGTCATGGGTAAGCTCCCCCGAAGTGCTTGCACTACTTACTTGCCGACCGGCTAGTCACCTTACTAGCCGGACGGTAAGTTGGGCACGAACTGCCGGTCAAGTGAATTGGGAGACGTGGTGAGGGAGAGCACAGGCGGCACCCGGGAGCGGATCAAGGCCGTCGCGCTGGAGCTCTTCACCGAGCAGGGGTACGAGAAGACGTCGCTGCGCGAGATCGCCGAGCGACTCGGGGTCACCAAGGCGGCGCTCTACTACCACTTCAAGAGCAAGGACGACATCGTCGCCAGCTTCGTCGAGGAGCGGCTGGAGCGGATGGACACGCTCATCGCCTGGGCCGACGACCAGCCTGCGAACCTCGACACCCGGCGCACGCTGATCTCCCGGTACGCCGACTCGATGTTCGGTGGCGAGCAGCCATCGGTGATGCGCTTCTTCGAGCAGAACCAGACCGTGCTCAAGAGCCTCGTCGCCGGCCAGCAGATGCGCAGCCGGATGATGCAACTGGCCTACGCGCTCTGCCGGGGCGACGACTCCCCCGCCGCCCAACTGCGTGCCACGTTGTCACTCTTCGCGGTGCACAGCAGTTGGTTCGCGGTACGAACGCCGGGCATCACCGACGACGAACGCCGCCGGATCGCGCTCCAGGTGGCCGACGAACTGCTCGCCAGCATCGGCGAGCAGGACGCGACCGCGACCCCGACGGACGGCCCCCAGCACTGACCCGGGCGACCAACCCGGGCCTCGATCCCCGCCCGCCAGGCGTTGCCGCCCGGCGGCCACGCGCGTCGGCGAACCGCGTCGGCGCCGGATCAGGCGTCAGCCGCGACGGCGGCGGGTCAGGCGTTGCGCAGGTCGAGGCGCAGGCCGAGCAGGTCGACTCCGGGAGCCGGCGACCAGTCCTTCTCGGGCACCCGGACGAAGCCCAGCCGCTCGTAGAGCCGGTGCGCCGCGACGGCGAGCCCGGCTCGCACGCAGATCACGACCGCCGTGCAGCCCAACTCGGCCGCGCGGTCGACGCACGCCCGAGCCAGCACCGCGCCGACGCCCCGACCCTGGGCGGCGGGGTCGACCGCGAGCATGCGGAATTCCGCCTCACCCGGCCCGGACAGTTCGGCGAAGCGGGTCCCCGGCAACACGAACGTCACCGAACCGAGCGCCGCACCGGTCACCTCGTCCACGGCGATCAGCACCTCACCGCTGTCCGCCCGGGTCGACACGTCGGCCAGCACCGCCGCGTACCCGTGTTCGCCCTTGAGCTGGCCGTCCGCCTCGTACGCGGCCACGGTCAGCCGGGCCACCGCCGAGAAGTCGGACGCGTCGGCGGGCCGGACCCGCAGGCCGCTCAACCGATCACCGCGATGAGGTCGCCGTCCTGCACGACGTCACCCTCGTTGACGGCGAGCTGCTGGACCACACCGTCGGACTCGGCGATGACCGGGATCTCCATCTTCATCGACTCGAGGATCACCAGGGTGTCGCCCTCGGACACCGTGTCGCCCGTCGACGCGACGACCTTCCAGACGTTCGCCACCATCTCGGCGCGGATCTCCTCGGCCATGTCCACGGCCCTCCCTTTTCGCGATATGCCTGCCGACGTATCCAATCACGCGAGGGTCGGGCGTGGGTGTCGAGCGGCGCGGCCGGCATGACGGGACAGCCCCGGGGGAAGGCACTGGAGGTCGACCGCACTACCATCAACGGGTCGGACCCGACGCCGGGCGGCCGGTGGATGCACCGGCTCGTAGGCCGCGCGCAGCACGGATCCGACCCATCACGAGGAGGTCAGCATGGCGAAGAAGTCCCGCAAGAAGAAGGCCCGCAAGAAGAACGCCGCGAACCACGGCAAGCGTCCCAACTCCTGAACGTGCCGACGGGTCGACGGCCCGTCAACGGTCAGCCCGCACCGGCGGAAGCCGGATGCACCGGTGGCCCGGGTCGACATCGACCCGGGCCACCGGTTTACGTCCGTTCGGTTGCTCAGTCGGCCAGTTCACGGGAGTCGGTGGTCTCGAAGACCACCAGCTCGGTGAGCTTCACGCGCAGCCGCTCACGCAGTTGATCCGGTGCGGTCTCGTTGCCGCAGCACCGAGCGACAAGCGCCCGTACCTCCTGCTCGAGCCCGTACTCGCGCAGGCACGGCCCGCACTCGTCGAGGTGGTGCCGGATCAGCAGGCGCCGCTCGTCGGCGCACTCCAGATCCAGGTAGAGGTAGACCTCCGCGAGCACCTCGCGGCAGTCCGTCTCGTGTGGTTTTCCACAGCTCACGTCACACCTCCCGGCCGGCAGCGGCGGCGGTCGAGCCCTTCGCGGACCGGGCCGGGCTGAAGCCCCGCTCCGCGGCGTACTGCTCGAGCAGCTTGCGCAGATTACGACGGCCCCGGTGCAGGCGCGACATCACGGTGCCGATCGGCGTGCCCATGATGTCGGCGACCTCCTTGTACGAGAAGCCCTCGACATCGGTCAGGTAGACAGCCAGGCGGAACTCCTCCGGCAACTGCTGGAGGGCCTCCTTGACGTCACTGTCGGGCAGCCGGTCCAGTGCCTCGGTCTCGGCTGAACGCAGACCGCTGGAGGTGTGCGACTCGGCCTCGGCGAGCTGCCAGTCGGTGATCTCCTCGGTGGGCGCCTGGATCGGTTGGCGCTGCCGCTTGCGGTAGGAGTTGATGTAGGTGTTGGTCAGGATCCGGTAGAGCCAGGCCTTCAGGTTCGTGCCCTGCTCGAACTGGTGGAAGGCCGCGTACGCCTTCAGGTAGGTCTCCTGGACCAGGTCCTCGGCATCCGCCGGGTTGCGCGTCATGCGCAGCCCGGCAGCGTAGAGCTGATCGACGAATGGCATCGCGTCCCGTTCGAACCGGGCCCTGCGCTCGTCCGTCTTCTCGGTGGTCAACCGCACATCCCCTCGCGTCGGATGCTTTCCCGCCGAGGATACGCGCACGGACCTGCCCGCAGATTCACTTCCGGCTGGTGTGCCCGTGCTCACCGCACCCACACCGCCCGGTCCCGCTGCTGCGGGCCAGGCCGGAGCATCCAGCAGCCGTTTCAGCTGCTTGGCGTCCCGCTCGTCCCGTTCCAGGCTTCGTGTCTCGGTCGGCACCGGTCACCCCCTCGCAAAAGTCGTCCCGGGGGTAGTAACGCGAGATGACGGGTGAGGCATTCCAGCCCGCTCTCCCGTTCCTGGTCCCGGCCCCGGCGACGGCCGGCGCTGGGACCAGGAAGGGCCTGGGAGGACTGGCGTCGCCCGCCCGAACCGGGCCGGCGGCACCATCGGATGCAACGAATCGCGCCCGGCACCGGACACGGCCGGCCCAGTCGGCTGGCTCAGTCGGCCGTCCAGCCCTGCGCGCGCAGCCAGTCCCGCACCACGGCAGCGGTGCCGCCCGGATCCCGCCGCAGGTCGTGCGTCTCACCCGGCCGGGTCACCACCTGCACGACCGGCCCCGGCTCCGGCACCCCGAACGGGTCCCGGTCGCCGTTGACCACCAGCGTCGGCAGCCCGGTGTCCAGTTCGGCCGCCCGGGAGCGTTCCGGTCGGCCGGGCGGGTGCAGCGGGAAGGCCAGCGCGAGAACGCCGGCCGCGCCCACCGCCTGAGCCGTTCGGCAGGCCACCCGAGCGCCACTGGACCGACCGCCGACCAGCAGCGTCGGCACGTCGGCATGCCGATCGCGCAGCGCGGCGAGCACCGCCGTCCACGCCTCGTCGAGGTGCCCGGCGGGGGCCGGCGCACGCCGACCGGCGACCCGGTAGGGCTGGGTCACCCGAACCACCGCCAGGCCGGCCGCGACCGCCGCGTCCCGAACCGCGAGCAGATCGGGCGCGTCCACGCTGCCGCCCGCGCCGTGCCCGAGCACCAGCAGGGCAGCAGCCGGCCAGGCCGGTAGGTCGGTGTCGATCCGCGCCGGACCGCGCGGGGTGTTGATCTCTTCGCTGGGCAGCACCGACCCATTCTGCGCCGCCCCGGCCGGTCACCGGGATCGGTTCGTTCCGATGGTCAGCTCAGCGGCACCAGGGTGAGCAGACGGTCCCGCACCGGCGGGCCGGCGTCGTCGAGGGCGGCCGGATCCGGCTCGACCTCGCCCCGCCAGGCGACCAGCATCGCCCGCCGTTCGCGGGGCGTGGTGGCACCCCAGACCCCGTGGCAGTCACCCACCTCCAGTGCCCACGCCAGGCAGGACCCCTGCACATCGCAGCTGCGACAGAGTGCGACGGCGGCGTCCGCCGGCTCGTTCGGCGCCGGAAAGAACGTCTCCGGATCCACACTCTGACATGTCCCTCTGGTGCGCCACGCGTCGTCCTGTCGTCGCTCCCGCAAGGCCCGCAGCAGTCGCGGATCCTGCCGCGCCGCGGCCACCTCGTGCGGGCGTGGCATACGCGCCCGTGTCATTCCACCCACCTCCCCCGTGGGACCGGCAAGATCGGTGGATGTCGTCCGCCCCGTGCGAATCGACAGCCACTACCGGCGCTGTGTTGTATCGCACTTTGGGACACCGGGACAAGTAGCTGCCGGGAACCTGACTGAACAAACAGGTAACGAATCGATCGGAAACCTGTGAAATCGTCACCCGACGATATGCGCCGGCCTCAGAACAGCGTCAGCTCCTGCGGCGCGATCGTCGACGCGACGGGCACCCGGGCCGTCAACCCGGGCCCGTCGTTGCGGACGTCACCCACCGCCGGCCCGACCGGACGGATCTCCAGCCCGGCAAGCCGGTCGGCCGACGGCGGAGCGAGCAGCCGCTCCGGCTCGTCGCTCGACGCCAGCCACGACGACCACCGCTCGGGCGGCACCAGCACCGGCATCCGGTCGTGCACCTCGGCCAACTCGCCGAGCGCCGCGGTGGTCAACACGCTGAAGGTGAGCCGGGAATCGGCCCCGGACTCCCACACCGACCAGATGCCGGCCAGGGCGAGCACCGAGCCGTCGGCGGGGGTCATGTAATACGCCTGCCGCCCGCCCTCGGGCAGCCGGACCCACTCGTACCAACCATCGGCCGGGACCAGGCAGCGGCGGCGGGCGAACGCCCGCGCGTACGCCCGGCTGCTGGCCACCGTCTCGGCCCGCGCGTTGATCATGCGGGCCGCGCCGGCCGCGGACCGCGACCAGTGCGGGAGAAAGCCCCAGCGGCCCACGCAGAGGCTGCGGTGCCCTTCGGGGGTCATCCGGACCAGCGGGACCGGATCGGTGGGCGCGACGTTGTGATCGGGCCGGACCCGGTCGTCGGTGTCGTCGGACGACTCGAACAACGCGCTCAACTCGCCGGCGCCACGGGTCGTCGCGTACCTGCCGCACATACGCCAACGCTAACCTGTCGAGAGCCCCCCCGGCTGTCCCGCCAACCGGGAGTACGACCGCCGGTCGGTGCCGCCGACCGGCCGACACGGCAGAATGTAACCGTGGGGAACCTGACAGCGACCCGGCCGCCGCAGCCGTGGAGCGCACCAACCGCGTCCGACCCGGTGGCGGCCACGCTGCGCCTGCCTGGCTCCAAGTCGCTGACCGCGCGTGCCCTGGTGCTCAGCGCGCTGGCCGCCGGCCCGTCGACGTTGGCCGGGCCGCTGCGCGCCCGGGACACCGAGTTGATGGCCGCCGGCCTGCGCGCCATGGGCACGTACGTGTCGATCAGCGACGACGAGCGCTGGCTGGTCCGGCCGCACCCGCTGACCGGGCCGGCGCACGTGGACGTGGGGCTGGCCGGCACGGTGATGCGGTTCGTGCCGCCGGTGGCGGGGCTGGCCGACGGGCAGGTCACCTTCGACGGTGATCCGCATGCCCGCACCCGGCCGCTCGGTCCGCTGATCGAGGCGCTGCGCTCGCTGGGTGTCCGGATCGACGTCACCGGCACGGGCAGCCTGCCGCTGACCGTGCAGGGCGCCGGTGGGGTCACCGGCGGCGAGGTGGTGATCGACGCGTCCGCGTCCAGCCAGTTGGTCTCCGGCCTGCTGCTGGCCGCCCCCCGCTTCGACCGGGGTCTCGTGGTGCGCCACGTCGGCCCGCCGGTGCCCTCCGCTCCGCACCTGCGGATGACGGTGCAGATGCTGCGGGCCGCCGGCGCGGCCGTCGACGACACCACCCCCGACGTGTGGACCGTCGAGCCCGGCCCGCTCACCGGGCGCGGCTGGGAGATCGAGCCAGACCTCTCCGGCGCGGTGCCGTTCTTCGCTGCGGCCCTGGTCACCGGCGGTGAGGTCACCCTCCAGGGCTGGCCGCACAACAGCGCACAGCCGGTCGAGCAGCTCCGCTCACTGCTGCACCGGATGGGCGGCGAGGTCACCCTCACCACCAACGGGCTGACCGTCCGGGGCACCGGCGTGGTGCACGGCCTGACCGCCGACCTGTCCGACGTCAGCGAGCTGACCCCGGTGCTGACCGCGCTGGCCATGCTGGCCGACTCGCCGTCGGTCTTCACCGGTGTCGGGCACATCCGCGGCCACGAGACCGACCGCCTCGCCGCGCTGGCGCGGGAGTTCGCCGCGCTCGGGGCGGACATCACCGAGGCGCCGGACGGGCTGGAGATCCGGCCCCGGCCGCTGCGCGGCGGCGTGTTCCACACCTACCACGACCACCGGATGGCGCACGCCGCCGCGGTGGCCGGTCTCGCCGTGCCGGGCATCGAGGTGGACGACGTCGGCTGTACCTCCAAGACCATGCCGGAGTTCCCGGCACTATGGTCAGCGATGGTGACCGGCAAGAACTGAGGCGAGAAGAGGACACGTCCTGGCGACCAGACGGCGGGAGTACGACGAGGACGACGTACGGGTCCGGCCCGGGAAGTCGTCGCGTCCGCGTACGCGCACCCGACCTCAGCACGCCGACGCCGTGGACGGCTTCGTGATCGCCGTCGACCGGGGTCGCTACACCTGTGTGCTGGCCGGCGCCGAGCGCGGCGTGGCCGGTGCCGAACTGCCCACGGTCACCGCGATGCGGGCCCGTGAGCTGGGTCGCAAGTCGGTGGTGGTGGGCGACCGGGTCAGCCTGGTCGGCGACACCTCCGGCACCGAGGGTGCCCTCGCCCGGATCGTCCGGATCGCCGAGCGCCGCTCGGTGCTGCGTCGCACCGCCGACGACGACGAGACCACCGCCGAGGGCCGGCTGGAACGGGTCGTGGTCGCCAACGCCGACCAACTGGTGATCGTCAGCGCGTTGGCCGATCCGCCGCCGCGTACCGGGTTCATCGACCGCTGCCTGGTGGCCGCCTACGACGCCGACGTCGAGCCGCTGCTCTGCCTCACCAAGGCCGACCTGGCCGGGCCGGAGGAGGTGCTGGGCTACTACGCCGAGCTGGAGCTGCCGTACGTGCTGAACCGCCCCAACGCCGACCTGGCCGCGCTGCGCACGCTGCTCAGCGGTCGGGTGTCGGTGCTGGTCGGGCACTCCGGGGTGGGCAAGTCGACGCTCGTCAACCGCCTCGTCCCGGACGCCGCCCGCGCCGTAGGTGTGGTCAGCGCGATCGGTCGCGGCCGGCACACCTCCACGAGCGCGGTGGCGCTGCGGCTGCCACCGGTGCCGGGCGTCGACACCGACCCGGGCTGGATCATCGACACCCCCGGCATCCGCAGCTTCGGGTTGGCGCACGTCTCCGCCGACAGCCTGCTGCACGGCTTCCCCGACCTGGTCGAGGGCACGGTCGACTGCCCGCCGAACTGCCCCCACACGGCCGACGAGGCCGAATGCGGGCTGGACGCCTGGGTGGCCGCCGGCAAGGCCGACGCGCGGCGGCTGGCGTCGTACCGCCGGTTGCTCGCCTCCCGGGCCGGCGAGGGCGACTCGCGCGGCGACGCCGACCAGCGCGGGCCTGGCGAGGGCGACCGGCGCGGGCCGGACGAGTGAGCCGCCGGGCATCGGCTAGGTTGCCGGCATGACCGGGTACGCCGACGACCTCGACCTCGCCCACCTGCTCGCCGACCGGGCCGACGCCATCGCCACGGCCCGGTTCCGCGCGCTCGACCTCCGGGTGGAGGCCAAGCCGGACCTCACGCCGGTGTCCGACGCGGACACCGCCGTGGAGCGGGAGATCCGCGCGCTGCTGACCGAGCACCGGCCAGCCGACGGGGTGCTCGGCGAGGAGTACGGCGCGACGCAGAGCGCCGATGCGGACGGTCGCCGGTGGATCGTCGACCCGATCGACGGCACCAAAAACTTCGTCCGTGGCGTGCCGGTGTGGGCCACCCTGATCGCGCTCTACGACGGCGACCGGCCGGTGGTCGGCGTGGTGTCCGCCCCGGCGCTGGGACGGCGGTGGTGGGCGAGCGCGGGCGGGGGCGCGTACGCCGGACCGGGCCCCGCCGCGGGCGAGCGGATCAGCGTCTCGGCGGTCCGGCGGATCGCCGACGCCAGCTTCTGCTACTCCTCGCTGACCGGGTGGGAGCGCGCCGGGCGGCTCGACGCGATGCTCGACGTGATGCGGGCCAGTTGGCGCAGCCGGGCGTACGGCGACTTCTACGGCTACATGCTGCTGGCCGAGGGCGCGCTGGACGTGATGGTGGAGCCGGAACTGTCCTTGTGGGACGTGGCGGCGCTGGTGCCGATCATCACCGAGGCGGGTGGCACGGTCACGGATCTGGCGGGTCGACCGGCCCCGGCCGGCGCGCCCGGCACCGAGAGCAGCGTGGTAGCCACCAACGGTGTGCTGCACGCCGACATCCTCGCCCGGCTGGATCGACCAGCCGAGCGCTGACACTCGGCAACCTCTATCCTCGCCAGGTGGTCTCCTCCGGCTGGTGCTTTCTCGCGGCGATGATCGTCGCGTACGGCTTCGCCAACCTTCTCCAGTCGGTGGCCGCGGCCCGCACAACGGTCCACCACACCTTCGATCCGGGCCTGCTGCTGCGGCTCGCCGGGCACCGGACGTACCTGGTCGGCCTGGTCTGCCAGATCGGCGGCTTCGTGCTCGCCTTCCTGGCCCGACGGGACCTGCCGTTGTTCCTGGTGCAGGCGAGCGTGGCCGCCGGGCTCGGGGTGACCGCCATCCTCGGGGTGCTGGTGCTGAAGTGGCGGTTGCCCGTGGCGGAGGTGGTGCTGCTGGCGCTGCTCTTCGCGGGGATCACCGCGCTGGTGCTGTCGGCCCGGCCGGCACCGTCGCGGCAGCTCGGCACCGCTGGCTCGATCGCCCTGTTGGCGGCGCTCGGCGTCATCGCGGTGCTCGGCTTCTTCGCCGTCCGGCTGCACGGCGCACCTGGCTCGGTGGCCCTCGGCTCACTGGCCGGGCTGGCGTTCAGCTCGGCCGCCGTCGCCGCTCGGCCACTGGCGTCCGCGCCGTCCGCCGAGGCGTTCCTCGCCGACCCGCTGCTCTACCTGTTGATCGCACACTCGATCGTCGGCCAACTGCTGCTCGGCCTGGCCATGCAGCGCGGCTCGACGACGGCCGCGGTCGCCGCGATGGACGCCGCCGGTGCGGTGCCAGCGGCGATCGTCGGCCTGCTGCTGCTCAACGACAAGATCTGGCCGGGACGGGAGTGGCTGGCGGCCGTCGGATTCCTGGTCACCCTGGCCTCCGTGATCGGCCTGACCAGGTACGCCGAGCCGCAGCAGCACCGCCCGGTGGGCGCGCCGCAGCGACTCGGCAATGACGGGCGCCAGCCGGCCCGGCTGACGACCGGGGCCGCGGCACAGCCCGCTCAGGCCTCGACGGGCTTGCGGCGGCTCACCACCCGCTCGTAGAGGCGCTCCAACGCGCTGGCGGTGCGCTCCCACGTGTAGCTGCTGCGGACCCGGTCCACGGCGGCGTGGCCGTACGCGAACCGGCCGGCGTTGTCGGTGAGCAGCCGGCGCAGGGAGACACCGAGCGTACGCACGTCGCCGGGAGGCACCAGGCGACCGGTGACCTCGTCGACCACGGCGTCCGCCAGACCGCCCATCGCGTAACCGACCACCGGCACGCCGCAGGCCATCGCCTCCAGCGAGACCCGCCCGGCCGACGAGTAGTGCGGCGTGCAGGCCACCACGTCCGCCGACCGGTACCAGGTGGCCATCTGGTCGTGCGGCACCGCGCCCACCAGGCGCACCTGGTCGGCCAGCCCGGCCCGCTCGGCCAGCTCGCGCAGCCGACGCGCCTCCGCGTGGTTGGCCAGTTGACTGGCCGGCGGCCCACCGGCGATCACCAGCTCGGCGTCGCCGACCAGGCGCATCGCCCGGATCAGGTCGTCCTGGCCGTGGCCCGGGGAGAGCCCACCGACGGAGAGGATCCGCGCCCGCTGCTCGCGCGGCGCCGCCTCACCGTCCGGGTGGAACTGCTCGGTGTCCACTCCAGCCGGCACCATCGCCACCGAGCTGCGTTGCAGGCCCATCCTGGTCAGCTCGTCCACCTCGTCATTGCTCTGGGCGACCGCGATGTCCACCGCCCGGGTCAGCGCCCGTTCCAGCGGGATCCGTTGCCCCGGCCCGTCGTAGTGGCCGCCCAGGTGACGCAGTTGCTCGACGCCGAGTGAGTGGAACGTCTGCACGACCGGGATGTCGGTCTCCCGGACCGCGTGCGCGGCGGCCAGGCCGCCGATCCAGTAGTGCCCGTGCACCACCTCGGGCCGCCAGGCGCCACCCCACTCGTCGGCCAGCCAACGCCCGAACTCCGTCACGTGCGGAATCAACTCGGCGGTGGCCAGCGGCGTGGGCGGGCCGGACGGCACCCGGTGCACCCGGTAGCCATCGACGTCCGCCGTCACCGGCAGCCCTGGGTCGTCCCGGCGTTCGTAGATCCGGACATCGTGGCCGCGACCGGTCAACTCGGCGGCGACCCTCGCGATGTGCTGTCGGGTGCCGACCGGCGGGCCGTCGGCGTGCCGGTACGAACTGCTGTGCGCGCAGACGAGGCCGACGCGCATGGGTCACCTCCCTGCGTTCTTCTCCTCGGCGGTCCGGTCAGAGCGTCCCATTAACCTGGAGGCCGGGAGCCGAAACCTGGCAGATCGGGAAACACCGCCCCCGGGTACGCCGACACCTGCGCCCCGGCAACCACACGAGCCCGCCCGGCCGCACCAGAAGACGCCTCCGCGATGATCGTCCATCGGCCGGTGGTATGACCCGGCCCGGCCCGGGGTACCGCTCAGAAATGCCGCTGACCCGCAGCCTCGACGACTCGACCGTGGTGATCACCGGTGCCTCCAGCGGGATCGGCACCGCCACCGCGTACGCGCTGGCCCGCCGGAAGGCCGCCGTCGTGCTGGCCGCCCGCAGTGAGCCGGCCCTGCGACAGGTGGCGCAGCGCTGTCGGGAGTTGGGCGGTCGGGCGTTGGCGGTGCCGACCGACGTCACCGATCTGGAGTCGGTGCAACTGCTGGCCGACCGGGCGGTGGCCGAGTTTGGGCGCATCGACGCCTGGGTGAACAACGCCGCGGTGAGCGCGGTGGGTCTGTTCGACGAGATCCCGGTCGCCGAGTTCCGCCAGGTGCTGGAGGTCAACCTGCTCGGTACGGTGCACGGCCTCAAGGCCGCGCTGCCGTACCTCGGCGCGGCCGGCGGTGGCGTGGTGGTCAACAACGCCTCCGTGCTGGCCGAGGTGGCCATGCCGTACCAGTCGGCGTACAACGCCTCCAAGCACGGCATCCGAGGGCTGGCCGACACCGTCCGGCAGGAACTGCGGGTCACCGGTCGGGGTCAGATCTCCGTCTGCACCGTTCTGCCGGCCACCATCGACACCCCGTTCTTCCGGCACACGGCCAACCACAGCGGGCGTGAGTTGCTACCACCCCCACCGGTCTACCCGCCGGAGGTCGTCGCCGAGACCATCGTGCGGCTGCTGCGCCGCCCGCGCCGCGAGGCGTACGCCGGTGGTGCCGCCCGGTTGTTCGGCCTGCAGTGGCGGTTGGCGCCGGCGCTGGTGGAGCGCACCCTCGGCTGGTACGCCCAGCGCACCCAGTTCGGCCCGGGCGCCCGGTTGGACAGCAGCGGCAACGTGTTCCACGCCGACGCGCAGGCCAGCCGCGAGGGTGGCTGGCACGGCCGGCGGCGGCACCTGGTGCGGATGACGGCGGCGTTCGGCCTCGCCGCGGCCGGCACCGCCGTCGGCACGATAGCGGCGAAGAACCGCCGATCCCGGTTGGATCGCTGATGACCGGCATCGACCGGCCGGACACGCCGCACCTCGACGTGCCGCGCACCGACGCGGTGCCGCCCACCGACGGGCGCTGCCGGGTGGAGGTCGACGAGTCGTCGGCGGTGGTCCGGTTGACCGGCGTACTCGACCCCGCCGCGGCGGAGACGATCCGCGACGCGCTGCTCGCGCGGCTCTGCGACCGGCCCGGCCCGGTGGTCGCCGACGTGACCGGGCTGCGGGTCGACGAACCTCCCGGGCGGGGTGTCTTCGCCCAGGTCCGCCGGGAGGTCGCCGACTGGCCCGCCGCGGATCTGCTGCTCTGCGACCCCGCGGTCTCCGGGCCGGGTCGCGCCGACACCGCGTTGGCCGGCGTCCCGGCCTGGCCCACCCTGGACGGCGCGCTGGCGGCGCTCGCCGCGACGCCGCTGGCGGCCGTGCTGACCGTCGAGCTGCCCCCCAGCGTGGAGGCCGCCCGGCAGGCCCGCGAGTTGGTCGCCACCGGCTGCCGCCGCTGGGGCATGCCGACGCTGACCGAGCCGGCGCAGATCGCGGTCACCGAGATGGTCAACAACGTGGTGGCGCACGCCCGGACGCTGATGAGCGTCCGGTTGGCACCGCAGGACAGCACCCTGCAGTTGGCGGTCCGTGACCACTCCGCGCACCGGCCGGCGTTCGCTGGGCTGTCCCCGCCGACCCGCGCCGGCGGTCGGGGCCTGCTGTTGATCGACACGGTGGCCCGCCGCTGGGGCACCAGCATGGTGCCGGATGGCAAGGTCGTCTGGTGCGTGCTGCACCCGGACGACGAGGCTGACGCGCTCGGCTGAGGGTCTTTCCGGCACCGATGACCGGTTCGCTCCCGCATGAACGGCGGTGCTCCGGTTATGGCGGGAGGGCAGCGGGTAGTGATCAGACATGCGCGACAACGAGTACCCGACCCCCGTGTCCGACACCGAGGCGGAGGGGCTGCCCGACACCGCCGACGACGACTCGACCGCCAACGACGACGTCCTCACCGGGCGCGAGGCGGACGGCCCGGAGCCAGCCCAGATTCCCGGCGACCGGACCCCGGTGGCGGTGGACCGCTTCGGGACCACCGCCGAGGAGCAGCTCGACGGTGAGTCGCTGGACTACAAGCTCCAGCGGGAGAGCTTCGAACGACCGGTGGACGACCCGCTGGCCGGCCCGGTCGACCCGAAGATCGCCTTCGAGGCGGACAACGAGGCGGCCGCCGCGGAGGCCCAACTGGACGCCGACGTGATGGACCCGGGGCCCACGTCGGACCCGAACTCGCCGGTCTCCCTCTACGACCACGGCCAACTCGGCACGGTTGCCGACGCCACCGTGGGCCGTCTGGTGCAACCGGACGAGGGGGCACACACCAACCAGGAGACCGACTCCGTGGCGTACGACGCCGGATCGGCGGGCGGCGGGGCGACCGCCGAGGAGCTGGCCATCCACGAGACGGAGCCGCCGCGTTCGGTCTGAGGGGGCTCAGCCGTCCAGGCCCCGCTCGATGGCGTAGCGGGTCAGCTCCACCCGGTTGTGCAGTTGCAGCTTGCCCAGCGTGTTCTGCACGTGGTTCTGCACCGTGCGGTGGGACAGGCCGAGCCGCTGCGCGATCTGCTTGTACGACATCCCCTTGGCCACCAGGCGCAGCACCTCCGTCTCCCGGTCGGTGAGCCGGGGCGTGCCGGGCTCCGCGCCACCGGCCGGCCCGGGACCCTGCCCCGGCGCGGCCAGCCGGCGGTACTCCCCCAGGACCAGCCCGGCCAGACCGGGTGTGAAGACCGGATCTCCGGCGGCGGTGCGGCGCACCGCGTCGAGGAACTCGGCGGGCGCCGTCGACTTCACCAGGTAGCCGGTGGCCCCCGCCTTGACGGCGTCGAGCACGCTCTGCTCCTCGCCGCTGGCGCTGAGCATCAGCACCCGCACCTCGGGGAGCGCGGCGCGCAACCCGAGGACCACCTCGACACCGGAGATGTCCGGTAGTTGCAGGTCGAGGACGACCACGTCGGGCCGGGCGGCGGCCGCGACCCGGATCGCCTGCCGCCCCTCGCCGCTGGTGGCGACCACCAGGAAACCGGCCTCGGTGAGATCCCGGGCGACCCCTTCGCGCCACATCGGATGGTCGTCGACGACCATCACCCGGAGGGCGCTCACCCTCGGGCCCTCGGCACAACCAACTCGATCTCGGTGCCCGCCTCGGGTGCCGACATGATCCGCACCGTCCCGCCGAGGTCGGCCACCCGACCCTGGATCGACAGGGTCACCCCGAGCCGTCCCTGCGCGGCGGCCTCGGCCAGTCGGCCGTCCGGGATGCCCGGCCCCTCGTCACGGATCGACACGGTCACGCTGTCCCCCTCGTCCTCGATCAGCACCCAGGCCCGCCCGCCGGCGTGACGTCCCACGTTGTCCAGGGCCGCGCTGGTCGCGGCGGCCAACTCCCCGGCCACCTGCCGGGGCAGCGGCACCGGGCTGGCGGGCGCGGAGAGCGACACCGCCGTCGAGGCGTACCGGCTGAGCAGGGCACGCAGGTCCACCGCGTCGCCGTCGTCCAGCCGGCCGGCACCGACCGGGGTGGTGCCGGAGATCAGCGCGCGCAGCGCGGCCTCCTGCTCGCCGGCCAGCCGGGCCAGGTCGCCGGCCTCGCCGGGCAGGTCCGCGCCTCGCCGCTGCACCAGTGCCAGCACCTGGAGCACCGAGTCGTGGATGCCCCGGGCCAGCCGTTCCCGCTCCCGGGTAGCCGCCTCCAACTCCACCGCGCGTTGCAGCCGCTCCTCGGCGGCCACGGCGAGGCGGGCCACGTGCCCGACCACCACACCGGCGAGCAGCATCAGGATCACCCCGGTGAACGAGGACTGGCCGATCCGCTCGCGGGTGGCCAGGTCCGCGCCGGCGACGAGCAGCGCGGCCACCGTGCCCCGCCGCCGGCCGCCGGAGACGGCCCACGCCAGCACCGGGCCGGCCATCCAGGCCACCCCCAGAGTGGGTACGCCGTTGCCGAGCGCCTCCCGCCCGACGACCCAGGGGGTGGACAGCACGATGGCGATGACCACCCCGAGGTCGGCCAGCAGCAGTGGCCAGCGGCGCCAGGCCGGTCGGGCGTACGCCACGGTGGTCGCCCCGGTCCACGCGATCATCAGCAGGAGCAGGGCACCGACCGCGAACGGGTGGGCGTACCGGTCGGCGTCGCGGACCGCGAGCACGCAGACGTACGCCAGGGACGCCAGCCGGAACACGGTGAGCGCCCGCCAGAGCGGCACCTCGAAACCACGCGGCGGCGACGGCATGGCGGTCAGGATGTCACAGCCGAGCCAGCGGCGTGCGAGGCACGGAGTGCGATCCGAGAAACCCTGACGTACGGTGGAAAAGCCGCGAAACACTCCGGGATCCGCCGTCGGGACGGGGCCATGATGAACGCAGATCCGCACGCACCGCGTACGGTTGTGCCCATCGACCCTGCCCTCCTGATCGCCGAGGCCTTCGACCAGGCCCAGGTGACCGAGATTCGACACTCGGTCACCTCCTGCGCGCACGCCTCCGGCCTCGCCGGCCAGCGACTGGACGACTTCGTGCTCGCGATCAACGAATTGATCACCAACGCGGTGCGGCACGGTGGCGGGCGCGGTTGGTTGCGACTCTGGAGCGAGTCAGGCTCACTGGTCTGCGAGGTCACCGACCGCGGGCGCGGGATCAGCCCGCAGAGACTGGGCGACCGCAGCCGGCCGACCCCCGACACCGCTGGCGGCTGGGGCCTCTGGCTGGCCCGCGAGTTGACCGACGCCATGGAGGTCGTGACCAGCGCCGCCGGCACCACGGTCCGCGTCACAACCGCCGTCACCACCCCCAACCACACCCCCCGCTAGCCCTCTCGATCCCCGCACCCCGCACCCCGCACCCCGCACCCCGCACCCCGCACCCCGCACCCCGCACCCGCACCCCGCCCTCCGCACCCGCGATCTTGCACTTGCTGCCCCGGCGAAGCGCCCAAACCACCTCATTCCGGCGACCGAAACTGCAAGATCGCGGAGTCGGGGGGCGGGGCTGCGGGGGGTTAGGCGAAGAGGGCGGAGACGGACTCGCCGTTGTGGATCCGGCGCATCGCCTCGGCCAGGGCGGGGGCCACCGAGAGGACCTGAAGTTTGGGGACCCGCTTGGCGGCCGGGATGGGGACCGTGTTGGTGCAGACGATCTCCAGTACGCCGTCCTGGTCGCTGAGCCGCCGCAACGCGTCACCGGAGAAGAGGCCGTGCGTGCAGGCGAGCCGGATCGAGCGCACCTTCAGGCCGCGCAGGTGTTCCATCAGTTCGACGACCGTGCTGCCCTTGGCGATCTCGTCGTCCAGCACGATGACGTCCTTGTCGGCCACGTCGCCGATCACTGCGCTGATCTTCACGAGGTCGTCGCTGAACCGCTGCTTCGCCCCGGCCGCGACCGGCGTGCCGAGCAGGCGGGCGAAGGCGGCGGCCTCCTTGGCGTTGCCCAGGTCGGGCGAGACCACCACAGTGTTGCTGAGGTCGTACCGCCGGAAGTGCTTGGCCAACTCACGCAGCGCGTGCAAGTGGTCTACGGGAACGCTGAAGAAACCGTGCACCTGCGGCGAGTGCAGGGTCATCGCGAGCACCCGGTCCGCTCCGGCCGAGGTGAGCAGGTCGGCGACGAGTCGGGCGCCAATGGAGATGCGCGGCGCGTCCTTCTTGTCCGAGCGGGCGTACGCGTAGTGCGGCAGCACCACCGTGATCCGGCCGGCGGAGGCACCCCGCGCCGCGTCGATCATCAGCAGCAGTTCGACCAGGTTCTCCTGCACCGGTGGCACCAGAGGCTGGATCAGGAAGACGTCTCGCTCCCGGCAGTTGGCCTGTAACTGCACTTCCAGGCAGTCGTTGGCGAACCGGGAGACCCGCACCGGATGCAGCGGCACCCCCAGGTGGGCGCAGATCTCGGCGGCGAGGTCGGGATGGGCGGTTCCACTGAAAACGGCGATGTCGCGCACGTTCGCACATCGTAGGCGACGCCGCGCGCCGCCACCGGCGGCAGGCCGCAACCGGCGGTGACGACTGTCGCACCACGCGGCCGGTCCGGGTACGGTGCTGCCGTGACCCCCCAGTACGTCGCCGCCATCGACCAGGGCACCACCTCCTCGCGGTGCATCGTCTTCGACCAGGCCGGGGAGATCGTCGCCGTGGCCCAGCGCGAGCACCGGCAGATCTTCCCCCGGCCCGGCTGGGTGGAGCACGACGCCGAGGAGATCTGGGACAACGTCGAGCAGGTGGTCGCCGAGGCGCTGCGGGCCGCCGGCACCGACGCGGCCGGGCTGGCCGCCGTCGGCATCACCAACCAGCGGGAGACCACCGTCATCTGGGACCGGGCCACCGGTCGCCCGGTGGCCAACGCCATCGTCTGGCAGGACACCCGCACCGGGCCGCTGCTGCGCGAGCTTGCTTCGGCGTACGGCGAGGAGCGGTTCCGGGTTCGCACGGGCCTGCCGCTGGCCACCTACTTCGCCGGCCCGAAGCTGCGCTGGTTGCTCGACGAGGTCGACGGCCTGCGCGAGCGAGCCGAGCGCGGCGAGGTGCTCTTCGGCACCATGGACAGCTGGTTGATCTGGAAGCTGACCGGCGAGCACGTCACCGACGTGACAAACGCCAGCCGGACCATGCTGATGGACCTCACGACGCTCGACTGGGCCCCGGAGCTGCTGGACGCGATGGGCGTGCCGGCGGCGATGTTGCCGGAGATCCGCTGCTCCGCCGAGGTGTACGGCACCGCCACCGGCGTCCTCGCCGGGGTGCCGGTGGCCAGTGCGCTCGGCGACCAGCAGGCCGCGCTCTTCGGTCAGACGTGCTTCCAGCCGGGCGAGGCGAAGTGCACCTACGGCACCGGCAGCTTCCTCCTGCTCAACACCGGCGCCAGCCCGGTCCCCTCCACGCACGGCCTGCTCACCACGGTCGCGTACCAGATCAAGGGCCAACCCCCGGCGTACGCGCTGGAGGGCGCGATCGCCGTCACCGGGTCGCTGGTGCAGTGGCTGCGGGACAACCTCGGGTTGATCTCGACAGCGGCGGAGGTGGAGGAGTTGGCCCGCACCGTGGACGACAACGGCGGCTGTTACGTGGTGCCGGCGTTCTCCGGGCTCTTCGCCCCGCACTGGCGCAGCGACGCACGGGGCGTGATCGCCGGCCTGACCGGCTACATCACCAAGGGGCACCTGGCGCGGGCGGTGCTGGAGGCGTCGGCGTGGCAGACCCGCGAGGTGGTCGACGCGATGAACGCCGACTCCGACGTGGCGCTGCGCCGGCTCCGGGTGGACGGCGGGATGACCGCCAACGCCCTGCTCATGCAGTTCCTCGCCGACGTGCTCGACGTGCCGGTGGTCCGCTCCCGGATCACCGAGACCACCTGCCTGGGCGCGGCGTACGCGGCCGGCCTGGCGGTCGGCTTCTGGCCGGACCTCGCCACGTTACGGGCACAGTGGCGCTCGGACGCGCAGTGGACGTCGACGATGGCGCCGGAGCTGCGCGACCGGGAGCTGCACAACTGGCGCAAGGCCGTGCAGCGCACCCTCGACTGGGTGGAGTGAGGGCCGGCGGTCACTCCCAGCGGTTGCCGGTGAGCTTCTCGTAGACCTCGACGTAGCGGGCGCGGGTCGCCTCGACCACCTCGGCGGGCACATCCGGCGCCGGGGCCTGCTTGTTCCAGCCGCTACCCGTGGCCCAGTCCCGCACGTACTGCTTGTCGTAGGAGAACTGCACACGGCCCGGCTGGTACGACTCGGCCGGCCAGAACCTCGACGAGTCGGAGGTGAGCAGCTCGTCGGCGAGGACCAGGGTGCCGTCCGGCGCCCAGCCCAGCTCGATCTTGGTGTCGGCGACCAGGATGCCCCGGTCGGCAGCCAGTTCCGCGCCGCGCCGGTAGATGTCGATGGTGATCTGCCGCAGCCGCTCGGCGGTGGCCTGGCCCACCTTGTCCACCACGTCGGCGAACGTGATCGGCTCGTCGTGCTCGCCCGCCGGGGCCTTGCTCGACGGCGTGAAGATCGGTTCGGGCAGGATCGACGCCTCGCCGAGCCCTCGGGGCAGCGGCACGCCCGAGACCGCGCCGGTGCGCTCGTACTCCCGCAGGCCGCCGCCGGTCAGGTAACCCCGGGCGACGCACTCCACCGGGACCATGTCCAGTCGCTGGCAGCGGATCGCCCGGCCGGCGAACTCGGCCGGCACGTCGGTGGCCGAGATGACGTGGTTCGGCACCAGGTCGGCGAGCTGCTCGAACCACCAGAGCGAGAGCGCGGTGAGCAGTCGACCCTTGTCCGGAATCGGCGTCGGCAGCGCCACGTCGTAGATCGAGATACGGTCCGAGGCGACCAGGATCAGGTCGTCGCCGTCGGCGTAGACGTCCCGGACCTTGCCCGAGTGCAGAAGTTCCACGCGCCCTAGTACACCACGCGGCACCGGCGGGCCCGTTTTGGCCACCCACACCGGAGCCCGGTCGGGAGGGGTGACCGGACGGACGTTGACACCCAACTGCGACGCCTGCGTGAATGGTCCGACCCCGCCCGCAGTGCCAGGAGACCCCGTGCCCGTTGTTCGTCCTCCGTTCGCCCGCCTCGGCGCCGACCCGGGCCGGCGCCGAGTGCTGACCGCCCTGCTCGGCGCGCCTCTGCTGGCCACGGGCGGGCTGGCCGGGTGCAGCGACGAATCCGCCACGTCGACCGAGGACGGGCCGGTCGAGCTGTCGGTCTTCTGGTGGGGTGGGCCGAGACGGGCCGAGTTGACCGAGAAGGTTCTGCGGCTCTACTCGGAGCGCAACCCCCGGGTCACCTTCCGGGTCACCTGGCAGGGCGCCGACGGCTACTACGACCGGCTGGCCACCCAGGCTGCCGGCGGCAACGTGCCGGATCTGATCCAGCTCGACGACGCTGTGCTGGCCGAGTACACCCAACGTGAGATCGTTTTCGACCTCACCGAACGGGTCGTCGATCACCGGTTGGATCTGCGCGGCCTGCCGGACGGCCTGGTCCGCTGCGGCACCGTGGAGGGCCGGACGATGGCGGTGGCCGCCGGGCAGACCCACGCGGCCGTGGTCTTCAACCGTGACCTGCTGAGCGAGCTGCGGGTGCCCGAGCCACGCGCCGGGATGTCCTGGGCGGACTACATCTCCTGGGCCGAGCAGGTCACCGAGGCCAGCGACGGGCGGGTGGCCGGCACGGTCGACGCGTCCGGCGACTATCGCGCCCTCTGGCTGTGGCTGCGTTCGCAGGGCGGCGAGTTCTATCGGGGGCGGCAGGTCGGCTTCGGCGCCGACGAGCTGATCGCCTGGTTCGAGCTGTGGCAGCGGGCCCGCAGCGGGCGGGCCACGCCGGGCGCTGCTCTGGTCGAGCAGGTTGACGGTGGGGAGCCGGCCCGGCAGCCGGTGGTCACCGGGTTGACCGCCGCGTCCTTCGCCTGGTCCCACCAGCTACCGGAACTACAGCGACTCACCGACTCGGAGCTGGGCGTGGTGGGCTTTCCCGGCCCGCCGGGCGCGCAGTGGGCGAGGGCGTCGATGTACTGGTCCGCGTTCCGCGGCACCCGCCACCCGGACACCGTCATCGACGTGATCAACTTTTTGACCACGAACGGCGAGGTCGGCACCGTTCTCGGCCACGAACGCGGCCTCAACGCCAGCATCGCCGTGCGTCGGTACACCGAGGGCAGCATCACCGACCCAGCTCAGCAGCGCGCCTCCGCGTTCGGCGCCAGCATCGCCGACCAGCTCGGGCCGGCGCCCGCGCCGCCGCCGAAGGGGCACGCGAAGGTGCGTACCCTGCTGGTCGCCGCCGCGGAGAGCATCCGCGGCGGGCGGGCCGGCACGCGCGCGGCCACCTCGCGTTTTCTCGCCCAGGCCAACGCCGCCCTGGCGGCGTGACCACCGGCGGCTCGACCGGCACGGCCCGCCGCCCGGCGATGAGCTGACAGCCCGCACGGCGGCCGGCAGTCAGCTGCCATCAGCGGCAGGCCGCGCGGGCGACGGGTCAGCGCGGCGGGCCACCCCGGCGGCCGCGCGTCAGGCGCAGCAGCAGGAACACGATGATCGCCACCACCACGAGGCAGCAGAGCAGGCCGAGAAAACCGAAGCCACCCCGGGACCGCCGTCGGGCGGCCTCCACCACCAGCTCGCCGGTGCCCGTGGACGCCCACGCCGCGACGGGCACGAAAACCGCGAGGACAACCCCGCCAAGGACCGCGCTGAGCCGGCCCCACCACTTGCCGAATGAAGACATGTGCCCATCCTCGCCGAAGCGCGCAACCTGGGCACGTCGGTCCACGCCGAACCATGGGCGAGATCTTCCAGGGGTACGCCGGGTGGCGCGCAACAATCTTGCAACCTCCCGGCAAAGACGATGATCTTTACACGTATCGCCGCGGATGATCAGATCCGACCATGGTCAACTTTAGATGTCTGTTGCCGCCCTCTCTCACCCGGAGATCTGCGGCAGCAGCGGTCGGCGTCACCCTCATCGCCGCTCTCGTCACCCCCACGGCGGCGCACGGCGCCCCACCACCTCCGGTCACACCGACCGCAACCGCCAACGCGCACCGCACACCCGTCACAGTCACGCTGATCACCGGCGACAAGGTGACGGTGACCCCGGGCGTCAACGGTGCACCCCCCACGGTGGACGTCAAGCGCCCCCCGGGCGCCATGGGCTCCGTGCGCATCACCACCGAAGGCGGGGACACCTACGTGTACCCCGACCAGGCAACGCCCTACCTCGCGACCGGTCGACTCGACAAGCAGCTCTTCGACGTCACCCAACTGATCGCGCAGGGCTACGACGACGCGCGGGCCAGCGAACTCCCCCTGATCGTCACCCGTACGGCGGGCTCGGCGAAGCTCAGGACCGGCACCACACTGCCGGGCGCACGGACCACGCTGGACCTCTCCTCCGTCGGGGGTGAGGCGATCCGCACCCGCAGGTCGCAGGCCGCCGACTTCTGGTCGGCCCTCACCAGCGGCGGGCAGTCGTCGACGGGCCGGAGTGCTGCCACGTCGGAGCCCTCCTTCACGGCCGGCGTCGACAAGGTGTGGCTCGACGGCAAGGCGAAGGCAGCCCTCGCCGAGACCACCGCACAGATCGGCGCACCCGCCGCCTGGGCCGCGGGGGGCACTGGCAGCGGCGTACGGGTCGCCGTCCTGGACACCGGAGTGGACACCACCCATCCGGACCTCGTGAACCGCATCGTGGCGTCCCGGAGCTTCATCCCCGGCGACGACGTCATCGACCGCAACAGGCACGGCACGCACACCGCCTCGACCGTCGCGGGCACGGGTGCCGCCTCCGGCGGCAAGGAGCGCGGGGTCGCTCCCGGTGCCGACCTGGTCGTGGGCAAGGTCCTCGACCAGGACGGAGGCGGGACGATCTCGGGGATCATCGCGGGCATGGAGTGGGCGGCGCGGACCGAACGCGCCCGAGTGATCAACAAGAGCCTGGGCGTCAGCGCATGGCACACCCAGGACGACCCGCTGAGCCAGGCCGTCAACCAGCTGACCGCCGAGACGGGGGCGCTCTTCGTCGTCTCGGCCGGCAACAGCGGACCCGACCCGTACACCCTTGGTGCGCCGGGCACCGCGGACGCCGCGCTCACCATCGGCGCGGTGGACGCCTCCGACCGCCTGGCCGGCTTCTCCAGCGCCGGGCCGCGCATGAACGACGAGGCTCTCAAGCCCGACATGACCGCTCCCGGCGTGGACGTGCTCGCGGCACGCTCGCAGCACACGGACGGTGAGGGCTACTACTACGTCGACAGCGGCACGTCCATGGCGGCACCTCACGTCGCCGGGGCCGCCGCCCTGCTGGCTCAGAAGCACCCGACGTGGACCGGGCAGCAGATCAAGGACGCTCTGATGAGCACCAGCGCGCGTACGCCGGACTACGACGCCTACCAGGCCGGCAGTGGTCGGCTCGACGTCGCCGCCGCCTACCGGCAGGACCAGGTCATCGCGACCGGATCGGTGGACGCGGGGCTCGTCCCATCCTCGACCGGTACGCAGCAGCAGCCGATCAAGCGGAAGATCACCTACACCAACACCACGGCCAACCCGGTGACGTTGGACCTCTCCGTCGACAGTGGCACGTCCCCCGCACCGACGTTCGCGGCAGCCGCCAACCGCGTCACCGTGCCAGCACGCGGAAGCTCGACGGTCGACGTCGTGGTGAACCCCAAGGGACTCCCGGCGGGCCGGTACTCCGGCCAGGTCACGGCACGCTTCGCGGCCGGTACGGTGCACACGGCCGTCGGGGTCGCCATCGAATCCAAGAAGTACGACCTCACCATCCGCCTGAGGGACCGCGCCGGACGGGCCATGAGCGGCGAGGCGGAGATCGTCAGCGCCGACGGCGTCTCCACCTTCATGTGGGTCCGGGACGGAAGCCTCACCAGCCGCTGGGCGCCCGGCTCCTACACGGTCGTCACCGCCGCGGACGTGGAGGGCCTCAACGGCCCCCGCTCCCTCGGGCTCGCGATGCTGACCGCTCCGGAGGTCGACCTGACGACCGATCGGGTCGTGGAACTCGACGCCTCACGGGCACGGCAGGTCAAAGTGGCCACACCCCAACCGACCACCGTCGCCAACAGCAGGATCGACGTCTACCGCTCCTTCACCGCAAGCGAGCCGACGCCAACCGACTGGAACGCCCTGCGCGAGACGATCTTTCCCAGTGCCACGTACGACAGCCTGTGGGCACTGCCGACCAACAAGGTGAAGAAGGGCAGCTTCGTCTTCACCACCAGGATTCGCGCCGAGCAGACGCCGCTGGCGGTCACCTACGGCGGCCGTCGCCTAAGCGACCCTCTCGTGCAGCCTGGTTCACGGCCGCTGCCCGACGGCACCTCGCGCCTGGACGCCATCTTCGCTGGTAACGGCGCGAAGGCCGACTACGCCGGCCGGTCCGCCCGTGGCAGGGCCGTGGTCGTACGCGGCAACGAGTCGGTGAGCCCCACGGATCAGGCGGCGGCGGCGCACTCCGCCGGTGCCGCGCTGCTCATCGTGGTCAACGACCGTCCGGGCCGCAAGAGCGACTGGTACGGCAACCCCGACGGCGTGACGACCGGGCCGATTCCCGTCGCCTCGGTGACCCTGGACGAGGGCGAAGCGCTGATCCAGAAGATCACCGCTGCGGGCCGGCACACCGTACGGCTCGATGTGGTGGCCCACCCCGCGCCGAAATACCTGTACGACCTGGTCGACTACCACCGTCAAGGGGTGCCCGACGATCCCTCCGCCAAGACCGGTCCCCGCGATCTCGCCCGGATCGATCTCACCTTCAGCCCGCCCCCGGGGAAGCAGGCCACCGAGAACCGGGTGGACTTCCCGCCGTACGAGTACTCGGCGGGTCGCCCCTTCCCGACCGAGCCGGTCTCCCCCGGGCCGCGTACCGACTGGGTTTCCACGGGCAGCGACGTCAGGTGGCAGCAGTCGACCGCGGTTGTCAACTGGACGCAGTCGTACACGGAGGAGGTGAGCTACCGGCCGGGCAGCGTGCAGAAGGACCGCTGGTTCGGGCCCATCATTCGGCCGCGTCTGCTCAGCAACGACATCCCGGGCCGCGGTGACACCTGGCTCAGCGCGTACATCCAGGGGTTCAGCGACGCGGGAGCCGCGCACAGCGGCGGGTCCGTGCTGCCACAGAAGATCACCTTCTACCAGGGTGACAAGCAGTTGCGCCAGGCCGAAGGCGTGGCGGAGTTCTTCGTCGACTCGCTGGCGCCGGCCACGTTGCCATACCGACTGGTCGTCGACACGAAGGGCGATCCCAACTTCGGCCCGTACTCGACTGCCACCCACACCGAGTGGAGCTTCGTCTCCGGCGCCGCCGAGGGAGTGCAGGCCGTCCCGCTGCTCCAACTGGACTACGAAGCCGATGTGGACACCACCGGCCGGGCGAAGCGCAGGAGCGACTTGTCCATCGTGCCCGTGGTGGTGGGCGGCCCCGCCGCCCAGGACCCGGTCTCCTCGGTCAGGTTCGAGGTCTCCTACGACGACGGGGCCACCTGGCAGCGGCAGGACCTGAACGAGGAGAACGGCACCTGGCAGGCGTCCCTGAACGCGCCGAACCGGGCCGACTTCGTGTCCATCCGGGTCACCGCCAAGCAGCGCAACGGCGGCGGCGTCAGCCAGACCGTCACCCGGGCCTTCGGCCTCAGGTAACACCCGCGAGAAGGGGCCGGTGCCCGCCTCGGCGCGCACCGGCCCCTTCGAGGCCGCTCATCCGGCACAGGCACCACATGAGTCCGGCCCCCACATCGTGGGGGCCGGACTCATGTTATTTCCATTTGTAGCGGGGACAGGATTTGAACCTGCGACCTCTGGGTTATGAGCCCAGCGAGCTACCGAGCTGCTCCACCCCGCGTCGACTGGTTAAGACTAACCCATCGGATCCCCGCGATGATCAGTGGGGTCGTCATCGGCCGCGGACCGCCGGCGCGGCCCCGGAGCCGCCCGCTGTCGGCCCTTTGGCACGCGTGGGAAACACCGAAGGCCCGCCTCCGGATCCGGAGGCGGGCCTTCGACACTTCTCTCGTAGCGGGGACAGGATTTGAACCTGCGACCTCTGGGTTATGAGCCCAGCGAGCTACCGAGCTGCTCCACCCCGCGTCGGTTCACTAACCGTAGCGCACCGACCCGGGGCACCGCAAAGCGACTCCGATACCGCTGCCGCCGACACCTCTGACCTGGGCCGCTGTCAGTCGAGCCAGCTCTCGATCGCCGCCACCGCCCGTCGACTGTCGGCATCGACCCGGGCGCGCTCGGCGGTGGTGTGCTCCCAACCCTGCTCCCAGAGCACCGTCACCACGTCGCCGATCCGGACCGCCCGGACCAGCCGCACCTCCTCCGCACCCGGCTCGCCCATCCCGTCCGGATACGGAGACCGCATCTCGAACAGCACCGACTCGTCCCCGTACTCCCCGGAGGCCAGTAGCCGCTGCCGCCACGTCCTGGTGCCGTCGGACAGTTTCTGGACGGGACAGTCGCGAACGGCCTGCCGCAACTCCCGCAACACGTCGTCGGCCCGGCCGGCGCGGTAGATCGTGATGGTGTGCCGGTAGCTGCCGTCCGGCACACTCTCCGCCGGTGACTCCGGCCGCTTGTAGGCCAGGAACCGACCGCGGCGCTGGACCACGGCGGAGTCACTGGGATAGTTGGCCGCGCAGAGCTTCGGCAACACCTCCGACTTCGTCCACGACTCCAGACCTCGCTCATTGGCCGCCGCCAACGAGAAGAAGGCTCGGTCCGGGATCGAGGTGGGCGTTCGGGGCACCGCCGGGCCGGTTGTCGAGACTGGCGGGCTACCACCCGACGTGCTGTCCGGCGGTGTCGGTGACGCCGACAGCGTTGGTGGGACAGACGGCGACGGCCGGAGGGCCGGCCCGGTCGGCAGCGGGCCGGGCGTGTCGGCCGGTGGCGGCAGCGGCGCGGATCCGTCCGCCGAGAACGCCAGTCGTCCGCCGACGGCCACCCCGCCGAGCAGCACCACCACCGCGACGGCGGTGCTGGCGACCCGGATCCTGGCCCGCCGGTCGGCGCGCCGTCGGACCAACTCGGGGCGGGTCACCTCCACGCCGTCGGCGACGACGGTGAGCGACCGGTACAGGTCTGAGATCTCAGCTGACATCGTTCGCCTCCAGTTCCTCGGTGCGGAGGTCGGGTAGCAGCGCGGCCAGTCGGGCCCGGCCCCGGGACAACCAGGACTTGACGGTGCCGACCGGTACGTCGGTCTCCCGGGCGATCTCCTCGACCGGCATGTCGAAGAGGTAGTGCAGGGCCAGCGCCTGTCGCTGCGTGGCGGGCAGTTGGCGGAGCGCGCGGACCAGCAGCACCCCGTTCTCGCTCGGTGCTGGCGCGGTCGGTGGCGGCCCGGAACGACTGAGCACCACCCGCCAGCGGTGCAGGCGCCGCCAGCGGTCGTTCGCGAGCCGGGACACCACCAGCCGCAGCCACGCCTCGGGCGCCGGATGCTCCGACAGCCGCCCCCACTGCCGCCAGGCCCGGGTGAAGGCTTCCTGCACCAGGTCCTGCGCCTCGGTGTGGTCACCGGCCACCGCGTAGCCGTACCGCATCATCCGCCGGGCGGTGCTGCGATAGAACTCGTCAAAGCTCTGCGCATCCCTCACGACTGTTCCCCCTCGTCCGCGCCCCGTTGCAGTGAGGACGGCGGCCAGGTGTCGTGGGTTGCGGGTCGGCCGGACTAAAGCTGTCGGAGAGGCGACAGGCGGGCATACCGCGCGAACACGGCGGAGCCCCCGCCGTCAGGACCGGATGAGGTCCGACGGCGGGGGCTCCGCGAGGTGCTTCCCGGTAGGCGGTCAGCCGCCCGCGCTCGGGCTGCCGCTCGGCGACGGCGGCGGTGCGCTACCGCTCGGCGTACCGGCCGGGTTGACCGCCTGCTGTGCCTGCTGGAACGCGGTGAGCGCCTCGTCCAGAGCCTTGAGCGCGCGGCCGTACCGCTCGAAGTCACCGGACGTCTGCGCGGCCCGGACCTCGGTGATGGCGGTCTGCACCCGCTCGGCCGCGACGGCCAGATCGCCGGTCAGCGGCGGTTCCTCGCCACCGGGCGTGGGCGGCGTCGTGGGCGTCGTCGTGGGTGACGGCGTCGTCGGGTTACCCCCGGTGGTCGGAGGCGGCGTCGCCTGCCCGGCCCGCTTACCCTGGTCGACCAACTGTTTGATGCCGTCGTTGATGTTGTCGGCGAGCGCCACGAACGAGCCGCCGTCACCGTAGGAGAGCAGCACCTTCTGCAACAGGGGGTACGCGTCCTGCTGGTTGCTCTTCACATAGACCGGCTCGACGTAGAGCATGCCGTCGGCGAAGGGCAGCGAGAGCAGGTTGCCGTAATGCACCTGCGCCTGGTTGCTGGAGAGCAGGTTGAGCTGCTGACGGATGTTCGCGTTGTTGGTCATCTGCTGGTGCACCTGCACCGGGCCGGAGATTCGGGTCTGGTCCGGCAGCTCCAACACCTCCAGCCGGGGCTTCCCGTCGACGTACGACCCGGAGATCAGCGCGGCCAGGTTCTGCCTGCCGTTCGGGGTGACCGCGGAGGTGAGCTGGAACCGAGGGCTCTCCTGCCCCGGGAACTGGGTGAACAGGTAGTACGGGGGCTGCTTCTGGCCGCTGTCCGGGGCGTCCGGCACGTTGGGCACCTGCCAGAAGTCCTGTGCGGAGTAGAAGTCGCCCGGGTTGGTCACATGGAACTTGGTGAGCAGGTTGCGCTGCACCTTGAACATGTCCGCCGGGTAGCGCAGGTGCTCGCTCAGCTCGACCGGGATGTCCGCCTTCGGCAGGATCAGGTCGCCGCCGAACGCCTTGTTCCATGCCTTGAGCACCGGGTCGGTGTCGTCGTACTCGTAGAGCTTCACCGTGCCGTCGTACGCGTCGACGGTGGCCTTCACCGAGTTGCGCATGTAGTTGACGTTCTCCCGGGCCAGCTGGAAGGTGCCCCGGTTGGTCAGCTCGTCGGTCGTCTCGGTCTGGAGGTTGACCCGCTCGGCGTACGGGTAGGTGGCCGCCGTGGTGTAGCCGTCGACGATCCACTGCACCCGACCGTCCACGACCGCCGGGTACGGGTCGCCGTCCAGGGTGAGGAACGGCGCGACCTTCTCCACCCGGTCCCGCGGGTTACGCACGTAGAGCAGCTTGGAGTCCTCGTTGACCGCCTCGGAGAGCAGGAAGTTCGTCTCCTGCTCCTTGATGGCGTACAGCAGCCGCCGGGCGAAGGAGCCGATCTCGACGCCGCCCTCACCGGTGTAGGTGTAGGACTCGCCGCCACCCTCACCGACCGGCCGGTCGAACTCGGCCTTCTTGTTCGGGTCGGACTGGCCGACGATCGCGTAGTCGTCGGCCGCCATCCGCTCGCCGTAGTAGATGCGCGGCTGCTTGGCCGGGATCTGCTCGGTCTGCGAGGAGCACGCCTCCTGGGTGCGCTCGCCGAGGAAGCCGGAGACGAAGAACGGCTGCCCGCCGCAGACCACCTGGTTGGCCGGGGCGGCCACCAGCCCGAACCCATGGGTGTAGACGGTGTGCCGGTTGATCCAGGTGTTCTGCTGGTCGGTCAGCTCGCCATAGTTGATCTCTCGGACGCCGACCACGTAGTCGGAGACCTTCCCGTTCACCCCATAGCGGTCGATGTCCAGCTTGGGGCCGAAGTCGTAGAAGCCACGCACCTGCTGGAGCTGGGTGTACGTCTCGCTGACCAGCTGCGGGTCGAGCAGCCGCACGTTCGACACGACCGAGGTGTCGGTGGCCAGGCTCGCCGGTGGGTTGAGGTTGCTCGCCGCGTACGGGGTCGTCTCGGTGGCCCCCAGCCCGAACGCCGCCCGGGTCGCGTCGATGCTGCGCTGGATGTACGGCGCTTCCTTGTCCTTGAGGCTCGGCTTGACCTCGAAGGTCTGCACCGCCCAGGGGTAGATGCCGCCGATGGCCACCGCGGAGACACCGAGCAGGGCGAGCGAGATGCCCGGCCAGACCAGGTTCCGCATCCAGGCGTTGGAGAACACAATGATCGCGATGGCCACCACGATCGAGATGTACGCCAGGATCTCCTTCGCCGGCAGCAACGCGTTGACGTCGGCGTAGCCAGCGCCGTACAGCCTGGCGCCCTCGTTGTACTCCAGCAGCATCGCCCGCCGGTCCAGCACGTACGCGACGGCCTTGAGCAGCACGAAGGCCGCCACCAGGCTGCTCAGGTGAGCGCGTGCCGCGTTGGTCATGCGGTCCCCGACACCCTGGAGGCGGACCCCGCCGAAGAGGTAGTGCACCGCCAGCGCGCCGATCAGAGCCAACACCACCGCGGTGAAGCCGACGCCGAGCAGGTAACGCCAGAACGGCAGCTGGAAGACGTAGAAGCCGATGTCCACCCCGAACTCCGGGTCCTTGACCCCGAAGTCGCCACCGTTGCGGAAGAGCAGCCACTGGTTCCACCGACTCTGTGCCGACAGGCCGGCGAAGAGGCCAATCACGACGGCGGTCAGCGCGATCCAGGTGCCGAGGCGCGGGCTGAGCACCATCCGGTAGCGTTCCAGGGCGGCCTGCTCGACCGAGTGCGGGCGCAACCGCGGGCGCAGCCGGTGGGCCAGCCACAGGTTGCCGGCGACGATCACGGCCATGCCGAGACCGATGGCGAGGAAGAGCAGCAGCCGGGTGAACAGCACACCGGTGAAGACCTCGGTGTAGCGGACCTCATCGAACCAGAGCCAGTCCGTCCAGGCCTGAACACCCCAGCCCAGCAGGGTGAAGAGCACGAAGACCCCCACCAGGACGGCGATGGTGACGCGTCCGCGCCTACTCATCTTCGGTAGGGGGGTGCTGCTACGCATTACCACTGTTGGCTCCGCACGCTCGATGTGATCGGCTCCGACCAGGCACCCAGAGTACGGGGTGTTCCTGAACGTGTCCGGACACGGTCACGAGCGTCAGCAGCGGGTCGGCTGGCCCCCCGAGCGCAGCGTCTCCAGCGCGGTCATCGCCTCGTCCAGCGACCCCACCCGCAGCAGCGGCAGATCGGGCTGCGGATTGCGGACCGCCTCGGCGCAGTTGTCCGCCGGCACCAGGAACACCTTGGCCCCGGCGCGCTTCGCGCCAACCAACTTCTGGGCGATCCCGCCGATCGGGCCGACCGTGCCCTCGTCGTCGATGGTGCCGGTGCCGGCGATGATCTTGCCGCCGGTGAGGTCGGCCGGGGTCAACTTGTCCACGATGCCCAGGGCGAACATCAGCCCGGCGCTCGGGCCGCCGATGTCACCCAGGTCGATGCTGAGCGTGAACGGGTGCGGCTGCTGCTGGTCGATCTCGACGCCGATCCGCGGCCGGCCGTCCTGCTCACGGCTGGTCACCGTCGCGGTGGCCGGCGCGCCGTCGCGGGTGTAGCCGATGGTCAGGGCCGTACCGGCCGGCTTGGCCCGGATCAGCTCGGTGAGCTTCGGGGCCACCGGCACCGGCTGGCCGTCGACAGAGGTGACCACGTCGCCGACCTTCAGCAACCCGGCGGACGGGCCGTCCGCCGCCACCGTCTTGACCACCACCTGCACCGGGAAGCCCAACTCGCGCAACGCGGCGGTCTCGGCGCTGCTCTGCGACACCTTGAAATCCTCGGCGTTGCGCTGCTCGACCTGCTCCGTCGACTCCCCCGGCGGGTACACCAACTCGCGCGGCACCACCGCCTCGTCGTCGGAGAACCAGCCGGCGATCGCCGATCGCAGCCGCACGGTGGGCTGCACCCCCACCGTCGTCAGCCGGAGCTGACCGGCGGACGTGGAGGTCTCCCGTCCGGTGACCTGGATGACCTCCTTACCGTCGGCCGTACCGAGGGTGTTGACCGTCGGGCCCGGGCCGAGCACCACGTACGGGATCGGCACCCGGAGCACCCCGACGCTCAGCAGAGCGGTGAACAGGGCACCGAGCAGGACCGTCAGGCCACGACGTCTCATGCGGCAGAGCGTACCGATCGCCCGGGGCCGGTCTGCCGGATGCGCCACGCGACTTCGCCCTCAGCGCAACGCCAGGGGCGGCTACCTGGGGCTCGGCCCGCGTACCGTAGACGTCGTGCCTGATATTCCGTTCGGTTTCGCGCTCCCGGGTGGGCAACCACCAGACCCCAACGATCCCGCGCAGATGCAGCAGTTCATGTCGCAGTTGCAGCACCTGCTCTCCGCGCCGGGCAGCGGGCCGGTCAACTGGGACCTGGCTCGGCAGGTAGCAGCCAGCCAGCTCGCCGCCGCCGGCGACCCGGCGGTGTCGCCGTACGAGCGCAACGCCGTCGAGGAGGCATTGCGCCTGGCCGACCTGTGGTTGGAGCCGGCCTCGTCGTGGCCGACGGGCATCCAGACCCCGGTGGCCTGGAACCGCAATGAGTGGATCTTCAAGACGCTGGACGTGTGGCGCAAGCTCTGCGACCCGGTGGCCAGCCGGATGGTCGGCGCGATGGGCGACCTGGTGCCACCGGAGGCCCGCGCCCAGCTCGGCCCCATGCAGTCGATGGTGGCGACCCTCGGTGGCGCCCTCTTCGGCGGCCAGTTGGGGCAGGCCCTCGGCTCGCTCGCCGCCGAGGTGCTCTCCGCCGGCGACATCGGGCTGCCGCTCGGCCCGGCCGGCACGGCCGCGCTGATCCCGGCCAACATCCGCGCGTACGGCGAGGGTCTGGAGCTGCCCGAGGACGAGGTACGCCTCTACGTGGCGCTGCGTGAAGCCGCCCACCAGCGACTGTTCCAGCACGTCCCGTGGCTGCGCGGGCACGTGCTCAGCGCGGTGGAGATGTACGCCTCGGGCATCCGGGTCAACCGGGAGGCGATCGAGGAGGCGATGGGCCGGGTCGACCCGACCGACCCGGAGTCGATGCAGGCGATCGCCCTGGAGGGCATCTTCACCCCGGAGGACAGCCCGGCGCAGAAGGCCTCGCTGGCCCGGTTGGAAACCGCGTTGGCCCTGGTCGAGGGCTGGGTGTGCCACGTGGTGGACAGCGCCGCCAGCGAGCGGCTGCCCAACGTCGTCCGGCTGGGCGAGGCGTTCCGGCGCCGTCGCGCCGCCGGCGGTCCCGCCGAGCAGACCTTCGCCGCGCTGGTCGGCCTGGAGCTGCGCCCGCGCCGGCTGCGCGAGGCGGCTGCCCTCTGGGCCGCGCTCACCGAGCACCGCGGCATCGCCGGCCGGGACGCCGTCTGGGGTCACCCGGACCTACTCCCGTCCGACGACGACTTCGCCGACCCGGTGGCCTTCGCCATGAACGACATGGACCTGAGCGAGCTGGACAGCTTCGACTTCACCGCTCCCGGCGGTGCGGAGGAGAAGGCCCCGGGCCAGCCCGACGAAACCGACGGCGAGGGCGACGCCAAGTCCTGACGCCTGAGCCGGGTGCCCGCCGTCGATCTGTGCGGGCACCCGGCCTGGGCTCGGACAGCGGGTCGGCCGCTACTCCGTCACCGCGCGGAGTCGTGGCAGGGTCAGGCGGGTCGGCCCGAGCCCGACAGAAGGGCACGGGTCGCTTCCCAGCCCTCGAAGGCCTCGTCCAGCGTGGCCAGATCAGCCGGGCCGCGCAGCCGTCGCCAGCCGGCGGTGACGACCACGTCGCCGGGTCGAGGGGCACCGGCACGCGCGTCGACCGGCGTCGCAGTGTCCAGGTCCAGTGGGGGCAGCCAGCCCGGCACCGGCAGTCGCACAGCAACCCCGAGCAGGCCCGGGTCGGCACCCTCCGCCGGAGCGACCGCGACCGGTCGGGTGGTGAGCGGGCGCAGCAGCTTGCCGACGGTCAGCGCGGGCAGATTCGGCACGTCACCCGCGAGCACCGCCGCCTGGTCGTAGCCGTCCAGCAGCGCGAACACGGCGTTCGGCGACGGCTCAGCCACCTCGTACACGGCCGTGCCCGGCCACACCAGCGCGTCGGCCAGAGCACGATCGGCCGGGGTCACCGCGACCGCGACCTCCACCTCGTTGAGCGTGGCGAGCAGGTCGATGACGTCTTCCGCGAGCGCGGCTCGCCACTCCGCCCGGTCGACGCCGGGCGGCGACCAGTTGACCGGCCCGAGCAACGCCACCACTACCCGTCGTGCCACATTCCGACCCTAGCGCCCTGCCCGCCCACGCGCCGAACCCACCCGGCCCGCCCTCGCGCCGAGCCCGCCCGGCCCGCACCAGCACAGCACCGACCTCGGCTTGCCCTGCCCTGCCCTGCCCTGCCCTGCCCTGCCCTGCCCTGCCCTGCCCTGCCCTGCCCTGCCCTGCCCTGCCCTCGGGCGAGCATGATCGACTCCGTATCGGCGACATGGGGGTGTCCCAAGTCGCGGATACCCCCATGTCGGCGAAACGGAGTCGATCACCGAAGACGACCGCCCAGGCGGGGCGTCACCCAAACAGAGTCAGGGCAAAAGGGGCGGCAACAGACGTGGACGCGAGGACTGGCGGGCGGACGGCTGGAGCCAACGGGCCCACGGCGGGGGATCAGCGGGCCGCCGGCGCGAGGAACGGCGCGGACCGGCGGGAACAGCGCGGAACAGCGCGAACCGGCGCGGAACGGCGAGAGATCAGCGGGCCGACAGCGAGGTCAGCCGCCGACGGCGCGAGGACCAGCGGGGGGCCGGCGGGGCTGGTTGGGCACGGGCTTGCGGATGAGGTCAGGTGGGGACCGGGGCGCAGGAGGCGGCGGCGACACCTTCGAGGTAGCCGCGGGCTCGTTCGGTCCTGGGGTAGCGGCCGACCAGCGCCCAGAAGCGGGCGTTGTGGCTGGGCACGATGAGATGGGCCAGCTCGTGCAGCAGCACGTAGTCGATCACCCACTCGGGCATGTCCTGCACGCGGTGGGAGATCCGGATGCTGCGATCGGCGGGCGTGCAGGAGCCCCAGCGGCCGTTCTGGTTGGTGACCCACCGGACGCTGGCGGGCACCGCCTTCTCGCCGTACCCGCTGAGGTAGAGGTCGATCAGGCGGGTGGCCCGGGCTACCAGCTCGGCGTCGGAGCGGGCCAGCCGACCCTCGCGGGCGGCGAGTCGGGCCAACATCCGGTCGACCCACTCGCTCTCCTCGGCCCGGGAGAACTGGTCCGGAATGAGGACGACGACCCGCTCACCATCACGGTACGCAGACACCGTGCGTCGCCGGCGCTGGCTGCGCCGTACCTCGACGACCGGCTTACGCGTCCCCGCCATCACTGGCTCGCGCAGCCTCGGCTACGTGTCACGAAGGAAAGCTAATGCGTACTGACCAGGGGTCCGCAAGAGTCAACCACCCGACACGCGCCCAGAAAATGGCGATTGGTCGCCCGGCGTCCCGAAAATTTCTTGGCCAGGCCGTCGTCAGGCCATCTCGTCACCCTTGGTGAACACCGATGGCGACGCCGCGCGCCTCCCTCCACCGTAGGTGATCATCGTGCTCCGCAGTGCCGCGGGGGCACTCGCACGGGTGTCTGTGAGGGTTTGGTCGGCGTGTCCCCGCCAAACTGACTTATCCGACCTTATTCGCCATGCACACTCTCGACGTCGACTTGCTCACAGGCCGATGCACAGCTGACATGGAACCGCCCAGACCTGGGTAGGGTCCGCGGACCAGCGGTCACGAAGGTGGCTGCGAATGAGACCCAGCGCCGGCGCCCCGCGTGGCCCGCCGCCGGGCACCCCGCCGGGACGGCATTGACCGGCGGACGAGACGAGGAGGGGCACCGTGGCCGACCAGGCCCAGAGCTACAACGGTTACTGCGTGAAGTGCAAGGAGAAGCGGGACTTCGAGGGGCACGTGGAGGTCTCGAAGACCGGGATGAACATGGCCAAGGGCAAGTGTCCGGTATGCGGCACAACAGTGAACCGCATCCTCGGCAAGGCGAAGGTCTGACCGTACGGGTCAACGGGGGGCGGGGTGGCTCGATGGTCACCCCGCCCCCCGTTGCCGTACCGGCAGGGATCCTGTCGGGTGACCGACACCCCTACCGGCGGGTTGTGGATAACCCGGCAAATCCTGTGGACAGTGCTGGACACAGGCCCGGCCATCTGTGGACAACGATCGACTGAGCGCAGGGGCTCGGTCACGATTCGTCATCATGAGTCGTACCGCACTGCCCCGCCCCATGCTGCTTCCCGGCCTCAGCCGGCTCTGGCGGGACCGGCACACCCTCCAGCTCGGCATCGGCCCCGGGCCCGCCGTGCTGCTGGAGCTGGCCAACCCGCGCGCCGCCCACCTGCTCGACCTCCTGGACGGCACCCGCAGCGAACGCACCGTGCTGACCCACGCGAGCACGGCCCGGGTCACCGCCGACGACGCTCGTACCCTGCTCGACGCCCTCCGCGCGGCGGGCCTCCTGGTGCCCGCGCACAGCCTGCTCCCCCGCGACCTTGCCGGGCCGGTCCGTGCCCGACTCGCCGCCGAGGCCGGCGCGTTGGCCCTGGTCGCGGCCCGACTTCCGGGCACTCCCGCGCAGGTCCTGCGTCGACGGCGGGCGGCCCGGGTGCTGCTCGCCGGGGCCGGAGCGTTCGGCGGGCCGCTGGCGGTTGCGCTGGCCCAGTCCGGCGTCGGGCAGGTGATCCCGCAGCTCACCGGCTCGGTACGCCCGGTCGACCTGGTCGGCACCGGCATCCCGACGACCGAGTTGGGCCATCCGCTGGCCGGGGCGGTCCGGGCCGCGATCGACCGCGTCGCGCCGGGCACCGGCACCCACCCGGTCCGGGCCACGCGGGTGGACCTGGTGATCCAGCTCGGCGCGGACCGCCCGCCCGCGCTGCTCGCCGCCGGCCTTGCCCAGCGTCGTCAGCCGCACCTGCTGGTCACCCTCCGCGAGGGCGTACCGGTCATCGGGCCCCTGGTCCGCCCACCTGCCGGGCCGTGCCTGCACTGCATCGAGTTGCACCGGACCGACCGTGACCCGGTGTGGCCCCGGCTCGCCGCCCAACTCGCCGCGGCCGACCCCGTTGCCGCCGGCGCGACCGGCACCCTGCTCGCGGCCACCGGGTACGCGTTGTCCGAGGTGCTGGCGCACCTCGATGGAGGCAGCCCGGAGACGCTGGGCGGCGCTGTGGAGATCACCGGCGCGGGCCGCTTCCGCCGCCGGGGCTGGCCGCCGCACCCGGCGTGTGGGTGCTCGCGGGGCCGGCTGTCGGCACCAGCCCGGCCGCAGAGCAGCAGCGGGGCCCTCCGGTCGGTAACAATGGCCGAGTGACCGACATCCCGCGCCGGGCCGTGTCCCGGACCGCCAAGCTCGCCGCTCTGCCGCTCGGCTTCGCCGGTCGGACCGTCCTCGGCATGGGTAAGCGCGTCACAGGGCTCGCCTCCGACGTGATCTCCGCGGAGATCCAGCAGCGCACCGCCGAGCAGCTGTTCAGCGTGTTGGGCCAGCTCAAGGGCGGGGCGATGAAGTTCGGCCAGGCGCTGTCGGTCTTCGAAGCGGCGCTGCCGGAGGAGATCGCCGCGCCCTACCGGCAGGCGCTGACCAAGCTTCAGGAGGCCGCCCCGCCGCTGCCGGCCGCCAGCGTGCACAAGGTGCTGGCCGAGCAGCTCGGGCCGGACTGGCGCGACCGGTTCGTCGAGTTCAACGACACCCCGGCCGCGGCGGCCAGCATCGGCCAGGTGCACCGGGCGCGGTGGCGGGAGCCGGGGTACGACCCGTCGGGCGAGCCGAACAGCCGCGACGTGGCTGTCAAGATCCAATATCCGGGAGCGGGTGACGCGCTGCTCGCCGACCTCAAACAGCTCTCCCGCCTGGGCGGGATGTTCCGGGCCATCCAACCCGGCCTGGACGTCAAGCCGCTCCTGGTCGAGCTGCGCGAGCGGATCACCGAGGAGTTGGACTACGAACTGGAAGCCGAGTCGCAGCGCACCTTCGCCGCGGCGTACGCCGACGACCCGGAGATCTTCATCCCGGAGGTGGTGTCGGCGTCGCCCCGGGTGCTGGTCACCGAATGGGTGACGGGCACCCCGCTGGCCGACATCATCCGCGAGGGCAGCGAGGAGCAGCGGGACGAGGCCGGTCGGCTGATGGCGACGCTGCACCTCTCCGCGCCGCAGCGGGCCGGTCTGCTGCACGCCGACCCGCACCCGGGCAACTTCCGGCTGCTGCCCGATGGCCGACTCGGGGTGATCGACTTCGGTGCGGTGGCCCGCATGCCGGGCGGAACGCCGGAGCCGATCGGCCGCATCGCCGGCCGTGCGCTGCGCGGCGACGCCGACGGGGTGGTGGAGGGGCTACGGTCCGAGGGGTTCATCGGTTCCGCCGACCAGATCGACGCCGAGGGGGTGCTCGACTTCCTCCGCCCGATGTTGGAGCCCATCGCAGCTGACGGATTCCGGTTCACCCGGGCCTGGCTGCGGGGCGAGGCGGCCCGCCTGGCCAGCCCCCGCTCCCCCACCTACCAGTTGAGCCGGCAGCTCAATCTGCCGCCGTCGTACCTGCTCATCCACCGGGTGACGTTGGGCTCGATCGGGGTGCTCTGCCAGTTGGAGGCGAAGGCCCCGTACCGGAGCATCCTGGAGCGCTGGTTGCCCGGCTTCGCGCCGGTCGCCTGAACGTCGCGAAGGGCGGGTGCCGATTGGCACCCGCCCTTCTGCGTGGGGTGGTACTAGAGAATGCCCAGGTCGCGGGCCGCCTGGTTGCGGCTGTTCATGGCGACGGTACGGGCGGATCGGGTTGCCTCAGTGCTCGTGGTGGTACGACCGGCCTGAGGCCGCCGCATTCGAGCCCGGGACAACGCTTCGTGGAGTAGTTGCATCTCGAAGGCTCCAGTCGGAACGTTCAACATCGTCGTCTCTCTAACTGCCGATGTGGCACCGGCGTAGTTGGTACTGGTCGGGAACATGTCAGGCTGCCAGCCGGACCGCGCCACGCGCCTCGGAGAGCCCACTGGCCTCCAGGCGCGCCTCGGCCTCGACCCGAAGTGCGGCGTCACGAGCGACGTCCTCCTTACGCGGACGGCCACGGGGCCGCTTGCGCGGAACGACCGCGCCACGCTCGAAGATCTCGCCGCCCCAGACGCCCCACGGCTCCGCACGCTCCACCGCTCCGGCCAGGCACTCGACGCGCAGCGGGCAGTCCCCGCAGAGCGACTTGGCCAGCTCGAGCTCGGCAGGCGAGTCGGAAAACCACAGGTCGGGGTCGAACTTCCGACAGGGCAGGTTCGCCTCCATCTCGACGGTTAAGTCGACGGGGGCCAACGCCAGACTCATCGCCCGGTCACCTCTCTCTCACACTTCGATCTCGTGGATCGCATTCCGACGTACTTCGGCGGGGCAAAAAACTAAGGCCGCGGATCCCGGTATGCGGGTTCCGCGGCCTCAAGGTGAGCCGGTGTCTGATGGTCAGACCGGTCTACCTCGAGGTGGAACGCCGCGGATATCCATGCGCTTCTTGGCGACCTGGATGCCCTTGCCCGTGAAGCCACTGGTCCCCTCGACTCCGGTGGCCGGTGCAACGGTCAGGTTCAGCTCGGCCTGAACCTGGTGCACCTGCGGAACCGACGGTCGCGTGGCCGCGAGGGCCACCCAGACAGCCGACAGCGGAGCGTGGACAGACGGCATCGCCGCCAGACGCTCATAGGTGAAGATCTCCACGGGTGCCACCTCCCTCACGTTCCTCGAATCGACTGGACCGACCCCTTGAGCAGCCGGAATGGCGCCGCTCGCGTGGTGTGTTCTGAGGCTATTCCTCGCCCGGGGGCGAGGGCAAACGAATTTACGACGAGATTTCGAAAGTTTTCTCTGGGCAGACGTCGTCCACCCCCGCACCCCCCACGAGGGCCAGCACCGACTCGCCGTAGAGGCCCAATTTTCGGGGGCCGATGCCGGCGATGGCGATCAACTCCTCCGGTCGGCCGGGACGTCGCTCGGCCAGCGCGACAAGCGTGGCGTCGGTGAAGACCACGTACGCCGGGACCTTCTGCGCGCCGGCCACCCGCTGCCGCCACTCGCGTAGCCGTTCGTGCAGCTCATCGTCGATATCGGAGGGACAGGTGGGGCAGCGACCGAGCTTGCGGTCCGGGCCGGCGAGCAGGGTGGCGCCGCAGATCCGGCAGGACACGATCTGCGTCCGGCGCCGCTCCGGGCGACGCGCCGGGCCGGTGCCGGCAGAGGCCCGCTCGGTTCCGCCGGAGCGGTCCAGTTGGGGCAGGAACCGCGACGGCCGCCGGGCCCGACCGCCCGGCGAGCGGGCTGCGGCGTACGACAGCCAGAGCCACTCCCGAGCCCGGGTGATCCCCACGTAGAGCAGTCGGCGCTCCTCCTCGACCTGCTCGACGGTCTTGGCGTACGTGGTGGGCAGGGTTCCCTCGGCGAGGCCGACCAGAAAGACGGCGTCCCACTCCAGCCCCTTGGCCGAGTGCAGCGACGCGAGGGTGACCCCGTCCACCGTCGGTACGTGCTGTTGGGCGGCGCGGCGGGCCAGTTCCTCGTTGAAGTCGGTGAGGGTGACCGGGCGCTCCACCGACGCCGCCTCGCCGATCGGCACCACCTCGGGGCTGGCCGCGTACTCCTCGGCGAGCTGGACCAGCGCGGCGAGCGCCTCCCAGCGCTCCCGGGCGGCACCCCCGGCCGGAGGCGAGTCGGGGGCCCAGCCGACCGCGGTGAGCGCCTCGACGACGGCGACCGGCAGCGGGGTCTCGCCCGGAATCGAGCGGGTGGCGGCGCGCAGCGCGACCATCGCCTGGCGCACCTCCGTCCGCTCGAAGAAGCGCTCGGCGCCCTGCACCACGTACGGCACCGCGGCCTCGGTGAGCGCCTTCTCGTACGCCTCGGACTGCGCGTTGATCCGGAACAGCACGGCGATCTCCTTGGCCGGCGTGCCCGCGTCGATCAGCGACCGGCAGCGGGCGGCCACCGCGTTCGCCTCGGCCGGCTCGTCGGTGAAGATCCGCAGGTCGGGTTCGGGGCCGGCCGGGCGCTGCCCGCTCAGCTCCAGCCGCAGTCGCGCCTCGGTGCCACGGGCCTGGGAGATCACCGCGTTGGCCAGCCCCACCACCTGCGGGGTGGAGCGGTAGTCGCGGACCAGCCGGACCACGGTGGCGCCCCGGTGTCGGCGCGGAAAGTCGACCAGGTACGCCGAGGTCGCCCCGGTGAACGAGTAGATGGTCTGGCTGGCGTCGCCGACCACGGTCAGGTCGTTGCGGCCGGCCAGCCAGGCGTCCAGCAACCGCTGCTGGAGTGGGTTGACGTCCTGGTACTCGTCGACCACGAAGTGCCGGTACTGGGTGCGGATCTGCTCGCCGACGTCCGGGTGCTCCTCGATGCCCCACACTGCGGCGCGCAGCATGTCCTCGAAGTCGATCACCCCGTTGGAGCGCTTGAGCTGCTCGTACGCGGTGAACACCTCGGCGACCTTCGCCGGCTCGTGCGGCGTGTCGCGCAGCGCGCGGGCCGCCGACACCACGTAATCCCCGGGCTCGACAAGCGACGACTTGGCCCACTCGATCTCGCCGGCCAGGTCCCGTGCGGCGGCCCGGTCGGTGCGCAGGCCGACCCGGGCCGCGGCGAGGGTGACCAGCCGCACCTTGCTGTCCAGCAGCTCGGGCATGGCCCGCCCGGCCAGCAGCCGGGGGGCGAAGTAGCGCACCTGGCGCAGCGCCGCCGCGTGGAACGTCCGCGCCTGCACACCACCGACCCCGAGCACGGTGAGTCGACTTCGCATCTCGGCGGCGGCCCGGGCGGTGAAGGTGACGGCGAGCACGTGCCGGGGGGATATCTCACCGGAGAGTGCCCGATGGGCGATCCGGGAGGTGATCGCGCGGGTCTTGCCGGTGCCGGCGCCGGCGAGGATGCAGACCGGGCCGGCGGGTGCGGTCACCGCGGAGCGTTGCTCAGGGTCCAGCCCGGCAAGTACGCGTTCCGACGCTGAGTGAACCACCACAACCAGGAATCATCTCAGCTCCTCCGGATGTTGTAGCGGACAGCCTCGGCTTGATCCGCAAGCCGGCGGCTGGAGGAGTTGGAGGGTCCGACCATGCTGACGATGTATTCCACCCCCTGGTGCGGCTACTGCCACCGGCTGAAGTCGCAGCTCGACCGGGAGGGCATCGGGTACGAGGTGGTCGACATCGAGGAGGACCCGAAGGCCGCGGAGTTCGTGATGAGCGTCAACGGCGGCAACCAGACGGTGCCGACGTTGCGCTTCGCCGACGGCAGCGCCCTGACCAATCCCTCGATCACCCAGGTCAAGCAGCACCTGGCGACCCTCACCGCCTGACCGGCCGAGTCGCCTCTTCCTGAACGGCCGCCCCACCCGGGCGGCCGTTCGTCGTGCCCGGCGCCGGTCACCGCCGGGGCGTGCGGGGGGTTCCCGTCGCCACCGGCTGGTCGATCTCGACCTCGGCCGGGCGGCGGGGCGCCGGAATTGACGGGTTCGTCGGCGAGGTGGGCGGCAGGGGCGGACGTGCTCCGGCCGGCGCGCTCAGGTGCCGACCCCGCCACAGGTAAGCGCCCGCCGCGAGGGTGGCCACCCCGACGAGCACGAACAGCGTCCGGTAGTCCAGGACGCCGACCAGCAGCGCGCCCACGCCGATGGAGAACGCCTGAGGGCCGCTCACCACCGCCTGGGTCGCCGCGGCGACCCGACCGACAAGCGCCGGCGGGGTACGCCGCTGGATCAGCGTGTGCAGCCCCACCATCGTCAGCGGAAGCGAGATGCCGGCCAGCAACACCGCCGCGAAGGCGAGCCGCAGGTCGGGGTACGCGAGCGCTAGCGCCGCCGGCCCGAAGAAGGCCACGCCGGCAGCCAGCGTGCCGACCTCGCCGAGCCGGCGGACCAGCGCCGGTGAGCAGAGCCCGCCGAGCAGCCCACCCACGCCCTGCACGGTGACCAGCACGCCCACGAACGCGGCGTTGCGGTCCAACCCCTGGTCGACGTAGGCGAAGATCAGCGACTCGCTGAAGCCCATCACCAACGACCCCAGCCCGTAGCCGAGCAGTGCCCGGCGCAGGGCCGGCACACCGGCCAGGTGTCGCAGGCCGGCCCCCAGCTCGGCGGGCCAGCGCAGCCGCAGGGTCGGCGACGCCGGCTGCGGGCTGGGCACCGTGGTCACCACCGCGGCCGCGGTCATGAAGCCGATCATGCCGATCCCGGCCAGCGCCCACCCGCCGAGCGCCGCGTAGAGCGCCGCGCCGGCCAGCGGGCCGATCAGCCGAAGCCCCTGGCGTACGGTCTGCAGCGCGCCGTTCGCCTCGGCCAGCAACTCCACCGGCACGAGTTGTCGGATCAGCCCGCTGAGCGCCGCGCCTAGTGTGATCGACGACAGGCCGTACAGGGCGGCGACCAGGTAGACGAGCCAGATGTCGCCCGCGTCCCGGACCGTGAACAGCGGGGTGAGCAGCGCCGCGGTGGCCAGGTTCGCGCCCACGAAGAAGGGACGGCGCGGGTACCGGTCGACGAACCAGCCGACCAGTGGCGCCAACGTCATCGGGGCGACGACGGCGAAGATGGTGCCGCCGGCGAGCCCGTTGGAGCCGGTCAGATCCTTGACCCAGATCGCGAGCGCGAGCAGCAGGATCGACTCGGCGGTCATGCTGGCCAGCAGACCGCCGAAGAGCAGGCGGAAGTCGGGTCGGCGCAGGACGGTGCGCATGGGGTCCCTCCGGCGGGGATGGCGCGCCCGGGGTGGGCGTGGTCGACGGGGCCGCGACCGCAGGTCCGTCGTCGTCCGGCGTACCCGTGGTCCATTTTTCGCAAGACACGCCCCCGCCGAAACCTCCGACGCCGGTCGCGCCGTCCATACTGACTGTGGGGGGCGAATTTCATACAGTTACCGTCGCGTCTGCGGCGGTCGACGGGAAAGAGGACACTGTGCCTCCTGCCGCACCCAGCCCGATCATGCGTCGCCGCAGGTTGGGCCTAGAGCTGCGCCGCCTGCGTGAGGCCGCGGGCCTCACCGGTGACCAGGTCATCGAACGGATCGGTTGGGCGTCCGCGTCCAAGCTGTCCCGGCTGGAGAACGGTCGTAGCCGGCCAGACCCGCAGGACGTCGCCGTTCTGCTCGACCTCTACGGTGCCGACGCGGCCCTGCGCGAGGAGCTGCTCGGAATCGCCGGCGAGGCCGGCGACATGCGGGGCTGGTTGAAGAACTTTCCGGTGATGACGCAGCAGCAGCGCAGCTGGGCCGAGTTGGAGGCGGGCTGCGCGGAGATCTCCGAGTACAACCCGGTGCTGGTGCCCGGCCTGTTGCAGACCGCCGGGTACGCGCAGGTCCGCATCGTCTCGGCCCGCCAGGTCGCCGAAAGCGCCGGCGAACCGAAGCCTGGCGATGAGCCGGAGACCGAGGTGCGTGCGCGACTGGCCCGCCAGTCGCTGCTGACCCGGGAGCCGCACGCGCCGCGTTACACCGCCGTGCTGGAGGAGGCGGCCCTCGGTCGCCGGGCCGGGCCGCCCGAGGTGCTGCACGAGCAACTGCGTCAGCTCTGTGAGCTGGCCCTGCTGCCCAACGTGACACTGCACGTGCTGCTCCGGGACACCCAGATCGGCGATTGGTACCTTCCGCCGACCGCGTTCTCCCTCTACCGGTTCGCCGATCCGCTCGATCCGGAGACATTGGCCATCGAAGGGGGGTTCACCGACGTCATGTCGACCGAGGCAATCGCGCTAAATCGCTATAAAGTGGTGTTCGAGTGGCTATGCACGGCGGCACTTAACGCCTCGGACACCCTCTCCTGGCTGATCGAGGCGACAGGACGGGTGACCGAGGCGACGCCCCCATCCACAGTGGTGTTCGGCTCGGCAACCGCGCCGGTCCAACGCCGCCGGGCTTCGGGGCGGCTGACGGAACTGTGATCCACAGGGGACCTCCGTCGGGGCGTGCGGCACCACTCGTCCCATCGGATCGGTTCACATCAGGAGCAGAACCATGAACGACATCCACAACACGCCGTCCGTCTCCGCCAACTCGTTGGCGGACGCGCCATGGCGTACGAGCACGCGCAGCCAGACCTCCAACTGCGTGGAGGTCGCCCCGCTGGGCACCGGCCCGTCGGCCGTCGCGCTACGCGACAGCAAGGACCGGGGTGGCCCGGTGCTGCTGTTCAACCGGGCGGGGTGGCTCGACTTCATCGCGGGAACGAAGACAGGTCAGTTCGACCTGGACTGAGCCGTCGAAAGGGGACGGGGCCGCCGGCAGTTCGCCGGCGGCCCCGTCGCGTTACCCGCCGCCGACCCGCTGACCAGGCATCCACCGATCGGATGACTCGCAATCAATAGGTGCGTTTCACTTGCTGGGACGAACACGCGGCGTAACATGACCCTTGAATTCATAGAACTTCCACCGGCTCATCCGTCGCGGTTCATCCGGAGACCCCCATGCGTTTCCTGATCGTTCGCACCGACATCCGCACCGTCGCCGACGGGGACATCGCCGCAGCCTGGGCGGATGGCCACCGACTCCGCGACGAGACGACCACGCCCGAGCCGCGCCGGCAGACCGTGCACGCGGAGGACCGGGACGCCGCGCTACTGCTGGCCCGGGCCCTCTCCACGGTCGGCGCGGTCCGCGCCGGCAGGCAACGGGTCAAGGTCCTCCCGCTCGGCGAGCCCCGACCCGCCTTCCTGCGCCGCCGCACCGGCACCTGACCCACCAGACGTCCGTCGTGGTCGACTCGGCTCCCCCGCCGCGTAACTCGCCCTAACCGACCACGGCGGCCCGTGTTCCCGGCCCGTGACCGTCGCGGCAACGGCGGCCACGGGCCGGGACCGTGCTCACCGACCGGTGTCCACCCAGCCGTCCAACCAGCGGTGGATGAGGAAAAGCGCGATCGACGACGGCGGAGGAAGGATCAGCCGGGCTCCATCGCCCACGTCCACGGTCCGCCCGGCCAGCGCCGCACCGACCTCGTCCCGGGAGAACCAGCGGGCGTACGCGATCTCCGACGGGTCGACCCGCACCGGTTCCGTGGGGTCCGCGGTGGCCAGGAAGCCCAGCATCAGCGACCCCGGGAACGGCCATGCCTGGCTGCCGGCGTACCCGATCCGGTCGATCCCGATGCCCACCTCCTCGCGGACCTCACGCAGCACGGCGGCCTCCGCCGACTCCCCCGGCTCGATGTAACCGGCCAGGCAGGAGTAGCGCCGACCGCCCGGTGTGCCCGACCAACCGGCGTTGTTGCCGAGCAGGCAGCGGCCGTCCGGCCCGTCGACGCCGTCGTGCACCAGCACGATCATCGCCGGATCGGTACGCGGCCAGATCCGCCCGCCGTTGCGGTCCACCCGGGACCAACCGGCCTCGTCCATCGCGGTCGGCGCCCCGCTCGTCGCCGAGTAGCCGTGCCGGGTGTGCCAGTTGACCAGCGCGAGCGCGGTGGTGAAGATGCCCGCCTCCCGGTCGGCCAGCAGGTGGCCCACCTCCCGCAGGTTGACCGCCCGGGTGCCGCGGAGCGCCGGCAGCCGCGCGTCGACCGCGAAGACCGGCACCCCGTCCGGCTCGACACCGAGGAACATCGCGGTCGCCTCGGAGCCGGCCGGCACGTCCTCCGCGCCGAACAACACAAGGGCCGGGGGCGACACGTCGGTACGGGCCAGCGTCCGCCCGTCGGTCGAGTCGAGCAGCAGCACCCGACCGCGCAGCCACGCCTCGGTCAGCCACTGCGAGTCGCCGCGCCGGTGCGCGACCCGGTCCAGGGTGGACCGGGCCAGCGGCGGCATCGTCTCCCCGCTCACGCCACGCCCGCCGCAGCCGGTGTGACCGGTCGGCTCACGACTGCACCGGCTCGGTCCGGATCTCGGTCAGCGCGGTCAGCGCGGGGGTGACCCGCTCCGCGTCGCCGAGCACCACGACCGCCGCCCGAGCCGGCGCGAGGTACTGCGCCGCGACCCGCGCGACGTCGTCGACGGTGGCCTTCGCCAACCGGGCCGCGTACTCGGCGAGGAAGTCCAGACGCAGGCCGCTGCCGGCGTACGCGCTGGTCAACGCCGCCAGACCGGCCTGGGTCGACATGCCGAGCTGGAGGGTGCCGAGGGCGTACTGGCGGGCCTGCTCCAGCTCCTCCGGCTTCGGCGGGAGCGACGCCAGCCGGCCCAGCTCGTACGTCGTCTCCAGCAGCGCCGGGCCGGTGACCTCGGTGGCCACCTCGGCGGCGGCGACCAGCACCGACCCGGCCACCGAGTGTTCGATCACCGAGTGCGGGCCGTACGTGTAGCCCTTGTCCTCGCGGATGTTCTCCACCCAGCGGGAGGAGAAGTAACCGCCGAAGATCAGGTTGGCCAGTTGCAGCGAGGCGTGGTCCGGGTCGGTGCGCGGCACCGCCGGCAGCGCCACCCGCAGCGAGGACTGCACCGAGCCGGGCCGGTCGACCAGCAGCAGCGGCCCCGGCTCCAGCGGCGGAGTGGCCGCCAGGGTGGCCGTACGCCCAGCGCCGACCCAACCGCCGAGCGCCCGCTCGACCGCGTCCAGGGCCTTCTCCGGCTGCACGTCACCGACCACCACCAACTGCGCGCCGGCCGGATGCACCCGCTCGGCGTGCAGGGTGCGCAGCGCCGCCGGCCGCACGGCGCGGATCTGGCTCGGCTCCGGGGTCTGCGTCGCGTACGGGTGCCGCCCGTAGATCCGCTTCAGCAACGCCTCCCGGGCCAGGTGCGCCGGCTGGCTCTGCGCGACCTGGATCCGATCGATGAGCCGGTCCCGTTCGGTGGCCACCTCGTCGCTGGGGTAGCTGGCGCCGGTCAGCACCTCGGCCATCAGCTCCAGCATCCGGTCCAGACCGGTCACCAGGCCGGCGCCCGAGAGCATCAGGCGGTCCGGATCGACCCCCGCGGACAGCCCGCCGCCCACCTTCTGCAGCTCGGCGGCGATCTGCACGCTGGTCATCGACTCGGTGCCGGAGAGCATGGTCTGCGAGAGCATCGCGCCGCGCGCCAGATGTGCCCGGCCGAACGGCACCCAGAGCCGCAGCTCGACCAGCGGCACCGCCGGCCGGCGTACGGCGATCACGGTGAGCCCGTTGCGCAGGGTGCGCTCGGACTGCTTGGGCACCTTGAGCTTGCGGGTGGGGCCGAGCGGAGGCAGCGTACGCGGCCCGGCAGACACGGTCGCCGTCATCGGGCACCTCCGGGAATGACCTCGATCGTGGCGCGCCGCTCCGGGCGCAGGGTGGCCGCAGCGGCTTGGACCTGCTCCTCGGTCACGTCGCCGACCAGCCGGGGCAGGTCGTTGAGCAGGCCCGGTTCGCCGCGCTGCTGTTCCAGTACGGCCATCTGGAGCGCCCGGCCGAGCACCGCGTCGGTGTCGCGCAGCAGGTGGGTCGCCATCCGGGCCTGAGTCCGGGCCAGCTCGCCGTCGGTCAGCCCGTCGGTGGCCAGCCGGTCCAGCTCCTCGTCGACGGTGCGCAGCACCTTGTCCACGTCGCCGCCCGGCGGCAGGTGCGCCTGGAGCAGCAGCGCGGTGGGGTCGCGCACGTCGAACGGGTCGCCCATGAAGCCGAGGTACCCGCTGAGGCCGGTCACCGAGCGGTCGCGCTGGACCAGCCGCTCCACCAGCCGTGACGCGTCACCGTCGGTGAGCACCTCGGCCAGCACGACGTACGGCAGGTAGCCGGCGAAGTCGGTGATCGGGTCGGGCACCCGCCAGGCGCCGGCCACCGCAGGCAGCGGTGCCAGGGCGTCGGTGTACGAGGTGCGCCGCTCGGCGGTCAGGTCGGGCTCGGTGAAGTCGGGCCGCTTCGGCGCCGGACGGGCCGGCACGTCGCCGAAGTGCCGGGTGACCAGCTCGGTCGCCTCGGCCACGTCGATGTCGCCGCTGACCGCCAACACCGCGTTGCCGCTGGCGTAGTAGCGGCGGAAAAAGTCCGCCGCGTCGGCGACGGTGGCCGACTCCAGGTCGTCGAAGGAGCCGTAACCGTCGTGCGCGTTGGGGAACGTGTCGAACATGACCGGCGGGAGGGTCAGCCAGGGGAAGCCACCGTACGGCCGGTTGAGCACGTTGACCCGGATCTCCTCCTTGACCACGTCGACCTGGTTGCGCAGGTTCTCCTCGGTCAGCCGGGGGCCGCGCATCCGGTCCGCCTCCAGGAACAGCGCGCGCTCCAGCGCGTTGCTCGGCAGCGTCTCGAAGTAGTCGGTGTAGTCCAGGTGGGTGGAGCCGTTGAAGGTGCCGCCGGCGCCCTGCACGTGCCGGAAGTGGGCTAGCTTCTCCAGGTTCTCCGAGCCCTGGAACATCAGGTGCTCGAAGAGGTGGGCGAAGCCGGTGCGCCCCTCGGGCTCGGACCGGATGCCGACGTCGTAGACCACCGCCACCCCGATCACCGGGGCACTGCGATCAGGGGTGAGCACCACCCGCAGGCCGTTGTCGAGGGTGAACCGCTCGACCGGATACTTCGTCGCTGGAATTCTGGATCTCCGCGCCGCCACGGGAACGACCCTAGCGCGTCGGCACCCCCGTCATCCGCGACCTCCCCGGAGCAGCCGCTACCGGGGCGGTGACCCGGGGCAGCACCTCGGCGCCGACCCGCTCGGCCTCCTCCCGGTGCGGCCAGCCGGAGAGGATGAATTCGTCGACGCCGAGCGCGGCGTACTCGTCGATCCGGGCCGCCACCTCGGCGTAGCTGCCGACCAGCGCGGTGCCGGCGCCCTCGCGGACCAGGCCGACGCCGGCCCAGAGGTTCGGTGCGACGGTGAGCTCGTCGGTGCGGCCGGCGTTCAGCGCGGCCATCCGGGCCTGGCCGACGGAGTCCATCCGGCGGAACCGGGCCTGGGCGGCGGTGATCCGCTCCGGGCTCATCCCGGCCAGCAGCCGGTCCGCCTCGGCCCACGCGTCGGCGCTGGTGGGCCGGGCGATGACGTGCAGCCGGAGGCCGGTGCGCAGGGCGCGGCCATGCTCGGCGGCGAGCGCCCGGATCCGGGTGACCCGGGCCGCGATCGCCGCCGGTGGTTCGCCCCACATCAGGTACGTGTCGGCGTGCCGGGCGGCCACCGTCTCGGCGGCCGGGGACGCGCCGCCGAAGTAGACCGGCGGCGGGTCGGCCAACGGGGTGGCCAGGCCACCGCCGTCGACCCGGTAGTGCGTTCCGGCGTGGTCGAAGGGGCGGCCGGCCCAGGCGCGGCGCAGCACCTCGATGAACTCCCCGGTGCGCGCGTAGCGGTCGTCGTGCCCCAGGAAGTCGCCGTACGCGCGCTGCTCGGCCGGGTCGCCGCCGGTCACGATGTTGAGCGCCAGCCGACCACCGGAGATGGCCTGGAACGCCTCGGCCTGCTGGGCGATCAGGGTGGGCAGCGCGAAGCCGGCTCGGATCGCGACCAGCATGCCGAGCCGCTCGGTGTGCTGGGAGACCGCCGCGCAGACGATCCACGGGTCGGGGCAGCCGGCGCCGACGGGGGTGAGGACGGCGGCGAAGCCGTTGGCCTCGGCGGCGCGGCCCACCTCGGCCAGGTACGCCACGGTCGCGGCCCGGTCATGGCGCGCGGCCCCGGCGGTGACGGTGGCGGCGCCGACCTGGTCGCCGTCGCCGGAGGTGGGCAGGAACCAATGGAAGGTCATCGCTCCGGTCACCCGCCTACCCTAGCGAACTGGTAGGAAATGCCGACATATCTGAGACGCGTCTTCCCGCTATGTGGATGGGGCTTGACGCTGCCGCCACCCTGGCCCACTCTTCCTACCAACTAAGTAGGAATACTGCGGATTGGATAGGACGATGAGACGCCTCCCCCTGCGCCGGTTGGTCACCCTGGCCACCCTCGCCGCCGTCGGCACGGCCACCCTGGGCACCGCCGCCGCGTGCGGCGACGACAGCGAGGGCGCGGGCGGCAGCTCCGGGCCAGTGACCCTCCGGCTCGGCTACTTCCCCAACATCACGCACGCGCCGGCGGTGGTCGGCGTGGAGAAGGGCATCTTTGCCGAGAAGCTCGGCGCTGACGTGAAGCTGGAGCCGAAGACGTTCAACGCGGGTCCGGCCGCCATCGAGGCCGTCTTCTCCGGCGCGCTCGACGCGACCTACATCGGCCCGAACCCCACCGTGAACGCGTTCTCCAAGTCCAATGGGGAGGCGGTCCGGGTCGTCTCCGGCGCGGCCTCCGGGGGCGTGGCGCTGGTGGTCAAGCCGGGCATCAACGGAGCGCAGGACCTCAAGGGCAAGAAGATCTCCACCCCCCAGCTGGGTAACACCCAGGACGTGGCGATCCGCTACTGGCTCAAGCAGCAGGGGCTGACCACCACCAAGGAGGGCGGCGGCGACGTCAAGATCGTCCCGCAGGAGAACGCCCAGACGGTGGAGACGTTCAACAGCGGCGCCATCGACGGTGCCTGGGTGCCCGAGCCCTTCGTCTCCCGCCTGATCAACGCCGGCGGCAAGGTGCTGGTCGACGAGCGCGACCTGTGGCCGGACGGGAAGTTCGTCATCACCAACCTGCTGGTCAGCACGAAGTTCCTCAAGGCACACCCGGACGTCGTGCAGAAGCTGGTCGAGGGCCAGGTCGCCGCGAACGAGTTCGTCAACACCAAGCCGGACGAGGCCCAGCAGGCCATCTCCGAAGCGATCGGCAAGATCACCGGTAAGCCGCTGGACCTGAAGCTGATCAAGCAGGCGTGGCCGACGTTGGAGTTCACCAACGACCCGATCCCCTCCTCGCTCAAGGCCGGGCTCGACCACGCCGTCGAGGTCAAGCTGACCGACCCGGTGAACCTCGACGGCCTGTACGACCTGTCGTACCTCAACAAGGCGCTCAAGGCCGCGGGGAAGCCCGAGGTCGTCCAGCCATGACGTCGACCACGACGACGCCGGGAAGCGCGACCACCGCGGTCGCGCTCTCCGGCGTGACCAAGGTGTACGGACGCGGGGAGAGCGCTGTACTGGCCCTCGACGGCGTGTCCCTGGACGTGGCACCCGGTGAGTTCGTCTGCCTGGTCGGCGCCTCCGGCTGCGGCAAGAGCACCCTACTCAACCTGGTCGCCGGCCTGGACCGGCCCAGCGGCGGGCAGATCGACCTGGCCGGCGACATCACCCCTGGGCTGATGTTCCAGGAGCCGGCGCTCTTCCCCTGGCTGACCGTCGACGCCAACGTCGACTTGCCGCTGAAACTGCGCGGCCTGCCCCGGTCCAAGCGACGCGAACGGGTGGCTGAGCTGCTGCGCACGGTGCACCTGGGCGAGTTCGGCCGCAAGCGGCCGCACGAGCTGTCCGGCGGCATGCGGCAGCGGGTAGCGCTCGCCCGCACCCTGGCGCTGGACACGCCGGTGCTGCTGATGGACGAGCCGTTCGGCGCGCTGGACGCCATGACCCGGGACATCCTGCACGACGAGCTGGAACGCATCTGGTCCGAACGCAACCTCTCGGTGCTCTTCGTCACGCACAACGTCCGCGAGGCGGCCCGGCTGGCCGACCGCATCATCCTGCTCTCCAGCCGCCCCGGCCGGATCATCTACTCCACCGAGGTGAACATCCCCCGGCCACGGCGGATCGACTCCCCCGAGGTCGCCGCCATCGCCGCCGACGTCACCGAACGGCTCCGCACGGAGGTGGGCCGCCATGGCCAATGACACCCTGACCAGCACAGCGCGGACCGACGCGCAGATCTCCGGCCTCGACGCGCTGGAGATCGCCGGTCGGGAGCCGGAGGTCTCCCGGGGCAAGCGGATCTGGGCGGCCACCTGGCCCAAGCTGGCCGCGTTGGCCATCGTCATCGCGGCCTGGCAGCTGGTGGTCTGGTCGGGCTGGAAGCCGCCGTACTCGCTGCCCGGCCCACTGGTCGTCGGCCGCGAGCTGGTCAACCAGGCCCAGGGCCCACAGCTCTGGGACGGTCTGGTCACCACGCTGCGACGGGCCGCCCTCGGGTACGTCTTCTCCGTCGCCGTCGGTCTGCTGGTGGGCCTGGCGGTGGCCCGGTTCAAGGTCCTCCGGGCCGCCATCGGCTCGATGATCACCGCGTTGCAGACCATGCCGTCGATCGCCTGGTTCCCGCTGGCCATCCTGCTGTTCGAGCTGAGCGAGAAGGCGATCTTCTTCGTGGTGGTGCTCGGCGCGGCACCGTCCATCGCCAACGGGGTCATCTCCGGTGTGGACTACGTGCCACCGCTGCTGCAGCGCGCCGGCCGCAACCTGGGTGCCCGAGGGCTCAACCTCTACCGGTACGTGATCGCGCCGGCCGCGCTGCCGGCGATCGTCGCGGGGCTCAAGCAGGGTTGGGCGTTCTCCTGGCGGAGTCTGATGGCCGGCGAACTGCTCGTGGTCGGCATCTCGCAGACCTCGCTCGGTGCCCAGCTCACCTACTCACGCGAGCTGTCCGACGCGCCCTGGCTGCTCTCCACAATGATCGTCATCCTGACGCTCGGCCTGGTGGTGGACGCGGCGTTCGGCGCGGCGGACAAGTCGATCCGTCGGCGCTGGGGCGTACTGGACCAGGCTGGTCAGTGACGTGTACGTCTCCGCGCGCAGCGACTACGCGCTCCGGGCCATGCTCGCCATCGCCGCCGCCGTTCGCGGCGGCGGCGGTGGCGGTGGTGGTGACGGTGCCGAGTTGGTGAAGGCGGCCAGCCTGGCCGAGGTGCAGGAGATTCCGCTCAGCTTCCTCCAGGGCATCCTGCTCGACCTGCGCCGGGCCGGCCTGCTGCACAGCCATCGCGGCGCCGAGGGCGGGTACGCGTTGACCCGGCCACCCAAGGAGATCACCGTCGGGGACGTGCTGCGCGCGGTCGGCGGCTCGCTGACCACGGTACGAGGGCTGCCCGCCGAGCGAGCCGGATACCACGGGGTGGCCGCGGGGCTCACCGACGTCTGGCTGGCCGTGCACGGGGCGATCGCCACCGTGGTCGACAGCACCACCCTCGCCGACCTGCTCGACCGCGAATCGACCGACCGAGCACCCACCGCATCATGATCGCCTGGTCCGGCCGCCCACTGCGGTGGCGGTGTGGTCGGGCCGGTGCCCCGCCGGCCCGACCACACCTCGTACCGAGCTGACCGGGCCTGCCCCTCCGCCGGCGCCGGTCGGCCGGTCACTGCTCAGCCCACGTGCCCGACCGTCGGGCCAGAGCCCGGGTCGCCGGGGCTGCGCAGCTCCACCAGACCGGCGGGAGCGTTGCCCGTCGCGGTGGTCTGCCAGGGCATGAAGGCCGCAACCATGGCGAGCAGCAACCCGGCGAGCGCGACCGCGACCACCAGGGTCAGTTCCCGCAGCGCTCCCGAGCCGGCTTCGCCCGCCATGGCCACCCCTTCCGCGCCGAGCCCCCCGCCCGGCGTCCCCCCGGTGGTCAGCTTTGCCCACATCGCGCCGGAAAACAGTCGGCCAGCCGACCCAACCGAGGCTGATTGCCGACTCAGCCGAACAGCCGGGGCCGCGACCATCCGGCCGTTGACGCGGGGCCAGAACCGGACCACCCGGAAGACAAACCGACCCGCCCAGCCGAAGCGGGACGGGTCGGTCAGGATGTGAACGGTCAGACGGTACGCGGGCGACGCGGCCGGCGGGACCGACCCGACGCGCGGTGCGCCGGCCGGGCGGCGCCATCGGCGACCGGACCAGCGGCGGCGCGGCCCCGACCAGCGGCCACCGGCGGGGCCACAATGGTCACCGGCACGCCGGACGGCTCGCGGGCGCCGGTCACCCGGGCCAGCGACCCGTCACCCGGGCGGACCTGGACCGACTCGGGCCGGATGCCGGCGATGGACATCAGCCGAGACATGTCCCGGCGCTGCTCGGGCAGGACCAGGGTGACCACGCTGCCGGACTCGCCGGCCCGGGCGGTCCGACCGCCCCGGTGCAGGTAGTCCTTCGCCTCGGTCGGCGGGTCCACGTTGACCACCATGTCGAGGCCGTCGACGTGGATGCCCCGGGCCGCCACGTCGGTGGCGACCAGAGCGGTCACCTGGCCGTTGCGGAACTGCTCCAGGATCCGGGTGCGCTGCGGCTGGGACTTGCCGCCGTGCAGCGCGGCCGCGCGTACCCCCTTGGAGAGCAACTGACGCGCGAGCCGGTCGGCGCGGTGCTTGGTGCCCATGAACAGGATGGTGCGGCCCTCGCGGGCGGCGATCCGGGTCAGCGCGTCGGGCTTGTCGACCGCGTCGACGTGCAGCACGTGGTGGGTCATCGCAGTGACCGTGGCGGTGCCCGGGTCGACCGAGTGGGTCACCGGGTTACTCAGGAAGCGGCGGACCAGGCGGTCCACGCCGCCGTCCAGAGTCGCGGAGAAGAGCATCCGCTGCCCCTGCGGGGCGACCTGCTCCAGCAGCTTGGTCACCTGCGGCAGGAAGCCCATGTCGGCCATCTGGTCGGCCTCGTCCAACACGGTGATCTCGACCTGGTCGAGCCGGGCGTCACCGCGGTTGATCAGGTCGTGCAGCCGGCCGGGGGTCGCCACGACCACCTCGGCGCCGGCGCGCAGCGCGTCCGCCTGGCGCTGCAACGACAGCCCACCGACGATGGTGGCGCAGCGCAGCCCGACGGCGCGGGCGTACGGAGCCAGCGCGGTGGTCACCTGCTGGGCCAACTCCCGGGTCGGCACCAGCACCAGGGCCAGCGGACGACCCGGCCGGGCCTTGCGGCCGGCGGTACGCGAGAGCAGCGGAAGCCCGAAGGCAAGGGTCTTGCCGGAGCCGGTGCGGCCCCGTCCGAGCACGTCCCGACCGGCCAGCGAGTCGGGCAGCGTGGCCGACTGGATCGGGAACGGCTCGTTGATGCCCTGCGTGGTCAGCGCGCTGAGCAGCGCCGGCGCCAGACCGGTGTGGGCAAAGGACGGAATAACTGTGGTCACGCAGGAGCCTTCCTCGACGCGGCACGTGTCGAGGGAGGGCGCCGAAGTCGGCGCTGTCACCAGCGGAAAAGGCCGCCAGGACTCACAAGCACGAACCGATTAGGGTACGGGCCGGCCCGCCGCCGGGCCGCCGCCTGCCTAGGCAGGTCGACGGCGGGGCGGGCCGGTCCCGTCACCGTCTCACCCGGAGGGCGCGACGGGTAGTACCGACCGATCCGAAGATCAGATCGGACGGATGTTCTCCGCCTGCGGGCCCTTCTGGCCCTGGGTCACCTCGAACTCGACCCGCTGGTTCTCGTCCAGGCTCCGGTAGCCGGAGGACTGGATCGCCGAGAAGTGGGCGAAGACGTCAGCGCCGCCGCCGTCCGGGGTGATGAAGCCGAAGCCCTTGTCAGCGTTGAACCACTTCACGGTGCCAATAGCCATGTGTTTCGTCTCCTTGACGGAACGTCGGACCCGCACTTGTTGCCGGTCCGAAGAGGAGCGCTCCGCGCGGGAATGCGCGAATCGCCTGTCGCTTCTGGTCGCCCCGCCCGGAGAACTCCGGACACAACAAAGAGCGCCTGGGGCCACAATTCCCGCCAGGCGCACACAGAGTCTCTGGTAACCAAAACTGCAACCCGTTCAAGCTAGCACGGATTTCCCCGCAGCGGTCAACCTTGGGCGGAATGCTCTGGCAAATGCGCGATCAAGGCCGTGAGCCCCGCCACATCCAGCAGGTCGGCCGGCCGGACCGTCGCCCCGGCCCGCACGTAGTGGAACGCCGCGCCCACCCGATCGACGGGCACACCCGCCAACTCCGCCCACGCCAGCCGGTACACGGCCAACTGCACCGCCGCCACCTCCGCCGCCGGCCCGACGGGCTGCGCGCCGGTCTTCCAGTCGACCACGTCGAACCGGCCACCCGGGCGGGCGAAGACCGCATCCATCCGCCCTCGCACCACCACGCCGGCGATCACCGTGGCGAACGGCACCTCCACCTCCACCGGCACCCGGTCGGCCCACTCGCTGGCCAGGAAACGCTCCTGAAGCTCCACCAACGCCTCATCCGGCGCCGCGTCCGCGTCCGCCGCGCCGGGAAGCTCATCCAGGTCGAGCAGCCGGTCGGCACCGAAGCGCTGCTCCAGCCAGGCGTGGAAGGCGGTGCCACGACGGGCGTACGGGTTGGGCTCGGTCGGCACCGGGCGGCGCAGCGTACGCGCCAGCGCCGCCGGGTCACGGCGCAACGCGACCAGCTGGGTGACGCTCAACTGCCCGGGCAGGGCCACCTCCACCGCGCCCGACAGCCGGGTCAGCTCGGCCCGCTCGGCCAGCAGCAGGTCCGCCTCGCGCCGCCAGCGCGCCACCTCCGGATCCACCTCCGGCTCGGCCGGGCCACCGGAGACCACCACCTGCGCCGGGCCGTCGGTCATCAGTCGGCGGACCAGCCCCGCAGCCTCGGACAACTCCGGCCGACGGCCACCCAGCGGATCGGCCGGCCACTCCGCGCGCAGCACCACCTCCGCCGTCGGGTTCGTGGCATCCGGCGTGGGCTCCGGCGCCCACGCGTCGACCAGGTGCCCCGGGCCGCCGTCCAGGCAGGTGTCGTACACCTCACTCAGGAAGACCGACGGACCTCGCGGCCGCTTGGTCCCCTCCCCCCACCAGTACCCGGAGCAGAGCAGCAGCCGACGCGGCCGGGTCACCGCCACGTACGTCAGCCGGCGCTCCTCCCGCTCGTCGTGGGCCCGCCACGCGTCGGTGAAGTCGGTCACCGCCCGGGCCACCGCCCGCTGGTCGACCGCCTCGTCGAGCGCCAACTCGGGCAACCCGTCGGCGTCGCCGCGCAGCGGGAACGGCAACACGCCCAGCCCACCCAACCAGTGATCGGAGTTACGCACCGGCCCGGGCCACAGCCCACGACACAGCCCGGCCACCGCCACCACGTCCCACTCCAGGCCCTTCGCGGCGTGCGCGGTCACCACCTGCACCGCGCCCTCCACCACCTCGACCTCGCCCGGTGCCAGGCCACGCTCCTCGTCCTCGGCGGCGGCCAGGTAGGACAGGAAACCGGCGAGGGTCGCGCCGGGCGTCTCCCCGCTGAACCGGGCCGCCACGTCGCCGAGAGCGTCCAGGTGACCCCGGGCCAGACCGGCGTCGCCGGCGCCGTCCCGGCCGGCCCGCACCGCGACCTCCACGTCCAGGCCGATGGTCCGCTCGATGTCCGCGATCAGATCCGGCAGGGCCTGGTCCAGGCGGTAGCGCAACAACGCCAACTCCCGGCCGTACGCGCGCAGCCGCGCGAAGCCCTCCGCCGAGTACGCCTGCGCCGGGCCGAGATCGGCCAGCGCCTCCACCAGGGTCGCCTCGTCCAGGAGGTCAGGGCTGATCTCCGAGTTGTCGTCGGCGGCCACCTGGCGTCGGGCGTTGGCGATCGCCCGAGCCCGCCGGTGCAACGCCACCAGGTCACGCGGCCCGATCCGCCAGCGGGCGCCGGTGAGCAGCCGCAGCAGCGCCGCCCCATCGGTCGGATCGGCCAACACCCGCAACGTGCACACCACGTCCCGCACCTCGGGGGTGTCCAGCAGGCCACCCAGGCCCACCACCTCCACGGGCAGGCCACGCTCGCGCAACGCCGACTCGATCGCCGGGATCTGACTGCGGACCCGGACCAGCACGGCGGTGGTCGGCCGCTGCGCCACCGGAATGTGCTCGGGTGCCGCACCGGGCATCCGAGCCGCCCCCCGCCATGCGGCGAGCACGCTGTCGGCGATCCACGCCGCCTCGTCGGCGTACGTGGGCAGCAGCGCGCAGTGCACCGTGCCGCCGGCCGACCCCCCCGGGCTGCGATGCGGGATCGGGTCGCGGACGGTCAACGCGGAGCGCAGCTCCGGCACCCGCGCGCCGGCCGCGCGCAGCGGGGTGGAGAGCGCGTTAGCCACCCGCAGGATCTCCGGACGGTTACGCCAACTGGTGGTCAGCCCGAGCGCCGCGGCCGGCTCGCCGTCGGTCCGCGCGAACTCGGTGGGAAACCGGTCCAGGGTTCCGGCGCTGGCACCCCGCCAGCCGTAGATCGACTGGCACGGGTCACCCACCGCCGTCACCGGGTGCCCCCCGCCGAACAACGCGTTGAGCAGCACCACCTGCGCATGGCTGGTGTCCTGGTATTCGTCGAGCAGCACCGCCCGGAACCGGTCCCGCTCGATCTCGCCGACCCCCGGATGATCCCGGGCCACCCGGGCCGCCCGGGCGAGCTGGTCGGCGAAGTCCATCGCCTCGAAGTCCTCCTTGCGCCGGGCGTACGCCCGCACCAGCGGCAGCAGACGCAGCCGGGTCTGTTGGAGGGTGAGCGCCTTGCGCACGTCCGCGTAGACCCGACCCGGGCGGGACTGCACCTCCGCGAAGAACCGACCCGTCCAGGCGGCCAGCTGATCCGGGGCGACCAGGTGCTCGTCCAGCTCCCCGGCGAGCGCCAACACCGCGTCGGTGATGGTGCTCGGCATCCGGTCCACCTCGGACATGTCGCCGTCGTAGTTGCGCACCAGCAGATCGACCAACTGCCAGCGGGACGCCTCGGTGAGCAGCCGCGTGGACGGCTCGTACCCGGCCCGCAGCCCGTGCTCGGTGACGATCCGCCCGGCGTACGAGTGGTACGTGGAGACGGTCGGCTCACCGGCGAGCGGGTCGTCCAGCGGGTCCCGCCCCTGCCGGCCAACCCGGCGGATCAACTGGTCGAGCCGGGTACGGACCCGGTGGGCCAGCTCACCCGCCGCCTTGCGGGTGAACGTCAACCCGAGGATCTGCTCCGGGCGCACGTACGAGTTGGCCACCAGCCACACCACCCGGGCGGCCATCGTCTCGGTCTTGCCCGACCCGGCCCCCGCGACCACCAGCAGCGGCTCCACCGGGGCGGCGATGATCGCGGCCTGCTCCCGGGTGGGCGCCGGCAACCGCAGCAGCTTGGCCAGCTCCACCGGCGTGTACCGAGGGCCGGAGTCCGCGCGGCGCGGCGTCGGTGCCGGACCGGCCCCGAACAGGGTGGGCTGACTCACGGTGCAAACTCTGTTCGCGACTGCGGGGCTCGCAACACCGGCTCACTCCTCGCGCTCACGGTGCTATCGCTGTTCGCGACTGCGGGGCTCGCAACACCGGCTCACTCCTCGCGCTCACGGGTGCGCCGGACGGTCGGCGGCTCGACGACCTGGCGGCCCTGCCCGGAGACCGGGCAGCTGGTACGCACCGGGCAGACCCGGCACTTCGAGTTGGCCACCGCGGCGAACGTGGCGGCTGCCATCGTATCGGCGGTCCGCCGAACCAGCGCCGTCGCCCAGCCGGCCGCCGGACCCTCGCCCGCCGCCGGCTGGTTCTGCTCCCGGGCATCCTTCGCGGAGGTGCCGAGCTGCACGAGCGCCGCGCCACCGGACTCGTCGCCGAACTCGGCGAACGCCCCCGCCTCCACCGCCGCCTGGTAGGCGCCGAGCTGCGGATGCTCGGCCAACTCGGTGCCGGTGACCGCGGTGGACTTGCCGGTCTTCAGGTCGATCACCACCAGCCGCCCGTCCTCGTCGACCTCCAGCCGGTCGACCCGACCGGTCAGGTGGACCGGCCGGTGCGGATCGTCCAGGCGGACCGCGAACTCATGCTCGATGGCGAGCAGCCGGCGCGGGTTGGTGGCCAGCCAACGCAGCAGCTTGTCGACCATCGCCTCGGCGCGCTCCCGCTCCGGGCCGGCCATCCAGCGGGCGGCCAACTCGATCGCGTCGAACCGGGCGGCCACGTAGTCGAGCAGCGCCCCCCGGTCGGCGCTGGCGTCCTCGGCCAGCATCGCGGCGGCGTGCACCAGGTTGCCCACCCCCTGCGCCGTGCTGGTCGGGCCGCTGCCGCCGTGCCGTTCCAGCAGCCAGCGCAGGCTGCACCGCAGCGCGCTCTCCATCGCCGACGGGGTGACCCGGACCGGCTCCCCCTCGTCGACCAGCGGCCGGTCGTCGGAGAGCGCGCGCAGCCCCCACCAGTCGTCCGGGTGCGCGCCGGGCACGCCGGCGGCGGCGAGCCGCGCCAGTTCGGCCGCCGCCGCGCGCCGCCGGCCGGCCGGGGCGGCCGGGTCGGTGATGGCGGTACGCAGTTCCGCGACCAACGCCGGCAGAGTGAGCGCCCGGGGCGGACGGGTCACCGGCAGAGCCCCCGGCCGGTCCGGCCCATCGTCGCCATCGCCAGCCGAGCCGCCATCGCCAGCCGCACCGTCGCCGCCGGGCGTGGTGTGCGGGTCGTCGCCGTCGGGGGGACCAGCGGTCGGCGGGCCGGTGCGCGGGCCGGGCGTCGAGGGCGGATCGACCGGCCCGGAGCCGTCCGGCGGGGCCGGTGGGGTGATCGGGCGTAGCTCGTGGAGGAACCGGCTCGGCTGTTCCTCGTGGTCGTCCCCGCCGACCGCCGCCGACGCCACCGCGCTGACCAGCAGTCGGTGCCGGGCGCGGCTGATGGCGACGTGGAACAGCCGGCGTTCCTCGTCCAACAGCGCCGAGGTCTGTCCCACGACGTTCGCCGCGCGGGCACCCCCCACGGACCGGCCGGCGAGCACGTCGACCAGCCGTTCCGAGCCGAGCAGGCTGCCGCGCAGTCGCAGGTCCGGCCAGATGCCCTCCTGCACGCCGGCCACCGCGACCAGGTCCCACTCCAGACCCTTCGCGGCGTGCGCGGTGAGCAACCGGACCGCGGCACCCCGATCGGCGGTCGGCGCGATGGTGTCCGCCGGGAGGTCCTGGGCGAGCACGTGGTCGAGGAAGACCTCGGTACGGGCGCCGGGCAGCCGGTCGGTGAAGCGGGCCGCCGCGTCGAAGAGCACCAGCACCGCGTCCAGGTCCCGGTCGGCCGCCTCGGCCCGCCGCCGCCGAGCCAGGTCCCCCTCACCGGCCTCCGGACGCCCCTGGCCGATCGCGCCCGCCCAGCGCTCGGCCAGCCCGCTGTCATGCCAGACGGCCCAGAGCACGGTCTCGGCGGTCGCGCCGGGCCGGGCGGCGGCGTCCCGGGCGGTGGCGAGCAGCCCGGCCACCGCCTGGGCCGGCTCCGCCCACCGCCGGTCGATGCTGGCCAACTCGGCCGGGTCGCCCAGCGCCTCGACGATCAGCTCCCCGGACGGCCGTCGGTCACCACCGGCGAGCGCCATCGCGCGCAGGCCCTGCCGCAGCCGCCGCTCGGCCAGCGGGTCCGCTCCGCCCAGCGGCGAGTGCAGCAGCGCGACGGCCGCCTCCTCGTCCAGTCGCTTCGGCTCCAGCGCGCAGCGCAGCAGGAGCAGCAGCGGCGCCACCGCCGGTTGGAGATGCAGCGGCAGGTCCTCGCCGTGCACCACGGTCGGTACGCCGGCCGCGTGCAGCGCCCGTTGCAGGCTGGGCAACTGCAGCGCGGTGGAGCGCACCAGCACCGCCATCCGCGACCATGGCACGCCGTCGAGCAGGTGGGCGGAGCGCAGCGCGTGCGCCAACCAGGCGGCCTCACTGGTCGCCGAGCGGAACGTGTGCACCTCGACCACGCCGGCGGGCGCATCCGGCAGGGGACGCAGCCGGCGGTGCGCCGCAGGGCCGCGCAACCGGCGGCCCAGCCGGGCGATCGCGGCGAGCAGGTCGGGCCCGGCCCGGTACGACGTGGTCAGCAGCACCTGCGCGGCCGGCGCACCGGAGGCGGTGCGGAAACGGTGTGGGAAGGCGCTGACCGCGGCCGGGTCGGCGCCCCGGAAGGCGTACGTGGAGGAATCCGGGTCGGCGAACGCGACAAGCGACTTGCCGGCGCCGGCGATCACCGACAGCAGTTCGACCTGGGCGGGGTCGGTGTCGGCCAGCTCGTCGACGTACACGTGGGCGAGTCGGCGACGCTCGGCGGCCAGCAGTTCCTCGTCGTCGCGCAGCAGCCCGGTGGCCGCGCGGACCAGTTCCGCCGGGTCGTACGCGATCGAGCCCCGGTTGCTGACGTCGCGCAGCGCGAGCACCGCGACGTACTCCCGCAGGAAGCGCGCGGCGGCCGGCCAGTCGGCGCGGCCGAGCTTCTCGCCCAGCCGGGCCAGGTCGACCGGCCCGACACCGCGCTCGGCGGCGCGCATGAGCAGGTCGCGCAGTTGACTGGCGAACGCCCTGGTCCGCAGGGCCGGGCGCAGGTCGGTGGGCCAACCGACCGGGTCGTCCTCGGGCTCCTCGCCCACCACGTCCAACAGCTCGCGGATGATCAGATCCTGCTCGGGGCCGGTGAGCAGGCGGGGCGACGGCTCGCCGCGTTCGGCGGCGGCCCGGCGCAGCAGCCCGAAGGCGTACGCCGGGAAGGTGCGGACCAGCGGCTCGCGCAGCACCCGGTGGCCGTCCTGCGCGACCCGGGCCTCGATGCGCTGGCGCAGCGCGGTGGCGCCACGGCGACCGAAGGTCAGCACGAGGATCCGCTCGGGATCGACCCCCTCGGCGACCCGGGCGGCGACCGCCTCGACGAGGGTGCTGGTCTTGCCGGTGCCGGGGCCGCCGAGCACCAGCATCGGCCCGTCGGTGTGCCCGACGACCTCCGCCTGCGCCGGGTCGACCCGCCAACCCAGCCCTCCGACGGCAAGCACGGCCTCGGTGGCCTCGGTGGCCCCACCGACCCCGTACACCTCGGCCTCGGACACGGCATGACCCTCGGCCACGGCGTTGCCCGCGGACACGGCATGGCCCTGGGACGCACCGCTGCCGGCGGGCACGACGCCGCTGGCCGGCGCGCCCCCGCCCTCCGGCGCCGGCCCACCGGACCGCCGCACCAACCGGTACGCCTGCATCAGCTCATCCCATCACGCCCATATGACACCCACCCACACCACCCAACCACCCCATCTACCACCGTCGATCATGAAGTTAGCAGCGCGACACGCCGACAACGACGTCGCTAACTTCATGATCAACGGGGCGAGAGCACGGGGCGAGAGCGGGGGCGGGACCGGGCGGGGAGGGTCCAGCGGGTTAGGTTAGGGCGGATTCCAGGGTGTTTAGGGCTTCTGGGACGGTGGGGGCCACCGTTAGGAGGTCGCGGCCGCCGGGTTTGAGGAAGTTCTGGTCGGTGATCGTGTCGAGCCAGTCCAGCAGCGGGCGGTAGAAGCCGTCGGTGTCGACCAGCACCATCGGCTTACGGTGCAGGGCGAGGGTGGCGGTGGTCCAGACCTCGAACAGCTCGTCCAGGGTGCCCAGCCCGCCGGGCAGGGTGAGAAACGCGTCCGACTTGTCGATCATCACGGTCTTGCGGCTGGCCATCGAGTCGGTCACCAGCAGCTCGTCCGAAGCCAGGTCGGCGACCTCCAGATCGACCAGCAGCTGCGGGATCACGCCCACGGTGCGCCCCCCAGCGACTCGGGCGCCGTCGACCAGGGCACCCATCATGCCGACACGGCCACCGCCGCTGACCAGCGTGTGCCCGCGCCGGGCCAGCTCCGCGCCGGTCTCGTAGGCGAGGTCCAACCAGCGCTGGTCGAGGGTGCGCGACGAGGCGCAGAAGACACAGATCGCCGCCATCAGCTCTCCCGGGACTGGTCGGCGGCCTGCTCGGCGGCGGCCTGCTGGTCGGCACCGGTACGGGCGACGGCCTCGTCGCGGACCGCCTCCTGCTCGACGGAGAGCGCCGCCTCGGCCTCGACGATGTGGCGGACCGCCGCGTTGACGTCGTCGGTGACGCAGATCAGGTCGAGGTCGACCGGGCCGATCTTGCCTTCGGCGGCCATCGTGTCGCGCAGCCAGTCGAGCAGCCCCTGCCAGTAGGCGACGCCCATCATGACGACCGGGAACCGGGTGACCTTGCCGGTCTGCACCAGGGTGAGCGCCTCGAACAGCTCGTCCAGGGTGCCGAAGCCGCCGGGCAGCACGACGAACGCCTGCGCGTACTTGACGAACATCGTCTTGCGAGCGAAGAAGTAGCGGAAGTCGATGGCCAGATCGACCCAGTCGTTGAGGCCCTGCTCGAACGGGAGCTCGATGCCGAGCCCGACGGAGAGGCCACCGGCCTCGCTGGCGCCCCGGTTGGCGGCCTCCATCACACCCGGCCCACCCCCGGTGATCACCGCATAGCCGGCGCGGGCCAGCGCGGCGCCAACCTGCTCAGCGAGCTGGCACTCGGCGCTGTCCGGGCTGCTGCGCGCGGAACCGAAGACGCTCACCGCCGGCGGCAGGTCGGCGAGGGTGTCGAAACCCTCGACGAACTCGGACAGGATGCGCAGCGCACGCCAGGCGTCCCTGGTCTTCCAGTCGCCCCGCCCACGCGAATCCAGCAGTCGCTGGTCGGCGGTGCTGGTCGGGATCGCCCCCCGGCGCAGCGTGACCGCGCCCCGATGCCGCTCCTGACCTGGACCGCGACCGGCCTCCCGCGCGTTGCTCTGGCTCATGCAGCAACCGTAGTGGAGCCGTACCTGCCCGGTGCGCGGGGCAGGAACGGCGAGAAAAAGTTCATGATCTTGGGCAACTATTTGGCTTCCCCGTACGTCTTACTATTCACATACCGGGTATGCCCGGGCGCGCGCCTTCGGGGGAGGAGACAGCGTGATCAGCAACAGCGAGATGATCCGGATCCGTCGACAGATGCAGCGACGGATCCGAGATGTGGTGGCCGAGCGCCGCCGCACCCGCCTGCTGGACCCTGCCCTGTCGCCCGCCGCCTCCGGAACCGATCAAGAGGTTCGCGCCGCCGACAACGGGCCAGGCTGACGCGAACCTCTTGATCACCGGCGAGAGCCGGCGGTGGGCACGGCCGGGTCAGGCCGGGGCCAGCCAGCGGTGCAGGGTTGCCGCACCGTCGCGGATCTTGCTGATCTCGACGTGCTCGTCCTTGTGGTGGGCGAGGTTGGGGTCACCCGGGCCGAAGTTCAGCGCGGGGATGCCCATGGCCGCGAACCGTGCCACGTCCGTCCAGCCCAGCTTGCCGATGGGCGCCGCGCCCACCGCCGCCACGAACTCCTTCGCCGGAGCGGCCTCCAGCCCGGGAGGCGCGCCGGCCGCCGCGTCGGTCACCTTCACCTCGAAGCCAGCGAAGACCTCCCGCAGGTGCGCCTCCGCCGCCGCCGGGTCACGGTCCGGCGCGTACCGGTAGTTGACCTCGATCTCGCAGTGATCGGGGATCACGTTGCCGGCGACACCACCGTTGATCCGCACCGCGTTCATGCCCTCGCGGTAGTCGCACCCCTCGATGGTGACCCGGCGGGCCTCGTACGCCTGGAGTCGCCGCAGCACCTCACCGGCCGCGTGGATCGCGTTCACACCGTGCCAGGAGCGCGCCGCGTGCGCCCGCTCACCCGTCGTCGTCACGATGGCTCGCATGGTGCCCTGGCAACCCGCCTCGACGATGCCGTACGTGGGCTCCAGCAGCACCGCGAAGTCCGCCTCCAGCCACTCCGGGAACGCCTGGCCGACCAGGGTCAGCCCGTTGTACCGGGACTCGATCTCCTCGGCCTCGTAGAAGAAGTACGTCACGTCGTAGCGCGGCTCGGGCAACGTCACGGCCAGGTGCAGCGCGTACGCGACGCCGGACTTCATGTCGGAGGTGCCGCAGCCGTACATCAGGTCGCCGCGCATGGTCGACGGGAAGTTGTTGTTCAGCGGCACCGTGTCCAGGTGCCCGGCCAGCACGACGCGCTGCGACCGACCGAGGTCGGTGCGCGCCATGATCGTGTTGCCGTGCCGGTGGGTGGTCAGGTGCGGTACGCCCCGCAGCACCTCTTCGACGCAGTCGGCGATCGCCTTCTCGTTGAGGGACACGGACTCTATGTCGACCAGTACGCGGGTCAGCTGCACCGGATCGGCGAGGACCTCGGGGGTCAGCGGGTTCTCCATGGTTCGCACGGTACCTTCAGGTCTGTCAGCGCGAAGAGCGAGCTTACGGGCCACCGGGGCGAGCGTGGGAAGCCCCGCAGTCGTGCGCAGAGGCCGGCCCGGCCGCGACCGAGAGGTGAAACAGTGACGTCCGCAGATTCCGCCTGGGGCATCGGCCTGGCGACGGTGACCGCAGACGAGCAGGTGCTCGACACCTGGTACCCGACCGGCAAGCTGGGCCTGGGTGAGCTGCCGCTGGTCGCCGGTGAGGACCAGTCGGACGTGCTCGACCTGCCGCCGACGGCGCTCGGCGACCGGCCGCTGCCTGGTCTGCGTACCGTGCAGGTGGTCACCGTCATCGGCTCGCTGGACGACCCGATCAAGGACGCCCCGGACGCGTACCTCCGTTTGCACCTGCTCTCCCACCGCCTGGTGCGACCCAACCAGCTCAACCTCGACGGCATCTTCGGCAAGCTGGCCAACGTGGCCTGGACCTCCGCCGGGCCGTGCCCGCCGGAGCGGGTGGACGAGCTTCGGGTGATCGAGCGGGCCGCCGGCCGCCACCTGGCGGTGTACGGCGTGGACAAGTTCCCCCGGATGACCGACTACGTGGTGCCCTCGGGTGTGCGGATCGCCGACGCGGACCGGGTCCGGCTCGGCGCGCACCTGGCCGCCGGCACCACCGTGATGCACGAGGGCTTCGTCAACTTCAACGCCGGCACCGTGGGCACCTCGATGGTGGAGGGCCGGATCGTGCAGGGCGTGCTGGTCGGCGACGGCTCCGACGTCGGCGGCGGCGCCTCGATCATGGGCACGCTCTCCGGTGGCGGCACCGACAGGGTGAGCATCGGCGAGCGCAGCCTGATCGGCGCGAACGCCGGTGTCGGCATCTCCCTCGGCGACGACTGCGTGGTCGAGGCTGGCTGCTACATCACCGCCGCCTCCAAGATCACCCTGCCGGACGGCCGGGTGGTCAAGGCCCGCGAGCTGTCCGGCGTCGACGGCCTGCTGTTCTGGCGCAACTCGGTGACCGGCGCGTTGGAGGCCCGGCCGCGTACCGGCCGGGGCATCGAGCTGAACGCCGCCCTGCACGCCAACGACTGACGTACCCGCCGGGTCCGTGGCCCACGACCACGGACCCGGCGAGGGTACGCCTCAGCGCAGCCGGTACGCCTGGGTGATCCGTTGGGTCACCGTGTTGCCGGCGGCGTCCCGGGCGGTGGCCCGCAGGGACGCGTAACCGGGCCCGGCGGGATGCCGGACGGTGGCCGTCCAGCCGTGCCCGCCCTTGCGGACCTGGGCGGCCTGCCAGGTCTTGCCGCCGTCGTAGGAGACGTCGACAGTCAGCTTCTGCACCCGGGCGGCCGGCGCGCCGGGCTGCGGCTCCACCCGCACCGGGACGACGAAGCTCCGCCCGGCCGGAGCGCTGTTGTCGACCCACAGCGGAGGCGCGAAGCGCACCGCCATCAGGGGCAACCGGGCCGGCGCGTCACCGGCGACGTGCTTCGACCGGAAGGTCCAGCTGGACTCCACAGCGGTGCTCAGGTCGGTGAAGCTGCGCGTAGCCGACGCGCTGAGCCGGTAGTCCGCCGCACCCGGCGGCACGGCGAACTCGCCGTAGCCGGCGTACTCGCTCTCGCCGACCAGCTTCCCGTTGCGCCACAGGCTGGTTCGCTCGGTGTCGGTGAGCGATCCGCCCGGGTGCCCGGCGGCGTCGCTGAAGATCGGCAGCCCGACCAGGATGGTGTCACCGATCCGGGTGACGCTCTGCTCGGGCCAGCGCGGGGCCGGGAACGACGGCCCGTACGGCGCCTGGTTCCAGTCCTCTCCGACGGTCCGCCCGGCCCGGTACGCGGTGGGTGTGGAGGAGAGCAGCGCCTTCAGGTTCAGCCAGCCGTCCTCGTCCCGCGTCCCGAAGCCGATCTCGGACTCCCACTTCACGCCCCGGGTGTTGTAGTGCTCGACCCGCTGACCCGGTACGGCTGTGGGTAGGACCAACGCGGAGCCGCCGGTGTTGTACCCCACATCGGCCAGCACCAGCCGTTCGGCCTCCAGCCCTGGGTAGCCGCCCCGGAACTGGTGCACGACTGTGGCCAGGTCCCGCCGCGCGTAGTTCCGGACGAAGCCGGTAGGCATCCGGCCCGGGACCGCTTCGGCCAGCGCGTACAGGTAGGGGCTGGGCGCCGCGCCCGGCTTGATCCACTGACTGCTGACGGTGGCCACGAACCGGTCCGCGGAGGCCGGCTTGCCGATCGGGCCGGTGGTCAGGCCGGTGAAGGTGTCCGTCCAGAGCCCGATGCCGTACGAACTGCCGTCATCGGCGGTGAAGACCGTGCTGACATCGATCAACTCCGGGGTGGCACCCCGTTCCGGGATGGTCGTCCGGACCGGCTTCGCCCAGCGGGCATCGACGGTGATCCGCGTGTCGCGCTCCACGGTCAGCTCGGGCTGCGCCAGCATGGACAGCCCGGCCGGCTCATCGTCCGGCCCGGCCTCGAAGACCAGGCTGTTCAGGCCGTACTTCCCCTTGGGCAGCCGTACCGTGGCCACCCCGTCGGTGCCGTAGAGGTCCCAGAAGCCGAAGCCAGCCAGCCCGACCAGGAGCGTGGAGTAGTCCGCCGTTCGCACACCGGCGCGGTTCAGGTGCTCCACCGTCAGCGTGTAGCTCTCCACCTCCCGGTGCACGGCCAGCGGCGTGACCGCGACCGTCGACCCGGAGCGGGCGACGACCCGTCCGGTCCAGTAGCCGTCGACGTCGCCGAGCCGCGTGTCCGCGGTGACAGTGGTCGCGGCCGTGCCGCCCGCCGGCACGGTGAGCTGGCTCGCGCCGAGCTGGAACATGCCGGCCGGAAGCGCCCGCCCGTCGGGGCCCGCGCCCTCGACGCTCAGGTCCAGGGTGACCGGGCCGGGACCGTCGTTGCGCCAGGTCACCGTGCGGGTGATCGGGGCGTCGTCGCCGTGCGGCCAGAGGGCGCGCCCGAACGAGACACTCGCCGGCTCGGTGCTGACCAGCTGGGTGATCGTGTGAGCGATGTCGACCCGCCCGGCGCCCTGCTGGTAGGCGGTCTGCGTCGGGTGCGGCTTGGCGGCGGCCATCAGGGTCGCCTTGAGCCGCTCGGCCCGCCAGCCCGGATGCTGCTGGGCCAGCAGCGCCGCCGACCCGGCCACGTGCGGGGTGGCCATGGAGGTGCCGGAGATCGCGACGTAGCGCTCCCCCACCGGGTCGCCGATCACACCGTTGGCGGCTCGTGCGGCGACGATGTCGACGCCTGGCGCGGTGATGTCCGGCTTGATGGCGTCGTCCCCGACGCGAGGACCCCGGCTGGAGAAGTCGGCCAACTCGTCGTCGCGGTCCACCGCGCCTACGGCGAGCGCGGCGTCCGCGCTGGCCGGGGAGCCGACCGAGCCGTCCGCGCCGCTGTTGCCGGCGGCGGTGACGAAGAGGGCGCCGGTCTGCGCGGTAAGGGTCTGCACCGCCTCCTCCAGCGGGTCGACCTCCGGGGTGTCCCAGCCGCCGAGGCTCATGTTGATCACGGAGGCCTTCTTCTCCACCGCGGCCCACTGCATTCCGGCGAGGATCGCTGATTCGGTGCACCCGGCGTCCTCGCAGACCTTGCCGTCCAGCAGCGTCGCATCCGGCGCCACGCCCCGGTACTTGCCGCCGGAGGCCGCTCCGGTGCCGGCGATGGTCGAGGCCACGTGGGTGCCGTGACCGACCGTGTCCCGACCGTCGGTGACCTCGGTGAAGTTGCGTGCCTCGGCCACCTTGCCGGCCAGGTCCGGGTGGGTCGCGTCGACGCCGGTGTCCAGCACGGCCACGGACACTCCCTTGCCGGTGAGCCCGGCCGCCCACGCGGCTGGCGCGCCGATCTGCGGCACGCTGTGGTCAAGGGTCACCCGACGGCGACCGTCCAACCAGATCCGCTCGACGCCCCCCGCCGCGCCGAGCCGGGCCGCGCCGGGGCCGGTGGTGATCGTCGCCCAGACCGCGCCGAGGGAGGACTTGCCGGTGCTCAGGGCCGCGCCGCGGATCGCCGGCAGATCCTGGGTCACCCGGGCACCGGGCAGCGCGCCGGCCACAGTTCGGGCGGTGCCCGCCGAGCCGTACGAGACGAGCAGCGGCAGGGTGTTCCGGTGGGCGTCGTCGTAGCCCGATTCGACCAACTCGGTGACGTCGAAGAGTCGCGGGTCGACCCGGCCTGCGCGGAGCAGTGGCAACGCGTCCTGTGGCGTCACCGACAGGTGGCCGCGTTCGCGTCGAACGAGGAACCGTACGTCCTCGCGGCCGACGCCCGGTCGGACGGCGGCGCCGGACCCGCTGACGGTCACCCGGTCACCGGTGATGAGGGTGACCGTGGCCGATCGGTCGGCGATGGGCGCACCCGGGGTGGCCGGGCGGGTCGCCAGGCCCGCCCGGTCCGGCGTACCGGGCACAGCGGCGGAGGCGGGGGCGGGGACCGGCGCGGCGAGCGCCAGTACGGACACGAGGCCGAGAGCGGCCAATCTTCTGATGTGGTGCAACGGATCCTCCTCGGTGGAACGTCCTTACCACGGGAGACGCATTGACAGTCATCAGAGTTGCATACTGGGTATGCAGATGGAAGTCCCGAATATGACGATCTGAACAACCGTCGCGGACCAGGGACGGCATGATCGGGCGGTGACCTCCATGAAGGACCGCATGCTCGCCGGCGAGCCCTACCTCGCCGACGACCCCGAGATCGTCGCCGACCGGGACCGGGCCGCCCTGCTGATGGAACGCTTCAACACCAGCCCCGCGGCCGATCCGCAGGCACAGCTCGCGGCGCTGCGCGAACTGCTCGGTCAGCTCGGTGAGGACACCTGGATCCGGCCACCGTTCTACTGCGACTACGGCTGGCAGATCCGGATCGGGCCCCGCAGCTTCGTCAACTACCAGTCGGTCTTCCTCGACGTCGCCCCGATCACCATCGGCGCGGACGTCCAGGTCGGTCCGAATGTGCAGCTCCTCACCCCGACCCACCCGGTGGAACCCGACCCCCGGCGCGACAAGTGGGAGGCCGCCAAGCCGATCACGATCGGGGACAACGTCTGGCTCGGCGGCGGCGCGATCGTGCTGGCCGGGGTGACGATCGGCGCGAACACCGTCGTCGGCGCGGGCGCGGTGGTCACCCGGGACCTGCCCGCCAACGTCGTCGCCGTCGGCAATCCCGCCCGGCCGGTCCGCGAACTGGCCTGACGGCGTCGACCCCGACGGGCGGTCAGGCGGCTGGCGGCTCGGGCAGGCGGACCACCAGGTCGGCCTTGTCGGCGGTGGGCGTGATCAGGGCGGCGTTGGCCTCGTCGCTGCCCAGCGCCCAGGCCCGCGCCTCTTCCGGCGAACGCCCGAACGCCTCGTGCCGGGCGGTCAACCGGCGCAGACGCAGCTCGACGTCCAGGTCGAGGAACCACACCTCGTGCAACAGCGTCCGGACCTCCTGCCACGGGAAGTCCGGCAGCAGCAAGTAGTTGCCCTCGGTCACCACCAGGCGGACCGACGGCGGCACCTCGATCGACCCCGCCACCGGCTCCTCCAGCTCCCGGCGGAACTCCGGCGCGTACACCGAGGTCGGCTCCAGCCGGTGCAACCGGCGCAGCAGCGAGACGTACCCGTTGGCGTCGAAGGTGTCGACCGCGCCCTTGCGGTCGGCGCGGCCCAGCCGGACCAGCTCCGACTGCGCCAGGTGGAAGCCGTCCATCGGCACCAGCCGAGCGCTCGGCCCGACCTCGGCGACGACCCGCTCGGCGAGCGTGGACTTGCCGGCACCGGGTGCCCCGGTGATGCCGAGCAGTTGGCGCGGACCGGCCTCGGCCAGCGCCCGCGCCCGGGCCACCAGCTCGTCGAAGGCCAGCACCCGGGCCGGCGTCATCAGCCCAGCACCGGTTCGCTGATCGTGAACCGCGCCCGCACGGCAGCCTGGACGGTCTGCGGCTGAGGGTCCAGCTCCAGGTCGGGCACACCGCCACCCGCGCCGCCCCCGACCTCGAACGCCGCGCGGGCGAACATCGGCCGGTCGGCCGGGCCGGTGTCGGCCAGCTCGATCAGGGCGGTGACCCGGGCACCGAGCGCCTCGGCGTACTCCCGGGCGCGCAGCAGCGCGTCGCTGATCGCGGCGTGCCGCGCCTCGCGGTGCGCGGGGCTGTCCGTACGCAGCTCCCACCAGGGCCCGGCCACCTCGACCTGGTCCTGATCGGCCAGCCGGAGCATCAGCTCGCCGAGCGCGGTGAAGTCGGTGACCGTGACAGTGGTGGTGACGCTGCCGTGCCAGGCCACCACGCGCTCGCCGGAGCGCCGCGTCTCGGGCCAGACCCGCAGGTCGCCGGTCTCCCGCCGGGCCACCGTCTGCTCTGAGCCGTCCAGCAGCACCCGCACGGCGGCGGCCCGCTCGGCCAGCCGGGTCAGCGTCGTCTCCCGATCGCGGTCACGGGCCTTCGCGGTGACCGCGAAGCGGGCCAGCTCGGGCGGCACCTCCCGGTACGCCTCGCCGCGCACCTCCACCACCGGGCCGTCCATCGCCATGGCTGTCAGCTTAGTCAGCCACTGGCCACCAGGCGCTGTAGGAGACAGCGTCCGAGCCGATCCGGCACCCGGTCAGGTGCCCGCCGGCCGCACCCAGATCACCCAACCAGGCCACCTCGGCAGCATGGTCGCCACCGACCGGGAAATCCTGCTCCAGCCCGGTGAACCGGCGGCCCAGCAGCGCCGACCGGGCCGCGCCGGCCTCCGCGTACCCGCCGGTCAGGGCCGCCGCGTCGCCGGCCCGCAGCGCGGCTGCCAGCTCGTCCAGGAGTACGCGGACCTCGGCCAACTCGTGCAGCACCCGATCGCGGTTGCCGAGCAGCATGTTCGCCGTCCGCTCGGCCGGCGTGCCGGCGACCCGGGTGCCGTCGGAGAAGCTCCCCGCCGCCAGCGCCAGCACCGCGTCCCGCAGCGGCGACCGCTGGGCCGCCCCGGCCAGGGCGCCGGCCAGCAGGTGCGGCACGTGCGACGCGAGCGCGGCCACCGAGTCGTGTGCCGGCGCGGACATCGGCACCACCCGGGCGCCGAACAGGTCCACCAGCAGCCCGGTCAGCCAGCGGAAGGCGAGCGTCGCGGCGCCCGTCGCCGGGCAGAGCACCCAGGCGGCACCGGCGAGCAACGTCGGGGAGGCGGCCGTCAGACCGGCGGACTCCGCGCCGGCCATCGGGTGCCCGGGCACGAACCGGTCGGTGAGCCCGAGCCGCTCGGCCATCTCGGCCACCTCGACCTTGGTGCTGCCGACGTCGGTCAGCACACAGCCCGGCGCGGTCAACTCGGCCACCTGGGCCAGTGTCCGGGGCAGGGTGGGCAGCGGGCCGCAGAGGAAGACCACGTCCCGGCCTGCGACGGCCTGCTCGATCGTGGCCGGGGCCGTCAGCCCGCGCTCGCGCGCCTGGTCACGAGTCGCCGGGTCCGGGTCCCAGCCGGCGACGTCAAGCCCTGCGTCGGCGAGGCGCAGCAGCAGCGAGCCGCCGATCAGGCCGGTGCCGAGCACCGCCGCCCGCACTCCGGCGTACCGCCCGGTCATGCCGTCGGTCATCGCCGGCCGCCCGGGGTCAGGCCTGGAGCCGGCCGGCGACCGCGGCGACGTGCTCGTCGGACTCGGTCAGCGCCACCCGGACGTACTGCTCGGCGGAGGGGCCGTAGAAGACGCCGGCCGCGACCAGGATGCCGCGTCGGGCCAGCCAGTCGACCGTCTCCCAGCACGCCTCACCACGGGTCAGCCAGAGGTAGAGGCCGGCCTCCGAGTGCTCGACCGTGAAGCCTGCGCCGGTGAACGCGGCCTTCAGCACCTCCCGGCGTGCGCGGTAGCGCTCCCGCTGCTCGGCGGCGTGCCGCTCGTCCCGCAGAGCCGCCACCATGGCTGCCTGCACCGGCGCGGGCACGATCATGCCGGCGTGCTTACGGACCTTCAACAACTCGGCGACGAGCGCCGGGTCACCGGCCACGAACCCGGCCCGGTAACCGGCGAGGTTGGACCGCTTGGAGAGCGAGTGCACAGCGAGCACGCCGGAGTAGTCACCGCCGCAGACCTGCGGGGACAGCACCGAGACCGGCTCGGCAGACCAGCCGAGTGGCAGGTAGCACTCGTCGCTGGCGACCACCGCGCCGCGCTCCCGCGCCCAGTCGACCACCTTGCGCAGGTGCGCCGCGGGCAGCACCTGGCCGGTCGGGTTGCCGGGCGAGTTGACCCACACCAACCGCACTCGGGAGGTCGGCCCGACCGCGGTGAGCGAGTCGGCACGGACCACCGTCGCGCCGGCCAGCCGGGCGCCGTCCTCGTACGTCGGGTACGCGATCGACGGCACGACCACCACGTCACCCGGGCCGATGCCGAGCAGGGTGGGCAGCCAGGCGACCAGTTCCTTGGAGCCGATGGTCGGCAGCACACCGAGACCGTCGACCCCGGCACCGCAGGCGCGGGCGACCCACGCCGCGATCGCGTCGCGCAGCGCCGGAGTGCCGGCGGTCAGCGGGTAACCGGGAGCGTCGGACGCGTCAGCGAGCGCCCGACGGATCACCTCCGGGACCGGGTCGACCGGCGTGCCCATGGAGAGGTTGATCAGGCCCTCCGGATGCGCCGCGGCCAGCGTGGCCGCGGCGTCCAGGGTGTCCCAGGTGAACTCGGGCAGCCGCGACGAGACCGGCGCGGGCCGGTTCAGTGGCCCTCGCCGCGCGGCGGCTGCGCGGCGACGAAGGTGGCGTCCTTCTCCACCTTGCCGACCTTCGAGGCACCGCCGGGCGAGCCCAGCTCCTCGAAGAACTCGTAGTTGGCGCCGGTGTAGTCCTTCCACTGCTCCGGAACGTCGTCCTCGTAGAAGATCGCCTCCACGGGGCAGACAGGCTCACAGGCACCGCAGTCGACGCACTCGTCGGGGTGGATGTAGAGCATCCGGTTGCCCTCGTAAATGCAGTCGACCGGGCATTCCTCGATGCATGCCTTGTCGAGCACATCCACGCACGGCTCGGCGATGATGTAGGTCACCGGTCTTCTCCTCCGCAAGACACGCCGCGATCTCCCGCGACGGTAAGAGCCTAGTATCTCGCCGGGGAGGGGGTCGATCGTGCTCCGACAGCAGGATGTGGGACACCGGATCGTAGTTCGCCGGATTGTGGGGATTCGCGACGGCCGTCCGTTCTTCTCAGATGCTCTAGGTGAGCTCGTGGAGTTGAGCGAGACCCATCTCACGCTTGCCACCGCGCAGGGCTACCTACGGGTCCCGGTGGCCCAGGTGCACCGGGCGAAGCGCGTACCGCCGACCCGCCGACCCACCGCCGCGGCGGTGGTGGCGCTCGAGCGGGCCGCCGACGAGGCGTGGCCCGCGCCGACCCGGGGCCGACTCGGTGACTGGCTGCTGCGGTCGGCCGAGGGCTGGACCGGACGGGCCAACTCGGCGCTGCCGGTCGGCGACCCGGACCGACCGCTGCCGGCGGCCGTGGACGCGGTCGAGCACTGGTACGCCGAGCGGGGCCAACCGGCGATCATCAACACGCCGCTGCCGCTCGCCGCGCCGGTCGGTGCCGAGCTGGACGAACGCGGTTGGGCGACCCGCCCGCCGACACTGGTGCAGACCGCGCCACTCCCCCTGCTGGCCGGTAACGTCGGCGAGTGGAGCAGCGTCGTCGTTGAGCTGGCCACCGCGCCGAGCGAGGAGTGGCTGGCGGTCGCCGCCGGCCGTAAGGGCGGCCTGCCGGAGGCCGCCCGACACGTGCTCACCGCCGTGGACCAGGTCCGCTTCGCCCACGTGTACGCCGACGGCGCGCTGGTGGCGATCGGTCGGGGCACGGTGACCGGCCAGGGGCGCTGGTTGGGCCTCAGCCTGATCGAGGTGCTGCCGGTGGCCCGTCGGCAGGGGCTGGCGCGGGCGGTGATCGCGGCGCTGGTCGGCTGGGGGGCCTCCCTCGGCGCGACGCACGCGTTCCTCCAGGTCGAGCAGCGCAACACGGCAGCCGTGGCGCTCTATCAGCGGCTCGGCTTCAGCACCCACCACACGTACCTGACGCGGGTCGCCCCGCGCTGACCCTCGACCGCGCGCCCACCGCTTGATCGACTCGACATCACCGAAAGCGGGGTGACCGAGAGCCGGGATACCCCGACATCACCGAAAGCGAGTCGATCAACCCCCAGACGCAGACCGACGGCGGTCAGCGGCGGACGACGCGGCGGGGCTTGGCGGCCTTGACCTCGGCGAACCGCTTGAGCTGCTGGGAGCGGTGGTCGAGGCCGAGGGCGGTGGCCGCCAGGTATCCAATCAGCGTTCCGGCGCCGGTGGCGAGCAGGTAGAGCCAGATCGAGGCGAAGAACTCGCCGGCACCATCACCGAACGGGTTCTTGCCGACCAGCAGTGGCCCGATCAGCACGGTCAGCGCCATCGCCACCAGCACCACGACGACCATGTCGCCCGACCACGCGGCCAACGGCCGGCGGCAACCCCAGCGGAAGGCCACCACGGCCAGAGTCAGACCGATCACCACGAACATCGCCAGCGACACCCAGCCGGCGGCGGTGTCGTCATTGTCGAAACCGAACCGGCCGATCAGCCGGGCGACCACGTTGACCGCGAACAACGCTCCCGCGAGCACGCCGACGTCACGCCACCGTCTGTCCATCCGACGACCTCCTGCCGTACGCCCCGTTCCGCGGGGCCGCATCCCTGGCAGGAATATCTACCACCCGCACCTGTGTGGCGTCATCAACCGTTGAGCGTGGGAGGCGGGGCGAGGATCTGCCGGAAGCCCATCACGGCGAAGGTCATCGCGCCGGCCACGATCATGGCCAGGCCGACCCAGTTGTCGCCGGCCAGCAGGAGGTCACCCTCGCTGGTCCGGATCGCGGCCACCGCCATCAGGGCGAACCACGGCACGGCCGGCAGCGCCACCGCCCACCGGCGGCCGACCGCCTCGTGCGCGAACCAGCTCAGCGCGATGTTCGCGCCGATGGCGACCAGCACCGAGACACCGATGAGCTGCCCGCCGACGCGGAGCGTGGCGAGCAGCAACTCCAGCACACCGGTCAGGACCCCGGCCACCACCACGACGATCCCGCCGGTCACCCGCAGGCCCAGGTCCAGCAGTCGCGGCGGCGGCCCCGCCTCGGGCGGGGTGTCCTGATCTTCCACGACCGGCATCGGGGCGGCGGGCAGGGTCACCGGAGACCGGCCGCCGCGACCGGGGACCGGTCCGGATCGGTCTCCGCGGGCAGCCCCGCGAAGAGGTCGTCCTCCCAGCCGTACGGGCCGGTGCCCGGACCCTTCTCGCCGACCGCGAGGGTGAAGAACTCCACGCCCATGAACTCGCCGCCGAAGTTGCCGGCGATCGAGTAGAGCCAGGAGGTGGCCGGGATCTGGGTGGCGTGCGCCCGCATCGCCGCTTCCTTGGCGGTGTGCTGGTCGGTGCCGTCGATGCGGGCCGCGATCTGGTCGTCGGGGGTGCCGAAGGGCAGCTCGGCGAGATCGTTGATGTTGGCGAACGGGTTGTCCGAGGATTCGGCGAAGTGCGTCATGCCGGCTTCCAGCACGCTGAGCGGCATGGCCGTCCAGTACACCTTGAGCGGGGCGCACCCCTCGGCGGCGGCCAGCTCGACAGCACGCATCGCCACCCGGTGCGCCTGGATGTGGTCGGGGTGGCCGTAGAAGCCGTTCGGGTCGTACGTGATCAGCACCTGCGGGCGTACCTCCCGCATGATCTCCACCAGGTGCCCGGCGGCCTCGTCGAGGTCGGCCTGCCAGAAGGCGCGGGGGTGCTGGTTGGTGGCGAGGCCCATCATGCCGGAGTCGCGGTAGCGGCCGGCGCCGCCGAGGAAGCGGTGGTCGGTGACGCCGAGTGCGGCGCAGGCGGCGGCCAACTCGGCGATCCGGTACCCACCGAGCTGGTCGGCCTCGGCGGCGACGAGCTGCGACAGGGCCGGTACGTGGATCTCGCCCTCCTCGCCGAGGGTGCAGGTCACCAGCGTGACGTGTGCGCCGGCTTCGGCGTAGTGGGCCATCGTCGAGCCGGTGCCGATCGACTCGTCGTCGGGGTGCGCGTGGACCAGCAGCAGGCGGCGGTCGGGCAGCGTCGTCACGACGGTCACTCTAACTGGCGGTTCCGCCGGGGAGTCGTCGACGCGTCCGCCCAGGTCGGCCACATCACCCCCGGCGCGGCTCTACGATTTGGGCTGTGGACTTTCCGGAGCTGGCCGCCCGCACCCGCCGGTTCAGCCACGGCGCGCCACGCGCTGTCTCCGTGGCTGACGACGGCTCCCGAGTGATCTTTCTGCGCTCCGCCGGGCCGGAGGACCCGGCGGACGCGCTCTGGCTGCTGGACGTGGCGACCGGCGAGGAGCAACTGGTGGCCGACCCGGCGACCCTGCTCGGCGACGATGGTGACGTCCGGGCGCTCTCGCCCGGTGAGCGGGCGCTGCGCGAGCGGCTGCGGCTCACCGCCGCCGGCATCGGCTCGTACGCGCTGGACGCCGCCGGCCGGGTGGCGGTGTTCGCGCTGGCCGGGCGGTTGTTCCGGGCCGACCTGGTGCACGGCGACGTGGTGGAGGTGGCCGCCGTCGGCCCGGTGCTGGACCCTCGGCCGGATCCGACCGGGCAGCGGCTGGCGTACGTGACCGACGCGGCCGACGGTGTGCGCCGGGGTGAGCTGCGGGTGATCGAGGCGGACGGCACGGACACCCTGCTGGCCGGCGAGGACGCCGGGGTGAGCTGGGGGTTGGCCGAGCACATCGCGGCCGAGGAGTTCGGCCGGTACCGGGGCTACTGGTGGGCGCCGGACGGCCGGATGGTGCTCGCCGCCCGGGTGGACGAGTCCCGGCTGGAGCGCTGGCACCTGCACGACCCGGCCGAGCCGGCCAGCCCGCCGACCGCCGTCGCGTACCCCCGTGCCGGTGGCCCGAACGCCGAGGTCAGCCTGCATCTGCTGGACCTGGACGACGGCTGGGTCGACGTGCACTGGGACCGGGAGACCTACCCGTACCTGACTGGGGTCAGTTGGGTCGAGGGCAGCCCGCTGATCACCGTGCTGCGCCGTTCGCAGCAGCACGGGCTGGTGCTCGCGGTGGACCCGCGCACCGGCGAGACGCAGGTGCACGCCGAGCTGGCCGATCCGCGCTGGGTCGAACCGATCGACGGCACGCCGGCGCACCTGCCGGACGGCCGGGTGCTCGTCGGTGGGGAGTTGGCCCACGACGGGTACGACGCGCGCTGCCTGTTCGCCGACGGCACCCTGCTCACCCCACCGTCGCTGTACGTGCGTCGGGTGGTGGGTCGGCTGCCGGCGGTCAGCGGGCCGGCCGACCTGCTGGTCGAGGCGAGCGACGGCGAGCCGAGCGAGCGGCACCTGTTCCGGGTCCGCACCACGATCGGCGGCGGGGTGGACGCCCGGCGGCTCACCACCGACTCGGGGTGGCACACGGCGGCCGTAGGCGGGGACGTGCTGGTGGTCGGGACGGCCTCGCTTGATCACGCCGGGGTGCGGTGGACGGTGTCCCGCGCCGGCCAGGAGCTGACCGAACTGCGGTCACTGGCCGCCACCCCGCCGTATTCTCCGCTGCCGCTGCTGGAACGGGTGACCGACCGACGGCTGCCGGCGGCGGTGCTCTACCCGGACAACCACGTGACGGGCCGGCGGCTGCCGGTGCTGCTGGACATCTACGGCGGGCCGGGGCACCAGGAGGTCGTGGCGGCACGGGCTGCCTGGTTGGAGCGGCAGTGGTGGGCCGACGCCGGGTTCGCGGTGGTCACGATCGACAACCGGGGTACGCCGGGAGTGGCCCCGTCGTTCGAGAAGGCGATCCACCGGCGGCTCGCCGACGTGATCCTCACCGACCAGATCGACGCGCTGACCGCCCTCGCCGACAAGCACCCGGACCTGGATCTGGGTCGGGTCGGAGTGCGCGGCTGGTCGTTCGGAGGCTGGCTGGCCGGGTTGGCGGTGCTGCGCCACCCGGAGCTGTTCAAGTGCGGGATCGCCGGTGCCCCGGTGACCGACTGGGCGCTCTACGACACGGCGTACACCGAGCGTTATCTGGGGTTGCCGGAGGACGGCATGGACGTCTACGCGCACCACTCGCTGGTCGAGATGGCCGCCGAGCCGGTCACCGGCCCGGACCAGGCCCGCCCGTTGCTGCTGGTGCACGGGCTGGCCGACGACAACGTGGTGGCCGCGCACACGCTCCGACTCTCGGCGGCGCTGCTGAGCACCGGCCGCCCGCACGCCGTGCTGCCACTGACCGGGGCCACGCACATGGCCGCGAACGGCACCGCCGAACGTCTGCTCCCGCTGGAGTTGGACTTCCTCCGCACCCATCTGCTGCAACGGCCATGATCACCAACGCTCCACGAGGTGTTCCCGGCCCGGCGGCGGATCGTACGGTTCGGGCCAGTAGTCGATGACCTTGCTGATCAGCCCCTGCTCGGACATCTCAAGCCAGACACACGCCTCCTGCTGCTCGACGCCGACGCGAACGTCGAGCCACAGGGCTGCGAGGCGGCCGTCGGCGATCACCCGTCGCGGCCGGAGGTGCCAATCGCCGGGATACTCGGTGTTGAACCGCAGGAACGCGTCCTTGCCGCGAATGCGCTCCCGAGTCTGCGGCATCTCGTAGACCACGTCATCGGTGAGCAGGGCGGCCAACCTGGACCAGTCGCGGCGCTCTAAAAGATCAACGTAGGCGTGGGCGGTCTGCCGGGCCGTCGAGGTGTCATCCACGGCCCGGACCCTAGCCCCCGCCAGCGACAATCCGGCGGCCCTCGGCCCATCACCGGCCTTGCCCGCGCGGATGCCCGCAGCACCTGACCCAGCCGCACCCCCGCGCGGGCCAGCAACACCCGGTCACCGGCCAACCAAGCGAGGCTCATAGTGCGAACGTCCGAATCTGTCGCGAGTCACGCGGCTCGACAACCGTGTGTTTGCTCTCTCGGTGGTCGTCAGTCACCTCGCATTGGCGGGACCTCCATCTGGCCGGACGCGACGTGGAGCAGGTAGCCCCAGTGCCGCAGAACCTGGACGATTTTCGTAGCGCCGGCCGGGTTAGCAGAGTGGACGTTGATGACGCCGATGTCGAACGGGCCGGCGCTCCTCGAAGGCGGCCCGCTCCGATGCCTCCACGACCGGCCAGACCGTGTCGTCCTCACCCCAGTCATGGTCGGGTCATGGTCCAGACAAAACTCGTCCAGCCGCCGGTCTCGGTACCTGTCGAAGAGCTGGGCCCCCAGCCGCACTCGTGCGGGCCACCTCCGCATTGCGGCCATTTACGAAAGAACGGAGAGCATCAACCAGAACGGCTTTGTTCTGGCTGGCATCCGCCCAAAGATTGGGACTGAAGTCGCCGTTATTCGGCATCCGGAGCCGATGAGCGGACACCGAGAGGCCTCGGCTAAAGACAGCCTAGAAACCGAGCCAGCCGTCTTCGGCGCCTAGTTGACCATCGCGCAGCTCTTAGCTTGTGACTATCCGAAGCAGACATTCAGATGATCGCAGAAAGACTGCCAGCCGCCGCCCTTGGAAGGGTCGATCAGCACACCCCGATCAACTTCGAAGAGCCGCCATACGGCGTTGCCGTTCGCCGATCACTCGTTCCGGGGAACACGCAACGGCCGGAGCGATTTCCCGTGGGACCACGCCTGGCGTAGGTTCGCCGTCAAGGTGCGGAAAGGGCCTTCTCAATCGAACGGATCACTGGAGACCAGGCCTCCTTGACGTCGGCAAACTGGCGCTGGCCTTTTAGGGCCTTACCGCTGTACCGGTGCGCCTCCCATTCCTGCCGCAGGAAGACGATCTCGTCGTCTATACGCACGACCCTGGCCGCGATGAGCGCTTCAAGAGCAACGTTGAACTCTGACGACGTGAATGGCTGCCGACCCTGAAATTTCCTGATGAAAACCCCGCGCTCGCCAGAGTGCCCATGGGCACGCGTAAGATTCATCAGTTTGTTAAGGAATCGGATTACCTTCTGGTCGGGCAGCTCCTCGTCCACCAACTCCAGCCGATACTCATACCAGGGGTATCGGATTTTAATAGTGGACGGAACTCGCAGTTCGAACTCATTCGTGGGCGGCAGCTGCGTCGAGGTGAGAGGCAGTTGCAGCGCCTCGACGGCCTCGATTACGACAGACGGCTCCTGGTCGCCGGCGGCGTCCAGGTCGGGTCGACGCGCGAACTCCAGCGCGGGTCCTTCGAATCGGACTGCTTTCGCGCGGATGAACAGGTCCGGACCCAGCACGATCCCCTGGGGCTTTCCCGGCACGATGACGGTGCTGTCGCTGCGGATTGACAGCTCGGCTAATGGGCCGAGGACTTGCAGCTCGTTGAGGGTCCCGGTTGACAGCTCGAACTTGGTGACGCGGACACCTTCCCGGCCTCGTTTCATCGCAAACTCACCCTCGTACGTGAGTGTGTCGATCTGGTCGATGGACGTACTCGTCGTCGACTCCGTCCACTCGGAAGCGATAATGGAGGCGTGTAGCGCGGCAAACTGGGGCTCGCTGATGATGAGCTGCGGCTTGGCGCCCACGAAGTCGAGCAAGAGTCCGGACGTGTCTCCGATCTCGATGATGCGCGACGGCGAGAAAACGGAGTCGTCGAACTCGATCGACGCTACATACGCCTCGAACACAGGACTTGCCCACTTGCTCTCCGAGCGGAAGGGGTGGTCATCCGCGAACGCGGTGATGCGCTTCACGTACTCCTGCCGCACGGCTACATCGGTGATATGTGCAAGCTTTGGCGGTTCAGCCTTCTCCAGGAAATGACAGAGCCAGCCAATCTGCTCGCGCGGGCTGTAGACCTCATTAGGATCGAGTGCCAGCTCGTTGGCGAGGTCGGCGACCTTAGTCTGATCTCGCCGGAGCAGCCGATCAAGAATTCCCTGCAGAAGGTCGATGCGTCCCTCAGCCCGTGGTCCTTGATCCTCGAACTGCTGCCGTAGCGCCAGGAAGTTCGGCCGCTTGATGAGCATGGCCGCAACCGCGTCCAGCACGGGGGGATAGCCCGCGAACGCCTCAGCGTAAGCTCCCTCGGTGGCGCTGCGCAGTGAGTCGATCAGTGCATCCCGAGCGGCCAGGTATTCGGCGGAGGAGCAGTCCGTGCCGGGCTCGCGCTTCGCGACGACCCCGTCCACGTATTCGGTGCTCTGGGCCGGCGCGAGGTGGGAGATTTCCCACCACGCTACAGAGAGCCCAAGGTCGCTGAGTGTCGCCCACAGATCCTCCAGTGTGCGCTCGCGGCCGAACAATACGTAGTGCAGCCCACTGTGGGCGAGCCGCCCCAGCGACTCAATGAACTCCCGCCACGAAATCGCGGAAACCCGGGCCCTGGCCTCGTCGAGCGAGTCGATTACGATGAGCGGACGGGTCTCGCCGTCGATGCGTGTGATAACGTCGTGGCTTTCGAGGTACCGCCCGAGCGCGTACTCCAGTGATGTGGCACCGACAGCACTGTCGAGATCCAGCCGCCATAGCGGCGCGTCGAGCCGGTTGGCAAGCTCCTTCGCGGCCGTGCTCTTCCCAGCCGCGCCACGCGCTGACACCAGAGTAATCACCGGGTTGGTATGGTCGTCCTTCTCCAGAAGGATCGGCGGCACGAAGAAGTGCCGGGGCTCCATGGCCGGAAGCCCGAAGCTCTTCGACCGGTTGCCCGGCAACGGCGACGTCCTGAAGCCGCGGCAGAAGTCGTCGAAAGTCCGCGTCGAGTCGAGACTCAATGGAGGCTCCTCACCTCGCGACGGGTTCGCACCTAAGTACGACGGCCATCTGTCCACAGTACTGGTCGTGTTCCGCCCAGCGCATGGTGGGTCGTTTCAGCCCATTCGGGGCGGCATTACGTCCAGTCGAGCGAACAGTCCCAGCAACCGGCGTTTGGCTTCCTCCCGCTCGGCGGCGTCAAGCTGCTCGCCCGTGTTGTGCGTACCGGTGTCGTCCTTGTCGCTCACTCCCACCTCCGCTGGCAGGGGCGGCGGCGGTCACTACCGCCGCGCCCGGCTACGGGCAGGTCTGGTCTCGCCTTAGCGACCTGTTCGCACCGATCCCGCCCTCACTCACAGCATCTGGTGAACAGGGGGTGACAGAAAGCTAGCGACTGTCCGCTGGCCGCGCGTGCCGTCCGCTATCGAGTCACAGGCCGGTGCGCCTCGTACACCTCGCGAAACGCTGCCGCCTCCGCCGTCCCGGTGTGCTCGACCTGCCGGAGCACTTCCCGCGCCCGCCACCAGTTCGACGACACCACTCGCCCCGAACGGACCGCGTCGGCGGCCACGACGCTGGCCTCGTCCGGCTGGCCGGCGGCCAGCAGCGCCAAGGCGAGATCCAGACGAGCGGAAGCAGAGCGCCGTGGCCGCTCCCCGCCATCGCCGCGCGGGTCCAACTCCGCCAGGACAGTTCGGGCGATCTGCTCCGCAGCCGGGTCGCCCGCCCACGACAGCGTGGTCGCCATGTACGCCAACGCCTTCGTCGGGTCGTACCGGTAGTGGTGCTCAGCCCGCTCCGGCACCGGCAAGTTCGCCGTCAACCGCTCCAAACGATCAAGCGCATCACGCGTCCGCCGCACGTCAGCCAACCGCGCCCACACCCGCGCCTCCTGGGCGGTGGCCTGGAGGTGCGCCGAACTCCCCCGAGGCGCCACCCGCTGAGCGTGCCGCGAAAGATCCATGGCCCGCCGATAGTCACCCCGAGTGAGCCAGTCCCACGCCTGCGTCTCCAGGCACCACGCCTGAATCTCCGGATGCTCGGCATGTTCGGCAAGAGCCATGGCCGTGCGCAGATGAGCGCCTGCTGCGGGCTGTTGCAGCAGATCAATGTGCACCGTCGCCCGCAGCACCGACAGCCAACCACCGGCGACGACGAGCCGCCGACGCTGCGCCAACGTCCCTCGACCGTCGAGCAGTCGCTCTACATAGGCCAACTGTCGACGCACCCTCGGCAGCAGATCATCCGGCCGCGCGGTCGCGTACGCGCTCGCCAGGTCGTCCACCCCGATCTCGATCCGCGCGAGCGTCTCGGCGCTGACATCGCTGGCCCGTACCCGGGCAAGCAACTCCCCGGCCTCAGCGTCGTGATCAATGGGCTCGTCCACCAGGCGGACAAGTGCCCCGTCGGCTCGCAGCACGTCGTCGAGGTGCCGAGCCGTCTCGAGAGTGGGGGCCTTCGCCCCGGTCTCCAGATCGTGCAGGTGGCTCTTACCCCGATGGGCGAGCTGACCGAGCGCCCGTAGAGACAAACCCTGGTTGGTCCGCAGGGCAAGAAGCTGGGCACCGAAGCGCGGATCGACATGCGACACGACGATGCCCCAATCGACAAGCAGGACAGCTCGGACCGGATCGGCGGACCACTGCTACGGACAGTACATCGAGCAAACACGTAGTCGTGCTATTTGGACGCTCTCGTTGCCGCCGTCGCAAGGACAGTCATCATGGCCGCCCACCATCACCCCCGTTGGCGGAACGCGTCGACAACCTCAGCCGTCGCCCGCTGTCCACCATGACGCAAAGATGTCGCCTGGCGCGACACCTCAGGCGCACTCAAGGCGACATTAGAGTGACCCAGCGCTATCGTGACGGACATGAACGCCCCGAACACCGCCCTGCGCGCGGTCCGCACGGGGATGCGCAAGAGCCAGGACGACTTCGCCCGCGCGCTCCAAGCCGCTGGCGACCGCGTCGGCGAGCCCGATGACCAACACGGTGGCCACGACCTGACCTCGCCCATGTCCAGCCTGGCCACGCCGACACCCAAGCCACTCTCGGTCCACGGGTCGCACGAGGGCGTCTGGCTCAGCCGCTACCAATTCCATTCCAGCGGCCGGGGAGAGTCATTCGCCGGGCAGCACTTCGTGGTCGTACTCCAGCACGGCGACCGACTGACCGTGCGCAGCCTGCCCGGCTCGGCAACGTCGTCGCTGTCGCTGGATCTCACCGTCGACGGTGCCGTGGTTACCGGCACCTGGGTGGAGCAGACCGATCCAGCCGGCTACTACCGGGGAGCCCGGTACCACGGCGCAATCCAGCTACTGGTGGAGCCCACCGGCCGACGGATGGCCGGGAAATGGGTCGGATTCGGCAAGGACATGGACGTCAACACCGGCCCGTGGGAGCTCACCTTCCAGGACGCCTCCACGTCCAAGGCGACGCTCGACCAATACAACACGTCACCCGAATAGGACGTCGCCCATTGGCGGCACCGCGTCATGGGAAGCCGCCCTACCCCGCCGGCAGCGTCTGCTTCGACGCCGAGGCGCACGCTCATGCCGAGAACAGTGCACCTGATCATGACGGGAAGGGCTTACATGCCGATGGTTCCGTCGATCCGCTCGCGGAGCAGGCCTGCGTGGCCGTTGTGGCGGGCGTACTCCTCGATCATGTGGATGAGGACCCAACGCAGCGAAACGGTGCCGCGCCACATGTCGTGGCCCTCGATGTCGAGGTTGTGGGCGGCGGCGATGAACGCGTCGGCGAACGTGACCTCGTCGTGCCACGCCTGCCGGGCTGCGGTGACGAAGGCTGCGTCGGGCACGGCGTCGTCGAAGTCGCCGTCGAGGTTGGTCTGGGACGAGAACCGTGGGCGTGTTGACCTGCCAGGTCTGCGCATTTCAACGTCAGCGTGGTGTGTTGGGCTCGCAGCATGTCGTGCAGCATCTGCCGTTCGTTGCCGGTGGCGGCAGGGTCAGCGGCGGCCGTGTTCGATGTGGTGGCGGGCGCGGGAGCGGGCGGCGGCGGCCGGGGTCGAGCCGGTGGCGCGGGCGGTGCGCAGGATGTCGGTGAGGGTGTCGGCGATGCCCTGGACCCGGGCGGTGGCCTGGGCGGAGGTTTCCTGGTGCAGTTCGACGGCGGTGGCGTGGATGATGCCGCCGGCGCTGACGATGATGTCCGGCGCCCAGAGGATGCCGTGCTGGTGCAGCAGGTCGGCGGTGGCCGGGGTGTCGAGTTGGTTGTTGGCCGGTCCGGCGATCGCGGCGCAGTGCAGTGTCGGCACCGTGTGCGGGGTGAGCAGACCGCCGAGGGCGGCGGGCACGAGCACGTCCACGTCGGCGGTCAGGCAGTCCTGCGGGCTGGCCCAGGCGGCACCGGCGGCGTCGGCGAGCATTCGTCTACCCTCGTCGATGTCGGCGGCCACCAGGGTCGCGCCGGCGTCGGCGAGCATGCGCAGTACGTGGCCGCCGACGCGGCCGAGGCCGAGCACGGCGAAGCTGCGCGCGGACAGGTCGGCTGACCCGAATCGCTCGGCGCACAGGGCATGCAGCGCGGCGAGGACGCCGACGGCGGTGTGTCCGGAGGAGTCGCCGCTGCCACCGGCGTGCACCGGTCGGCAGAACGCATGCGGGGTACGCTCGGCGATCGTGACCATGTCGTCCGGTCCGGTTCCCACGTCCGGTCCGGTGGCATAGGCGCCGTCCAGCCCGGCGATCGCGTCGCCCACGTCGTGCAGCACCGCCCGACGGGCAGCCGCGTCGAGTGTCCTGCCCTGGGGCAGGGCGACGACGGTCTTGCCACCGCCGTTGGGCAGCCCGGCCAGCGCGCATTTGTCCGACATCGCGGCCGACAGCCGCAGCGCGTCGGTGAGCCCGTCACGCCAGTGCGGGTAGTGCGCGATCCGGCAGCCGCCGATGGCCTGACCGAGCGCGGTGGAGTGCACCGCGACGACGATCGGCAGGCCGGACCGTACGCCCCGCCTGACGACGACGTGTTCGTGCATGGACTCGGTGTCGAGGTGGGTCGCGACCATGATGGCTCCTGTCGTGTGCTCGCCGGAACGGGATCGACAGTAGGCAGATGGTTGGCATCGACCGGCTCAAAGCGGACATCGTTCGGAGACAATGGCAAGATTCCGGTCGTGGACGAACTTGATACGGCGATCATCCAGCACCTGCAGACACATGCGCGGCAGACCAACCGCGAACTGGCCCGCGCGGTCGGCATCGCGCCGTCCACCTGCCTGGAGCGCGTGCGCGCACTGCGGGAACGCGGCGTGATCATCGGCTACCACGCCGAGATCAGCCTGGCCGCCCTCAACCGCGGCGTCCAAGCATTGCTGCACGTGCAGGTCCGGCCCCTGAGCCGCACCGTCATCGACGGCTTCAAGAAATATGCGATGGAGCTGCCCGAGGTGCTCTCGGTGTACGTCGTGGCCGGCGGCGACGACTTCCTCGTCCACGTCGCCGTACCCAGCGTCGACAGCCTGCACTCCTTCCTCATGGACAAGTTCAGCGGACGCCGCGAGATCGTCGGGTTCCGCAGCTCCGTCATCTATCAACACGCCCGAAAGCAGGTCATCGAACCACTTGACCCGTAACGCACGGTCGCAAAGTCGGGACAGTGCACACATCTACCGCCGATCAGGCGCGGCGCGGTCGCCAGGACCGCTTGATCAGGTGCGCGCTCATGCCGCGATCCGTGCGCTACGCAGCGTCACGCCGAGCTGGCCCGGTTGCCGTCCGGACGTGCCGAATACAGGGCGTCCGGGTGAGGAGGGTCGGTGGGAGTTTGAGCGGTTCAGTGAGAATGCCGGTATGCCGCTGACGAACCCTTGGCTTGCCGGTCCAACTCCTGATCGAGACCTGCCGCGCGAGCAGCTCGAAGAACGCATCCTGAATCTGCTGTCGACTCACAACCTCGCTGTGATCGCCACAGTCAACAAGGACGGCAGCCCTTCCGCGACCCCGGTGCGCTACTACAGCCTGGGCTTCGAGATCTTCTACACCAGTTGGAATGCCTCGGTGAAGTCCCGGAACCTCAAGCGCGATCCGCGGATCTCGGCAGGGATCGTCGCGTCCCTTGTCGGACAGTCGAGCAGCCGCGGGGCGCAGCTGTTCGGCAGGGCACGGACTCTCGAGCGTGACGACCCCGAGGTTGAGCAGTACTGGGAGGCGTTCCGGTGGCAGTCGGACCACGTTGAGCAAGGACGCTCCCTGGGGGAGCCTCCCACCGACCCTCTGACGATCATCACCCCCAACCGCATCCTTTACACCGAGCACTGGCTGCGACGTGCTGGATACCGACCCCGGCAGACCTGGCGCCCTGCATAGGCTCTGGTACCCGCTTCTAGCCGCTGGTCGGGCACCCGCCTCTGCATCCCGGTCAGGAACGCGCGGCGCTGGCCTTGAGGCTCCGCAGCTGTTCGACCTTGCGCTCGGCGTCCTGCCGTGAGTACGAGCCGAGCGCTGAGAGAGGCATGGCGTCGTCACCGAGACGGAGGACGGGAGCGTAGAGCGGCAAGCCTCCCCGTACGTCGATCTGCACGCAGTCGACCGACTGGATCGCGCTCCACGGTGTGACCTGGTCACGGCTGTCGAAGCCGCGGGCACGGACACCCTCTCCGCTGATTACCACGCCGAGTCGAAGAGCCCGCCAGATCCCGGCCATGCCGCTCGTGACGAGTAGGCATCCCAGCACGATGCCGAACCAGTCGCGCTCGGCCAGTACGTCCCCGGAGGTGAAGTACGTGACGCCCAGCAGGGTCCACACCGTGAAGAGGACGACCAGGACCGGAATCTGGATGCGTGGCCTGATCACGATGCGGTGCATAGCGGAACATGCTAAGCGTCACGACCGCTGAAGCCAGGCGCCGTCCGGTCGTAACCGATGAGAGCTCGTGGGGGCGCTGCGAGGAGTAGGCGTCAGGAGACCGACGGCGGCCAGCGGTGAATGCGCCACCCGTTCCAGGTCGCGAATCCAGCCGGAGGGTCATCAATGGGTTCGCTGCCGTCGAGTTCGCCCGGCGTGGGGATCTCGATGGTGGCGGCCCACTCGGCGAGTTCCTCGTCGGACATGGGCCACGTCGTGTGTGGCGCTTCGGCTTGGCGCTGATCGAGTCGTCTGCGCTGCTCGGCTGGGGTGAGTTCGAAGTAGCGCATCTCCACCGTCGCGCCGAGGTCCGTTGCTGCCTGCCGCAGGGCGGAGCGCTCGTCCCGGCTCCAGAGGCCGTAGTCGATCACGACGTTGTTGCCGAGTTCGAGGGCGCGCAGCCCGATCTCGATGAGCCGTCCTTCGATCACGTCCTGAGCCGAAGGCGGATTCTCGTGCCCGTAGAGAGCCTTGACCCATTCGTCCTTCGTCAGACGAAGGGCGTTGCACTCGATCTCGATACGCCGAGCAGCGGTGGTCTTCCCGGTGCACGGGAGCCCCACCGTCAGGAACAGCGTTGGCTGCGTCATCGCCCCGCTTCCGATCGAACACCCCATCATTGCTGACATCCACTCATGCCGGCGATTCCAATGCGGTCAGCGTGTCCGGGTCTCCCAGACCGGCTGCTGGGGCTCGTCGTTGTGCACGATGACGTCGACGTGATCGGTCGGGCGCACCGTGTCGAAGTAGAGCCGTTGGGACGGGATGTACCGCTCCCGCCAGCGCCGTTCGACGTCGGCCCGAGATGACACCCGCCGCTCTCGGATCACGGCACGTTCCACGGTCTTCTCAAGCGCGATCGACACAAAGATTCTCAGGTCCCACCGATCAATCAGTTCCGGGCGCATGAGAAAGACGCCGTCGAACACCAGCACGGCGTCGGCGCGGGCAGTGTTGACCGTCGGGGACAGCACAGCGTCGGCGGTGCGGTCGTACACCGCGGGTTGGAAGTTTCGGTCTCCGCCAGGGCCGAGAGGATCGAGCAGAACACCGTTCAGTGCGCCGTAGTCGTGGGCGTCGAAGTAGCAGCCTTCGGCCGAGTACTCGCCGCGCGGATAGCGCTGTGCCCGGGGGAAGAGGAAATCGTCGATCGTGGCACGGATGACGTCGCGGCCCTGTTCGCGTAGTACGGCGGCCAGTTCATCGGCGAGGGTGGTCTTGCCGGCGGCGGGTGGACCGTCGATGGCAACCCGTACCGGGTGTGCGACGGTGACGGACCCAACCGCCTCAGACAGGCGGCCGAGCAGCTCCGAACGGCGCGACCCAGGCCGCTTCTCACTCACCGCAACTGGCAATCTTGGACAGTTTCCGTCATCGCTTGACGGTAATTGTCCAAGATCTGCCCTGCCAGCTCCATGTCAGTCTTCGATGCGTCCGGTGGTGGGGTCAACCATGGCCAGGAAGTCGCGGATGTTCTCCCTGTGCTCGTCGAGCGACAGGTCGAGAGTCGGGCTCATACCAAATCCGTAGCCGGGGTTCGGCCCGCTGAGCCACGTGTAGTCGGTGCCATTGCACTCGTTTCGGCGGAGAGCGAACGTCTCTCCATCGACGTCAAGAGTGAGCGACGTGGCACCTCCAGTCTCGGGGCGCAGGCCGGGCTCGGCCTCCGCACCGGCCCCCTGGTCGCCGTTGCCGTCATCTGGGTAGATCGCCTTCACAAGGCCATCTTCACAGCAAGGGTCCCCTCCCGGCGACGTTGTCGGGAGGGGGCCCTTGCTGCGGTGTGACTTACGGCTTGACGTACGCGTTGACGAACGACGGGTAGCCGAAGACGCTGGAGATGAAGATCCCGCCCGCCTTGGACCCGTGCACGTTGTAGGCCACGTCGACATAGAGCGGCACCACGGGCGCGTACTCCTTCATGATCCGCTCATCGAGCTTGGCCCACTCCGGGCCCTGCTCGGCCGGGGCCAGCGCCAGGATGCGGTCCATCTCGGCGTTGATCGTCGGGTCGTTGAAGTAGGACTGGTTGCTGTTGCCCTCGGCCTTGATGGTGCGGCCGTCATAGAGCACCGGCAGGATCGAGGCGCCACTCGGCCAGTCCGCCGCCCAGTTACCGATGTACAGGTCCCAGGGGTTGTCCTTCTTCTTGATCTCGTCGAGCTTGGCGTCGTCGGAGATGTTCCGCAGCGTGATCTTGAAGCCGGCTCGCTCCAGGTTCGCCTTGAGCTGCGCGCCCTGCTGCTGCTCGGTCGAGTTGTCGGCGACACCGAGGACCAGCTCCGGCGTCTGCCCGCCGAGCAGTTCCTTGGCCTTGGCGACGTCACCGTTGGGTCCCGCCGGGTACGCCTCGTACGCCTTGTAGCCGATGGTGGCCGGCGGCATGAGCGTGGTCAGCGGCGCGGCGACGGTCTGGCCACCGAGGGCCTTGATCATCCCATCGCGGTCGATGGCGTAGTTGAGCGCCTGGCGGATCTTGAGGTCCTTGACGCGCTGGTTGTTGATGACGAGCTGGTTGGCGCTCGGCGTCGGCGACAGGATGCTGCGCGACTTCAGCGACGCGTCACCGACCACCTTGGCGACGAGCGAGGCGGGCACGGCGTTGAAGGCGAGCGCGCTCTGGTCGGCGCCGTTGTCGGCGATCACCCGGTTGTTGGCGGCGTCGGCGGTGGGGCCGAAGGTCCAGACGAACTGGTCCGGGTACTGGTGCCGGACCGGGTCGGTCTTCGGGTCCCAGTTGGGGTTGCGGTCGAGGGTGATCTGCACGCCGACCTGGTTCTTGGCGACCTTGTACGGGCCGGACGAGAAGGGCTGCTTGTCCAGGTCGACGCCGGTGTCATTGTCGGGCGGCAGCGGCGCGGTGGTCGGCAGCGAGACCGCGAACGGCAGGTCGCAGCGGGGCTTGGCGAACTCGAAGCGCAGCGTCTTGTCATCCGGCGTGGTCAGGCCCGGCGGCAGCGACGTCTTGTTCTTCTTGAAGTCCCACGTGGTGTCGAACTGCGGGCTGTCGGCCAGCCACTCCTGGATGTAGGTCGGGCCGCCGGAGAGGTCCGGGTCGAAGGAGCGGGCGATGCCGTACGCGATCTCCTTGGAGGTGATCGGGCGGCCGTCCTCGAACTTCACCCCGTCCTTGACCTTGAATTCCCAGACCTTGCAGTCGTTGTTGACGTTCTTGCCCGGGGTCTCGGCCAGGTCGCCCACCAGGACCAGACCACCCTTGCCGTCGTCCTTCCAGGTGGTGAGGTAGCGGGCGAAGAGCGGGTTGGCCATCAGACCCGCGAACGAGTACGTCCGCTGCGGGTCCAGGTGGGAGATCGGCGACTCCCGGATGATGGTGAAGGTGCCGCCCTTCGCGGCGCCGCTCACCTCGGCCGCCGGGCCCTGCGAATCCTTGGGGTCGGTCGCGATGACCCCGGTCTGCTGCCGTTCGGTGTCCACCGTGGTGCCCTCGCCCGTGTTCTTCGAGCACGCACCCAATGCCACAACCAGAGCGATCGCGCCGCCTGCGGCAACCGCCACGCGTGGTCGCATGAAGTACCCCCTTCACTCATGTGCCGTGCGTTTGCGTCGGGGCGAGAACCGCCGACGTTCCGAGGATCGTAAGGAAGAAAACCTACGAGTTGTGTAACAGTTGTCGATAAATTTCGCCATCCGTGGGCGTGGCGGGCACGCTGCGGATCAGCGCAGCCGCACCCGGGGGTCGATGGCCGCGTAGAGCAGGTCCACCAGCACGTTCGCCACCACCACGAAGACGGCCGCGATCAGCACGGTCGCCATGATCGTGGGCAGGTCACCGGAGCGAACGGCGTCCACCGCCGTACGCCCCAACCCCTGGATGCCGAACGTCGTCTCGGTGATCACCGTGCCGCCCAGCGCCCCGCCGACGTCCAGCCCGGCGATGGTCACCACCGGGGTGATCGCCGCGCGCAGCGCGTGCCGCCCGTACACCTTGGGTTTGGCCAGGCCCTTGGCCCGCGCGGTGCGGACGAAGTCCTCCGACAGCGTCTCCAACATCTGCGCCCGCGACAGCCGGGCGTAGATCGCCGAGAACAGGAACGCCAGCGCCACCCAGGCGAGCACCAGCCCACTCGCCCACTTCAACGGGTTGTCGAAGATCGACGTGTAGCTCGGCACCGGCAGCCACCGCAGGTTGTAGACGAAGACCAGCAGCAGCACCGCGCCCACGAAGTAGAGCTGCAACGAGGCGCCGGTCAGCGAGAAGCCGATGGCGGCCCGGTCCAGCCAAGTGCCCCGGCGCAACGCCGACACCATGCCCAGCCCGACCCCCAGCAGCAGCCAGAGGATCGCCGCCGGGATCACGATGCTCAGCGTCACCGGCAGCACCCGGGCGATGGTGTCCGAGACGGCCTCGTTGGTGACGTACGACCAGCCCAGGCAGGGCGCGTCGCACCGGCCGCCCTGGGCGCTGCCCAGGTCCCGACCGGTCACGATGCCCTTCATGTAGCCGGCGTACTGGCTGATCAGCGGGTCGTTCAGACCCAGGTCGTCGCGGACCCGCTCCAGCCGCTCCGGGTTGCAGTTCTTCGAGCAGATGCTGCTCACCGGGTCGCGCGGCAGGGCGAAGAACATCAGGAACGTCAGCACGCTCACCGCGAAGAGGGTCAGCACCGCGGAGAAGAGTCGCTTGATCAGAAATCGCGTCATGGGGACCCCTACCGGGACGACTTCGGGTCGAGCGCGTCCCGCAACGCGTCGCCGAAGAGGTTGAAGGCGAACACCAGCGCGAAGATCGTGATGCCCGGGAAGAACACGTACGCCGGGTCGGTCTGGAGGAAGTCCAGGCTTCGATAGATCATCCGGCCGAAGCTCGGCGTCTCGTCGCTGAGGCCGACACCGATGAAGGACAGCGCGGCCTCGCTGGTGATGAACTGCGGCACCGCCAGGGAGAACGACACCAGGATCGGCGCCCAGATGTTCGGCAGCAGTTGCCGGAAGAGCATGTGCCCGAGCCCCGCGCCGCTGGCCTTGGCCGCCTCCACGAACTCCCGCTCGCGCAGCGCGACCACCTGCCCGCGGACCAGGCGGGCGGTGCTGGTCCAGCCGAAGATCGCGAAGACGGCGATCAGCACGCCCACCCCGAACGCGGACGACACCTGGCCCCGCTCACCGTAGAAGCGCAGCGTGATGGCGGGGGTGAGCGCCAGCGCGATGATCAGGAAGGGCATGGCCAGGGTCAGGTCGGTGATCCAGTTGATCACCGCGTCGAGCCAGCCGCCGAGGTAGCCGGCGAGCGCGCCCAGCACGACCCCGATCGTCGCCGTGATCAGGGCCGCCGCGAGCGCGATGAACAGCGACGTCCGCAGCCCGTAGATCAGCCGGATGAAGATGTCCCGACCCAGACCCGGCTCCAGGCCGAACCAGTGGTCCCCGGTGACCCCGCCGGCGTAACCCAGCGGCATCCCGAAGCCGTCCAGCAGGTTCTGGAACTGCTCGCGCGGGCCGACGCCGTAGGCCATCTCGATCAGCGGGGCGGCCAGCCCCAACACCATGAAGAAGATCAGGAGTACGCCGCTGACCACGGCGGTCCGGTCACGACGCAGCCGCAGCCAGGCGAGTTGGCCGGGCGAGCGGCCGACGACCCCCTTCGCCGCGGGCTCACCCACGCCGTCGCCGGACTCGATCTCGGCCAGCGCCACACCCTCCACCGGAGACAGGCTCACGACGACACCTCCTCGACGTCCACGTCGGCCCCGCGACTTCCTGCGACGGCCGCCGCCTCGGCGGGTTCCGGGAAGTGACACGCGGTGGCCTGGTTGCCGCCGTCGCGCGCCACCAGCGCCGGCTCCTCGGCGGCGCAGACGTCCTGCGCCTTCCAGCACCGGGTGCGGAACCGGCAGCCCGACGGCGGGTCGAGCGGCGTGGGCACGTCCCCGGTCAGCCGGATCCGGCCCGCCGGGCCGAGCTGGGTGACGTCCGGGATCGCCGAGAGCAGAGCCCGGGTGTACGGGTGCTGCGGGCGCTCGTAGATGTCGGCCCGATCGCCGATCTCCACGATCCGGCCCAGGTACATGACCGCGACCCGCTGGCAGAAGTGCCGCACCACGGCCAGGTCGTGCGCGATGAACACGAACGCCAGGCCCAGCTCCCGTTGCAGGTCGCGCAGCAGGTTGACGACCTGCGCCTGGATCGAGACGTCCAGCGCGGAGACCGGCTCGTCGGCGACGATCAGCTTGGGCCGCAGGGCGAGCGCGCGGGCGATGCCGATGCGCTGGCGTTGGCCGCCGGAGAACTCGTGCGGGTACCGGTTGTAGTGCTCCGGGTTCAGCCCGACCAGTTCCAGCAGCTCCTGCACCCGGGCCTTGATCCCGCCCGGCGGCTTGACCCCGTTGACCTGCAACGGCATGGCCACGATCCGGCCGACGGTGTGCCGGGGGTTCAGCGAGGCGTACGGGTCCTGGAAGATGATCTGGAGTTCCTGGCGCAGGGGGCGCAACTCCCGTCGACCGGCGTGGGTGATGTCCCGCCCGGCGAACTCGATGGTGCCTGCGGTCGGCTCCAGCAGCCGCACCAGCATCCGTCCGGTGGTGGTCTTGCCGCAGCCCGACTCCCCCACCAGGCCGAGCGTCTCGCCCGGCCGCACGTCGAAGTCGAGCCCGTCGACCGCCCGCACCAGGCCGGTGCCGCGCAGCCCCTGGCGTACCGGGAAGTGTTTGGTCAGGCCGCGGACCCGCAGCAGCGGCTCCTCGCTCATCGCGCCACCCCCACGGATGCGACGTCCTCGGCGTAGCGCTCGGTGCGCTCCTGCGCGCTCAGGTGGCAGGCGACCAGGTGGCCATCCGCGCCGGCCCGGCGCAACTCGGGCACCTCGGTGCGGGACCGGTCGCCGTTGCGGTTGGCGTAGCGGCAGCGCGGGTGGAAGGCGCAGCCGGACGGCAGGTTGATCAGGCTGGGCGGGTTGCCGGGGATGGGCAGCAGGTCCGCGTCCGCGTCGCCGTGCAGCGACGGCACGCTGGAGAGCAACCCCCAGGTGTACGGGTGCTGCGGCGAGCGGAGCACCTGCTCCACGCTGCCGTGCTCGACGGCTCGCCCGCCGTACATCACCAGCACGTCGTCGGCGACCTGGCCGACCACACCGAGGTCGTGGGTGATCAGGATGATCGCGGACTGGAACTCGGCCTGGAGGTCGGCGAGCAGGTCCAGGATCTGCGCCTGCACGGTGACGTCCAGCGCGGTGGTCGGTTCGTCGGCGATCAGCAGTGCCGGGTCGTTGACCAGCGACATGGCGATCATCGCCCGCTGGCGCATGCCGCCGGAGAACTCGTGCGGGTACTGGTCGAAGCGGCGCGCCGGCTGCGGGATGCCGACCCGGTCCAGCATGTCCACCGCCCGCTGGCGGGCCTCGCGGCGGCTGGCCTTCGGGTGGTGCACCCGGTACGCCTCGGCGATCTGCCGGCCCACCGTGTAGTAGGGGTGCAGCGCGGAGAGCGGGTCCTGGAAGATCATCGCCATGTCCCGGCCACGCAGTCGACGTACCTCCTCGTCGGCCAGGCCGACCAACTGCCGGCCGCCGACGCTGATCTCCCCGGTGATCGTGGTCCGCTTGGGGTCGTGCAGGCCGAGGATGGCCAGCGAGGTGACGCTCTTGCCGGAACCGGACTCGCCGACGATGCCGAGGGTGCGACCGCGCTGCACGGCGAAGGACACCCCGTCGACCGCGCGCACCACGCCGTCGGAGGTGTCGAAGCGGACCCGCAGGTCACTCACCCGCAGGTAGGCGTCCTCGTTGCCGCGCTGCGCCGGCACGGTGGGATGGTCGTCCGGTCCCCCGGACGGCGCCGGATCCGAATTGCCCACGGCCGCCTCCCTCAGTGACGAAGAGAACTTACAGGCAAGTCCCGAGGGTGAAAATAAGCTACAACGTCAGCACCTGTCAGCGGGCCCGAGCGTAACGAGTCGGCATCGACCCCGCAGCCCCGTCACCTCGCCATCCACGCCCATTCATGCCGCGACCGCACCTTGGGTGCGCTGTCGACGCCGCCGCGCCCCGCGCCCCGCGCCCCGCGCCCCGCGCCCCGCGCCCCGCGCCCCGCGCCCCGCCACAAGATCCTCACAACATCCCCGATGTTGCTGCCTCAGGTGCGGCGGAGGCAGCAACATCCCCGATACTGCGCGAATCTTGACGACGAACACCGCCCCCGACAGGCCGGAAGCGGAGTTTGGGGCGCCCACCGCCGCCAAGGTCACTCTCGAACCAGGATCTAGTGGCATCACCGACGCGCCGATACCACTACATCCGAGATCGAGCGCGATCTTGTAACTCAGCTGAGTTGTCTGCACCACCCCCGATGCGCCTTGCCTGCGACGGCAGGGAGTGCCGCGACTCAGGGGCGATCAGGTGAGGTGCAGATGGCCGTGGCCGTGGCCGTGGCCGGGGCCCTGCCGCTTCACCGACCGCGCGGTGTGACGATGACCTGGGCGCCAACGGCCACGATCTGCTCGCCAGTCAACATCGCTGGCGCCTGAAGGTGGAAGGCGGTCCCGTCGGGCAGCGGGACCTGCAGGAACCACCCGTTGAGCGTCTGCACCAGATCACTTTCCCTGCCGTTGACCTGCACCGTCTCAATCCGCTTCGCGCCACTCACCAAGCCCATCAGATTTCTCTCGGGAGCTTCGACGAGATTGACACTGAGTTCCTCGCCAGACACGGGGGCGCGCAGGGTAACGATCTTGTTGTCCTTGAAGGCTGCCAACCGCCAGCCCGCTGGAGCGAGACGCACCTGCAACGGCACCGGCTGGGCATCATCCGCCACGGTCGCGGCCAGCGCCCGCACCGCCGTTTCGCTGCCGAAGCGACCATGGCCGGTGAGCGTGACCCATTGACCGGACCGGCGCTGCCAACTCAGCACCACCGACGTGCCGGACTGTGCCTGATGTTCGACCACGAAGCCGGGCACGCCCTGCAACGTGACGGACCGGATCCGCTCAGGCGCGTCCTGTGGCACATACCGATCCCCGACGCCGAGGTAGACATCGCTGACGCCATCAGTCGCCGGGAAGACCGCCGTCATAACCGGCCGGTCGTTGCCCTGCTCGTCGCGGGCAACACCGCCACTGAAGGTCGGCGCCGCCAGGTCAGCGGGGCGAGGACGCAACCCGATGGGATACACCGGCGCGTCGAACGCGACGAGCTGCACGCCCGCCGACTGGCCCGCCGGAGCACGATGCTCCGACAACACGAATGAACCGCCAGCAGCCGCGGCGACCACGACCACAACGGCGAAGCTTAGGCCAACCCGCCGATGTTGAAGCGCCCACCTTGCACGTCTCCAGCCCCACCCAGGGTGGGCCGGCGCAACCGCGATCACCTCGGCCATCAGTCGGTGACGAGCACTGGACAAAGCCGCCGAAGACGCCGCCGGCGCGTCCGGACCATAGTCGCTTAGCAATTCGAGATCATTCATGGCAACTCCTCCTTGATCATCGCCGAGCTGAGGGATTCACGAGTCAGGCGTCGGGCCCGGTTCAGCCGGGACCGGACAGTGCCAACAGGTATGGCGAGCACCGCGGCGATCTCGACGTAGGACAACTCGGCCCACGCCGTCAGCAACAACACGTCCCGGTCCCCGCGCTTCAACCGCGCGAGAGCCGCAGCCAACTGCTGGCGCAGGGCCTGCGCGTCCGTGCGCTCGACTGCTTCATCGTCGCTCGACGTCAGATCGGTGGTGATGGCGGCCAACCGGGCCAACATGCGGTACCGGCGCTCCTCCTGCCGCGCTTGTCGGTGCAGCACATTCGTGGCGATGCCGTACAGCCAGGCCCGCGGATCAACGCCCTGCGATCGATAAGTCGCCCTCTGCCTAAACGCAATCAGGAACGTCTCAGCCAGCAGGTCGTCCGCCGCGCTACCGACCCGGCGCGCCAGATACCGGTGAACGGCCACAGCATGCCGGTCGAACAGGGCGGCGAACCGCTCAGGACACTCGACCGACTCGCGCATCAACAGGTCATCGCTCACCAGCTGCGACGGCTCCACGAGCTGCACCGGGGGAGGCCGCTCCGATCGAGGGCCGGCCGGCTCGCCCAAGGAAATATCCCTCACTTCGTACGTTGCGCTCACACCTGTTTATGCCCGCAGAGCGCCACCGGGTTCACGCCGCCGCCTACGGAACTCGGCGGCCCACACCACCAGAATCGAACTTTCAAGAAGGAGCTCTCCCGGTACTTCCAATCTCGCTCTGACGCAAATGAACCTTTGCGATCACAACGTCTGAGCGGGCATTTCATCTCGCGCTCGCACGTCGAGTGCGACGTTGGCGATCCCCATGAGTTGCACTGGCCGCATGCTTCACGACGGAATTCTTGACCGTGCGCTGCCCTGGACCGAGTCCGACTACCTTGCCGTCGGTGAGACGGCCCACCGGATCGAACTCCTCGACGGCGGACTGCTCATCGGACCATCACCGTCCGTCCGACACCAGGTGATCGTCCGTGGCCTGGCAACCGCGTTGGAACCAGGCTGCGCTGCGGCGAACCGTACCCTTCTCCCGGTCATCAACCTGCGGCTGAACCCGACGCGGATCCTCAACCCCGACCTCGTGGTGACGGCGGAGCTGGATCTCACGGCGGACTGCGTGCCGGCGGGCGCGGTCCTGCTGGTTGGCGAAATCACCGCGCCACACACCGCAGTCATCGATCGGGTGCTGAAGCCGCACCTGTACGCCGAGGCCAGCATCGAGTGGTACCTGCTCGTCGAGCAGGAGTCCCTGACCCTGCACCTCTACCAGCGACAGGGTTCCCACTACGTCGAGCGGTCGATGACCAGGGCCGGCGAGGTGTTGGAGCTGACGGAGCCGGTGCGGGCCACGATCCGGCCGGAGGATCTCGTCCCCTGACGGGTGTCGGTCGGCTGGCCTAGGGTCGGTCGCATGACCGAGTTCGACGCGGCCACCGCCGCCGTGCAGGCCGCCCTCGATGCGGGCGCCCGGTATGCCGACGCCCGGGTGATGCACCGCCGCTACGAGTCGATGACCGCGCGCAACGGCGACGTGGAGGAACTGACCCAGGACGAGAGCATCGGGCTCGGCGTCCGGGCCCTGGTCGGGTCGAGCTGGGGCTTCCACGCCGTACCCGATCTGTCGGACGCCGCCGCCCGCGACGCCGGCCGCCGTGCCGCGCGGACGGCCATGGCGAGCGCGCGGGTGCCCGGCCCGCCGGTCGACCTGGTGCCGGGCCAGCCGGTGGCCGCGAGCTGGGCGTCCGACTGCAAGGTCGACCCGCTCGGGGTGCCGCTGTCCGACAAGGGCGACCTGCTGGTCGGCGCGACCCGCACGATGGCCGAGCACGGCGCCGACCTGGCCGAAGGGCTCTACCAGATCTGGGACACCGCCAAGTGGTTCGTCTCCAGCGAGGGCCACCGGATCGACCAGCGGATCCGCGAGTGCGGCGGCGGCATCTCGGCCACCTCGATCGGCGACGGCGAGACGCAGCGGCGGTCCTGGCCGAGCTACCGGGGGCAGTACGGCACCACCGGCTGGGAGCTGGTCGAGTCGCTCGACCTGGCCGCGCACGCCGCGCAGATCGCCGAGGAGTCCCGGGCGCTGCTCACCGCACCGCCCTGCCCGGCGGGCGAAACCGATCTGATCCTCGGGGGCGAGCAGTTGGCCCTGCAGATCCACGAGTCGGTCGGGCACGCCATCGAGCTGGACCGGATCCTCGGCTGGGAGGCCGCCTTCGCCGGCACGTCCTGGCTGGACCTGGCCCAGCTCGGCTCGCTGCGCTACGGCTCCGAGCTGATGAACATCACCATCGACCCGACCATCCCCGGCGCGCTGGGCAGCTTCGGTTTCGACGACGAGGGCTCACCGGCGGTCAAGCGGGACGCGGTACGCGACGGGCGGTGGGTGGGCGTGCTCGCCGGGCGCGACTCGGCCGCCGTGGCCGGCCTCGACTACGGCGGGAGCGTACGCGCCGACGGGTGGGCGCGACTGCCGATGGTGCGGATGACCAACGTCGGCCTGGAGCCCGGCCCGCACACCCTGGAGGAGATCATCGCGGCCACCGACGACGGGGTGCTGATGGACCTCAACCGGTCCTGGTCGATCGACGACAAGCGCCTCAACTTCCAGTTCGGCTGCGAGGTCGGCTGGGAGATCAAGAAGGGCCGGCGGGGGCGGATGCTGCGCAATCCCACGTACACCGGGATTGGCCCGCTCTTCTGGCGTTCGATGGACATGCTCTCCGGCGAGACGGTGCCCTGGGGGACGCCCAACTGCGGTAAGGGCCAGCCCGGCCAGACCGGGCACACCGGCCACCCGGCCGCGCCGGCCCGCTTCCGCAACGTCCGGGTGGGAGTGTCCGCGTGAGCGCGTCGACGGAGGTGGAGCTGGCGGGGCAGGTTGTCGAGCTGGTCCGACGGCTCGGTGGTCCGGGTGCGCAGGCTGAGGCGGTGGTAACGCGGGCGGATCTGGCGCTGACCCGGTTCGCCAACTCGGCCATCCACCAGAACGTCGCCGAGTCGACCGTCGGGGTCCGGCTGCGGCTGCACGTGGATGGGCGGACCGCCGCGGGCAGCGGCAGCGTGGTCACCGCCGATGGGCTGCGCGCCCTGGTCGAGCGCACCCTGACGGCGGCTCGGCTCTGCCCGCCCGACCCGGGCTGGCCGGGGCTGACGCCACCCTCACCCGGGCCGGATGCCCCGCCGGTCGACGAGGCCACCGCGCACGCCGAGCCGGATCAGCGGGCCGATCGGGTCCGCGCGTTCGTGGCCGCCGCCGGTGACCTCACCACGGCGGGTTACTGCCGTACCGCGCACCGCTCGTCGGCGTTCGCGAACTCGGCCGGGCACACCGCGTACGGCCGCTCCGCGGAGGCGGCGATGGACGGCATCGCGCGCCGCGACGGCGCGGACGGGGTGGCGCGGCGCTGCGCCGACCGGCTGTCCGACCTCGACGGCGCGGAGTTGGGCGCGCACGCCGCCGCGAAGGCGCGCGCGGCGGCCGACCCGGTCGAGTTGCCGCCGGGGCGCTACGAGGTGGTGTTCGAACCGGCCGCCGTGGCGGACCTGCTGCAGAACCTGTCCTGGTACGGCTTCAACGGCAAGCGGTACGCCGAGCGGCAGTCCTTCGCCGAGCCCGGGGCGGCGCAGTTCGACCGGCAGGTGACCCTGGTGGACGATCCGCTGGGCGCGTCGGGGCTGCCGTTCGACGCGGAGGGCACCGCTCGGCGGGCGTTGACCCTGGTCGAGGCGGGCACCACCCGGGCGGTGGCGCACGATCGGCGGACCGCCGCCGAGGCGGGCGCGGAGTCCACCGGCCATGCGGTCGCGGGTGGTGCCACCTGGGGTCCGATGGCCCGCAACCTGTGCCTCTCCGGTGCCGCGGCCGGCCCGGCCAGCGCGGTGGGTCGGAGCACCACGGGCACGGCGGCCGGCGCGGTCGTCGACACGGACACCGCGGCGCTGGTCGCCGGGATGCGGCGCGGGCTGCTGGTCACCGACCTGTGGTACACGCGTGTCCTCGATCCGAAGAGCCTGGTCGTCACGGGGTTGACCCGCAACGGGGTCTGGCTCGTCGAGGACGGCACTGTCGTGCGGGCGGTCCGCGATCTGCGGTTCACCGAGTCGTACCCGAGGGCGCTCGGGCCGGGTGCGGTGCTGGGGCTCGGCGCGCGGCCGGTGCGTCAACCGGACCGGGTGGACGGTACGTGGTGGACGGCGCCGTCGGTGCGACTGGCGTCCTGGCATTTCACGGGAGGCGCCTCAGGCTGAGCGGCAGGGCGGGCAGTGATCTTCTTAACAACGTGCCATCGATCGGCGTGCCAGGCCTTTTCCGCAGGCCAGAGACACGGGACACTCCCTTGCGCGGACGGCTCGCAAAGATCGGCGTAACGTGTGTCACTTAGCTGCGCCGGTCATCCGGCGTGGTCGTTGGTGTGCGCATGACGTGGCAGCGGGTGCGGTTCGCCGGGCCGCGTGCCGACCGGAGATAGATCAGCCCGCCCGTACGGGCCCGCCGAGGAGACGACTCGAATGACTTCAACGGCAACGAAGCCGCGGGGAGCGCGGGCACGCGCCGCCATCGCGGCGAAGACGTTGCGTACCGACCGATGGTGGATCGCCCCGCTGATCACCGTGATCGGGCTCAGCGCCTGGGTCGCGTACGCGACGGTCCGGGTCTTCATGCACAAGTGGTACTGGGTGGACCAGTACCACTACCTGACCCCGTTCTACTCCCCCTGTGTGACGGACCGATGCGTCGAGGGGGCCTCCCACTTCGGCCGGTTCCTGCCGGGCTGGTGGATCATCCCGGACGCCGCGCTGACCCTGCCGTTCCTGCTGCTGTTCCGGCTCACCTGCTACTACTACCGCAAGGCCTACTACCGGTCGTTCTGGCTGTCCCCGCCGGCCTGCGCCGTCCCGGACGGCCACGCCTCGTACAGCGGCGAGACCCGCTTGCCGCTGCTCGGCCAGAACCTGCACCGCTACTTCTTCTACGCCGCCGCGATCATCTCGCTGATCAACACCTGGGACGCGATCCTCGCCTTCCACTCCCCAGAGGGCTTCGGCTTCGGCCTGGGCAACATCATCCTGGTGGGCAACGTGGTGATGCTGTGGGCGTACACCATCTCCTGCCACTCCTGCCGGCACATCATCGGCGGCCGGCTCAAGCACTTCTCCAAGCACCCGGTGCGGTACAAGGCCTGGACGTTCGTCTCGGCCCTGAACGTCCGCCACATGCAGCTCGCCTGGATCACCCTCGGCACCCTGGCGCTGGCCGACTTCTACATCATGGCGCTCGCGGCTGGCTGGTTCTCCGACCTGCGGTTCATCAACTAAAGGGCCCCTGACATGACCACTACCACTCGCATCGAACGACACCACTACGACGTCGTCGTCATCGGGGCCGGCGGCGCCGGTCTGCGCGCGGCGATCGAGGCCCGGCTCGCCGGCAAGAAGACCGCGATCATCTCCAAGTCGCTCTTCGGCAAGGCGCATACGGTGATGGCCGAGGGCGGCGCCGCCGCCGCGATGGGCAACGTGAACAGCCGGGACAACTGGCAGGTGCACTTCCGCGACACCATGCGCGGCGGCAAGTTCCTCAACAACTTCCGGATGGCCGAGCTGCACGCGAAGGAGTCGCCGCAGCGGATCTGGGAGCTGGAGACGTACGGGGCGCTCTTCGACCGCACCAAGGACGGCAAGATCTCGCAGCGCAACTTCGGCGGCCACGAGTACCCCCGGCTGGCGCACGTCGGCGACCGGACCGGCCTGGAGCTGATCCGCACCCTCCAGCAGAAGATCGTCTCGTTGCAGCAGGACGACAAGCGCGAGTTCGGCTCGTACGACGCCCGGATCAAGGTGTTCTCCGAAACCACCATCACCGAGCTGCTGCTCGACGGTGACCGGGTCGCCGGCGCGTTCGGCTACTACCGCGAGTCGGGCGAGTTCATCCTCTTCGAGGCGCCGGCCGTGGTGCTGGCGACCGGCGGGGTCGGGCGCTCCTACAAGGTCACCTCGAACTCGTGGGAGTACACCGGGGACGGTCACGCGTTGGCGCTGCGCGCCGGGGCGACTCTGATCAACATGGAGTTCCTCCAGTTCCACCCGACCGGCATGGTCTGGCCGCCCTCGGTGAAGGGCATCCTGGTCACCGAGTCGGTCCGTGGCGACGGCGGTGTGCTGAAGAACTCCGAGGGCAAGCGGTTCATGTTCGACTACGTCCCCGACGTCTTCCGCAAGCAGTACGCGGAGACTGAGGAGGAGGCGGACCGCTGGTACACCGACCCGGACAACAACCGCCGTCCGCCGGAGCTGCTGCCCCGCGACGAGGTGGCCCGCGCGATCAACAGTGAGGTCAAGGCCGGTCGGGGCTCCCCCGCCGGTGGTGTCTTCCTGGACATCGCGAGCCGGCGCTCGGCCGACGAGATCCGGCGGCGGCTGCCGTCGATGTACCACCAGTTCAAGGAACTGGCCGACGTCGACATCACGGCCGAGCCGATGGAGGTCGGGCCGACCTGCCACTACGTGATGGGCGGCGTCGAGGTGGACCCGGATTCGGGTGCCGCCTTCGGCCACGTACGCGGGCTGTTCGCCGCCGGTGAGGTCTCCGGCGGCATGCACGGCTCGAACCGGCTGGGCGGCAACTCCCTGTCCGACCTGCTGGTCTTCGGCAAGCGGGCCGGTGGGCACGCGGCCAGCTACGCCGACGGGCTGGACGCCCGGCCGAAGGTGGCCGTGGACGCGGTCGAGGCCGCCGTGGAGACCGCGTTGGCTCCGCTGCAACGTGACACCGGCGAGAGCCCGTACACCCTGCAGCAGGACCTCCAGGCGGTCATGGGTGATCTGGTCGGCATCATCCGGCGCGAGGGTGAGCTGGCCGACGCGCTCGTCCGGCTGGCCGAGCTGCGCGAGCGGGTGGCAAAGGTGAGCGCGGCCGGCGGCCGGCGCTACAACCCGGGCTGGCACCTGGCTCTCGACCTGCGCAACATGCTGGTGGTCTCGGAGTGCACCGCGAAGGCGGCGCTGGAGCGGCAGGAGTCGCGCGGCGGGCACACCCGGGAGGACTACCCGACGATGGAGCCGAAGTGGCGGCAGGTCAACCTGGTCTGCTCGCTGGACGGCGACGCCGTGCGGCTGACCCGCAAGCCGCTGCCGAAGATGCGTCCGGAGCTGATCGGTCTCTTCGACCGGGCGGAACTGGCCAAGTACCTCACCGACGAGGAGATCGCCGACTTCGACGCTCTCGTCGCCGACGCTGGAGAGGCGGACAACCGATGAGCGCGAAGCGTCAGTTCCGGATCTGGCGGGGCGACGAGTCCGGCGGTGACCTGCAGGACTACATGGTCGAGGTGAACGAGGGCGAGGTCGTTCTCGACGTCATCCACCGCCTGCAGGCCACCGACGCGCCCGACCTGGCGTGCCGGTGGAACTGCAAGGCCGGCAAGTGCGGCTCCTGCTCCATGGAGATCAACGGCAAGCCGCGGCTGGGCTGCATGACCCGGATGTCGACCTTCGGCGAGGACGAGACCGTCACGGTCACCCCGCTGCGTACCTTCCCGATCATCCGGGACCTGGTCACCGACGTCTCGTTCAACTACGAGAAGGCTCGGGAGACGCCGGCGTTCGCCCCGCCTGCGGACGTCGCCCCGGGCGACTACCGGATGCAGCAGGTCGACGTCGAGCGCTCGCAGGAGTTCCGCAAGTGCATCGAGTGCTTCCTGTGCCAGACCGTCTGCCACGTGATCCGCGATCACGACGAGAACAAGCAGGCGTTCTCCGGCCCCCGGTACTTCATCCGGGCCGCCGAACTGGACATGCACCCGCTGGACGCCCGGACCGACCGCAAGGAGTACGCACAGGCCGAACAGGGCCTCGGCTTCTGCAACATCACCAAGTGCTGCACGGAGGTTTGCCCCGAGCACATCAAGATCACTGACAATGGGATCATCCCCATGAAGGAACGGGTCGTCGACCGCAGGTACGATCCCCTTGTGTGGCTTGGTAGCAAGATCTTCCGTCGGGGCGAGACGCCCCAGACCAGCGTGTCCACCGCCCGTCAGGGCTCGGCGACGCCTGCGGGCACGAGCCGGCGCGGCGTGCACTCGCACGCGGGTGGCTCACACGACCCGCAGGCCGAGGCGCAGGCACAGAGCGGCGTCAACTGGCACCGGGAGGTGCCCCACCCGACCGCTCCAGCGGTCGACGAGCGGGGCAAGCTGCCGCTGACGGAGCTGACCTTCGACCGGGCTGCCGCGCCGTCGCCGTTCGGCGACGACGTGACCTTCCCGCTGCCTCCGGACGAACTCAACTTCGCCCACCCAGACCAAGACAAGCACTAAGCACGACCACGAAACGGGGGCTACCGGCACTGCCGGTAGCCCCCGTCCCCATACCCCCCTGTCCCCGTCCCCCCGGTTGCCACCCCCGTTGATCATGAAGTTATTGCCGGTCCGGCCGGCGTGTCGCAGCAATAACTTCATGGTCAACGCCGGTGACGGGTGGGGTGGGGGTGGGGTTAGGGGGTTTTTAGGAGGGGGCGGAGGGCGGCCACGATGGGGGCGTCGGCGGGGAGCCAGGTGACCGAGTCCAACTCGTCGGCGGCGAGCCAGCGCAGCGCCGAGTGCTCGAGCGCCTGCGGCTGGTCGTCGCCGACCAGGCGGGCGGCGTACACCTTGAGAACCGAACGGCCGTGGGCCATCCGCACGTTGCGGCCGACCCGGTCGCCGATCTCCACGCGTACGGCCAACTCCTCGGCGCACTCCCGGATCAGCGCGTCGGTCTCGGCCTCCCCCGGCTCGACCTTCCCACCAGGGAACTCCCACATGCCGGCAACCTCCGGTGGGGCGGCACGCGCGCACGCGAGCACCCGCCCGTCCCGGATGATCGCCGCCCCGACGATCACTTTCAGGTCCCGTCGTTCGGCCTGCCCGCCGCCACTAGCCCGTTCGGTCTGCACGGGCGTCCAGGGTGCCAGATCAATCGGCGGTTTGGGTGCCGTCGCCGTCCGCTAGGCCAATAGAACACGGAAGTGTGGGCGTGGACACCTCCAGCGAGCGGCGACAAACTAGAGCACACCGACAAGACACGGGATGGCGACGATTTGGCCACAAGCCGACAACGGCGCTTGGGGGGTGCGGTCATGCGCGTGTTGTTCAACAGCCGAGCAAAGCACGATTACCTGTCCGACGCGTTGACCTTGCTATCTGGTTGGACGCGGGAGGGCGAACAGATCCGGCGCACGCTCGTGATCGACGATACCCAACACGCGGCGCTAACTGAACGGGTGAAGGTGGTCGCCGATGCGCTGCATCTGCGCCCCGAGATCAGCCGTCGGTCCGACAGCACCCAGATCCGGGTCGGGCACGGCAACGGCGAGCCGCTGACCGAGGGTGAGGTCCTGCTGGCTGCCCGCATCGAGGACGCGTACCGGGCGGTCACCGAGTCCTGACGTCCCCAGCTCAGATGAAACAGGGCGAGTTCCGCCACCGCAGGTTGGTCCAGGTCTACGACGCGGAATGCCAGTGGGGCCCCGACGACGACTTCCTTCTCGCGATCGTCGACGAGACCCCGACCGCGCGGGTCCTCGACCTCGGCTGCGGCACCGGTCGTCTGACTGTCGCTCTCGCCGCCGCCGGCCACACCGTCACCGGCATCGACCCGGCCCGCGCCTCCCTCACCGCCGCCCGTGACCGATCGTGCGCTCAGCAGGTGACCTGGATCGAGGGCACCTCGGCGCTGCTGCCGAGCCGAGCGTTCGACGTGGCAGTGCTGACCAGCCACGTCTCGCAGTTCTTCGTAGCGGACGCGGAGTGGGCGCGTACCCTCGCCGACCTGCGGCGGGCGCTCGTGCCCGGCGGTCGGCTGGTCTTCGATGCCCGCGATCCGGCGGACCGCCGCTGGGAGCGGTGGAACCCGAGGGATTCGCAACGGCGGGTCCCGCTGCGCGACGGCGGCGAGGTCCGCGCGTGGACCGAGGTCACAGGTGTACGCGACGGAGTGGTGGACTTCACCCACCACTACCACTTTGCCGACGGCGAGGATCTGCTCAGCTCGGCGACGCTCCGCTTCCGCACCGAGGGCGAGCTGCGCGAGTCCCTGACCAGGGCGGGCTTCACCGTGGACCACATTTACGGCGGTTGGCACCGCGAGCCGGTGGGCCACGGTGACGGCGAGTTCGTCGTCCTCGCCCGCGCTGCCTCGTTGGCACCGGTTTTCTAGCCTGGGACGCATGGCGAACATCGCGTACGACCGCAAAGAGCAGGTCCAGCAGATCGAGAGCGGCCTCCTCGACGGCGAGCAGATCATCGCCGTCTACGACGCCGTGGGCACCGGCACCGGGTTCATCGGGCTGACCGACCGGCGGGTGATCATCCAGGACCGCTCCTTCGTCGGGAAGCGGTTCGCGATCACCAGCATCCCGTACTCGAAGATCACCAGCGTGAGCGTGGTCAGCAACAAGTCCTGGGGTGGCTCGTTCTTCTCCACCGGTTCGATCGCCATCCACGTCGGCACGCACACCTACGAGGTGGAGTTCCGTGGTGCGCAGAAGAGCCACCACGTGCACAACGTGATCCTGCACCACATCTCCTGACCCGTCCGGCCGCCGGCGGCCAGGCACCGCCTAAATGGGTTGCCCGGCCCCGGCGGCTTCTGGTGTCGTCACTCGACAGCCGCGCGAAGGGAGCAGCCGACATGCCCAACACAACGAAGTTCCTCCGACCCGACGTCATCCACACTGAGGAATCGAGACTTCGTGAGCAGCTCAGCTCCCTGACCACGGCGCTGTCGAGCGCCACTGACACCAACCGCGGAGGCCGCTGATGTCGGTCTTCGACGATCCCGGCCTCTTCGGCCGGCTGTGGGGCGCCGACTACGACGTCGGCGACACCAACCCTGACCCGATGCCCGCCGTGGACTTCCTGGCCGACCTGGCCGACGGCGGCCCGGTCCTCGAACTGGCGATCGGCACCGGCCGCGTCGCGCTGCCGCTGGCCGAGCGCGGCCTCACCGTGCACGGCGTCGAGGCGTCCGAGGAGATGCTTGCCCAGATGCGGGCCAAGCCCGGGGGCGACCAGATCCCGGTGGTGGTCGCCGACATGGCCGACGTACCGGTGGCCGGTGAGTTCCGGCTCGCGTACCTGGTCTTCAACACGCTGTTCAACCTGGTCGACGCCGAGCGGCAGGCGGACTGCTTCCGTAACGTCGCCCGGGTGTTGTCGCCCGGCGGCGCGTTCGTCATCGAGACGTTCGTGCCGGACCCGCGCGACTTCGACGTCGACGAGCAGGTGCAGGTCCATGCCGTCACCGAGGACTCGGCGACGATCCGACTGCACCGGTACGACCGGCCGGCGCAGCGCTTCATCCGGCAGACCATCACGTTCGACGGGGACGGCGTGCACCTGAAGCCGTTCGCCATGCGGTACGCCTGGCCGCACCAGATCGACGAGATGGCGCAGCAGGCGGGGCTCCGGCTCACCGAGCGGTACGCCGACTGGCACCGGCAGCCGTTCACCGCCGACAGTCCGGCGCACATCTCGGTGTACCGCGCGGAGTAGCGACGATTGGTCGGCTCTGGTTCCGGAAGTACGGGTGCGACCCCGACCCCAAGGAGCCAGAGTCGACCTCCGTTCGGCAGTCGGGCTGCCGACAGCGGGCCGCGCCGCACCGCCACGCGATCCTAGAATCGCCTCCCTGGTTCAGATCGAATCGCCCGGCTCGCAGGCGACCGTGTCAGGGAGAGTGATGGCAGCGGAGACGCAGGGCAGCCGAGGGCGCTTCAAGATCTCCGTGTTCTTGAGCTATCCCAAGCCGTGCATGCGGGAGCAGGCCGTGTTCATCGACCGGATGTGCGCGTACCTCGACTCTCGGGGGTTTGCCCCGCGCACCCTCGGCGTCACCGACTACGACATGGACGCCCCGCTGAAGGCGATCAGGCGGCTGATGCTGGAGTCGAACGGCCTCATCACGATCGCCCTGCGGCGGACCTACATCGAGACGGGCAGCGGCAACTTCCGGACCAACCTCGCGGGCCTGAAGAGCTACCGACTGGACGACACCTGGCTGACCAGCCCCTGGTCGCACATCGAACCCGCGATGGCGTACCAGCTAGGCCTGCCGATCCTGATCCTGCGCGAGAAGGCCGTCCTTGAGGAGGGCCTGCTCCAGAAGGGCGTGGTCGGCATGTACATGCCCGAGTTCGACCTCGACGGGTCGATCGAGAACTACTTCGACTCGCCCGAGTGGAACGACCTGATCTTCAAGTGGGAGGCGCAGGTCCGGGCCGTCGTGGACCGCAAGGGCCTGCCGCCACAGCTCTACTGAGTCTCGCGTCTGCTCCGCGGTCGGCGACCGTGTCACACCCCGCGCGCACAATGCGGCGCATGTCTGAGTCTTCTCCCCAGCGACACCACGCCATCGACTACGTGGAGTTCACGGTCGACGACCTCGCCCAGGCCAAGCGCTTCTACGCCGACGCGTTCGGCTGGCAGTTCAACGACTACGGGCCGGGGTACGCCGGAATCCGGAGCCCGCACGGTGAGTCCGCACCCGAGGTGGGCGGTCTCCGTGTGGACCAGGAAGTCCGGGCAGGCGGCCCGCTCGTGCTGCTCTACTCCAGCGACCTGGACCGGTCCGTGCAGGCCGTGAAGGAGGCCGGCGGTCACGTGGTGAACGGGCCGTACGAGTTCCCGGGCGGGCGGCGTTTCCACTTCACCGACCCCAGCGGCAACGAGCTGGGCGTCTGGGCCGAGCGGTAGCCGGCCGGGCGAGACAGCTCGCTCCCGGCTCTCCGTCGTGTAGTGCCTGATCAACGGGCTGGACTGCCGCGCGGCTCACGGAGCAACCAGCTGCCTGCGGGCAGTCCACTGCCGGACATTGCTTGACCAACGCGCGACCAGCAACAGCGGACGGCACAGCTACGATCATTGCGTGGTTGCGACCAGCGGTGTCACGGACGCGGAGCGGTTACGCCGCATTGAGGCCGTAACCGACGCGACGCTGTCTCGGCTCGACGCCGCCGACCTCTTCGACGAGCTGCTCGACCGGGTCCGCGAACTGCTGAGCGTCGACACGGCCGCCATCCTGCTGCTCGACGTGCACGCCCGGCAGCTCGTGGCCACCGCCGCCAAAGGGCTGGAAGAAGAGGTCCGGCAAGCCTTCCGGGTCTCCATCGGCCGGGGCTTCGCCGGCCGGATCGCCCTGACCCGGCGGCCAGTGATCATCGAACACGTCACCGCCGAGCAGGTGGTCAACCCGGTCCTGTTGCAGGCCGGGATCAAGTCTCTGCTCGGCGTGCCGGTCCTCGCGCGCGGTGACCTCATCGGCGTCCTGCACGTCGGGACCCTCACTCCACGCCGGTTCGCCCCGGACGACGTCCGGCTGCTCGAACTCGTCGCCGACCGGATCGGCGTGGCCAACCAGGCCCGTGTGCACAGCCTGGACCAGAACGCCGCGCTGGCCCTGCAACGGAGTTTGCTCCCCACCGAGCTGCCCAAGGTGCCGAATCTGGAGATGGCCGCCCGATACGTCCCCGGTCACGTCTCCGGTGTGGGCGGCGACTGGTACGACGTCTTCCCCCTGCCATCCGGGTGGCTGGGAGTGGTCATCGGTGACGTGTCGGGGCACGGATTGCAGTCGGCCGTGGTGATGGGACGGATCCGAAGTGCGCTGCGGGCGTACGCACTGGTCTCGGACGATCCGGCGGAGGCGCTGACCCTCCTCGATCGGAAGGTCAACCACTTCGAGACCGGCAGCCTCAGCACCGCGCTGTACGCGATGATCTCCCCGGACGGCGCGACCATCAAGGTTTCCCTGGCGGGGCACCTGCGCCCCGTGATGGTTGTGCCCGGGCAACCCGCCGTCCTGCTCTCCGCCAAGGTCGACCCGCCGCTCGGCATTGGCTACCGGACACCGCAACGGCGCAGTACGGGGGCGGACTTCCCGCCCGGCGCGGTCCTGATCTGCTACACCGACGGGCTCGTCGAACGTCGTGACGAACCGATCGACATCGGCATCGCCCGCCTGATGGCTGCCGCTCCGGTCGGGCCTGCCGACACCGTCTGCGCCGCCGTCATGGCAACCCTCGACACCGAAAACCCGAACGACGACATCGCCCTGCTCGCCATCCGCCGGACAGCCACCTGAGCGACGTGCGTCGGCAGGCCGGCCACCCGCGCCGCCTGGTGTGCCGTCCCAACTGATCTGCGACACCGCTGCGCGGCGTTCCCCGTACATGATCGGATCGGGCCTCTATGGTCGGGCACGGCCAGGGGTTCCTCGGCCAGGCTTGACGGCGAAGGGAGGCCTCGTGATCGCGGCACTCAACAGGCTTGTCGACCTGGTCGAGAAGCACCTCACCGAGGAGTTCGACGTCAACGGATTGGCGAAGGCACTCGGCACGACCGAATACCACCTGCGCCGGATGTTCTCGTCGTTGGCTGGCATGCCGCTGTCGGAGTACGTGCGCCGACGGCGCATGACCGTCGCCGCTGCCGACGTCGTTCGGGGGGAGGGCGATCTGCTGAGCATCGCCGTCCGCTACGGGTACGGCTCGACCGAGGCGTTCGGACGGGCGTTCCGGGCGGTCCATGGTGCCAACCCCGGTGACGTTCGCCGCGACGGAGGTCCCCTTCGCACTCAACCGCAGCTCAGGTTCCGCCTGACCGTCGAAGGGAGTATCCCCATGGACACTCGCATCGTGGACCGCCCCGCGTTCCGGCTCGCCGGCCACGCGGCCCGGGTCCCGCTCATCCACCAGGGCGTCAACCCACACATCCAACAGCACATCGCCGCGCTGCCGCCGCAGGAGCATCTCCGGCTGAAGGCCCTCAGCGACACCGAGCCCGGAGGCCTCCTCCAGGTCAGCGACGGGCTCGACCCCGACGCCGCCGAGGGCAGCGAACTGACCTACCTGCACGGGGTCGCGCTGTCCCAGGACACGCCGGTCCCCCACGACCTCGACGCCATCGAGGTACCGGCCGGCACGTGGGCCGTCTTCCGCACCTCCGGACCCCATCCGCAGGCCCTACAGGACACCTGGGCGGCGACCGCGACCGAATGGTTCCCGTCCAACCCGTGGCGTCTGCGGCCGGGGCCCTCGATCGTCGCCATCCTCGATCGCGCGGACGACTTCAGCACCGCGACCTGCGAGCTGTGGCTACCGGTCGAACCGGCGTAACGGGTCTGCGGGGATACGCACCGAACCGGACCGGCTGCCTCCTCTCGCCCGGCGAGGAGGCGGCCGGTGCCGGGACGTGGACGCTCCGCAGCACAAGCCCTGGCGGCGGCCATCCTCAAGGGCGGACACCAACCTGAGGGCCCGGCCGACAGCAGGCCGGATTCAGACGTTGATGTCTGCCGTCGTCAGGCGGCGGTGAGGCCGCCGTCGGTCGCGAGTGCGGCTCCGGTGATGAATCGGGTCTCGTCGCTGAGCAGGAAGGCGGCGAAGGCGGCGATCTCCTCCGGCCGCCCGAGCCGTTCGGTGGCCGGCGGCCTTCCTCGGCCCGGGTGGTTGCTGTCAATGCTGCTGTCGGCGGGCCCCCGCATACGGTTCAGAAAGCCAGTTGCCCTGCGTTGAGATGCCTTGAGCAGCGAAAAGGCCAGTCAGCATTCCTTGGCACCCTAGATCAGGGTGTGAACGCGGGCACGGACATCATTTAATGCGTTTTGCTGTCGTCCCACTTCGTCAAGCATGGCTACCCTGGCGCCCTGCCTCGTCTCCCGCCATTCCGCTAGTCGTCGTCGCGCTGCCTCTTCGCTGCCTCTCCGGCTCTGCGATTGACGCGCCGCCACTGCTGTCGGTCGGAATACCGCCGCCGAGTCCCTCAGTCCGGCCCAATCGTCACCTCGTCCCAAGCAACCATCGCCAGCTCTGACCTAAGTGACTGCCCGCTCAGGACAGTCACTCAAGGTGCACGCCAACTCCGCCCCTTCAGCCCGAAGATCCACACGTGGATGACGACGTTGAGGACCGCCGGCCCCGCCATCCCCAGCATGGCCAAGGCCACGGTTGAGTATGTGTAGGGACTGACCACATAGTGCAATGACCAGGGCAACCCGAGTGCTAACAGTGGCAGGCCCGATAGAGCCAAGGCCATACTCGCGGTCGGTCCAGCGTCCGAGGAGCGTAAGGCGAAAACCTGGAACACAAATATGACCAGCAGCACGGCCACCGTGGTGACGTGCACGAGCAGCCAGCGACCAGAGGGTGCCATGCGCCCAATCTAAGCATGGGACGGAGGCAAAGAACGGCCCACGTATGGCTCGGCTTCGCCTGTTCGGTCAACTCGGAGCTGAACTCGGCAAACAACTTGTCGTCAACGGATTCCGTCGGTCACCGCTGGTGCAGCAGATCCCGTCGGCGACAGCCGAATCGATCTGCGCTAGGACGGGTGGTCGCGGCTGGATTCAATCTCGGACGCCTACCTTCGCACGCCCTCCAGGGCCTACGGGACACGTGATTGAGCGGCGGGGATCAGACGTTGAAGCGGAACTCCACCACGTCGCCGTCCTGCATGACGTACTCCTTGCCCTCGATGCGGACCTTGCCCGCCGCCTTGGCCGCCGCCATCGATCCGTGCTCGACCAGGTCGTTGAAGGAGACCACCTCGGCCTTGATGAAGCCGCGCTGGAAGTCGCTGTGGATGACGCCCGCGGCCTCCGGCGCGGTGGCGCCGACCGGGACGGTCCAGGCGCGCGCTTCCTTGGGGCCGGCGGTGAGGTACGTCTGGAGGCCGAGGGTGCGGAAGCCGACCCGGACGAGCTGGTTGAGACCGGGCTCGTTCTGCCCGATCGACTCCAGCAGCTCGCGGGCCTCCTCCTCGGGCAGGTCCACCAGCTCAGATTCGATCTTGGCGTCCATGAAGATGGCCTCGGCAGGGGCGACCAGGGCACGCAGTTCGTCGAGGAACGTCTCGTTGGCCAGCTCGGCCTCGTCGACGTTGAAGACGTACAGGAAGGGCTTGGTGGTGAGCAGGTGCAGCTCGCGCAGGTGCTCCAGCTCGATCTTGGCGGCGGCGGCCCCGGAGTAGAGGGTGGTGCCGCCGTCGAGCACCTCGATGGCCGCCTTCGCGGCGGCGACCGCGGCCAGGCGGTCCTTGCGGAGCTTGGCCTCCTTCTCCAACCGCGGCAGCGCCTTGTCGAGGGTCTGCAGGTCGGCGAGGATCAGCTCGGTGTTGATCGTCTCGATGTCGTCGGCCGGGGAGACCTTGCCGTCGACGTGCACCACGTTCGGGTCGGAGAAGGCCCGCACGACCTGGCAGATCGCCGAGGCGTCCCGGATGTTGGCCAGGAACGCGTTGCCCCGGCCCTGCCCCTTCGACGCGCCGCGCACCAGGCCGGCGATGTCGACGAACGACACCGGCGCAGGCAGCACCTTCTGCGAGGAGAAGATCTCGGCCAGCTTGCCCAGCCGCTCGTCGGGGAGCCCGACCACGCCGACGTTGGGCTCGATGGTGGCGAACGGGTAGTTCGCCGCCAGCACGTCGTTCTTGGTCAACGCGTTGAAAAGCGTGCTCTTGCCGACGTTGGGCAGGCCGACGATGCCGATGGTGAGACTCACGACGGGCCAGCTTACGCCGGTGCCAACCGGACCGGTCCAGGCGGCTCCGATTCGGCCCGGACCGCGCCAGCCGTGGTCGCGCCCTAGCGCGTCCCGGCACTGGAGTCCCGTTGCTACCCTCTTCGATGTCACGTGCGACGTTAGGGGGCGTTGTGGACCAGGTGACGGAATTCGACCGACTGTTCCAGCAGACCCGACAGGCGCTGGCGTCGATGCGGTCGACCGGTCAGGCTCCCGACGACGGCGTGAGCGCCCAGCCGGCACGGGCCAGCGGATCCGCGGCGGGCGGGCAGGTCGAGGTCGTGGCGGTCGGCCAGCGCATCGAGTCGGTGACGGTGGACCCGCGCGCCCTGCGGATGGGCGCCGAGGTGCTCGGCGAGCAGATCACCCTGGCGGTCAACGCCGCGCTCGACGACCTGCGGCTCCAGGCCGGCGAGGCGGCGGACGCGCCCACGGTGGACCCGGTGGCCCTGGGCCAGCAGCTCGACGAGTTGCAGAACGAGTCGGTACGCAGCATGGCGGCGATGACCGATGCCCTCACCGACGCGGTGCGGCGCATCCAGCAGGCAGCGAGGTGACGACATGCGCGACGACCTGCAGGTGCATCCACCCGCGCTGCGGCAGGGCGGCGGTCACCTGACGGCGGTGGCCGAGCAGCTCGCCGCGCAGTGGGAGGCGCTGCGCGCACGGACGGCCTCGATGGGCGACATCTTCGGCGACGACGACGTGGGCGGTCTGATCGGCATGTCGTACCAGGTGGCCGAGGAGATCGCGGCGGAGTGCCTCGGGTCGGTCGTCGACGGGCTGCGCGGCTTCGGTGACGGGTTGAGCCTGATGGCCGACCAGTACGACCTGGTCGAGCAGGACAACGACGCCCAGTTCACGACAATGAGCTGGTAGGCGGGTCGATGGGCATCATGCTGCCCGGCGAACTCGCCGGCCTGCTCAACGAGCTGGGCTACACCTGGCCCAAGTCGGACGAGACAAAACTGTTCGAGCTCGGCCAGATGTGGATGGAGATGGCCGACTCGCTGAACAACGCGGCGGCGGAGGGCACGGCGGCCGCGCAGCGGGTGCTGGCCGGCAACCAGGGCGACGCGCTGACCGCGTTCCAACAGCGCTGGGAGGCCAACGGCTCGGCGATCTCGGTGCTGCGGGACGGTGGCACAGGCGCGCAGATGGTGGCCGCGACGCTCTTCGTGTGCGCGCTGATCGTCCTCGCCCTGAAGATCAACGTGATCGTCCAGTTGGTCATCCTGTTGGTGCAGATCATCCAGGCGATCGCGACGGCCGCGCCGACGTTCGGTGCCTCGTTGCTGGAGATCCCGGTCTTCAAAAAGCTCACCGACATCGTCCTCAACATGCTGATCGACCAGGCCATCGGGGTGGTGCTGGGATGACCTCTCCCCTACCCGAGCTGTACATCGGCGTCGACGTGGAGGCGGACGGGCCGATCCCCGGGCCGTACAGCATGATCTCGCTGGGCATGGCCGTGGCCGGACGCCCGGATCTGACCTTCTACACCGAACTGCGTCCCATCTCCGACGAGTTCGTCCCGGCCGCGCTGGCCGTGTCGGGTCTGGACCGGGACCGCCTGCTCCGCGAAGCGCCCACCGCACAGGAGGCGATGTCCGCGGCGGCGGCCTGGGTCAACGGGCTACGCCGGATCGGCCGTCCGGTCTTCCTCGCCGCACCCGCCGTCTGGGACGGCATGTTCGTGCACTGGTACTTCGTCCGCTTCGTCGGCCACAGCCCGTTCGGTGCCACCGGCTCCGGCGTCGACCTGCGCAGCTACTGGATGGGGCTGACCGGCAGCGAGTGGGTCCAGACCCGCAAGGGCAAGATCAAGCACGAGCTGGGCCTGCACGACGTGCCGCACACCCACCATGCCGGCGAGGACGCCGCCGAGCTGGCACAGGTCTTCGACGCGGTTCTACGCCACCGACGCCTGAACGACGACGCGGTACAGCGCCGCGGGCAGTCGGACGAGCCGGCGTGACAGGGCATCGGCGGGACCTGCCGGACGGCGCCACGACGGCTGCCCGGGGCATCGTGGCGCAGGCCGCCCGGAGCATGATGCGGCGGGCCGACGACGTGGCGGGCGAAGCGGCCGAGGCGGCGACCACCCGGGCCGCCCGCCGGATTCCGCAGGGTTTCACCGAACGACAGTGGACCCGGTTCACCCGAGGTGCCCGGCAGACGCAGCGGCAGGCCGGGCTGCCCGACGGTGACCTGGTCGCCCACGGCAGCCGGGTACGCGGCACCGCCCGCCCCGACTCCGACATCGACGTGGCGCTCATCGTCGACGACAAGACCTTCTTCGACCTCGCTGAACGTTCCCTGTCCCGGGCACCGGACGGGACCCGGCTGCGCAAGACGATGCTGCGCCGGATCAACGAGAACGGTCAGCTCGCCAGCTTCGACCTGGGCACCGACTTCACCCACCTGCGGCGCGAGCTGATGGACACGCACGTACCGCACAAGGTGCAGTTCTCGGTGTTGCGCCGGGGCGGCAAGTTCGACAACGGCCCGTTCCTCCCGCTCGATTGAGCGGATCCGCATCTGGCAGGGTGGCAGACGTGCAGACGACGTTGCAGTTCCTCATCATGGTCGACGGCCCGCTGACGGCGGCGGAGCTGTTGGACCTGATCCGCACCCGGCTGCCCGACGCGGTGCCCTACCGCCGGGACTCGGTGGACGTACGCGGCAACCTGCTGGAGATCAACCCCAACGAGGACGCCGACCCGCGGCTGGCCGCCACCGACGAGGACGACTACCTCTACTTCCGGTGGCGCGTGGAGCTGACCCCGATGGACAAGGCGGTCGACGAGGGGCACCAGATCGCCCTGGCCCGGGAGCTGCTGCGGGCGATCGAGGGGCCACAGGCGCGGGCCACCGTGTGCGCCGCGTTCGAGGACCGGGTCTGACCGGCGCTCAGCCGAGCAGGCGTGGGGCGATGACCGTCTCCTGAACGCTGCCGTCCGCGGTGCGGCTGACCTCGTACGCCGAGACGCCCTCGCGGTCGGCGACCGCCTCGACCAGCCGGGTCCCCCGGTAGACCAGGCCGACCCCGTCGTCGGTGCAGTGGCTGGTCGGCAGTGTCCCGTCGCCGACCAGCTGGTGCATCAGCGGTCGCCGCTGGTCTTCGCTGTCGTAGTGCACCCCGTTGCCGTACGGCAGCCAGCCCAACCCTTCGGTGAAGCCGCGCAGTCGAAGGCCGAAGCTGTCGGTGGCGCCGCCCACATGCCAGCAGATCGAGCCGGCGGAGACTCCACCCAGCACCACGCCGGCCTGCCAGCACTCGTGCAGGATCTCGCCGAGCCCGTGCACCCGCCAGACCGCAACCAGGTTGGCGACGCTGCCACCACCAACCCAGATCACGTCCTGGGCGAGCAGGTGGGCGCGGACGTCGTCGACGTTCGGCATCGGGAACAGCGCCAGGTGCGACACGCGGAACCGGGTGTCGGCGAACGCCCCGTAGACGGCGGTCAGCGAGGTGGGCTGGTCCCCGACGGCCTGCCCCAGGTAGCAGATCCGCGGCTGCGGGCCGGCCTCGGCCAGCTCGGCCGCCAGCTTGAAGACCGGGCCGGGGCGCAGATCCATCGGCCCCCGGTCGCCCCGGCGGAAACCCATGCTGGTGGCGAGGATGGTCGGTTCGCTGGCGGGCATCGGGCGTCCCTTTCGTTGGTGCGGTGCGGCGTCCATCCTGCCGCAGCCGGCCGGTGGCCGGCTGCGCGGCGCGCGTGCGGCCAGCGCAGCGTCGGTCAGTCAGGCCGCCGTTGGCGGGGCACCCGGGCCTCGGGCCAGTGCCCCGGCGGCAGCTCGTCGAGGGGCCGGTCGGCCGGGGGCAGTTGCGCGGCGGCGGCACCGGGCAGGGTGAACCGTTCGGCGGCGCCCGGCCCGGCCCAGACCGACTCGCGCAGCATCCAGCGCACCTCGTCGGCCGTCCAGCCCAGCCCGGGCCGGGCGGCGATCTCGCGGACAAGCCGCCGGCCGGGCCGGGTGTCGTCGTCGTAGAACCGCATGCACCAGTGGTGCGTCCACATGCCGAGCGCCCGCAGGCCCGCGTCGTCGAGGGAGCGAACCAGCCGGCCGCAGGCGGTATCGGAGAACGCCTGCTCGGGGTCGGCGGCCCGGTCCCGCTCGATGGCGCCGACGGCGGCTGGCGCGACAGCGCGCATGCGGCGGTAGAAGGACTGCACGACCGCCCGGGGCAGCGGCGGGAAAGCGCCAGGTGTCGACGCCGCCGCCCTACCCGCCACGCTCGCCATCGCCGCACCCCTTCTTGAGTTGGTGGCCGGACGCTACCCGGCACGACCGACACTTTCGGGCGGAAAACAATCCGTCGATCGTGGATAGCGACGATGACCTGGGGCGTCTGTAGGGGTGACAACGAAACGGGGGTGGTGGGTGGACGAGGACGAACGAGCCCGGCTGGCCGAGTTCGTCGGCAGCCGAACTCCGGCGCTGATGCGGGTCGCGTACCTGCTGACCGGGGACCGCACCGCGGCCGAGGACCTCTTCCAGTCGGCGTTGGCGCGGGCCATCCCGAAATGGGGAACCATCCGGCACACCGATCCCGAGGGATATCTGCGCGTCGTCATGTACCGCCAGCAGATCAGCTGGTGGCGGCGCCTGCGCCGGTGGCGGGAGACGCCGCTCAACCCGGCGGACGAGCCGGTCGGCGCCGACCCGAGCGGCGGGTCGGACGTGCGGTTGGCGATGCGCGCCGCGCTGCGGCACCTGCCGCCGGCCCAACGGGCGGTCGTGGTGCTGCGCTACTACGAGGACCTGCCCGAAGCCCGGGTCGCCGAACTGTTGGGCTGTTCGGTGGGCACCGTGCGCAGCCGTACCCACCGGGCGGTCACCCGACTGCGGGAACTCCTGCCGGAGATCGAACTGCTGGAGGTACGGCGATGACCGACTCCTTCGAGCACCTCATCCGCTCCACCCTCACCGACCTGGCCGAGGAGGCACCGATCGTGCATGACCTGTTGAGCCGAGCGGAACGGCGGGTGCGCCGCCGGCGTCGAGCCACTGTGACGTTGGGTGCGGTGGGCACCGTGGCCGCCATCCTGATCGCGGCACCCATCGCCCTCGCCGCTACCGGCTCGGACCAGCCCAGACCGGCCGTGCCCAGCCCAGCCGGCCCGGCGGCGGTGCCCAACCCGGCCGACCCGGCCGCCGTACCCGGACCGCCCGGCGTGCCGGCGCGACCGACCGTCGAACCCACCGTCGTTCCCGGGCCGCCCGGCGTGCCGAGCCCGGCCCAGCTGACCGTCGAGCCGAGCCCGCTAGGACCGCCCGGCGTGCCGGGCGGCGGACCGGTCGGCGCGCCGGGCGCACCCCCGCCGGGACTTCCGGCGGTCAGCCCGAGCCCGCTCGGACCTGCGGGGCAACCGGCCCGGTGAGTTGATCAGATCCGGTCAGGCCGGGCGGCTTCTCCGCTCGGCCTGGCCGGCCGGGCCGCCGTCGTCGGCCGGGTGGCCGTCGCGCCTCCGGTGACTCCAGTCGACCAGCGGCTGGAGCAGCAGCATCAACTCCCGGCCGTCCCGGGTCGGGGCGTAGAGGATCTGCACCGGCGACGTCGGAACGACAGTGCGCTCGATCAACCCGTCGGCCTCCAGCTCCCTGAGCCGCTGGGCGAGCAGCCGATCGGAGATCCCGGTCACCCCCGCCCGGTACTCCCCGAAACGACGTGCGCCGCGCATGGCGGCGAGCAGGATGGCTCCGGTCCACCGCCGACCGACCAACTCGAGCGCGTCCTGGAAGGTGCGGCAGCTGGAGTCGTCGATTCCCTGGTAACGCCGCAGAGCGGCGGCCTGCGCCTCGCTGGTCACTTACTGAAGATTAGTAGCTAACCCTCAGTTTGCCAAGGCCGCTGCCGCCGCCCACTCTTGACCCATGACCGATTACGGACAGCCGATCACCATCGGCGTGAGCCTCGATCCGTCTGCGGACAAACTGGGCGAGACACGACACCCGACCCGGGCGGCCGCGGGCGGACGGGCAGCGGTCCGTGAACAGAGGGGGCAGCGATGACCAACACCCTGGCCCGGGTGCCCGACTCGCTGACCGGGCAGATCGTCACCCCCGGCGACCGCCGGTACGCGCAACTGCGCTCGACGTACACCACGCCGGCTTCGCCGGCCGCCGTCCTCCTGCCGAAGAGCACCGCGCAGGTGGTCGACGCGATCCGCTACGCGCGGGAGCAGCGGCTGCCGATCGCCGTCCGCAGCGGCGGGCACGGGCTCTCCGGGGCGTCCTCGAACAACGGTGGGCTGGTCATCGACCTGTCGATGCTCAACCGCGTGCGGGTGCTCGACGAACGGTCCGGCCTGGTCCGGATCGAGGCCGGCGCCCGCTGGGCGAACGTCGCGACGGCGCTGGCCCCGTACGGCCTGGTGGTCAGCTCGGGCGACCACGGCAACGTCGGCGTCGGCGGCCTGGCCACCGGCGGCGGCGTCGGCTGGTTGGTGCGCTCCTACGGCCTCACCATCGACCGTGTCCGCGCGGTGGAGGTGGTGCTCGCGGACGGGACGCTGGTCCGCGCGGACGCGGAGCACGAGCCGGAGCTGTTCTGGCTCGTCCGGGGCGCGGGCGCGGGGGCGGGCATCGTGGTGGCGTTCGAGATCGAGGCCGCCGAGCAGCGCAACGTCGGGGTGACGCAACTCGTCGTCGAGGCGCACCCGGACGGCCGCACCCTTCGGGAGTGGTCGAGCTACCTGGCACAGGCTCCCCGGGAGTTGTCCGCTGCGGCCGTGGTGTTCGCGGAGGGACGCTCGACCCTCATGTCTGTCACCGCCGTGGCGGCCACCGAGAGTCTGCGCCGCGCCCGGCCGCTGGTGGAGCCGCTGCTGGCCATCGGAAAGGTGCTCGAACACCGCACCGACCTGCTGCCCTACCCGGCCCTGGTGCCGACCGCGCACCTGCACCCGAACGTCGGGCAGCAGCGCAGCACGACGACCAACGGCCTGTTCACCGAGCTGAACGACGCCGGCGCACGGGCCGTGATGCGTGCGGTGACCGGGCCGGGTCGAGCGGTGATCCAACTGCGCTCGGTCGGCGGGGCGGTCAACGACGTCGCCCCGGACGCGACCGCTTACCGCCACCGGCACCAGAACACCCTGGTCGTCGCCTCGGTGTTCCCGCCCCAGGGCGGCGCGGCCTTGGACGCCGCCTGGCGGGGCGTCGCCGCGCACGTCGACGGCGAGTACCTCAACTTCGAGAGCCGACCGGACACGGCTGCGTTCGCCCGGATCTACCCGGGCGAGACCGGCGTCCGGGTGCGGCGGCTGTGGAAGCGGTACGACCCGGACGGCGTCTTCCGGCCAGCCCTGCTGACCGCCGCCAGCCCGGCCCGATCCGGCCAGTCGGCCCGATCCGGCCAGTCGGCCCGGTCCGGCCGGTCCGGCCAGCCCCACCGACGCCGCCGCTGAACACTGGCCGGACCGGGGCCCGGTCCGGCCGGTGGGACCTCCGACGCCGCCGGTGGCGCCCCCGCCGGCAGCGGGCAGGCGGGCCGTGCGCCGCCGCGCACGCCCAGGTCCGATTCCCGCCAGCCGGCGGCCATCCGGGCGGGGCATCATCGGTGACGTGGAGATGGACTTCGAGCGGTGCTACCGGGCTGTGGACAGCCGTGACCAGCGGTTCGACGGCTGGTTCTACACCGGCGTGACGTCCACCGGGATCTACTGCAGGCCGTCCTGCCCGGCGACCACCCCGAAGCGACAGAACGTCCGGTTCTTCCCGTCCGCCGCCGCCGCGCAGGGCGCAGGTCTGCGCGCCTGCCGCCGCTGCCGGCCGGACGCCGCACCCGGCTCGCCGGAGTGGGACGCTCGCGCCGACGTGGTCGGTCGGGCGATGCGGCTGATCGCCGACGGGGTTGTCGACCGGGACGGCGTACCCGGACTGGCTGCCCGCCTCGGCTACACCGAGCGGCACCTGCACCGGATGCTGCACACCGAGATGGGCGCCGGGCCGCTCGCGCTGGCCCGGGCCCAGCGGGCGCAGACCGCCCGGATCCTGATCGAGACGACCGACCTGGGGATGGCCGAGATCGCGTTCGCCGCGGGCTTCGGCAGCGTGCGGCAGTTCAACGACACGGTCCGCGAGGTGTACGCGAGCGCACCGTCGGAACTGCGCACGGCCCGTGGCCGACCCGAGGCGACGGCCGGGGCGGGAACGATCACGCTCCGGCTGGCGTACCGACCGCCGTTGCACGCCGGGGCGCTGCTGGACTTCCTCGCGGTACGGGCCCTGCCCGGGGTGGACGAGGTCCGTGACGGGACGTACCACCGGGGTCTGCGGTTGCCGCACGGCACCGGCCAGGTGGCGCTGACCCCGGCGGACGGGTACGTGGCGGCGACGCTGCGCCTGACCGACCTGCGTGACCTGGCGCCGGCGGTGGCCCGCTGTCGTCGCCTGCTCGACCTGGACGCGGACCCGACCGCCGTCGACGGCACACTCGCGGCGGACCCAGCGCTGGCCCCGGTGGTGGCGGCAGAGCCAGGAATCCGTCTGCCCCGCGCGGTAGACGGCTTCGAGATGGCGGTAAGAGCCATCGTCGGCCAACAGATCTCGGTCACCGCAGCCCAAAAAACCCTCACGCGCCTCCTGACCGCCCACGACCGCGTTGATCATGAAGTTGTTGCCACTGACACCGGCGCGTCGGGACAACAACTTCATGATCAACGGGGCGACGGCGACGGGGGGCGGGGGACTGGGGCGGGGGACGGGGTGGGGGGGCTTCGGGGGTTTTTGGGCGCTGGGGATCTTTTGGGCTTGCCGGACTCGGGGTTTGGGATGCCGGCGGCGCGGCGGGAGACCTTGCGGGGGTTGGCGCGGGCTGTCACCGACGGGACGCTCGACCTGGCGCCGGGAGTGGATCGAGAGGACACCGTGCGGCGGCTGCTCGCCTTGCCCGGCGTCGGCCCGTGGACCGCCAAGTACCTCGCCCTGCGCGCCCTCGGCGACCCGGACGTCCTGCTCGACACCGACCTCGCGGTCCGGCGCGGCGCGGTCGCCCTCGGCCTGCCCGACACCACCCTCCACGCGCACGCCGAACGCTGGCGGCCCTGGCGGTCCTACGCCACGATCAGACTCTGGAGAGCGGCATGAGCATCGACAGCACCGTAATGACCACCCCGACCGGCCCGCTGAGCATCCTCGCCGGCCCGGACGGCGACGTCCTCGCGGCCGGCTTCACCCCGGACCCGGCGGCCCTGCTGCCCCTGATCCACCCGACGCTGCGCGCACCGCTGCGGCAGCGCGCCGACCTGGGGCTCGCCTCCGCTGCGGTCCGGTCCTACCTGGACGGTGATCTCGCCGCCATCGACGCGGTTCCCGTGCGGCAGCACACCGGCGGCGTGTTCATGGCGCACGCCTGGCAGGTGCTGCGCGAGGTTCCGGCCGGCACCCCGGTCACCTACACCGGGTACGCGGCGCTGGCCGGTCGGCCACCGGCGGTGCGGGCCGCCGCGGCTGCCTGCGCCCGCAACGCGGCGGCGCTGTTCGTCCCCTGCCACCGGGTCCTGCGGACCGACGGCACGCTCGGTGGCTACCGCTGGGGGCTGGACGTGAAGACGTGGCTTCTCGGTCATGAGCGCCGGTTGACAACAAGCTGACAGAAGCATCGCCATCCATTGACGCTACCGTCGGGTAGTGCCTGTGGAGAGCGACGGCGACCCGGCCCCCCACCCCGTGCACAACCTCTGGCGGCTGCGCCGCTACCTGCGCCCGTACGCCGCCGAATTCGTCTGGCTGCTGGTCGCGGGGCTCGCCGGCACGGCCGCCAGCATCGCCGTACCCCTGGTGGTGCAGCGGGTGGTGGACGGGCCGGTGGCCCGGCACGAACCCACCGGTCTGCTCCAACTCGGCGGCCTGGCGCTGCTGCTCGGCGTGGTCGAGGCGGTGCTCATCTTCATCCGCCGCTGGGTGCAGTCGTCCTCGGCGGTGGGCATGGAGGCGGCCCTGCGCGCCGACGTCTACGCCCACCTGCAACGGCTGCCGGCCAGCTTCCACGACCGCTGGCAGTCCGGCCAACTGCTCTCGCGGATCACCAGCGACCTGTCGGTGATCCGCCGGTTCCTGTCGTTCGGCGTCTTCTTCCTGGTGCTCAACCTGGTCACCTACGTGGTCGTGGTAGTGCTGCTGATCCGGCTGCACGCGGCGCTCGGGCTGCTGGTCGCGGCCAGCGCGGTGCCGCTGCTGCTGATCACCCGACGGTTCGGTCGGCACTACCACACCGCGTCCCGCCGGATGCAGGACCAGCAGGGCGACGTGGCGACGATGGTCGAGGAGACCGCGCAGGGCCTGCGCACCATGAAGGCGTACGGTCGGGGGCCCGAACTGGCCGCCCGCTTCGCCGGTGGCGCCCGGACACTGCACGACACCGGCGTCGGCAAGGGCCGGCTGCTGGCGAACACCGCGGCGCTGCTCGACCTGGTGCCCAACGTGACGCTGGGCGTGGTGCTGGTGGCCGGGGCGGCGGCCGCCGCGCGGGGTGTGCTCACCATCGGCGAGCTGGTCGCGTTCGCCAGCCTGCAACTGATGCTCATCTGGCCGGTGCAGTCGCTGGGCTGGATCATCGCCAACGGCCAGGAGGCGGCGACCGCCGCCGACCGGATCCAGGAGGTGCTGGACACCCCGCCCCAGATCGTGGACAACCCCGGGGCGCTCGCCCTGGCGCGGGACGCGGTGCACGGGAGGCTCCGCTTCGAGCGCGTCGCCTTCCGCTACCCGGGCACCGCCGCGCCGGTGCTGCGCGAGATCGACCTGACCATCGAGCCGGGCGAGACGCTGGCCCTGGTCGGCGCCACCGGCTGCGGCAAGAGCACGTTGCTCTCCCTCGTGCCCCGGCTGCACGAGGTGACCGGCGGCCGGATCACCCTGGACGGGCACGACCTGCGCGACCTTCGGCTGGACTCGCTGCGTCGACTGGTCGGGGTGGCGTTCGAGGAACCCACGCTCTTCTCCATGTCGGTGCGGGAGAACCTCACCCTGGGCCGCCCGGACGCCGACGACGACGAGGTCCGCGCGGCCCTCGCGCTCGCCCAGGCCGATTTCGCGTACGACCTGCCGTGGGGCCTGTCCACCCGTGTGGGCGAGCAGGGGCTGTCGCTCTCCGGGGGTCAGCGCCAGCGGCTGGCGCTCGCCCGGGCGGTGCTCGGCCGGCCGGCGCTGCTGGTGCTCGACGATCCGCTGTCCGCCCTGGACGTACACACCGAGGCGCTGGTCGAGGCGGCGCTGCGGCAGGTTCTGCGCAACAGCACCGCGCTGCTGGTGGTGCACCGGCCCTCGACGATCTCGCTGGCTGACCGGGTCGCCCTGCTCGACGGCGGGCGGATCGCCGCGATCGGCCGGCATTCCGAGCTGCTGGCCACCGTGCCCGCGTACCGGGCGCTGCTCGCCGCCGAGCCGCCACCGAGGCGACCGCCACCAACCGGAGCCACCGGCCCGCGCCCGTTCCCCTCGGACGGGTGGGGGTTGGTGCACTCGTGACCGTGCCGAGGCAGGCCGACCCCCCGCCGGAGGAAGAACCGGAGCTGACCCGCTGGCGCGGCACGGCCACCGACCCGGAGGCCGACCGGAGCCGGGCCGAGGAGACCACCCCCGAGGCCATGGCCCGACTGCGCCGGCACAGCCGGATCCTCCTGGCCGATTTGCTCCGACCGCACCGACGACGACTCGCCGGCGCGGTCGGCCTGCTGCTGGCCCAGAACGCCGCCGCGATGGCCGGGCCGTACCTGGTCATGGTCGGCATCGACCGGGGCATCGCGCCGCTGCGGGCCGGTGACGCCGGCCCGCTCGCCGCCGTCGCCGGGGCGTTCGCCGTCGCCGCGGTGACCGAGTACGTGGCCCGCCGCGGGTTCCTCGCCCTCTCCGCCCGGATCGGCCAGGCCGTCCTGCTGGACCTGCGGCAGCGGGTGTTCGGGCACTTCCTGCGACTGTCCGTGGGCTTTCACGAGCGCTACACCTCCGGCCGGATGGTCTCCCGGCTCACCAGTGACCTGGACTCGATCGCCGAACTGGTCGACGGCGGGATCGACAGCCTCGTGCTGGCCGCGCTGTCGATCCTGTCGGTGGCCGCCATCCTGCTCTGGCTGGACCTGCCGCTGGCCGCGGTGACGCTGCTCGCGTTCCCGTTCCTGTTCCTGCTCTCCCGCTGGTTCGCGCGGGCGTCGGCCGGCGCGTACCGGCGGACCCGGGAAGCCGTCGCGCTGGTCATCGTGCACTTCGTCGAGTCGATGCGGGGTATCCGCGCGGTGCAGACGTTCCGCCGGGAGCCGCGCAACCAGCGGATCTTCGTGGCGCTCGGCGACGACTACCGACGTACCAGCCTGCACGCGTTCCGCCTGATCGCCACGTACTCCCCCGCGATCAAGCTGATCGGCAACGTCACGATCGCGGTGGTGCTCTGCTACGGCGGCTGGCGGGTCCTCGACGGGCGGACCGAGGTTGGCGTGCTCGCCGCGTTCCTGCTCTACCTGCGCCGCTTCTTCGAGCCGATGCAGGAGTTGAGCCAGTTCTACAACTCGCTACAGTCGGCCACCGCCGCGCTGGAGAAGCTGGCCGGGGTGCTCGACGAGCGGCCCGGCGTCGCCGAGCCCACCCGACCGGTGCCGCTGCCGACCGGCCCCGGCCGCGGTGAGCTGGCCTTCCGGGATGTCTCGTTCGGCTACCGCGCCGACACCCCCATCCTCGCCGGGCTGGAGCTGACCGTGCCGGCCGGGCAGACCGTGGCGCTGATCGGGCCGACCGGCGCGGGCAAGTCCACCATCGCCAAGCTGGTCGCCCGTTTCCACGACCCGGACACCGGCACGGTCCTGCTCGACGGGGTCGACCTGCGCGACGTCAGCGACGTCGACCTGCGCCGCGCGGTGGTGCTGGTGACCCAGGAGAACCACCTGTTCAGCGGCACCGTGGCCGAGAACATCCGGTTCGGTCGGCCGGGCGCGGACGACGCCGCGGTGCAGGCTGCCGCGCGGGCGATCGGCGCGCACGACTTCATCGCCGCGCTGCCCGACGGGTACGCCACGCAGGTGCACCGGCGCGGCGGTCGGCTCTCCGCCGGGCAGCGGCAGCTCGTCGCGTTCGCCCGGGCGTTCCTGGCCGACCCGACCGTGCTGATCCTGGACGAGGCGACGTCCTCGTTGGACGTGCCGACCGAACGGCTGGTGCAGCGGGCACTCAGCACCATCCTGCGGGACCGGACCGCCCTGGTGATCGCGCACCGACTCTCCACGGTGGAGACCGCCGACCGGGTGCTCGTCCTCGACGGTGGGCGGGTCGTCGAGGACGGCCCGCCCGCCGTGCTGGCCGAGGCCGACGGCCGGTACGCGGCCCTGCACCGGCAGTGGCGCGACTCGCTGGTCTGAACCAGCGATGCGCAACTACGTGGCCCGGCACCCCGGCGGTGCCTACGATCGCAGGATGACCGATTCGGCGAGGACCGCCCGCACCAGTGTCCCCGAGCGCCCGACCCTGGACGGGCTCGAGGAGAGCTGGGCGCGCCGCTGGCAGGAGGAGGGCACGTACGCGTTCGACCGCTCCAAGAAGCGCGCCGACGTGTACGCCATCGACACCCCGCCGCCGACCGTGTCGGGCGAGCTGCACATGGGTCATGTCTTCTCGTACACGCACACCGACACCGTCGCGCGATACCAGCGGATGCGCGGCAAGGTGGTCTTCTACCCGATGGGGTGGGACGACAACGGCCTGCCCACCGAACGTCGGGTGCAGAACGTGTACGGGGTGCGCTGCGATCCGGCGCTGCCGTACGACCCGGTGTGGCGGCCACCGGCGACGCCGATCGACGAGGCGGCACGCCGCGACCCCACCCCGATCTCGCGGCGCAACTTCATCGAGCTGTGCGAGCGGTTGACGGTCGCCGACGAGCAGGTCTTCGAGGCGCTCTGGCGGCGGCTGGGGCTCTCGGTGGACTGGTCCCTGACGTACACGACGATCGGGCGGGTGGCCCGCTCGACGAGCCAGCGGGCGTTCGTGCGCAACCTGCTGCGGGGTGAGGCGTACCAGTCGGAGGCGCCGACGCTGTGGGACGTCGGCTTCGCCACCGCGGTCGCCCAGGCGGAGCTGGAGGACCGGGAGCGGCCCGGCGCCTACCACCGGCTGCGGTTCACCGGCCCGGCCGGGCGTGAGGTGCTCATTGACACCACCCGACCCGAGTTGTTGCCGGCCTGCGTGGCGCTGGTCTGCCACCCCGACGACGAGCGGTACGCCGACCTGGTCGGCGGCACGGTGCGCAGCCCGCTGTTCGACGTCGAGGTGCCGGTGCACGCGCATCCGCTCGCCGACCCCGCCAAGGGCACCGGCGTCGCCATGGTCTGCACGTTCGGCGACCTGAGTGACGTGACCTGGTGGCGTGAGCTGCGGTTGGCCACCCGGGTGGTGATCGGCCGGGACGGCCGGTTGCTGCCCGAGCCGCCGGCCGGGGTGCCGGCACAGCCGTACGCGGCGCTGGCCGGGCAGACCGTCAACGGCGCCCGCCGGGAGATCGTCGGGATGCTGGCCGACGCCGGTGACCTGATCGGCGAGCCCCGCCCGATCACCCACCCCGTCAAGTTCTACGAGCGCGGCGACCGGCCACTGGAGATCGTCTCGACCCGGCAGTGGTATCTGCGCAACGGCGGCCGGGATGCCGAACTGCGGGCGACGCTGCTGGCCCGGGGCGAGGAGCTGCACTGGGTGCCGGCGCACATGAAGCACCGCTACGACCACTGGGTGGGTGGCCTCACCGGAGACTGGCTGGTCAGCCGCCAGCGTTTCTTCGGGGTGCCGGTGCCGGTGTGGTACCGGCTCGACAACGCTGGCGAGCCGGACTGGTCCCACCCTCTCACGCCGGACGAGTCGGCGCTGCCGGTCGACCCGTCCAGTGATCCGGCGCCCGGCTACGACGAGTCACAGCGCGGCCAGCCGGGTGGCTTCGTCGGCGACCCGGACGTGCTGGACACCTGGGCCACCTCGTCGCTGACCCCGCAGATCGTCGGCGGTTGGGAGACCGACCCGGACCTGTTCGCGCGGGTCTTCCCGATGGACCTCCGCCCGCAGGGGCAGGAGATCATCCGGACCTGGCTCTTCTCCAGCGTGGTCCGTTCGCACTTCGAGCACGGGGTGCTGCCCTGGCGGGACACCGTGCTCTCCGGCTGGATCCTCGACCCGGACCGCAAGAAGATGGCGAAGTCCAAGGGGAACGTGGTCACCCCGCTGGCGCTGCTGGAGCAGCACGGCTCGGACGCGGTGCGCTACTGGGCGGCCAGCGGCAAGCCCGGGATGGACCTGGCCTTCGACCCGGCGCAGATCAAGGTCGGCCGACGGCTGGCCACCAAGCTGCTCAACGCGTCGAAGTTCGCCCTCGGGCTGGGTGCCGCGGACGCGTTGCGCACCCCGGCGACCGCCCCGCTGGACCGGGCGATGCTCGCCGAACTGGCCACCGTGGTCACCGCCGCGGGCGCCGCCTTCGACGCGTACGACCACACGGCCGCGTTGCAGGTGACCGAGGCGTTCTTCTGGCGGTTCTGCGACGACTACATCGAGTTGGTCAAGGAACGCGCGTACGGCACCGGAGCGGGGGCCGAATCGGCGCGGGCGGCGCTGGCCTCGGCGCTGTCGGTGCAGCTACGGCTGTTCGCGCCGGTGCTGCCGTACGTCACCGAGGAGGTCTGGTCGTGGTGGCGGTACGGCTCGGTGCACCGCGCGACGTGGCCCACCACGTACGAGGTGGCCCGGGCTATCGAGGGGACGGGCGAGCCGGCGCTGCTGCGGCTGGCCGGTGACGCGTTGAGTCAGGTGCGGCGGGCCAAGTCCGAGCGGAAGCTGTCGATGAAGGCGGAGGTGCCGCTGGCCGAGGCGCTCGGCCCGGCCGAACTGCTGGAACAGCTCACCCTGGTCGCCGACGACCTGCGCGCGGCCGGTCGGATCGGCAAGCTCGACCTGCTCCCCGACCGCACCCCGGAACTCGTCATCGCCTGCGCGTTCTGACCGGAGCGGGATCGGTCACCAGCCGCGCAGGAAACGCAGGCCGAGCAGGATCGCGACCACCGACGGCCCGACCAGCAGGGTGATGGCCTGAAGCCGGTACGGCATCCGGTGCCGGGTCAACTCGACCGCGTTACCCAGCACGATCGCCCCGGCCAGCATCATGAACCCGCCCCACCAGCCCGTCCTCAGACTGACCAGATCCACCCGGATCAGTTGCAGGGTCAGACCCAGCAGCGCGCCGGTGAGCGCGAGCAGAGCCACCGCCCGGTGCAGGCCACGGGCCAGCGGGTGGGCGGCCCGCCACCCGTAGGTGCCGGCGATCGCCAGGCAGGGCAACACCACCAGCAGCGGCCAGCCCGCGCCCATCACGCCGAACATCAGCAGCGCGCCCACCACGAACGTCAGCGTGCCGACGCAGGCGATGACGAACCCGGCGAAGGCCCGGCCGCCGCCCCGGGCCAGCAGCGGCCCGCCGCTGGCCGCGATCAGCGCTGCCGGGATCAGGATGAACCCGGCCCACCAGTGGAACCGGCCGGTGCCCTGGGCCGCCGTCGCCACCGTCGCGCTGGCCAGCCCGGCGACCGCCAGGCTGGTCAGCCAGGCCCGGCTGCTGCGGGAGTACGGCTCAGCCAACGACGTCCGCTCCGCTTCGACACCCATGTCCACGCTCACGCCCACCAGCGTGGCTGGCACCGCCCCGGCCAGTCCATCCGGCCAGCCCTACCTGCCTGCGGAGGCTGGCCGGAACAGTACCGCGCATCAGCCTCAGCTCGTCTCGCCGGCCACGCTGAACGAGCGCAGGCGGTCGACGGCCAGCACGGTGAAGCCGATGCTCACCAGCGCGGTCATGACCGATGCCACCGGCACCGACACCGTGGTCTCCAGCAGGCCGGTGGGGGCGATCCGGTCGGCCAGCGCGATCACGTACTGCTGGATGGAGAGCACCTTCGTGCCGCTGACGAAGTTGCCCAGCAGCCCCTCCCAGATCAGCACGTAGACCAGGCCGAGCAGCACCGGCCGCCGGGTGACCAGGCTGAGCGCGAGGAACAACGCCGAGTACGCCAGCGCGCCGAGCGCGGCCGAGACGGCGAGCGCCAGACCGAGGCGTACCGAATCGGCCAGCACGCCCGCGACGTAGAGCGGCACCGCGACGGTCACCGCGGTGACCCCGGCGGCCACCGCGAGCTTCGGCAGCACGATCTGCCAGCGCGGCAGCGGCTTGGTCAGGATGTGAACCACCGTGCCGTCGTCGATCTCGGCACCCAGCACGCCGGTGCCGATGATCAGCGCCACCACCGGCAGCACCACGGCCAGCCCGAGGCCGACCAGCACCGGCGGCCCCCACTGGCGCGGGTCGACGCCCAGCGACCGGCAGAGGACGGCCAGCCCGAGTAGCACCAGCGGCAGCGGGAGAAGCAGCAGGAACCGTCGCCGGCCGAACAGCCCACGCGCGGTGATCCAGGTAATCGTCGACATCTCAGCTTCTTTCGTTCGTGACTGCGGGGCTCACTCGCTGCGCTCGTTCACTCCTCGCACTCACCGGCTCAGGCCTCCACGAGGTAGGAGAAGACGCTCTCCAGGGACTCGTCGGACGGCACCAGTTGGCGCACCCGGATGCCCCGGGACAGTGCGATCCGGGGCAGCGCCCGGGTGAATGCTCCGTAGTCGCCGGCGCGCACGGTCAGGCCGGTGCGGTCCAGTTCGACGCCGCTCACCGACGCCTCGGCGATCAGCGCCACGGCCAGCGCCCGGTCGTCGGTGGAGCGCACCGCGAAGACGTGCGGACGGTTGGTCATCAGCCGGCGAATGGTCCGGAAGTCGCCGGAGGCGGCCAGTCGGCCGGCCACCATCACCTGCACCGTGCCGGAGACCTGCTCGACCTCCTCCAGAATGTGCGAGCTGAACAGGATCGTCCGGCCGGAGTCGCCCAGTTTGTGCAGCAGCTCCATCATGTGCAGCCGCTGGCGCGGGTCCATCCCGTTGAACGGCTCGTCGAGCAGCAGCACCTGCGGTTCGTGCACCAACGCGGCGGCCACCCGGGCACGCTGCCGCATGCCCTTGGAGTACGTGCCGATCCGCCGGTCCTGCGCCGACTCCAACTCGACCAGCTCGATGGCCCGCCGAGCCGCCGCCGCAGGATCGGCCAGACGGTGCAGCTTCGCGCTGGCCAGCACGAACTCGTGGGCGGTGAGGTAGCTCTGCACCGCCTCCCGCTCGCTGACCAGCCCCAGCCGCCGGTAGACGTCGGGGTTGCGCCAGGTCGGCTCGTCGTCGAGGGTGACCGTGCCGCGCGACGGGGCGAGGAACCCGGCCATCATGTGCAGCAGGGTGGTCTTGCCGGCGCCGTTCGGGCCGAGCAGGCCGGTCACGCCCGGCCCCAGCGCCATGCTGATGTCGTTGACCGCGACCACGTTGCCGTACCACCGGGACACCCCGGTCAGGCTCAGCGTGCTCATCAGGAGGCAACCTTCCGGTAGCGGGCCAGCAGGAGGGCGGTGGCGCTGGCGACCAGCAGCACCGCGGCCAGGGCGTAGACCGGACCGAACCCGCCGATCATCATCTCGCCCGGATCGCCCTCCACCAGCAGGTCGCCGAGCGACCAGATGCCCACTCCCTGCACCAGGGTGGAGGGCGAGGCGAGACCGGCCAACTCGTTGGCGCTACGCGACGGCAGGATGCTCAGCACCCCCACGATCGGCGTGGTCATCAGGAAGACGGCGACCACTCCACCGGCGGCGAAGGCGCGCTTGCCGGTCAGCGACGCGATCAGCAGCCCGACCGAGGCGAAGACCACCGCCCACAGCCCGGCGTAGAGCAGGCCGGGCAGCAGGTCGAGCAGCTCGTTCCAGACCCCGCGAGGGCCCTGCTTGGTGGTGAACGCGGCGCCCAGGAACATCAGCACCTGCGGGCCGCCGAGCAGCAGCCAGAGCCCCGTCATCAGTGCCAGCAGCTTGGCCAGCGCGTAGTCGCTGCGCGGCAGCGGCCGGGAGAAGTAGAGAGGCAGGACGCCGCTGCGCAGGTCCCGCGAGACCAGCTCCGGCGCGGCCACCGCGACGAAGAAGAGGACCAGCCAGCTCATCGAGTCGGCGAACTGGGCGTACGTGGCGACCGGCTCGCCCACCTGGCTGCGGATCGCGGTCAGCGCCGCCGCGACCAGGGTGACGATGCCGATCACCAGCCAGGGGAAGATCTTGGCCTTGGCGCTGCGCCCGAAGCCGAAGATGGTGCGCAGCCCGTGCACGTAGAGCGCGCCGAAGACCTGCCGCCGGCCTAGCATCGGGCCCGTGTACCGCTGGTAGCCGATGTCGTGGATGACGCCGGTCGGCGTGGACCGCAGCGCGGCGGAAGACGGCTCAGGCATGGGAGAGCTCCCTCGTGGCGAAGAGTTCGGCCACCCGGTGCCGGCGCTGGTCCAGTCGGTGCAGTGGCAGGTCCAGTTCGGCGACCGCGCCGAGGATCAGGTCGTAGGTGCCGTCGTCGGCGAGTGGTACGAGGAGCAGTCGCCCGTCCCGCGCGACCGGCAGCTTCAACTCGGCCAGGCGGGCGGCGAGTTCCTCGGTGCCCTCGCTGACCTCCACGGCGAGCACGTCGGTCGCCGACGTCATCGCGGAGATGTTGTCGGCCCGCAGCAACCGGCCGCCGTCGATGGCGATCAGCGTGTCGCAGATCCGCTCCACCTCGCCGAGCAGGTGCGAGCAGACCAGCACGGAGATGCCGAACTCGGTGCCGATCCGGTGCACCAGGGCCAGCATGGCGTCGCGGCCGGCCGGGTCCAGGCCGTTGGTCGGCTCGTCGAGCAGCAGCAGGTCAGGGTCGTGCACCAGCGCCTGGGCCAGCTTGACGCGTTGCTTCATGCCTGTCGAATAGCCGCCGACCGGGCGGTAGCGCTCCTCGTAGAGACCGACGTGCCGCAGCGCCTCCGACGCCCGCTCGCGGGCGGTCGTGCGGGGCAGGCCGCTCATCCGGCCGAGGTGGGTGACCAGCTCGGCGGCGGACAGGTCCGGCGGAAGGCAGTCGTGCTCGGGCATGTAGCCGACGCGGGCGCGGACCTGCGCCGGGTCCGCGGTCGGGTCGATGCCGAGCACCGACACCTGACCGCTTGTCGGTGGGATCAGGCCGAGCAGGATCTTGATCAAGGTGGACTTGCCGGCACCGTTGGCGCCCACCAGACCGATGATCCCGGGCTCGACGGCGACGGTGAGGTCGGCCAGCGCGGTGACCCGACCTCCGTACGTCTTGGTGAGCGACTGGGTCGCGATCAGTGTCACGACGTCAGCGTATGGAGTCGACGCCCTCCATGGACCCCGGCGCGCCCCCGGCGCTCCCCTGATCCTCGGAACAGGTCACCCCTAAGGTCCGTCGGCGGGCACGGATGATATTTGCGCCGGTCTGGCGGGCGGTCAGACCCCGCCGCCGAAATGGCCGGTCCCTGATGGCACGATTCACATTCCGTTCACCGGACAGTGTTCCCCAGGACATCCGGCCGCCGACGCGGGAGGAATCGTGATGGTCGAGGTTGGCGTCCCCAAGGTGAGTGTCGTCGTGCCGGCGTACAACACCGGCCGGAACATCGAGAAGCTTGTGTCGTCGCTGCTGCGCCAGTCGCTGCCCGCCGACGAGTTCGAGGTGATTTTCGTCGACGACGGCTCGACCGACACCACGGGCAAGCGGTTGGACCAGCTCGCCGACGCGCACCCGCACATCCGGGTGCTGCACATCGAGAACTCGGGCTGGCCGTCGCGCCCGCGCAACCTGGGCATCGAGCACGCCCGCGGCGAGTACGTCTTCTTCGCCGACGACGACGACTGGTTCGCCGATCAGGCGCTGGAGCGGCTCTACGACTGCGCGAGGACGTACGACGCGGACGTGGTGATCGGCAAGATGGCCGGGCACGGGCGCGGCGTGCCCCGGGAGCTGTTCCGGAAGAACCGCTTCGACGCCACCCTGGCGAACGCCCCGCTGATCGACAGCCTCACCTGCCACAAGCTGTTCCGCCGCTCGTTCCTCGACGAGCACGGGCTGCGGTTCCCGGAGGGCGGCAAGCGGCGGCTCGAGGACCACTCGCTGGTCGTGCGGGCCTACTTCAAGTCCCGCCGCACCTGCGTGCTGTCCGACTACACCTGCTACCACCACGCCCAGCGGGGCGACACCCGCAACATCACGGCGGCGCTGATGGAGCCGTCGAGCTACTACGCGAGCGTGCGGGACGCGCTGGACATCGTCGACGCCCACACCGAGCCGGGTCCGCTGCGGGACCGGCTGCACCGGCGGTGGCTGCGCAACGAGATGACCAACCGGCTGCGTGGCAAGCGGATGCTGGAGGCCCCCGACGACTGGGTGGAGCAGGTCGCCCTGGAGGTCCAGAAGATCATCACGGAGCGGTTCGCTCCCGGCGTGGCCGCCGGCCTACCGCCGCTGCAACGGGCCGTCGCCTACCTGGCCGGGCAGGGCCGGGTCGCGGACCTGCGCCGACTGGCCCGCTGGGAGGCGGGCGTCGCCGGGCACAGCAGGATCGACGACTTCCGGCCCGACGAGCACACGATCACGATGACCGTCGCCGCCGAACTGCGCTCCGAGGGCCAGCCGATCGGTTTCCGCGCCGACGACGAGCGGGACGTGCTGGTGCTCCCGGTCGACGAGATCGCCCCCGAGGTCCTCGACGCCACCACGCAGGTCCGCAAGGGGCGACTGGACCTGGTTGCCCGCCGCCGGGAGACCGGCGACGAAATCTTCCTCCCGGTGACCTTCGAGATCGAGCGGGTCGACGGCTCGGCCGCGGAGGGGACCGTCCACCTGGTGCACCGGGCCACCACCACGATCGACTTCCGCGCCCTCAACGGCGGCCGGACCCGGGGTAGCTGGCTCCTCAAGGCACGGATCACCAACGCCGGGTGGACGGAGGACGCGCCGCTGCCGCTGATCTTCGTCTGCCGGGCCGACGGCGCTCGCCCGCGGATCCGCGACGAGCGGAAAGTCTGGAACCGGCTGCGGTCGGCGGTGGGTCGCCGGGTCCGCCGCTGACCCGCCCATCCGGGTCGTGGAGTGGCGGCCTCGACCGATCGGCGGTGGGCTGCGAAACTGTGTGCCGATCACCGAGTGGGGGGTGTGGATGAGCAACGGCTGGGTGCTGCCCGACGAGGTGCTCCGGGACGCGCCGGCGTACACGCCGCGTCCCGGTGAGCTCGCTGATCTGGAGCTGCTGCTGACCGGCGCGTACGCCCCTCTGACCGGCTTCATGACCCGCGCCGACCTGGTGTCGGTGAGCCGTCGTGGCCGACTGGCCGACGGCACGCCGTGGCAGGTGCCGGTGACCCTCCAGGTGCCCAGCGCGCTGGCGCAGGGCTTCGATCCGCGCGACCCGGCCCGCCGGGCGCTGGTGCTGACCGACGGGGAGGGCGCGCCGGCGGCCGCCCTGGACGTGTCGGACGTCTGGCCGGTACGCGAGGGCGTGGCGGGAGTCGGCGGGCAGGTGCACCGGCTCGGCGACGGCGGCCACGGCCCGTTCCAGCGGTTGCGCCGCAGCCCGGAGGAGGTCCGCGCGCTGCTGCCCCCGGGCCGGGTGCTCGGGGTCATCGCCGATCGACCGCTGCACCGGCCGCAGCTCGCGCAGATCGCGCACGCCGCCCGCACCCTTGCCGCACACCTGCTGGTGATGATCCCGGTCGGTGAGGGCGGTGCCGGTGGGCTCGCACCGGAGGCGCTGGTGCGTGCGGTCTTCGCCGCCCGGGACCGGATGCCCCCGGCGACCCTGGTGGCCGTGCCCCTGTCGCACCGACGGGAGGAGATCAGCGACGCGCTGCTGCGCGCCCGGGTCTCCGCCGCGTACGGGGTGACCCACCTGCTCTCCACCGGGGAGATGCTCTCGGGCGCCGGGCTGCGGGTGCTGGTGCCGCGCGAGTTGGCATACGACAACCGGGACGGGCAGTGGCGCTGGCGGGACGACATCCCGCCGCGTAACCGCCGCCTCGCGCTCACCCAGAGCGAGATCGACGACCTGCTCGACCGGGGTTTCCCGCTGCCGGAGTGGCACACCCCTCCGGCGGTGGCGAAGGAGCTGGCCCGCGCCCGGCCGCCGCGCCGGCACCGGGGTCTGGTGGTCTTCCTGACCGGCCTGTCCGGCTCCGGTAAGTCCACCATCGCCCGAGGGCTGGCGGACGCGCTGCGCGAGAGCGGCGACCGCACGGTGACCCTGCTCGACGGGGACGTGGTGCGCCGGGAGTTGTCCGCCGGGCTCGGCTTCAGCAAGGCCGACCGGGATCTCAACGTCCGGCGGATCGGCTGGGTGGCGGCCGAGATCGCCCGGCATCGCGGGGTGGGCATCTGCTGCCCGATCGCCCCGTACGCGGCGGCGCGGGCGACCGCACGGGAGATGGCACTGGCCGCCGGGGCGGGCTTCACGCTGGTGCACGTCGCCACGCCGTTGGAGGTGTGCGAGCAGCGGGACCGCAAGGGCCTGTACGCGCGGGCCCGGGCCGGCCTGCTCACCGGGATGACCGGCATCGACGACCCGTACGAGGCGCCGACCGACGCCGATCTGGTGCTCGACACCACCGACCTGAGCGTGGCGGACGCGGTCCAGGCGGTGCTGCACCACCTCACCGAGACCGGCTGGGTGGAGCTCAAGCTCCCGTCTGCCTGAGGCGTCGCCCTCCCCTTCCTTCCATCGGTTCCGCGCACGCGCTAGTGTTCATCTTTGTTGGAACACGTTCGAGCACGTGAGAGTACGTGGACCCTTGGGAGGCGCGACGAATGCTCGCTCAGCAGCGGCAGGCGGCCATCCTGGAGCGGGTCCGCGCGGCCGGCGGTGTCCGGGTGAGCGAACTCGCCACCGAGTTCGGCGTCTCCGACATGACCATCCGGCGCGACCTGGAGGCGCTGGACGAGCGCGGCCTGCTGGCCAAGGTGCACGGCGGCGCCACCACGACCGGCCCGAGTTCGACCGACGAGCCGGGCTTCCACGCCAAGTCGGTCCGCCAACTGTCGGAGAAGGCCGCCATCGCGGACCGCGCGGCGCAGCTTGTCCGACCGGGTGCGGCGATCGCGCTGTCCGCCGGCACCACCACCGCCGAGTTGGCCCGCAGGCTGGTGGACGTTCCCGGCCTGACCGTGGTGACCAACTCGCTGCCGGTGGCCGAGATCCTGCACGCCGGCGGTCGGCCCGACCAGACGGTGGTGCTCACCGGCGGTGTGCGTACGCCGTCGGACGCCCTCGTCGGCCCACTCGCGGTCGACGCCGTCCGGACGCTGCACCTGGACCTGCTCTTCCTCGGCGTGCACGGCATCACCGAGCGGGCCGGCTTCACCACCCCGAACCTCATGGAGGCGGAGACCGACCGGGCGTTGGTGGCCGCGGCGGACCGGCTGGTGGTCCTCGCCGACCACACCAAGTGGGGCACGGTGGGCATCTCCTCGATCGTCGAGCTGGCAGCAGCGCACGTCCTGGTCAGCGACGACCGGTTGCCTCCGCCGGCACGACGGGTACTCGGCGACCAGGTGGGCGAATTGATCATGGTGAAGGCAACGGGGGCGGGTCGCGCTACGCGCACGCCGACGAGTGAGGGGACGGCGCAGTGAAGCGCACCGCGATCGACCTGGCCGACGGCCGGGAGCTGATCTACTTCGACGAGAACGACGACGCCGTCCGCGACCAGCCGGACCGCCGGGACCTGCCGCCACCGCCGCCCGCCTCGCAGTTGCGCTACGACCCGCTGACCGACGAGTGGGTGGCCGTCGCCGTGCACCGGCAGACCCGCACCTTCCTCCCGCCCGCTAACGAGTGCCCGCTCGACCCGTCGGTCGGCGACCGGCTGACCGAGATCCCGGCCACCGACTACGACGTGGTGGTCTTCGAGAACCGGTTCCCGTCGCTGAGCGGCCGGGTCGCCGACGAGCCCGGCGAGATCACCCCGTTCACGCCGGTCCGGCCCGGGCTGGGCCGGTGCGAGGTGGTCTGCTTCACGTCGGACCACAACGCGTCCTTCGCCAGCCTCCCCCCACGCCGGGTTCGCACGGTCCTGGACGCGCTCGCCGACCGCACCGAGGTGCTCGGTGAGCTGCCCGGTGTGGAGCAGGTGTTCTGCTTCGAGAACCGGGGCGTCGAGATCGGCGTCACCCTGCACCACCCGCACGGGCAGATCTACGCGTACCCCTTCGTGACGCCACGCACCCGGGCGCTGCTGGCTGCCGCGCGCCGGCACGCCGAGCGGACCGGCGGGGGCAACCTGTACGCGGACGTGCTGGCCGCCGAGCGCGCCACAGGTGACCGGGTGGTCGTCGAGAACGAGCACTGGACGGCGTTCGTGCCGGCGGCGGCCCGCTGGCCGTTCGAGGTGCACGTCGCGCCGCGCCGCGTGGTGCCGGACATCCCGGCGCTGGACGACAGCGAGCGGGACGCCTTCGGGCCGCTCTACCTCGATCTGCTGCGCCGCTTCGACGGGCTGTTCGACATGCCGATGCCCTACATCGCGGCGTGGCACCAGGCACCGATCCGGATCGACCGCGAGCTGGGCCACCTGCATCTGCAGCTGTTCAGCATCCGGCGAGCCGAGGACAAGCTGAAGTACCTGGCCGGCTCCGAGTCGGGGATGGGTGTCTTCATCAACGACATCGCCCCCGAGCGGGCCGCCGACCTGCTGCGCGCCGCCTGAGAAGGGCCGGCACCCGCGCGCCGCGGAGAAGGGCCGGCGCCCCGCACGTCGCGGAGAAGGGCCGGTGCCCCGCGCGTCGCCGGAAAAGGGCGGGGAACAGGGCGCGGGGGGCCCGGGACAGGGCCCCCCGCAGGGAAGGGACGGCTGGCTGTGCACGCCACAGCCGGGAAGGCTGCCTGATCGGCACGCATGCCGCTGGTCGACCGCGGTCAACCTTCCTTGGACGCGACTGGCATCTCGTCCACCCTGGTCAACGAGGCGCGCCGGGGGCGGTGACGCCGAAGGCGCGCCACCGCCAAACACGCCGAAGCCCGCCGGCGGGTGCCGGCGGGCTTCGATGATGCGGTACGCCTGGATCAGCCAGCGATCTTGCGGGCCAGGTTCTCGTCCAGGGCGTTCATGAACTCGTCGGTGGTCAGCCACGGGGCGTCGCGCGAGATGAGCAGCGCGAGGTCCTTGGTCATCTGGCCGCCCTCGACGGTGTCGACGATGACCTGCTCCAGGGTGTTGGCGAACTCGGTCACCGCCGGCGTGCCGTCCAGCTTGCCCCGGTGCGCGAGACCCCGGGTCCAGGCGTAGATCGACGCGATCGGGTTGGTCGAGGTCTTCTCGCCCTTCTGGTACTGCCGGTAGTGCCGGGTGACCGTGCCGTGCGCGGCCTCGGCCTCGACGGTACGGCCGTCCGGGGAGAGCAGGACCGAGGTCATCAGACCCAGCGAGCCGAAGCCCTGCGCGACGGTGTCGGACTGCACGTCACCGTCGTAGTTCTTGCAGGCCCAGACGTAGCCGCCCTCCCACTTGAGCGCGGCGGCGACCATGTCGTCGATCAGCCGGTGCTCGTAGGTGATGCCGGCGGCGTCGAACTCGGCCTTGAACTCGGCCTCGAACACCTCGGCGAAGATGTCCTTGAACCGACCGTCGTACGCCTTGAGGATGGTGTTCTTGGTCGACAGGTAGACCGGGTAGTTGCGGTCCAGGCCGTACCGGAACGACGCCCGGGCGAAGTCCCGGATCGACTCGTCGTAGTTGTACATGCCCATGGCGATGCCGCCGCCGGGGAAGTTGGCGACCTCCATCTCCATCGGCGCGCCGCCGTCGGCCGGGGTGTAGGTGATGGTCACCGTGCCCGGGCCGGGGACGACGAAGTCGGTGGCCTTGTACTGGTCACCGTGGGCGTGCCGGCCGATGATGATCGGCTTGGTCCAGCCGGGGACCAGCCGCGGCACGTTGGACATGATGATCGGCTCGCGGAAGACGACGCCGCCGAGGATGTTGCGGATGGTGCCGTTGGGCGACCGCCACATCTTCTTCAGGCCGAACTCTTCCACCCGGGCCTCGTCCGGGGTGATGGTCGCGCACTTGACGCCGACGCCGTGCTCCTTGATGGCGTTGGCGGCGTCGATGGTGACCTGGTCGTCGGTCTCGTCGCGGTGCTGGATCGACAGGTCGTAGTAGTGCAGGTCGACGTCGAGGTAGGGCAGGATCAGCTGCTCCCGGATCTGCTTCCAGATGATCCGGGTCATCTCGTCGCCGTCGAGCTCCACGACCGGGTTGTTTACCTTGATCTTCGCCATCGGCCGGCGCTCCTCTCGGGGGACACGTGCTCAAGCAGTACGAGCGTACTGCAAATGGGCCGGCAGCCCCCACCCGGCCTCGACCGGCCGGGGGAAACCAGGCTGCGCGGCGCAGGAGTTCCCTGGCACCATCACCCGATGCCTCTGAGCCGCACCCTCGGGTCTATCACGGTCACCGCACTCACCGACGGGGAGGGGCCCTTCTTCCAGCCCCGGGCCGACGCGTTCCCGACGGCCACCGCGGCGCACTGGCGGGAGGCCGACCGGCGCGACCCGAGCAGCGTCACCGCCGACGGGCAGTGGTGGCTGCAATTCCGCAGCTTCGCCCTGCGGGTCGGCGACGGGCCGGTCACCCTGGTCGACGCCGGCATCGGGCCGGCCGACGCGCCGGCCGCGAGCTGGGCGCCGGTGCCGGGCCGGCTGCCGGCCGAGCTGGCGGCGGCCGGCATCGACCCCGACGACGTGCACGCCGTCGTGCTCACCCATCTGCACACGGACCACGTCGGCTGGGCGGTGACCGGCACACCGGGGCGGCCGTACTTCCCGAACGCGAGCTACCTGGTGCAGCGGGCCGAGCTGGACGCCCTCCAGGTGATCAACCCCGGGCTGCGGGCCAGCCTGGTCGAGCCCTTGCGCGCCGCCGGCCAGCTCCGGGTGGTCGACGGCGAGACGAGCCTCACCCCGGCGGTACGTCTGCTGCCCACCCCCGGGCACACCCCCGGCCACCAGTCGGTGCTCCTGACCTCGGCCGACGAACGGATGCTGGTCACCGGCGACCTGCTGGTGCACGCCGTGCAACTCGTCGACCCCGACCTGGCGTACGCCCACGAGGAGGACCCGGAGGAAGCCCGCCGCTCCCGCCTGACCGCTCTGCGCACCCACTCCCCCACCATCCTCGCCACCCCCCACCTAGGCACCCCCTTCACCCCCACCCCCACCCCGCCCCCCGCCCGCGTTGATCATGAAGTTATTGCCCCGACACGCCGGTCGGGAGGGCAATAACTTCATGGTCAACGGGGCCGGCTGGGGCGGGCCTGGGATATATGCGGAAGGGGCGCGCCCCCGCGGGCCGGCCCCCCCCACGCGCGAGGGGGGGGTGGACACAAGAGGG